>NZ_JAGGKG010000016.1 GCF_017873435.1 Paenibacillus turicensis | reverse complement strand
TGTAATCTGCATGCGCATAAAAGAAGAACATCGGAAAGCCGTATGAGGGAAAACCTCACGTACGGTTTGATGAGGAGGGGCTGAAAAAAAAAAAACTCAGCCCTTTACTCTAGTAATTAAATGCAATGACATCACCCCCCTATATTTATTGTAAATTGGTTAAGCAACATTGATTTAAGCGTCATTTTCCTTTACGATGAATACATACTCCATTATGTAGACTTCATCATGTGAAGGTTTAATTTTAATTGTAATTATTTTATAGAGGAAGACATATGACAGCAGGTTAAATATATGTTTTCCTTACATAATTATTAAAACCACAGGTGCCCTCATAGTTAGCGACATTTAAGGGTATCGTATTGGGAAAAGGAGAACTCCATGGCAAAAAAGGTAAAAGTGTCTGAGATGGTGAACCAGTTTGGACTTGAGGTTGTGTCTGGTGAACAGGGGTTGAGTCGTACAATTACGGTAGATGATTTGTATCGACCAGGTTTAGAGATGGCGGGATATTTTGAATACCATCCACCTGAACGTGTACAAATTTTAGGGAAAACGGAATTGGCCTTTTATGAAATGCTACCTGAGGCGGAACGTATTAGTCGTATGGAACGTTTATGTAGCAGTCCTGATACACCATGTATTATTGTAACAAGATCATGGGCAGTGCCGCAGGAGCTAATTGATATTAGTACTCGTAACAATGTCCCTGTTTTACGTAGTAGTATGGCTACAACCATTTTGTCTAGTAGAATTACGAGTTTTCTTGAGCGTAAGCTTGCACCAACGGCAACGATCCATGGGGTATTGGTAGACGTGTATGGAGTTGGGATGCTCATTACAGGATCTAGTGGTATTGGTAAAAGTGAAACAGCATTAGAATTGGTGAAGCGTGGACATCGCTTAATCGCCGATGATGCGGTAGAGATTCGCCAAACCTCCGACAATCAGTTGCATGGTACGGCACCAGAACTCATTAGACATTTATTAGAAATTCGTGGCGTTGGTATTATTAATGTAATGACTTTATTTGGAGCAGGTGCAATTCGTAACAATAAACGGATTACGCTAGTTGTCAGATTAGAAGCTTGGCAACAAGATAAGCAATATGATCGTTTAGGTCTGGACGAGGAAACTACTCGGATTATTGATACCGATGTTCCACTTGCAACTATTCCTGTACGTCCTGGTCGTAACTTAGCTGTCATCATTGAAGTAGCAGCGATGAATTATCGCTTGAAGCGTATGGGCTACAACGCCGCATTGCAGTTTACTACGAAGTTAACAGAAACGATTGCTGAAGACATGGACGATCTTGAATAACCTCGTAGAGATACCAAAATGAATAATGATTTATAACTAGCAAAAATATAAGAATACATGTAGATATTAAATGATTAGTAATTGAACATTCTTGTAGTTGAATCTAGGGATTTTGCGTTATTAAAAATAATGCAAAATCCATTTTTAGGAGTGTGAGGCATGGCGACATTAATGATAGATCCAGTTATTTTTTCAATCGGTGGTTTTCTAACTATACGCTGGTATGGTCTCATATTAGGTATGGGTGCTTTAATTGGCTTATGGATAGCGATACGTGAAGGAAAACGCTTTGGCATCCCGCAGGAATTTTTTATGGATGTATTGCTATTTGGTGTTCCCTCGGCAATTGTAGGAGCTAGACTTTATTTTGTTGCCTTCAAATGGGATGACTATAAGGACAATCTATTGGATATTTTTAAAATATGGGAAGGTGGCATTGCCATATATGGTGCGTTAATTGGTGCCATCATCTGTGCAGTTATTTTGTTTAAAAAGCGTGGATATGATTTCTGGCGAATCGCGGATATTCTTGCACCAGGGTTAATTGTTGGACAAATGATTGGTCGATGGGGTAATTTCGTGAATCAGGAAGCTTATGGTGGGCCTACGACAGAAACCTTTTTAAGCGACTACCTTCACTTGCCTTCCTTTATCGTGGATCAAATGAATATTCAAGGTGTGTACCATCATCCGACCTTTTTATATGAGTCAGTATGGAGCTTGTTTGTTTTAATTGCCTTGTTTATTTTAAGAAGACAAAAATTTGTACGCGCAGGTGAAGTATTTTTTAGCTACTTCATTTTATATTCAATCGGACGCTTCTTTATCGAGGCAGTACGAACAGATAGTTTGGCATTTCAGGGTCCAGCATGGTTAGCTTCCTTTATAAACACGTTGTGGGCACCGATGGAGTGGTTAGGATTTGAGCATGGTGCATTAGATGCCGCGTATGGCAATATCCGTATCTCGCAGCTACTTCCGATCATTATTGTTGTTGTTGCTGTAGCATGGATCATTTATCGCCGTATGACGATTAAAAATCTTGCATATTATAGCGACCCGATTGTATCTACTAAAAGCAGTGGTGTAGATGAGTTGCCGCATTCGAATACTGCGAGTGGAAAAGAACAACATTCAATAGAAGCTAATAATCGCAAATCGGAAGATAGTCAGAAAATTGATGATAAAAGCTGAATACAACAAGTAAAGATTTAGCATAAATATTATAACTAGAGAGAGCAGTTGGATAAGGAGACTAGCTATGATTGACACTGTATTGTTTGATTTAGATGGAACGATTATAAATACAAATGAGCTAATTATTTCGGGCTTTTTGCACGTGCTTGGGGAACATACGGACAAGCCCTTTACGAGGGAAGAAATTATTCCTAATATGGGATTAACATTAGATCACCAATTTAAAATTTTTACAGGACTTGAGGATGTATCTCATTTAGCTCAAGCTTACCGCGACTATAGTAACATTCATCATGATAATATGGTCAAGGGTTTTCCAAATGTTAAAGAAGTGATCATGCATTTACAGGAGCAAGGGATAAAATTAGGCATTGTCACTACAAAAATGAAGGAAAGTACAAAACGGGTACTAGAGCACTTTGATTATCTAAAATACTTTGACGTCATTGTTACATTGGATGATGTGAAGGAGCCTAAGCCCAATCCAGAGCCTGTGCTTACTGCCGTAGAACAGTTAGGATCTGATCCGAAGCGGACAATAATGGTAGGAGATAGTCCAGCAGACATTCAGGCTGCTAATGCGGCTGGAGTTGTTTCAGTGGCTGTATCTTGGTCTTTAAAAGGAGCAGAGGTGCTTCGAAAATATGATCCTGCTTATGTCATTGATGATGTGACTGAATTGTACGGAATTATGAGATTGGAGTCATGATAAAGTGAGAAAAGTGGAGAGATATCCAGTAGAAGGAACAAATGCTTTATGGCAGATCTACCGTACGGTAAACCCAGTTAAAGGTGTACTGAATTTTATTTTTATTCAATGTGCTAGGTACTGTCCAATTTTACCTTTGAAAAACTGGATATATCGCCGTCTTTTGAAGATGAAGGTGGGGGAGCATACTGCCTTTGGTCTGATGGTTATGGTCGATGTGTTTTTCCCGCAGCTGATTTCGGTTGGAAGGAACTCCGTGATTGGCTATAACACCACGATTCTTGCGCATGAATATCTAATTAAGGAATACCGATTAGGTGAGGTTATTATTGGCGATGAAGTGTTAATTGGTGCAAATACAACCATTTTACCAGGTGTAACGATTGGAGATGGAGCCGTTGTTGCGGCAGGTTCTGTAGTGCATAAAGATGTGGAAGCTGGCACCTTTGTAGGTGGTAATCCACTGCGGGTGTTGGAGCGTAAAAGTGATGTTAAAGATTAATATAATATTAAGAAAATAATATGTTTGAGAAATTAGAAAGAAATCAAGCTTTGAGCGTTAGCAGAAAAATAGAGTTAACTGTGATTTGATGGAAATAACAAGAACAGGTAGATCTAGAGATGAAACAAGGTAATAGTCTCTGATCTACCTGTTTTTGCGTTTTTATGTCTACTACTTCTTTTGAATGCCGATTAAAGGGATATCAATCTTCTGTAAATGCTCTTCATAGAGATTATCTACAGTTAAAGTTAAAGGTTGAGCATATTTTTTAGTTTCAAGCTCTATTCTTAATGTTTGAAATTCTTTATCATCTGAGCTTAAATTTAAACTTTTATGTCTTTGCGTAGGTTGATATTCAACGCCATTGTTATCTTTTAGTTCTGAAATGAAGGTTAAAAGTTCATCTTCACTTCGATGTTTCTTAATTTTCAACTCTATTTCTGTTGTATTATTTGCTTTATAACTTTTTATCGACTCTAGATTAATTAACTCTGTCGAGCTAATAAGCTTCTTGTTAACAGTATCTATGACTAATTTAGGTTGCTCTTTGAAGCTATTCCTGATCCCATCTGCTTGGAATGTGATCGTATCATGCTCTAAATAATAAATACTGTCGAAATACACTGAGATCGTGTTGGCGTCCTTTTTATAGGCTTGAGAACCAATCCTGCTGATATTTTTAGTGGATAAATATGTTTCCCCATCTGTAATGGTCAAGCTAGGTAAAATAAAGCTATGAAATAAATCTACATTGGGTTTATTTATTTTAATTTGAAGCTCTGTACTCATTGGATGAAGGATCGCTTTTTCGATAATGAAATCATAGTTTGCTGATTGTTCCTGCTTATTAATTGGGATGTACTTCACTAAATCTGAATATACAGATTTGTCTATTGGAATTGAGACTTTAAATTCTTTGCCTATATCAAAAACTTTGTTCCTCTCTTCTTCGGTTAACAATTTAGACGAGATAAGTTTACTAAATTTAGGGAATGCTTTCATAATTAAATTTGTAGGTAATTCGCCTGATTTACTTAAAATGGTCACTTTGTTACGCATATGAAGACTATATTCGTCACCAACATTTAATATTTCAGTGGACAAATTTATAAATGTTTCTATAGGATTACCATTATCATCTAAAAATGAAAGGTCAGTGATGCTGTCATATGGTGAGCCTGGCTTCAAATTCATCGTATAAAATATTGTCGCACTTTTTCCATCTGCGATCACCCCATCTACTGTAAAAGAGAATTGATCCTGCTGGGATGTTTGGTTGATGGGTTGGTACAAGCCATTTTGGGCAGCTTTTCGTAAGGCTTGTGAGTTTAATTGGGCCACAATGTAATCAGGTATATTTTCCATTGAGCTTGTACTCGTACTCTCTGCACTTTGATTTACTAGCTTAGTCCAACTGGGTTGTAATGAAATTAACGTAAACAACAGAGCACACAGCACCACTGCACCCGTAGGTAGGCCCCATTTCTTAAAGCCATTTTTAAATCTTTTTTGCTTGTTGCCACGATCAATGCCTTTCTTAATGGCTGCTTGTAATTTATATTCTGGAATGGTAGGAAAAGTTGAGTTAAAATCAGAGCTAGCCTGCTCAAATAGTTGTTGAGTATGTTGCTGCCCCTTTTGTTTGCCCTTCTGTATAGCTTCATGTTTCGTCTGATGCCTAGCCATGTTAGTAGATCCCTCCTCGACTCATTTGAACCCGCACCTGCTTTAAACCTTGGTGGAGCCACGTTTTTACTGTTCCTTCTGGTTTATCTAAAATCGTTGCTATATCTGTTAATGTCATATCATGATAATATTTAAGAATAAGGACATGACGATATTTAGGCTTTAATTTATCTAATGCCGTCTGTAAATCCATTTTTTGAACACTTACCATTTCAATACTTTGTTGGACAGGCTCAATTTGCTCGGAGGTTGTTGTCCGCTTTTGCCGCCTTTGCTCATCAATACAGTAATTAATCAGAACACGAATGAGCCAAGGTATGAAGGCTTCTGGATCTCTGATATGAGAGCACTTGACCCAAGCTCGACATACCGCTTCTTGAATCGCTTCTAACGAATCGGCTTCATTTCTTAAATAGCTGAAGGCGATACGATAAAGCTTTTCTTGATGTGTAGTTATTAATTGCTCAAATGCTTGCTGATCCCCTTGGCAAGCCGCGAAAGCTAATGTATGTGTTGTCATACGATTAAAGTTCCTTCCTCTTCTCTCTATCTGTACTGGTCATAATCAAAACGCAAAATTATAGTATGCATACTTATATATTAAGACAGTCCATGCTACAAAACGGTTTTATTTTTTTATAATTGACGAAGCTAAAAAAGATATGATAAAATATCACTTAACTTTAGTTTGGTAGTATGGTAGTACTTTAATATAATAAAGCATATTATGATAAAGAAATTATAATAAATCTTACCCCAAAAGTATTAACTATTTATTGATGTAATTTATTTAATGAAAATATGAATGGATGAGGTGAGCTTGTTGTCTAAGCCTAAAGGATTTGAAAAACCAATTGGTGTACGTGATTATTTGCCCTATGCGGTAGATAAATTACGTGCCATAGAGAGCAAAATGTTAGCTTGTATGGCTAGCTGGGGATACCGTCAAATTATGACTCCAACGATGGAATATTACGAAACCGTAGGGACAGCAAGCTCAACCTCTGATCATAAATTGTTTAAGCTTTTAAATAACAGAGGGACGCAGATGGTGCTTCGATCGGATATGACCGCACCCATTGCTAGAGTAGTTTCATCACTACTTAAGGATGAGCCACTGCCTCTTCGTTTATGTTACCATGCCAACGTATTTAGAACGATTGAAGAGGAAGCGGGAAGAGAAGCTGAATTTTTCCAGACGGGCGTGGAGCTAGTTGGTGATGATTCAGCGGAGGCAGATGCAGAAGTTATTGCACTTGCGATCTCTTCCCTCCAAGCCGCGGGCGTATCTCAGTTTAAAATTGCGCTTGGGCACGTCGGTTTTTTGGACGGAATACTACAAGAGACATTACCAACCGCAGAAGAGGCGCGTGAAGGATTAAAAGGTAAGTTGCTAGAGCGTGATTATGTAGGTTATAAGGAGCTATTAGGTACGTTATCTTTAGCAGAAGGGCAGAGAAAAGAGCTAGAGGGCCTATTGCGCTTACGAGGTGGCAAAGAAATCTGTACGCAAGCCAAGCAATTAAGTCAGCATCCCCTTTCGATAGGTGCAATGGAGCATTTAATAAAGATATGGGATGTGCTTGAGGATTATGGCGTTGCTCAGCATGTTGTTATAGATTTAACGATGATCGGCGATTTTACGTATTATACGGGGATGACCTTTGAAGGTTACGCATCAGAGCTTGGATCACCGGTATGTAATGGCGGACGGTACGATAATTTGCTTCAGCAGTTAGGTCGTCCTGCACCTGCAACAGGGTTTTCAATTAAAACGAACCGCATTTTAGATGGAGTACATGGGCTTGAGGTAGCGTATGAGGCTCCGATTCTTATTACTTATGTTGCTGCTCGTCGTAAAGAGGCTTTTGGTCGTGCTAATGCTTTAAGAGAAGCAGGGCGCAAAGTGATTACTAGCGAATTCAATACAGCAGTAGATAAAAGCAACGATAGTGTGCACATGAGTGAGAAGACGGAAAGCAACCAAGAGCAAGGAAAACAATTGTATAGTGAGGTCATTATTTTTGATTAAATAGCGTAGAGCGGGAATAAGGTAGGAAAGTTAATTCATTTATACAAAATGCTGAAGATATAGGTTTAGTTATAGATGTGTAAAATGAGGGGGAGCGAAGCTTGGGCCAAATTATTAAGGTTGCGATGCCAAAAGGGAGAATTTATAAAAAGGCTTCTGAAATGTTTCGGATTGCTGGAATAAACATTCCAAAGGATGTAGATGAATCACGTAAGCTTGTTATTCCTTTACCTGATCTGGGAATGGAATTTATTATGGCAAAGCCTGTAGATGTGCCTACGTATGTAGAATACGGAGTTGCCGATATTGGTGTGGTAGGCAAAGATGTTTTGCTAGAGGAAAAGCGAGATGTATATGAGTTATTAGATCTGGGAATTGCGAGATGTCGGATGTCCGTCATTGGTTTGCCAGATTGGAAGCCAGGCATTCAGCAGCGTGTGGCTACAAAGTATCCTAATGTTGCTTCGCAGTATTTTCGTGAGCAAGGGAAGCAGGTCGAGGTCATTAAGCTAAATGGATCGATTGAGCTTGCTCCTCTTATTGGTTTGGCAGATCGAATCGTGGATATGGTAGAAACAGGACAAACGTTACGGGAGAATGGCTTAGTTGAGATGGAAAGTATATTTGAGATTACGAGTCGTCTCATTGCGAATAGAGTAAGTTATCGGATGAAAAATAGTGAAATCCAAGCGGTATGTGATGCACTGAGTAAAGTGATCGAGGGGGAATAAGGGATGCGAATCGTAGCGTTAGAGGAATTTAAGCTTCAGCGTGATGTGGACTATGGTACACCAGAGCAAAATGCAGATGTAAAGAAAATTGTAGCAGAAGTGAAGGCAGAAGGTGATCAAGCAGTATTAAAATATAGTAAGGAGCTTGATGGGGTAGCGCTCGAAGCCTCCCAATTGCGAGTAACAGAGCAGGAGCTTAAAGATGCATATCTGAAGGTAGAGCCTACATTTGTGCAAGCGATCGTAAGTGCTGCTAATAACATTCGTGCCTTTCATAGTAGACAAAAGCGGGAATCTTGGATGGATGTTCAGCAGGATGGTACAATTCTCGGGCAAATTATTCACCCATTACAGCGTGTTGGCGTATATGTCCCTGGGGGTAAAGCGTCATATCCCTCTTCGGTACTCATGAATGTGATTCCTGCTCAGGTGGCGGGCGTGAAGGAAATCGTATTAGTAACACCGCCAGCTACAGGTGGGAAGGAAGGTATAGACCCTTATATTCTAGTAGCGGCTGCAGAAGTAGGGGTGAAGGAAATTTATCGTGTGGGTGGTGCACAAGCGATTGCCGCACTTGCGTATGGTACAGATAGTATTAAGCAGGTCGATAAAATTTGTGGGCCCGGAAATATTTATGTGGCGCTTGCAAAACGTGAGGTCTATGGTGCAGTAGACATTGATAGTATCGCTGGACCAAGCGAAATTGCAGTGCTAGCAGATGAACATGCTGATCCTGTCTATGTGGCGGCAGACCTGTTATCACAAGCAGAGCATGATGAGATGGCATGTGCAATCCTTGTGACACCTTCAGTCTCCTTTGCTACAGCTTGTCAGCAGGAGGTGGAGCGCCAGTTGGCTGAGCTACCTCGTCAGGACATTGCTAGAGCTTCTATTCGAGACTATGGTGTCATTATCGTGGTGGATTCAATCGAGGCAGGGATAGATGTCATCAACAGCATCGCTCCAGAGCATTTTGAATTGATGGTAGAGGAGCCAATGCAATACGTGGGTAAGGTTGTAAATGCAGGTGCGATTTTTGTAGGTGCTTATAGCTCTGAGCCTGTGGGGGATTATTTTGCAGGCCCCAACCATATTATTCCCACAAATGGAACAGCTCGTTTTTCATCTCCAGTAGATGTGGACGATTTTATTAAGAAATCAAGTTTGATTTATTATAGCAAGGAAGCGTTACTTAGAGACGGAGACACCATTATTGAGCTAGCACGACGTGAAGGGTTAGAAGGACATGCTAGAGCGATTGAGGTTCGGTTAGCGAAGGAAGGCAAAGCACGTAAGGAACAGTAAAGAAGCCCTAAAACACAGGTTGAGAGGAATAGGTGATTATAATGAGTAATTCACAGGGACGTAGCAGTGAAGTAAGTCGCCAAACGAATGAAACGAATATTAAATTGTCCTTTGACATAGATGGAACGGGTAAAACGAACCTTGAAACCGATGTGCCGTTTTTAAATCATATGTTGGATTTATTTACGAAGCATGGTCAATTTAATTTGGATGTGAAGGCTCAAGGGGATATCGAAATTGATGATCATCATACGGTGGAGGATATCGGCATTTGCTTAGGGCAAGTATTTCGTGAAGCTTTAGGCGATAAAAAGGGGATTAAGCGTTATGCGAGTGTCTTTATCCCGATGGATGAAGCTTTGGCCCAAGTAGTTGTAGATATTAGCAATCGTCCTCACTTTGAGTATCGAGCGGAGTATCCGTCTAGTCGTGTAGGGAGTTTTGACGTTGAGCTTGTACATGAGTTTTTATGGAAGCTTGCACTTGAGGCAAGAATTACGTTACATGTCATTGTTCATTATGGTAAAAATACACACCACATGGTGGAGGCTGTCTTTAAGGCATTAGGACGTGCACTAGACGAGGCGACAAGCATAGACCCACGTGTAACTGGTGTGCCTTCAACGAAAGGAGTGCTGTAGTATCGTGAAAGTAGCAATTGTTGACTACGGCATGGGGAATTTGCATAGTGTGGGCAAGGCGGTAGAACGTTTAGGGCATCAAGTCATTGTAGCCGCTAGCCAAGCAGAGATTGAGGCGGCAGATGGTGTTATTTTGCCAGGGGTGGGTGCTTTTGGAGATGCGATGAAGCAATTGTCGCAGACCGGACTGGATAAAGTGCTACAGGATGTCGTTACACGTGGTCAACCGCTACTGGGGATCTGCCTTGGGATGCAGTTATTGTTTGATGAAAGTGTGGAACATGGCAACTATCAGGGGCTTGGGATTTTACCAGGCAAGGTGGTACGCTTTGTAGAAGGAGAGCTTAAAATTCCACATATGGGCTGGAATAAGCTACAGTTTAAAGCGGAAAATGATGCTTTGCTAGCAGGGTTAGAGGAAGGTTATGTTTATTTTGTCCACTCATATCATGTACTGCCTACAGATCGTGCTGATTTGTTAGCCGTTACAGACTATGGTCATGAGGTGACCGCGATTGTGGGACGTGGCAATGTTTATGGAATGCAGTTTCACCCTGAGAAGAGCAGTGAGTTAGGTATGGCTTTGCTGGAAAGCTTTTTAAATAATGTTGTTGGTAAGAAGCAAGCTTGAGTGGGAATGTAACTGTCAGCTGAGAGAATAGTCTTTGTAATGAAGTATAAGGGGGCCAGTGAGATGTCATTTATTATATATCCTGCGATTGATATTCGTGGTGGCAAGTGTGTCAGGCTAGTGCAAGGGGATTACAATCAGGAGACGGTGTACAACGAAAATCCGGTTGAGGTCGCAAAGGCTTGGGAACAGCAAGGGGGAAGCTATATTCACCTTGTTGACTTGGATGGGGCGAAAGCAGGTTATCCAGTTAATGACGAGTTAATCGGTCAGATTGCGTCAGCCGTTGGGGTTCCTGTGCAGGTTGGCGGCGGCATTCGAGATTTGGAATCGGTCAAAAGGTTGCTGTCGTTAGGTGTAAGTCGAGTCATTATCGGAACGGCTGCGATTGAGGACGAAGCATTTACATCCGCAGTACTACAGCAATATGGTGATCAGGTTGCGATTGGCATTGATGCTAGAGACGGCTATGTTGCAACAAGAGGTTGGTTAAACACATCTTCGATCCAAGCAGTGGAGCTTGCGCAGCAATTAGCGGCCAAGGGAGCGGAAACGTTTATTTTCACCGATATTTCTAGAGATGGGATGATGCAGGGTCCAAATGTAGAAGCTATCGTGAATTTAGCGAAGGTATCTGGTAAAACGGTCATTGCTTCTGGTGGGGTAACCGTACAGGAGGATTTATTGGCATTGGCACGTTATAAGGATCAAGGTGTAGGTGGAGCGATTGTAGGTAAAGCACTTTATACAGGGAATATTTCATTAGAAAAAGCGATTGCGGAAATACAGAAGGCGTAGCAGGTTATTAGCGATGTAGGGCATGACGACTTCAGGTGGGTAGTAATCTTCAGGTAAATAGTAATGATATCTGAATCTCACAATCGGGGTTAAGGTGGCAATAAGCTACAAGCTCATGTTAAAAAGAAAGGGGGGAAGCAGGATGTTGGCTAAACGAATTATTCCATGCCTTGATGTCAAGGATGGACGCGTGGTTAAGGGAGTAAACTTTGTCAATCTGCGTGATGCAGGTGATCCTGTAGAGCTAGCTGCATTGTATGATCAAGAGGGGGCAGACGAGCTAGTATTTCTTGATATTTCTGCTTCAAATGAAGGGCGTGCCACAATGGTCGAGGTGGTTCGGCAAACGGCTGGTGAAATTTCTATTCCATTTACGGTAGGTGGGGGGATTTCAAAGGTAGAGGACATGAAGACCATTTTACGTGCGGGCGCAGATAAGATTGGAATTAATACCGCGGCGGTGCTGAACCCTAAGCTAATTTCTGAAGGTGCTTCTTATTTTGGCTCCCAGTGTATTGTAGTTGCAGTCGATGCGAAATACAATGCAGATTGGGAAGAGTGGGAAGTCTATACACATGGTGGGCGCAAGCCAACAGGCATTAAGGCTTTACAATGGGTGAAAGACGTGACAAGCCTAGGTGCGGGTGAAATTTTATTAACAAGCATGGACGCGGATGGGACTAAAAATGGGTTTGACATTGCTTTAACTAAAGCGGTGAGTAGCGCTGTTTCTATTCCTGTTATTGCTTCAGGTGGAGCTGGAAAAAGCGAAGATTTTTATGAGGTGTTCACTGCGGGGCAAGCTGATGCAGCGTTAGCCGCAAGTATTTTTCATTATAAAGAGCTGGCAATTGAAGAAGTGAAGCAGCAACTTCGACTTAAAGGGGTGGAGATTCGATGAGTATGCCAATTTCGTCACTAAAGGATACTATTAAATGGGATGATAAAGGGTTATGCCCTGCTATTGTACAGGATTTTCATACTAAAGAGGTGCTTACGCTTGCTTATGTGAATGAGGAGTCTTTCTTGAAAAGCTTAGAGACAAAGCAAACTTGGTTCTGGAGCCGTTCACGCGCTGAATT
Organism: Paenibacillus turicensis; assembly: GCF_017873435.1. Lineage (GTDB taxonomy): Bacteria > Bacillota > Bacilli > Paenibacillales > Paenibacillaceae > Fontibacillus > Fontibacillus turicensis. The sequence continues at coordinate 111,644 of NZ_JAGGKG010000016.1, read as the reverse complement.
GTGGCATAAGGGGGCAACCTCAGGGAATACACAACAAATTGTAGGCTTTCGTTACGATTGTGATGCGGATGCGATTCTGTTTGAAGTGGTATGTGCAGGGCCTGCGTGTCATACAGGGGAAACTAGCTGTTTCCATAACGTTGTGATGGCGGACGACGGGCAAGAGGGCGTAGCTGATGCATCTTCAGTTCAAAACGTAAACGTATCGGGGGCGAAAGGACAGCTGGAACAGCAAGTACAAAAGGTACAAGCTATAGCTGAACAAGGTTCGGCACAAGGCGCAGATGAGCGCTTTGCTGTTTTGGAAGAGCTAGAGCAGTTAATTGAGGAGCGATTCAAAACTCGCCCGGAAGGTGCATACACCACTTATTTATTTGAAAAGGGATTAGATAAAATCCTTAAAAAAGTAGGCGAAGAAACCGCGGAATCGATTATAGCGGCTAAAAATAATGATAATGCAGAGCTTCGTTATGAGGTGAGTGATCTCATCTATCATTTACTTGTGTTGTTGCGTCAGCAAGGGCTTGAATTGGACGAAATTATGCAGGAATTACAGCTTCGACATGAGCGGCCACGTAAGGATTAGTGTACCACGATAGAGTGAACTATTGATTTTTTCAAAATTGCAATTTGTTGTGAAGGGAGGTTGTTACATGCTAATTGACTATCATACTCACCATGCGCGTTGTGGTCATGCGGAAGGAACACTAGAGCAATATGTGCAGCAAGGGATTGCAAAAGGGATCACACAGCTTGGCTTATCCGATCATATGCCACTCATACACGTCAATCCTGCCACGTATTACCCTGAAATGGCGATGCCAATGGCTGAGCTTCCGTATTATGTAGAAGAAGTATTGCAGCTTAAACACAAGTACCGTGAGCAAATTGACATTCGCTTAGGACTTGAAGGTGACTATATTGAAGGGTATGAGGAAGAGATTGCCCGCATTATTGAAGACTATCCTTGGGATTATGTAATTGGTTCTGTTCATTTTTTAGGCGAATGGGATATTTCTGATTTTCGTCAGGTGCATAACTGGGAAGGTAAAGATGTGTTGAACGAATATAGACGTTATTATGAGGCGGTAAGCAAGGCGGCTAAAACAGGGTTTTATGATATTATGGGTCATTTGGATGTCATTAAACGTTTTGAGTATGTGCCAACATCAGATCATGCTGAGGAATGGAAACAGCTAGAACAGATGGCGCTTAAAGCTATTGCTGATGCTGGTGTAGCGATTGAGCTTAATGCTTCAGGTCTAACTAAACCTTGTAAGGAAATGTTTCCTAGCCGACGTATTTTAGAGCAAGCGCATCAATTACACATTTCTATGACCGTAGGATCGGATGCGCATCAGCCTGAAAATGTTTTTCAAAATATCGATATTGCGTTAAAGCTACTTTCTGAATTAGGCGTAAATGAGCTAGCCACCTTTCAGAACCGCAAGCGAGATATGATTTCACTAAAGTTAGCTGAGGCTTAAAAGTAAAAGGTTTTGGAAAGAGGAAGTTTGAAGGTAAGTAGTTTGAAAATTAGAAAGTAAGAAGTTTGAAAAGAGCAGGTGGAGGTATTGCCTAAGTGTAAGAATGTGGACTTTCCCTCCATCAACCCTAGCTGTCAGATTTATTCTAGCAACTAATATCTAGTTACATAATACTATTAATTACAGATTACTATTCTAGTTATCTTTCGTAGTCGGGACATATGTAGTTTTTGATGAATTTCCCACCGTCTTCTCTTCGATATATAGATCCAACGCTTTAATCCCTCTTGTAGCTAGTATTACAAATAAAACAAATGTGATGACGACCAATACTATTATTTTACATAATTCCCAACTTGGTTTTAACCTATTTTTTCTCTTTTATACAGGGAATGCTAGCAGATTCTACTCTTTTCCTCATGGGAGGATGTACATGACTATGGTATACTGTTGAGTGTGAGAAAAAGGAGGTGCTTTGCACTTGGACAATGAGAAACAGCCAGCTACAGCTGTCAAAAACAACGTCTTGCCTTTGACAATGGATGCAGGCTTTTTCTTTGAGAGAGCACTCTCTTCATTAGATCGGTATCGTTATGACAAGGCATTAAAATATTTTGGCAAAGCCGTTGAATATGAACCTAAAAATCCAGTGAACCATTGTAATATGGCAGGGATTTTATCTGAGATGGGAGATTATGCGGCGTCTAATGCTGCGTTGTTGCATGTTCTTGAAGAGATAGACCCAGAAATGACAGAATGCTATTTTTATATTGCTAACAATTATGCCAATATGGAGTTATTTGAGGACGCAGAGGAAGCCCTTGTGCACTACTTAGAAAAAGACAAAAATGGGCAATTTCTTGAAGAAGCAAAGGACATGATGGAATTGCTGCAATATGAGCTAAATCGTCCGACTAAGCTAAGTCAGATTAAATCACGAGAAGGTGTCTACGAGCATGAAAAGGCTCGGAAATGCTTGGAGACAGGACACTTTTCACAGGCGATTAACCTATTAGAGGATATTACACAAAAACAGCCTGATTTTTTAGCTGCACTTAATAATTTGGCATTAGCTTATTATTACCGCGGTGATTTTGAAGCTGCACATGCAGCCATTGCTAGTGTTCTTGATCAAGATGATGGCAATTTACATGCTTTATGTAATCTAGCTATTTTTTATCAACATCAAGGTGAAACCATTCTTCTTCTTTCGTTAATCGAAAACCTACGTAAAATTGTTCCATTTCATCAAGAGCATGTGTTTAAACTAGCAACAACGATGGGGATTTTAGGTCAGCATGAGATCGCATATGGACATTTTAGAAGATTACTTAGAACAATCGAGCATGGACATGATCCGAATTTAATTCATTATGCCGCCGCCGCTGCATGTAATACAGGTAGATATGAGGTTGCCAAAAAGCTTTGGTTACAAATTGAAAAGCTTGACCCTGCTCATGACACAGCGCAGTTTTATTTGAGCCAGCTAGAGGTGGCAGAGCATGGACAAGGGTTACCGATCGTTAGCTATCATTATCAGCTTCCATTTGAGGAGCAATTTAAGGATTGGGAATCGGTAGATGAATGGTTGCCTTCACAGGTTGATCAGAATCCACTATTGCGCTCGTCCCTATTTTGGGCACTTCGTCATAGTGATCGTCCTACTAAAATTGGAGTCGTTCAGTTACTAGGCAAGATAGGTGATGAGGAAGTGAAGCTTGCGCTCCAGGAGTTATTGCTTGACCCCAATGAGGATATGTACGTGAAGAACTTAGTGTTGTTTACATTGCGAAGCATGGGTGTAAATAAAGTCGTTCCTTTTCATGATGGAAATACGATAGAAATGGTAAGTACCGCAGTTGTTAAAACAACCTTACCGTTATGGAAAAAGGAGTGGCAAGGTGTACTTGATGTTGCCTTTGAACACTTGGCAAATCGAGGCGATTTAGAACAACAGCATGACGTGGAGACGTTATGGGTGCAATTTCTGACATTGCAGTACCCCAATATCCCAACAATCCAGTCTGTACAAGGATGGGCGGCAGCACTTGACTATCTTATCAGCAAGGTACATCAGCTAGATTCCTCTTATCAAATGATTTCTACTCGTTATGGGGTTTCTGCTTCAACGGTACGACGGTATGTAGAACGAATTGACACAGTGTGTCAGGTGAAGCAAAAAATTGCTGAGCAGATGTTTGTCGTTAGATAACATGGATTTTCACTGTCATAATAACAGCTTTAAGAGCATTGGCATAATTAAAACGATATGATTGGTAGATTTGATATAAAAGGCGTTCAAACAAAATAAAGTTTGGCGCCTATTTTTATATTGAGGTGGAGAGTGGAGTGACGCTATGGGTTATATTAGTGAGCTAAGGAAGTTAGTAGGGACAACACCAATTATTATGACGGGTGCATGTGTTTTATTGTGTGATTCTGGCCGGCTATTATTGCAGAGAAGAACGGATAATGGTTTATGGGGGACTCCAGGCGGCTCAATGGAGCTTGGTGAAACTTTAGAGGACGTTGCGAAACGGGAGCTTTTAGAAGAAACAGGTCTTGTTGCTCGTCAATTAACGTTAATGCATGTATTTTCAGGTCCTGAATTATATTATAAGTACCCCAATGGCGATGAGGTTTACAATGTTGTAGCCGCGTATATATGCACCGACTATGAAGGTGCTCTTCAAATGGATAATAATGAAGTATCCGAGTTAGCTTTCTTCGACTTTACCAGCCTACCTCTCCCCAATGAGCTATCTCCACCAGAAAAACCGGTCATCTCGAAGTTTTTAGAATATTTAATGAATGCTAAATGATGAATGATGACTCCTGAACTTGTCCATAATGATGATGATCTCATTGTTGGATAAGGAGGAAATTAATATGTATAAATCAGTCATAATCGGTACGGGACCAGCTGGCTTAACCGCGGCGATTTATTTGGCGCGTGCGAGCTTGAATCCACTTGTTATTGAAGGAGAGCAGCCTGGGGGTCAGCTTACAACAACAACAGAAATTGAAAATTTCCCAGGCTTTCCTGAAGGAATTCAAGGTCCTGAATTAATGGATGCGATGCGTAAGCAATCAGAACGCTTTGGTGCGAAGTTTCAGACAGGGCGGGCTTCTGCTGTAGATTTATCGTCAGGCTCTCCATTTACAATTACCTTAGAAAACGGTGAGCAATTAAGTACGGAGACAGTCTTGATCTCTACCGGAGCATCTGCCAAATATTTAGGCATTCCAGGCGAGCAGGATAATATCGGACGGGGAGTAAGCACTTGTGCTACTTGTGATGGCTTTTTTTTCCGAGGTAAAAAAATTATTGTGGTCGGCGGTGGCGATTCTGCGATGGAGGAAGCGGGTTTCTTAACACGTTTTGCGACTGAAGTAACAGTTGTACATCGTAGAGAGGAATTACGTGCTTCTAAAATTATGCAGGAGCGGGTGCAGCAAAACGAAAAGGTGAAGTGGGCATTAGGATATACCCCTCTTGCTGTGGAATCATCCCCTGAAGGGGTTGTGAAGGGATTAAAGGTGCGTGGCTTGGATGGATCAGAGAAGCTAATTGAAGCCGATGGGGTATTTGTCGCTATAGGTCATACTCCAAATACTAGCTTTCTAGCACAGCAGGTCAAGCTGGATGAGCATGGATATATCGTAGTGAAGCCTGGTACATCGTTAACGAGTGTAGCGGGCGTATTTGCTTGTGGGGATGTACAGGATAAAAAATATCGTCAGGCAATTACCGCAGCAGGCTCAGGCTGTATGGCAGCGATGGATTGCGAAAAGTACTTAGAGGGCGATATGGTGCATGACTGGGGAGGCCTATTATAAATAAAATTTGTAATGATCAAGGCTTACTAGTGGATCAGCATTAGATCAGAGTAGGTGAGTACTAGATCCACCCATTTTCTTTAGCGATACGCACCGCTTCAATACGGCTTTTTACCTCAAGCTTGCTTAAAATTTCAGATATATAATTTCTGACGGTACCATGGGTTAAGTGCAAAGTGGCTGCAATATCATTGGCGCTATCTCCATTTGCGACTAGACGCAAAATATCTCGTTCGCGTTCTGATAACGGATTAGCTACAGAAGTGGAACCAAAAATTAAGGCGGGGGAAACCTCCCGATGTCCTTGCATTACGCGACGGATCGCTTCCGCTAAGGTGTCACTTGACTCGTCTTTAAGTAAGTAGCCACGGACATCAGCGGCCACAGCACGTTCAAAATAACCAGGTCTAGCAAACGTAGTTAAAATGATGACTCGACACGAGGTGCCTAATGCGTGGAGCTGCTCGGCAATATCTAAGCCGCTTCGCTTAGGCATTTCAATGTCAATGAGACAAATATCAGGCTGGAGCTTGGTTATAAGCTGGAAGGCTTCTTCTCCATCTTCGGCTTGACCAATAACCGTTAAATCATCCTCCAAATCAAGTAATGAAGCAAGGGCCCCACGCAACATGCGTTGATCCTCGGCAATAACGATAGAAATCATCTTTTACCCTCCTATACGTAATCGAATCCTAAGTGTATGTCCTAAGCACACCCTAAGTACGTCCTTAAGAAATCCTATATACGTTCAAATTATGTCCTAGTCATGCTTTTTAACAGCAAGTGGAACTGCAATTTTTAATGTACTGCCACCATCCAGAGTTGATGCCAGTTCGAGATGACCTTCAATGAGAGCTAAGCGCTCTTTAATCCCTTTCAATCCATTGCCACCTTGCTGTAGTTGTAGTAGTTGTTGGTTAGGAATTCCTTGCCCGTTATCCTTAATGGTCATATTGATGACGCTTGATGAGATCTCAAAAGAAATATGACAAGCTGTTGCATGGCTGTGCTTAACGATATTTGTGATGGCTTCTCTTATACACATGCTAAGTATATTTTGGATCAATGCAGGTATATTCGCTGTCGCCCCGCCACCTATCTCCAGATTAATATTAGCTGCCTCTAAAATATGTTTGGATTCAGCAAGCACTTCTTCAATCGTAATCGTACGCATATCGGATACAAGCTCTCTGACTTGACTGAGTGCAGCTCTTGAGGTTTGTTCGATTTCCTTTGCCTCTGTAACAGCAAGAGTGGGATCACGAGGAATTAGCTTACTGACAAGCTGACTCTTAAGTGTTATTAACGTTAACGTATGACCTAACGTATCATGAAGGTCCCTTGCGATCCGCATCCGCTCCTCTTGTTGGATCAGTGTTTTTATTTGCTCATTTGCTTCCACGAGTTGCTTTTTTAATTCCTTTTTTTGTCTACCAGAACGTGTTCCAAATGGAGTAATAATCATGACCATTAAAAATGGAATTGCGAATAATAGATCTTCTAATTGTAAGCCTTGAAAAAAACCAATACTAATCGGAATCATCTCGGTAATAATCAAGGCAACAATAGCTCTTTTAAATTTTTTGTTTTCTGTATAATACCCTATTGAATATGCCGTAAAAAAGCCCATGTACAAATAAAACGGATTGATCCATAAAGAGAACAGTAAAATGATAGCGAGCTGGGTAGCGATCCAATAATCATATTTTTTCTCAGCTACCCAATATAAACGCTGATAGGAAAACAGGAAAATGACAATTAATAATAAGCCACCGTATAGCTTTAAGCCACTTTCCTGAAGTGTATAGGTTAAAGGAATTAGCAAATAGATGGGCCAAATATATGGGAATATTCCATATTCTTTAGGAAACAGGTTATAAAGACGACCAGCCTTCAAAACGATTACACCACCCGTTGTTTTTTTCTTACATATACGGATAATATCATAAATAAGATGAAGTAACCGAGAAGAATAAATACATTTTTCCAGTCAAAGGCTTCACCGTGTACAATCCCCCATGCGCCATTACCAAAGCTAAACGAGGGCATCCATTTACCGATTTTTTGCAAAAAGTCTGGTAGAACGTTAATTGGCATCCACATGCCACCACTTATCGCTAGTAACATATATACTACATTACTTACACCACTTGCTGTATCCACCTTTTTCATTGAGCCTATTAATGTACCAAGTGCTAGGAAAGGGAGGGAGGCGATCAAAATCCAGCCTGCACAAGCCAACCACTGAAAGGCACTTAAGGTAACGCCATTAATCAAATAACCTGCAATAAAAATGAATATAATTGAAAATAAATGAACGATCGTTTGCCCAATCATTTTGCTCATAAAATAGACAGAGGGTGGAAGTGGTGTAACGGAAATATAAGTCGTCCAGCCTTGAGTTCGCTCCTGTACAAGTCTAATTCCGAGCGTCATAATTGCGGACCCCATTACACTAAAGGTGGTCATAGACATTAAGTAATGTCCTTGCCATAGCTTTGCATCGTCTACCCCTGTACTGATCACTCTCGTAAATAAAAAGTAAAACATAATGGGCATCATTAGAGACCAGAAAATGTAATATCTATTACGGAATAAACGTAGTATTTCAGCACGACATTGTGATAGTAACATCTGAGTTCTCATTATTGTTCACCTCTTGGTTCAATTGTAAGCTGCTCAAAGGCTTCATCTAGCCGACCTTCATTAATTTGAATATCATAAACAGGTAATTCGTGCTTGAAAATACACCGTAATAAATCGTCAGAATTTTGGGTTGGGATCACAATTCTACCTTGCTGTTCATGATAACCATCATCTGAGAACAGTGCTTCTAGCTGTGCATATAGCTCATCGTTATTAATTTGTTGTGGCAAAAAGGATACTGTCCGCTGCATTAGCTTAGCTTTTATGTTAGCTGGGGTATCATCTGCGACAATTTTTCCTTGATTAAATAATAGGATTCGGTCTGCAGCATCATCGGCCTCTTGTAGATAATGTGTACTGAAAATGATCGTTTTCCCTTGAGAAGCAAGCTTTCTTGTATCTTCCCAAAAGTGTCTTCTTGCTGTTGTATCTAAGCCAACGGTAGGCTCATCAAAAAACAAAATATCTGGATTGCCTGCAAGCGCAAGGGCAAAGTTTAGACTACGTTTTTGTCCGCCAGATAACTTATCTGTAAACCGGTTTAGGTCGGTTTGAGAAAAGCGAGTTAACTTAATTAATTGTTCCATGCTAAGGGGATTGTGGTAATAGCTTCTTACAAGTGTGAGTAATTCATGGATACGTAAAGAGTCCATCACACTCACTTCCTGTAGCATTACACCTATTTTCTCTCGCACAAGAGGGGAAGAAGGGGTGTGGCCCAAAATATTTACCTTTCCAGAGGTAGGTTCCATTAAGCCGAGCATCATAGATAAGGTGGTTGTTTTGCCTGCGCCATTGGGGCCAAGGATTGCTGTGATCGAACCTTGGGGAATTTGAAAGCTGATGTTGTTTACCGCTTGTTTATCTTTGAATTTTTTACTGACCTGCGTCAGCTCAATGACATGATTCATCACGTGTTCCTCCGTTACGTTTATTGGTGATGAATTCATTGTAAAATAGCTTGCAGGTCAGTATTAGTGGGGGATGTCATGATATTGTCATGACAACTGTCATATGCATACAGTGCTTGAGCGTGGAGCTATGTTGCTGGTAGGGCTTATAGTTTGCTGTAAGGCTGGTAGTTTAATGAAAGCTGATTTTTTCGCCATCCTCTGGAATAATGACTTGATTTGTTAAATTGTGCTCATCTACATATTTGCGAAGCTGCTCCCGAGTCACTAGACAATGATTGATGGCATCCATGTGCACAGCAACAATTTTGCTGCCAGGGGTCTCCTCACATAATTTAGTAATGTCATGTTCATCCATCGTAATTGGATCACCTGTTACGAATCTGGCCCCGCCTGCATTGGCAATAATGAGTGTAGGCTGATACTTATGAAGTGCCATAGCTACATCCTCACACCAAATGGAGTCCCCAGTAACATATAAAGTGGGTTCATCCTCTGCGGTGATCACAACACCGGATACTGTGCCCATCCGTTCTCCGATTTCACCCGTACCATGCTGCCCCCCTGTACGATATATTTGTAAGCCAAAAAATGAGATGGGCTTATCTAAGGCGTCTACATCATCCCTGTCAGGGAATGCTGTAACATGTAAAAAACCAGCATCTATAATGACTTGTTTATTTTCAGGCTGACATAATATAGGTGTAGATTTAGGTAATGCATTTGCTGCTACAGTATCCCAATGATCTAAATGAACATGGGTGACAATAACAAGATCAGGATTTGACCACTTATCCATCGAAGCTGGTAATGGGATTAGTGGGTTTCTTTTATCATTAGGTGTATTGGGAAAAGGGGGAAATTGCTCCTTATCCGCAAACATGGGATCGATTAATAGTGTCTTTTCTCCATACTTAAGCCATATTGAGGCATGTCGTATTAATTGTATGTCCATCGTAATCTCTCCTTTTCTTGCCCAGCATTTTGCGTTTGGTATAGTTGTTATTATAGATAGAATAAGTAATGATAAACATAATCTAATGAAAGAATATACTTATTATAATTTACATGATGAAAGTACGTTAAAACACCATAGAATTGGAAAATTTCAAAAATGAGTAAAATAGATCAGTTGGATAAACATATTATGGATTTATTAATTGAGGATTCAAGACTTACTTATAAGGAGATTGGAAATAAAGTCCATCTTACAGGCCAAGCCGTTGGCGCTCGGGTTAGAAAATTGGAGGATTTAGGCATTATTCAAGGTTATACGTTACGCTACAATCATCACAAAATAGGGGATCACGTTCATGCTATGGTTACCGTGTTCTTAAATTTGGCGACAAGTCATCATACATTTATTCAGTTTGTGCACCAGCATCCGGAAATTGTAGAGGTGCATCGGGTAAGTGGAGAGGGATGTTATTGGATGAATGTATACACTGCTTCTAATGATAAGCTTAATGCTATTTTGGAGGAGCTATTAAAGTGGGGAAATTACAGAGTGAACTTATCATTAGAGCAGGTGAAGTGAATTTAAATCTCCTTTTTACAGAAATGTAGTAGACCTACAGCTAAGAAGAGCACAAAGCTGCCTAAGACCGTAATCATTAGATTTTGCAGTGGCAAGTTAAAAGCGCCAAAGGTATATGTCTCGTTGCCCACTTTTGGCATCATAGCTAATAAAGGCTGAGCCCAAGGATAAAAAGGCCCAATTTTCCCTGAATTTACGATCAGCAAATTAGGAATCGTAAAGGCTACATTAATTGCCAAAGGTGCAGCAAAGCTAGACCAGCTTAATGAAACGCCTAATTGGAGTGCAACAAGTGGCAGACAAGCAACCCAACCCCCAATGAAGCTACGGAGTAATACCGACCAAGGGATAGATTGATCAATACCATGGATCATGCCTGCACTAAGGATGGCTAGCAAGGCTAAAAGCTGGCAAAACGCAAGTAGTGCCATAATAATTACAAATTTAGTAAAATAAACTTGTGCTCTACCGACAGGTAAAGTGAGGAGCTGCTTCCACCCACCCCCAGTATGCTCATACCGGCAAATAAATGCAGGTAACAGTCCTGACACTACGGGTAGCATAAATACTGCATGTAGGATGATGCTTTGCAGAATAAGGTTCTCCCAGGGAAAAGACGTTGTGTTAGCTACGGTGAGTCCGATTAGAAACACAAACATGGGACTGATTAGCATAAGTAGCCAAATGTGAGAGCGCGACATTTTAAGACGTTCGGAGGCACATATTTTAAAAAAAGTAGTCATATCAGGCAATGTCCTTTCGATTAAAATGTTGACGACTTATAAATAGCACGATGAGGGCAGTAACTATACCTGCAATAATAAAAGGTACCTTTTGCTCACTATTTAAGCTTAAGGAAGGCCAATTTAAAATAAACCATTCTGGTAATTGACCTGCACCTATTGAGACAAGGGATACTGTAACACCAAGGGTCACAGGAATGGCTTGATTTTGATAAACAACGGATAACCAAAGCTGTAAAGACAGTAGTGGCAAGGCACTTAAATAAGGAAACAGACCTAAAATCGCAACCTGCCCAACAGGAATGGCTGTACCAAAACCAAGGACAAGACCTAAAATTAAGCTACCGATCGATAACGTAAAACAAGAAAGCAGCAGGAGCAGTGTACATAATAGAAATTTAGATAAAAATACACGTTTTCTGGAAATTGGTAACGCAAGTAGCTGCTTCCAAGCACTTGTCTGGTGTTCAACATTGGAAACAAGTGAGGAGACTAGTGTACAGCCTAGAAATAGGGAGATGGGAACAAAGGCGCCAATATCGCCTAATAATGACTGCCATAAATGACCTTGATTCTGATGGGTCAAATAGTTGTAGCGAAGGCCCCAGTTCAGTGCCATCATCAGTACGACACCAAGGGGGGCTCCAATCACAAGCAACCAGATTCCCTTTTTAGATATTTTTAAAAAGTCAGCTTTTAGCGATCTGAGTAACATATTAGAGGTTCTCCTTTCCAACTAAGTCCATAAAGATATCCTCTAGCGACTGACGTGCTTGCTCCACTCTATAAATTAAATGACGATGCTCCACAAGATGCGTGACAAGTCTTGCAACTTGTTCATCCTGCATATGTGAGAAGGAGAGTACATTATTTTGAAGTGTGCCCATGAAGCCTAAATCACGTGCTAACCATAACGCATCTTCAGAGTCTGACACTACAAATTTCATCTCGCTGATGGATTGTTTTTTTAATTCCTCCAACGTATCTTGGAACACCATTTTTCCTTTTGAGATAATACCGACCACATTCGCCATTTGCTCTACTTCACTAAGTAGATGACTAGAAATTAAAATCGTGATGCCATATTTTTTAGGTAACTCTTTAATTAACTCACGTATTTCATGAATGCCCATTGGGTCAAGTCCATTTGTTGGCTCATCAAGAATTAGTAGCTTGGGTTGTCCAAGTAAGGAAGCTGCAATGCCTAGACGTTGCTTCATCCCTAACGAAAAACCTTTAACGGGGCGATTAGCCTCTTTCGTTAAGCCAACAATGGTGAGTACCTCGTCAATTCTTGATTTAGGCACATCTAAAATCAGCCGAATTGCTTCTAAATTTTGAGTAGCAGTCAGATGACCGTAATAGGAGGGGTACTCCACTAGGGAGCCAGTATTTCTTAAAATTTCTAGTTTGTGCTTGGCTAAATTTTTGCCCAAAATTTCAATGCTACCCTTACTAGGCTTAATCAGCCCTAATAACATCCGTATTGTCGTTGTTTTGCCGGCACCATTTGGGCCTAAAAAGCCATAAATATCTCCTTGCTGCATCGTTAGATTTAAATGATCGACGACATTAGTTTTGCCGTAGGTTTTTGTTAGATTGGTTGTTTGAATAATTGAATTTGACATTGAATATCATCACCTCTATGTATCATCCTACAGACTGTAGTTTAAATACATAGAGGTGAGTTGTTTAAATTTAGTTTAAAAGTTGAGTTTGGGGGGAGATGTATACCGTGGTTCCATGTGGAGTAGAATCTACTTCGCGAGTTAGATCCATTTCCTTTAACAGCATATCGACAATGAGCAAGCCAAGTCCAGAGCCTTGTGAGGTCGTGTGCGCCTCCATGCCAGGCCCATGATCTTGTATGCAGATGGTTGGAATACCTTTTCGATTTATAACTGATATTCCAATATATTTGCCATTGCTCGCATAACGCATTACGTTTTGGAACAGATTGTCCAAGACACGTCGGAAGCCAAGATCATCAATTCGCCATTTTAAAGGAGTGTCAGGCAAATTGATATGTGCATCTATATTTTTTGCCTCCCATACAGGGTACCATGCTGCTGCACTTTGCCGAAGAAAACGAATGATATCCACCTCGTGTAGCTCGATGTTATATTTTCCACTAGATAATAGGTTGTAGGAAAGAAGATTTTCAATTAATCCATCTAGTTCACTAATTTTACCCTCCATCAGCGCAAGGGATTGTTTACCAGCTTCAGAAAGGGGTTCCTTGGATAACGTGAAAAGGTGACCACCGAGTACAGTTAAAGGTGTGCGTAAATCATGCGAGAGGTTACTTATGAACTTTTTACGAAGGGTTTCTTCCTCACGCTCACGTTTCTGACTAGCTTGAAGCTCTGCAATCATATGGTTAAAGGATTTCTCTAGTCTACCGATTTCATCAGGACTTCCTTCCACGATTGGAGCTGGAAGCAGGTTATCTGCTGTAGGTGTCATCGCCTGCTGCAAGCGAAGCAGCCTTCTCTGAATATTTCTAAAAAATAAAAAGGAGACAATAATAAAAGCGATGATGGTGGCTAATAAGCTAAGCATGTATAAAATAGAGGAAAAAATTTCATTAAAGGTATCGTTTACAACAAGCATGTTACGTGGCAACATAAATACGATAAAGCCCTGATTAGCTCGTGTATATTCGTTGCTATTTCCTATGAAAGAGATAATCGTATAGGGATCAGCATTGACGTGTTTTTTCATAAATTCAATCGCTTGCTCTGCGGACCATGTCGCAGGTATTTTTGGATTTACAGGTAGCTGTAGCTGAGTTTTGCCGTTACCGTCTACCCAAAAGAGGCTTGCCTTAACGTATTTTTGCTTGAGCCTACGTAATGTATCATTGATTGTCTCTGGAGAAGCTTGGTCTAGCTGTCTAGCTTGCTTGTGCCACATATCCTCTAAATGAATGGAATCACCATAATATTCGTTACTTGTAGTCGGAGCTTGCTGCATAAAGTTTTTTATCAAGCTCGTAGCTACAAGTGAAACGGGTAATCCAATTGGGATTAAAATAATAGCGGTTAAAATAATTAAGGTATATTTGGATAAAAGTGAATTTTTATATTTCTGAAGATTTATTCCCTTCATGGCTTCACCCGATAGCCGATCCCACGAATCGTTTCAATGATCTCTGGATTGGCTGGGTCTCGCTCTAGCTTTTCGCGTAAATGTCGGATGTGAACCATTAACGTTTTATCCCCGTCAATGTACGGTTCTCCCCACACGCCTTCGTAGATTTGTTCCTTCGTTAAAATTTGCCCTAAATGGCGAAGCAGAAATTTAAAAATATAAAACTGCTTACCAGTGAGCACAATTTCTTCACCTGTATCGTTATTGATAATAATGTTTTCCTGATCACTAATTGTGAGGTGCTTCACTTGGAGCTGCTGGCTAGCAGGTGTGCCGCTTCGACGAAGCAATACTTCAATTCTGGCAGATAATTCATCGGGATGAAACGGCTTTGTTAAATAGTCGTCAGCAAATTGTAGCCCTTGGAGCTTATCATCAATTGATGTTCTTGCAGATAACATTAGGATCGGTAGTGCAGGGAAACTTTTCTTCAAGCGTTGTCCTAATGTGAAGCCATCTAAGCCAGGCAACATCACATCTAAAATAACAAGCAGACTTTGCTCAGCAAAGGTAAGGGCTTGTTCGCCATCCTTTAGCCAAATGACATGATAACCTCGTTCCTTCAAATCCGCAGATACAAGTTGTCCAATTTCTATATCGTCTTCTATATATAAAAGTGTAATGGGTTCCATTGTGGCCGAGCCTCCTTGTTTTTTTATTTTATATTAGTGTTCTTTATAAATCCATTTTAGCCTTGTTTAGTCTTTGAACTCATCTATTTATTGTCATTTTAGGGACTGGCAATCAAATCCCTTTTTATTTGTGATTATAATCACTGGTGTAACATGAAGGCTATGTTAAGTTTTACTGAGAATAGTTATCACTAACGGAGGTGCACAAAATGAGTGAATTAATTAATAATCGTGAACATCATATACCAGAGCAAACCAGACGTCAGGAATTACTAAAGGAAATTATTAAAGAGCTCCATCAAGGTAAAAGTGTAGAGGAGGTTAAGGCGAGATTTGAAGAAGCTGTAGGTGATGTCACTGTGTCTGAAATTTCCCAGTTAGAGCACGCATTAATGGAGGAGGAAGGAATTCCGGTCTCTGAGGTACAGCGGTTATGTTCAGTGCATACTGCCATTTTCAAAGGCTCCATTGAAGAGATTCATGCTCCTCATTCTGGTCAACCAGAAGATCAGCCAGGACATCCTGTGCATACGTTTAAATTGGAAAACCGCGAGATTGAACGCTTGCTAAACTTTACGATTTCCCTCCATATCGATAAATTTATGAAACATGATGAGGAAGAGATTATTTTTAAGCTAGTTGAAGATTTAAATCTCTTACTAGATGTAGATAAACATTATAGTCGAAAAGAGAACCTGCTATTCCCTTATTTAGAGAAGTATGGCATCTATGGTCCTACGAAGGTGATGTGGGGGGTAGATGACGGAATTCGCGCTATGATTAAGGAAATCAAAGCTAACCTTATGAATTACAATAGTGATAAAGACACGATGAAGATGGACTTGGATCGAATGATCAAAGAAGTAAACGAAATGATCTACAAGGAAGAAAATATTTTGATGCCGATGGCATTGCAGAAGCTGACCGAGGATGAATGGGTGAAAATTGCCGAAGAGTCAGATGAAATCGGATTTTGCTTAACTGCACCAAACGAAAAATGGATTCCAGCTCGTGCGCCGTCACCTGAAACGGTATATGCCAATACAGCTACAGTTGAGACTAAGGGTGAGGGTAAAGATAAAGCTAACGATGGAGCCGAGGCAGGAGAAGCTTTTTCTACACCACAAGGTTTTGTTAAATTTGATACAGGCGTGTTGTCTGTTGGGCAGCTTGAAGCAATTATGAATGTGCTCCCTGTTGATTTAACCTTTATCGATGAAAATGATGTTGTGCGGTACTTCTCCCATGGTGAGCGTATTTTTGCTAGAACGAAAGCGGTGATAGGACGTACAGTACAAAACTGCCACCCACCACAAAGTGTGCATATCGTAAATGAGCTATTAGCAGACTTTAAAGCAGGCAAGAAGGACGTCGAGGACTTCTGGATTCCGTTTAAGGATAAATTCGTGTTTATTCGTTACTTTGCAATACGTGATGAGGATGGTCGTTATATGGGGACACTTGAATTCACCCAAAACATTGCGCCAATTCGTGCGTTAGAGGGGCAGAAGCGGATTATGTCTTAAAATACTTTAAATATAATATCACTCCCTATTCTTATTATGTTTGAGAATAGGGTTTTTTTATTGAAATGTGCTCATTTCACAGGAAATGTTTTCTATTTATAGTCCGAAAGTAATATAATAGAGGAAATATATTAAAAAAATGGAGGAACTTTTTTGCATGAGACAATCAGCAAATATTGAGTTTAAAACCCTCATTTCCAATTTAATGCGTGCACGGTTTCCTTTTCTATACATACCTACTTGGGAAGAAGAGCGAGCCTTATCTGTAATTCAAGCTGTTGCTGAGGATGAAGTTCTTATTAAGACGGTAAGAAAGGTCTTTACTTGGAGCTTGACTAGTGGGCTAGCAGAAATAGGAAAAAAATATAATGATGATTTAAAGGATCCACTTAAATGTTTAGATTTTATAGAGCGATATGATCAACCAGCTATATTTATATTAAAAGATCTGCATATCTATTTTGGTGTAGGTGGTAGGCAGCCTGATCCTCAAATTATAAGGAAAATACGTGATTTATTACCTTTTCTAAAGCAAAGCATTAACCCTAAAAATGTAATCATTGTGAGTCCTACTTTAACAATACCTACAGAGCTACAAAAGGAAATTACAATTGTCGATTTTGATTTACCCACATTTTCAGAGCTAAAAACCATTCTTAGTGAAATGATTGAAGCAAATAAAGCAAGTGGAAGAATTTTAATAGAATTGACTGATTTAGAGGAAGAGAAGCTAGCTAAGGCAGCACTAGGATTAACCTTACATGAGGCAGAAAATGCTTTTGCACGCGCTATGGTTGATGACGGTAAGTTAAATATTAAGGATGTTGAGGTTATTTTAGAGGAAAAACGTCAAATTATTAAAAAGTCAGAAATTTTAGAATTTATAAAATCAGACCTCAATATTAATGATGTAGGTGGACTTGAAAATTTGAAGAGATGGTTAATGAAGCGTAATAAATCGTGGCTAGATTCTGCACAGGAATATGGATTGCCTTCCCCAAGAGGGGTACTTATTACAGGCGTTCCTGGCTGTGGTAAAAGCTTAGTTGCTAAGTCGATTAGCGCAATGTGGCAATTACCCTTACTAAGATTAGATATGGGAAAAATTTTTAGTGGCATTGTGGGTAGTAGTGAAGAAAATATGCGTAAAGCAATCAAAACTGTGGAAGCAGTTTCGCCCTCTATTTTATGGATAGATGAAATTGAAAAGGGCTTTAGTGGCACAACACAAGCTGGTGATAGTGGAACATCTAGTCGTATATTCGGGACATTCTTGACTTGGATGCAAGAAAAAACAAAGCCTGTTTTTGTTGTAGCCACAGCAAATAATATTCATTCATTACCTGCGGAAATGCTACGTAAAGGACGCTTTGATGAAATATTTTTTGTGGATCTTCCAACTAAAAAGGAACGTGTGGAAATTTTCCGTTTGCATATGAATAAGCGCTTAAATTCTCCAAAGGCGAGGGGGCACTTTCAAATTGATGAAAATATCCTTTATCAATTAGCGGAGCTAACAGAGGGTTATGCTGGTGCTGAAATTGAGCAGATTGTAATTACTGCTTTATTTGAAGCCTTTTCTGAAGATAGAGCCATTACACAAGAAGATTTTATCAAAGCGATTCATACAACGGTGCCTCTCTCAGTAACTCAAGCCGAACAAATTCAAGGTATTCGTGAGTGGGCTAATGTAAGAGCTGTTGCGGCAACATTGAAGGAGGATCGACTAGAATATAGTCTTCCGGTGGTTGATCCTATTTTGCCACCACCACAAGCACCAGAGTCTAAATCTCCAGAGCATGATGATGTTTTATTATCAAGAGGTGGTAGGGCAGTAGACTTTTAATTAGAGAGGGGAGGCAAACTTAGTGGCAAAGAAAATACAAATACAAATATTTCCTGACGGACAGATTAAAGCAGAAGTGATGGGTGTTAAAGGTAAAGGGTGCATGGACTACCTAGAGGTTTTGGAGCAGCTACTTGATGCCGAAATTGTTGACTCAGAGTATACAGCTGAATATTACGAGACCGAGCAAGTAGTAATTGAGGAGCAGCAGGTTCCTATAATAAATACGAATGTACAACAAGGTAATAGATAGTGGTTAAATGAAGAGGTATGTTCCAGAAGGGAGAGTAAGTGATGTCAGTTTCATTAACACTGATTCCCATTGCACTCACGTTACGGCTCGTAATGGGGAAAAATAATTTTAATAACTGGGTTGAATCTTCTCAAATAAAAGTGGCTACAGATTTTAAGAATGATCTTGAATTAGTAAGAACGGTTAGAAAAGCAGGATATGATGCGGAGAAATGGGGAGGAAGTATAAAGACCCATATTGACGGGAAAAATTTATACTTTTTTTGGGAGCAAGTTGAAGGGAAATGGACGGCTGTATTTGGAAAATCAGATTCTAAAGCAAAAGTTGAGCATTTTATGAATGAGTTAAATAGGGTAGCTGGTCGGAATGTGTTTGAGAATTTGAAGGGGAATTCTTTATTTGAGACCAAAACTAATGTAAATGATAACAATGTTGCTGTAGAAACTTATCCAACTAATTTTCGTGATGGACAAATATTATTTTCTACACTTAAGCAATTTGGGGTAAACCCCATTTATCAGGGATCCAAAATTTCCTGCAAAGTAGAGGAATCAACTTTAACTTTCAGTCAAACTGAACCTGGTGCTCCTTTCCAAGTACAAATTAAAAATGCACCTAGCTCTACTAAAATATATGAATACTTATCCAATGTCGATGAGGATTATAAAAGATGTGTGCAATCAATGGTATATGAAAAGGTTAAAGCCCGTGTTGCAGATAAAAATATGGAAGTGGAGCATGAAGAGATTTTAGAAGACAATTCGATTGTATTAACTATAAACGTACGAGGTTAGTGAGATGGAGAAGGTTCACTTAGATAGAATTACTGAAATATGTGAGGATTATTCTGATAGTTGGTTTTACCCTAAAGAGCTTATTTCTAAAAAAATGTGGACTAATATGTTTGTTGAATTTAGACTCCCACATGAAATAGAGATTATTGCCTTAATAGATACTACGCTTTTTAAAAATGGAAAACGAGGTCTTATTATAGCCAATACAGGGATTTACTTAAGAAATGCTTGGCCAACCAACTATCATTATGCTTTTTTTAATTGGGAACAATTTAAGGAATTAGAGTTTGAATCATCAGGTAGTTTTAATCTGAGTATGGGTAGTGAAGTTTTATTTAATATGTCTGGAATTTCTGAAAAGAGGGAAGAAGTCATTGAGTTATTTTATGATATACAGCAATGCTTGTTAAACCCAACACAGCCTGAGAGTCAAGATATAGAAGTGTTAGATGTGTTGCATCTAGGTGATGAGAGCAATACTGCATCATTGTATGATAAAAGTGAATTTGCCTTAATTGATGTAAACATAGCTTCACAAGAGGAATTACTTGAGCATTTAGGTCTAGGTATAGAGCCAACTAAACAAATTGTTCAACACCGTGAAACGGTGGGGGGATTCAAAATGATAGAAGAGGTTGGGCAGTTATTAGCATTGAAGCCACATCAGATTGAGCAATTAAGAGGGAAAACTGCATTTTCTCCAATTTTAAGTAAGGTTAAGACTCGTATTATAGATTATTAGAGTTTAAATATTAAATGGGAGAGTAATATGAAAATTAAACCCAGAAGTAAGATTTGGCGCTTTTTTAACTCGTGGTGGGTTCTCCTTACGTTTGTCTTTTTTTTGAATTGGGTCGCCTTTATGTATATTTCTGCTAAAACTAAGAAAAAAGCATGGGCGGTATGGGGACTCGTCTATGCAATTCCATTTATTTTACTTTTATTAGAGGTATACGATGAGAAAAGCGCCGCATATGATTATCTTTTTTTTGCAGCAATAATAGGCACAGTGATCTCGGTAATTCATGCGCTTAATATTCGTAAAGAATACTTATCCCGACTTCAATATCGAAAGGCATATGAAGCTGAGATGGAACGGCATTTGGCATATGATTATAATCCTGATACAGAGGATTATGACGATGAAGATTACGAATATGAAGATGACGAAGATTATGAAGAAGATGAGGATACTGGGGATTCTTATTATGAAGAAGAGGAAGTTGCAGCTTCTCAAATCGAAGAGGCTACATTATCTTCATCATCTGATAGCTTATTGGACTTAAATGTTGCTACAGAGGAACAAATTTCAGACTTACCTGGAGTGGGTATTATTTTAGCGAAAAAGGCGATTAAACATAGGGAGGAAAGTGGAGAATTCCATTCAGTGGAGGAATTCTTTCAGTTGCTACAATTGAAACAATACGCAATAGACCGAATACGTCCCTTAGTTGTTGTCATTGAATCACCTTCGCTACCCCCTCAAACCAATCGTAGAAGGTTGGTGGATTATTAGTGCAATTAAATGTTCATCAATATATCCCAGTTACTAAAGTAGAGGGGCCAGGTATTCGTGCCTGTATACAGGTACAGGGATGCCCCATCCGATGTAATGGCTGTGCAGTACCATTTACATGGCCTGAAAATGGCGGAATTGCTAGAGATGTAAATGAACTCGCAGAAAGCATATTAAATACTGATGGAATCGAAGGAGTTACATTTCTAGGGGGAGAACCATTTGCTCAAGCAGAGGCTTTAGCTATGTTAGGGCGCCTTTTGCGTCATGAGGGTTTGTCCGTTATGACCTTTACAGGTTATGTATATGAAGACTTAGTTGCGTCTAACAATCAGCATTATTCTGATTTAATTGCAGTTACTGATCTACTCGTGGATGGTCCCTTTCAAAAAGAAAACTTGGATACAAGTAGACCGTGGGTAGGCTCATCAAATCAAAGGTATCATTTTTTAACAGATCGTTACCTTTATCTCCAAGATAAATTATTGGATATACCCAATCGGCTTGAAGTTCGTCTAGGTACAGATGGTAGGGTAATGGTTAATGGATTAGCAGAACTTACAGATTTAGAGTACTTATTTGGAAAGCTAATGTGAAGAGCCTAACAATAAGTAAAAAATTAATACTGAATCCAATCTCTCTGAATAAAATGAAATTAACGGATATGGAAAGCGTATTCGTTATTTTTCATTTTATTTTTTGTGAAAATAATCACTTGATGTAGGGAGGGGTAACGAAATGAAAAGGATGAGTTTAAAGACGGTAAAAAATAGCTTTTTAATACTATTGTCAATGGTGTTAATATTGGGGCTAATTGGGTGCAACAAGGATGAGGATGGTGGGAATGGAGAAAGTAAAACAGATTTAAATGCAGTACAGCTTTACAAACCTGGTACTTATAATGGGGAAGCAGAAGGGCTTCATAGTAAGATTAAGGTGGAAGTCACGGTGGATGCTAATTCAATAAAATCAATTAAGGTGGTAGAGCAAAATGATACCAAAGGTGTAAGTGATCCCGTATTCACCACCATTCCAGACAAAATTGTTCAAGGTCAGACGTTAAAGGTGGATGCGGTAACGGGCGCCTCTGTATCAAGTAAAGGCTTACTTGATGCTATTGCAGATGCGTTAGCTAAAGCAGGCGCGGATGTGAATGCGCTTAAAAATAAGGAGCCCATTCAAGCTGATGTGGCTAAGGAAGCAGTTGTAAAGGAAACTGAGGTAGTTGTCGTTGGTGGCGGTGGTGCAGGTTTAGCGGCTGCAGTGTCTGCGGGTGAACAAGGAGCAAAAGTCATTTTAATCGAAAAGGCACCTGCGCTAGGTGGGAATACAATCCGATCTGGGGGTGCATTAAACGCCTATGACCCTGTTCGCCAACCCAAAATAGAGATGAACCAAGCTTTAATTAATGAGTTAAAGGATATTTTAACTTATAAGGAAGACCAGTTTGGGGAGTATGCAAGCACATTAAAGATGTTAAAGGGGCAAATCAAAAACTATTTAAATAAAGAAGACACTTCTAAGCTATTCGACTCGCCTGAGCTTCATATGATTCATACTTACATCGGTGGAAAGCGAACAGGGTTAGATGGTAAGAAGATATGGGGTAAGTTTGAGTTGGTACAAACGCTAGCTAAAAATGGCTATGGCACAATTCAGTGGCTGGAGGGTAATGGGGTAGGGTTTGGAGATGGGATTGGTACAGTGCTTGGGGCTTTATGGCCAAGGACACATCATAGTACACAACCTTTAGCTACAGGTTATATTAATAGTCTAGAAAAAGCAGCAACGAAGCTAGGTGCAGAAATTATGCTCAACACAAAAGCAACAAAGCTAATTATGGAAAATGGGAAAGTAGTGGGCGTAACCGCGGAGCAGTCAGATGGTACAGTGGTTACGTTAAAAGCAACAAAAGGCGTTGTTATGGCGACAGGTGGGTTCGGTGCAAATCCTGAGATGGTTGTGAAATACAACAATTATTGGCCCGACCTTGATCCAAACATCAAAACAACGAATACCGCGAATGCAACTGGAGACGGGATTGTCATGGGGGAAGAAGTTGGCGCTAACTTGTGGGGAATGGGCTTTATTCAGCTTATGCCAAGCGGTGAACCTGAAACAGGTGCATTATCTGGTGGGGTATGGGGAAGTGCAGAAACACAGATTTTCGTTAATAAGGAAGGCAAGCGATATGTAAATGAGTATGCGGAACGGGACGTTTTGGCAGCCGCTGCACTTAAGCAAAGGGATAAGACCTTTTATATCATTAGTGATATGACAGCGCTAGGCAATCCTAAAATGAGCGACCAAACAAACTGGGGTGAAACCTACCAGAGTTTAATAGATCGTAAAAGTATTTTTAAAGGGGATACGTTGGAGGATCTAGCACAGCAAATTGGGGTGCCTGTAGAAACCTTTGTGAAGGAGATGGATAAATACAATACGTATGTTGAAAATCAAAATGATCCTGAGTTTGGTAAAAAGAACTTTGGCGCAAAGCTAGAAAAGGCACCTTTCTTTGCTACACCAAGAACCCCTTCGGTTCACCACACGATGGGTGGACTTGAAATTAATGAAAAGGCACAGGTGCTGGATGCTAAGGGAGCTCCAATACCTGGATTCTACGCAGCAGGAGAGGTTACTGGGGGGCTTCATGCTGGTAACCGATTAGGTGGTAATGCAATAACAGATATTTTTACGTTTGGACGAATTGCGGGGGCTAGTGCGGCTGGAGCCAAATAACGAATAATATTTTTTATATAATCCCCTGTACTCTTAAATAAAATGGAGGACACAGGGGATTTATTTTTCCCTAGTATTCCTTGCTCCAAGCGTGATTCACTTCTCTTGACCTATCGGTCAAGGTTCGCTTATAGTTGGTACGTAGGAGCAAACAATTTTAATAGAGAAAAAGGTGGCTTGTGACATGTCTGAAAATATCTACATTGGCGTTGATCTGGGTGGTACTGCGATAAAGGTCGGTATCTGTAGCGAAGAGGGCAAGCTTCTTCAGACTTATGAAGGCCCAACTGAAGCCGATAAGGGTGCCGAGACATTGATTGACAATATCGAACGGTATGTACGCCATATTGTTGAACAATCAGAGTTTGATTGGGAGCAAGTTAAAGGCATAGGTGCAGGGGTTGCCGGGTTTACCAATGTACGTGAAGGCATCATTATTCTTGCGCCAAATGTAGGATTGCGAGATTTCCATATTCGCAAAATTTTAGAGGATCGTCTAGGCAAGCCTGTAATGATAGATAACGATGCCAATGTTGCTGCACTCGGCGAAGCATGGGGTGGCGCAGGCGCAGGTATCGATAATTGCGTATGTTATACACTCGGAACAGGTGTTGGCGGTGGAATTATTATAAATGGTAAAATATATCAAGGATTTTCGGGATTGGCAGGAGAGCTTGGGCATATTTCAGTTGTTCCTGATCTTGAAGCAATACAATGTGGCTGTGGCAAGATGGGTTGCCTAGAAACTGTGTCCTCTGCGACAGGTATCATTCGTATGGGTAAGGATGCAGTGGTTCGTGGGGAGCGTACAACATTATCCTTGGTAGAGAAAATTACAGCAAAGGATGTATTTGATGCTGCCAAAGCAGGCGATGAGGTTTCCATTCGTATCGTTAATCGCGCTGCCTATTATATAGGTAAGTCTTTAGCGGCAGTTGCATTAGTGCTTAACCCAGAACTGGTTATTATCGGTGGCGGAGTATCTAAAGCTGGAGATATTTTATTTGATGAAATCAGATCTGTGTTCGCACAATTAACACCTGAGCCAACACAAGCTGGATTAAGAATCGTTCCAGCGGTTTTAGGTAATGATGCAGGTATTGTAGGTGCAGCAGGTTTATTTTTACGCTCATAATTGGCGAGGTATATAAGGATAATATGAACACTCAGCGCATATGCTTTGTGTATGCAAGGAGGGAAAAACATGCTGGATGCAGAGGAAATATCAGTCGCTAATCTCATTATTATTACGGGAATGTCAGGAGCAGGGAAGACGCTTGCAGTGCGAAGTCTTGAAGATTTAGGTTTCTTTTGTGTAGACAATTTGCCTCCTGTATTAATTCCTAAATTTGCAGAGCTAATTGAGCAGTCAAAGGGGAAAATCGCTAAGGTTGCTTTAGTTATTGACTTGCGTGGAAGAGAATTTTTTACAGCATTATCTGAATCCTTAGGTTACGTTAAAGAACATTTTACAATCCATTGTGAAATTTTATTTTTAGATGCATTAGATAATATTCTTGTTCAACGTTATAAGGAAAGTCGTCGTCGTCATCCATTAGCACCTGAAGGCATGCCTCTGGATGGCATTAAGCTAGAGCGCAAAATGTTAGATGAGTTGAGGTCTTCTGCTAATCTAGTGATCGATACCAGCCATATGAAGCCGGCACAGCTTAAGGAGAAAATTATTTCGAGATTTTCCCATCTGGAGAGTAATCAGCTCTCTGTGAATGTCACTTCATTTGGATTCAAATACGGAATTCCGATTGATGCTGATCTTGTTTTTGATGTGAGATTTTTACCAAATCCACATTACATTGAGCATTTACGGCCTAAAACCGGTCAGGATGCAGATGTATATGATTATGTGATGAAATGGCCAGAGACACAGGCGTTTTTAACTAAGCTATTAGATATGCTTCATTTTCTGCTGCCTCAATATCATAAAGAAGGAAAAAGTCAGGTCATCATCGGAATCGGGTGTACAGGTGGCAAGCATCGTTCTGTAGCGATTAGTGAATATTTAGGTCGCATGCTTGGTACTAGCGAAACGGAGAAGGTGCGAGTCAGTCATCGAGACTCTGATAAGGACCGACATTAAGGGTGTGAATGATTGATGGGTCGGCAAAGGGAAGCAAGAAAACCACGCATTGTGGTCATGGGTGGAGGAACAGGTCTATCTGTGATGCTGCGTGGTTTAAAAGAAAAACCATTAGATATTACAGCCATTGTTACCGTAGCTGATGATGGAGGAAGCTCAGGCATTTTACGTAGTGAGCTACAGATGCCACCGCCGGGAGATATTCGAAACGTGCTCACAGCACTAGCGGATGTTGAACCGTTGCTATCAGATATGCTGAGCTATAGATTTACATCAGGCTCGGGGCTTGCAGGACATAGTTTAGGTAATTTAATTCTTGCAGCGATTACGGATATTTCAGGTGATTTTGTAACGGCTGTGCGTGAGCTAAGTCGTGTATTTGCAGTTCGTGGACGTGTGTTGCCTGCTGCGGATCAAGCGGTTGTGCTTCATGCAGAGATGGAGGATGGTTCGATTGTTTCAGGTGAGTCTGCGATTCCTCAAGCTCAAGGCAAGATCAAACGAATTATGTTAGAACCCGCTGAGGTGGAAGCTTTACCAGAAGCGGTTGAAGCGATTGCTGAAGCAGATGCAATTTTAATTGGCCCTGGTAGCCTCTATACTAGCATTATTCCTAATTTACTTGTGCCAAAACTCGCTCAGGCGATTTTAAATAATGATACGGCAATTAAAATGTTTGTTTGTAATGTCATGACACAGCCTGGTGAAACGGATGGTTATACTGTAAGTGATCATTTGGAAGCGGTATACCAGCATGTTGGACATCATTTGTTTGATTATGTTATCGTCAATGATGGAGAAATACCGTCTCAAATTCAAGACTTTTATGCTGAAAAGGGAGCAAAACCAGTTGAGGTAGATTGGGATGTTGTGACTGGACGTGGCTATAAGGTCATTGCAGATACACTCGTATTATTTAGAACCTATTTACGGCATGATGCAGATAAATTAAGCCATCACATTTATCAGTTAGTAGAAAACTGGATTTCTAGAAAGAGGTGATTCCCTTGTCGTTTGCGGCACAAACCAAAAAAGAGCTAACGATGTTTGAAGCTGAGCCTTGCTGTGAACAAGCCGAGTTATCAGCACTTATTCGGATGAATGGCTCTGTTCAGGTTTCGAATAAGAAGGTGGTTTTGGATATTTCTACGGAAAATGCCGCGATTGCAAGGCGCATCTATTCGTTAATTAAAAAGCATTTTCAGATTCATACTGAATTGCTTGTTCGTAAAAAAATGCGCTTGAAGAAAAACAATGTATACATCGTAAGAATTCCAGGCAAAGTACAAGAGATATTGCAGAGCTTAAAAATTGTTTCAGAGGGTTTTATTTTTAATTCAGGAATTAATCCTGAGCTCACTCGGAAAAACTGTTGTAAGCGGGCTTACTTGCGTGGAGCATTTATGGCAGGAGGGTCCGTGAATAATCCGGAAGGCTCATCCTATCATTTAGAAATTGCCTCAATGTATGAGGAGCATTGCAAGGCACTTGTCGATTTAGCTAATGAATTTGAATTAAATGCTCGCTTTATTGAGCGTAAAAAAGGATTCATTTTTTATATCAAAGAGGGTGAAAAAATTATCGAGTTGCTTAGTATTATTGGAGCACATCAAGCTTTATTTAAGTTTGAGGATGTACGAATCATGCGCGATATGCGAAATTCAGTTAATCGTATCGTAAATTGTGAAACTGCAAACCTTAATAAAACGATCGGTGCTGCTGTTAGACAAATCGATAATATTAAATTCCTTCAGAAAGAAATCGGTTTAGAAAATTTGCCAGAAAAACTTAAAGAGGTAGCTGAGGTACGCTTAGCACATCCAGATATGAACTTAAAGGAAGTTGGCGAATTGCTTAAAGGAACCGTTAGCAAATCAGGTGTAAACCATAGGTTACGTAAGATTGATGAGCTTGCCGAAAAAATTCGTGGGTCTTAGGTAGTTTCTTACTTACTGGATATGCTATAATGATATTAATTATAATGTATTAGAGAAGCAGCTTGCATAAATGTAATTAGCGACTTCTAAATTAGCAATACAAATTTACGAAAACGGTTCAATTTGTAAATATTGTGTCTAAGAGTGATCTAATTAGTTATGCAAATTGTTTAGGTTAAGAGATACGTTGTTTGAATTTCGTAATAGGGGGTAAGGTTTCATGGTTAAAAGCCCAGTGACCGTTCGATTAAAAACGGGACTTCATGCTCGTCCAGCAGCACTTTTCGTTCAAGAAGCGAACAAATATTCATCCGAAATTTTTGTTGAAAAGGATGATAAAAAAGTAAATGCTAAAAGTATCATGGGGATTATGAGCCTTGCCATTAGCACCGGAACAGAAATTTATATTAGTGCCGAGGGTGCAGATGCTGAACAGGCAGCAAACGCTCTAATCAGTTTAGTAAGCAAGGAAGAATTAGAAAACCAATAATGAACCAAAATAAAAGAGTAGTTTCGCATTTTTTGCGAAGCTACTCTTTTTTGATGAATTTTAATGTTAATTAATAACAGTTTAAAATTTTAAGTATTTTTTTAAGCTACATGATTTTGAATTGCAACATTTAAATACTTGACACCGTCAAAGGTTACAACAAAGGAAAAAAAATTTGTAGTTAATTTTAAAATAATTTTATTTAAAAATGGAGGCGTAAAGTGATGAAAACATGGTTAAAGCCAGTAGGAGCAACACTTGTAGCAGGTGTATTATTGTTTGGGACAGCTTCAACAGGGGTATTTGCCAATCGAGCATTCGCAGCGGATGCAGTACAGCAAAATAAAAGTATTATAAGTGTAGTGGGTAATGGTGAAATTTCCGTTAAACCTGATATTGCTTATTTATCAATCGGAGTGAAAACAGAGGCAGCTACTGCAAAAGCAGCACAAGCTGGAACAGCAGCAAAAATTTCTAAGCTAACGGCTGTACTAAAGGATCAATGGAAAATTAGTGGCAAGGATTTAAAAACAGGAGATTTTTATGTACAACCAAATTACACATATACTGAAAAAGATGGACAAAAAACTAAAGGATACAGCTCATCTCATATGTTGCAAATTACTTATCGTGATTTAGATAAGGTTGGACAATTGCTGGATGCTGTTTCTGAAGCAGGCGCAAACCAAATCAATAATGTTAATTTTGGAATTGAGAACCCAGAACAATTTGAAGCAGAAGTGATCGAAAAAGCGATGAAAAATGCGAATAATAGAGCAAAAGCTATTGCTAAAGCTTCTGGTCGTCAGTTAGGTACTGAGCTTTCCATTAGTCAATCCGGTAGCGATTCTTCCCTATATCTACAAAATCTCGTGTTAGAAAAAGCACAAGCAATGGGAAGTGTTGCAGACCGTACAACAGTAGAGATCGGTGAAATTAACGTTAAAATGAGTTTAAATGTTGTTTATGAGTTAAAATAATCAGTCTATAACTTATAATAACTTGTAAATTAGTTCGCAAGGGCTTTGTGTAATCTTACACAAGGCTCTTTGTCTTTAAAATTAGCTTCGTAGAAAACTATTG
Organism: Paenibacillus turicensis; assembly: GCF_017873435.1. GTDB lineage: Bacteria > Bacillota > Bacilli > Paenibacillales > Paenibacillaceae > Fontibacillus > Fontibacillus turicensis. The sequence goes on along the minus strand of NZ_JAGGKG010000016.1, from coordinate 82,410 downwards.
TAACCTAGGTCAAAACAAGGTATAGTGAATATGCAAAATTATAAGGAACCCATTTATACAAAATCAACAAGCCATCCCTACGGATATGGCTTGTTTTATAGTTAAGACAAACATTGCAAAGGAGCTGGTGTCCCAATGATTGCGCTATCTGAAGTGACTAAGAACTTTGGTGGTCAAGCTGTTGTACATCCATTATCACTAACGATCGAAGAAGGGGAGTTCTTAACTCTACTTGGCCCAAGCGGCTGCGGTAAAACGACTATTCTACGTATGCTTGCTGGCTTTGAGCAGCCTACAAGTGGTCAAATTATGTTAGATGGATTAGATTTAACGGAGCTTCCACCTAATCGGAGAGATTTAAATCTTGTTTTTCAGCATTATGCCTTATTTCCACATATGACTGTCGAGGATAATATCGCCTTTGGTCTTAAAATGAAAAAGCTCTCCAAACAAGAGCAAACAAAACGTATTCAAGAAGCTACTGAAATGACACAGTTAAGTGCACTTACAAAACGTTTCCCTCATCAGCTATCCGGTGGACAACAACAACGGGTGGCTATTGCGCGTGCCATTGCAAATAAACCAAAGGTGTTATTGTTAGATGAACCACTTGGGGCGCTGGACCTTCAGTTAAGAAAAAGCCTACAAGCTGAACTTAAGCAACTACAACGTAGTCTTGGAATTACGTTTGTGTACGTTACACATGACCAAGAGGAAGCGATGATGTTATCTGATCGGATAGTCATTATGAATCATGGGAAAGTAGAACAGATTGGCTCACCACGCGAAATTTATGAGACACCTGCAACGTTATTTTCAGCGACCTTTGTAGGGGAAAATAATATATTTGCGCAAGACGGTGCTATGATTGCGTTAAGACCAGAGAAGCTTAGTGCACAACATCATAATTTGGAGCAATGTAAATATACTGGTGAGATTACTGATGTTCTTTATCTTGGTAGCGTTCATAAACTAGTGGTACAGCTCGATAAGGAGCCAATGAAGGTATCGATTGTGTTGGATCTTAATCAGGATAACTCGTGGCATATCGGACAACGTATAGGGGTTAGCTGGAAAGCGGAAGACGAGGTGATTGTCGGATCATGAGAAAATCCAATTGGGGTATTATGCCGATCATCTTTTGGCTAGGGTTGTTTTTAGTTGTCCCGATGCTGATTGTAGTTGTGATTTCCTTTATGAGCCGAGATACACTTGGTAACGTTGTTATGGGCTTCAACTTGGATGGTTACAAACGTTTTTTTGAGCCGCTGTATTTAGGGATTTATTGGGATACGATTGTATTGTCTGTAATTACAACTGGATTATGTCTTTTGCTAAGCTACCCACTAGCTTATTATATTGCAAATGCAAGCACGAAGATGAGAACATGGGGTCTCATTTTAATTACAGTCCCATTTTGGATTAACTTCCTTATTCGTACATATGCTTGGGTGTTATTGCTGCGTACACAAGGGGTTGTAAATAATTTGCTCATCGACCTTGGATGGATTGCAGAACCGTTACAAATGCTATATACCAAAGGTGCAGTATTGCTTGGCATGGTCTATACCTTTATTCCATTTATGGTTTTGCCGATTTATGTCGCAATAGAACAAATGGACAAAAAGCTACTTGAGGCGGCAAGTGATCTTGGAGCAACAAGCTGGCGTGCATTTTGGCATGTGACATTACCTCAGACAAAGTCAGGCATTATGACAGGCGCTGTTCTTGTATATGTATCCACAACAGGGATGTTTGTCGTCACAGATATTTTGGGCGGAGCTAAATCTGCAATGATAAGCAACATTATTCAAAGTCAATTCCTTGGGGCGCGAAATTGGCCATTTGGTGCAGCATTATCAGTTATATTTGTCATTACGTCTTTAATACTAATCGCCTTATTTAATCGTGCAATGACAGCCAAACACTTAACTGTGAAGGAGGGCCGATGACATGAAAACTAAAAATCATGGCCTGCTCGCAGTGCATTCCCTACTAATGATGGCATTTATTTATATTCCAATTATAATTATTATTTTGTATTCCTTTAACTCGTCGCGTTTGGCGGCGGACTGGAGTGGTTTTACCTTTGATTGGTACATCTCTTTGTTTAAAAACCGACATGTATTAGAGGCATTAGGGAATAGCTTAACGGTTGCAATTGTATCCACGGTTGTCTCTACTATACTTGGTACGTTAGCAGCATTAGCAATGCGAAAGCTAACTAAGCGCCTAAACAAGGGAATGGGGGCATTGTTGTATATGCCTATCATTGTACCCGATATTATTATGGGTTTATCGTTATTAGTTTTGTTTAATCAAATTCATATCCCATTAGGGCAAAGTACGATTATTATCGCGCATATTACGTTTAGCTTGTCTTATGTGTATGTGGTTGTGGCTTCTAGATTGTCAGGAATGGGCAAGCAATTAGAAGAGGCAGCGAGTGATTTAGGCGCAGGTTCGTGGCAAACATTTAGATATGTTATTTTCCCACAAATTTCGCCTGCGATTATTTCAGGGGCTTTAATTGCTTTTACTTTATCGTTAGATGACTTTATGATCAGCTTTTTTGTAAGTGGACCAAGTTCAACTACGTTACCCATTTATATTTATGGACAGGTTAAGCGTGGTATTTCCCCGGAAATCAATGCTTTATGTACAATTTTAATTGTCGTAAGTATTACTTTAATCTTGTTGGCTCAATTTATTTTGAATCGAGGCAAAGGACAAAAAAAGCAATCTGTGTTACCATTTTAAAATTACATGTAAGTCTATTGGCTTATAAATAAACAGCTTTATGAAAGAGAGGGAGATAAGGAATTGAAAAAAATGAAATGGGCTAGTGTATGGCTAGCTATAATGTTACTTGGTTCTATACTTGCAGGGTGTGGGTCTTCATCTTCAAAAGAAACGCTAAACGTTTATAGCTGGGCGGATAACTTTGATGGTGAAGTGTTAGCGGCGTTTGAAAAGGAATACAATGTGAAAATAAACTATGATGTTTTTGCCAATAATGAAGATTTACTTGCTAAAATAAAAGCCGGTGGCGGAGGATATGATCTCATTCAGCCTTCGGATTATATGGTGAAAACGATGATTCAGCAGGATTTGCTGGAGCCGCTTAATAAAGAAAATATCCCGAATTGGACCAATATTGCTGATATTTATAAAAATCCGCCCTTTGATCCTGATAACAAGTATTCGTTAGTATACATGTCAGGTGTCACAGGGATTGCATATAACAAAAAATATGTAAAAGAAGAAATTACGAGTTGGTCAGACCTATGGAATCCCGCTTATGCAGGGAAGGTCATTTTATTAGATGATAACCGTGAGGTGATTGGGATGGCGCTTAAAAAGGCCGGCCTTTCTAATAGCTCACAAAATGAAACTGAAATTACTGCAGCAGTCAATGATTTGAAGGCGTTATTACCTAATGTGCTTGCCTTTGATACAGATAATATTAAACAAAAGATGATGTCAGAAGAAGGCTGGATCGCAACAGTGTGGTCTGGGGATGCCTCCTTTATTGCGAAGCAAAATCCTGATGTGGCCTATGTAGTACCTAAAGAGGGTGGTACCATTTTTGCTGATAACTATGCCATCCCTAAGGGTGCTAAAAATAAGGAATTAGCGGAGAAGTTCATTAACTTTATGCTTGATCCTGAAAATAGTGCTAAAAACTATGAGTCTATTGGATATAGTGATCCAAATACGAAGGCGAAGCCATTCCATAGTGAAGCCTACAACAATGACAAGATGATTAATTTGTCTCCAGACGAGTTGTCTCGAACTGAGTGGCTTGGCGATGTTGGTGAGAAATTAGATTTGTATGATCGTTATTGGACAGAACTGAAGAGTGGACGATAATAATATAATAACACTAAGAAGAACACCTTTGAAGAAGTTAGACTGCTATTTGGAGTTAATCCATGGTAGGAAGACAGGATTTATTCAGGGTGTTTTTCTTTTGTTTACAAAACATAATAACTTCTTATTGCGGAAATACTATGGGCATCCAAAAAAAGGAGTGAATAGCATCAATGAGAAAGTGGCATAAAACAGTAGTTTCAGCGATGTTGATTGTACTATTAAGTTGTAGTTCATTATTTAGCTTCGTCAATGCACAACCTGACAAAAAGGAACCGGTAAGAACAGATAATAAAGCGGTCACTTTAGTTACGGTGACGGTCAAAGGCAAGCCGCTACAGCAACAAGGTATTATGGGTGAAGAGGGTGTATTGCTTCCATTACAGCTGATTGAAAAAGGGCTTCATATTTCTGTGAATTATGACGCAGAGAAAAAAAGCTATATTTTACAACGTGACCAAGTTGCAGTGGTATTAACACCGACAGATGGAGAAGCAAATGCAGTTGTGAATGGGAGTACACAGATTATGCCATACGAATGGAAGCAGGTAGGGGAGCAACCTTATGTTTCTGCTAAGGTGGTTACTGATCATTTAGGGTATACATCTCAATATAATGAAGCAAATCAAACCCTTGCATTGACAAAACACAAGCTAAATCCAATTACAATTTCAACTGTAACGATTGAGAAAAACATACCTGAGGCAACAATTAAAGTAGAGTATCCACAGATTAGTGGGTTAGACAATAAAAAAGCAGAAAAATCAATTAATAAACAGTTAAAATCAAGGGCAGATAAATTTGTTGAGAATTCAATTAAAGAAGCTAAAAATAGCCAACCTTCACCAAATGGAAGCAAATATGAGTATTTAGGCAACTATACAGTTACATTTAATCGTGATGGTGTTCTAAGCATTGTTGAACAGACCTATGCTTATACAGGTGGGGCTCATGGGAATAGCATCAGAGAGGGCTTAACCTTTTGCTTAAGTAATGGGAAGTTGCTAACACTGGATCAGATTTTGTCCGCTAATCCAAACTATCGTAAAATTGTAGACCCACAAATTTTACAGCAGCTTAAAAAGACCGAAGGATACTTTAATAACTTCACTACGATTGGCCCTAACCCTGACTTTTATTTAAAGGATGAAGGGGTCGTTATTTTCTTCCAGCTCTATGATTATTTACCTTATGTATTTGGCTTCCCAGAGTTTTATTTTCCATTTAGCGAATTGCTGCCAGAAGGGGCAAACCCGTTTGAAGCTTGTAAATAGCTAGAAATTGAAATGCTACTCGAATAGTTAATGGCAACACTTCTTTAACAATTTTATGATGGGGCATCTCCGTAACCAGAAATGGTTAATTGGGATGCTCTTTTTTTGTTGAAAGGATTTTTATGTTGTGAAAAGAATAGAAAACAATAGAGTACGAATAAAAAAGGAATAGATGAAGAGGTTGGTCTGTTTATAGTCAGTATTAATTTTATAGGGGAAGAGGGTTATACTGTGGGACAGCAAGCAAAAGATTGGGGAATATGGAATGTTCGCAGTAAGTTGGCACGTACAGGGCAAAAAATCAAAGATGGTAAGCTAGTCATTGGCTTCATTGGTGGCTCTATTACGGACGGAAGACCAAGGCATAATTGGCCTGAGGCTGTTACCGCTTGGTTTGTAGATCGTTTTAAGGGGGTCAAAATTGTAGTTGAAAATGCAGCGATTGGTGCAACGGGAAGTGACTTGGCTGTATTTCGGGCAAAACGCGATTTGCTTGATCGTGGTTGTGATTTAATTTTTGTGGATTATGCTGTAAATGATGAGGGCGTACCCACACAAAGACGGATGGCAACAAGAGAGGGATTAATTCGTAAGTTACTTGCTAGTGAAGGTGATGAAATTCCTAAAAGCAATGCAAAGACAGATGGGAAGGCGATGGATTGTTCAATTAGCGAGACGGAGTTATGTGAGTTAAGCCCGGATGTGGTTTTGGTGTATACATTTAGCCAAAGTATGTCTGAGCCGATGCTGGCAGGGCAGGTTCCACCTTCGATTGCAGAGTTTGAGCAATTAGCTCAGCATTATAATTTGAATAGTATTTGGATGGGTAAATATGCTTATGGGGAGGTGCAGCGTGGCTTGATGCGCTGGGAGGAATGGCTACCTGATGGTCTCCATCCAACTTCTCGTGGGAGCTATAGCTATGCGCAAAGTGTAATTGCTTTTTTAGAACAGCAGTTAGTTGATGGTTTCGGGGGCTCCAGCGCAATTGTAAAAGAACTTCCCATTCTAAGTCACAACTTGCCTGAGCCACTTGAGGTTTCACATTGGCAGTCTGCAAAAGTGATGTCACTTGACTCAATTTGTACTGAAGGCCCTTGGGTTATGAAGCGTTGGCTTGATTATGAATGGTTTGATCATGTTCTAGAAACTAATTCGATTGGTGCTAAGCTGTCTTTTCATTTTAATGGTCGTGGTGTAGCGTTAGCATTTGATTTTGGCAAAGCATCTGCCGATTTTAAATATCGGATTAATCACGGAGATTGGAACGTCGTACGGCTTGATCGTCCTGATTGGGTGGGAAGTAGCGGCTGGTTACGTCTAAGCACATTAGCGGAGACGCTAGCCGCTGGTGATCATTTTGTTGAGCTGGAGATTGTCCATAGTAATGATCCTGCATGCCAAGGGTTTAACTTTAGATTAGGGTTGGTGGGGATTATAAAATAAATGATTAAAATTCTGGAACTATTTAAAAATTAGTACTTGCCAACGACTAGAGGGTGGTAGCTACGATCCAGCCTTAATCATTTGATCTTATAGATATTGAACCATCATTGATGGTATATAGCTTATTAACGCTGACCGTTCCGCTAGTGGGGGAATCTGGATCACCGTCATATACACAAATTTGCTTTTGAACTTGATACGTATCGTTTATTTTAATGATAGAGTAATTAACAGGTGGCCAAGCTTCATAGTCCACATACTTTAACGTAACTTCCACTATGATTTCATCACGGTTGCTAACATCTACTTTATCTATAGAAAAATACTCTAATGCTGCTCCCTCAGAGTTACCCTTTGCCTGAATCGCAGTAAAGTAATCATGGATGATGAGCTTTGACATTTTGAGCGGATTTTGTTCAACCGCTTGGATTGGCTTACTTGTTGCTGCCTCCAGCGTTTGTGGTGTGATGAGCTTATCAGCATTGGCGCTTACGATGCTAGCACACAGCAGGAACAGAGCTAAAGTTAATAAAAAGGGGAGCTTTTTTTGTAACATGGTAAGATCTCCTATCAGTTAATTTTAATTTTTGATTTTTGTGATTTGGCTAATATGTAATTCTGGGAAATACTAAAAAGTTTAGTTGCCTATATAACGTTTCATACTGATATTTGTTTCCAAATTTATGTATTAACATCAAATAAACCAGATGCCTTCATTATCCTTAAGTAAAGTCTGTGTTGATAATGAGGAATCTGGTTTTTATTTTTTATTTTCTTTGTATTTTATCCCAAATATTTCAACCCAATTAATTAAGGTTCAACCTTAAAATCAGTGCTTGACCGCTAATCCAAACTAGCGAAGAGACAGAGCGATTCTGAAGGTTGTCTCTTAAAATCAAGTTCCATCCATAACTAAACTTCAATAAGAGGAATATGATTTTAACAACAATCGCAAGAACGCTCTGGATCGTAGCTTCCAGTTCCCTATCGTTATCAAGTACTAATTTCTAAATGAAGCCATAATTAATCCAATATCTCTACATCAATCAGCTTAAATTCATTTACATCTGCTAAGCCACGATTCGTAATACGCACCTCAGGAATGACAGGTAATGCGATTAAAGACAATGTCATAAATGGAGCATGAAGGGGTGATCCTAACTGCTTCCACGCTGCTTCAAGCTGTTTAACCTGTTCTACAACATTGCCAAGTGGCTGATCGGAGATTAAACCCGCAATGACCATCGGTACTGCGGCTAGCACTTCTCCATCACAAACAGCGATCATACCGCCACCTAGCTTCGCTAGCTCATTTGCTGCAAATGCCATATCCTCTGTGTTTGTACCCATCACGAGCAAATTGTGACTGTCATGCGCTACTGTAGAAGCAACTGCTCCTTGTTTAAGCCCAAATCCACGAGCAAAGGCGAGCGAAATCTGACCTGTGCCACGATGTCTCTCAATACAAGCAAGCTGAATAATATCCTGCTCAAGATCAGGTTGTATCATTCCTTCCTTCACTTGAAGTGTAGCTGTTGACTTGGCTGTTCGTGCGCTATTTTCAATGACATCAATGACATGGACGATGGTTTCGCCTTTATTCCCTTTGCTTTTGCTAGCTAAAGAGAAATCCGCGGCTACAAGAGGTCTAGCTAAATGAAGTGATTGCTTTGCCTTATCAGGGTATTGATAGGTAGGGAAGCTTGCTAGTAGCTTGCCGTTGTCATATATAACCTCGCCATGAGCAATGACAGTGGACGGTTCCATTTTTTCAAGATCATCAATCAGTAAAATATCTGCAAATTTTCCTGGTGCAATTCCACCTAAATCGCTATCAAGCTTAAAATAACGAGCAGTGTTAATGGTCGCCATTTGAATCGCCTGAACAGGGGAGACGCCTTCTTCAATTGCACGACGGACAACGTGATTCATATGTCCTTGCTCCATCAAGGTTTGAGGGTAAGCATCATCCGTAACTAACAAAATCTGATCCGTGCTAGCATGATCCTCTGTGACCACTTTAATAACCTCTTTTACATCTTGCCATGCGGAGCCTTCACGAATCATTAGGTACATACCCAGACGTAGCTTTTCCAGTCCTTGTTGTTTAGTTACCGACTCATGGCAGGAGCTAGCGCCAGAAGCAACATACGCTTGTAGCATACGCTCATCTTCCGCAGGGAAATGACCTGTAACGGTTTTTCCCGCCTTTAACGTAGCGGCAATCTCGCCATGCATTTTATCATCGCCATAAGCAACGCCAGGGAAGTTCATTACTTCACCTAAACCTTCGACACCTTCCCAGTTCATGCCTTGCTCAATATCTGCCACCTGAAGCGATGCACCAGCATCCTCAAGATCATCTGTAGCAGGTACACAAGAAGGGAACGTCGTATACACGCGTAGTGGTAAATTTCGACCTTCTTCATGCATCCAGCGGACACCTTCTGCTCCAAATACGTTTGCGATTTCGTGCGGGTCCATAAAAATAGCTGTTGTGCCCTTAGTTAAGGCTACTTTTGCAAATTCGGTAACAGTTAACATTGTACTTTCTACATGCATGTGCCCATCCAATAAGCCAGGAGAAATGTATTTTCCCTGTGCATCAATTACCTTTGTATTGTCGCCAATGGTATGATCACCTTGTCCTACAAATGCCACTCTGCCTTGTGCAATTGCAACATCAATATTTTTTAATATTTCGCCTGTATATACGTTAACTAACTTTCCGTTTTTTATGACAAGGTCTGCGGGATGATTGCCTAACGCAACTTGACCTAATTTCTGACTGACCTTGTATAACGGCTCATAGCTTGATTGTGGCATGAATAGCTGGCTCCTTTTTTGGGTAATTAAAAATAAATATTAAATGGAATTATACAAAAAGCTACTTCATATGGAAAGCATTAATTAAAAAGCTGCCCTTGTCGTGGAATCATCCTCGTACAAAGACAGCCTTATTTGTTAAAGTATTTGCGTTTTATGCCTTTTCAGGCGCAATCTTTTCAATAACTTGGTCAACAAGACCATATTCCTTAGCAGCATGTGCACTCATAAAGTAGTCGCGGTCTGTATCCTTTTCAATACGCTCTAAAGGTTGACCTGTGCGTTCTGCTAAAATTTTGTTCAATTTATCGCGCATTTGCAAAATACGGCGAGCACGAATTTCAATATCTGTCGCTTGCCCTTCTGCGCCACCAAGTGGTTGGTGAATCATGACTTCACTGTTCGGCAAAGCAAAGCGTTTGCCTGGTGCACCTGCATTTAACAAAAATGCACCCATTGAAGCCGCAAGACCTACACAGATTGTGGATACATCTGCTTTAATGTATTGCATCGTATCATAAATTGCCATCCCTGCTGTGATAGAACCGCCAGGACTATTAATGTAAAGGCTAATGTCTTTCGTTGGGTCCTGAGCATCCAAGAATAACATTTGTGCAATGATCGAATTAGCTACAACATCATTAACCTGGGAGCCGAGGAAAATAATCCGGTCTTTCAGTAGTCTGGAATAAATGTCATAGGCACGCTCACCGCGGTTACTTTGTTCAACAACCATTGGAATATAACTCACTGATAAAACCTCCTTGAATGTGGATATAGCACATCACTGACTACCAACTCAATAAGAGGTGGTAATAGCAGGCTACTCCCTTGTATATAATTGTAGTTTCATGGGTTAGGTCAATCTTATTTTTGACCAATTTGATTGATTACAACCCCATAATAAACAATTTCAAAAAGAAAGTCAAAGAAAGTCAAACTTTGTTTAATAAAAAATTCCCGAAGGGGAATCTGTAGTACAAGCTGTGTTATCATGAAGGAAAGTAAAAACTTGGGTAGAACGCGCCCGCGAGGAATTGAACCTCGATCTCAGGCTCCGGAGGCCTACGTCATATCCATTGGACCACGGGCGCAAATTAGATAGTGCAAGAGCTATTATATGAGATTTTAGGTTAAAAAGCAAGCAGAAACCAGACTGTGTGTCGCAAGACCTCTCTGGATCGTAGCTACCACCCCGCAATCGTGGGCAAGTACTAATTTTTAAGTAGATATATATATATTTTAAATTTATTTATTTAACAATTGGATAATTACTTCGTTGCTAATCTGATAGTTTTCCTCTATATGTAGACCCTTTGGTGTGGCTATGCGCCATATCTTGTTCCTATCAAAAAATACTTTTACATATACATAAAAAATAAATAGTTAACCTTTTACATTTATCCTGTATAACTAAGGTTAATATTGCAAATTATACGGTCGTTGGGCTTGCAACTGACTCCAAAATTGGGTAGAATATATGTGGGACTTAAAACGTTAACCCGGGACGTTTTAGGGCCAAGGAGAAGACGAGAGAAGTCGAAGCTTGCAGGAGTGAAAAAGCATGCGTAAAATTTTAGAAATGCAGCAGCAGCTTCTTCCTGATCTCATGGAAATTCTCAAAAAGAGGTACACCATACTTCACCAGATCATGTTATCTGACGTAATTGGCCGTAGAACCTTGGCAACTTCACTGGATATGACGGAACGTGTATTGCGTGCCGAGACGGATCTTTTGAAGACGCAGGGCCTAATTGAAATTGAGAATATAGGAATGAGAATCAGTGATTCAGGCAGAGCTCTGTTGGAAAATTTAGAGCCTCTGGTGAAGGAGATTTTCGGCCTAGCCAATTTAGAGGATAAGATTAAGCAGCTTTACGGATTGCGTAAGGTGATCATTGTACCAGGCGATTGTGAGAGTTCTCCATTAATTAAGCAAAACCTTGGAAGAGCAGGGGCAAAAGCATTGCTAAAGGTCATACACGATGGCGATGTTGTTGCGGTAACTGGTGGCTCTACGTTGGCTAAGGTGGCTGAACAATTAAATCCGCCGAGTACTACCTCGCTGAAGCAAAGCTGGTTCGTACCAGCAAGAGGTGGGCTGAATGAGAGCTTGGAAATTCAAGCGAATACGATTGCTTCTGCAATGGCTAAGAAGCTAGGTGCAGGTTATAGCTTATTACATGTACCTGATCTATTAGGCAAAGAAGCGTATGAATCACTTGTTCACGATCCTAACGTGCATAGTATAGTTGATCAAATCCGCAAGGCGGACATTATCGTACATGGTATTGGTGATGCAATGGAGATGGCGGCAAGGCGTAAGCTAGAGCCATCCTTTGTACAGGATCTTCACAAACACGGGGCAGTAGCTGAATCATTTGGATTTTATTTCAATGAGGAGGGCAAGGTGATTCATAAAATGCTCACATTAGGCTTACGCCTAGAGGATATTATGGACACTGGAACTGTAATCGGAGTTGTTGGTGGAAAAAGCAAGGCAAAAGCGATACATGCAGTATTAAAGTTCGGACATGAGGATATTCTTGTGACGGATGAAGCTGCTGCAATGGAAATCGTAGCTATGCATGAACATAACTTTTGTTGATTTATTACTTCTTGTTTACTCATGGCAGGCTTCATTACCTGCTTTGATTAATAAAAAAAACATACTTTTGGGAGGATCTATTCATGACTGTAAAAGTAGGTATTAATGGATTTGGCCGTATTGGACGTTTAGCTTTCCGTCGTATTCAAAACGTGGAAGGTATCGAAGTGGTAGCGATCAATGACCTAACAGACGCTAAAATGTTGGCTCATTTGTTGAAATATGACACAACTCAAGGTAAATTCGACGGTGACGTTGAAGTACATGATGGTTTCTTTAAAGTAAATGGTAAAGAGGTTAAGGTTCTTGCTAACCGTAACCCTGAAGAATTGCCTTGGGGCGACCTTGGTGTAGATATCGTACTTGAATGTACTGGTTTCTTCACAACTAAAGAAGGCGCTGAAAAGCACCTTAAAGGTGGAGCTAAGAAAGTTGTTATCTCCGCACCTGCTACTGGCGACATGAAAACTGTTGTTTACAACGTTAACCATGAAATCTTGGACGGTTCTGAAACAGTTATCTCTGGTGCTTCTTGCACAACGAACTGCTTAGCTCCTATGGCTAAAGTTCTTGAAGATAAATTTGGTGTCGTTGAAGGTTTGATGACTACAATTCACGCTTACACTGGCGACCAAAACACTTTGGATGCTCCACATGCTAAAGGTGACTTCCGTCGTGCTCGTGCAGCTGCTGAAAACATCATCCCTAACACAACTGGTGCTGCTAAAGCAATCGGTCTAGTTATCCCTTCATTGCAAGGTAAATTAGATGGTGCAGCTCAACGTGTTCCTGTAGCAACTGGTTCTTTGACTGAGCTTGTTACTGTTCTTGATAAAAACGTAACTGTTGCTGAAATCAACGAAGCAATGAAAGCTGCTTCTGATCCAGACACTTATGGTTACACTGAAGATGAAATCGTATCTTCTGACATCAAAGGAATGACTTTCGGTTCCCTATTTGATGCAACTCAAACTAAAGTATTAACTGTTGGCGACAAACAATTGGTTAAAACCGTTGCTTGGTATGACAATGAAATGTCTTACACAGCTCAATTGGTTCGTACTTTGGAATTCTTCGCTAAAAAAGCTAACTAATATTAAATTAGTTAACTTATAAATATGATTTGAAAATATCAAAGAGGAGTGACCTTTCGAAGCACTCCTCTTTGGTTCATGAATAAAAATCGACATTCACACACACATAGATTTTTATTTTTATAGAGATAAAAGCAACATATATAAGAGAGCATAATAAGAGCATAAGAGCTAATTAGGATTACTATTACTAGTGCTTGCGCCGTTTTGAGCGACCTGCGAGGAATGGGCTGCATATCTATTAGGAGGAACGTGGAGATGAACAAAAAGAGTGTACGTGATGTAGAAGTAACAGGCAAACGCGTATTTGTCCGCGTTGATTTCAATGTACCGATGCAAGATGGAGTCATTACAGATGATACTCGGATTCGTGAAACTCTACCAACCATTAAATATTTGGTTGAAAACGGAGCAAAGGTAATTTTGGCGAGCCACCTTGGTCGTCCAAAAGGTCAAGTTGTTGATTCTATGCGTTTAACCAAGCCTGCAGAGCGTTTAGCTGAATTGCTAGGCAAACCAGTTGCAAAAGCAGATGAAGCGATTGGCGAAGTTGCAAAAGCTAAAGTTGCTGAGCTTAACAATGGTGACGTATTAGTGCTTGAAAACGTGCGTTTCTACCCTGGTGAAGAGAAAAATGATCCAGAACTTGCGAAGCAATTTGCAGAGCTTGCTGATTTGTTCGTAAATGATGCATTTGGTGCAGCTCACCGTGCTCATGCTTCCACAGAAGGTATCGCTCATCATCTTCCAGCTGTATCTGGCTTGTTGATGGAAAAAGAATTAAACGTGCTTGGTAAAGCATTGTCTAACCCAGATCGTCCTTTCACTGCAATTATCGGTGGATCTAAAGTTAAGGATAAAATCGATGTCATCGATAACTTGCTTAACATCGCTGATAATGTATTGATTGGTGGCGGTCTTGCTTATACGTTCTTCAAAGCACAAGGCTATGAAATTGGTCAATCTTTGTTAGATGATACTAAGCTTGATGCTTCCCTTGGTTTCATCGAAAAAGCGAAAAAGCTTGGTAAAAACTTTGTATTGCCAGTGGACGTTGTGATTGCGGATGACTTTAGTGCAGAAGCAAACCATAAAGAAGTAGATATCGATAGCATTCCTGCGGATTGGGAAGGCGTGGATATCGGTCCTAAAACACGCGCAATGTATGCTGATATCATCAAAAACTCCAAATTGGTAGTATGGAATGGACCAATGGGCGTATTTGAAATTGATATTTTCGCAAACGGAACAAAAGAAGTTGCTGAGGCTTGCGCGACAACAGAAGGCTACACCATTATTGGTGGTGGTGATTCCGCAGCAGCAGCAGAGAAATTTAACCTTGCTAGCCAAATGGATCACATCTCTACTGGTGGCGGCGCATCTCTTGAGTTCATGGAAGGTAAAGCACTTCCAGGCGTTGTGGCTTTAAACGATAAATAAAACTGTTCGCAGTTGATGGCCATCTAGGGTCTGACTTAAATAGAGTAAGGAGTGAACCGCATTGAGAACACCGATTATTGCAGGAAACTGGAAGATGTTCAAAACTGTTTCTGAAGCAACTGCTTTTTTCCAAGGCATTAAGGGTAAAGCGGAGGTTAGTGGCGTGGAGAGTGTAATTTGTGCACCATTCACGAACTTGCCTGCTTTAGTAGAAGCAGCAAAAGGAACGTCAATCAAAATTGGCGCTCAAAACCTTCATTTTGAAGACGAAGGTGCGTTTACAGGCGAAATCAGTGGTGGAATGTTAAAAGAGCTTGGCGTAGATTATGTCATTATTGGACATTCTGAGCGTCGTGCTTATTTTGGCGAAACTGATGAAATTGTAAACAAAAAAGTTCATGCCGCATTCAAACATGGATTAACTCCTATTCCGTGTGTGGGTGAAAAGCTAGAAGAGCGTGAAGCAGGTCAAACCAAAGAGGTTGTAAAAGTACAAACAACAGCAGCGCTTCAAGGCTTATCCGCTGAGCAAGCGGCACAGGTTGTTATTGCTTATGAGCCGATTTGGGCGATTGGTACTGGTAAATCTTCTACTTCTCAAGATGCTAATGAAGTAATTGCTTACATTCGTAGCTTAGTAAAAGACCTTTATAATAATGAAGTAGCTGACAAAATTCGTATTCAATACGGCGGCAGCGTGAAGCCTGAGAATGTGAAGGAATATATGGGACAAAGCGACATTGATGGTGCTTTGGTAGGCGGAGCTAGCTTGCAGCCTGAATCTTATATTCAGTTGGTTGAGGGGGCAAAGTAAGATGGCTCCAAAACCAGTAGCATTAATTATTATGGACGGATTTGGACTTCGTAATACAACCGAAGGTAACGCAGTAGCGCAGGCAAATAAGCCAAACTACGATCGTTACTTAAAAGAATACCCGAACACCACTTTAACTGCTTGCGGTGAAGCTGTAGGTCTTCCAGAAGGACAAATGGGTAACTCTGAGGTAGGTCACTTGAATATCGGTGCAGGACGTATCGTATATCAAGATTTGACTCGGATTTCTAAGTCCATTCGCGACGGTGAATTTTTCGACAACGAAACATTAGTTGCAGCGGTTCGTAGTGCAAAACAAAACGGCAAAAAGCTACATTTGTACGGCTTGTTGTCTGATGGTGGCGTTCATAGCCATATTGAGCATTTATTTGCAATGCTTGATCTAGCCAAAAAGGAAGATATGCAGGATGTTTACATTCATGCCTTCCTTGATGGACGTGACGTTGCTCCAGACAGTGCAGTTGGCTTCATTAAATCTTTGATTGCTAAAATCGAAGAGGTTGGTGTAGGCAAAATCGCAACAGTACAAGGTCGCTATTATGCAATGGATCGTGACAAACGTTGGGAACGTGTAGAAAAATCTTATCGTGCAATGGTTTATGGTGAAGGCCCTAAATATACTGATGCACTTAAAGCAGTTGAGGAATCTTACGAAAAATCAGTATTTGATGAATTCGTAATGCCAACTGTAATCGTTGATGACAAGGATCAACCTGTTGGTCTTGTGGAATCAGGCGATTCTGTTATTTTCCTTAACTTCCGTCCTGACCGCGCTATCCAATTGTCTAATGTATTCACCAACAAAGATTTCCGTGGCTTTGACCGTGGACCTAAGTTCCCAGAAGGCTTGCATTTCGTGTGCTTAACCTTGTTTGCTGAATCCGTAGACGGTTTTGTCGCATATTCGCCTAAGAACTTGGATAATACGTTTGGTGAAGTATTAGTACAGCATGGTAAGAAACAGCTTCGTATTGCTGAAACTGAAAAATATCCTCACGTTACGTTCTTCTTTAGTGGTGGACGTGATGTAGAGCTTCCAGGTGAAACTCGTATTTTGATTAACTCACCTAAAGTTGCAACCTATGACCTCCAGCCGGAAATGAGTGCATATGAAGTAGCTGAAGCTTGTGTGAAGGAAATTGAAGCAGATAAGCATGATGCGATCATTTTGAACTTTGCTAACCCTGATATGGTAGGGCACTCTGGTATGCTAGAGCCTACTAAAAAGGCAGTTGAAGTGACAGATGAATGTGTTGGTAAAGTGGTAGATGCCGTTACTGCAAAAGGTGGCGTGGTTATCATTATTGCTGACCATGGTAATGCGGATATGGTATTTGATGAAAACGGTCGTCCGTTTACAGCTCATACTACAAATCCTGTACCATTTATCGTAACAAGTAAAGATGTTGTTCTTCGCGAAAGCGGCATCCTTGCTGACGTTGCTCCAACCTTGCTTGATTTGATGGGCTTGCCTAAGCCTGCTGAAATGACAGGCGAATCTATGATTGCTAGTCGCAAGTAAATAGTAGGTCATCGTCCAACTTGACCTCAAAACTCACATGCATAGTATGTTTTGTCTAGTTTTGGAGCATGTTGATTAGCAGTTAAGACAAGTCTGATGTAAAATATATAATGATAAATTTAACCACAAAAGGAGACATATACAATGACAATTATTTCTGACGTATACGCTCGCGAAGTCCTAGACTCCCGCGGTAACCCAACGGTTGAAGTAGAAGTATATTTAGAGTCCGGTGCAATCGGCCGCGCAATCGTACCATCTGGTGCTTCCACTGGTGCGCATGAAGCAGTTGAGCTTCGTGACGAAGACAAAAACCGTTACGTAGGTAAAGGTGTTTTGAAAGCAGTTGAGAATGTAAACGAAAAAATCGCTCCAGAAGTAATTGGTATGGACGCACTTGATCAATTAGGAATCGACAAAGCGATGATCGCTTTGGACGGTACACATAACAAAGGTAAATTGGGTGCTAATGCAATTCTAGCTGTATCTATGGCTGTAGCTCGTGCAGCAGCAGATGCTCTTGATTTGCCACTTTATGTTTACCTTGGTGGATTCAACGCTAAACAATTGCCAGTACCTATGATGAACATCGTTAACGGTGGCGCTCATGCTGACAACAACGTTGACGTTCAAGAATTCATGGTATTGCCTGTAGGCGCTCCTTCCTTCAAAGAAGCACTTCGTATGGGAGCTGAAATCTTCCACAGCTTGAAGTCTGTACTTAAAGGTAAAGGCTTGAACACTGCTGTAGGTGATGAAGGTGGATTTGCACCTAACTTCACTTCTAACGAAGATGCATTGTCCTCCATCATGGAAGCAATCGAAAAAGCAGGTTACAAACCAGGTGAAGACGTATTGCTTGGTATGGACGTAGCTTCTACTGAATTCTTCAAAGATGGTAAATACCACCTTGAAGGCGAAGGTAAATCCTTCACTCCTGCTGAATTCGTTGACTTGCTTGCTTCTTGGGTTGACAAATATCCAATCATCACAATCGAAGATGGTTGTTCTGAAGACGATTGGGAAGGTTGGAAATTGCTTACTGAAAAATTGGGTAACAAAATTCAACTCGTTGGTGACGACTTGTTCGTTACAAACACTGAGCGTCTAGCTAAAGGTATTAAAGATGGTATCGGTAACTCTATCTTGATCAAAGTTAACCAAATCGGTACTTTGACTGAAACTTTTGATGCAATCGAAATGGCTAAACGTGCTGGTTACACAGCAGTAGTATCTCACCGTTCTGGTGAATCCGAAGACAGCACAATTGCTGACATCGCTGTAGCAACTAACGCTGGTCAAATCAAAACTGGTGCGCCTTCCCGTACTGACCGTATCGCGAAGTACAACCAATTGCTTCGTATCGAAGATCAATTGGGTGAATTGGCTCAATACCACGGCTTGAAATCTTTCTACAACTTGAGCAAATAATTTACAATAATTAAAAAGGAATTGCCCTTATCTCGTCTGCAGGCGAGTAGGGCAATTCCTTTTTTTTAACTAACACAATTTACTGAGTAACGACCGATTGCACAGCACTTTTCCAGCCAGCATAATTACTTTCACGTAGCTGCTCCGACATCGTTGGTTGAAATAACTCATATAGGTTCTGATCATGTGGCAAGTGATCGTAATCGCTCCAGAAGCCAACGGCAACACCACCAAGGTAAACAGAGCCTAAGGCAGATAATTCAGGACAGGTAGAGCGGATTACGGATTGTCCTAAAATATCTGCCTGAAATTGCATGAGCCAACGGTTTGCTGAAGCGCCACCGTCTGTGCGTAAGTCTGTGAAGGATACACCAGATTGCTGCTGCATGAAGTCTACTGCATCACGTATTTGGTAAGTAGTGCTTTCTAGCGCTGCACGAATAATGTGTGCTTTTGTACTTCCACGGGTCATGCCAACAATTGCCGCACGTGCACAAGGGTCCCAGTAAGGGACACCCAAGCCAACAAATGCGGGTACAAGATAGACACCTTCATTAGAAGGCAGACTATCCACTAACTGTTGCATTTCCTCAAATGTAGAAAATAAGCCCAGATTATCGCGTGTCCATTTGATGCTGTCCCCTGACGATCGAATGACAGCCTCCAAAGCATAGGTGACTTTGCCATCAGCGCCCCAAGCTATCGTAGTCACAAGTCCTTCCCCACCATCCACAGGCTGCGTTCCTACATTCATGAGAAGTGAAGTCCCTGTACCATAGGTCGCCTTTGCTGTTCCTGGCTCAAAGCATAAATGCCCAAACAATGCACCCTGTGAGTCACCTATTAAGCCTGATATTGGGATTGGGACAGGTAGGCTAGATCCGTTATTAGAAACGGTACTAAAAATACTCTCATCATTCATATAGCCAACAATGGAGTCTGAGGAGTGAACCTTAGGCAAAATAGAGAGTGGTACTTCAAATAAATTGCCAAGCTCTTCATCCCACTGTAAGGTATGGATGTTAAATAAAGAGGTACGGCTCGCATTAGAATAGTCTGTGACATGAGAGGTCCCACCTGTTAGCTTCCACACAAGCCAACTATCCATCGTCCCCGCGAGTAGTCGGTTTTCATTTACTAATTGAGGTGCGCCTTCCACATGCTCAAGCATCCAACTAAATTTAGTGGCTGAAAAGTAGGGATCGATGAGTAGTCCTGTTTTTGCTTTAACTTGTGCTTCCACACCCTTTTCCTTTAACTGTCTACAAATTTCAGCCGTCCGTTGGCATTGCCACACAATCGCATTATGGATGGGCAATCCCGTTGCTTTATCCCACATGACCGCAGTTTCACGCTGATTGGTTATTGTCACAGCAGCAAGTTCATCCGAAGTAGCTCCCACTTTTTTCATAACATTTTGCATACATTGCTTTACATTTTCATAGATTTCAAGTGGATCATGCTCAACCCAACCGGGTTGTGGATACAATTGCTTATGCTCCATTGCGGAACGGGCGATAACTTCACCTTGTTGATTCACCAACAACGTTTTTGTGCCTGAGGTGCTTTGATCGATGGATAAAATATATTTTTGCTTGCCTGTCATTGAACTCACCCTTATCTATCTATCTATCTATCAATTCAAGCGCAATTTGAGTAATGTTTTCTTTTGTAATACCATAATGCTGAAATACTTCGTTTGTTTTCCCTGCAATCGCAGGCTCATCTGGAATGCCCAGTACCTTCATCGGCACAGGTTGATGTTGGACGACAACCTCAGCAACGGCGGCACCTAGACCGCCATAAATGCTATGCTCTTCCACGGTTATGATTGCTCCTGTTTCATTAGCTGCTGCAATTATTGCTGCTTCATCCAGTGGTTTAATGGTATGCATATTAAGCACTCTTGCTTGTATGCCTTCAGCCTTCAAGGCTTCAGCCGCATCAACCGCAATTCGCACCGTTTCGCCTGTAGCGATAATCGTAATGTCGTTACCTTCCTTTAAAGTTACGGCTTTACCGATTTCAAATGGATACTCCTCCGATTCATACACATCCTCAACCGCGTTACGTCCAATACGGACATATACGCCGCCGTCATAATTAACTAGGGCTTCCGTTAGTTTTTTTGTCTCATGCCGATCTGCTGGTAGCACGATGGCTAAACCCGGAATGGCACGAGCCACAGCGATATCCTGCAAGGAGTGGTGGGACATGCCAAGTGCACCATAGCTTACACCACCACTAATGCCGATTAGCTTCACATTGGTACGGGAATAAGCTACATCAACCTTAATTTGCTCAATACTACGCATACTGAGGAAGCAAGCAGGAGAAGTCACAAAGGTTTTTTTGCCACTATGAGCAAGTCCTGCCGCCATACCTACAATGTTTTGCTCAGCAATACCCACCTCGACAAATTGCTGGGGATAGGTGCTCGCAAATGGTGCCATTGCAGCGGAACCACGGGAATCACTCGCTAAAACGGTAATATCCTGATCGGTTTTTGCTAATTCCATGAGCGTTTCACAAATGACTTGACGGTTAGGGATTTTATTCATTGTCGTTACACCTGTCCTTTCGCGTTTAATTCATCGATGTAGCTTTGTAGCTCAGCATGTGCAAGCGTAAGCTCCTCATCATTGGGCACGTGGTGATGCCACGCAGGGACATTTTCAGCAAAGGAGACGCCTTTGCCTTTCACCGTATTTGCCATGATTAAGGTTGGTTTACCTTGTACTTCAGGAACATTACGGAAGGCTTGAAGTAATTGCTCCATGTCGTTGCCATCGATGGAGACCACATTCCAGCCAAAAGCAGTCCATTTATCCTCTAATGGCTCAATTCCCATGACCTCCTCTGTACTTCCACTGATCTGCAATCGATTACGGTCGATGATCCCCACCAAGTTATCTAGCTTGTAATGAGCACCAGCCATCGCCGCTTCCCAGTTAGAGCCTTCGGCTTGCTCGCCATCACCCATGAGGCAAAATACACGATAGGAGGCACCATCTCGTTTTGCGGCAAGTGCCATTCCTACGGAGATGGGTAAGCCATGTCCAAGCGCACCTGTGTTCATTTCGATCCCAGGCACTTTATTGTTTGGGTGTCCGATGAGACGTGTACCAAATTGACTGAAGGTAAGTAGCTCTTCTTTTGGAAAAAATCCAAGATCCGCAAGTACACACCAGAGGGATTCCACGGAATGTCCTTTGCTCGCAATAAATCGATCACGATTATCCATATCTGGTTGAGCAGGATCAATATTCATAATTGAATAATAAAGTGCAGTCAAAATATCTGTGTTGCTTAATGAGCCTCCAGTGTGCCCTGTTTTGGCGCGATGAATGATTGTGAGTAGGTCTTTGCGAATTTGTGCTGCTTTAATTTTTAGTTGAGGCGTATCCATTGTTTTGTGCCCTCCCCATAAGTAGAAGTGAAAGTAAAGTTTAGAAGCGAATGACCTATACTGAATGAGTTATAGACTGAGGCTTGGAGACAAGGTCGGAGCCACGCAACCAGCGCTCAATTTCTTGTATGGTTGGATCTACGGGATCAGGATTTAGACCAGGGATATAGTGACAAGCTTCATAAATGGCTGGAATGACATTAGCATGAATCCCTACCGCATGGTGGACATACGGTCCCTTAACTAGCTTTTCCTCCCATAGCGGCCAGTCGTTTACTTCGACCCATACATAGGAGCCACGAGTATAAGGGCCTTGAATTCCATGGGCTTTACCTAAGAAAATGGAGTATTCCCCATTGTCCCCATCGAAGCGGGCAAGCGTCATGCCGCCGCCACGAATTTCGCCTTCGTGTGTACCAGGGGCGTGGTCATCAAATAAAAAGTGCTTACGTAGCTTAGGTTTATCTTCAACAGAAAGTGAAACAGGGAAGTTCCCACAATGGAACAAGAGCTCGCCATTTTCATTTTCAGGGTGACGAACGGTAATATCTGCAAAAAAGGTAGGTGTGGTATGCATCGCAGCCGCTTGAACCATGATTGATGTGATCGCGCCGTGAATGTCGGTTTCGCACGTAACTGGAATTTGCTCATCGGTGAGGATGGCGTTGGCTAAGCATGGCATGATGCCCATGGAATCCTGAAGGGAAGACCAGCACTGAATGGCAATCGCGCTACTACCTGTTTCTTGTGCATATGATTTCATAGCGACTTTTAGTGCGGCGATTCGGGTAATATCGTCTTCTGTCACCTCACTATAATCGAGGGTTGCCTTAATGTAATCGATCGTTTCCAATAGTTCACTGCTGTTGCTAGCTGCAATTTTTTTACTACGTAACTGAATGTCTACAAGGGTGATCGGATGAATCTCAATCCCAAACTTCTCTAATAATTCACCTTCGTTGCAAATCATCGTCCAGAAGGAAGCAGGGCGAGGTCCAATTTGTAAAATACGTAGGTTTTTAAAATGACGTACAACGTTCGCAGCCGCAATAAAGTTGATGAAGCCACGTTCAAAGACAGGATCAGTAACCCAACTGTTTGTGATATAGGTAAATGGAACATTAAAGCGGCGCAATACTTTACCTGTTGCGAAAATGCCGCACTGGGTATCACGTAAACGCATGCCATCCTCTAAAGGAGCTTCATCCCGAGGTCCCCAGAGCAATACGGGTTTGCCTAACGCCTTGCCCACACGAGCTACAGTGTCCTCTGTCCCAAAGTTACAGTGAGGGAAAAACACAGCATCGACTTCTTCTTCCTTAAATCGCTTAATGATTAAATCCGCATTGACGTGATCATCATAAAGTAAACCTTCTGAATTAAGGCCTTCCAAATCAACAATATCGATATCTAGTCCAAAGCTCTCAATTTGCTGACGAATTTGCACCTTATACTTAAAGGCATCTTCTGCACTAAAGGTAAAGCGGCGAGTAGGGGCGTAGCCCAATTTAAATTTTTTCATAGGTGGCAACTCCTTTTAGTAAAAAACTAAAATTTAATGTAAATAAACTAAACTAAAAGTGATTATTAACTAAAATTTATATTATATCGACATGTTAACATCGTGAGAAAGCGCAGTCAATCATTTGTTTAGTTAAATTTATATTAAATATATGATTAGTTTATGTTATTCTATATCTATAATTAGTTTAGTTTAGAACTATAAAAGGAGATTTGTTTTAGTTGAGTATGATAGGAGAAGTATATCGAAATAGGTTTAAATACAATTAAGTTGAAAAAATCAGTATTATAGGGCTATTTTTCCAATCTTAAATTTTTGGTATTAAATGAGAAGGTTTGAAATCTCTATTGCTTGTAATCTAAATTTTTAATTTAGTTTAGTTTATATATTTGTTGTATCATTTTTTGATATAGTATAAACTTCATTTCATACTTTAATAAAAATAGTTGTGAAGGCAATAATGATGTTATAGCGACAGGGGGGAACTGTAATGAATTCACGTATGATTGCAATTTTACAGCATCTTTTAGCTGCAGATGGACCTCTAAAAAGTGAGCATCTAGCGAAATTGATCCAAGTTACTTCTCGGACAGTGCGTAGTGACATTAGGGAGCTAGAGGGGATACTAGATCAATATGGAGCTTCCATTCAACCTGTTCGCGCAAGAGGATATGAACTTAAAATTATAGATCAAGATCGATTTTGTATATTACAGGAGAAGTTATCGTTAGGCCATCCAGCCCAAGACTCGAATTCACCTCAGTATCGGTACAATTATTTGATTAGAAGACTGTTGCTAGCAGAAACGTATGTGAAGCTTGAAGAACTGGCAGATGAGCTTTATGTCAGCAAATCTACAGTTCAAAATGATTTGAAAGAGGTTAAGCAGACTTTAACAAAATACGGGATTTTGATTGATAAGCGCCCCAATTATGGAATTAAGCTTAAAGGCGATGAGGTTCATTTGCGGTTTTGCATTTCTGAATTTATTATGAATCGCTTGGGAGATGGCTTAGACCAAAAGCAAAGGGAAGACATATATAGCGACTTGAAAATAGTATCCTCTGTTGAAATGGAGTTAATTCGTAATATCATCATGGAGCAAATTCAGGAGCTTGGTGTTAACTTGTCTGATGCTGCGTTTAACAACCTAGCGAATCATATTGCCATCTCATGTAGACGTATTCGCGAAGGCAATCAAGTTACAGTATCTCCAGATGATCGAAACGAAATTGCATTAATTGAAGTTATTGAGGCAGCCGGGCAAATCGTGGAACGAATTGGAAAAGCGTTGCAATTATCATTTTCTATGGATGAAGTGGTTTATATCGCTATGCATTTATCTGGGAATAAGTGGTTTTCTGGAAAAGGAGACAGCATAGAGATTCGCCGGGATAGTGAGATCAGATCGGATGACGAAAATTATGCTTTAGTAAAAGACATCCTCGTTAAAATCGATAGAGATTTAGCACTCAAAATAAGTAATGATCAAGAATTAATTATGGGCTTATGCTTACATTTAAAACCGGCCTTGAATCGGGTGAAATATGGAATGAGCATTCGTAATCCGATGCTGGAGCATGTGAAAAGTAACTATCCTTTCGCATTTCAAGCAGGTGTGATTATGGCTAAATTGATTGAAAGTAAGCTTGGCGTGGTTTTACCTGAGGCAGAGATGGGTTATTTGGCGATTCATATTGGTGCCGCGATAGAAAGACAAAGGATGAATAGTACACCAAAACGTTGTTTAGTTGTATGCACCTCAGGAATGGGGAGCGCACGTCTACTTTACTATAAGCTGAGGAGTAAATTTGGAGAAAGGTTAGAAGTCGTAGGCACAACAGAGCTGTACAAGCTGAATACCTTCTCTTTAACTAATATTGATTTTGTTGTGAGTACAGTTCCTATTGTGCAGCCCTTGGCTGTGCCTATCATTGTAGTCGAGAAGCTTCTTGGCGGCGAAGATATGGATAAAATTAACACATTACTAAACGATGGCGAATCCTATCAATTTGATTATATTATCGAAAAGCTGGTGTTTCTTAAACAAAACTTCACTACGAAGGAGCAAGTTATCACGTTTCTTGGCAACAAAATGCAGGAATATGGATTGATTCGTTCTTCTGAAGGGTTTATCGGACTCGTGTTGGAAAGGGAAAATGCGGCGCCAACATCCTACGGCAATTTGGTAGCGATTCCACATCCGATCATTCCTCAAAGCAATTGTACAGTTTGGGTCATTTGTACACTGAGTAAGCCAATCGATTGGTCGGGACGACCGGTTCAATTTGTTTGTCTGCTCAGTATTGATAAGAGTGGGGAAGAACCAAATTCCAACATGTATCAGCATCTTATGGGACTTGTTGATGATACAGAGGTTGTGCAAAATATTTTGAGATGCAATACGTATCATGAATTTGCGCAAATGATTGTAAAACATAAGCTTTACTAGAATAAAACTAAACTTAGCTATACTTTAGTATTTATGTTTTCCACTCGTAGCGGAAAAGGATTGTGTGTAGATATCAATTTGTATCAGATACAATGAGCGTAAGACATAAGGAAACAACATGATTGAGGTGAAGGCTTTGAATGAATATCAGGAAATCATTATGAAAATTATAACAAATGCAGGTTTCGCTAAAAGTAAAGCTTTGCAAGCGATTGCCCTAGCCCAAAAAGGAAAAATGGATGAGGCACAAGAGGCCTTAGAGGAATGCAGCCAGGAGCTAGTGCAGGCACATAAATCTCAGACCAAACTTATTCAACAAGAAGCAGCTGGAACGACCTATGAAATTACGTTGCTGATGGTACATGCACAAGATCATTTAATGAATGCAATTACAACCAAGGATTTAGCAGGGCACATTATGGATCTATACGAGCGAATGAATAATTATGAAGCAGCTCTGAATCGTTAATAAAGCTAAATATAACAACAATTAAAATAAATACTTTGGGGGGATTTAAAATGAAACAAATTACTTTAGTGTGTGCGGCGGGAATGTCTACGAGTATGCTAGTTCAAAAAATGCAAAAGTCTGCTGAAGCTCAGAAGATTGAAGTTGAGATTAGAGCAGTGCCTGAAAGCTCCTTTAAGCAATATGTAGAAAAGACAGATGTGTTGTTGCTTGGGCCGCAAGTAGGTTATTTAGAAGATAGTTTTAAAAGTCAATATGAACCTAAGGGCATTAAGGTTAGCGTAATTGACCGTATTGATTATGGGATGATGAACGGGGAGAAGGTACTCTCAGACGCACTAAAGCTATAAACAACTAACTATTCAATTCTCTAATTTTACTGAGTTTAATATCAGTTATATTACTCAAAATGAAAGCGCTAACTTAAATCTAAAGCAGGAGATGAAAACAATGGAAAACAAAAAGAATTTATCCCACACGCTGCAAAGATATGCGGGCAAAATTCAGCAAAACCGTTATATGAGTGCGATCTCCAACGGACTTATGTCAACGCTTCCTTTTCTAATCATTGGAGCCTTTTCAACCCTTTTTTCCGCGATCGCTTGGGAGCCCTATCAGAACTTTATTGCACCGGTAAAAGGAATTATTGGACTAGCATCCACGATGACGACAGGAATTATTGCTTTATATGCTGTATTTTTTATCGCATACCGTCTTGCACAAGCCTTTGATAAGGATCCATTGGTGCCTGCGGCAACTGCCTTGCTCTCATTTTTAATTCTTACACCAGTACAGTCGTTTGATACTGTTCGAGCAATTCCACTTCAATGGCTTGGTGCGCAAGGTTTATTTGTAGCCATGATCGTTGGTTTGTTGGCATCGAGATTATATATATGGATTGTGGATCGCAATTGGACGATTAAAATGCCAGAAGGGGTTCCGCCAACCGTTGTTAAAACGTTTTCGGGCTTAATTCCAGCCATACTTGTCGCTGTTATTTTTGTAGTCACTGCGGGTATTTTTATGCAGACCTCTTTTGTGACGGTGCACCAATTTATTTATACGTATCTACAGGTTCCATTAGAAGGCTTAGGTGGATCGTTAGGAGCGCTAATCATTGCGTTAATCATTATGCAAGGACTTTGGTTGTTTGGGATTCATGGTGCAATCGTCACCTTGGCCATTGTTAAGCCGATTTGGATGAGCTTAGACCTTGCTAACCTTGAAGCATTTCAGGCTGGTGCGGAATTACCTAACATCATTGGCTTGGCATTCTGGTATATTTATGCGAACTATGCACCAATGTTAGGTTTTGCACTCCTACTTGTCTTTTTAGCTAAGAGCAAACAGTTGAAAACAATCGGTAAGCTTGGCTTACCAGGCTCGTTCTTTTCTATCCATGAACCACTTATTTTTGGGATTCCGGTCGTTTTAAATCCGCTATTAGTGATTCCATTTATCGCAGCACCTATTGTGTGTTGTGTCCTGGGGTACTTTGCAACAACGATTGGCATCTTACCTGCACCAATTGGTATTTATCCGGCATTTGGTACACCGATATTTGCACTAGGCTTTATTGAAGGAAGTTGGAGGCTTGCTGCTGCGCAGCTTGTATTGATACCAATCTGTATGTTGATTTACTATCCATTCTTTAAGATGATAGACAAGCAAGCATTGTCTAAAGAAAAAGAAGCACAAGAAAGCTTAGAGAATGAAAACATTGAGGGATTAAATGGCGCTCCCGTTACTTCATAAGAGTGACGTATAGATTTATAAAAGTATAGGTGAACTAACGGCGTGTTTCACGCCGTTTTTTTATCATAAAGGAAGGATGAGCATGATGATTAAACTGAGTATTTCAGACAATAAAAAGTATTTTGTTAATGAAGGAAAACCGTTTTTCTACTTGGCGGATACGATATGGAGTGCGTTTACGAATATTACGTTAGAGGAATGGAGCTATTATTTGGATTATCGCAAAAGCCAAGGCTTTAATGTGCTGCAAATGAACCTGCTTCGGCAATGGGATGCTAGTGGTTGTACGTTAAATTATGAGCCTTTTCAGCTATGTGAGGATGGGACGTATGATTTTTACTCCTTAAATGAGGACTATTTCTCAAGGGCCGAGCAAATGGTCCAAATGGCAGTCGATAAAGGTTTCGTGCCTGCACTTGTATTGCTATGGTGTAATTACATTCCTGATACTTGGGCATCTAAAATCCGTGATGACAAAAAGATGCCACTAGATGCGGTTGAGCCTTATGTTAATGTCGTTGCTGATCGATTTTCTAAATTTTATCCAATTTATATCGTCAGTGGTGATACAGATTTCCCTTCGCAAAGGGCAACTGAATATTGTGAAACGGCGCTTCATGTTATAAAGGAGCGTAGCCCAGAATGCTTAACAACCTTGCATATTCAAGGCCGGCTTGCTGAACTACCAGAGTCGTTTATTCATGATTCTAATTTAGACTTCTATATGTATCAATCTGGGCATAACATACAGTTCCAATCCACGGCGTATACGTTAGCGAAGCATTTTAGCAATCAGCCTGTTACTCGGCCTGTCCTGAACTCCGAGCCTTGCTATGAAATGATGGGATATAGTCGCCAGCTGTATGGTCGTTTTAGTCGTTCTGATGTGCGAAAGGTAGCATGGCAAAGTGTGTTGTCAGGGGCAGCTGCTGGGATCACTTATGGGGCACATGGAATATGGAGCTGGCACAAGAAGGGCGAGCGGTTTGGCGTTACTGGCGAAGGTTTTGATAGTCCTTATGATTGGCAAACTGCACTTAAATTTGAGGGCGCATGGGATTATGGATTTATGAAGTGGATATTCCAGATGTACCAACTAGCAGGTTTAAAGCCATGGGATATTGTACTTAAAAATACAGAGGAAATTGCTGTAGCGACGACAGATGATTTATCTAAGGTTGTGGTCTATGTGCCTGTGAATACGGTACTAAAGCTAGACGCTGATCTCAGCCACTACCGATTTACTCTGATTGAGCTTGAGCAACGAAAAATTGCAGAGGTAACAGCTACAGTAAAGGATAATATCACAATAATCGGAATGCATGATTTTACTTGTGATGTATTACTAATTGGTCAGAAAATAGATGAGGTGATATAAATGGGGCTAAATCCTAATTTCTTGTGGGGTGGAGCAACGGCGGCAAACCAAAGTGAAGGGGGTTATAACTTAGGTAACAGAGGTTTGTCTAATGTTGATTTATTGCCAATGGGTAAAATTCGCGAAGAGGTGATGGCTGGCAAAGTGAAAATGCTCGATTTTGATCCCAATTATTATTATCCTGCTAAGCAAGCAATTGATATGTATCAACATTATTTAGATGATATTAAGTTATTTGCTGAAATGGGCTTTAAAACTTACCGCATGTCGATTTCTTGGACAAGAATTTTCCCTAATGGCGATGAAGAAACACCCAATGAGGAAGGGCTTAAGTTTTATGAAAATATATTTTTACAGCTACGGAAATACAATATTGAGCCACTAGTCACGTTGGCGCATTTTGATGTGCCTGTGGAGCTGATTAAAAAATACGGGTCATGGCGGAATCGTAAAATGGTGGCTTTGTTTGAGAACTATTGTCAGACTGTATTTACTCGTTACAAAGGATTGGTCAAATATTGGTTAACCTTTAATGAGATAAATATGATTTTACATGCACCATTTTTGGGGGCGGGTTTGGTTTTTGAAGATGAGGATCATGAACAGCAAGTGAAATATCAAGCGGTGCACCATCAGTTAATTGCTAGTGCGCTCGCAACTAAAATTGCCCATGAAGTTGATCCTGAAAATAAGGTCGGCTGTATGCTGGCAGGTGGAAACTATTATCCGTATTCCTGTCGACCTGAGGACTACGCCAAAGCCATCGAAAAGGATCGGGAAAGCTTCCTGTTTATTGATGTTCAAGCTAGGGGGGCCTATCCCAACTACGCATTGAAAAAATTTCAGCGAGAAAATATTCATATCATTATGGAGCGAGGAGATCTTGAACTTCTAAAAAGCCATACCGTTGATTTTATTTCATTTTCTTATTATTCCTCAAGAGTGGTCACCACGGATGATTCTGTTACTCATGAAACGGCAGGGAACATTTTTAAATCGGTTAAAAATCCTTATTTGAAATCGTCAGAGTGGGGATGGCAAATCGATCCTTTAGGATTAAGGTCAGCATTAAATGTAATGTATGATCGTTATCAGAAACCACTATTTATTGTGGAAAATGGACTAGGTGCGATCGATCGACCTGATGAAAATGGCAACATAGAGGATGATTATCGTATTGACTATTTACGACAGCACATTAAGGCGTTTAAGGCTGCTGTGGAAGAAGACGGTGTAGAGCTAATGGGATATACAACATGGGGTTGTATTGATTTAGTGAGTGCGACTAAAGGTGAAATGAGTAAGCGATATGGCTTTATTTATGTAGATTGTGATAATGAAGGAAAAGGAACCAGGAAGCGTAGCAAGAAAAAATCATTTTATTGGTATCAAAAGGTGATTCAAAGTAACGGGGAGGATTTGGACTAGAATATTAAAGTGCGGTCGCTTCAATATATTGCAACTGGGGCGATCGCATTATTTTTATGCTTTTACATAGGTTCATTTTAGCTTAGTTTACTTAATTTCATATAAACTTTTAAATAATTAATGTTATAATTCAGTAGTGAGCATTTTGGATAAACATTCATGATCATATTATACACGATCATATTATGCAAAATGCTGAGTACTTTGAATCAGGAGTGGTATTTGTGAAAATAGATGATATAGCCAGACTTGCCGGAGTGTCTAAATCGGCGGTTTCCTTGGCTTTAAATAATAAAGCTGGTGTAAGCGAAGCGACCAGACAACATATTTTAGAAATATCACGACAAAATGGATATATTCCACGTACATTTAAAAGTAACAAGGTAGCACCTAAGAACAATACTTTAATTCGATTTATCGCCTGTAAAAATGTAGATATCGTTACTGAGCATTATGAATCGCAGCCCTTTTTTAATGAATTAATACATCATTTAATGTCCTATGCAGGTGAACAAGGGCATACACTTGTCATTTCATCGGTATCGGTTCAAAACCTGAATAAAGAAATTGAAACGCTAGAAAGTGAGCAGTCTTCTGCGGGAATTTTGCTGTTAGGAACAAACTTAACTGCAGATATGATTGAGTCTGTCTTATCTGTCCATAAAAATGTCGTCGTAATGGATACTTGCTTAGAACAGGTGGATGCCAGTATTGTGGGAATCAATAATTATTTAGGTGGGTATCAAGCAGGGAGGTTCCTCTTGGGCCAAGGCTATAAATCCATTGGTTACGTTCAGTCCGATGTGCGAATTGTAAACTTTATTAAACGGAAGCAAGGCTTTGAAGCAGCTCTTAAGGAAGGAGGGCTACAATTAGAGGATAAGCTCACTTATTATATGAATCCGATGTCTGTCGTCTCGCAGCCTTCTTTTAAAGCGGAAATTGAGCAGATTAAGGCTAATAGTAAGGCTGAGCAATTACCTGAGGCTATTTTTTGTGAAAATGATTATATGGCGATTAGTGCAATCAAAACATTTCAAGAGCTAGGCATCAAGGTACCTGAAGAGGTTGCAGTGATGGGCTTTGACAATATTTTTGAAGCGGAAATTATTAGCCCTGAACTAACGACGATTCAAGTGAAAAAAGACGTGATGGCTAAAACCGCGATGGATGTCCTACTCCAAAAAGTGAATCATGCTGACGCTAGCCATCGTAGTAATCAAGCTGAGCCTAGCCATGTGATTAACGATGGTATTAATGTGCAGGTATATGTAAATACGGAGGTTATTGTACGCAAATCTACTTCGCTAAAGGAGGTCTAAGCTCCATGAAGCATATATTTAAACTAGATGCCACTTGGGAGGGTGGGAGAAATAGTAAAGGAATTATAGAGGCAGGCAATTTAAAATCAACAGTTTCAATACCAGTTCCAATGGGTGGGCCTGGGGTGGGGACAAACCCTGATGAGATGCTGTTAGGTGCGGCTTCGACATGTTACTTAATTACGCTAGCGGCGATGTTAGAGCGTGCAGGTATTGTACCTGCTTCACATACCCTTCATTCCGAAGCGACCGTAGATGTAACCAATAATATTTTTACTTTTGAGTCCATTGTACATCGTCCAACTATTGAGTTAAAGGAAGGTTCAGATACGGCGATAGTAGAGCATGTGCGTCGTCTAGCCATGCAGGCGGAAGGAGCATGTATGATTTCCAGAGCTGTTGCAGGGAATGTGCAGGTTACTGCTGAACCCGTGATTAATATAGTCTGTAATTAATATAGTCTGTGATTTTTATTTTGCGTGTTTAGCCTCCTTTGGAGAGCTGCCCATAACTAATCATTGTGTTCTTATACAGGCTATGTTAAAATATAAATGCTGTTTATACCAGTCTTTAGGAGGTGGGTTGAATGGAAATCCTATTAAAAATATTGCTTGTGATTTTCTCGATCGGTCTAGTTGCTGCGGTCTTACTACAAGAGGGGAAAAGCGCAGGTCTGTCCGGTGCCATCTCCGGAGGTGCGGAACATCTTTTTGGTAAATCAAAGGCACGTGGTATGGAATTAGTACTACAACGTGTAACGGTAGGACTTGGAGCCGGATTTTTTATCTTATCAATCGTAGTTGCGATTGTAGTTAAATAATGAACGGATTGAACGAAATCAATAAGTAATTATTCAAAGGCGTATACAATTTTGTATGCGTCTTTTTATGTTTTATTTTATTTACCCCTATTTAACCCTCCCCTTTAATTAAGCCACTCATACATAAATTGTACTAGTCACACAGTCCTATATAAATGAAAGTTTTATTAGTTTTTTATCAAGGTAAAAAGAACCAATTTATCGAAATATGGTAACTTTTAATCACATTATTGGACTATATGTTAAATATTGTATTGCCCTCAAAATAGGAATCATATTACTATTTTAGTATACAAAGCCCATATGCTAGGAAATTAGGGTGTTTAGTTGGTGCTTTTGGACCTTCTGAAAGAATGGGGGAAAATGATGTTTAAAATAGTAGAAAACGAAGAAGAACGATTGATTTTTAATCAGATTTGGACACAAGCTTGGGTTGAAAAGGGATTTGAGCTTGAGTATTTTGATGAAGTGTTAGATCAATGTCTTATTTTTGATGAGCATCGCAATCCTGTAGCCACAGTTGAAATAAAGCCCTATCATCCAAAACATCAAGGAGATTTGGACGAGATAGCTCCATTCCATAAGCAAGCGTCGATTCAATCAGATCCCAATCATATTGCTGAGGTTGATAAGGTTGCCATTTTACAAGAGAATCGTCGAGGGAAAAATTTAGATCGTTTATTAGCAGCAATTGTGTTATATGCAGAGCAAAATAATATTCATCATTATGTGACATTGCTGGAACCCATTTTATTCCGTGCTTTAAAGGTTTCTTATCATGTACCGATGTCACGCGTAGGAGAGAAAATTTTTTATAAAGGGGATTACGTTATTCCTGCAATCATTCATGCAGAGCAATTTTATCAAGCTAAGGAAACGTACCCGTGGTTTATGAATGTATGTCATAGTGTTTCAGAGCCCATTACATAATTTGATTACAATAGATGTGCCCATCATAGTAGCAATGCACAATACATAAAATAGTTTTGCATTGCCAACTATGATGGGCGCATAATGTTTTTTTAAGCTATTCTTTCGAAAGGGTAGAAATCAGCTCGTCCAGATCTTGATATAACTTCACAATTTCCGCGATTTTTCCGTCCTGCGCTTCAATACTTGCCAATATTTCTTCGGTAGTACTCATATTATTTTCAGTACCCTCTGCAATAGATTGAATATGCTCTACGATATTATTGTATTTTTGTTTAATTTGTGTCATTTGGGCATCTGCTTGATCGGAGTGTTCACTAATATTTTCTGATTCGGCCGCTACAGTATTTACAAATTGAGTGATTTCCCCAAATTTACTTTCACTTGCGATAATGGCCTCATGTCCTACCGCAACCTCTTCGCTAACATTTACAATACGTCCCATTACATCCTCTAAAATCGAGTTAATCTCTTCCGTTGATGCACGAGAATGCTCGGCAAGCTTTCGTATTTCATCGGCGACCACTGTAAAGCCTTTGCCATGCTCACCCGCATGTGCGGCTTCAATCGCTGCATTCATAGCCAAAAGATTAGTTTGCATGGAAATCGTGTAAATAGTTTGTACAATGGTGCTAATTTGTTGGCTTTGCTCATTTAATTGGTCCATTTGATGAACCATAGATGTGATCGTTTGCTTTAAACCTTGTATTTGCTGAGCAAAAGTTTTGATTTCCCCTTTTACATTATGGGTATTGCCTAGCATCGTATCTGATAACTCATGTAGTTGGACAGAGCTGTCTACAGATTGTTGGATTACATCGTTAACGGTATGTACAGAGGCATTGATGTCTTGTAAATTATGAGTTTGTTTCTCCATACTTGATGACACTTCACTAAAAGCAAGTGTTATTTCCTTGGAAATGGTTCCAGTAACCGTTACATTATCTCTCAAACCAGCACTTAAATTGGTTAGAACATCAATGGATGATTGGAGCTTTGTTAATACAGCATCACTTTCCGCTTTTGCTTGCTCAGTATCGCGTTGCTTTTCCAAGACTGCCTTTTGTAGCTTCTCACTAAATCTAGCGGCAAAAGCAAGGGCTACTGTCGTAAAACACAAAAATAAAAGCAAGTAGCTTAGTGGTTCGCGCGTAAACATTTTATCATGGTAAAAAGGAGTGAAATAAAAATAAAGGGTTGTGGCTATTCCCAAAATTCCTGCAAACACAATAGGCTTATAATTCGAATATAACGTCATTAACCCAAGATTTAAATAAACGAGCAGATACGTTCCGATAATTGGTTCTGGATCTTGGAAGATTAAAAGAAATGTTAATGCGGCAACGATAAGTGGAATGACAAACATGACGTATTTTGTGCCTCGGTTAGCATAGGTCATATAAGTAGCGATAGAACAGCAGATGACAGACACGATGGAAAGAGTCATGAGCATGGAGCTGTCAACACCAACCATAATATCCGTAACAACACCTAAAATTGCCATGATCCAAATTATTTTGACAAATAGTTTATTTCGGGTTTGCAGTATTTTCATATTATCCATTACGTTAATTTCTCCTTCTATAACATGAATTTTTAAAACAACTAAATAGAAAGCACCACTATAAAATGCACAATATTCTTTATTTCGGCAAATGCTGGTAGGAAATTTAGTAAAATATAATCATTTTTTTAATAAAATATTTATAATATCATTTGTATTTTTTTCACTATTTTATGGAATTCAATGTATTGAGGGAAATAAATACATTTAATGAATGGTTTCCATACAAATGACTAAGAAAATCAAAGATAAATGTAAAATGTGTCTCTTTACAAAGTAAGGATGTAATGATCAATAATCGTGTATACTAGGATTAACCAAATGAAAATAGGAAAAATTTAGAGCGTACATTTGAGGTGACATAATGATAAATGAAGTTGGGTTGCTTTCTTTTATGAAGGAAACTGCCTATAAGCCAATGACGATTCAAGAGCTGAAGGAGCATTTTGAGTATGTAAGTAAAGAGGAAATCAGTGACTTTAAGGCATTATTAGATAAGTTAGAGCAAGAGGGACAGATCATTTTAACGAGAAATGGTAGGTATGGAGTCCCTGATCGGATGGGATTAGTAAAAGGACGGCTACAGGTGCACGCTAAGGGATTCGCTTTTCTTATTTCTGAAGAGCCTGATCATCCTGATGTCTATGTACATGCCAATGATCTAAAAAGTGCAATGAATGGAGATATTGTGCTTGTTCGGGTGAATGCGCGAGGGTCTAGTGGTGGAAAGCTTGAGGGTGAGGTTGTCCGCATTGTTAGCAGATCCATCACTCAAATTGTTGGGGTATTCCAGCATAATAACTCATACGGATTTGTTATTCCAGATGATAAACGTGTGCATCGTGATATTTTTGTACCTATGGAAAGTTTTTTGGGTGCTGTAGATGGGGACAAGGTTGTCGCAAAAATTGTGAGTTATCCTGAAGGTCGTACCGCTGCGGTAGGTGAAATCATTGAGATTTTAGGGCATAAAGATGATCCTGGTGTCGATATTTTATCTATTATTCGTAAGCATCAGCTTCCTGAGGCTTTTCCAGTTGATGTTATGGCTGAAGCTGCGGCTGCACCAGATGTCATTGCGGAAGAGGAGATTGTTAAGCAAGGGCGACGTGATCTAAGAAATAAGGTTATTGTTACGATTGATGGCGAGGATGCAAAAGACTTAGATGATGCTGTACATGTCGAGCGTTTGGAAAATGGAAACTTGAGATTAGGTGTGCATATTGCAGATGTTGGTTATTATGTACGTGAAAACTCACAACTAGATCAAGAGGCGTACAATCGTGGCTGTAGTGTGTATCTAGTGGATCGTGTCATTCCGATGCTGCCGCATCGATTATCCAATGGAATATGTTCATTAAATCCTAAGGTAGATCGGTTTACCTTGTCATGTGAAATGGAATTTGACGAGCATATGAAGGTTGTTAATCATGATGTGTTCACGAGTGTTATTCGTACGACGGAAAGAATGACTTATACCAATGTACGCAAAAT
Source organism: Paenibacillus turicensis (assembly GCF_017873435.1). Lineage (GTDB taxonomy): Bacteria > Bacillota > Bacilli > Paenibacillales > Paenibacillaceae > Fontibacillus > Fontibacillus turicensis. The sequence continues at coordinate 45,518 of NZ_JAGGKG010000016.1, read as the reverse complement.
TTTAAAAAATGAAGATGCTGAAGTCACTGAAAGATATGCAGATTTAGTGGATACATTCAAAACGATGGAGGATCTAGCACTTAGACTGCGTAAACGCCGGATGGGGCGGGGAGCGGTTGATTTTGACTTTGCCGAGGCCAAAGTGCTCGTGGATGAAAACGGGAAACCAGTTGATATAGTGAAACGTGACCGCTCCATTGCGGAGCAGATTATTGAAGAGTTTATGCTTGCAGCCAATGAAACGGTAGCAGAGCATTTCCACTGGCTTAAGGTTCCGTTTATTTATCGGATTCATGAGGACCCAGATCAAGAGAAGCTGATGAACTTTATGGCGTTTGCGGCTAACTTTGGTTATGCGGTGAAGGGGGGAAAAGGAAATAAGGTGCATCCTCGTGCCTTACAGTCCTTGTTAGAGGAGATTTCTGGAACAAAGGAACAAACAGTCATTAGTACCATGATGTTACGTTCCATGAAACAGGCGAAATATGACGCAGAAAGCACAGGTCACTTTGGCTTAGCTGCTGACTTTTATACTCATTTTACTTCACCAATTCGTCGTTATCCTGACCTTTGTATTCACCGTATTATTCGTGAGGTTATTGAAAACAAAGGCGTATTGCCTGAAGCAAGACAGGAGTATTTGGCGAGTCGTGTCGGGGAGATTGCCCAACAGTCTTCAGAGCGTGAGCGGCTTGCGGTAGAGGCTGAACGGGATACAGAGCAACTGAAGAAGGCAGAATTTATGCTGGATAAGGTTGGAGAAGAATTTGTTGGCATTATTAGTAGTGTGACAAGCTTTGGGATGTTTATTGAATTAGATAACACCGTAGAGGGCTTAATCCGCCTAAGTGCGATGTATGATGACTACTACAATTTCCATGAGCAACACATGGCGTTAATTGGGGAACGTACTTCTAAAATTTATCGCATTGGTGATGAAGTGAAAATTCGGGTAGCCCGCGTCAATATGGACGATCATACAATCGACTTTGAACTTGTGGATAGTAAAGGAAGACGCAGAGAACGTGGCTTGCCAGATAGCTATAGAGGTAACGCAGGAAGCGCTGGTACAGGTTCTAGATCAGGTACTAAGTCAGGCTCTAGTCCAGATAGAGGTTTCCGCTCAGATAAAAAAGGGAAGAAAACTCGTGCGGGTCAAGGTGGAGGTTACGGCGCTAATAATGGCTCTGGGGCTGTCTCTGGATCAGAACGTGGTAAACGCAAGGGCAAGGCAGAAAGTAACTTTGTTGGTTCTGGTGGCTATGGCGGTCGTAAATCTAAAAGTAAAAAAGGTGGACGTTCAGGAGAGCCGTTAATTTTCGGTAGAGACAGCAGGGATAACAGAGATAGTTCAAAAGTAGGTCATGTTGAAGCAGGTCGAGGAACACATAGCCACGGACAAGGTCAGGGACAAGGAGAATCACAAGGACAAGGGCAAGGAGAATTAAAAGGTCAAGGTTCAGAGCGTAGTGGAATTCGCTTTGAATTTGGCTCTGGTAAAGGTGGTTATTCCCAGGGAGTCAATCCTAACTATAATGATCGTGGTGAACGTAGAGGCAAAAGTAACCCAAAAGGCGGCGGTAATGGCCAAGGCAGACGGAAAAAAACGTCTAAAAGTGGCATTTTTGTAGGCGAGTCCTTTTCGGCTGGAAATGGAAGTAATGGTGAAGGAAACCAAGGGGAGTCTGGCCCACCAAGAGAAGGGAAAAAGCGCAAAAAGAACAAAGGGAAGTCAAACCAAGCTACCGCCGCATTTGTTAGGAAGAAAAGGAAGTAGGAAAGTAATTAAAGTTAAATTTTTATCGCTCATGTTCAGGTTTCAACTTGAATTAATAATAATTAGGCTGGAATCTGAGCATGAAATAAAAATTATTCAGGTGATCTGTTAAGTTTGTTTGATTTTACTACCTATTATTGCTACAATTATAGTCTAGCTTTGTGAATGAATTTCGTTAATGTTTCGTTCTATAACGCAGGTATGTAAGCATTTGACAGGTAAAAATGTTCAATTGTAAAGTCGATGAAGGAGTGAAGGTAGCATGGGGAAAAAAAATGATGGTAAAGTGCTAGCGCAAAATAAAAAGGCCTCCCATGATTATTTCATCGAGGATACGTTTGAAGCAGGCATGGTGTTGACTGGAACTGAAATAAAGTCTGTTCGTAATGCTCGGGCCAATATTGGGGATGCTTTTGCTACGATCCGTAATGGAGAGATTTTCATTCATAATATGCACATTAGTCCATTTGAACAAGGGAATCGGAATAATCCATCTGATCCAACACGGACACGCAAGCTGTTGATGCACAAAGCTCAAATCTCTAAGTTGCTTGGTTTAGCTAAGCAAGAGGGATACACGATTGTGCCACTAAAGGTATATGTGCGTAATGGCTACGCTAAATTGTTGCTTGGCTTAGGTCGAGGTAAAAAGCAATATGACAAGCGCGAAGCGGCGGCAAAACGCGATGCACAACGCGATATCCAGCGTGTACTTCGTGAAAAGCAAAAGATCGCTAGATAATTTTTTGTTTTTACGAATTGTGGTTAATTTGTAAGTAATCTTTACTACTGACGTGATGATTGCTGTGCTATACTAGGGATGTAACAAATTAGATGTACTCTTATATTGCACCTAGCTTGATGCTAACCGTACGATTAAACGTACACCTTTTATTACGGGGGCGTTTTTTGGATTCGACGGGGGTAGATCGAGCGTGGGTAGCGGGTAGTGGGGACGCGGCCACTTCATCAACGCTAAAGCCTATTAAATGGCAAAACACAAAACAACTACGCTTTAGCAGCTTAATAACCTGTTAGCGTGCTCCTCTCCTGCATCGCCCATGTGCCGGATGTAGGGGCTCAACTTTAGTGGGATACGCTGTTACATCTCCGCCTGGGGTGTGCAGAAGAAGACAATCAGGCTGGGTTTAGTGAAAGCCAGTTGCAGGGCGTTTGCTAGACCGACATTAAAACTGTGACTACACCCGTAGACACCTATGTGGCGTTGCCTTCGGACAGGGGTTCGACTCCCCTCGCCTCCATATGTAGTATGAGAAACGGACACCAGTTGGTGTCCGTTTTTGTATATCAGTATATTTTAGGTAATACTAATTACTATATTAATAGATTTTGAGTGAGAACATTGATCTTAATGACTAGTGAGAACATTGATCTTAATGACTATTGAAAAGGAAAGGTTTTCAGATTATAAGAAATTAGTTAGAGATATAATCAGGGAGGAACGTTGCTTTCTTTATTCAACCGTACCTATATCTTCTTTTCATATAAATAAAATAGTCCCTTTCTCCAATTTGCTTCTCCTACTCTTACATAACCTATCTTCTCATATAATCGTAAAGCAGATGGATTTAATGAAAAAGCATCTAATCTAATAGATTTAATCCCATTTTTTCTTAACATTTTTTCAATTAGTACCATACTACGAGTACCAATACCTTGATTTTGGAAATCAGGATTAACACATAATCTATGAACTATGCTAAAAGATTCATTTCCATATTTCCAATCGCCATTAATGTATTCTTCATCATAATTACTATTTAGTACAAAAGCACAAGCTATTTTATTAGCCACTACTCCAATGAACATTTCACCTTTTAATATGTCTTCTTTTAAAATTTCCTTGTTTGGATAAATGTTATCCCATTGATTAATTCCGTTGCTCGCCATCACTTCAATCGCATTTTTAAACATTTTTTCTACATAAACTAAATCTTCTATCGTCGCTATTCTTAATATTAGTTCTGTACTCACTGTAATTTCTCCAATTCATTTTATTGATTACAAGTTACTGCGTGGTGCAAGGGATAAAGAGGTATATATATATCAGATGATGTGGCATTTAAACTTGAATATTAACGATTCCAAAAATTATACAAAAGAAGCATTGTAACTAAGAATCTAGTTAAATCTGACTTAAAGCCTATCTACAGATCTAAGTGAGACAAACTCATTGCCAAGCATTTGAAAAAGAGACTGATCTAGAAGATAGATCAGTCATTTCGAAGTGTAACCTACGTTGCTTCTCTACAAGTGCAGCCTTAATCAAGGCATTAATTCTGGAATTATAGAGCAAGCCGATATGAGATACTAGATTAACGGAGATATTGTCCGCCCCGTCCAGTCTGAACAAAATAGGCGAAACGATGGTATCGCTGGTTGAATAAATTGAAGTTACTATCACGCCTCTTGGTGCGCTACTTGTTGTTAAGCGATTCGCTCCACCTAGCGTAATCAATTTATCTACTTTATCAATGCCTCCTCGGTTCAGAATATAATATAAGCTGTTGGCTCCTCCCATACTATGAGCAACAATATGAACCTTTGAATGTCCTGTTTGACGAAGCACATCATCTACGAATCGGCTAATTGCCGCTGAGTTCAAAAGTTGGTTTCCTGCCTCGCTTGGTAGATCAATTGCAAATAACTCATTAGTTGCCCATCCCTCTCTACGCAGATACCTTTCAATTAACGTAAAGTTACTGTCTGACCCAGTTAATCCATGAACAAATACGAATGGAGTACGTGCAGTTGCGGCGGATGCCTCCATACTTAGTCCAAACCAGTTAAAGTAAAAGCAAAAATCATACTCATCAAAATAATAAACAGAGACCTTAATTTTTTCAACTCTAATCATCCTCCTATGATATGAGATATATTAATTTAAAATACTTTAATTGAAATAATATGGAGTATTAGCCTGATTTTCATAGAAAGAATCTCATTTTTAATTTATTATTTTGAAAAATATAGGCTCTACAAAAAAACCAAACTATTCACAGAAATTCAATCAGAATTTACTGTACTAGTTTGGGTTAATTAGTTCTTACTGCATGCAACACTTTTTTATTAATGCTGATTATTAAACACAGGTTCTGTTCTTAGAAAATAGTTATTCCTTACTTCTGCAGTCCAATTGGCAAAAACCTCTCTCCATTGAATACTGTTAAAAAATTGTTCTACGGATTGGTTTTCTGAATCCCAATCAACAAAAATGTTGAGTGGTGTAATTCCCCCAGTCCATATTCCATTGCTCACGTCCGTTCCTGCTTCTCTAACTAATAATATCGGAATTCCGAATTGAAAAGCCATCGCAGGCTCAATTTGAGAAAAGGTAGATCCTTCCCAGAATGGGGTGGTTGTTGGTGGCGCCCCTACGTTTGATTCCAAAATCTCAACAAAAAATCTCCGAAAATTAATAGCTAGTAATCCGTAACTAGAAAATACTAGGCGTCGTATATTCGTCAAAATATTTTCTGGATACTGTTCGCTAACAGGTAGAGTACGTGGGAAGAGTAATGCATCTTCAATTTCCAAAACAAGACGATTTAAAAATTGTGCTTGAATATCGTTTACAGTATTTGTTGTACTTAAAAATATAGGAATTCGAAAAGCGCGATTTGCACATGTATCAATAGCCATAGAAATAGAACTTATAGACGAATCAGAGTTTGTTGAGCTAGTCTTTACATTCCCACGTACAGTTGGGAGTTTTCTGACCATGCTGACGGGAGAAGTCTGCCCCTTTTGCTGAATTTTATCTTTATTCTTTAAATTACTCAATACACACATCTCCAATGCAAAATAAACTAGTTTTAGTACACCAGTTTATGTGCATTAGCCCAATTGTGTTACTAAAGAGTTCTACCTATGCCACCAGTAAGATAATTCGTGTAAATATCGAGATTTCTTTAAATGCTCCAATGTCGTGTATAACGTTTGCTGTAAACCATTATAATGGTGCTCTGACAACTCAATTGGATGCTCTAATGGGATAGGTTGCCCTAATTTGAATTTGTATTTTTTATTATGCAAAACTTGGTTATCTTAATTCTATCTTAATTTCCATCCTTACGCACCTATACTCGCTATTTATATGGTAATATTTTATTGCAATGGGAAAGAACTGTATTATTTTAGTTAAGCGATTAAGCATAAACAAGCAAATAATTATAAAGGAGAATGGATATGTTTAAAAAGAGATTAGTAGTGTCGTTGCTTGCACTGGCAATGGTATTTAGTGTTTTTGGGGCTACTGCTTTTGCTGAGAAAGTGGAGGTTTCAGTACAAGTAGATGGAAAAACAATTGAGTTCCCTGATGAGAAGCCTTATTTTGATCAGGATAGTGTAATGATTCCTGTTCGTTTTGTAAGTGAAGCTTTAGGAGCTGAGGTAGAGTTTGAGAAGTATTTAATTGATGAGCAGTATTATTTTGGAGTTAGGCTTGAATTAAATGGGACAAAAATTAATATGCCTGTAAACAGCAAGATCGTAGAGGTTGGAGATCGTAAAGTGCAGCTTAAGATTCCATCACGTTTTCATGGGTACAGAGTTTATGTGCCAATTCGCTTTGTTTCTGAGGCGTTAGGTGCAGAAGTGAAGTGGGATGCTGCCAAGAAGATGGTAATTGTAACTACAGGGGCAGAGTCCAAAAACGAAGAGTAGATATATTCTATAGGTCAAGCTGCTGCAATTGAGGTTGTTTGTATTTCTAAAAATAAACATATTTATGTAAAACCCCGACAGCAAGAGATCGGGGTTTTTGATATTTTGTGCGGATGCGGGGGGATTTTAAATCAACACATCAATCTCATAATCGCCGATTCAATTCTTCTTCGGTAAGGACAACCGTCCATGCAAATCCATAACCGCACTAGGTTGTGGTTTTTTTCTATATTTAGGGTATTACTGTAACGAGACGTGATGTCAGGAGTATTCTATCGGTTATGCTATAATTATACATAGTGTAGTTTCATTCAGAAAAATCACATTTCCTATATATAAATTATTGGACAAGGGGTGCATTGAACAACCATGCTCGATTATCAGACTTCCCTACACCACAAGTTGATTATTATCGGTGCAGGCGCATCAGGACTCATGGCCGCCGTTACAGCGCGGGATTTGGGTATCGATACCGCCATTCTAGAGGGGAATGACCGTATTGGGAAAAAAATTGCAATGACAGGCGACGGTCGTTGCAATATTACGAACGATTCCACTATGACGGATACCGACGACGAAGTAGTGGCATTATCGGGAAAGTATCACAGCAGTCAGGATGAATTTCCGTTGCCTGTGTTGCAGCAATTTGGCATCCGTCAAACCATTGACTTTTTCAATATGCTTGGATTGCCACTCACAAAATTGAAAGAAGGCTTAATGTATCCGATGTCGCTGCAGGCTGCATCTGTGTTGGATATTTTCGAGCTTGCTCTGGAGGAACGGAATGTTCCGGTATACCTTAACAACAAAGTGCTAGATGTTACCGTATCGACGGATCATCCGCGATTCAAGATTACATGCCAAAATGAGACAGACGAGCAGGTTGTCTATACCAGCGAATACCTGTTTATATGTACGGGCGGCCTCACTGGCCAGAATGCGGGGACGGATGGTTCTGGGTATGTACTTGCTCAAAGCATGGGGCACGCCATGGTCGAGCCTGTTCCGGCAATTGTGCAATTAAAGGTGCAATACCCATACATGAAGGCTCTATCGGGCATTAAACTTCAGGGACGAGCACACATTCTCGTGAATGGCAAGGTCGTTCGCAGTGAAACCGGTGAAATTCATTTCGCCGATTACGGCTTTTCTGGACCACCGATTCTTCAACTCAGCCGGATCGCCGCCGTTCATCTTTCGAGAGGGGATTCCGTGACTTTATCCATCGATTTGATGCCGAACCGCACGAAGGAGGAGGTTATCGAATTCTTGGAGATGAACTGGGGGACATTCACACACCGGCCAGTTGCGGAGTCCTTCATCGGGTTTTTACACAAGAAGCTGATCCCTGTCTTGCTGAAGGAGGCAAAAATCGATCAAGAGCCAAACCTCCTTTGCCAGGATCTCTCATGGAAAACAAAAGGAATCTTCTATAAAATACTGAAGCGTTGGGAATTCAAAGTAACAGATACCCATAGCTTCGAGAAGGCACAAGCGACAGCCGGAGGTATCGTTACAAAAGATCTCTTCGCCGACACGTTGGAATCTAAGCTCGTGCCGGGGCTCTATTTCGCTGGCGAGGTGATGGATGTCGACGGCGAGTTCGGCGGATACAACCTGCAATGGGCCTGGAGTTCCGGATATACGGCCGCAATGGCGTTGGGGAGACATATTTTCAAATGAAGACATTAGAAAAAGGAATGAATTCAACACATATGTATAAGTCGAAATCTACAATGCACCACGAGCTGTTTATTATCGGTGCAGGCGCTTCAGGTCTTATGGCCGCGGTTACTGCACGAGATCGAGGGATCGATGTCGCAATCATTGAAGGCAATGACCGGGTAGGAAAGAAGGTGCTCACAACTGGCAATGGGCGTTGTAACATTACGAACCAATCCACGGCAAAGGGTACGGACGAGGCGGTTGCACTATCGCATAAATATCACAGTAACCAAAAGGAATTCCCACTGCCTGTGCTTCAGCAATTTGGCGTTCGACAAACTGTCGATTTTTTCAACACACTCGGCCTTCCGTTGCTCGCCATTGAGAATGGCCGGATGTATCCGATGTCACTACAGGCTGCATCTGTATTAGAAGTTTTTCGAATCGCGCTAGAAGATCGGTATGTTCCGATACACTTCAAAACCAGGGTGATGGATATTACCGTATCGCAGGGGCATCCGCGATTTACGATTTCGTGCCAAACGGAGGCAGAGGGCGATGTCGTGTATACTAGCGATTATCTCTTTATATGTACAGGCGGCCTTACCGCACCAAAGACAGGAACAGATGGATCTGGTTATATGCTTGCCCAGCGACTGGGACACACAATGATCGATCCTGTACCAGGGATCGTACAGTTGAAGCTGCAATATCCGGATCTAAAGGAGTTGTCTGGCGTCAAATTCGAGGGGTTAGGTCATATCATCGTCAACGGCGAGGTTATTCGCAGTGAATATGGGGAAATCCTCTTTACAAACTACGGCGTTTCCGGCCCACCGATTCTCCAGCTAAGCCGGAAGGCTGCGTATCAACTCAAAATGGGAGAAACAGTAACCTTATCACTTGATTTGATGCCAGACCGCACTGAGGAGGAAGTCGTCGATTTTATGACTACGCATTGGGGGACATTCGGCTACCGAACTGTTGCAGCTTCCTTGATTGGAATTTTTAACAAGAAGCTGATCCCTATTCTGTTGAAAGAAGCGGGGATCGATCATCAGCCGAACCTCCTATGTCAGGATTTATCGTGGAAAGTTAAGAAAACCTTATGCCAACTCATAAAGCGTTGGGAATTTATTGTAACAGATACCAATGGTTTCACGAATGCACAAACGACTGCCGGTGGCATTGATACAACAGAGTTAAGAGAAGGAACACTAGAATCGAAGCTAGTACCTGGGCTCTATTTTGCCGGAGAAGTGATGGATGTTGATGGAGATTGCGGTGGCTATAATTTGCAATGGGCCTGGAGTTCAGGCTATTCCGCTGCAATGGCACTTGCTGATCAAATTACAGGTATCATGAAACAAGATTGATATTTGTTTGCTCCTTGCACGCAGGGAACACGTCGGCGAATTGTGGATTTGTACATCCACGGTTCGTCTTCACCAACATGTAACCCCCCGACCTCTTACGGTCGGGGGGGAGCTAGTACGCCCAGCATGGACGTCATCTCTAGGCTGAAAGGTCTGAGCGGGGGCTTTCCGCCCTTTCCAAATCGATTTTTAGAGAGAAGAATCAGTGTTTCTGGATTTAGTAGATTCATGCAACACTATTTCTACCAGAAGTCCTACTTCAAACCTTCAAAACCTGACGAATCCAGTGGGCCGTTTGTTCGGGACGTTCAATAGGAAATTGATGGCCATATGGAATATGAGCAATATCAAGGTGTTCGTATGACTTTGGAATATGATATTCTTTGTCCATGTCTCCCCATAATATGTTGACCTTGGTCTCATCCCACTTCTTAGGATCCAGTTGAATAGACTTCGATTCTGTTAACGATGACATGACCGTGGCGTTAGTTGTGCGGATGCGGGGTGATTTTAAATCACGAACCACATCATGTACATAATCCTCTAAATATTTGCTGGGTGCTACGAAATTTTTGTTTTTAAGCAGCTCTCTTTTCAGCTTGGCAGGCTTCATATATTTTAAAATTAGTTTTGTGACACCTTGAATTTTGTATTTAGGTTTTATAGGATGCAAGACAGGCTGCAGCATAATAAGCTGATGGATCAGTGAAGGCTGGCGTTGCATGACTCGGGCGGCAATCAAACCGCCAAATGAATGGCCAACCAATATAACGGGTTTATTTAACTCGATAATCATGGCTGCTACACTATCTACATAGCCTTCTATAACAGAAGGTTCATGGTGGTATGGAGTGCGTCCAAATCCGGGTAAATCAATGAACCATGTATTAATATCACTTAAGGATTCTGCGATAGGCAATAGGGCATCCGCACCGCTAAACGTCCCATGAAGAAAAATAACAGGGATGCCATGCGTATCTTTTTCCAATGAGATTAAATTCGTTCTTCTTTGTTGAGAAAAGCTCTCCTGCCGCTTCACTCCTAAATGATTTAACCGATAATCCAGATCGCTTACTATAAACGGCAGTGTAGATGGCACGATGGAAAATTTTATCTTACTTAGTTGTTCGATTTCTAATTTAGTATCGATGGGGAATTCTGATTTGACAAGAAAGTTCATGGACTCCTTTGGAATGCCAAGAAGCTTTCCAAAACCCATTCCAAGAATGGTTTTTAATAACGGAAACGATACTGTCCCAAAGGGCTTGGCTGTTCGCAGTTCTTTTGCAATAAGTTGAATCAAGGCTCGAATGGATGGACTCGCTTGTTTACTATCTAATAAATAGTAGGTATTACTTGATAATCCTTCTGTATCAGCAAGCTTTGCAATAAATGAGGCAACATGATCAACGTGTACCATGGGCAACCAGTAGTCATCGCCACCTGGAACGAGTGGCATAAGGTTTCGTCTCACTGCATCGATTAAGATACTAAGACCCCCGAGCTGCTCCGTCTCCCCTGAGAAGGAATTCCCAACGACAACACTAGGATTAACTGTAGATAATGGGATGTTCATAGCATGAAGAGATTTACGTATATAGGAGTCTGCTAGAAACTTCATTTTTTCATAGGGCGGCTCTTTATCTAGCACGTGATCCATATCCGACAGTGCATTTTGTTCATGATAAGGACTCATGAAACCTGAGAGATGGATGAAATGCTTTAAACCTTTTGCGTTATCAATATCTTTGGCCAGTTGAACAAGGGATCTGGCTGGATAGAGAAAAGATTGCTCTGCTTCACTGAGGCTTAACCCGATATCCATGGGGCCGCCTGCATGGATGATCAGATCCGTGGTAAGCATTTGCTTATAGCTAGTATCATCTAAACCTAATCTGGGTTTAGTTAGATCGCCAATGACTGGCAGGATGTTAGGCTGTTGATTGGTCGGTAATTGGTTTACGATTGCATCCAAACGGCTTTTTTGACGTACGAGTACATAAACTTGGTGCTCAGAAGCCAATTCAGGGAGCAGATGTCTTCCGATAAAACCTGTTCCGCCAGTTAAAAAGATATTCATAGTAGAAATTCTCCTTTATTATTTTCTTTTTTAGTACTAATCAGTACTAATATGACTAAAAAAATTACTTTAGCAATAAAGCTAAAGCAGGATAAACGGCTTTGACGATATCTGTATTATTAGAAGCTTGAGCTAAGAAAAGAGCACCCTCGATAGAGGAGACGATGAGTGTAGCTGTTTGCTTGACGGGAAGTTCACTCTTTAATTCTTTCTTCGCAATCCCTTCGGCTAAAATTAATTCAACGGCCTGGAACTGTTGTTCAAAAAAGCTTTTGATTCGATCTCTGACCTCGATAGCTTCAAGGGGCGTTTGCGTGTAAAGGGTTAGGAACGGACAGCCACCAAGAAAATTATTTTTTTCCGTATTATCGGTTAGGATGATGAGTAACGCTTCTAATTTTTCTAGCACAGTGCTATCACTGTGAGACAGGACTTGATCAATACGTTGTTCATAATGTGAAATCAACTGATCAACGGTCGTGAGAAGTAGCTCCTCCTTACTCTTAAAATAGTAATAAATGTTGGTTTTTGAGACTTTGCTATGTGCGACGATGTCGTCCATGCTTGTCGCTTGAAAACCCTTGGTAAGAAACAATGTGAAAGCTGATTGCAGTGCAATGTCTTTATTGCTGAGTATATTTTTTTTCATATTAGTACTATATAGTACTAATGGTCAACAGTCAAGCAGTGCTGAGACAGTTAGGTGTTTTACTGGAGAACCCATCGCTGAACGTTCAAAAAACGACTGACTAATTTTGGCCAGTCGTTTCATAAAGCATCACATAAACAGCTACTCTATAAGTGCAGCCTTAATCAAGGCATTAACTCTGGAATTATAGAGCAAGCCGATATGAGATACTAGATTAACGGAAATATTGTTCGCCCCGTCCAGTCTGGACAAAAGAGGTGAAACGATGGTATCGCTGGTTGAATAGATGGAAGTAACCTTAACACCGCTTGGGGCGCTGCTTGTTGTCAACCGATTTGCTCCGCCTAGCGTAATCAGTTTATCAACTTTATCAATGCCTCCTCGGTTCAAAATATAATATAAGCTATTGGCTCCTCCCATACTATGAGCAACAATATGAACCTTTGTATGCCCTGTTTGACGAAGCACATCATCTACGAATCGGCTGATTGCCGCTGAGTTTAACAGTTGATTTCCTGCCTTGCTTGGTAGATCAATCGCAAATAACTCATCACTTGCCCATCCCTCACTGCGTAGATACCTTTCAATTAACGCAAAGTTAGTGTCCGAGCCAGTTAATCCATGAACAAATACGATTGGCGTTCGTGCAGTTGCAGCAGATGCCTTCATGCTCTGTCCAATACCTGTTAAAGTAAAAACAAAAATCATACTCATAAAAACAATTAGTAGTGGCCTTAATTTTCTCATCTCTGATCATCCTCCTGTTATATGAGATACATTCATATTTTACAATCTCTTAATTGGAAATAATAGGGTGGTTTAGACTTATTTTGATATAAAACTACTCATTTTCTGTTTTGTCATGAGCAGGTTAAAATCCAAGAATATCGGATCGAGTTGTATGAGATAGAGAACGATTTAAGAGATCAGGCGGAGATAATTGTATCGTAGCGATTGAACTAGAGTTAAAGTAATTCCTATAGATTTTATGAATAAATATAGCTTTTCTAATAAATATGATTTTTACGAGGAAAAGTTGATCGAAATATAGAACTGATATGTAAGAACTGATATGTAAGAACTGATATGTAAGAAATGATATGTAAGAAGAAATTACCTTATGTAACATTGCGTATCCTATATTGATTTGATAGGAGGTTTACATCATAAAAAAGCTTTTACTTCAGAGATTGCCATTGATCACACTTGGAGTTGTGGCTTATATACTAACAAAATACGCACAAAACCATCAGGATTGGGCAGAAAAATATAGTAAATCTGTATATTCTGTATTGTCAAAAATAGTAGGAGTTGTACCTTCTTGGGTCAAGTTTGCTGTTAGTGAATGGCTCGTGGTGTTGGTTGTGTTACTTTTGCTCTTTTATATCGGTTATTATGTGCGCAAAGTTTTCATAAGCAAGGGTACGCGTAGGATGGTATTTTATTGCGGTACGTTAGGAATTATAGCAACCTGTAGTGTGATCTATTTTTGTTATACTATTTTGGGTGGAATAAACTATCATAGGTATTCTTTTTTGTCCTACACCGAATATAAAGAGGGAAGTTATAGCGAGACCGAATTAGTGAAATTGTGTAAGTCACTTGCTGCTGAAATGGAATTGGCGAGGGAAAAGTTAGAGGATACTGATCTTGTGGCTCAAGTACCAGATCATTTTGACTATTATGCACAAAACGCGGTGTTGTCGATGCAAATGTTATCGAAGAAATATCCAGTTTTGCAGCATTCTTTATATTCAACACCTAAACCAGTAGTGATGTCGAAACTAATGTCATATGCAGGGATACATGGTATTTTTGTCCCTTTTACTTTTGAATCTATTATTAATGTTAATGTACCCATTTTTTTGGTGCCTGCTACGATGGCACATGAATTGGCACATCAGAGTGGCTTTATGCATGAGGATGAGGCAAACTTTATAGCTTATCTAGCATGTAAGCAGCAAGAAAACCCAATGATACGTTACAGTGGCTTTTTCCTAGCTTTTGATTATTCTATATCTGCACTAAAGAAAGTTAATTCAGACAAGGCTTCAGATATAATTTCTAGTTTGTCCAAGGCGGTACAGCAGGACATCATACAAAATGAGCAGTATCGGGATAAGTACGAGGGGGCCATTTCAAGTATTTCAAGAGTTGTAAATGACTTTTATTTGAAGGCCAATAATCAGACAGATGGTTTAAATAGCTATAGTGGGATGGTAAATTTATTGCTAGCAGAGCAGCAAGAAATAGAGGGATCGATAATACCCAATCCTTAAGAGTATGGGGTTTAGTTTATGCTGTGATCTTATACTTATACAAGATGGGGGAATTAACTTATCATGGATTATTTCTCAAGTATTCAAAAATGTGTTGACTATGTAGATAAGCATCTTGATCAAGAGGTGGATATTGATAAGGTTATAAGTCAAGCCCACATGTCTAAATTTCATTTTCATCGATTATTTAAAGCGATTGTCGGGATTACTATTCATGATTACATAAAACGAAGAAAACTCAGTGAGGCGGCTGAGCATTTATACCATTCGAATGATAATGTACTTATGACTGCGGTTTTGTATGGGTTTCATTCGCAGGAGGTTTTTACACGTAATTTTAAAAAGCTATTTGGTTATCCGCCTGCACAATTTAAAAAGTTAAATCCTTCTAACTGGCGAGTAAATAAAACGAATAAAATAAATATTGATGCCTTGCGAATGGATATTAAGGCGTTTAACGGAAAAGTAGTTCCTCAGGAGAAGGTCGAATATATTAGGAATTTAACGTTAGTAGGAATAGAGCGAATAACAACAAATGATGAGGGATTAACCGTAATTGGAGCAATGCAAAATTTTATGTGCGTGGCTAAGAGAGTACCTCATAAGGTGAATGATACGATATATCGTCTGTGCTATGAACTTGACCCATTACAAGACAATCAAGAGAAACCTCTATACAGAGAGCTAATAGCTGTAGCGGTGACAGAGGTTACGCAGGTTCCAGATGGAATGACGATAAAATGTATCGAAGCAGCTAAAGTTATTACCTATTCGCACAAAGGAAAGTTGTTTACCAAGGAACAAAACAAAATAATTGATACGTATCAGTTTTTGTATCGTTATCGTATCCCTTATGCGGAATATGAGCTTACTAGTGAGTTGTTACTAGAAAGGTATGGTTCGGATTTTAAAGGTCTTGATCATGAAGATTCAGTTCTAAAAATTTCTTTTTCAATAAAGTGAGAGGTAGCAAAGGATATAACTAAAACATAGCAAAAAACATCAAATTAGAACAAGTGATTTCCAATAAGCTGATGAATGAGTTGAATTGAAAGCCGAAGGGCTATAGGTGCTAACAGGTACTTAGTGAGGATACTCTGAAATCATTTCTTATTGGGGGAGATTGCAATGTGTACGACATTTATTTTGCAAAATGATCATTCCATGTTACTTGGACAGAACTACGATTTTTATTATGGACATGGGTTAATGGTCGTTGGCAAACGAGGTGTTCAGAAGGAAGCATTTAAATCATTTAAAACATCAGATGAAGACGGAGAAAGTATATATTGGATAGCGAACTATGGAAGTGTGACCTTCACTCAGTTTGGCCGTGAGTTACCTATGAGCGGAATGAACGAGAAGGGATTAGTTGTTGCCATGATGTATCATGACGAAGGTGAATTTCCGCGGGAAGATGATAGAAATTCGTTAAATGAGCTGCAATGGATACAATATCAGCTAGACCAGTATGCAACGGTGGAAGAGGTTATTTATCATCTTGATGATTTAAGATTAGAAAAAGTGATGTATGTGCTACATTATACTGTTGCTGATGCACAAGGGAATGCTGTGCTCATTGAGTTTATAGATGGCGTAGCGCAAATTATTTGTGATGAGAAGCATCTTGCACTATCTAATTCTAGCTTTAAATCATCTAAGCGATATGCCGAACAATTCATGGAAACACCTATACCTGAGCTATCTAGACGAGTGACTTCTCATGATCGATTCACACTTGCTTATCGCCACGTTGAACGTATCAATTCAATGTTGACGGAAGTCCCCATTTCAATGGATGAAGCTTTTTTTGTATTAAAAGAGTTGTCAGTGAGCCCATCATCCGATAGCGTGTGGGATTGGATTGGTGAAAAGACACCGCCAACAATAACTTATTGGAGTATTGTATTTGATTTGAAAAAAATGAGTATTCACTATAAGGACTATCATAACAACAAAATTCGTACGATCAATTTGAACTCCCTTAACTTTGCAAAAACGGAGCCAACCTTATGCTTGCGAATAGATAATCAGTTAGAAGCCTTAATCAATTCAGCTTTTTTTCCTTATACGACTAGCGAAAATAAGAGAATTATTGATTTAAGCTATAAGCCAATTAGTGATGTTTTTCCTATAGAGGAACAACTTAAGCTAGCTAAGCACCCAGATAAATTTCAGTAGTAATGTTTTAGCCCTAGACCATGTGAGGTTAGGGCTTTTTGTTATGGTAAGTGCTATGTCCATTTTGTTGATCGAGTCATTACCTATTTTCTATGCCTTTTTTAGTTTCTCTACCGCCCTGAGGAAACGTTCTTCATTTTGAAGTAAAGCATAACTTGGATCCTTTTCAAGCATTTCTATTAATAAAGGCTTAATTTTCTCATGATGCTGTTTTTCAGTACTTACTTTAATGTTAGAAAATAGTGGATGATTGGAATAATCAAAGCTTAATGAAACGATTTTATCTATATAGATTTCAAAGTAGTCTAAAGCTTCCTTAATTTCTCCTTGTTTTAAAAGTAACAACGTTTTTTTATCAAGCCCTATTGTACTTTGTAAATCAAAAAGTTGAATGATCTGGTCCATCAGGTCTGTTGTATACATGGCGTGAGTCGTATTATTTTTACCCTCTGAAATGGAACCCAGTAAGCCTAGCATAGCTAATGCTGTATGAATAGAGCGAAACAGTTCATTTTTCAGAAGTTTTTCTGCCTCATCTGTTCTCCCTTGAATCATATAAAGCATGGGATAAAGTTCATTTGCATCCATATTTGTTTTTGGAAGGCGATCTAGAAGTTGTTCTGCTCTGTCACAACGGCCTGTCGTCATATACAGACTGGCAAGGTTAAATGTGGCGGCAGAGGTCAGTTTAGGATCTTTGCTAGCTAAAACCTGTTCGAAGATTTCAATAGCTCGGTTGGTTGCGATTGTTTTTTGCTCTTCATGAAGAAATCTAGATAAAGCTAACTCGCGCTGATAAAGTAGTGCAAAATTGTATTTTAAGTCATTGCTATTTGGATATTCATAAATTAGTTTTTCACATTGATTATAACCGGCTTCAAACCCCTTTGTATCAAATAAATCCTCCATTTGTTTTCCATACTGTACAATTTCCGCATCACTCAAATCCTCTTGATAAGCAAGCAGCTCATCAGTAGTGATGCCAAGCATTCTGGAAATGGGTGCCAAAAGCATAATGTCTGGATAAGTGTTACCACTTTCCCATTTGCTTACTGCAGGTGTCGATACGCCTACTGCTTTAGCGAGTTGTTCTTGTGTCAGTCCTTTTTCTTTCCGATATTTTATAATTACTTCTCCTAATTTTGAATTCATCATTCACCTCAGAATTGAATTACAAAAGGCCTTTTGTTTAACTTAATCATACCATCTCACCTCGTGTTCACAATGGAGACATAATTAACTTTTGAACATAAAAATTTAACCTGTAGGAAAGTTTGCCCCCTAACGCAAGCTTTCAATAATAATTAATGTTAAATTGATCTATCCTTTTTATAAAAAAGAATGCTATCATATTCTAACTAGTTTATATTTTTCTTATTTTGCATTTTTTTAACTAGTTTATTTCCATGCCTTACGACAGGAAGGACTACATACTTTATGAAAAGGCAATTGTCAGTTTTGATTGGAATGTTGCTAGTTTTTACGGTGGCTAGCTCTGTATTTATATATGAGTGGTTAAATTCTACTGGGAATTACCCTGAGGCTAGAGAAGGTGTACTAGATGCAAGGAGCTGGCGTTTCTCCGACAATGGGATTATTCCGCTTCGGGGTGAATGGGAGTTTTATAAAGGGAAATTATTAACCCCTAAAGACTTTGCTGATCATGCAGAGAAGCTGCAAGCGGAGCGTCTTTTGCTTCAGGTTCCAGAAAAATGGGATAATCGTGTTTCCGTTGATGGGCATGGTGCGGGGACGTACCGTTTGCGTCTGCTCGTGAGCGACCTAGGTGATTATAGTCTCAGAATAAAAAAAATCAGATTGTCGAGTCGAATCTTTATGGAGGGGGAGGAGATTGGCGGTAACGGAAAACCTGCCTTATCTGCTCAAGATTTTATCCCTAACAATGTTCCTTTTTTAGGAAGGATTGATGTAGAGGATAAAACAGTGGAAATTATCGTTCAAGTTGCAAGCTTTCGTTATGTGGAAGGTGGGATTGTGCAGGCACCTGAGTTTGGGCTGACAGAGGATGTAATGAATCGCCGAGATAATGCGCGTATGGCCGATATGATCGTCATTACAACCTTGCTTACATTTGGTATATTTTTTGCGGGCATGTTCCGACAATGGCGGCGTGAGCCTTATCTCATTTACTTTAGTTTATTTTGTTGCTCGTTAGGCCTTTTTTTTAGTATTGATAATGAGATCATTGCAGCAAATTTGTTTCCTTCGATGTCCTTTCTTTTGCTACAGAAGCTATTGTTTATTTTGCCCTACTTTACGATGTTTTTCTTTATTCATTACGTACGGCTTAGTTTACATGACCAGAGTGGGCGTTATTTTAAGACATTTATTTGGTCTTCCTATGTTTATCTGCTTTTACTAATTGTATCTCCTAATGAATATTTATTAACTTTATTTTGGTTTGGTGCTGTGTTACAAATTATTGGCTTTTGTTTTATCTTTTTAATTATTATCCGAAATCGCCAACAGGGGGTGAAAGTTTATTATATTATGCTTGGTGCATTTTTCCTGACAATTACTTGGATTGTTGCCCAGGCTCGTTACCAATTAGCGATAGATAGTCCGTACTATCTTACGATTACATTAGTGTTGGTTGTGTTGTCACAATCCTTTTTAATGACGGATCAGATGCAAGGCGCCTTCCTAAAAAGTGAACGTTTAGCCCAGCAATTGCTTGTCCGGGATCGGCAAAAGGATGAGTTTCTCGCAAAAACGTCACATGAGCTACGTACACCTCTGCATGGAATCGTAAATTTGTCCGAATCATTGCTTGAAAATAAAGAAACACCACTTGCATCAGAACACCGTGAGAATATTAGATTGCTCCATCTTATTGGGCGGAGACTGTCAGGGTTAGTTAATGACATTTTGGATATGAACCGGATTCGTTATGGACAGCTTAATGTACATTTGAAGCCAGTTGATTTATATGTGTCTACCCGTTTTGTCATGGAAACATTGTCGATTGCCCCATTTAAAAGTAGTGTGAGGCTTGTGAATGAGTTACCTACGAGACTTCCTCTTATCCTAGCAGATGAAAACAGATTGCGGCAGATTTTGTACAATTTGCTCGAAAATGGCCTGAAATATACAGATCAAGGTACTGTTTCAATCTCAGCGGAACAGCGTGAGGAGCTATTATATATATCGGTTAGTGATACTGGCAAAGGAATTCACCGCGAAGCTATGGAAAACTTGTTTGAGCCCTTTTTTCAGCATGATGAAGAGGGCTTTCATTCCCGTGATGGGATTGGACTTGGATTAAGTATTTCGAAGCAATTAGTTGAGCTACAGGGTGGGCAATTACAGGTACAATCTGAGGTAGGTATAGGTTCTCAGTTTACCTTCACGCTCCCAGTTTTCTTGGATAATGTACAAGAGGCGGCAATTACTTTAGAAAAATCTGAAGCCGGTCAACAAAATCATCCCAAGATGGGAAGTGATAGAAGTAATAAGGAGTATGGAAACTGGTCAGAACAACATCCTTTGCTACAGGAAGGTTATGCACCACCCTTAATGGCTTCACATATGTCTCTAAATGATGGGGAAATATTTCATATTTTAATTGTAGATGACGAACCTTCTAACCTTAAGGTAGCCATGGATGCAATTGATTCTTTAGGTCATACGTATACGACCGCAGGTGGGGGTGTTGAGGCATTAGAAGCACTCCGTGAATTGAAACCAGATCTTGTATTGCTAGATTTGATGATGCCTGAAATATCTGGTCTTGATATTTGCCTAGAGATTCGTACTTTGTATGATTTAGCGGAGCTTCCAGTGCTTATGCTGACTGCTTCGGGACAAACTCGTGATATAATAGCGGCTTTCTCGGCAGGAGCCAATGATATTTTACAAAAGCCATTTGAATTAGCGGAACTACGAGCGCGTGTCCAATCCCTTCTCGCAATGAAGAGCTCCTCAGAGCGAGCCGTTCGTCGGGAGATGGATTTCTTACAGGCGCAAATTCCTCCACATTTCTTATATAATAGTCTAAACGCAATGGTGGGTCTAAGTTACAAGGACGTGGATAAGCTAAGAGCGACTATTCATCATTTAACAACTTATCTGCGTGCTAAGTTTACCTTTGTTTTCCATGGAGACGAGGTGCCGTTAGAAAGAGAACTAGAACTGGTACGTGCCTACCTTGCAATTGAGCAGCTTCGGTTTGGACAACGGCTTGCTGTTCGTTATACGATCGACGAGGATGCACATATTTTATTGCCACCACTCATTTTACAGCCAATTGTTGAAAATGCAGTTCGTCATGGCATTGGACAAAAGCCCGAGGGAGGTACGGTGGATATTATTATTTCTAAGCGCGACTGGGGCATAGAGATTATAGTTGAGGATGATGGTGTCGGAATGGGCGAAGATAAGCTCAAGCTGCTAATGATGGGCAAGCCAAGTGGAGTTGGCATTTATAATGTAAATCGTCGTTTGCAAATGAGATATGGAAGAAGCCTGGACATTGTTAGCCAACCAAACAAGGGAACTAAAATAACAATTTATTTGACGGAGGCGCGACATGCATAAAGCGATTTTAATTGACGACGAAGAAATTGCGCTTGATGTCATGAATATTATGTTGGATGAGGTCGGGGGCGTAGAAGTAGTTGGCAAGTATCAACTTGTTGCCGAAGCGCTGGCGCACTGTGGCGAGTTGAAACCAGATCTCATATTTTTAGATATCGAAATGCCAGGGGTAAATGGACTAGATGCGGCCGTTGATCTTACTGTTCACTGTCCAGATGCCAAAATTGTGTTTGTAACCGCTCATGATCAATATGCGATTGATGCTTATGATACAGATGCAATTGGATATTTACTCAAGCCCGTCGTAAAGGATAAGCTGGTTAAGCTTTTGCTTCGCTATAACAATTTACAAAATAAGCAGGTAAGACAGATGGATCATTCTAGCAAGGGGGAGGACAATCAGGTAACCGCTGCAACCTTATCGATCAATTCTGGTAATTCTAGTGCGGATAAAAAGGCATTACAGCTCAAAGTACTTGGAAGTATGGAGTTATATACGCCTAGTGGTCGACTAATGACATGGCGTACGAAAAAAACGAAGGAGTTATTTGCTTTTCTTTGGCATCATCGTGGACAGCACGTTTACAAGTATGCAATTTTAGAGCATTTATGGCCAAATGATACCGCTGATCGTGGTCATAAGCTACTTCACACCTCGCTCTATTACTTGCGGAGTATGTTCAAGTTAGAAGGTTATGATGGCTTTGTGAAATATGGAGATGATAAGTATTGGATTGATCCTTCCGCTGTTCGAAGTGATTTGGATGAATTACATGATGGGCTAAAAGCTATAAAAGCAGGAGGGGCTATAGAGGGCACCCTTCAGCTATATAGCGGTGATTATTTAGATATGGAGTATTATGATTGGGCAAATGCATACCGAGTGGAACTTCGAGCAGTTATGATATCTACCATGACCTTAGCGCTGGATGAAGCAACAGAGGAGATGCGTATCCAGCTACTCAAAAAGCTAATTGAGTTAGAGCCAAGCCAGTGGGATTATTATGAGCTACTAGCTGACGCTTTCAATAAGATAGGGGATCAGGCAGGTGCTCGTCAAATAAAAGTATTACAGAAGCAGATGTCTTTAAATGAAGAATGAGTACTTAATTGAATAGGAAAAATAAATAATTACTTTATATAGTGTTTCGGCCTTCAGGCATAGTCCTGAAGGCCCTTTTTGTCTTTTTTTGGGACAAATGTTGTGAAAATGTTGAGAATTGTTTTGATAGGCTGATCTTGACAAAAACAGATGACCTAGGCGAGAAAAGTCATTCTAATTTAAACAAGTTAATTTGCAATTAATATCTTTTATTCATGGGGGAGGAAGAAGATGGGGGCTATAAAGCGTTGTTTGCCGTTTGTAATGGTCTTTTTGTTATTTGCGATGTTATTCATGGCTAATTTTGCGAAAGCGGATTCTGATGAATGGGAACAAGTAAGTCCATTTCCTACTGCAAGTACCTTTGAGGGTGTAACCTATGGCAACGGTCAATTTGTGGCTGTGGGCTATAATGTGGGGATTATATCTTCTACGGATGGATCTAAATGGAAGGTGTCAAGTGTTCCAATCAACAATTCGTTTAGACTAATGGATGTGAGCTATGGTAATGGTAGATTTGTTGTTGTTGGAGCAAACGGGGTAGTTTTAACGTTGGAGGATGGTCAAACGGAGTGGAAGCTTCAAAATCAAAATATTACAAATTCAAATATATCTAGTGTCGCTTTTGCGAATGGAAGATTTGTAGCAGTGGGGGCAAGCGGGAAGGTTTTGACCTCCACTGACGGATTAACCTGGACGGGACAGACAGTAGGTGCTTCTAATAACTTTCATATGAGCGTTACTTATGGTAATGGCAAGTTTGTGGGGATCGGAAATAGAGGTTTTCTGATCCAATCTGCGGATGGGAGTACATGGAATACCAAGACGATTGATAGCAATGCTATGTTTAATGGGGTTACCTATGGTACCAATAAATATGTAGCTGTTGGTCAAGGTGGATTAATCATGACTTCAACAGATGGATCGAACTGGACCAATGCGACAAGCAATACGTCTGCCACTTTAAACGAAGTGACCTATGATGCTGTAAACAATTTGTATATAGCTGTAGGTGGTCAGGGAACAATCGTAACCTCTAAAGATGGCACAAACTGGACAGTACAATCATCGGGGACTAGAAAGGATCTTAATGACGTTGGTGCTGGAAATGGGCTTGTTGTAGCTATAGGTTATGGCGGCGCCATCTTCACCTCCACTGATGGAATAACATGGTCAGATCAGATAAAAGGAACCGCAGCATACCTTGAAGATATCGTGTATGGTAATGGAATGTTTGTTGCTGTTGGATATGATTTGATAGGCTCCACAAGCATTCAAGGCGCGATTATTACTTCTGAGGATGGGGAAACCTGGGTGAATCGGAAGCCGCTATTAATTCCGTATAAACGGGACCTCCTTCTTGGCATCAGTTATGGAAATAGTAAATTTATAGCTGTAGGAAATAGAGATATAACCGGAATTGATACTAAAGGTCTTATTATGACATCATCTAATGGTGTTACTTGGACAGAGCAACTCATTGAGGATACGCCAATGGGTAGTGTGTATGGAGATCAACAATATGTAGTTGTAACGAATAGTGGGAGCATACTTACATCACCGGACGGAGAAAGCTGGACTACACAAAATAGTGGTGTATCTCAAGTGCTTTATAGTGTTACTTATGGTAATGGGTTGTATGTTGCAGTAGGTGGCGAAAATATATTAAGTTCCTCTGATGGTATCACATGGAACCTACAAACTATTGATAATTCAGACCTATACAGGGTTGCTTATGGTAATGGATTATTTGTAGCGGTAGGAGCAGGTGGGAAAATTGTTACCTCAGAGGATGGGACCTCATGGACGACTCGCAGTAGTAATGTTTATCAAAGATTAGTAAATGTTCAAACTGATACAAGTGGGTTTAAGATCGCTGGTGACGGTGGAGTTATTCTTACATCTATTGATGGAATTATATGGAGTAAGGAACAAAGTGGTGTAACAACTAGACTGAAAGGTCTTGCTTCAAATGGAAGTATACTTCTAGCAGTAGGTGAAGAAGGGCTAGTTCTAAAAAAATCGATTACGACACCGCCAAGTGTGACAGTAAGCTATCTTCCAGGAGATTATGGCACATTAAATGGGACAAGTGAGCAGGTAGAGGTGGGGGGACATCCAGTTGCTGTTCCAACGGTTACACCTATCAATGGATACCATTTTGTAGGGTGGAGTAGTGATGGAGGCGTAACGAAGCTTACTTCGCACCAAATTACTGCTTCGACAGTTACTGCAGACGTAACCTATACCGCTTATTACACTCAATTTGTAATGGGGGATGGAGATGGCGATGGCAAGGTGACTGCGAATGATGCGCTATTATTAACGAAATATATTAAAGGCAGGATTACGCTAACGCCTCAGCAATTGCAGGCACTTGATATGAATGGCGACGGCATTTTGGATAATGAAGACGTTAAAATAATACTGGCTATCTCTGTGGGAAAGGGCTGATAAGATGAATTGGGGAAAATGGAGCAGATGGAATAAATCAATTTCAATCATGTTAGTCGTGATAATATTTATGGGATTGGGAAATATTGGTTATGCAAGCACTGATTCAGATCCGATTACAAATTCAATGCAAATAGGTAGTGGTGAAGGGTATCCTGGTGATTTGGTGGATATACCTGTATATATGACACCAGAGACTCTAATCAATGGATATGTCTTAATCTTTCAGTACGATTCCAATTCATTAGAGCTAGTTAACGATAATAAAATCACAAATGAACTAGGAACCATCTCAGAGGAGGGAGGATTTGAAAGTTATTTTCTTCAAGGTGGACTAATTGATATTCGGGCGAATCCGGTACTAATTTCTGAAAATGATACAAAGGTTTTCACGCTTCATTTTAAAATTAAGGAGTCTGCTCAGCCTGGAATTGTCCAATTTAACGTGCCTGAAAAAGCTCTGACTGAAGGCACTACTACTGCACAAACCACTGTGAATAGTGGTGGAATTACAATAAAGCCGAAAAACTTAGGACATACAGTAACCTTTGACTCTCAGAGTGGTAGTACTGTAGAAACCTTAACTAATGTGGTGAGTGGCTCAACCATCCTAGCTCCATCAGCACCAAGCTTAGGGGGACATGCCTTTGCAGGGTGGTATAAGGATGTAGCAGGAACACAAGTGTGGAACTTTGACACAGATACAGTAACGTCTGATTTGACTTTGTATGCCAAATGGGAGGGCAGCGTAGCACGAGTTAAAATAGGTGAAGTAAGTGGTGCACCTGGATCTATAGTGGAGGTGCCAGTTGCAGTAACTGAATCCAACATGGGTATAGCAGGTTATCGGGTACGCATTGTTTATAACGTTCAGGCTCTAGAGATTACAAAGATTACAGGTAATGCAGGGGATGACTTCTCTTCTAATTATAATAACGACAATGGCACTATTGTAGCTTCATGGAAAGATAAAAATGGTGGCGACACGCCTATTGTTTCAGGAGACAAATTATTTACGATTGGCGTTAAAATTAAGGAACAAGCACAATTAGGGAATCAGTATCTTGTCTTTGACTCAATTGATGATGAAGATATCAGATTGACAGACTCGCAAAATAATATTATTCAAGGATTTTTTAACTATGGTAACGTTATAGTTATTGAAGGAGCTCAGCAGCACACCGTTAGCTTTGATTCACAAGGGGGAACAGAAGTTGCCAACCTTACGAATGTAAACAGTGGTACAACCATCACTCCTCCATCAGCACCAACGAAGGAAATGTATACCTTTGTAGGGTGGTACAAAGATAAAGCAGGTACAGAGAGCTGGAACTTCTTAACAGATACTGTGACATCTGATGTGACTTTGTATGCAAAATGGGAGATGAATTTTGCACGTATTTATTTTAATAATGTCAATGGTACACCTGGATCTACAGTAGAGGTGCCAGTGAGTGTTATGCATAGTAACCTTGGTATAGGAGCCTATCAATTCAAAATTGATTACGATCCTGAGTCTTTAGAAGTTACAAAAGTTACAGGCAATTCAGGAGATGAATTTTCTTCAAATTATAATAATAATGGTGGTTGGATTAGAGTCGCGTGGGCAGACAGTGATGGTGGAGATACCCCCATTTTTGAACGAGAAAAATTGTTTACAATCAGTTTTAAGATAAAGGATGAAGCAACATTAGGAGATAAAACTCTGAGATTTGATTATACGACTTCTGATAATAACTTGTTATTTGATTCATTCAATAACAGGATGGAAGGTTACTTTTACAATGGTAAGGTTGCAGTTGTCGAAGGATCAACACAGCATACTGTAAGCTTCAATTCACAGGGAGGTAGCGAGGTTGCAAGTCTGACCAACGTAAGCAGTGGTGGGACTATCACTGCACCGCAGGCACCAACGAAAGAAGGATATACTTTTGCGGGCTGGTACAAGGATATAGAGTGGGAAAGTGTTTGGAACTTTGCAGAGGATAAAGTTACGTCTGATGTGACGCTATATGCGAAGTGGACAAAAAATAGCACAACCAATCCAACAAACCCAACAAATCCGAGTAGTCCAGGCAATCCAAATAGCTCGACGGGGTCAACTGGCTCTGGCGGCTCACCAACGGTTCCGAATCCAGCAACGGGAGAAAAACCAATTGGATTTAAGGTTATTATTGATGGTGTTGTCAAAGAGCAAGTAGCTACAGGCTCTATTACCAAGGAACATGGCAACTCTGTACTAACTGCAACTGTAGATCCATCTAAATTGGCAGATCAGCTTAAGCAAGCAGCGAATAAATCCAGTGTGATTGTTCCTGTTGCTGATAGCATGAATAAAGTATCCGTCATTTTAACAGGTGAAGCTGTTAAAAATATGGAAAGCAAGCAAGCGGTCTTAGAGGTACAAACAACAAGTGGTAATTACAAGCTACCTGCTGGGGAAATTGCGATTGATAATGTTTCCTCTAAATTAGGTCAGCAGGTCAATCTGTCTGATATTGTGATCCATGTTGATATTGCTGAGAGTGAAAAGTCAATATCGGCTCAGGCTGATGCGGCGGCAAGCAAAGGAAGCTTTACCGCTCTAGCGCCTCCAGTCAATTTTAGCGTGACAGCTTTCTATAATGGGAAATCGGTATCAGTAGAGAAATTTAGTAGTTATGTGGTGCGCGAGCTTCCACTTCCTACGGATATTGATCCAAGTAAAGTAACAACGGCGGCGATCATTAATCCAGATGGTAGTGTGCGTCATGTTCCAACCTTTATTACCAATCGTGATGGTAAGTATTACGCAGTCGTAAATAGTCTTACGAATAGTGATTACTTCCTCATTTGGAATCCAAAAACGTTTGTAGATGTAGAGGGACATTGGTCTAAGCAAGCTGTAAACGATATGGGCTCCAGATTAATTATTAAAGGTACGGATGAGACTAACTTCCAACCAAACGCAACGATTACAAGAGCTGAATTAGCCGCGATTATGATTCGTGCATTGGGCTTATCAGAGTCAGGAAATGGCTCTAAGTTCACCGATGTCAACGCGAGTGACTGGTATGCAGGTGCAGTTGCGAAGGCGGTGGAATATGGCCTAATTGAAGGCTATAACAATGGCACATTTGCTCCGAATCAAAGTATTACAAGACAAGAAGCCTTGGTCATTTTGACAAGAGCGATAAAAATAGCAGGGTTAGAAACGGATGGAGCAAATGTAGAGTCCTTATTATCCAAATTCGCAGACCAAGCAGAGGTTGCTTCATGGGCGAAGCAAGCGATGGCAGTAGGTGTGAAGCATAATCTTGTAGAAGGTTCAGCAGAGGGATTAAGACCAGCAGAGAAGCTTACACGTGCTGAAACTGCAGCAATTGTACAGCGGTTTTTAGTCAAGGCACAATTGATTGACAACAAGCATGGTAGCAACTAAATAAATAACAAAATTAACCAGCCTACTATTACTAACTGATAGGGGCTGGTTTTGTTTTGTTTACACTTAGTACGTCCCTTCAATGAAGGTGGCTATAATATGTTAAAATAAACCTAAAGCTACTAGAATTCGGATATAACTTCTCGTTATAACCTTAAATTAAATTATAAACTTGTAGAGGTTGGTGAAGAAAAATGGGGAAATCCTTTTGGTTGGTTGTACAATATCCGATGAAAAGCGAAAATGGCAATCAACGTGATCACTGGCTAAAGGATAAGGTGATAGAGACTTTAGAATTCTCCTTGGGAGATAAAAACTTAGGTTATGTGGATGGTTTTGATATGGGCAAGCGCCAATCCGATCCTAAAACGTATGCACTAAATATATTTTGTGTTGTTACTGAGGAAGAACAAGCAATCAACTTAATTAAAAAGGTTTTAAGAGAATGTCGGCTTGATCATACTCGTATTAAAATAGCAAGCATGCCATATGATGCAGACAAAACGGACAAAAATTACACTTTAAAATATGGAGCAAAAAAAGGGGATACCGATTTCAGCTTATAGCTTATAGCACATTTAGAAGGCAAGGTGATTCACATTAAAAAAGGGATTAAAAAAGTAATCGTTACTGTACTTGTTTTTTGTGGTCTAATTAAAATATTTCACTATATACTTTCTTCTTTAAGTTTGACTGGTCCTCTTGCCCTCATCGGATTAATGTTAATGGTACTCCTATCCTTAATATGCACCTCTTTGTTAGTCAATGAACGTAACGATGAAAATGCGTAGTGTCGTATTTTCTAATTTTCTAATTCCTATAAAGTTTATACTAATTTAATACGATATATATTTGACGGATTAGAATGATAGGTAGACTCTAACCGTCTTTTTTTGGGCCATGGGACAAGAAAAATTTCAATGTATGTTCTGTTATGAAACCAATTTCATTGTGATTCCTTATCTGGTATGATAAGCAGAACAAGGCTGAAAAAGAGAGGAAAAGAGAGGTACTTAGATGACGCAAGTTACTATATATGATATTGCCAAAGAGGCAAACGTATCTGTATCTACAGTTTCCCGAGTGTTAAATGACACGGCTCCAGTGCGTGCGAGCACAAGGGAACGAATTATGTCGATTATTGAGAAGCATCAATTTCAACCCAATGCGCAAGCGAGAAGCTTGATTAAAAAGGAAACAGGCACGATTGCCATTATATTACCTGATATCACGAACCCGTTTTTCCCTGAAGTGTTTTGGGGAGCGGAAAATGCAGCAAGAGAATTTGGTTACACGTTGTTTCTCTGTAATACGGCTGGAAATTCAAATCGTGAATCCGAATACCTGTCTATTTTGCGAGAAAAAAGGGTGGATGGCATTATATTTTTGGGTGGTCGCATTAACCTTAAGAGCTGTCCACAACATATGGCACAGGAAATTATAGATGTGGGCAAGCATTTACCGATCGTTTTAGTGAATGGCAATATAGCAAAGGGTAGCTTCCATCGTGTCTATACGGATGAGGGTGCAGGTGCGGTGCTTGCAGCAGAGCATTTACTAGCATTAGGACATCGAGAGTTTGGTTTTTTAGGTGGTTCCCCAGATACTTCGACAACGATGGTAAAGGTAAAGGCTTTGCAAAAAAAATTACAGGAGCATGGGCTTGATCTCCCTCCACAACGCCAATGCTTAGGTAGCTTTTCAATCGAAGATGGCAAGCGTTCAATGAAAGAGATGTTAGCGGTGGACAATCCACCTACTGCTGTCATATGTGTAAATGATAATACCGCAACAGGAGCGATTAAAGCGGCGGTTGAGCAGGGATTACGTATTCCCCAGGATATTTCAATTGTTGGGTTTGATGATACTCCCCTCGCTAGTGCAGTGATCCCTGAACTAACCACGATTTCACAAAACACATACGATTTAGGGAATCTAGGTGTGCGTGTATTACATGATTTAATTAATAAAAGAACGCCTAGAAAGCAAACGGTGCTAGACCCTAAGCTCGTTATCCGTCAAAGTACAGGAGCCATACCGAGTGTCTGAGTAAGTGGAAGTGGAGAAACTGGTGAAATTAAGTCCTTATATGTCCTTGGTGAAACCCATTTCATCAAAATTAAAGAGAATTTAATATAAACCGTTTGAATTAAATTAGGAGCAGTATTTATATCTTATAATCTAGCTATAGCTTCTAACTATAACTAGATATACCTTTTGCGTGTTACGGTATGTGTCCTCTCCCATGCTACAATCAAACCATGTTGAAGCAGCAACAGGAAAATTGGGGGAGGTTTTTTAAATGAGTCATAAATTTCAAATCGTAGGTAGCTTGCTTAGACCATCTGAGCTATTAAAATATAAAACCCAAATTGAGCACCGGGATGATATTAAATATCCGTTTTATCAAGATTTTGAAGGCTACCAGCAATGTGAGGCTCATTCTATTCAGGATGTTGTAAAAAAAGAGATTGAGCATGATCTATCCATTATTACAGATGGAGAGCATTCCAAATCGATGTGGCATTTGGATTTTGTTTGGGGCTTCCAAGGAGTGGAGCGTTATATTGCTGATCATGGTTATTTCTTTAGAGATATCGATGGTAGCTCTAAATATGAGACTCGAAAAGATATCGGGCTTCGTATTACAGGAGAATTAGGTGGAAAAAACCATCATTTTATTAAAGTGTTCAAACAATTACAGGAAGCTGCAGGAGAGCATGAAACGAAATTATGTGTGCCATCTCCATCACATATTTTTGGCGAATTGTCTTGGTCCGATAATATCGGAGGTACAGATTCTGTATATAAAACTACACAAGAGCTTAAAGCAGGCTTAGTGAAGGCATATAAGGAGTTTGTAGCGGAGTTTGCAGAGGCTGGCGGGAAAATACTACAGTTTGATGACTGCCTATGGGAGCTATTTGCAGATGATAATCCTAATTCTCCATATACAGGCGAAAATATTAACCAAGAGGAAGTCCAAGCACTTGCGACGGAATTTATCGATATAAACAATCAAGTGATTGATTTTGGTCATAGCTTAGGGCTGAAAATGTGGACACATAACTGCCGTGGTAACTATGACTCCCGTAATATGGGGGGCGGCTCTTATGCGAAGATTGCCAATTTATTTTTAAAGCAGCTTAAATATGATCGCTTTTTCCTAGAGTGGGATGATGAGCGTGCGGGTTCCCTAGAAGCGCTTGAAGTATTCAAGGATAAGCCAAACACCGAGATCGTATTAGGCTTGTTGTCCTCTAAAACAAATACCTTGGATGATGAAGATCGTGTGCTTCGTTTGCTAGATGAAGCGTCTACGATTATTGATAAGGATCGCTTGTTGCTGTCCCATCAATGTGGTTTTGCTTCCTGTGATGGGGGTAATGAATTAACTGAAGCGGAGCAATGGGCTAAAATTAATCAAGGGCAAAAAATTGCGAAGCAATATTGGAGTTAATAGATCCCTTTTAAAATTAAATTACGAGAGAAATCTAGGTTATAAAAATAACTTAGGTTTCTCTTTTTGTTTTTAAGGAGAGAAATGCTATTAGGTTAGTAACATAATTTGGGCATCAGCGTATATTGGCAATATCAAATATTAAGATTACTTCTAGCTAAGAAGTTAATAATTTTTATGATTGTTGGTGATGAGACCTTGTTACTTTTGGAATTGATTAATGAGTTAAAGAGGGCAGTTACTCAGGTTTTTGCAAATCCTAGTCAAACTAGTCTTTCTGCTTTAATTATAGTGCTACGTAAGCTACAGACATTAATTCCTACAATAAGAATAAGTAGAGGCAATAGAGCAAGTTTAGAAGCGTCATTGGAGTTTTCAATTGTTTCTGCCGAGGTAATCCCATTTTCCCCAATAAGTCTAGGTACTAACTTGGAGCAACTGCTTGATGTAATGTTTTCTGTTATTTTACAGGAAAATATGGATAGCGCAGACAAAGATCAATTAATTATTGAAATTAGAGCAATAGAGGTTGTAATTGCAAATTGGCTAAGAATTTCAGCAATTCAAGGTCCTGCTGGATCACAAGGTATTGTTGGGCCACAAGGAATACAAGGACTACAAGGACCAACGGGACAACGTGGGTTACAAGGTAACCCTGGTGCAACAGGAGCTATGGGAGTAGCAGGTCTAACGGGTGCAACAGGAGCGACAGGTGTAACGGGCGAAGCAGGAATAGCAGGTGCAACAGGAGCGACGGGAGTAGCAGGGATAACAGGTGCAACGGGAGCGACTGGGGCGACGGGCGAAGCAGGAATAACTGGCGCAACAGGAGCCACGGGCTCAGTAAGTCCTTTGCTTCAGCCGTTTGCAGATGCATCAATTGGAGCACAAACGGTTGATCCTCAAAACTTCGTGACAAATTTTGTCTCTGTGGTGAACAATGGGATTTCATTTGACAATGTTAATACATTTACCATTAATAATGCAGGTGTATATTATTTAAATGTAACGTTAAATTTTGAAGGTGGTGCAATTACAGAATCATCTTTCTCACTAACAATTGATGGAAATACGGCTGCTTATGTTGCACCCTCTACAAATTCAGATAATGCTGGTCAAATTTCAATTATTCGAGTTGCATTTTGTCCTGTTGGAACAACTATACAAGTGATTAATAGCTCACAATTCAGCGTTTCCTTTAGTGAAGGTCTTACAGCTACAGGCACTATTCCTGGCTCGGCGGGACACTTTTGCCTCTTTAGATTAGCGGATAATGCTTTAACGTAAATCATCATCTAGACTATTGATGCAACAGAGGGTTGCAATTCGAAAATAAAAGCATGTTATAAAGGCGTCGCTATGATTACACCATGGCATACGCCTTTTTATATTAAAAAGGTTCTAAGGATTTTGAGATAAGAGAATAGTATAGCAGACCTAAAGTATAGCTAGGCTACCTGATGCCAGTATTTAATGTAAAAAACGATTATATTATATTTCTACCGTAATTAATTTTAAAATCTACGATATTATAGTTTTAAAATGGGTAAATTCCATTAACAGGAACTACTTTATGAGGTGAATGATAAATGAATATTGAAAAGTGGATTATTGAAGCGGATATAAGTAGTACGCAACTAGCGATGGAGTCGGGAGATGTTCGCTCTGAGGACATTGTTAGAGCCTACTTAGAACGAATTAATAAATATAATAGGAAAATAAATGCTGTGCTAGAAATAAATCCTGAGGCGATTGAAATCGCTATCAATTTAGATAAGGAGCGGCAGGAAAAGGGGAGTCGAGGTCTCTTACATGGGATTCCTATTTTGCTTAAGGATAATATTGATACTCATGATAAAATGCATACCAGTGCAGGTTCAATCGCTTTGAAGGATTCAATTGCACCTGGGGATTCAGTCGTTGCTTCTAAATTACGTGCGGCGGGTGCTGTTTTGCTTGGAAAGGCGAATATGACAGAATGGGCCAACTTTATGTCTAATGAAATGTGGGCAGGTTATAGTTCAAGAGGTGGCTTAGTTCTAAATCCATACGGACCTGGGGAGCTGTTTGTGGGTGGCTCTAGCTCAGGGCCTGCTGTAGCAGTAGCAGCTAATTTTGCAGCAGCAGCAGTTGGAACGGAAACATCGGGATCGATTATTAGCCCTGCAAGTCAAAATAACATTGTAGGTATAAAGCCAACGCTAGGTTTGATCAGTCAAGCTGGAATTATACCACTTGCACATAGCCAAGACTCAGCTGGACCTATGACGAAAACGGTGAAAGACACTGTTATCTTGCTTAGTACTTTAATAGAGGAGAATGAGCAAAGTCCTCATTTTTCATGCACACAAACAGTAAAAAAATGCTTTGATAATTATGATGAATTATTAGATGTAGAATTTCTAAAACAGGCTAGAATCGGGATTGCTAGATATTATTATCAAGATTTGGACGAAGCAAGAGCTAACATAGTTGAAGAGGCAATTCAGGTACTCAAAAAGGCAGGTGCGACGATAATAGATCCTGTTTCCATGCCATGTGAA
Organism: Paenibacillus turicensis; assembly: GCF_017873435.1. Taxonomy (GTDB): domain Bacteria; phylum Bacillota; class Bacilli; order Paenibacillales; family Paenibacillaceae; genus Fontibacillus; species Fontibacillus turicensis. The sequence continues at coordinate 11,288 of NZ_JAGGKG010000016.1, read as the reverse complement.
AAGGCTCAATGGGATTGGGATGTGTTGCGATATGAATTTAAGAGTGATCTTAATGCTTACTTGGCAAGACTATCAGAAGATGTACCCGTGCGTTCCTTAGAGGAAGTCATTGCGTATAATGAAAAATATGCAGAAGAGGCATTAAAATATGGGCAAGGTACTTTAATATGGTCAAATGAAACAAGTGGTACGTTAAAAGAAAAAGAATATATCGATAGCTTAAACAAAAGTATAGAGCTGTCTAGAAAACAAGGAATTGATCATGCGTTGAATTCATACGAGCTAGATGCATTGATGTTCTTAGGGGATGAAGGATCTGATTTAGCAGCAAGGGCGGGTTACCCTATCATTACAGTTCCTGGTGGGTATGCCTCAAGTGGGATCATTGCTCCTGGAGGTTACACTACAAAAGGACCTCAAGGTATCACCTTTGTGGGGACAGCATATAGTGAACCGACATTAATTAAAATTGCGTATGGGTTTGAGCAAGCAACGAAACATCGGGTTCCACCTAAAATGGAATAAAATTTTTATAACTTTTCTAAAATCTAAAAAAGCGACCGCAGGGTGACTTTTTCTGCTAAGTCATGGTGTAATAAAATTATAAATTAAACATTGAATTATGTAACTGGAAAGCAACTTATTTTTTGGTCCTTGTCGTTTTTGCTTTCACTGCCTTTGTTGACTTGGTACTTTTTTGATTAAGCTTATCATTTATTAGAAAAAATAAAAGTTAAATGAGAGGGGGTATACTTATGAACTGGGAGGCTTATATCCAACAATGGAGTAGCGCTACTGTTAGATTAATAGATATGAAGCAGTATCGTATAGAGGATGGCACACTCCCAGCCTATTTTGTGGCATCAACAAGCTTTTTCATAGTTACTGTGGATGAAGAAGCAACTCATATTGTTCATGGCATACAAGGCGAAAAGATACAAATAAAACTACCAACAGGCGCTTCCTGTACTAGTTATGTTATTTTATATAAAGCTATTCATAGTGAGAACTCTGAGTTAGAGGAGCGAGATTATCTTCAAGTAAGTTATACGTTTAACCCTACTATTCCCTTGACAGTACTCGAAAAGTGCAAAACAATACATCGTCTATGGCAGCAACATGATCCATTGGATAAGCTAGAGGCTCAAGCCATGTTTCTTTCATTTGTACATGAGATGTTGCGGCAAATTCGGGTAAGATTTTTACAAAATAATAGACTGGATATCGTAACCGAAGCCATTCATTACATGCAGGACCATTATCAGGAGCCAATTACGGCTGATCGTTTAGCCCGAATTTATAATTGTAGTACAAGCTATTTGGCACGTTTATTTAAAAATCAGCTTGGCGTGGGTCCTATAGAATATTTAATCCACATGCGTATTCATAAAGCAAAGCAGCTTTTATTAAAAACTGAGGCTCGTTTAGGGGAAATAGCTAGTAATGTAGGGTATAGTGATGTTTATTATTTTAGTCGCTTATTTAAAAAGCACACAGGCTACTCACCCATTCAATTTCGTGAGTTACATGGACAAATGGTTCAGTATAATCCATTAGAGCTGTTAAAATCGTCTATTGTTTCCAAAAGACCGAGTTCCCATAATGAGAATGAGACTTATTATCAATGGGATAAGGAAGGGGACACATCGATGTTTAGATTTTCAAGACCAACTTTAGGTGCAGTGATGCTGCTCTGTACATTTTTAATCTTAAGTGCATGTCAAAGCAGTAATTCAGGAAATGCAAACTCATCCGCACAAGCACCAGCAAATGTAAATACAGATTCCAATACGACGGCAGATGCTTCTTCAGATAAGCAAAATGCAGAAACTCGTGAATATAAGCATTTGAAGGGGACAACTACAATTCCTGTAGCGCCGCAGCGCGTCGTCAGTTTGTTTCATTTAGGGGAGCTGATGACGTTAGGAGTCAAGCCAGTAGGTACAACCACCTTTATTTTGGACAACCCATCGTTAGGTGATGTTTCTGATATTACAGACGTAGGAGTTCCGCCAGACTTAGAAAAAATACTTTCATTAGAGCCTGACCTCATCGTCACAACGGCACCGTTCGCGGAGGCGGTGGAAGGTGGCTATGAAGCTTTAAGTCAGATTGCCCCTACAATTGTCGTTGAACAATATAATGATCCGATTAAGGATGTTGCTATGTTTGGGGACATTCTCGGCAAGCAAGAGGAAGCTGCAAGGTGGAATAAGGAATTTACAGCGAAAATAGAAAAGTATAAAACACAAATTAATCCACTTATTGGTGCAAATGAAACCTTCACCATTTTAAATGTGCGCCCAGGTAACATTTTTATTTATGGGGATACAAATATGGGTGGCAACATTATTTATAAGTACCTTGGCTTAAATCCAACGGAAAAGATCCAAAGCGATGTGATTAACGGGGAAACATGGGAAATATCAGCCGAAGCCATTCCACAGTTTGTTGGTGATCATTTGCTTTTGGCTGTGAATGAAGGGGCTGAGGAAAATATGAAGAAGGTAGAAAAGCTGATTCGTAGTACACCAGCCGGAAAATCAGGCAACATATACAACATAGATTTTGATCAGTTTCTACCTAGTGACCCCATTTCAGTGGAGAAGCAGTTGGATATTATTTATAACTTGTTAGTGGAGAAGAAATAAAAATAAGTCAGTGTGCTTAGCGAATAAGGCTGGGACAAAATGGGACAAAAGCATTTCAGCTAATGAAAAACCCGAACTATTTTATGGAATTCTATTTGAATTCCGTTATAGTTCGGGTTTTAATCATCTGTAATGCTTACATGAAGTAGCTATTATTCGACTTTAACAACATTAAAATGAGTTATGTCCCAGCCTCATATATAGTAAGTAATGGTAGGCTTACATTACATTAAACTAATTAGCTTTTGTATATCATTATCAAGTTCTATTAGTTGAGCTTTATATTTCTGTAACTCTTTTTCATTTTGGTTTTCCACCGAGATATTTATATCCTTTAATTGATTCACTATAGATAAAACAAGAGGCTTATGGTCAGAAAATACAGAGAGTTTTTCATTTGATTTAACTAATTCTTTTATTTTGCTGAGTAATAGATCAGTTTGATTAATGATTGCGAATATTTCTTCATAAATTTCTGGAGAAATAGCTTTATCTGTAATTGGATTTTTATTTCTGTTGATAACGTAAAATACATTCACCTGTTGTGAGTAACCATTGAGTTCCCCATGTAAGTAAGTAAAATCATCATTTTGGATTAATAAATCGCTTAAGATATTTTTTAAGAATGAAATTTGTTTAGAATATTGTTCATAAAAAAGATTATGAATTAAAGCGTAATGTTGAGAATCGAAGTTAGTAGTATCTTTTTGAGCCTGACAGGATGTCATAAAAATTAATATAAGTAATAGTATGATAGTTTTTTTCATTTTTCCTCCAAATATTGAAAACGAGTTGCGAATTGTCACAACTCGTTTTAGGAGATTATTTTACTATAATTGTGTTCACATCTGAAATTTGCCAAGAACTTTCATTAGTTGAGGTTGTAACTGTGTAACCTATAGAACCTCCTACAATACCATTTCCACCGAAGTCTACTTTGGCTGAGCCAGATGATGATGTCGATTTTGTACTATAGGTGTGTGTCCAGTCAGCACCAAAATCTATATTCGTATTATTCTTCTTTGTAACGTATGCGGCTACATAAAAATCTACTCCAGAAGCCATTTTAGAATCATAAGCATTAAATAAGAGTAGTCCTTCACTTTTGTTTTGTGCTGATTTTAAACTATTATGTTCATCTGAGGAATTTTCATAAGAATAAAAACTAGCTGCATTTTTATTCCAATATACCCCAATTACATCATATGTTGCAGGATTCCATTCAGCATACCCTTTATCAAACCCGTAATAGGCAATTAGTCTATAAAAAGATTCACCACCTCTTTTAGCAGAGGTTACCCATAAGTTTGCATTGTACGCTTCAGTATACATGGGACTTATAGAATTAGTTGTTAATTTAGGAACTGTAATTTCTACATCAAGTTTTGCTAATTCTTTTTTCACTTGTTCATAATCCGTATTATTTTTCAAATATTTTACTATAAATTGATTGAATTGTTTATCATTTAGTTCATAAATTTCCTTTTTGAAAGTATTCAATTCCTGTAATGACATTGTGTTAATTTCTTTACTATACTGTTTTGTTTGTAAATCATTGTCAATAGCAAATGATGTTGAAGTGAATAATAGTGCCATTACTAGTGTTAAAATAGTAACTCTAAAATTCTTCAAAAGATCACTCCCTTAAAATAATTGGTAAATATTACTTTGATAAAGATAGCATAATCTATACTAAATGTAAACATTATACTTAATTGGAAAAGATATTTTTATATAAAAAGCTAATTAGTATCATTTGGTTTTAGATAGACTCTATAAAATGGAGGCTAAGAAAAAAGCATTTCAGCTAATGAAAAACCCGAACTATGACGGAATTCTAATTGAATTCCGTCATAGTTCGGGTTTTAATCATTTGTAAGCTTTTAAATGAAGTAGCTAATATTCGACTTTAACAACATTATAATGAGTTATGTCCCAGCCTCGTTTTTATCATATTGATTGGGGGTTATTTAGCAATAAAAAATGAGCTAAAAATAATTTTACCTTTAATTCCTTTATTTTCTAAATTAAAATTATCATAACAAGTAAAACAGGGCTCAATTATGGAAAGGAGTAAGACATGAGTAATACATTAAGTCAGTTCTACTATGATATAAGCAAAAAGGACCTTAATATGATGGGACCCAATACGCTTATGCTGTTGGAAGAGCTATTAACTAATTTGGATATGGGTAAAAAGGGACTACGTATATTGGATTTAGGATGTGGGAATGGGTTAAACTCTCTTTATTTTGCTAAGGAGCAGGAAGCAACTGTGTTTGCCACAGATTTATGGATTTCTGCAAGCGATAATTATAATAGATTTAAATCATGGGGCGTGGAGGAGCTTATCATTCCAATTCATGCGAATGCAAACGATCTGCCATTTTCAAATGAATATTTTGATCTCTTAGTTTGCATAGATGCGTATCATTATTTTGGAACTGGAGAGCGCTTTTTTGAACAAAAAATACTGAGTTTAATTAAACCAGGTGGATATGTACTTATCGCAATACCAGGGATGAAGCAGCAATTTGAGGGCCAAGAGCCTGATCTAGTGAAGGAATGGTGTGGAGAGGAAATTAGCAATTTCCTAACAGTGAACCAATGGGCGCAGCTAATTGGTCATAGTGATAGCATGGAATCGGTACAAATTGAAGAGATGCATACCTTTGAAGAGGCGTGGCAGGACTGGTTTGATACACAGCATGAGTACGCCATGAGAGATCAGCAGTTTTTTAACAAAGGATTAAATCAGTATATTAATTTTATCTCTATTATTGTGAAAAAAAGTGAAGCATAAGAGAAATAAATAATTTGCTGAACATTAACCACCCTGGTTGTAATGAAATTAGGGTGGTTGTGCTAATTAAAGGGATTGTGAGGGCTATGAAAGGTATAAGAGATATAAACTTTGCTTGCTAAAGTGCACTCCCTCTAGTAGGTATCGAGAAACGTGTCAGGTCTACCTGCTCTAACTCCAACAACTTAATTTTATTTTCAATCCCACCTGCATAACCAGTTAGGCTTCCATTTGCCCCAACGACACGGTGACAAGGAATAATGATGGAAATCGGATTATGTCCCACTGCACCACCAATTGCTTGCGCAGACATGGTGTCTTTCCCTAGTTTTTGCGCCATTTTTTTAGCAATGTCCCCATAGGTTATCACCTCACCATACGGGATTTGGCATAAAATATCCCATACGTCTTGTCGAAACGGGCTACCTTTTGGCGCTAAAGGCAAGGATAGTTCAGGCTGTTTCCCTTGGAAATAGGCATCTAGCCATTGCTCAACGAGGTGAAATAACGGGAGTTTGTCCGCTAAATCGTCTACTTCACCTACTTTACGGATTACGCCGCCTGTTTCGTCTGTTTCACATTTTTTATCAATTTCTTCATTCTCTAGTGTAGCTCCAAAATATTTTTGTCCCTTTAGCCATAATCCAGTCAAATGCTCTCCGTCACTAGCTAACGTGAACATTCCGATGGGGGAACGATACTCCTTTACATATTGAACTTGGGTAGGTTGATTAGCTTGCTTTGCCTGTGCTTGAACGTTATTCATATCTTATCCCCTTCATAATGAATTCCATAAGTTAATCGTCGCGTACGATCGCCAAGGTCGCCACTGCTCTGCAAGATTCAAAATTTCCTTTGGAGTGTAGGGCTCCAGCGCTTTTTTAACCCCATAATCTGTATGTGGAAATGCGTCAGGCCAGCCTAATGCTCTCATTGCAACATATTGTACGGTCCAAGGGCCAAACCCCGGGAGCTGTAGCAATCTCTTCATTTGCACTTCAGGATCACTGTTGCGAGTTAAGTCAATTTCACCCTGCATAATGGCAGTCGCTAACGCCAAAATAGACCTTGCACGCACGCCCGTCACACCAAGTGCACCTAGATGATTTTCAATCGGAGGTTCTAAGCTACAGATTTCTTCAGGTGTCGGAAAATAATGCGTTAAATCGGATATAGGCGTGGAGGCAACTGTCCCATAGGTGGCAACGATACGGTTAGCTAACGTTTGTGCTGCTTTCACCGTGATTTGTTGTCCAAGAATAGCCCGAACAGCCATCTCAAATGGATCAAAGCAACCAGGGAGCCTTGTCCCTACAACACACATCCCTGATTTAATTTCATTCATATTTTTAAGTTGTTCATAAACTTCTACAGGATCACAGTAAAGGTCAAATAAATGTTTAACTCTGGCAAGCACTTTAGACAAGACGGGCAACAATGAGCCTGACACTGTGACTGCTAACGAATTTTTATGTTCAAGCTGTCTAACAGAGAGCCATCCCCGATAAAGTTGTTGATGATGAGAAATAACGACGGTTCGAGAGTAAGCTTGCTCGGCTACAACCTCAACGCCACTTATCGCTCGGCTAGCGAGGAAATGAAGAATATTGCTCCATAAATAAGGTGGGCGATAGCCAAGTAAAAGTGTAATGCTCTCCTGATTTAGAGGAACATCATCTTGTTGCTGTTCTTTTCTTAGTAGGGAGGGGGACATGCGATAATGTTCTTTAAATACCTCATTAAAACGTCGCACACTTCCAAACCCTGCCGTAAATGCTACATCTGTAATGGGCAGATGGGTATCTGTTAGTAAGTTTTTAGCCAATAAAAGTCGATATGTTTGTAAATATTGTACGGGTGAAACACCATACTCTAAAGCAAATGCACGTCGCAGGTGTCTATCTGTAATACTTAATTGCTCTGCAATGCCTGCTAAGCTCCCTCCATAAAAACCTTCGTCTTCAATGAGATGCTTGGCTCGTTGAGAGAGCTGGACGCTAGCATCAATAGGGGCAAATCCTGGTGCTAATTCAGGTCTGCACCGAAGGCATGGTCTGAACCCAGCGACTTCTGCTGCTGCCGCACTTGGATAGAAGGTGCAATTTTGCTCCTTCGGTTTTTTTACACGACACACAGGCCGACAATAAATACCAGTGGAGGACACACCCATATAAATTCGTCCATCAAAGCGAGCATCATGAGCGATAAAAGCTTGATAATACATGTTATTGTTAAAAGGCGGTTGCGGTATCATCGTTTCCATGCGATCACTCCATTTGATAAATAAATACAAAAAGAAACCTTTGTAGTTTGTTAGTATATCATGTTTTATTTTTTAAACTAGCGGTTTTCGGACATCATATTTATGATCCAAATGGAGTGGATTAGCCTAACTGGTTCAGGAAATTAGAAACGAGGGAATTAAATTGCTGCGGTTCCTCAACAAAAGGCAGATGCCCACAACCTGCCATCTCAATTTTAGTCGCCAAATTTAACTTATTACTCAAAAGGGCAGCATTTTTTTTGTTAAACGCATGATCGTCATCACCGATTATAATTTGGATTGGGACTCCAATTTCATGTAGGCGATGAATCGCAGACGGCTTAGTTTCAGTAATCAGCTTAGGCGGGAATCGACAAAAATTATTGGGGTTTCTTACATTATCCATCACTTTTTTTCGAGCTTCTTTTTTTGTAGAAGAGGGGAAAATATAATCCCAGAACGGATTTCGTATAAATGTCTCGATCGCTTTGGTGCTACCTTTGAAGGAAGTGTTCATGTAATTTTTGATGCCATGAAAGCTGATGCTAAGCGGATAGAAAGCGCCACTAATCGTAGGTGCAACCAAGACAAGTGATCGTACGAGCTGAGGGTACGTTAATGCAAAATCAAGTGCGATCCCACCACCCATAGAGGAACCTACCAAGATAATATTTGCAAGCTGAAGCGTGTCCACTAATGTCTTTAAATCTTCTACGTATGTAAAGGGATGTTCGGGCGTGCTAGACTCTCCATATCCTCTTAAATCATACCGAATTGTATGGTAGTGTGGGGAAAAGAATTCAATTTGTTCATCCCAAATATGGTGATCGTTAAAATTACCATGGATAAAAATAATAGGATCGCCATTCCCTGAATGAGTGAAAAAAAGCTTGCCTTCTTGCACATCGATATAGCCCTGTTCCATTGTTGTCCCTCCTATAATTCATCACTGTGTTTATCAAGTAATTCAATTCCAGTTTTTCTATCTCTATTACAATTGATCAGCATTATGAAGCTGGTCTTCAATAATGGATCTTAAAATCTCAGAAATGGAATAGTCACCCCGCTTACAAAGTCGGTCAATTTCCTCCCAGCACGTTTGCGGTAACGTTAAAGAAATCTTTCGTGTTATCCCAATTGGCTTTCGTCCCGCTCCGTTTCGCGCGCCACCTCTATTTTCATTAGTTGGATCTGTTAATTGATGTATAAATTTATTGTTTTGTTCATCCATCTCGATCACCCAATCCCATCATTTCATACAAGGAAAATACAGTCAATTTTTGCTACCTTATTCAAAAACAAAAATAATAATGCTTATTGTAAATGTAATGAAATCTTTTTTTTGAAAAAATAGTGCTTTATACATTGTTAATAAATTAATTTATAGGTATTTTTAGTAAAATAATTACAGGAAATAATTTGATGTGTATGTTATATTTTAGAAATTCATTAATAATATAATAAAAATTGTAAGAAAGGAGTTTTGTTGTTTACTAAACATAAATTAACGATCTTAAATTCAACGTATCATACTAAAAAAATTTAGGAGGATTATAATGAAAAAGAAAATAATTAAGAGGATGAGCATACTCCTCATGTTCCCTTTAGTATTGTCATTGTTCTTAGGGGGGCTCCAACCCTCATCAGCTTCTGCGGCTGGACTCACGATTGTTTCTGAAGCGGGTTGGAATGAAACCGCTTACGTTAAGTGGCTACCTATGAGTAATGTAGAACAATACACGGTATACGTAAAAGGTGTAGGACAGTCAGAGGGTGCTTATCGCCAAATTGATAATGAACTAATTAGAAAATATCCTTCGTATTGGAGAGCTGATGCAGTTGGACTTTCCGCTGGAGACTATGTTTTAAAAGTAGAAGCTACATTTGCGGATGGATTGGTAGAAAGTGTCATTTCTAATCCAATTTCTGTCGTCGCACATGATCGCTCTGGGTTCGCCTTTTCATCTGACTCCCCCTATGGAACAGGCTCTGGTGCGTACAATGAAGATGGAACCTTGAAGCAGGATGCACAAGTGCTTTACATCACCTCTGATACTGCGCACACAGTAACACTGGATGTCATTGTAAATAATAAAGGAAAAACACAGACAGGCGTAGGGCTCGGAGAAATTTTGAAGCTACGACAAAAAGGTTACGATCAAACCCCACTTGCGGTTAGACTAATTGGCCAAATTACGGCACAGGATATGCAGGGACAGCTTAATAGCAGTGGTTATCTTGAGCTAAAAGGAAAATCCAGCTACTCAGAAATGAACACAACCATTGAGGGTATTGGGGATGATGCCTACGCTTATGGTTGGGGGATGTTGCTTCGATATGTAGGTAATGTTGAGGTCAGAAATATCGGGTTTATGTTATTCCCTGATGACGGCATTTCAATGGATACAGGCAATGCCAATGTATGGGTCCATCATAACGATCTATTTTATGGCTCCGCAGGTAGTGATGCTGACCAAGTGAAGGGCGATGGCTCTACAGATTTAAAAAAAGGCTCCTCCTATATTACCCTATCCTATAATCACTATTGGGACTCTGGTAAAGCAGCATTGGTGGGCTTGAGTGAAAGTGCTGAATTTTTTGTTACCTTCCATCATAACTGGTTTGATCATTCAGATTCCCGTCATCCTCGGATAAGAGTAGCTTCGGTGCATGTATATAACAACTTTTACGATGGTGTTTCAAAGTACGGTGTAGGTGTAACCACAGGAGCTTCGGCGTTTGTAGAATCCAACTATTTTAGAAATACTAAATATCCAATGCTAAGCTCCCTACAAGGGACGGATGCGGTAGGTAAAGGAACCTTTTCAGGTGAGCAGGGTGGCATGATTAAAGCTTTTGATAATAAAATTGTGGATGCGGTAAACCTTATTTATGCAAATGTGGAGAGTGATACAGCACAACCCCATGCCACTTCCTTTGATGCGTATTTGGCTGGGGCTCGAAATGAGGTTGTCCCAAGTGAATTCGTCACCTTAAAAGGGGGAACACCATACAACAACTTTGATACTAAGCTGGATACTGGTGTGTCTGTAGCTGCAATTCATCCTGTAGGTGAGGTGGAGCAAGTCGTGACCACTCAAGCTGGACGATTAGATAATGGTGATTTCACATGGCAATTTAATAATGAAGTGGATGATCCCTCTTATGATGTAAATCAGGCATTAATGGCTAAAATCAGAAACTACAAAACCACATTGGCCTCTGTTGGCGGAAAATAATCTAGAATCTAATTTAACTTCTTAGTTTCCTTTACCTGCTTTAATGTAGCAACAATGAGAAAGCTGACAATAACTAATAATAGCCACGAGCTGACCTTGCCAATATGAACTAAGCTCCACGCTGTCGCTTGATTTGGGTATTGCCATGCTGCGAAATAAGTAGCGATATTTTCTGCAATCCAAATAAAAAAGCCAATTAATATAAAAGAAAAAACAAGGGGCATACGATATTGTGTGCCTCCCACTATAAATTAATATTTTCTCTTGTTTGCTCACTCGTTCTCAGGTTTTCATTCATTGACAGAATGGCAGTTGGAGAAGTCATGTAAGAA
>NZ_JAGGKG010000015.1 GCF_017873435.1 Paenibacillus turicensis | reverse complement strand
TCCACACGTACCCATCCCGAACACGACCGTTAAGCCCTCCAGCGCCGATGGTACTTGGACCGAAGGGTCCTGGGAGAGTAGGACGCCGCCAAGCAGACAAGCCATGAGGTTCTAAACCAATCTCATGGAATCTATTCCCTGATAGCTCAGTTGGTAGAGCACTCGACTGTTAATCGAGTTGTCACAGGTTCGAGTCCTGTTCGGGGAGCCATTATGCTCTCATAGCTCAGTAGGTAGAGTGCATCCATGGTAAGGATGAGGTCACCGGTTCGATCCCGGTTGAGAGCTCCATGAAGGCATGTATACTTATTAAGGCCCGTTGGTCAAGCGGTTAAGACACCTCCCTTTCACGGAGGTAACAGGGGTTCGATTCCCCTACGGGTCATACATAATGGAGGCTTAGCTCAGCTGGGAGAGCATCTGCCTTACAAGCAGAGGGTCGGGGGTTCGAGCCCCTCAGCCTCCACCATATTTTATTAATGGGGATTAGCCAAGCGGTAAGGCAACGGACTTTGACTCCGTCACCCATAGGTTCGAATCCTATATCCCCAGCCATTATTTTTTGAGAGCCATTAGCTCAGTTGGTAGAGCACCTGACTTTTAATCAGGGTGTCGAAGGTTCGAGTCCTTCATGGCTCACTTTTATGAATGTGCGCGTGTGGCGGAATGGCAGACGCACCAGACTTAGGATCTGGCGTTTAACGACGTGGGGGTTCAAGTCCCTTCACGCGCACCATAAATTTGCGGACGTGGCTCAGCGGTAGAGCATCGCCTTGCCAAGGCGAGGGTCGCGGGTTCGATTCCCGTCGTCCGCTCCATAATTTAAAATGCGCCCTTAGCTCAGCTGGATAGAGCGTTTGACTACGAATCAAAAGGTCGGGAGTTCGAATCTCTCAGGGCGCGCCATTTAAACAAATATAAATATTAGCATTTTATTTTCGGGATGTAGCTCAGCTTGGTAGAGCACCTGGTTTGGGACCAGGGGGTCGCATGTTCAAATCGTGTCATCCCGACCATCATAAAATGCGGGTGTAGTTCAATGGTAGAACTTCAGCCTTCCAAGCTGATAGCGTGGGTTCGATTCCCATCACCCGCTTAAAAGTAACAGTGACATCATCAGTTTAGATGATGTCTTTTGTTATAATTTATTTTTGTACCTATTGATTTTATTGCTTTACAGTAGCAGTATGATGAATTAATCTATAATTATATAGTTTTTATGATCATAATTTTTAAACTACATTGGAATTATTTAATACCTTGATTTTAGCCTGTAGTTTTAAGTAAAGTTATGTATAACTATATAATTTTTTTAATTGCTGCTGATAAGTAATCTTAAAAAGCGGTATTATAAAGTGATAGATTGTTTTTATATGGCACATAAATTCAATTTTCAACTATTTATATTTATACGTGTTAGAGTATATAAAATAATAACTCTTTTTTAAAATATAGAACTTTAGTGGTTTTATATTATAAGTCACTTATATTTATAAATTGTTATGCAATCTTTATGCATGATTATCGTTTGGTTAGTTTGATAGCAATGGTGATCTATGTATGCAGTCATATAGAATGTTTCTATTATGATGTATGTATGAAGATTTTTTGATGTAGATGTTTGTTTGTCTATAATTCAGTATTTATTATGTAGGCATTAGGGGTAAGGTATACCTAATAAGAGTTATTATTTCATGTTACAAGAATGTGTGATTTGATGAAATGGGGGAAAAGTATGACCGAATTAACAGTATCAGCAGGAAAAAACCATTCAAACAATCTGCTTCGACGCGACATTCGTTTTTTGGGCAATATATTGGGAGAGGTCCTTGTGCACCAAGGCGGAAATGAACTCTTAGATATTGTCGAGAAGATTCGTGAGACTAGCAAGTCGTTGCGGGCTGTGTTTTTGCCAGAGCTATTTGAGGATTTCAAATCCATGATTGCTTCGCTTGAACCAGAAATAAGACACCAAGTTATTCGTGCATTTGCGATTTACTTCCAACTCGTTAACATTGCTGAGCAAAATCACCGCATTCGTCGTAAACGTGATTATGAGAGATCCGCTGGGGAAAGTATTCAGCTTGGAACGATTGAAGCCGCTGTTAAGGACTTAAAGGAAAAAGGCTTCAACTTTGCTGAAGCAGAAGAAATGTTGTCTGCGATGTCATTGGAGCTTGTGATGACGGCTCACCCTACAGAAGCAATGCGTCGTGCAATTTTAGACATTCACAAACGTATTGCTGATGATGTGATGCAGTTAGATGATCCAACTTTAACTTTCCGCGAACGTGAGCAGTTACGTGGTAAATTACTAAATGAAGTTATTACTTTATGGCAAACCGATGAGCTTAGAGATCGCAAGCCAACGGTTATCGATGAAGTAAAGAATGGAATGTACTATTTCCATGAAACCTTTTTTGATGTATTGCCAGAAGTGTACCAAGAGCTTGAACGTTGCTTGAAAAAATATTACCCTGAACATTTATGGCATGTGCCTACTTACTTACGCTTTGGATCTTGGATTGGTGGAGACCGCGATGGAAACCCTTCTGTTACCTCAGATGTAACCTGGAATGCGCTTAAAATTCAACGTAAGCTTGCTATACGTGAGTATCAGAAGATATTAAGTGAGTTGTTTAAATATTTAAGCTTTAATACAAGTATTATTGATGTTACGGATGAACTACTTGCGTCTATTCAAAAGGATCGCTTCCAGATTAAATTAAATAAAACTCAAGCATGGAATAACGACAATGAGCCTTACCGGATTAAGCTGACATACATGACTGAGAAACTTCATAATGTATTAGACGAAAGTAAGCGTGGTACATCTGAGCGTTATGACAATCCTGAAGGTTTAATTCATGATTTGAAAATTATTGACCGTAGCTTACGTCATCATTATGCAGACTATGTAGCGGATACTCACATTAAAAAAATGATCCGTCAAGTTGAGCTATTTGGCTTCCATACTGCGACGCTAGATATTAGACAACACAGTAAAGAGCATGAAAATGCGATGACAGAAATATTGGCTTCTATGAATATTGTTGCGGATTATGCTGCACTTGAGGAAGAGGATAAGATTGTCCTATTGGAGAAGTTGTTGAACGATCCACGACCATTAACTTCACCATATCAAGAGTACAGTGATAGCACCAGAGAGTGCCTTGAGGTCTATCGTACAGTATTTAAAGCACAAGAGGAATTTGGTCAGCAATGTATTACTAGTTATTTGATAAGTATGGCTGAGGCTGCAAGTGATATTTTAGAAGTTATGGTGTTCTCAAAAGAAGTTGGTTTATTCCGTAAAGAACTCGATGGTACAGTCACTTCTACCTTGCAATCTGTGCCATTGTTTGAAACAATCGATGACCTTCATGCTGCACCAGCAATTATGAATCGTCTATTTACAATGCCAATTTATCGTGAATCTGTATCAGCGATGAATGATTTGCAAGAAATTATGTTAGGTTATTCAGATAGTAATAAAGATGGCGGTGTGGTTACTGCAAACTGGGAGCTACGTGTAGCACTAAAACAGCTGACCGCAACAGCGAAGCAATTTGGAATTAAGCTTAAGTTTTTCCATGGTCGTGGTGGTGCGCTAGGCCGTGGTGGTATGCCACTGAACCGTAGTATTCTTGTACAGCCACCTCAAACGATTGGCGGCGGTGTTAAAATTACGGAGCAAGGTGAGGTTATCTCGTCAAGATATTCCTTGAAGGGAATTGCATATCGAAGTTTAGAGCAAGCAACCTCAGCGTTAATCACAGCAGCGATCCAAGCGAAGCTGAATACGGAGTATGATGAGAAGGAGCAGCAATGGGAAGAAATCATTGCACAAATCTCTGAGACGTCTTTGACCAAATATCAAGATTTGGTATTCCGTGATCCAGGTTTCCTTAAATTCTTTAAGGAATCTACACCGCTTAGCGAGGTAGGGGAGCTTAATATTGGTTCTCGTCCTTCTAAACGTAAAAATAGTGATCGCTTTGAAGATCTTCGTGCTATCCCTTGGGTGTTTGCATGGACGCAAAGTAGATACCTTTTCCCTGCATGGTATGCTGCTGGAACAGGGTTATATCAATTTTACCAAAATAAAGAAGAGAACCTTAAAGTACTTCAAGATATGTACGCTAACTTCTCATTCTTCAAATCATTAATAGATACACTTCAATTCGCGGTGGTGAAGGCGGACTTAATCATTGCTGAGGAATATTCTAAAATGTGTGAGGATAGCGAAGTAAGAAATCGTATCTTCAAGCAAATTGAAGAAGAGTTTTATTTAACAAGAGATATGATCTTGAAAATTACAGGCATTACTGAAATTTTGGATAATGCACCTGCACTTCAAGAATCCATTCGTCAGCGTAATCCTTATGTAGATCCACTAAGCTATCTTCAAGTTCAACTTATTGCAGAATTACGTGCAATTCGTGAGGCAAATCAGGACGATCCTGTACTACTAAGAGAAGTATTGCTTACGATTAACGGAATTGCTGCAGGACTTCGGAACACAGGTTGATATTTTTAATAAGCTTAGCTGATAAATCTGTTAAACTGATAAGTCAGTTAAGTCTAAAAAGCAAATAATTAACTGATGGGTAAAAATCAGTTCATGGCGGACCCTGAAAATGGGTCCGTTTTTTATGAACATCCACCGTTTTTCCTAGACTTAAGTCTATTGCAAATTAAATGGACATGATTTAACATTTGAATTGCTGAGTCTTGGCGCTAGGTATAATTTGAGCCCTGGCAAGTGAGATAAGAAGCAGGGTGACGAATGAGGCCCGTCCATCGATATGGGGGAAAAATTCAATGGTAGAGTATTTTGATACGAGGTTAGTTAAGCTAGCACGTAAAGGTGACCAGGTTGCTTTTGCTGAGCTAGTTGATTTATACAAGGATCGATTATTCCATTTAGCGTACAGAATGTTATCGAATCGACATGAGGCTGAGGATATCGTTCAGGAGACGTTTTTACGTGTATATAAAAATTGGCATCGCTATGATGAAAAACAGAAATTTTCAACATGGATTTATCGTATAGCGACTAATTTGTGTATTGATCGCTTGCGTAAGCGTAAGCCCAGTTATTATTTAGATGCAGAGATGAATGATCAGGATGGCTTAGACGGATATACTTTAATTCCTGGAGATGAACGTACGCCAGAAACTGAGTATCTTTTGTCTGAGACACAACAAATTATCCATCAGGCCATTGAAGGTTTACCTGCTAAATATAAATCTGTGATTGTTTTACGTTATTTGCAGGAGTTATCGCTACAGGAGATCGGCGAAGTGTTAGATATGCCTGTCACAACAGTAAAAACAAGAGTACATCGTGGCCGTGAATTTTTAAGGAAAAAGCTAGAGCATAAGATGATATAACTGTGGACACAGGTATGTCATAATTTTTTGTGAAACGAATTATTTTTTATTGCGTATTTAAAGTATATAATTAAGCATTATGTGTAAGACGTGCCGGACCTTTAAACGTCCCATGTAAGTATTTGATGAAGGGAATGGCTGATATGGACTGCAAGCAAGCATCCTTGTTCATGCATGATTATTTGGATGATGAATTGCCTCTCGAACAGGCAAAGCTGCTTAAACAACATTTGCAGGAATGTCCATCGTGTCAATTGAAGTTTAAGGAATTGGAACGGACTGAAATGATGTTATTTGCATCAATTCATCAGCACTCTTTTGTCGCTTCTGATGATCTTGTGGGTAAAATTTTAAATAAAATCCCGAATCAAGAACGTCCTAAGCAAGAGTGGCTGAAATGGTTCCAACGTCATCCTGCCTTAACTGCAATCGCAATGTTTGTCATTGTTACTTTTGTTGGTATATTTTCATTGTGGGATCGAGATGATCAATTAGTTGTTAAAGGAAACAATCTTGATCAGCTTATTATCCAAGGGAATACAGTGATTGTACCTGAAAATATTAAAATTGCTGGTAATTTGACGATAGAAAATGGGAAAGCTGAGATCTATGGAGAGGTGGAAGGGGACGTAACGGTCATTGATGGTTCCTATTTTACTGCCTCTACAGCTAAAATATCAGGCCACATTCAAAGTATAGATCAAGCTTTGGATTGGATCTGGTACAGGATCACGAATACATTTTCTGAAGTCGCCTACAGGTAATCCTCTACTTTAAATCATGGCGCCTACCCTTTTATAAGGATAGGTGCTTTTTTTTGAACAAAATGAATAAAATGATACAATATTATCTCTGGATGTCTGATATTATAGAAGAGAATCGCTTTGAACAATAAGTTATACTCTCAAAGTCATTTTTTACATAATATAACGAAAAGTGCTAAGATGGTCGCTGGATGCTTGCATCTGACTTGTTAACGTTATAACCTATAGATTAAAGGGAATAGATAAAGAGGCAGGTCCAAATAATTATAGAACCATTATTATTGGCTTAGCAGCACTAATTGGGGGTTGCACCATGAGTTATTTTTCAAATCTAACATGGCAAGATGCGATTAAGGATATTATTGATATTTTAATCGTAACGTATATTATATATCACTTGATCATTTTGGTTCGTGGAACGAGAGCGGTACAGCTCCTAAAGGGGATCATATTCCTACTGTTAATTTGGAGTATCAGTACGTTATTTGATTTGTATACGTTGAAGTGGCTCATGAATCAGATGTTTACGTTTGGGGTTTTGGCAATCTTTATTATTTTCCAGCCAGAGCTGCGGCGTGCGTTGGAACAATTAGGTCGAGGTAAGTTGTTTGGACGGAATACCGCAGATGAGGAGCAGTTTGGTAAGGAAATTGGGGAAATTATTAAGGCCGTTAATTATTTAGCACGTAGAAAGATTGGGGCTTTAATTGTTTTTGAACGTCAAACAGGTTTGAATGAATATACTGAATCGGGAATTCCAACGCAATCCGTGATTAGCTCTCAGTTGCTTATTAATATATTTATTCCAAATACACCTCTTCATGATGGAGCAGTGATTATACAGGATCATAAATTGGCTGCGGCAGCGTGTTATTTACCTTTGTCTGAAAATCCGTTTATTAGTAAGGAGCTAGGAACAAGGCATAGAGCTGCTATCGGCATAAGCGAAGTTACAGATGCGATTTCAATCGTTGTATCCGAGGAAACAGGTCAGATTTCTTTAGCAATGGATGGACAAGTTGTTCGTAACATTAATGAGGAATCATTAATTTCCAAGCTGTATGAGGAGCTAGGACCTAACTCTGGTGACAATGATAAAATCAAGCCTTTCTGGAAAAAGAGAGGGGCGGGGAAAATTGGATAAATGGCTAAACAACAATAACATATCTAAAATTATTGCCCTAATAATAAGTATTAGTTTATGGGGGATGGTACATATGGATAGTGGTACAACTACAATTACTCCATCGATACCATCTTCTAATAATGGAAGCAAATTTATTGATAATGTGCAGGTGCAGGTTGTTGGCTTTGATGAGGATAAATATGTATTATATGGACTTGAACCTGAAAAGGTTCGCATTGAGGTTAGAGGGAAACGTACTAATATTACTACTAATTTTTCAGCTTACAAGGTCAAATTGGATTTATCACATGCTAAAAGTGGCACAATGATGATGCCTTTAACACACGAACTTCCATCTGGAGTTGAATTTGTTTCTATGGAACCTTCGATGGTCAAGGTGACGATTGAAGAGAAAAAGACACAAGAAATAGAGGCAAATGTCATTACGAAGGGGAAAATTAGTGAAGGTTTTCAGATTGGCATGCCTGTTATAAAAGATGGTGGTAAGGTTAATGTGACATTGCCTGAGAGCAGATTGGAGCAATTAGGGAAGGTTCAAGGTATATTTGATGTAACTGGAATGACAGAGCCTGTAAAGGGGAAATCTGTAAGGCTGGTGGCCTATGATAAAGATGGTAATGAGATGACAGATGCTGAACTATCACCAGCTACCCTTGATGTAGATATTCCGATTACAAATTTATATAAAAGTATCCCTTTATCCATTAGACATACTGGGAAGCTTCCAAGCGGATATGTATTAGCAGATATGACCTCTGATGTGGAAGGCGTTGCTGTCTATGGACCTAAGGACGTTTTAGATAAGCTGAATTCTTATTCAGTCACGATAGATTTAGATCAGTTCCAAAGTGGAACAACAAAACAGTATTTTGTCAACTTGACGCCGCCCGACGGTTCTGAGAAAATCGAGCCTAGCTCTGTAAATGTCACCATTAAGGTTGAGCCTGTGGATCAGAAGGTGATTCAAGATATTCCGATTACCTTTCTCAATCAAAATAATGCATTAACTCCAAAGATGATATCTCCTACAACAGAAAAGATTTCCCTAACGTTGCAAGGAGCTAAACACTTATTAGATCGAGTTAGTGCGAAGGATATCAAAGTTAATGTAAACTTGAATGGTCTAGGAGCCGGCAAACATGTAGTGCCTATTGAAGTAGTCTTACCTAACTTTGTGGAACTATCGGAGGCGGACAACGGCAAAAAGATTGAGGTGGAGTTAGAATCAGAGCAAGACACACCTACAACAACGACACCAAATGATGGTCAAAATTCTGGGGGTAATCAAACAGACAAATCTCCAGACAATACTGGAGAAAATAATCAAAGCGGTCAAAATGCAGGTTAATGAACAGCGTAGAATGAAGCTTAAATCACTGAAGGAGTGAAATTATGGGGAAGTATTTTGGTACAGACGGTGTACGTGGAGTAGCAAATAAGGAATTAACAGCTGAATTAGCATATCAGATTGGACGTTGTGGGGGGTATGTACTCACAGGTCAAGCGGCTAAGCCTAAAATTGTGATCGGAATGGATACACGTATTTCAGGGCTAATGCTTGAATCTGCTTTAGTAGCAGGTTTATTGTCTATCGGTGCAGATGTCATTCGTATTGGGGTAGTATCGACGCCAGCAGTGGCTTACTTAACGAGATATCTGCAAGCGGATGCAGGGGTTATGATTTCTGCCTCTCATAATCCAGTTCAGGATAACGGGATTAAATTTTTTGGTAGTGACGGTTTTAAGCTTTCTGATGAAACAGAGCTGCAAATTGAAGCATTGCTTGATGAAGAAAAAGATGAGCTTCCTCGTCCGATTGGTGGGGATTTAGGTACAGTAACTGTTGATTATGAATCAAAACGCTTTTACTTGGATCATCTAAAAACGACGATTAGTCACTCCTTTGAAGGATTGAAGGTTGTCTTAGATTGTGCACATGGTGCAGCATTTGACTTAGCTCCTACTTTATTTAAAGAGCTTGGTGCAGAGGTTCATTGCATCGGTGTAAATCCAACAGGCTTAAACATTAATGATAACTGTGGTTCTACGCATCCTGAGCTTTTGAAAAAGGAAGTGCTTGAGCGAGGCGCTGATCTTGGGCTTGCTTTTGATGGTGATGCAGATCGTCTGATTGCGATTGATGATCAAGGTCAAGAAGTAGATGGCGACTTTATTTTGTGCATATGTGGAGACGCGATGAATCGCGCTGGTAAGCTTAAGGATAGTACTGTAGTTTCTACAGTTATGAGTAACTTTGGTTTTTATAAGGCAACTGCGAAGTTAAACCTAAATACAGCAAAAACGGCTGTAGGTGATCGATATGTTATGGCTGAAATGATTCGTGGTGGCTACAACCTTGGCGGAGAGCAATCAGGACATGTTATTTTCTTGGACTATAATACAACTGGTGATGGTATCCTGACAGCGATTCAACTGGTAGATACGATGAAGGCATCTGGTAAAAAGCTAAGTGAGCTAAAAAAAGTGATGAAGCAATATCCGCAAGTATTAGTGAATGTACGTGTGCAGGATAAGCGAAATTACGAAGGTAATGTTGAAATTGCGAAGGCGGTAAAGGCTGTTGAAGACGTGTTAGGAGACAATGGTCGGGTTTTAGTGAGACCATCTGGTACAGAGTCCTTAATTCGTGTCATGGCAGAAGGACCAGATCAAGCAGAGCTTGAGCAATTAGTTGGCCAAATTGTAGCTGTAGTGGAAAGAGAGCTTGTTTAAGGGTTGGGAAGTTAATCTTTCCAAGTTAATGCAATAAATAATTGATAAATTATTAAATCAGTGCTGAGGTTTCTATCCTTGTGATAAGGCCTTAAGCGCTGATTTTTTATATTTTTATGACATTGATTTGCCAAACGAGGGTCAGATGCATATAATTAGATATATTCGATTATAGAAGGTGAGGATAGAGGTTGTACAATGTAACATAAGCGCCAGAACTTGCACACG
The DNA here is from genome assembly GCF_017873435.1 of Paenibacillus turicensis. Classification (GTDB taxonomy): domain Bacteria; phylum Bacillota; class Bacilli; order Paenibacillales; family Paenibacillaceae; genus Fontibacillus; species Fontibacillus turicensis. The sequence goes on along the minus strand of NZ_JAGGKG010000015.1, from coordinate 120,904 downwards.
CGGGGAAATATAATAAATGATGTGATCGTTGGTCACTAACCATTATATTTACGGTTTAGCAAGTTGACGAGGTGGAGGTGTTCGAATGTTCGGCGGGGACCTCCCGGTGTTGTATCTACATCGTAATCAGCAGGGCAAAAGGAATGGGTGACTGTTCTTACAAACTTTGTTGGAAAGGTACACATAACTATAAAGAATATAAAAAAACTCAAGTCCCATGAGAAAGCGGAAGCCTGAAGTGACATAGGACAATATTGTTATGGGATGATAATGGTGAATTCATATAACTACATCTATGATCAAGCACTATGACCTGGAACAATAACATTAAATAAATTGGTATACATGTTCATATTCAATAATTTTTGATTATTTTTGCTTATAAACACAACCAGTCTAAATATTGTCACTGGTCTTCCGATTGATTTCTCATGTGGATCAAATTTAGAGAAATGAGCGGAGGATATATTAATTATGTGCGGAATCGTTGGATATATTGGAAATAGAGATACTCAGTCAGTATTAATTGAAGGACTTAGCAAGCTAGAATATCGTGGTTATGACTCAGCAGGGATTGCGGTTATGACTTCTAATGGTTTACAGGTTACTAAATCTGTGGGTCGTCTTAAAAATTTAGAAACTAAACTAGAAGAGTCACCGTTGTTGGGTTCAGCAGGGATTGGACATACACGTTGGGCAACTCATGGTAAACCTTCTGATGAGAACTCACATCCTCATATGGATAACAAAGAACTATTTTCTGTTGTGCATAATGGAATTATTGAGAACTACCTAGAACTTAAGGAAGAATTGATTTCCCAAGGTTATGTTTTTAAGTCTGAAACAGATACTGAAGTTATTTCTCATTTAGTTGCTCGTGAATATCAAGGCGACATTGTAAAAACAGTGCAAAAGGTAGTTACCTTTTTGAGAGGTGCATTTGCATTAGGCGTTTTAACAGAGCATGAGCCTAACAAGTTAGTTGCTGTTCGCCAAGCAAGTCCATTAATTATTGGTGTGGGTGATGGTGAAAACTTTATCGGTTCTGATATTCCTGCAATTTTGAAATATACACGTAAGGTCTACATCTTAGAAGACGGTGAAATGGCTGTTTTGACAAATGATGCTGTCGAATTAATGACAATCGAAGGCAATTTTATTTCTCGGGAAATGACAAATGTCGAATGGGATGCAATTACCGCTGAAAAAGGTGGATTTGACCACTTTATGTTAAAAGAAATTCACGAACAGCCTAAAGCCTACCGTGATACAATGAGAGGCCGAGTTGATGCGTCTGGAAGTAAGGTAGTATTCCCAGAGCTTAACTTAACACCAGAAAAAATTAAAAACATTAACAACATTCATATCGTAGCTTGTGGTACTGCTTATCATGCAGGGCTTGTTGGTGGAACTGCGATTGAGCAGTTAGTACGTATTCCTGTTGCGAATGAAGTAGCATCTGAATATCGTTATAATTCACCACTTATTACGCCAAACACATTAGTAATTGTGGTGAGCCAATCTGGGGAAACTGCAGATACTTTAGCAGCATTAAGAGAAGCTCAAAGCAATGGTGCACATGTGCTTGCAATTACAAACGTTGTAGGTAGCTCGATTGCTCGTGATGCAGATGATGTGATCGTTACTCTTGCGGGTCCTGAAATTGCTGTAGCTTCAACCAAAGCTTATACTTCTCAGTTGATTGCATTCTACTTGTTTGCTCTATACTTGGCAGAAGTAAGAGGCACTCAAACCGAAGAGCAGGTTGCACATATTATTGCAGCGATGCAAGCATTGCCTGAGCAAGTAGAAAGCATTTTGTCTAACGTAGATGAAATTAAGTCTTACGCTAACAGCTTAGTTGACCATAAGCATTTGTTCTTTATTGGACGTGGACTTGACTATGCAGTTGTGCAAGAAGGCTCCTTGAAGTTGAAGGAAATTTCCTATATTCATTCTGAGGCTTATGCGGCTGGAGAATTGAAGCATGGTACACTTGCTTTGATTGAGGATGGCATTCCTGTAATTGCATTAGCAACTCAAGAAAATGTAATTGAAAAAACTGTAAGTAATATTAAAGAAGTAACAACTCGTGGAGCGGAAGTGTTGGCAATCACGTTTGAAGAGCATGCTGCTGACTTGTTGAGATCCGTTCACCAAGTACTTTCCATTCCTAAAACATTAGCAATGTTGACACCAGCATTGTCTGTAGTGCCATTGCAATTGCTAGCTTATTACACTTCATTAGCGCTTGGTAACGATGTGGATAAACCACGTAACTTGGCGAAGAGTGTGACGGTGGAGTAATAGGTAACTAAATAAAGTTGTATCATAGCTGAGCAAATACAGGTGGATCCTGATATTTGCTCAGCTTTTCTTTTTCAGGGGAAATGGTGAAAGGAGTACTTATTAAGTATATGCTTTTGAGCATTTGCATGCTTTTGTGTTCTTGAAGACGACTTCAAATTTTATACAATATATCAAATATATTTGAAATAAAACCGAATAAATGAATGGGGGGATAAGATGAAAAACTCTATGGAATATATCTTAAATACGATAGTAAGTTTAGTTAGCTTTATTGGAGGAGTATGCTTTTGTACGTTACTTATTTTTATAATGATAGGTCTTCCAGGGAGCATTTTTTATACAGGTTTTCCTTGGGGATTTGTGATGTATATTTGTATGCTTACTTTAATTTATGGAATTTTATTAAGAATAATATATATTAAATTTGGTCTTAAGATAGTGAGGCTTTCAATTTGTATATTTATAGCTGGAATTGTAGTTGGGCCAACATTTTTAATTAATTTCCACAATATTATGGGCTTTTAGAGCACCTTCTTATGCACTCAAAGAGAATTCAAAAAGAAGTTAATAAATTCTTTGATATCAAATACTTATTAAACAAGCGCCAGGTTCAACACATTCAAAAAGAGACTAAAAAATGAATAGGAGAGAAATATTAAAATGACTGAAAAAGTTAATATACTAAAAAAGCTATTATTTTATTTAGCTTTCTTTCTCATAACGATTGTTTTAAGTCAAATAACCTTCTATTTATTTATTCTAGCAATATTACCCTCAAGTAATGGAATTATGTCCTCGGATATAACAATATTGACAAGAATATTAGCTCTTCTTGGATTTATTTTAATATTGGGAATCTACATATTTTCTTTATATAAGTTACTACAACAACAGAAAATAGATTCTGGCCTAGTTATCATAAGTGTATTTATTTTCATTTTGTTTCTGATAAATTTCCCAGCACCAGCAATTTTAACTTTATTTTTCTAAAATAATTAGTTTAGTGAATCAATTTGATTTTTGGAGTGAATAGAAAACGCATACTTTTTGCTTGCCAAACAAAAAGTATTATGGTAGTTTAATTATGGGCTTGTTACTGCAAAGGCATGACCCAGGACATGTATATTAATACGTGTTTTGGGTCATGCCTTTTTATATTCTAAAGAGGATATTTCCTTTTTTAGTAAAGCCTAAAATCACCAGATATATAAATAATGAATGGATAGAATAAGGAGCGAAAGAGAATGAGAAGCCATAGTGATGCAGAGCATTCAAATCAAAAAAAAGGGGGATTTAACAAATTAATAAATAAAATTTTAAATAAATCTCAAAAACAAGAAGTGGTAATTCAGGAACCAGTGGATGTTGAGGAGATAGTCATTAGCCCAATGAAGGGAAGAGTTGTACCTTTAAGTACTGTTGAAGATGAAGCCTTTTCCTCAGGGGCATTGGGTAAAGGCGTTGCAATCATTCCAACTGAAGGGAAAGTTTTTGCCCCGATTAGTGGCACATTAACGAATGTTTTTCCGACTGGTCATGCCCTTGGTATCACAAGCAATAGCGGTGTTGAAATTCTAATACATGTAGGTCAAGATACTGTGAAATTAAAAGGTAAACACTTTACGCCTAGAGCTGTTCAAGGGCATTCTGTTAAAAAGGGAGATTTGTTGCTTGAATTTGATGTAGAAGCTATTCAGGCAGCAGGTTTTAATTTAACAACACCCATTATCATATCCAATACCGCTGACGTGTCTAAAGTTGAAAACACTAAAACAGAAAATAGTGATATCGACTTCAAAGAACAATTAATAAAAGTAACCGTTTAATTCTTAACTGTTTGTAGGAAGAAACGTCTGTTATTCCAGTTTAACGTTGCCCTACATTAAGATATTAAAGGTGGGGTGTTAATGAAAGCTATTAAAAAAATTAATAATAACGTAGCACTGTGTATTGACGGTCATAACAATGAATTGATTGCTTTTGGAAAGGGGATAGGATTTCCTGCTATGCCCTATGAGATTACGGATTTACATGAGATTTCCATGACCTTTTACCGCATTGACAGCAAATTTTACAACTTCATTCAGGAGATTCCGGAAAATGTATTTGAGGTCGCGGGATTAATTGTTCAAAAAGCCCAAATGAAGATAAAGAGTAATCTGAATCCAAATCTGATAGTTAGTTTAGCAGACCACATTAACTTCGCGATCATTCGTATGCAGAAATATAAAGAAATGCAAATGTTATTTTCTTATGATGTGGAGCAACTTTACCCTAAAGAAACCGAGCTTGGAAGATACGCTGTCAAACTTATTGAAGAGAAGCTAAGCGTCAAATTACCAGACAGTGAAATTACGAATATTGCTATGCATTTCGTTAATGCAGCGGAAGAAAGAGAACCTGATGAAGGAATAGCTACAGAAGCGCTTATTTTAGAAATAGCTAGTCAAATAGAAGTTTTTTATTCGATATCTATAGATAGAAATGACTTTAATTACAATAGATTTGCTATGCACTTAAGGTATTTTTTAAAAAGGGTCAAAAACAGATCTCAATTTAAAGATGACAATCATTCCTTTATTGAAGCGATTAAAGAATTAAATCCAAAGGTCTACGAATGTTCCTATATGATTGGGAATTTTATTGATGACAAGCTTGACTCGAAATGCACCGAAGATGAGATCTTGTACTTAATGATGCATATTTATCGCATTGTAAGAAACACAAAAATTGAAGATTAGGGATTGTTACTCTTACCAAGAGGCATTACCCAAAGCTAATATGAATTTTAAAATTCGTATTAACTTTGGGTTTTTTATTTGCTAAATAAACAAATCAAGGAGGAAAATAGAATGAGTGTAAAAAATGAAGAAATCAAATCAACTGCGTCGAAGATTTTAGACAGTATTGGTGGTGAGGCTAATATTATAAGTGTGACTCATTGCATGACAAGACTGCGCTTTAATCTAAAGGATATGAGTGTTCCGGATGATACTGAGATTAAAAAAATACAAAACGTTGTAGGAGCATTACAATCAGGGGGGCAATATCAGGTCATTATTGGGCCTCAAGTAGAAATAGTTCATGATGCTCTAGTAAATCAATTAGGAAGAAATGACGCGAGTAGTATGATTGAGGATGACAAGGATGTGAAAAAACAGAAGAAATCTGCCAAGAATATCATTAATAAGATTTTTGACTATTTAGCCGGCAGTTTAACACCTTTGATTCCACTTTTGTTAGCGGCTTCATTATGCAAGACGATTGTTGCCATCATTGGCCCGAGTTTATTGAATATAGTTTCTCCAGAACATGATATTTATGCCCTTTTTGCCTTTATAGGTGACGCCGGCTTTTATTTCTTACCGGTATTTCTTGGATGGTCTGCTGCTCGAAAGCTGAATGTGAGTATACCTATAGCAATGTTATTGGGAGCTTCGTTAATTCACCCTACATTTATTCAAATGGCAACGAATGGTGATCAATTTAGCGTTTATGGAATTCCTACGGTTACGCAGAACTATTCGAGTACAGTTATTCCTATTTTATTAATTGTATGGGTCATGAGTTATGTAGAAAAATGGTTTAAACAGCACACTCCAGATACTTTAAAAGTTTTCGCTATTCCTTTTGGAACCCTATTAATCATGCTTCCGATTTCTCTAGTTGTATTAGCTCCACTTGGTGGATATCTTGGTCAATATATTGGTGATGCCATTATTTCATTAAATAATGTTGCAGGTCCGCTTGCAGTTGCAGTTATTGGGGCTACTTTTATTATTTTGGTTTTAACGGGCATGCATATGGTATTGATGACATACTTGTTTGTGACATTCCCAACTCTAGGTTATGATAACTTCTTGTTGCCAGGCATTTTATGTGCAAGCTGGGCTTCAGCAGGTGTTGCTCTAGCATGTGTATATAGGTTCAAAAATAAGAATAACAAAAAACTAACGTTGGGGTATGTGATAACTTGGTTTATTGGGGGCGTGGGTGAACCGATGTTATACGGTTTATTTGTTCCTTACAAAACACCATTAATCGCAGGGGTTGTTTCAGGAGGGGTTGCCGGACTGGTAGCAGGCTTGCTGGAATTAACCGCACATGTTTTAAATACTTCGAATGGTATTTATGGAGTTGCATCCTTTGTTGGCGGATCAAGCTGGAATTATATCACCCTAGGGATTACGATTGCAGTTGCACTTATTGCAGGTTTTATAACCATGCTATTTATGAAATTAGATGAGTCGATAGGAGCAAATTAATATGGATATCAGTCAGGTCATATCTAAAATTAAAGACTATCACAAAGGAGAGGTCTCTGGGCAAAAAATTACGGACGAAAATACGCGTGATAAGATTCTTTATGGAAATGAAAATCAGGCGTGTACAGGTATTGTGACTACAGTGTTTGCCAGCATAGATGTAATACAGAAGGCTCATGAACTTGGAGCTAACCTGATTATTGTTCATGAGGCATTATTCTGGAATCATGGGGATCATCAAGAATGGCTAATGAAATCTCAAAATGAGACTTATCTTGCCAAGAAAAAATTATTAGATGATTATCAGATCGTCGTATGGCGAAATCACGATTATGTACACTCTGGTATTCCTTTGGATGATGGCTCATATGCGGATGGTATTTTCTATGGATTTGCAAAAGAGATGGGCTGGGTACAATATCCACAGGATAGCAACGAATCCCTTATGACCTTTCAGATACCTGAAGTCAGTGCGGAAGATCTTGCTTATGAGCTAATTAGTAAAATGCACTTAGAAGGAGCGCGTATCATTGGGGATACAAAAACTAAGGTTCGTAAAGTGCAAATTCCATTCCATATTTTAGGGGATGCTAAAGAGTTAATTACTGAGATGGATAAGACGGATATTGATGCTCTGTTGGCTATGGAGCTAGTTGATTTCTCAATTAGTGAATATGTGAGAGACAGCAGTATGTTAAACCGGAACAAGGTTATTATTACGGTGGGACATTTCAATATGGAAGAGCCAGGGATGAAATATATGTCTAGTTACATTCCCCAAGCTATCGAGTGTGATCTCCCTTGTCACTTTATCCAATCAGGTGATACTTATCATTATGTAAAGGGATAGGGATCGCCCCAGTTTGATGAATGCAGTTTTTTTGGAAAGTGAAAAAGAGGGCTTCTGCCCTCCGAGGCCGTCTGAGCTATCTTTAAGCTAGTTCCCACATGACTAAATATTATTTCGTCAAACAAATGAGACACACCCATAATGCTGGACTAGCAGCACTTATGGGTGTGTTTATTTTATCTTGCTTATTTGATAATGTATGGCTCTAATGTACGACCAATCGCTAATACGACTTCAAGCTGACCTTTATCTGCCTGTTCTATTTTTTCTTTTACTTTGATGGTTTTATCTTTCCCCATAGCATATCTTTTGCGATCTTTGTTTTTCCACTTTTTGATCCATAACGGGTCGTCATTGTGGAATTGAAAGCCTTCGGTATAAAAATAAATAGGATGGAAATCCTCTTCATCTGCTACTATGTTTTTTCCAGATATGTTCTTGATCTCAAACTGAATATTGTACCGCCACCATTTATTTGGGTTCCCTTTAATATCTCTACTTCCAGAAAACTGAAAGCTAGTAGGTTGAATTGCATTGTTATTGGTTGAACGCTGAATGCCAAAGCGATCATCATCAAGTATGTAAGTATATCTTCCTGTAGTGAAGGCTTTCTCATCTTGAATAGCAATTAGTCCATTTTTATTAGATACGTCTAACTGAAACATATTGATTAAAAGTCTTAATGGTACATAATAAGTCCCTTTTTGAAGTGCAGGTTCAGCATCCCAGTCCAACATCTCAGTGCCTACTTTATATTGCTCTTTACCTGCATAAAAGGTTAAGGTTTTGTTGTCGCGTGAGACGGTCATTGACTTTTCTTTTTTATCAAAGGAATATTCCATTCCAAGCATCTCAGCTATGGCTTCTAATGGAATCATTAAACGGGATTTCTTATCCATATATGGCGCAACAGGATGAGTATATACAACATAATAGCCATTAATCATGAGCCGTGGAACTGATTTAGTTGTAGGGATAGGCGCAGTATTTTTTGCTGCGGAAACGGACAACACGGGCGTCATACTTAGAATAAAGGTAAGCAAAAATGCCAGAAATAAAGTCAGTTTTTTAGTTTTGTTATTCATGAGTACACTCCTTTAAATTAGAAAATATTAACTGGCTTTATACTCTTAACGATATTTGAAACCCAAATGTTTCATATATTAGTAAATCAAGTGTTACATAAGTTAGAGATTACCATTTAATTGAGCAAATATATTCATGAAATTCCAGCCCTTAGGGAAGCTTAAAAGAAGAGAGTATTTGTACTTTTAAAATTTAACTATATTTAATATACTCCTTGATTTTAACTTTTCTAAATCCAACATAATGAGGGAGATAAAATGAATCAAACTTCGAGAAATTCCAAAGAAGAAAAGAAGCTGAAATGGTGGCAATTAAGTTTGCTAGGGTTTGCGGGTACGATTGGCACAGGTTACTTTCTAGGATCTGGGTTAGCTATTTCCATTGGTGGGCCCGGCGTGTTGGTTGCCTATCTTTTTGCGGCGCTGGGTACATATGTGGTATTTGATGCATTGGCACGCATGACAGCACAACAGCCAGAGCAAGGCTCATTTCGATCTTATGCTAAGAAGGCATTTGGAGATTGGGCTGGCTTTGGAAGTGGGTGGGTATATTGGTTCTCAGAATTATTAATTATAGGTAGTCAATTGACGGCGTTAGCTATCTTTTCACGTTTTTGGTTCCCAGCGGTACCAATGTGGGTGTTTGCGGCAGGTTTTGGTGCTGTAAGCTTAGTGATCGTATTTTTTGGTAATAAAGGCTTTGATCGGGTTGAAAATGTGTTAGCCATTATTAAAATGGCAGCTATTGTCATGTTTTTAGTCATTGCAGTGGCGTTATTAGCGGGTTGGATTGGTGGTAATAAATATACACCGAACGTACCCACACGTCTTCCTGAGCTTTTCCCATCAGGGGGGATTGGGTTATGGTCTGCTTTTATTTTTGCTTTTTATGCGTATGGAGGGATTGAGGTGCTGGGGATTATGTCGTACAGACTTCAAAAACCTGAAGAGGCGCCTAAGGCTGGAAAGGTAATGCTGATCACACTTGCCGTTGTTTATGTCCTATCTATTGGTTTAGCTGTCACTATGGTTCCATTAGGTGTGTTCAATCCGAAGGAAAGCCCTTTTGTACTTGCGTTACGAAGCGACCATTTAGCGTTTGTCCCACATTTGTTTAATGGGGTGCTGATTGTGGCAGGGTTTTCTACCATGACGGCTTCCCTATATGCAATTAACTCAATGATGCTGACCCTTGCGCAGGAGGGGGATGCACCTCATATATTCTCTAAAAAGTGGAAGGACAAATATCCTTTTTATGCTTTATGCTTAATTGCTGTAGGACTAGTGGGTACGATTATGATGTCGTTATGGTTACCTGGAAAGGTGTACGAATATATTACAACCGCAGCGGGATTAATGATTTTGTACAATTGGTCCTTCATATTGCTCTCATCAAAGAAACTGCTTGAAAAGTCCAAGTTAAGTGGTGTGAAGCGTTGGATTGGTTTGATTCTCATTGCAGCGGCAGTTGTAGGCACGTTGTTCCATAAGCTAAGTCGACCAGGTCTTTATATTAGCTTACTCATTGTGGCACTAATTGCACTTAGTGATTGGATTGTGACTCGTGTGCGCAACAAGCAAGAGGGCACTAAGCAGCAGAAGGGAGAAGGTGAACAGACAGAACAGACAGAACAGACATACAGTTCTGAGCAGGAAAAGCAGAAGAAGTTATCTATGAATAAAGAGAATAACCCGTACCATAATCTTGCTGGCGGGCCGCAGTTTTGGATTAAAGGCATTCGTCTTCGAAAAAGTAAGCTGGAATGAAGCTGATTCATGATTACTGAAAAAAGAGCAGCTGTACAGCTTGTACACCAAAATATAAGCCAAAGCCAACAAGCGATAGTCCTGATGAAATCGAGATGATTTTCAAAAGGCGGTTTGTTAGTATTTTGCGGAAAACGCTAGATGCACCTGCCATCAGTACATCCCAAAGTAAAATGCCAAACACGATTGCTCCGCTATAGACTAATAATTGATCCATAGAATATTCACTGGTCATTTTTGCTAATATTGAGCCATAAATCCCAAGCCAGAACAAGATAGAGAGTGGATTAAATAAGGACATCAGAAAGCCAGAGGTAAAGGATTTAAATAAGGATTCCCCGACTCCTCTTGCCTCTATTGATGTCACTTGCTCTGAATTCATAATGCTTTCTATCCCTGTATACACAAGGACGAAAAATCCAAATAACCATAAAAATGCTTTAATAAAAGGGGCATCGAGCAAATGAATCATACCAAAATAGACAAGCAGCATATAAATAATATCAGCGCATACCGCCCCAAGACCAACTACCCACGCATGCATAAATCCTCGCTTGAGACCCTTGTCCAATTGTGCGGCATTAATAGGTCCAATCGGTGCGGAAAGGGATAATCCTAAAAAAATATAACTTATAAAGATGTTGATGTTGTCCACCTCCTACTTATAAGGTAGCTTATTCGTAGTGATGTGGGATTATGATAAAGAAAAGAAGACCTACTTAATAGCAAGTCTTCTACTACTTACCCTTATTACACTTCAATAATGATGGGTAAAATCATCGGACGACGTTTTGTTTTTTCGTACAAAAACTTACTTAATACATCTTTAATCGTCTGTTTCATAATGTTCCATTGTCCAAGATCAGCAGTGCTCATTTTTTCCAAGGTGTCTTTCACAAGCTTGTTGACCTCTTCCATTAAGGTGTCTGAATTCCTGACGTAAATAAACCCTCGCGAAATCGTATCAGGCTCGTTCAGAAGACGACCATCGCTTTGGTTTAAAGTAATGACTGTAATGAGTATCCCATCAGCAGAAAGCTGGCGTCGATCACGTAATACGATATTACCGATGTCACCAATCCCTAGTCCATCAACAAAAATTTGCCCTGATGGAACTCTTCCTGATTGACGGACAATACCACCAACAGATTCAACGAGGTCTCCATTTTTTAAAATGTAGACTTTATCGCCTTGTACGCCAACCGCCTCAGCCAATAAACGGTGATGATGTAGCATTCGATATTCGCCATGAATCGGAATAAAATACTCTGGTTTCATTAAGGTGAGCATTAGCTTTAATTCGTCCTGACTGCCATGACCAGATACATGTAACTCACTTTTTGAGCCGTAAATTACATTTGCGCCAAGCAAATACAAATTATCTACGATTCGTGAGACGTTACGTTCATTACCTGGTATAGGATTCGCCGCAAGTAGGACTGTATCTCCTGCACCGATTTCCATTAGTCTGTTACTCGTATTTGCCAACCGCGATAATGCCGCCATCGGTTCACCTTGACTCCCTGTGACAAGCACTGCAACCTCATGTGGCGGTAGCTTTGCCGCCTCTGTAGGCTCAATAAGCATACCCTCTGGGATATTTAAATAACCCAACTCCTTAGACACGTTTACTACGTTCACCATGCTACGTCCAAGTAAAGCAAGCTTACGCCCTGTTAGTTCAGCAGCGTCAACTACCTGTTGCAGTCGGTGTACATTGGAAGCGAAGGTAGACACAAAAATTCTACGATCTGCTTTTTTAAAAGCCTCTTCCATATGAGCGCCAACAAGCTTTTCAGATGGAGTAAATCCAGGTCGTTCAGCATTTGTACTTTCTGAGAGTAAGAACCGGACACCTTTTTCGCCAATTGCCGCCATTTTATGTATATCCGGATATTGTTTGTTTACGGGGGTTAGATCAAATTTGAAATCACCTGTATGCACGACTGTTCCTTCAGGCGTATCAAAGACGACACCAAGGCAATCGGGTATACTATGATTTGTTCGGAAGAAGCTAGTCGTGATCTGACCAAAGTTTAAAACGGAATCTGAATCAATACAATGTAAGCTGGTTTGTCGTAACAATCCATGTTCTTTTAGTTTTGTTTCAATTAATCCTAATGTGAGACGAGAAGCATAGATTGGGATGTTAAGTTGCTTGAGCAGGTAAGGAATACCGCCGATATGATCTTCATGTCCATGGGTCACCACCAACGCCCGTAACTTATCTATATTGTTCAACAAATAAGAGACATCGGGAATAATTAAATCAATTCCAAGTAAGCTCTCATCAGGGAATTTTGAACCGCAGTCAATGACAATAATGTCGTTTCCATATTGCAGAAAATACATGTTTTTGCCAACCTCATATACACCGCCAAGTGCAGCAATTAACAATCGTTCCTCTGGCATAGTTAATCCTCCTAGTATCAGTTATTGCTTAGTATGTTTGGAGGACTGGTGAAATATCCATTTATTTAATTGAAGTGAAATGAAATAACAGAGCAGTATGTTATTAAAAAAGGCGTAACACTCAAAGATTAGTGAATAGTGCTACTAATCTAAGGTTACGCCTTGGTTCAATCCTAAAATAATGCTTAATATAAAAGGGGATTAGCGTAGGGACAGAGGGATTCAGCATTATTTTAATAAATTCGATAATTCCCACTTAACGCTAACATACTAAAAAAGTACAAGCAGTTATCATAATAACGGCGTTCACCTGTACGCAAAGGGGTATTCCAAAATAACTGCACAAAATGCTTGGCATGTGGTCCATCCGCCGCAAGGGAGGCCATTGCATTAGTTGCCAATAAGCCGATTGGATGAAGCGAAGGCTCATCAAACGGTTGACCATCAATGGTGTATCTACGGTAATCACTCACTTCTTTGTCACTAAAAAATTGTTGAATGCGATTACATTCCTCTACTTGCCAAGGGTCCTTACCAAACCATTCCCAGTCGAGGCTGACATTTGCTGCTACACGATAGGAGTCGCTGTAAAAATGACTGAAATCGCCATGTGGTTGAGGAGGTGTAGGTGTCCCATCATAGTGGGCGTATTCAGGTGCAAGTCCTGTAGTTGGATGGCAAGCTTTATGTAGGTATTGTCTGCTTGCCTCCGTTGCTTCTTGCCAAAATTGAGCATCCTGCTCATCTGCATACAGGGCAAATAGCTCGTAGAAATGGGGTAAGTGATAAGAAGGATCACTAAAAGGCAAACCAGGCACAAATTTAATTAATTTGTTCTCAGGTTCCCACATTGGGTCGCCTTGTCCATCTTCGCCCTTGTGAATACATGCCGATAGTAAAGTCTTAGCTTGCTCTGAATAGTTGTACGGAGCTGCTCCATCTCCCCAGCGTTTAGATGCAAAAAATAAAGCCATTGCAAAAAACTCTTCGCCATCTGGCGCAGATCCAGGGGAAATAATCGTTCCATCTGGCTTACAATGCCAAGCAAAATAATACTTATGTGGCCCTTCTTTATGTTGCATAAAGGTGTGAGCAAAATTCCACAGCCGATCAAATTCTTCTTTCCTATCCATTTGGACCGCCATCATCATGCCATAGGACATGCCTTCTGTACGCACATCTAAATTTCCGGTATCAAGAAAATACCCTTTGTCATCTCCCATTGGATAATAAATACGTACATCAGGATCGCCATAAAATAACTGGTTCCACGTATCCTCTACTTTTGCACGAATTTCATCCTCTGAATAACCAAGCTCCGCAAATAAATTTCTATATTTATGAGTGTAAAATGCCCCCGTAGGTTGACTTGTCATGCTCTTTTTTCCTCCTTATATCGAATTTGCTTTGATTATAGCATAGGTATAGATGGACAAATTAAAGGAGTTATCCTTGAAAACATAGATGAATTTTTCCTTGAAAATTGGCGTGATCTTCTAAGTGCTGAACTAGTTTAAAATGTGATACACTATTGCTTGGCAATATACTTGATTGCTGAGAATGATAGTTAAGGCTTGAATTTATACTCTATTATATCGAAAGATGTGCAGGAAATGGGAACTGTGACGTCTTCAGGGGGAAATATGGCAATACTTACTGCGGTTCTTATCTTTTTATTTACGCTGACGTTGGTGATTTGGCAACCTAAAGGTTTAAGTATCGGTTGGTCGGCTTCGATTGGAGCGATCATTGCGCTTGTCTGTGGCGTAGTCAGCTTTGTAGACGTTGGCACGGTTACAGGTTTAATTTGGAATGCGACGCTGACGTTTGTTGCACTTATTTTTATTTCATTAATTTTAGACGAAGTTGGACTGTTTGAATGGTCAGCCTTGCATATGGCGCGATTGGCAAAAGGCAACGGTACGTTGATGTTTGTCTTTGTCATTTTGCTTGGTGCAGGCGTGTCTGCATTATTTGCAAATGATGGTGCAGCACTGATTATGACGCCAATTGTATTATCGATGGTTCGTGCTTTGAATTTTGAAAATAAAATGGTTTTACCGTTTGTGATGGCTAGTGGTTTTATTGCGGATACGGTGTCTTTGCCACTAATCATTAGTAATCTTACGAATATTGTATCTGCTGACTTTTTCAAAATTGGATTTGCGGAATATGCGAGCGTTATGATTGTACCTAATTTCTTTTCTATGATTAGTAGCTTACTTGTTTTATATCTTTGTTTTCGTAAAGGGATTCCGCAAAGCTATAGTATGGAGCAGCTAAAAATGCCAAGGGAAGCCATCAAGGATATGACTTTATTTAAGCTGTCTTGGGGTATTTTGGCGTTGCTACTTATTGCTTATTTTACAAGTGAGGCGATGGGGGTTCCTGTTTCAGTCATTGCTTGTATTGCGGCGTTTTTATTTGTATTGATCGCTCGTAAAAGTCCACACATTCAAACTAAAAAGCTCATCAAAGAAGCACCTTGGACGATTGTTATTTTTTCAATTGGGATGTATGTCGTTGTGTACGGTTTACGGAACGTGGGCTTAACGGATGCATTAGGCAAAGTGATTCAGGCGGTAGCAGAGCAGGGGGTAGTAGCAGCTACGGTGGGAATGGGCTTTATTGCGGCGTTTTTGTCCTCTGTGATGAATAACCTACCTACCGTTTTAATCAATGCATTAGCGATTGGGGGTACGCATACGGAAGGCATTATTCGTGAGGCCTTAATTTATGCCAATGTCGTTGGGTCAGATTTAGGTCCAAAAATAACGCCAATCGGTTCGCTTGCCACGTTAATCTGGTTACATGTTTTGTCTCGTAAAGGGGTTAAAATCACTTGGGGTTATTACTTTAAGATTGGTATTTTGCTTACCCTCCCGACCTTATTCATTACGTTGCTTAGCTTGGCAGGTTGGTTGTATTTAATTCGTACTGTTCATTTGAATGTGATTGTTTCTACGCTGGTTGTTGCGGTTATTATTATAGGTATTGTATTTTTAGCGATTAAAGTATTGGGAAGAAAACATGCTATGTCGATAACTGAGAATAGTGGAGCATAGTAGGAAAAATACAAACGTTAAAAAGTAATGATCGATCAAAACTATGAATTTAGCTATGAATCCAAACTGATGAATGGTGGGGGTTACAGATGAGTAAGGAGAAGGAAATAAAGAAGGAAATAAAGAAGTTTGAACAAAGATTTGGTGATGAAGTGATTGAAATTGTGGCTGTTACGGGACCTTCTGGAGTAGGTGGCGGCAAAGCGGGTGGGGATACGTTATGGCGTGCTTCGATTAATTTGGTGGCGTGGAGAGAGCTAACCTCTTCAAATCATGACGTAATTCAAGAGGAAAAGAGACTGGAATGGCTAGCGGATGATCAGCAGCTTGAGGAGTCTAGAAAATGGCTCGACAAGGATCGTATCGTTAAGCTTGCTGTGCGACGTGGTGAAAGTTCCTTTATGCTTGTTGAAGTTTTGAATGGTAGCTTCCATGATGAAGAGCTAGAAGCATTACGTGATGAGATGCTGAAGCCGGTCTATTACACGGATGAGAAGTTAGGCACGTTTACACTTGATCGCTCCGTTCAAACCTTTGAAAAGTCTATTGTATGGGCAAAAGAAGAGGGGAAATTGTATTTTGATCATGATGAGACTGAAGTGATGACAGCAGCGTTAGCGACCGCGCACACGTTGTTTGAGGATGAGTTGAAATGGAGCGATAGCATTCGTAGCTATGCGGCGGAGGAGTTACTAGATTTAGCTAATGACTGGCTTGCTGATGATGAGGAAGCTGAATTAGACGAAATTACAAAAGAGATTTTTATTTCTAAATTAGAGTTGAGCAGCATTTCGGTAAGTGCAAATGGTGATTTCACGATATATTTTTATGACGGGGATCTGTTCTGGGGACATGTCATTATTGTTGAGGGCAACGTCAATGGAACTTTTGATTCGGCGTATATCGCAGGATAGGCTAATTTATGAGGGCTTAAAACGCACGCTTTAAAGATATAAAATAAAAATGAGCTAAGCAATGAAGCTAGCTCATTTTTTGGTGTTCACATTTTTTGTATCAACATAGATTTCTTTAAAGATTAATTTCTATATCACGACTTGGATCAAAGTATTTATATACCCCTGGGTTAAGTTCAATCTTTTCTGTAAGTGGAAGGTTGGAATAGCGGTCTATATTGACACCTGTGCTAACCATCCCTTTAGGTGAAATATCTGGAATCAGTTCTTTTCCGTTTATCCGAAGTGTCGTTTGATTGACACCTTTAAAGCCTTTGGAATCAGAGCTTGCTTCAACTACAAGCTTTCCATCCTCTGTATAATACGTAAAGTTAATCGTAAAACCATCTACAAGCATTGAGGTTTTCTGTTTATCAGTGGTAGGCTGTTGTAATGTGACCCAGTTTTTACTTGTATCTCTTTTTACAACCGTTGCATCCTTCAAAATCAACTTCATCGGGGTATCAGCCCAATTTTTGTACCGCTGTGGGGACTCAAATTGAAATAGATGCTGAAACTTGTCTTTGCCCTCTACCGCTTTTAAGTTCCAGCCGCCGGTTATGGTTTTATCGCCAATCATTAGCTTGACAGTGTTGTAGTGAACACTTCCCTTCTTAAATGAGTCTTGATTCTCAAAGTTAACCATAATGTCCAGTGGGGATATGATAAGCTGCTGTAAAGTTATTCCTGTTTTCTCCACAAACTGTGGTGTAGCTTGCAGTTCCTTGGTGAACATGGCTTCACTTGCTTTTTTACCGTCTGCATGGAAGGCGAGCTCCCACGTACCTGAAATTCGTTTAGCCTCATCGGTATAAGTTAAATGAAGCTGGGCTTGTTCCCATCCCTTAGCATTTACATCAAACACCTGCTCAATTAGAAGTTGCTTTTTGTCTGTTGGTAAATAGGTGGGGATCGCTTCTTTATTTTGATCGTGATCATTGAGTGTTAAGCGTGGTATTGCGCTTCCTAAATCATTAGAAACACCTGGAATTGCATAACGGATCACGGTTTGTTCCTTGATGTGAGCGATAGACTCAATTTGAATAACTGGATATTTAGTATCACCTGTATAAATCATATCCCCAGCTTTAAAGCTTGCTTTTAAAGGGATCTCTTTATTTTTATAAAATATTAAATTTTGAGCTTCAAATTTGTAGTTTTTGTTACCGTCTTTTAGTGAATCAGGGGTTTCATAAATGCCAAGTAGCTTTTTACTGTCGGGATCATAGGATAAGTAACCTGACACTTTAGCTTTGGAATTCCCTTCACCAGTCATGATATTGTTTTCTGTTGCAAAACCTTCATAGCTAGTTAAATCCTCATTTTTATTGTCAACATCTAAGGATAATATCATTTTCATTTTTTCCCCGTCTGTAACGACACCATGGAGGTTCATTGTTACGCCTTCATCGCTAACGTGTAAATCATATTGCTGACCAATCCCATTACTTAACGCAGTAGCGACATTCCCACCGCCAATTTTATCCCAGTTAAGTGCCACGCCAGCAAACACAGGGACAGCAAACAAAAGTAGGGAAACAACAGCAACACTCATTGGCATTGCCTTTAGCTTTTGGCTAAATGAGCGACGAGGGAGATTTATGGTTTTCGTAGTTTGAGCATGTGCTTGACGTCGTTTTGCTTCTTGTTCGATATTGCTCCACATTAATTCATAATTAGGCTGAGGAATGCTATGCTCTTTATCCATATGTTCTTTCACGAATAAATCATCTCCTTGGGCCTTGACTCGACCAGTTTATTTAACAATTTCAGACCTTTATGGATTCTCGATTTTACTGTCCCTTCGGGAATATTTATTGTTTTGGCAATTTCAGCAATGGATAACTCGTTAATATAGCGAAGCACGATGACCGTTCTAATTTTATCAGGGAGCTGCTTGTACACTTCAGCCATTTCTTGTTTAGTTTCTTGTGTAGTCAATTGCTGTTCCACAGGATTGGCATTGTCTGATTTAGATAAAACAAAATTGCGTATTTCTTTTAAGATCCCGTTTTTTCGCCTTCTTAGGACAGAGTTACACTCATTAGACGCAATTCTCAATATCCATGCCTTCATATTTGTAACCTTTGATTTATCAGCTAAAATGACCTTTACAAATACTTCTTGGGTAATATCCTCAGCATCTGCCCGATTTTTCATGTAATAATAGCAAAAGTGATAAACCTGCTCCTTATATAGCTCGAAAAGTTCTCGATCATTCAAAGTTCTGCACCCCCTTCGTTGTTGTTGTCATGGTATAGACAGATAAGGGCAAACAAACGTTCATTTTATTTGTTAAACTAAAATTAAGTAGGTATGTAGTACGTCGATTAAAAAGCACAAAATGTTTAAGTGAGAACAAGGTTATATTTATTATGCTCTTCATATGGAGGATTTAAATGAATATGATGTTAAAGCAAAAAAGATTTAAGATAACTATTATATCTTTTTTAGTTGTTACTTTGTTAGTTGTTTCGTTTACTTACATGAAGCAAAAAGTTGTAACGGATGCTAAATCCGCTGCTAAAGCCGAGATAATTAAAAATACAGAGCTACATGTCTTAAATGCGGAAGAGCATTCGGAGATGACACTTGACGGTGCAGTGATTATGATTATGCCAGATATGGAGGTCTTTATTGGTGGAGATGTTGTTTTTCACAAAGAGTTGACTGACGTTAAATATATGAAAATCAGCTATTATTATATCGAGGATGGAGAAGCCATTCCTTTGCGAGTAAATATATTTACAACTGAAGGTTCTGAACATGGAATGAGTTTTAAGAAACAAGATATGGGGACTGAACGAGGAGAAAAATTAATTTCAACGAAAAAGGTAGCACTTTTCAGTGATATTTTACGATTTTCAGCAGAAGGTACCTTCATGAACGGGGAAAGGTTTGAGTATACCACCAAGGTGAATGTTAAAAAGGTATATTAAAAGTAACTCAAACCTATAAATATGGACGACATGAAATAGGTAAAATAAATTTTAAATTATAAAGGATTCCGAGCTAAAGCTGTGATAATATCTGCCCGAATCTGCTGTAAAATGTAGAACACAATAATCGGGGTCTGTCACTCCTAGAGGATAATATAGGGTATCTCCTTCAAGCCATATCATCTCCTTAGAGGCTACGTCTTCCAATACCTGCATCGTGCCCTTCAGCATCATACCCTTAAACTGCTTGGGATCACAAAAATACAGGGAAGCCTTAGGGTTGGCACGAAACTGCTTCACTCTCATAGAGGAAGTGTTCGTAGTGAAGTAAAAATGCTGAATACCTTCTTTTTTGCGTGGAGGTAACATTCCTTTTGTATTTGGAAAACCTTCTTCATCTATAGAGCTAACAAAAGAAACAGGATGATGGAGAAGCAGCTCGTTTAAAATGTGTTCCATATTTTCAGTAACCTCAGTATTTTTAGGCATTGTCATGTTACTTCCTTTCAAATGTAATATTTGTTTAGAATATAACATGACAAAATTAATTAAGCCTATTACTTA
The DNA here is from genome assembly GCF_017873435.1 of Paenibacillus turicensis. Classification (GTDB taxonomy): domain Bacteria; phylum Bacillota; class Bacilli; order Paenibacillales; family Paenibacillaceae; genus Fontibacillus; species Fontibacillus turicensis. The sequence goes on along the minus strand of NZ_JAGGKG010000015.1, from coordinate 100,694 downwards.
CTTTTTTGTAAGTAGATCGCGCTCTAGCATAAGCTCAACCCCGATTGACTGCATGATGGTAATGGCTTCAAGCATTTTGATCCCTCGCTTTGTCAGTGAATACTCTACCCTTAAGGGGTAACCGTCGTGCTTTTTTTTGTTTACCATGCCACTACTGATAAGCTCATGTAGCTGTTCGATCAGTACCTTTTCACTAATCCCTTGAATATCTGAGCGAAGCTTGGACAAGGAACAAGATTGCTTACCTAATTGCCATAATAAAATGGGCTTCCATTTTCCTTTAGTAACATCATGTGTTATTTCTAGCGGACATGTATATTCATTACGTATTTTCAATTTGGGCATCTCCTATACAGCTTTTTGTGTTAATGTGCTCTACATGATAATACTTTGCTCTTTGTAATATAGTATAATGAAATCATTGATATTTATAGTGAGGTTTGCATATAAGTGAATGAATATGACCACTGAGTTGGTTTAAATAGAGAAGGGTTGGATTTTATTGAAGGCAAGCTTAGAGCATTTATGTAAAAGTAATATTTCGTTAGCTCCATTTTCCACGTATGCGATTGGAGGAGAGGCTAGATTTGTAGCGATGCCCCAAACGACAGAGCAGCTTGTTGAACTGATGGAGAACGTGAAGAGTAGTGGGTTAAATCCAGTGTTTTTTGGTATGGGTTCGAATATTTTATTCCCAGATCAACCACATCCGGATACATTATTTTTATCCTTGCGAGAACATATTGAAATCAGATACAAATCGATAGATGAGTTATATGTTTCTGCAGGCACACCAATGGCGATGTTATCGTTGTTAGGGATTCAAGCAGGGATTAGTGATTTTGGATTCACCTTTTTACTTCCGGGTACATTTGGTGGCGGCGTCTATATGAATGCTAAATATTTTAGTAATCAAATTAACGAGTTATTAACACTTGTTTATTATATCGATGTAGACCATCTTGAACGTGGTATTCAATCGATTGATGTAGCTGACTGTAAATTTGCTTATAAGCACTCCATTTTTATGGAGCACAATTGGTTTATTATTGGGGCAGATTTGAAGCTAAAATCGCCAATCGTACATGAAGATAGATTATTACAGTTTATTTCCCAAGCCCATAAAACGGCCTTTACCGCTTCTGACTTAGGTCAATTTGCGGATTATTATGTGAAGCAGCTTGAAATATTGGAGCAACGGGGAGAGGCAAATACTGAAGCAATGCGTGCTGTCATTAATGACCGAATGGGTAAGCATCATTTTGACTATCCTTCCTGTGGATCTGTATTTAAAAATAACTATAACATTGGAGAGCCGATTGGCAAGCTAGCAGATCGTTTGAATTTGCGTGGAACACAGCGAGGTCAAGCGATGATCTCACCTGTACATGGTAATGTCATTCAAAATCGTGGGGGAGCGAAAGCTCAGGACGTAATTGAATTAATTAAGCTTGTGCAGGATGCAATTTCTGGGGAGTTTGGATTCGTGCCAGAGTGTGAGCTTGTTATTGTGTAACAGCTTAGAAGGGAGGAAGGGGGATGAAGCAACCTATCCCAAGTGCAGAATGGCTTCATGTAGCACGTTGGTTACCTGCGATTGACTGGAATGTGAAGCTATTTGGCGCACATGAGCAAGTGGTCAAATGTGGATGGAAGGTACCTGAGGATGTCCATGTGGGCTTTGAAATTCATGTTGTGCTTCAGGGCAGTCAAGAAACATGGATGGAGCAAATACATTATGAGCTACAGGAAGGCGATATCCTCCTTGTCCCACCAGGCTTTAAGCATACGATTCATTGTAACGATAAAAATGGACTACATTATTTTTGCGCTCATTTTAATGTGGATGATCCTGTTTTTAGACAAGAGATGGCAATCCGTGAACAAATTTTGTTTAAAGCAGGTACAGTTGAAAATGCTAGACTACACGAAATTGTGCAGGACTGGCTAGCTATTTTGCGTCAAGAAGGAAGCTATACGACAGGAGATCGTTTTCGGATACAGATGGTATTGTTTCAGTTGCTCAATTTTTTAGCGGAACGGCATCCCTCTGAGCTAGGTGAGCAGGATACGTTATCACCATCTTCTCTACATTATGCTAAAGCGATTGCGGAGGGCATTAAAGCTCGTTTTCAAGCTAAGCTAGAGCGTCGTAATGCTGATGGGAATGGTAACTATACTGAGGATGATGGGATAACTGTTAAAATCGAGGACATTGCAACGTCACTTGGTATTACACCAGGGTATTGCTTAGAAATTTTTCGGAAAGTATATGGAACTTCGCCACGGCAGTATTTATCTGAGTTACTGCTCAATGAAGCGAAGCTGCTGATTCAGCAGCCTGAGCTGTCGATTAAGGAAATCGCAGAAAGACTTGGCTACACTCAGCTATCTCATTTTAGTAGGCAGTTTAAACGTTGGACAGGCATGAGTCCGTTACAGTATCGGCAGATGAAAAGTGAGTAACGTAAATGGAGTGTATGAGCTAAATAAGAGTAATAATAGCAATATGGAAAATAAAGAAAATAGAAGGGCGACATCGTAAATTTCCAGGTGGAAATTTGCAATACTGCCCTTCTTTATATAGTTAACGAGAGTAACTTAATTCAAATTGTTCCGATATTGATTGGGCGTCATACCCATATACTTTTTAAACACTTGATAAAAATACTTTTCATCCCCATAACCTACGTCATGGGCAACATCTCCGATTCGTAGACTTTGATCTCCAAGCTTTTCGCAAGCGGAATTAATCCGGATTTTGTGTAAATAGTCTAGAAAGCTTGTTTTCATTTCCTGTTTAAATAAAAGGCTGACATAACCCGGTGTAATATACACCTCTCTGGCTACATCTTCACGGCTAATGTTTTTAGTGTAATTTTGTTTTATATAGTTAAGTACATTTTCAAATAGTTTATTGCTATTTTTTTTTGTCGTTAATTGCTTACTCACCTTTAAGGCGGTATCGGATAAAGCTCGTATTAATTCCTCTTGGCTGGACCGGGCAAGGATCGAGGTTAGCTCGGTTAAATCCTGTCCAAAAACCTGACTGACATCCACGTTATTTTCAATACATAAATGATACAGTGAAAAAAATAATGCAAAGCTAGATTTTAGCACCTGATCCTTAGACGCAATTTCCGGATTTAATGCTTGATTAAAATCGTGTAACGTTGCATTAATACTATCAAACTCACCGTGTCGTACCGCTTTTAGCACGGCCTTTTCCTCAGCAAGGGGGTAGGAGCTCATCGACGATTCTTCCTCTACCGCATCCATATAATCCACAACCTTGGCAGTACCCGCATAATACCCAATATCCAGTGCTTTTGAGGCTTCGAGAAAGGAGAGCCTTACATGCTCAATCTGATTATTGAAGCTACCGATACCGATAGAAACGGTAAATTTGAGATATCTTTCGGTATTTCGCTGAATCGTCTCAATATAGCCTGCTAGCTGCTCGCGATCTAGCCATTTCTCAGTGTTGAGAATAACCACGATATCATCTTGGTATTCAAATACTGCACATGGACATAGTGATGTTGTCATTTCGGCAATCATATTTTTTATGGCAAATTTAAATAATTCGATGTCCTCAGTGCCATATTTCTGTTGTAAGGCAAGAAAATGATCTATTTTGACGATCATCACGCCATACATAACATGGGGAAAAGTAATTCCGTTCATATTAAGTGTCTCAAGTAAACGCTGATAAGGAGGAGCCTCTGTCGTAACAAGTCTACTTAAAGTCTGCTCCTTCAGTAGTGGCAACGTTTCACGAAAACTTTTCTTTAAATTTTCTAGAGCTTGATTTTGAACCTGCTCTTCATTAATTTGCGAGGTGAGATGAACGATCGTTTCCAAAATTTCCTGCCGACGACTTGGCTTTAATAAATAATCACTTGCCCCAAGGCTCAAAGCCTTTTGTGCATACGTAAATTCCCCATATCCACTCATAATGACCGTTTTAATCGATGGGTATTTCTGAGCAACAATCTCGATAAGCCTAAGACCATCTAATTCTGGCATTCTAATATCCGTCAAAATAATATCTACATGTAACTTCTCTAGTAACTCTAAAGCTTCAAGCCCATCTCTGGCTTCGGCAACAATTTCAATATTATGCTCTTTCCAATCAATTAAATCTCGTATTCCCGTTCTTGCACGTTCTTCATCATCAACAAGCATTAAGTTAATCATGAAAGTGTCCCTCCTAAATGTCCCTAGTTATAGGAATCTTGATGATTACTTTTGTTCCCTTACCGATTTCACTGTCATATTGCAATTGGTATTGATCCTTGTAGTAATGACGTAATCTTGCATGTACATTATGAACTGCATAACCGCCAACATCTTGCCCTGTATGCACATCATCTTCCTCGGGAAGGGTTGTAATTTGTTTAATCGTATGCTCACTCATGCCACCACCATTATCCATGATACAAAAAATCAGGTTATCATCTTCAAGTTGTCCTGATATCGAAATAAAGCCACCTTCGCGTTTCTGCTCAATGCCATGAATAATTGCGTTTTCGATAAAGGGCTGTAAGCATAGCTTTAGGATCACAAAATGATCTAATTCATCCGGAATGTTAATTTCATATCTTAACTTTTCTTTAAATCGCATTTGCTGTAAGGATAAATATAAGGCAATAAACTCTTTTTCCTTCCCAACACTTGTAAAGCTTTTTCCTTGATTTAAGCTAAGACGAAATAAGCGGGATAAGTTAATAATCATTTCACTGATTCGTTCCTGTCCTGCCGCCTCTGCTTCCCAGAAAATTGTATCTAACATATTGTACAAAAAATGTGGGTTAATTTGCGATTGAAGTGCTTTTAGCTCAGCTTCTTGTTCCTTTAGCCGAAGCACATACACATCGTTTACTAACGTTTTCATGTTGGAAACCATGTTATTGTAACCCTTGCTTAAATGGCCGATTTCGTCCCAATATTTAATTTCAACACTTTCATCAAACTGTCCATTTTGAAATTTTCGCATTGAAAGCAATAAATTTTTCAGTGGAGCGGTTAAAAAGCTTGTTAATATCATTAACAAAGGAACACACAACACTAAGCAAATGCCTACAAGTAAAATGACAAATGATTTAATCGAATTTAACTCATTTGTTAATAAGCTCATTGGAATACTGTATAAAGTCCGCAATCCATTATCGTTCACGCTATAGGAGATTAACACATCTTCTTTGTTGGACTTAATAATTGTTGAGCCTGAACTCCCTGGATTTAATGGGAGTAAGAAATGAAAGGCATCATTACTTTGATCGTAAAACGATTTTCCAGCCGTAAGTAATGGGGTACCGTCCTGATCTAAAATTGCGATTCCATGATTGTCATCATATAAGTTTTTTAAATATCTATTACGTATTGTATCGACGTTAACACCTACAAAAATAAATCCTATTTTATGTCCGTTGTTAATATCACGAATGATTCGTGTCATTCCGATCTTGCTATTGCGATTATATTGTATAAAAAGGTTGTTGTTATTAGTTAATGCGAACCAATAGGAGGCACCGTTGAGGTCTAGAGATTTATTGTAAATGTCACTGGCGCTAAAGTCGCTTAAATTGGAAGCCCCGTTGCTACCATCCGTAGATACTTCATATAATGCACTATTTTTCTCACCATAAATGGATAGATAATCGAAGCTTCCTGTCACTAGCATCTGATTCATAATTGAAGCAGTAGGGCCATTATATAGCATCGATTCGACCTGATTGCTGCCAATCGAGCCACTTCGCAAAATGTCCTGTACTACATTCGTTAGTGTAAACACAGTGACCCAATCTGAGATAGTTTGCTGAAGCGTATTCATATTGTTGTTAATTTCTTTGACCACACCAAGGTTGGTGCTACTCACTTTGTTAACGATTTGTTTTTTTGAAGTTTGAAAGGAATAATAACCAAGTATCAGTGAGACGATAGTAAGGAGCGTGAAAAATAAAGTAATAATTTTAAATTTCAGGCTCATATTTAAACTTTGCTTAAATAGCTTTGAAAGCACATCATCACAACCTTTTTTTAAAGATGAAGTTGTTAGTATTCTAGCCTGTCTAATGTATTTATACAATGTGAATCTTTAGCCATTCGACATATTTCAAGTTTGTCCGATGTTTCTCTACTGACGGCTAATTTACACATTTGTTATGATGTGTTCAAGTCAAACTTATTAAGATCAAGCGCGATTAAACAAGGGGGATTTTAAGTGGAAAAAAGTAAAAAGAGAGTAAGAATTTCGTTGCTTGCGTTAGTCATGGCTGTCGTTATGATGCTTACTGCTTGTGGTGGTAACACTAAAAATGAAAGCGGTAACGCAGGGAGTAAAGATGGAGATAAGCAAATTACGTTGCGCTTTTTCTCTAACTTACCAGATCGTAAATCAGGACAAGGTTTAGCTGAGCAAAAAATGTTAGACAACTATGTTGCAGCAAATCCAAACGTCAAAATTGATCTTGAAACATTAGCAGAAGAACCATTCAAAAATAAACTTAAAGCATATATGGCTTCCAGTGAACCTTTAGACGTGTCCATGGTACATGGTGGCGCAGAGCTAAACACATTAGTTCAAGCAGGATATGTCAAAGAAATTGATCTAAAACAATATGAAGGTGAAAAATACAATTTCCTTCCAGGCGTATTCACATCTTTTACATTCGACGGTAAAGTATACGGCTTGCCACGTAACAGTGACTATGAAGTCATCTACTATAACAAAAAGATGTTTGAAGACAATGGCGTAAAAGTTCCAACAACATTCCAAGAGTTACTTGATGCAGGTAAAGCATTCCGCGAAAAAGGAATTTCTCCAATGTCCATTAATGGTAAAGACCTATGGAGCTATCCTGCAATGTTCCAAAACATCTACATTCGTTTGACAGGCAACTCTGATGTATTGCTTGGTGCTGTACAAAACAAAAACAAGCTTACAGACAATGCTGATGTATTAAAAACAGCTCAATTGTTGCAACAGGTTAGAGATGAGAAGCTGTTCCAAGATTCATTTATGACTGCGGATTATGGTGCATCTCAAAACTTATTTACACAAGGTAAAGCTGCAATGTGGTACATGGGTTCTTGGGAAGCAGGTATGGCATCCAATGAGGCATTACCTGAATCGTTCCGTAACAATATCGGCGTGTTGAAGTTCCCAACGGTTGAAGGCGGAAAAGGGAAAGATACTGACTTACTTGGATGGAATGGTGGCGGCTATGTGCTTATCAGTAAATCCAAACATCCAGAAGAAGCTAAAAAATTGTTTGATTACATGATGGCTGCAGATCAATGGGCAAAAATTGCTTGGGATACAGGCGCAGCAGTACCAGCTCAAAAGTATGAGTTAACAGGTAAAGAAACAGAGCTTCAAAAGAGCTTAACAGACATCTTAGTTGGTGCAACCTCTAGCTCTGGTGCATTGATGTTAGACTCTGGAACACCTAAATTTAAAGATGATGTGCAAAACATCTTTGGTAAATTTTTCGCAGGTGGGATTGATGCAGAAGGTTTAGTGAAAGAGCTTCAAAACGCAGCAGATACACAAAAATAATTCGTTTGAGGACAGGCCAGCATTCGTCTGCCTGTCCTCTTACATTTTTTGAAGGAATGGGGAGAATATTATGCATAAGGTGCTTAGCAATAAAACCGCTATATTTCTTTTTGTAGCTCCAGGCGTAATTTTATTTATTCTTACGTTTTTGGCACCTATAATTTTGAGTGGTTACTACTCCTTTACAGATACATTGGGACCAGGTACAAACGTTAAAATGGTTGGCTTTGAAAATTATCAAAATTTACTTTTTCATGATGAGCGCTTTTGGATTTCTTTACGTAATGCAATATTACTTGGTTTAGGGTTTATTGTGATACAGCATCCAATTTGTATTTTATTTGCGATATGGCTCGATCGAATTGGTGGAAAAGCAGAAAAAATATTCCGTACCATTTTCTTTATTCCATGTGTTATTTCCGTTGTAGTAATTTCTAAAATGTGGTTATCTGTGCTTGATCCTACCTTTGGCATTCTCAATAAAATATTAGATATGGTTGGTTTAAGCTCTTGGCAACACGTATGGTTAGGTGAATCAAGTACAGCGCTTGGCTCTATGCTTTTCATCTTGATCTGGGCAGGTTTTGGTTGGGGCTTATTGTTTTACTATGCAGGTATTAAAGGGATTCCTGAAGATCTATACGAAGCAGCGAAGCTTGATGGTGCATCTGGATTAAAATTACACCTACGTATTACCGTTCCGTTGTTGTCTCCAGTTATTGCGGTGCAAGTGACACTAGCGATGATTACCGCCTTAAAGCAGATGGAAATGGTGTTCTTAACTACAAATGGCGGTCCTGGTGACTCCACGCAATTCCTTGCCGTTTATTTGTACAATAAAGCATTTTCAGCAAGTCAATATGGTTATGCAAATGCAATTTCTATCTTGTTTGTAGTTGTATGTCTATTATTCACTTATTTAAGCAATAAGCTCATTCGCAGTGATGCGACAGAATATTAAGGGGGAAGAAAAGTTATGCAAAAAAAGACAAAAATTGCACTGTGGCTCTTTTTCCTAGTTGTCGCAGCACTACAGTTATTTCCGCTCATTTGGATGATTGATTTCTCATTTGCCAGCAGTACAGAATTTTATTCCTCGAATATTCTAACTTGGCCAGAAACGTTCCAATGGCAAAACTATGTAAATGCCTGGGTAGACGGCAAGTTTCTTAGATACTTTTTTAACAGTGCTTTAGTGACAAGTACCACGATTGTACTTACGATCTTATTATCTTTAACATTAGCTTATGCATTCACAAGAATGACTTGGAAGCTTCGTTCCTTTTTCTTTGCGATTATTTTGTTAGGAATTATGATTCCTATTCATGCGACATTACTTCCTAACTTTGCAATTTTCAAAGAAATTGGGTTAACGGATTCGTATTTAGGGCTCATTTTACCGTATACTGCGGTTTCTGTACCGTTAGCAACCTTTATTTTAACTGGATTCATGCGTAGTATTCCGAGAGCGATGGAGGAATCCGCGGTCATGGATGGATGCAGTATTTATCGGACTGTATTTCAAATTATTGCTCCACTTACGAAACCAGCCTTGGTGACCGTAATTGTAATGACCTTCCTAAATTGCTGGAATGAATTTATTATGGCTTCGACCTTTTTAAGTAAAGATGCGCTTAAAACATTACCGTTTTCCGTCATGAACTTTGCGGGCCAATATTCCTCTGATTATGGTTCACAGTTTGCGGTGATGGTGCTTACCTCGATTCCTGCAATTATTATTTACGCCATCTTTAATGAACAAATTACTAAAGGTGTAACAGCAGGCGCGGTAAAAGGTTAATACAAAAGGAGCTGATTACATTTGAGTAAGCAGATTCAAAACCCGATTTTAAGGGGGTTCCATCCCGATCCTTCCATATTGCGGGTAGGTGAAGATTATTATATTGCGACATCCACCTTTGAATGGGTTCCGGGTGTACGTATTCATCATTCTAAAGATTTGGTGCATTGGCAACCGATTGGATATGCACTTACCAACAAGGAGCAGCTTGATTTAACAGGCGTTATGGCTTCTGGTGGCGTGTGGGCGCCTTGCTTAACCTATAATGAACAGCAACAACTATTTTATCTCGTCTATACTATTGTGCGTAATCGGGCGGGGAATGTATTTCATGCTGATAACTATGTCGTTACAGCGAAGGAGGTTACAGGGCCTTATAGCAAGCCAGTGTATTTAAACTCCAGTGGCTTTGACCCTTCGTTTTTCCATGATGACGATGGACGTATATGGTTAACTCAGCTAGAGTGGGACTTTAGGCAAGACTATCCTTCTCCTGGTGTGATTTTTTTACAGGAGTATAGTGCTGAACTTCAAGATGTAGTTGGAGACCCTATCCGAATTTACGATGGCGGTACAGATATGGGCTGTCTTGAAGCCTCACATATTTATAAGCGAAATGGCTATTATTATTTGATGGCAGCAGAAGGGGGCACTGGGTACGGTCATGGGGTAACGATGGCGAGAGCGAAGCAAATTACTGGACCTTATGAGCCTGATCCATGCAACCCGATTATTACGTCTGCGGTTACTATCTTTAATGAACGGGGCGTTGGCGCCTTTCTTAAACCGCAATATTACAATCCAGATGCACCACTGCAAAAGTCGGGACATGCAAGTCTTGTAGAAACAACGGATGGTAATTGGTATGCAGCTCACCTATGTGCCCGTCCATTAATGCCACAAATGCGCTCAACATTAGGGCGTGAAACAGCGCTCCAGAAGGTGTACTGGAACGAGGAAGGGTGGCTTCGTCTAGAGGGGGGCGGTAACCAAGCGAAGCTAGTTGTGCCTGCACCTGATCTTCCTTCAAGTCCTGTACCTACATTGCCTGAAAAGGATCATTTTGATGAGCCTGTGTTGAGTACAGAATGGAACACACTTCGAGTACATGTCGGCGAGGCAGGAATTGACTTAACCTCCAGACCAGGATATTTACGACTACGTGGGCAAGATTCTTTATTTTCTGTGCATACGCAAAGCTTAGTGGCTCGAAGAGTTCAAGCCTTTGATGTCATGGCAGAAACCGTCGTTGAATTTGATCCTAAATATTTTCAAGCGATGGCAGGGTTAACCTTTTTCTATGATCATTTGACGCATTACTTTTTACGTGTATACTATAGTGAATCTTTGGGTGGAAAAGCCTTAGGGCTAATTTCTTCCGATCATGGGCAAAAGCAAGAATGGACCGCGTTCCGTGTAGCATTACCTGAAGGAAAACCCGTTTATTTGCGTGGAGAAGTTTACAGGGAAAAACTACAGTTTTTCTGGTCCTTAGATGGTGAGCAATGGAATAAAATTGGACCTGTGCTAGATGCAAGTAAAATGTCTGACGAATATCCTGAAAGCTTTGAGCATTTTACAGGGACATTTGTAGGTGTAACTTGTATTGATACGTACAGACATCAAGCCACTGCCGATTTTGATTATTTTGTGTATCGGGAGCTTGGTGAAGAAGAGTAACAACGAAAAGAGAAGTAAAAAGAGACTGTCCTTATTTAGCTTGTTGGCTAAGGGACAGTCTCTTTACTTTTGTAACCGTTTATAGAATTTGATATTTTATTTTGAAACTATTGCTCAATTATTACAAATCCCCAAGGTGATAATGTGATCTGCTGACCCTCAGATACAGACTGATCCGTCAATAATTGTGTGCCAGCTTTGTGAGGGTAAACAAAAGCCTGCTCCTCGCCAGAATAGTTGAAGTAGTATCGAATTAGCTTACCTTCGTCATTAAAACCTTTTTTAGTAATGATTGGGAAGGTTAGCTTTTGCTCCTCTTGCCAAAGACCAATATGTTGTAACGTATCTGCTAAAATGCTACGTAATGCCGCTGGACTTGACATACAACCGATATAGGTCGCAGTCCCAGCGCCATATTGATTACGCGTAACTGCGGCATAATTATTCCATTCAGGATGATCATAGCTTGCTAGCACCTTGGCTGTCGTAGGTGTTATTAACTCCATCCAACTCGTGATAGCTGCGTCTTCACTTGACCATAACAAAACATCACTTTGTATTTTTGCCACTTCATCAGGTGCGATAAACATGTTGTAGCTGATACCACATGCTTTGCTAATAATCCCTGGTTGTACTACTGTACGTACCTGAACATCCTCGTTAGTAAAGCCACTTTTAAATGTATAAACGACATGTCCACCGTGCTCCGTAAATTCATTAAGCCGCTCTAGTGCTTCATCTTCTACCGAATATAAGGCAGGCACTATGACAAGCTCATAATGACTTAGCTGTTCAAAGTCAGGCGTAATAAAATCAACCTCAACATTAAGCTTGTACAACTCATCATAAATCCAACGGAAAACATCATTATATAATTTACCGTCAGGCAGCTTAAACCATTCGATGGCAGATAAGGCTGTATTGCTGACTAGGATCGCTACTTTATTTTGCTTACGAAGGTTAACTAACTTGTGGCTTAGTTTAGTAAAATCAGCGCCTACTGTTTTAGCTTCATTGTATACAGGGTTTGGCTGAAAATCGTGACTGAGCAAGCCCTTCCAATACGTTTCAAATGAATTATGGATGGAATGCCAATGCCAATAAGCAACCATATTTGCGCCTGAAGCGACATGACTAAATGCTAATAGTCTTAGCTGACCTGGGTAGGGTGTCCAATCTGGAAAAGCTTGCGCTTGCGTTTCTAGCACCAAATAATTGCTTTGCTTTAATGATCTGGATATATCTCCACCAAAGGAAATTTCAATTCCTGTCAGCTTGCTTTGGGATGGATGATAAATATCTACGCCAGCAATGTCAAAGGGCTTCGCAGCCTCAAAATGATCGACAGAAGTCTGAACCCCAAAGGAATGTCCACGCCAGTCATAGTCAAAATTTTGAGTTACGAATTGACCAGGCAGTTTATATTCATTCACAATCTGTACCTGCCATGCTAAAAACTCATTTACTAATGTGCGTTGAAATTTAGCAAATTCCGCACCTAAGCTCCCATTAATTGTCCCTACAACAGAAGGGAACTCCTCCCAGCTATTGATACGATTACTCCAATAAGTAAGACCAAATTTCTGATTAATGACTTCTAATGAACCAAACTTATTTCGCATATATTTTACGAATTGAAGCTGAACATTGTCGCCTGCGGTATCGTAATGCTTCGTTTCGTTGTCCGTTTGATAGCCAATAACCGCAGGGTGCTTATGCACTCGCTCCATTAATTTGCGAATCATCCGTTCTGCGTAAAATAAATAAGCAGGGTGTGTTATATCCATGATTTGACGTGCACCATAACGTCCGGCACCTCTTGAGGTCGTCGCAAGAATGTCAGGATGTTGTTTAATCATCCAAGCAGGTACAGCATAAGTGGGTGTTCCTACAATGACATCGATGCCGGCTTCATGCATTGCATCCAGCACGCGATCTACAGATGTGAAATCAAATACTCCATTTTGAGGCTCATGTGTGCTCCATGTAGATTCCGCGATGCGTACTGTATTAATGCCTGCGGCTAACATCATCTTAATATCCTCTTGAAGTCGGTCATACGGCATATATTCATCATAATACGCAACACCATAACGTAGCTTGTTCATCCTAACACTCCTTTTTCATACGATCGTAGTTATAAATTCCTCTAATATAAGCCCATTATAAAAAGTAAAAGCACTAACGTATATGGTCATAACATCGTGGAATTTACCCAAATCCAAGGTGTAATAAGGAATATAGATAAACCGATCATTTATTCAGTAAGTAGGTTGTAGGTTGAAATGGATTTGATCTTTCGTGTAATGATCATGGCAACAGTATAAGCTAAACACGTAATTGAAATACATAACAAAATAATGTTCGAAGGATGAATAACAAAATGTACATTTGACATTCCCGCATTTGAAAATAATAGCCCAAGTAAAGGATTAATATACAAATAACCTAATATCCCACCTAGTATAGTACCTACAAATATAACTGGAGTAAAACTAAGAGTAACTTGTGTCATTAATTGCATGGTAGTAAAACCAAGTGCTTTAAGTAGTCCAAATTGATGTTTTTGTTTAACAATTGTCATTTTAATTAGAATGTATAAAATCAACATGATTACAAGTAAAGTAGCTATCAAAATAACAACCATTACTGAAAACATCATAGAAGTATAGGATTGGAATGCTTTATCTAATGCTTGATCGACATCACTTATCATTACAATCTTATTTGAATGTAACTGCTTAAATTGATCAATAAATTGTGATTTATGTTCCTTTTGCAAATAAACATTAATGACAGAACTCCTATAGTTAGGGATAAGATAACGAATCGATTGTGTAGTCATGGCTGCGCTACCGTATCCTCCATCGTTAATTTGATTTAAACCTGAGATCAGAAAAGTATAGGTTGACGCACCCATGGTAAGTTTAACTTGATCACCAATATCTTTTCCAAGGCGCTGAGCAAGTCCTTTACTTAGAACAATTTCATTATCATATTTTGGTTGTTTTCCTTTAATTACTGTATTGATTTCTAACTTTTCAAAGTCATCTGTAATGCTTAACGTAATAAGCATCCCATTAATGACCGCTTGCCGTTGATCCTGAATATTTGCTTTAATTACCCCGTTCATACCATTGATAACTGTAATTAACTGCTCCGCATCTTGCTCTTGAGCTGCAATAATACCGATATTTGGAGTTTCAGTACCTAACATTTGGAGTAAAGCAGTTTTATCATTAGCAATATTATCGTACATCACAAAGCTAAAAATAGAAGCAAAGGTAACTGCAGTTGTAATAATGACGACCATTATAATTTGCCGAATATTTGTCATTATATTTTTACAGGACATGACAAATGAAATCCCACCTCTAGCCTGTTCTAGAGCAAAAAAGTTCCGTTTAAAGTTGTGTGAATTTATACCACTACGTAAACCTTCTACAGGTTTTAGCTTACGAATACGTATTGAGGAGATGACTACAACCAAAAATACAAGAATCAAAATAGTTAATAGACTAAACAAAGCGGCTGACATGGGGGTGTTTCCCTGCCAGAGCAAACCGGATAAGGAAGTAATTAATGAGTTTACAAATGGGAAAATTGCATAACACAAACTAACACCAATGCATCCTCCAACTAGAGCAATCATTACAAACTGCAAAATAATAGGAAATATGATTTGTTTGCTTGTATAACCTATCGCCTTTAAAACTGCAATATTTTTAAGGCTTTCATGAATACTATTTTTAATTCGAAATTGTATGATAATAAGTGAAATGAGGACAACAATCGCAGAAAAGGCTATTAGAATGATGGATATTGCATTAATGGTCATTGAATTTTCATTTTGGGCCATTTGAATATCGATGGCTGCGAAAGAAGGGGTAACTGCTTCACTAGACTCAGGGAAGGTTTGAATATAAGCTGTTAACAGTGAGCTAGCTTGCTGACTATCTTGAAGAATTGATGATAATAATACACCATTCAATTCGTCACCTACTTGATTTTGGAGCTCTCCGTAACCCGAATGGGGGAGATAAAATTTAAATATTCCAGAGCCCATTAAAGCAGTATCAAAAAAACCAGCGATGTGATAGCGATAACTGGTGTTGTGGTAGTTAATCTCAAAAATTTGGTCTAACTCGTAGTTATACTTTAGCTTAAACATGTAGGGTAAATATATGACATCGTTGTTTCGAGAAATTGTTCCTTCTATTAAACGTAAAGGGGCAATTTGCCGTTGATGATCTAGGTCAAGAATCGCTGCCTTGATGCTGAGCCTTTCATCATTTAGTTTTATAGTTGATCTAGTTAATAGCAGTACATTTTCCTTTTCCGCTTGGTCTACACCTGGATAAGAAGATATAAATTTATGATAGTCCTCCTTATATTGCTTACGATCCATAAGGATATTAACATGAGCGTCATGTAAGGAGGTTGCCTTGTCTGGAAAAAAGTTATTCATTGTTAGTAGGACACCCGCACCAATCGTTAACAATAATGAAGCTAAAATGATCAAAATAAATAAAGAGAGTTCAGCACTTTTGCTTTTTTTAATGTTGGCGATGGCAAATTTGAAGCTACCCATTTTACCACCCCATCTCAGCTAGAAAACTTGTTAATTTGTGATG
The DNA here is from genome assembly GCF_017873435.1 of Paenibacillus turicensis. Lineage (GTDB taxonomy): Bacteria > Bacillota > Bacilli > Paenibacillales > Paenibacillaceae > Fontibacillus > Fontibacillus turicensis. The sequence goes on along the minus strand of NZ_JAGGKG010000015.1, from coordinate 85,015 downwards.
GCGTTTCTCGTTTTGTTCAGGTTCATAGCTACCAAGGGTTAAATCACCACAGATCACGCCATCATGTAAATATAAAATACGGTCCCCACGTAGTGCAGTCTGGATATCATGTGTTACCATCACAATGCTTTGTCCACCCCGGCATACTTCCGTCAACACATCAAGCACCTGCTTGCTTGAAGCAGAATTAAGTGCACCTGTTGGTTCATCTGCAAATAGGATTGCTGGAGCATTAATTAATGCGCGCACAATACCTACACGTTGAGCCTCACCACCTGACAGTTGGGCAGGGAACTTTCGCCAAAGCGACTCTTCAAGCCCTACTTCTAGCAAAAGCTGCTTAGCAGATGAAACTAGTGCTTGCTTGTTTTTGTTCACTAACATTCCACTTGCTAAAACATTATCCATCACACTCATATGGTCCAGTAAATGAATTTGTTGAAAGACAAACCCACAATGCACTCTACGAAATTTAGCTAATTGATCCTGGTTTAAGGTAGTAATATTATGTCCTTTAAAAATAATCTCACCTAACGAAGGTTGGTCCATACCAGATAAAGCATACAGTAAGGTGGATTTCCCAGATCCAGAGCTCCCCATAATGATGGTAAAATCTCCTTCGTATAAAGTAATATCTAGATTTTTGAGGACATGTTGCTGCAGTCCAGCTGTGGAAAAGCTCTTACATAACTTCACCGTGTTTAACAATAAATTTTGCATGATTTCCATCCTTTTTAAATGATTTGCGACTAATTTGCAGTACCATCATACAAAATCAAAGCTTAGTGAATCTTTGTCTAATTCTTAATGAATCCTTAAATTTATTGCACCTAGATGTGAGTAAGTCGAATTTTTAAACATACTGTAAAGCCATCTTGACGGTTCCAGCATGTAATCTTCCCTTGCATTTGATGCATCAAATATTGAGAAATAAACATACCAAGTCCCGCGCCATGACGTCCTTCAGTATTGCTACCGCGATAAAATTTATTAAACAATAACGGTAGCTCTTCAGGTGGAATCCCCGTCCCATAATCCATGATTTCAATCCTTAAAAATTCTGGCTCTATCGCAAAAGTAATTGTAATTGGTGAACTAGCGTATTTATACGCGTTACTTAACACATTGTCAAAAACCTGCTGCAATCGAACGGAGTCAATGAGTACAATGCAGTCAGGCACAGGCCCATAGGTAAGCTTTTCATCAAAATTCATATTTTCAATCATCGGTATAAGCCTACTACTGTACTCTTCGGTTACTTGTACCTTTAGCTCCTGTAATTCCTCTAAAGTAGCATGGAACATATCGGTGACGAGGATGTTGATTTGCTCTGCTTTGGTATGAATCATAGTTAGCTGTTTTGTTGTCTTCTCATCTTCAGTGCGTAGCAACATCAGCTCACTGATTGCTTTAATAGAGGCGATAGGTGTTTTAATATCATGACTTAAAGTCGCAATGAGTTCTTTTTTGCTACGATTGGCTTCATATTCGCTTTGCTTGGCTTTAGCTAATTCTTCACGCATAATATCAAAGCTTTCCGTAAATGCACCAAATGGATTATGACGAAACATAGGAAGTGGGAGATCTAAATTACCCTTTGCAATCTGCACTGCAAAATGTTGTAACTTGTTAAATGGAGTAATGATGAGCTGTTTTAAAGTCATGGTGTAAATGAAAATAATAATAAATATCAATAAAAAGGTAACTAGAAGGACAATCGCAAGTTTCTGTTGAGTTTGTTGGAATTGGTTTTGAACATTATTTTGAATAATAATTTTGCCTAATGTCTGACCGTTTCTTTCTACATCTAAAATTGTATCCCGATTCTTTAGTGCTTCATGTAAAGTTATGTTTATGGTGGAGGAGGGGGGATGATTGAATTTAAATCTAGGTTGCTCATGTGTATCAATAACAGTAAATACATAGTTAATATCTCTATAATCCCCTTGTGCTGGATGCTCCCAATGCTGCAACACTTCCTGTGAAATGCGATTTGCTGCAACCATATCTAATGTGTGGTCAACCTTAACGTTAATAAATTGAAAGGAAACAAAAATACCAATGATTCCAACGCCACATAAAGTAATTAAAAAGCTTCGGAGCTTCATTTCCTTTTATCCTCCAGGACATACCCTCTTCCCCAAATCGTTTTTATATACTCAGGCTGATTAGGGTCTGTTTCTATTTTTTCACGGATGTGCCGAATATGTACGTTTAATGTACCGTCTCCTGTAAAGCGATCCTCCCATACATTCGTAAATAGCTCTTCCTTCGTAATAATTCGATTTTTGTTAATAATGAAGTAACATAACAATTTATATTCTAAAGCTGTGAACTTTGTTTCTTTGCCAGCAATATAAACACGAGATAGATTTAGGTCAACTTTAATATGATGAAATTGAAGTAAGGATACAGTAGAGGAGGGAATTGTGTTAAGCTCTAACCTTTTAAGTATCACTTTTACTTTTGCTAACAAAATGCTTAGTGTATAGGGCTTATGAATATAGTCGTCACCCCCAATATTTAATGCAATGAGTACATCATCATCACTAGTACGAGCACTTATAAATAAAATAGGAATTTGGGAGGTTTGTCTCAGTTTTTTACACAACTCAAAGCCAGAGGTTTCCCCTAGATTGATATCAAGTAAGATTAAGCTGACCTCATGCTTTTGCAAAAACTGTTCGCAGTCCTCTGCGTTTGTAACATATGCAGTGGTAACATTAAACATATTAAAATACTCACTCGTTGTTTCGGCGAGTGCAACTTCATCATCAACAATTAAGCAATCATAGTTCATAGCTGGCTCCATTTCATATGTATTTTCTTTTTACGATACCATGAAATAATAAAAGGAAACAGGTATAATGAACAGGAATTGATTAAAATAGGCAGGTGGACAAATGTCCGGTACATTAAGCATTATCGATTTATTTACAGAACAAAATTTGGCATTATGGTTAGAAAAATATCGCTCCTTAGGGCCACTTCCGGGCATTTTACTTACTTTTATGAAATCGTTTGTGCCCCCGTTACCTACGATTGTTATCGTGGGCTTGAATGCAGCGTTGTATGGGTTATGGTGGGGATTTTTATATTCATGGATTGGATTGGTTTCTGGAAGCTTACTGACTTTTCTACTTGTTCGCAAAGGGTCACAGCTAAAGTGGATACGACGTTGGTCAGCCAAGCCAAAGGTAGAGCAAACTCTGGTGTGGGCAAGACGTAATGGCTTTAATTATGTCTTTTTATTAGGAATGTTACCTGTAGGGCCTTTTGTCATCGTTAATATCGTAGCAGGACTAACACGAATGTCTGTACTCTCCTTTTTTGTTGCCGTGGCGTTAGGTAAAGGAGTCATGGTGTTTTGCGTCTCATACATCGGCACACACTTCTCTGATTTTATGGCAGAGCCACTTAAGCTGACAGGTGTTGTTGCGTTTATCGTTTTCTCATTATGGATGAACAAGGCGTTACAGCGTTATTTTGCAAAGGAAGCGTTAAGTTAACAAATGAAAAGAAGGGACTGAAGATACATGCAAATTAAAGGGATTCACCACACTTCTGCTTTTACAGCATCGGCGGCAAAAAATTTTCATTTTTATACAGAAATATTAGGACTAAGATTAGTTAAGAAGACGGTCAATCAAGATAATGACAGCATGTATCATTTATTTTATGGGGATGAAGCTGGCAGTGCTGGGACAGAGGTTACATTTTTTGAAATTGATCATGCAGGTGCAAATCGGGATGGCAATAACAGTATTTCGGCGGTTAGTTTACGTGTTCCTAGTGATGATGCATTAACCTACTGGCGAGATCGGTTTGAGCAGTTGGATGTACCCCATGAAGACATTGTCCAGCGTGGAGGAAGATTGACGTTAGCCTTTAAGGATTTTGAAGGAAGCCGGTATATTCTTGTATCACAGCAAAATGATAAAGCTATACAAGCTGTTCATGGTGCAACTACAGGTAAACCTTGGACAGCGGTTGTCCCGGAAAAGTATGCCATCAGAGGTCTAGGTCCTGTTTACTTGACGGTAGATAATGCAAGTGCTACGTTGTCCTTAATGACGGAAATTATGGGGTTTCGCCAAGCTGGAAGTTATGCGTCTTTTGTTCCTAATCAACCTGATATTATCGTTTTGGAGTCTGGAGAAGGTGGAGCAGGGACGGAGATTCATATTGAAGAGCGGCATGATCTTCCTAAGGAGCGATTAGGTCGTGGGGGTGTGCATCACGTAGCCTTTCGTGTAGAAGATGGAGATGAGATTACAGCTTGGGCGAATAAGCTAAATGAGGCTGGGTTCAGTAATACAGGACTCGTGGATCGCTATTATTTCCAATCGCTGTATTTCCGTGAGCCTAATCGAATTTTATTTGAGATTGCTACAGATGGCCCAGGGTTTACTACTGACGAATCGTTAGAGCAGCTAGGGCACACGCTTGCGCTTCCGCCATTTTTAGAGCCAAGAAGATCTCAAATTGAAGCTACGTTAAAACCACTATTAACTTAATCAGTGTGGGAGCTGAGAAACTGAGCAATACTAAGCATTATGCTTAAAAGCTTGTTGGATTAGGTATACTATGTTAAAATGACCTTATTTCTAGCGAATGGAGGGCTGTACTCTTATGTGGATTACTAAATTTCGTTTTTACTCTTTGCGCGGCTAATTAAATAGTGCTTAGGAGACTCTGCACCTGTGCAGGGGGAACGGGATTGGTCTGCATTTTAGGGACAGTACCTTTAATATAATTCATAGGATTGCATTTCATTATATCTGTTTTGTAATGTGTTCTCAGTATGCAATTATATATTGCTATTGCTCACTCTAGCTTGATTTTCGGAAGGTTACAAGTGAACTTGGGTTTTATTACAAGATAGCTGGCAGGATATCCTTTAGGATGTCTGGCTAGATGTGCATATGCAAACTATTGTTGATGCAGCTAGTATAGTTAGATGTGTATTTTTCGTTCACCCTCTACACAGGTCGCGCTACCTGTGTTTTTTTATGCCATATTAGAAGTTGAAAGGGATGAATCATATGAAAGAATTAGAAACTTTAGTGCAAAAGGCAGTATTAGTTGGCGTTAATGTTAAGTCTCAGGAAGACTTTGAATATTCGATGGAGGAATTAGCGAATTTAACGGAAGCATGTGGGATAGAGGTGGTTGCCACTTTAACTCAAAATTTGCCAAAGGTAAATAACTCCCATTATATTGGGACAGGGAAGATCACAGAGGTCAGCTCGCTCCTTGAAGCGATGGAAGGGAATCTTGTCATATTTAATGATGAGTTATCCCCTTCGCAAATACGTAATTTAGAAAAGGATTTACAGTGTAAAGTTATCGATCGTACCATTCTAATCTTAGATATTTTTGCGCAACGTGCTAAAACAAGAGAAGCACAGCTTCAAGTTGAAGTTGCACAACTAAAATATATGTTACCTCGTCTTGTAGGCTTACGTGAATCGTTAGGAAGACAAAGCGGTGGGGTTGGCACACATAACCGTGGTGCGGGTGAAACAAAGCTAGAGCTCGATCGCAGACGGATTGAAGAAAAAATTACTGCATTAAGCAAGGAGTTAGAAGAGGTCGTCGCACATCGTCAGACTCAACGCAAGCAACGTAAAAAGCAAGGAATGCCTGTTGTGTCGCTCGTAGGTTATACGAATGCTGGCAAATCTACAATTATGAATGCGCTCATGGAGCAATATAGTCAGTCCCAAGATAAGCAAGTGTTTGAAAAGGATATGTTGTTTGCCACACTAGAGACGTCAGTTAGACATGTCCCACTTCCTAACAATAAGTCCTTTTTGCTTACTGATACTGTAGGGTTTGTAAGTAAATTGCCTCATCATTTGATTAAAGCCTTTCGTTCGACGTTAGAAGAGGTGGCAGAAGCGGATTTACTGATTCATGTGGTAGATTACCATAATCCTGAATATGAGCGACTAATTGAGATTACGAATGCAACATTAAAGGACATCGGTATTGAAAATATTCCAACCTTATATGCTTACAATAAAGCAGATTTAACGGATAAGGTGATCCCAGAGGTACAGAAGGATATTGTATATTTAGCGGCAAAACCTCGGATTGGCATGCAGGAGCTAACAGATGAAATAGCTAAACGTATTTTTACAGACTATGTGCAATGTGAAATGTTAATTCCGTATGATCAAGGGAATATCGTTTCTTATTTAAATGAGCATGCAAACATTACGGAAACAGCATATGAAGAAGAGGGCACAAAGTTAGTGCTAGAACTCAAAGCGAGTGACTATGCAAAATACGAACAATTTGTTGTGAAATAACGGGTTGCTTGTCCCTCTAAATGTGGGATATACTTTTGTAAGTTGGAATGTGTAGATTCACATCGCTTTACAATGTATAGCTAAAAGGAGAGTTCACGATGGGAAACGTATTAATTTTTGGTCATAAAAACCCAGACACGGATACAATCTGTTCAGCAATCGCTTATGCTGATTTGAAGAGCAAGCTTGGATTAAAGGTAGAGGCTGTTGCATTAGGAGAAGCAAACAATGAAACGAAATTTGCATTAGAACGCTTTGGCGTGGCTGCACCACGTATTGTTACAACCGTAGCTTCTGAAACAAACGAGGTTATTCTTGTAGATCATAATGAGCGTCAGCAAAGTGCTGAAGATATTGATCAAGTGACAGTGCTAGAAGTCATCGACCATCATCGAATTGCAAACTTTGAGACGAAAGGTCCATTATATTTCCGCGCGGAGCCAGTAGGTTGTACTGCAACGATTTTACTCAAATTGTATAAGGAAAATAACGTAGAAGTTCCGGCTAACATTGCTGGATTAATGTTGTCTGCGATCATTTCAGATTCCTTATTGTTTAAATCACCAACCTGTACCGCACAGGACGTAGCTGCGGCGAAGGAATTGGCTGTTATTGCTGGCGTTGATGCAGAGGAATACGGCTTAGATATGTTAAAAGCAGGTGCGAATTTAAGTGATAAGACGATCGAGCAGCTTGTTAACCTTGATAGCAAGGAATTTGAAATGAATGGTGCGAAGGTCGAAATTGCCCAAGTGAATGCAGTGGATGTGAATGATGTATTGGCACGCCGCATTGAGATCGAAAATGCAATCAACATCATTATCGAGAAAAAAGGTCTTGACCTATTTTTATTCGTAGTTACCGATATTTTAAATAATGATTCTGTTGGTTTGGCATTTGGTAAAGACGCATCATTAGTAGAAAAAGCATACAATGTGAAGTTAGAAGATAGTAAAGCTGTATTAAAAGGGGTCGTTTCCCGTAAAGCGCAAATCGTACCTGTATTAACAGATACGTTTAATCAACGTTAAGTTTAAACGTTAAGAATAAACAACAATGTTTGAAACTTAAAAGCGTCGCTTGGAGCATTTTAGCTGCTTCAAGACGACGCTTTTTATTTGCATACCTATTATGCTTTGAAAGTACTTCATCTAATCTACTAAGACGGTTCTGGTGCTTGCCCCATCGCGGGGGAAGAGGGTAAGTTAGGCTTAATTCTAAAAATAGGGATCAATATTAATCCACCGATAAGCATAACAATCCCTGATGCAATATAAATGTCCATAAGTGGTACATATTTTTTAATAATACCAGCGATCGACATCATAATGACCATCATGCCTGTAAACATTGGACTAAGTACACCGTTCACCCGACCAACGTACGATTGCTCTGTAAATTGTAGAATCATTGTATTAATACCAATTTGAATACAAGGCATTGTAAGACCATTTAGAAATTGCAATGCAAATGTTAAAGGTATACTTTTAGAAATCCCCATTCCTGTAATACAAGCGGCACTGATGACCGTACCAACTGCTAATAGCACCTGTGGTGGAATTTTTTTAGCAAAGCTCATTAACACAGCTCCACCAATCAACATTGCGCCTCCATTGACCATGAGTAAATATTGCAGAAATTCCTTTGTTTGTCCTAAGTTTTCAAAGACGATAAACAAACCTAACGTCTGAATGATCCCAACAGCAAAGCCAGCAATGGCAAAGGTACCACCTAATGTTTTTAGCACTTTGCTTTTCCACACATAGTTAAATCCATCTATTAATTCTTGTTTAATATTAGTACGCTCTACCTGCTCCGTTTTTTCTTCCTCAATATCAGGAGGTAATCTGAACAAAATGCAAGCAGAGATTAGAAAAGCGATCCCCATTACTGAGATTGACCAGTAAATTCCAATTTGCTGATAAGCAAGAATACCAAGTGACGGCCCTAACACCATGAAAATTGCCATTAACGATTGGAATAATGCCATTCCTTGTTGGACCTTATCTGGATGAATGTGCTGTTTAAATAGCTTCATGACAGAGGGTTGAGAAAATTGCGATAAAATAGCAGATACAAAGGTTGCAAAATAAACAGCTTGCCATGATTCAAAAATCAAGGTGAGCAGAACGACAAAAACGGAGATTGCAGACAAAAAGTCACACCATATCATCGTTTTTTTAGGCTTCCATCGATCCGCAAATGCACCGCCAATAAAAGAGAACACAAAAATCGGTGCAAACTCTGCAACAGAAATTAAAGAGATGGAAAAGGAGTCGTTATTCGTCATATCTGTAACGAACATGAGGATGGCGAAGTTTCTAACCCAGATCCCAATTTGTAAAAAGATGTTGGAGATGAGGACCGTTTGATAGAAACGGTTACGCAATATACTTTCTGATGAAGCTTGTGGTGATGTTGACATGATGTCCACCTTTCATATTAAGTTTTAAATAAGCTTAAAGCGTTCCAATTGTTCTCTGTACCCTTCTTCTAACAAAATATCAATTTGCTTAGGGCCAATTAGATCAAAATGAGGAAATAAAAAACGCTTATGTATATGCTGGGGCGGGAGCTCATACTGGATACACCATGCGGTTAAGCGTTCGAGGTCTGAGCATCCAACCTTTGTTACTGTTTTAATATTTGGAAAACGTGGATCAAGCCAATAGTGGGTTAAAAAAGCAATATTGCCCTCAAGCACCTCTTGCTTCCAAGCCTCTAATTCCTTGCGTTTAATACCAAATGCCATGATCATCATCGCTTTCTTATGTTTTATAAGCTTCCGTTTACAAGCTTCTGTATACAGGCTTATATAATTTATTCCTCGCTATTTTGTGGCTGTATCCCTCGCCAGAGCAAAGCTACAATACGTTTTGCGGCGTCTTCCGTACGCCCAACGTTTCGTTCACTCCAGTATTTGCTCTCCGTCACTCTGAGCATTGAAACATATAAATGAGCCGCAAGAATAGGGTCCTCACAATCTATTTCGTGCTTTTCATTTGCCTCAATAAACCAATTTTGTAAATGCTCATAGAGCTGGTGCTCATAGTTATTTAGAGTAGCGGCTTGCTCCTCTGAGAGGTATTGTTGGGCTTTTTCTAGCATTGTATGCATATGCATTTTTGGAACCTTTAAATACTGCTCTGCCACTTGCGTAAGTCGATAATAAAAGCTACCTTCTTGACATAAGATGTTTTCTATCAGTATCGTAACGCGTCCAAGCACGTCGCCAATTGCAGCTAAAAACAAATCGTTTTTAGTTGGGAAATAATAATAAACTGTCGCTTTTGTAACACCACTTTGCTTGGCTACCTCATTCATCGATACAGACTCAAAACCTTTCTCCATAAAAAGCTTTGAAGAAATATTTTTAATCAATTGTGGGGTAGGAATTCCTTCCTCCTGTACTGGTGGTCTGCCTAGTGGCCGCTTGCCTTTGGATCTCATTCTAGTTCACCTCAACGATCAGATGATCCAATATTTCTTTATTGAGCCATCATTATACCATAGCATGATTTATTCAACAAAAGGACGAGAACAATTAAATTTTTCTAAATTTGATTGATAATTAACCTTCCGGTATATATAATTATAAATGCCTAATATAATAAATGACAATGGGTTGTAATATTTAAAGAAGGAGAGGAACAAACGATGGGAATTTTGTTAGAAAAAATGGGACGTTATGTTGCTGGCAAAAGATCCAAGTGGATTACGCTAGCAGTCTGGATTTTGATTGCAGTGATTTTAAGCTCTGTGTGGCCCGCGGTGAACAAGGTGACGCAAAATAATGCACCAAATTTAGGTGACGAGATGCCATCTGTTATAGCGGCACAGCTTGCAGAGGAGCAGTTTCCAAGTGATGCTGGAATTCCTGCGTTATTTGTATTTAAGCGGGATGGAGGGCTAACTGATGCGGATTATGGTCATCTTACCTCGCTAACCTCACACTTTACAGCAAATCCTGCTCTAGGCCAGCAGCTTGTTGTTCCTTTTGATAAAATCCCTTTACCTGTACTTAAAGGGCAAGCTTCAAAAGATGGAAGTACAATTGTATTGCCATTTTTCTTTGAAAAAGGACTAGATTCAGCGGACATTACTAAGGCGATTGATGCCATTGAAGCCCAAATGGAAAAGGAATTTAAGGAAAATCCATTTAAACAAGATTTAGACAAACAAGGTGAGCTAAGTGTAAGAGTAACGGGACCAGCAGGGATTTCTAAGGATGCTTCAGGCTTGTTTGCCGATGCAGATGTGTCTTTATTAATTTCAACCGTGCTACTTGTTCTAGTTTTGCTATTACTTATATATAGATCGCCGATCCTTGCAATTATTCCTCTGATTGCCGTTGGTTTTGCTTATATCGTGACAAGTCCAATTTTGGGCAAGCTGGCAGAGATGGGTGTCATTACAGTAGATTCACAAGGCATTTCGATTATGACGGTTTTGCTGTTTGGCGCAGGAACTGATTATTGCTTGTTTTTAATCTCACATTTTAGACAGACATTATTAGAAGAAAAAAGTAAGGCAAAAGCGCTCGTTATTGCATTCCGTGATTCTGCAGGGGCGATCGCCATGAGTGGCTTTACCGTTGTGTTATCCTTGCTAGTCTTGTTATTTGCTAAATATGGTGCTGTTCACCGTTTTGCTGTGCCATTTAGCTTGTCGATTTTAATAATGGCGGCGGCTAGCTTAACGTTAGTTCCAGCCCTGTTAGCGATTTTGGGGAGAGCTTCATTTTTTCCATTTATTCCACGTACCCCAGAAATGCTTGCAGCTAAAAATAAAACACCTAAACAACCTCGTAAGTCTGCAGGCTGGATTGGGCGCATTGTAACCAACCGTCCTTGGACAGTGGTCTTAGTTACGATGGTCATTTTAGTGGGGCTTGCAGTTAATGCTTTACGTGTTGAGTATACCGTTGATTTATTGTCTTCATTCCCAGAAAGTAGTCAATCTAGACAAGGTTTTAATGTTATTGGGGAGAAATTTACACCTGGTGAGCTTGCACCTGCTAAGGTCATGATTGATACCGAAGGTAAAGAAGTAGATTTAAAGTCATGGTTAGTGGATCAACCTTATATTTCTAATGTATCTGAACAAGCAAAAGGAGCCACTAACGAAGCGATTCAAGCAGTCGATATTGAATTTAATATTAATCCATACTCTAATGAAGCGATGTCACATATCCCTGAAATTCAAAGCCTAGTTGCTGATAAGCTGAAGGAGCAAGGGATTAACGATGCCGATAATAAAGTATGGGTAAGTGGATTAACCGCTACACAATACGATACAGAGCATACGAATTTACGCGATACTGAGGTCATTATTCCAATTGTGATTGGCTTAATCGCCTTGTTATTGTTAGTTTATCTTCGTTCGATTACAGCGATGATCTATTTGATTTTAACGGTCGTGTTATCTTATTTCTCAGCTTTAGGGCTAGGCTGGATTATTATTCATGATTTCATGGGTGTGAGTGCGATTCAAGGACTCATTCCGTTATATGCGTTCGTATTCCTTGTCGCCTTAGGTGAGGATTATAACATTTTCCTCGTCTCAAGCATTTGGAGAAAAAGCAAGGAGATGCCACTTAAAGAAGCGATTTCGCAAGGGGTTAATGAAACAGGAAGTGTAATTACATCTGCTGGACTTATCCTTGCAGGTACATTTGCAGTATTAACGACGTTACCAATCCAAGTCTTAGTCCAATTTGGACTGATTGCTGCAATTGGTGTATTGCTTGATACGTTTGTTGTCCGTCCATTCCTCGTGCCTTCCATTACGATGTTGTTAGGACGTGTAGCATTTTGGCCAGCTAAATTTGAGGAAAAGCAAGGCATTAAAATAGAAGGGAAATAATAGATGCATTGCTATGATTGTGAAAAGTATTTAAGTAGTAAGTTGACAATAATTTTGCCATTATGGTAGCTTAGGGGTAACATAATCCGAGGTGATTGAAATGGCTAAGAAAAAGAACCGTAGTGTGCCTACTCCTGCCGCTAAGGAGCAACCTGCAACACTTAAAGATTTGCTTGGTGCCGATGTCATTGGCAAGTTAAAGGAGCAAGCGGCAAGCCTACAGCAGGAAGAGGATCAACGTAAGGAAGCTGCACGTTTGCAAAAGGAGCAGGAGCGTAAGCAAAAGCAAAAGCAAAAAGAACTAGATAACAATTTTGAGCATTTGCTGAACTCATCTAATATGGATTGGCATAAATTCAAATAAAATATTTAAGGCTTAATATAGGATCAGTACTTTAACACTGGAGGTTAGGCGCTACGATCCAGGTAGTTCTTACAATCGTTGTTAAATCTAGATTACTTGAATGGGATTTTATGGATATAATCTAGATTTAAAGACGATCTTCAGAATCTACCTGTCTCTTCGCTAGTACAAGGGGTGTTAAAGTACTGATGATAATATCAAGCCTTATGTGGGATTGAGCTTGTAGTATAGGAAAGGATGACCTTTGAAATTGTGGAGGTCATCCTTTTTTGATGTGATACTATTTGTATACACATTTAAAAAATTATGCAATTAAACTTATACGGTTTGAAATAATATTTTATTATATGAATTATGGCTCAATCTTGAAATCAGTGCTTGACGCTAACCCAAACTAGCGAAGAGACAGAGCGATTCTGAAGATTGTCTCTTAAAATCAAATTCTATCCATAAATACATTTTAATAAAAAGGAATTTGATTTTAACACAATCGCAAGAACGCTCTGGATCGTAGCTACCAGACTCCTATCGTAGTCAAGTACTAATTTCTAAATAGAGCCTGAATTATACGTATCTAAATGAGTTAGCTAATTTTTAGAACAATATTACCAAGCTGCTCGCTACGCTCCATACGCTGGAAGGCAAGAGTGGTGTCTTCTAAAGAATACACACTGTCCACGATAGGATGAATCTTGTGTTGCTCCATAAACTGTAGCATAGCGACAAATTCCTCATGGCTGCCCATGGAGGTACCCATCAATTGAATTTGCGGGAAAAAGATCGCTCTGGCTGGAATTGTAATGTCATCTCCTGAGCTAGCGCCAAACATGACAATTTTTCCATTTGGCTTGAGTACGTCGAAATATTGATTAAATGTAGCTGGGCCAATGCTATCTAAGATGAGGTCAACAGGTTCATCCTGTAGTTCATCGTGCCAGTGGCTATTGCTATCTATAACCTTTGTAATCGGAAGTTCAAGAGCTTGTTTACGTTTCGCCTCGCTTCTTGACGTCACCGTGACCTTTGCTCCTATCGCAGATGCCATTAAAGCTGCAAAGGTGGCAACTCCCCCTCCAATGCCTGGGATCAACACATGTTGCCCTGCTTGAAGGGTCCCTCTCGTAAATAATGCACGATAGGCGGTAAGTGCCGATAAGGATAAAGCACCCGCTTCTTCCCATGATAAGTAACCTGGCTTAGCTACTGCATTTTGCTCTGGTATAATGACATACTCCGCAAAGGTTCCATCTGTAGGCCCGCCTAATATTTCAGGTACAACAGGCACTTCATCTGTTTTGTCCCAACCAAGAGTAGGGTTAATGATAACTTCTGTTCCTTTGGATAGACCCGTTACACCTTCACCAATCTCTTCAATGATGCCTGCGCCATCTGAACCAAGTATAAAGGGGGCATCTTGTTTTGAACGTGCCGCCATTAAAAATAAGTCTCGATGATTAAGACCTGCTGTTTTTAGCTTAATTTTAACCTGTCCTTTTTTTGGAGGCTTGTCTTGCTGTCCTATATAATGGTGTTTATATTGCAAACCGTTTACTCCTTGTTCACCCTCATGTATAATCGCCTTCATGAATGATCCTCCTAAATGTTGAAGTATATGAACCCCATTGTATACATCTCTAACAGCTTGGTAAAATGAATAAATGAGAAGGTCAGTATCATAAAAAACGATAGTAGAAAAGTCAGTAAGTCGAGTAAGTTGAGTAAGTCCATTAAATGGAGTATTGAGCATAGGAGGCGGAAGCATTGGAAAGCAGTGATCTAAAAATTTTTCAGGCTGTGGCAAAAGCGGGCAGCATTACAAAAGCGGCACAGATGCTAAATTATGTCCAGTCTAATGTGACCACTCGTATTCAAGCGTTAGAGACAGAGTTAGGTATTCCGCTTTTTTATAGAAGTAACCGAGGAATGAGCTTAACCCCTGCTGGTGAAGACTTACTTACCTATGCTGATCAGATCATCATGTTACTTGAGGAAGCCTATAACAAAATAAAGTATTCTGATTCTGCCGCGGGTTCCTTAAAGCTAGGAAGTATTGAAACGGCGGTTTCTCCATATCTACTCCCTATACTTAAAACATATCAAGCTGATTTTCCAAATGTGCAGGTGATACTCACTACAGGAAGTACACATGAGCTTTTACAAAAAGTAAGGTTAGGGGAACTACAGGGTGCTTTTATATATGGTGAGGTGCAGGAACAACAACTAAATTATCATCCTTTATTTGAAGATGAGCTTGTATTAATATCGGAGTTAGATAGATCAGACAGCTTGGATAGCTTGCTTTCATTGCCGATGTTGTTTTTTGAAGTGGGCTGTACACATCAGGAGAGAGTGGAACAGCTTTTGCGTGATTTTCATATCCATCATTTTGAAATGAAGCCCTTTGGTACGATGGAGGTCATTGTTAATAGTGTGTCCGCAGGCTTAGGGATATCTTTGTTGCCCTATTCAGCAGTAAAGGCTGCCGAGCAAGCAAAAAGAATTTCCTGTCACTCCTTACCTGAAGCTTACCGAAAATTAGAAATTGGATTTGTATATCGATCAGAATCAAACTATTTTACTTCATTAACTAAGTTAATTGAACTATTGTTGTGTGGTAAGATGTCAGTATAAATATTGTGATAAAGGTGGATGGCAACAAGGTTATGAGTAAATTTGTTAAAAATTATATGATAAAGATGGATGATATTATTAGAGAGGGCGATCCGATTCTCCGTACTGTAACCGAACCTGTGAACATCCCGCCTTCAAAAGAAGACCGTGAAGAGATGGGCTGTATGATGCAATTTCTTAAAAATAGTCAAGATCCAGTCATCGGTAAAAAATATAAGCTACGTGCAGGTGTTGGGCTTTCAGCGAATCAAATTGGACTCAATAAAAGAATGTTTGCGGCACTTCTTACAGATAAGCATGGTAATGATGTTGAATATGCCTTGTACAATCCCAAAATTGTTAGTCATTCCACTGCGATGATTTATATGCCTGAAAGTGAAGGCTGCTTGTCCGTTGATCGAGCCATCCAAGGTTATGTTCCTCGTTACGAACGTGTTCAGCTTAAAGCTTATAATCATCAAGGGACAGAGTTAACTTTGAAATTTAAAGGATTTGATGCAATCGTGATGCAGCATGAGCTAGATCATCTTAACGGGATTATGTTTTACGATCATATTAATAAAGATAATCCATTTAAGCTGCCGGAAAATGTGGATATCTCTAGCCTGTATGAATAAAACGTAGTAGTGATGCTTTTTGTATTAAATATGTATTGCTAGCCAATAATTGGTATGCTGATATGAATAAAGGAGGGAGGGCATTTTCCCTCCTTTTAAATTTCCTAACTAACTTAGGTATATCTCACTCCTTTTGCCTTCCACGATAATCTACTCCCCAAGGGTGAAGTCAAGCTTGTATAGTGCTATGTGTAATTTTTTTGAATTGAGACGGTGTAATCCCGATTGTCCGCTTAAACAGCTTATGGAAATAAGCTACATCTGCATAACCAACTTGTTCGCTAATTTCCTGTACTTTTAAATGTGGTTGTTGAGTGAGTAGTCGCTTGGCATGTTGTAGGCGTACATCTGTCAAATAATCTGTAATCGTATGCCCTGTTTCCTGCTTAAAGAGCTTGCTTACATAGGTAGGTGTTAAATAAACGATGGCGGCTAAAGCGTTTAAATCAATCTGCTCAGCATAATGCTCATGGATATATTGTTTAATTGTAAGCGTAGCCGAAGCTAAGCTTGCTAACCGATCTGCACGAATGAGCTCCAGCTTGGACAGAAAGATATCCACAACATAACTCACAAGCTCATCATAGCGAAAAAATAGATACAAATCGCTTTGTAATTGTTGCAATATTTGGTCATGGAAGAAAGTTGTCCATTCGTCTACTTCATGCTCGATTTTGCTTGAGATAAGGCAGCATAAATCATAAATATGTGATAGTCCCCCTTGTTGCTCCTTAATATTGGTGAAGTTTTGTATAAGCCAATGTTGGAGTGACGTTGTATTTAAAATTTTTAAATCATTTATAAGCTGAGGATAGGCTTCTGGTTGCCTTTTCTTTATTTTTGTCAAGCAAGGGGGAGAGAGGGAATGGCTGAAATAATGAATACGATTGCTGTATAAACCTTGATCACAGGTGTAACGGGCAATATTAAAGGCTGATTGTAGTTGAGTCAGATTTACGCACAGTCCACCACTTCCAATATGTAACGGAAAGCTTTCTTGCTCCGCATAAGCTAACAGTTGTCTCCCGATTCCATCTAGCTGCTCAGGTGAAGGTGGTTGAGTGAAATAGATTATCCAACCTTGATAAGCCTGATCACGCCATAATAGGTCCAGTTCGATCCCCATAACTAACTCAGATTGAGACGTACAATTGGTTAGCTGTACTTGAAGTTGTTGAAGCCGACTTGCACAATACTGTAAATGACGTGCTTCATTACTTTTTAATATAAAGGGAACAAAAAATGAATGTGGAAAGGGAACCCCCACTATTTGCTTATCCTTATTCTCTTCTTGCGACAACAGCGCACTTAGCAATAAAATACGTTGTTCCTTTACTTGGTTAAGCTTAGTTTGTTGCTCTTGCTGGAGACGATATAACAATTCAAATAACTGCTCTTTATTTATAGGTTTTAGTAAATAGTCTACAGCACTACAGCGGATTGCCTCTTGGGCATAACCAAAGTCAACATAACCACTCATCAGGATCGAGCGAATATGTGGGTAATGATTTTGAAGCTCTTTGATTAAAGGCAATCCACCTAGCATGGGCATTCGAATATCTGTAATAACGACATCTACGCCGAGGTTAGGAAGTGCTTCTAGCACATCTTGACCGTCCGCAAATAGTCCAACAATGTGAAACGTGGGATTTTCTTTTTGAATCATTTTTGCTAATCCTTCTCTAATCAGCACCTCATCATCCACAATAACTATGCGTAGCAAGTTAGAGCACCTCCTTTAAAATTAAACTAAGCTATGACAGGCATGGCTAAGCTCGGGTTACGATATTTAACTTTTGCTAAGCATGCTTAGCTTTGAATGGTGATCGTTACGGTAGTACCATGGTTAAGCTCGCTGTCTATTTGGAGCGTAGAAGTATGTCCATAATGTAGTGTAAGCCTCTCACTGACGTTACGTAGACCCATACTGAAATGAGAAGAAGAGGGCAATGGCTGTGACTGTAAGAGATGATCAACTGTGTGATGAACTCCGTGAGAAGTGTGATGAAATGAGTGATCATGTGAATGAAGTGAGTGACGAAATGTTTGATCAAGTGAATGACGCAGAGTGTTTAACGTATCTGGATTCATGCCACAGCCATTATCGGTAATTTTAAATTGTACGGTATTTTCCTCCTTATAACCTGAGATCGTTATTAAACCACCGTGTGCCTTGTCGTTAAAACCATGAAATATGGCATTTTCAACAATAGGCTGAAACACAAGCTTAATCATAGGCATCTGTAACAATTCATCTGGAATATGAAGCTTAAGTGAAAATTTGTGCGGAAAACGGATCGTTAACAGGTCAACGTAATTTTGAATATGCTCAAGCTCTTGTTGAATGGTCACTAATTCATCGCTATGGACAATACCATAACGCATTTGTGATCCAAGTAAGTAAGTTATTTTGGCAATTCGAGGTTCATCACTGCCTTCAGCGAGCATTCGAATAGATTCTAAGGTGTTGTAAATAAAATGGGGATTAATTTGATTTTGAAGTGCGTGTAAATCCGCTCGCCGCTTGCGTTCCTCTGTCTGGGAAACTTCTTGAATTAGCTCTTTAATCCGTATAAGCATAATATTGAAGTGACTGGCGATGATTCCAATCTCATCATTGTATTTAGGGGTTAGGGATACATTTAAATTTCCATGTTGAACTTGGCGCATGAGCCTCACTAAAGCTTTAAGTGGTGAAGTAAGTGCAAACGAGAGTAGAGTTGCTACACCAAGCGCAAAAGAAATAATAATTAATGTAGTTAACATTAATGTGTTGCGGTTACTTTTCATTGGTGCCATCAGTTGGCTTAAAGGAATCGTAACGATGCTGGTCCAGCCCGTTTGTACAGAGGTATCGTAGACTGCCAGCTGCTCGACCCCTTGGGTATCAACAAATTCAAAATGCCCAGAGGCATGATCCTCCACATTTCCTACATTCCCGACATTCTCTAGATTCTCTAGGTTCCCAAGAACCCCAAGCTGCCCAGAAAGGGGAGAGGGGGATGTGGTAATGATTGATCGTTTATATTGATAAGCTTCATAGCTAGCAAGCTTGTCTCCATAAATCGGTTGCCCGTTTTGATCTACAATTAATGCATGGCCTTGGGTCGTCCCTTCCAGTGCAGTGACAACATGCTCTAGCAAGGATAGATTAACGTCGATCACGATGATGCCTATGTTTTGTAAGGCGCTGGCGGATTGGATCGTTCGGAGTACACTAAATACTTGTCTATGTTTTGGATCGGAGCCATCCATCACAATCTCACTTTTACCTGTGACAACAGAATTAACACCATTCTGCTGACTTAATTCCCGCCAAGACCCGAGCCTTTTTTCTGGATACAACGTATGAATTCCCGGCTTGTTATCATAAAAAATAGCCCCTGCTTGGTCTACTAAATAAACCGCAGAGATTTCCTCCTTACTATGGTTTAAAAAGCTCAGAAACATATGTAAATCATTGCTTTTGTCCCAACTTGCTTCGGGATTTGCTAGGTGTTGCTGCACATTTGCATGGTATAGAGGTAACGTTGAATATCGTTTTAAATCTGCAATGTAGTTATCAAGCACAGCGGTTTGATCTTTGTTTACTTGAAACGCACTGTTGACCGCATTTTGCCGAATTACCTCCATGGTAGACCGGGAGGACAAGTAGCTGACATAAGTAATAGGTACTGAAATAAGAAACACAAATAGCAAAATTAACTTTTGCTGCATGGACAAATTCGCTAGCTTTAGCCAACCGCCACGCAGCAAGTCGATAAACTTCATTGTATTATCCTTTCGTGTTCATTTATCTATCCATCCACCTAACGATCTCTACCCTCACGTTCTACACAACTTAGATAGGGTATGGTAACAAGAGATCTTACTTCACCGCACCACTGGTCACACCCTCAAAAATATAGCGTTGGAGGAATAAATACAAAATAACAGTAGGCAATAAAATCAATAAAATGGCAGCACATATCAAGTTCCAATCCGCAGTGTTTACCCCTTGGAAGCGCATCAGTACCGTTGTCACTACACCTAAGCTTTGCTTGGGCATATACAGATATGGAATGTACATGTCATTGTAAATGCTGATCGTTTTTAAAATGACGAGTGTGGCTGTAGCTGGAGTTAGAAGTGGGAAGATGACTGAGCGATAAATTTTGAATAATGAAGCCCCTTCGACCATAGCACATTCATCTAAATCGATAGGGATGTTGCGAATAAACTGAAGGTACAAAATAATCTGAATTACATCTGCTCCCACATACAAAATAATTGGTGCTCCTAATGTATTATATAAGCCCAAGCCTTTAATAATGCCAAAGGTTGCAACCTGAGTCGTAATGCTTGGAATGACAGTGGCTACAATGTAGGCGCCAAACACAAGCTTTTTGCCTCGAAATTTAAACCTGCCTAGCACATAAGCGACCATGGTCCCAAACAAAATATTTAAGCATAACACCACGATGATAATGAGGAGGATGTTGGCAAATCCACTAAGTAAACGACCACGCTCAAATACAACCTGGAAATTTTCCATATTAAAAAAACTTTGAGGTAATGCCATCGTGCTTGACGTGTTGAACTCCGTTGTTGATTTAAAAGCATTCATGATGACGACATAAGGAGGGAAGAGGACAACAAACACGCCAAAAAATAAAGAAATATATTTTACGCTCGTCTTTAAGTAGCTCTTCATAACGCTGTTCATGCTCATGCCTCCTTCCCCCCTCGACTAAGCACCCATTGCTGGATTAAAAGAATGGCGATCACAAATATGAGCAAAATAATACTCATTGCGGAGGCTAACCCATAGTTGTTATAGGCAAATGCAGTATCGATGACACGCTGTACATACGTTTGTGACGCACCCGCAGGACCGCCCTTGGTAAGTACAAAAGGCAAATCAAATACTTCTAATGCACCAGTAATGGTTAAAAATAAATTCAGCTGAATTACTGGTTTAATATTAGGTAACGTAATTCGTCCTAACGTCTGGAAAGCACCTGCACCATCAATTTTTGCCGCTTCATATATATCACGCGGAATCGCCTGTAGAGACGCTAAATATATAACCATGTTGTACCCCATAAACCGCCAAAATCCAGTGGAAGCAAGAGCATAGTTGACGAGTCCTTCTGTCCCTAACCAACTTGTCTGAGAAAGCTGTGTTAACCCCAAGCTGTTTAAAAATAAATTTAGTGAGCCATTTGTCGTATCAAATACATAACCAAACATAAAGGCGACCGCTACGCCGTTCATAATATAGGGAAGAAATAACATCGTACGGAAAAAGTTACGTCCTCGTAGCTTGCTGTTC
This sequence comes from Paenibacillus turicensis, assembly GCF_017873435.1. GTDB lineage: Bacteria > Bacillota > Bacilli > Paenibacillales > Paenibacillaceae > Fontibacillus > Fontibacillus turicensis. Next base: position 63,907 of record NZ_JAGGKG010000015.1, on the reverse strand, counting down.
AGCACAATTGCAAAGTAAATGGCAACGATATTTTGAATGATACCCATTACAAAATACGCAAAATTATGGCGGAACACCCGAAATATATCGGGGTTTTCAAACACCTCTCTGTAATTGGCTAAGCCCACCCAAGGCTTATCAGGACTATAGCCATCCCAATTCGTGAAGCTATAGTAAATTAGCTTTGTGGCAGGGTAATAGGTGAGCAGAAGGAGTAGTGACAATGGGATAATTAAAAAGGAAACGATAATGAGTAGCTTTTGTTTATTGTAAGAAAGATGTCCAAACATGAAGCCCCTCCTTTCTAAGTAGCTAGTTGACAGTGATATAGCTGTCCTCCTCTACTTAGATTAGTAGCCTAAATCCTTTTTCGCCTTCGCCCAAGCTGCATTCCACTTATCAAGTACTGCTTGAGGATCCTTAGCAAGCACAAACTCCTGAATAATGGCAGGTAAGTCGATTTGTGCTTTGTTTGAGATTTCAGTTACCGCCGCATCATCCGTAAGTCCCTCCTGGAGCTTTACTCCTGTAGACTGAAACTCTACAAGCTGAGGTAGTTTGGATTGACGATCCTTAAGCGGGGGAATAAAACCTGCAAAGTCCTCATACCCAGAATCCTCTAACATCCATTTTACAAACGCCTTTGCCGCTTCTACATTTTTACCATCCTTAGCAACGGCATAAAAAAAGTCAGGACTTAATCCAGCATGAAGCTCACCCGAATTGTCATACGGTAATGGGAAAAATCCAACATTGTCAGAGGTTGTACCTGCACCGATGATCTGATTAATAACCCAGTTGCCTAAATAGTACATCCCCATTTTTCCTTGCGCGATATCCTTTTTCGATTGCTCCCAATTCGTAGAGTTAATATCTGGCTCCAAATATCCCTTTTCATTCAGCTCCTTTAATAGTGAAAAGGATTTGCCATACCCGTTATCTAACGTGAAGGGCGTATCTGTTTTAAGCTTTGTATTTGGAAAATCTGCATTATTTTCAATGAGACGTGGCGTGTCATAAGCCCATGTATTTAGCGGCCATTTATCCTTAAAGTTGGAGGCAAGGGGGATGACATTGTTTTGCTTCAGCTTCTCACACGCGGCAAGAAACTCATCCCATGTTTTCGGAATAGCAGTGATCCCTGCATCAGCAAACGCCTTTTTGTTGTATACAATGCCTGCGGTCGCACTCCCTGTAGCAATGCCATACACTTTATTGTCAAAGGAGCGGAAGTCTTTAAACGTGATCTGATCATTTAAACCTAGGTCATCTAGTGGGGCAAAGTATTTAGGAAGATCAGAGTTCGGAATATTGGGGATGAACAACACATCAGGTAATTCTCCACTGGCCATACGAACCTTTACCTGCTGGTTATAGTCCGTCTGGGATGCCTCAAATTCAATTTGCACATTAGGGTATTTCTCGTTAAAGCGTTTTAAATAGTCGTCATATTCTTTTCCAATCATATCTGTACGGTTCGTAAGGAAGGTGATGGAACCACTTAGCTCACTAGTGGCATTGGACTTATTAGCTGGATTGGAGTTGGAGTTAGCAGGAGAGGTTGTTGACGAAGTATCACACGCAGTTAGCAAGAGCGAACAAATGAAAATTAACACAAATGCTAGTAACCCATATTTTTTAAATTGCCTTTTATTCATTTTATCTGTCCCCTTTGTTAGTTTGTTATTTTGTTAGCGTTTACAGAGAGTATATGCAGAAACCTAACATCAAGAAATGGAGTCAATTATGATTAATTGTATTCTTTTATGCTTTTGCCATTACTCCCTTGTCTCTCTCTATAAATGAAGTTAGATTAATAATTATGTTAATTGGTTAATAAAGATGTTGATAAGTGTGGGTAAAGCAAATAAAATGAAGGAAGAGATATAACGAGAGGAGATTTAAAAGATGGCGATTATTGTACAACCAACTGAAGGTTTATTTCATTTGCAAGGCGAAAGCATGAGCTATGTGATTCAAATTTTGAACGATACTCCTGTTCACGCATATTGGGGTAAGCGCTTACGTAATGATGCCGATCTAAGCCAGCTTGCGGATTGTGATAAGCACACAGGGCTGGATCGTTTACCACAGGAATATCCTCAATATGGAACTGGTGATTTCCGTTATCCGGCTTACCAAGTGAAGCTTGAAGACGGTACAAGAATTACGGAGCTAAAATATAAGTCGTACACCCTCTCAGCAGGGAAGCAAAAATCAGGTGTTTTACCAGGAGTGTATGTAGAAAAAGAGAATGAGGCGGATACGTTAGAGCTTCACTTAGAGGATGCTTATTCAGGGTTACAGGTTACCCTCGTTTATACGTTATTTAAGCAAGGTGATGCCATTACACGTTATACCCGTATCGTGAATAATGGCAAAGCAAGCTTAGTGCTACAGCAGGCGTTAAGCATGTCCGTTGATTTCCCAGCAGGGGATATGGATATGGTCTATCTCTCAGGGGCATGGGGAAGAGAAGCACAATTAACTCGCAATGCGGTTAAAGAGGGAGCAAATGTCATTGAGAGTCGCAGAGGGGTAAGTAGTCATCAGTTAAATCCATTTGCAGCATTAGTGAGTCCAGATGCGGATGAGCGCCGAGGAGAAGTATATGGCTTTAGTTTTGTGTATAGTGGTAATTTTGAAGCAAGAGCGGAAAAAGACTCGTTCCAATCCATTCGCTTTGCTATGGGGATCAATTCCTTTGATTTTGGATACGTATTAGAGGAAGGTGCTGAGTTTGAAACGCCTGAGGTTGTCATGGTTTATTCCAGTCAAGGCTTAGGTGAAATGTCTAGAATCTATCACCGGTTATATCGTACTAGATTATGCCGGGGACAATACCGAGACACTACGAGACCTATTCTCGTAAACAATTGGGAAGCCACTTATTTTGACTTTACCGAAGAAAAGCTAGTGGATATTGCCACAGAGGCATCCAAGCTAGGGATAGAGTTGTTTGTGCTTGATGATGGCTGGTTTGGTTCGCGTAACTCGGATAACAGCTCTTTAGGAGATTGGACAGTCAATCCAAGTAAGTTGCCCAATGGTCTAAATAAATTAGCAGAAAGAATTAACGACGTAAATATGAAGTTTGGGTTATGGGTAGAGCCAGAAATGATTTCACCAGATAGTGATTTGTATCGTGCACATCCAGATTGGTGTCTGCATGTCCCAGATCGTCGCCGGACAGAATTCAGATGGCAGCTTGTGCTAGATTACAGTCGTAAGGAAGTCAGAGACTATATTTATCAATCCTTGCATCAAATTTTCTCAACTGTACCGATCTCTTATGTGAAGTGGGACATGAACCGTAATTTAACTGAAATTGGTTCAGCTGATTGCCCACCTCATAAACAAACGGAAATTGCGCATCGCTATGTACTTGGTTTATATGAGTTGCTAGAACAAATTACGTCTGAATTCCCGCACATCTTGTTTGAGTGCTGCTCTAGTGGTGGCGGTCGTTTTGACCCTGGTATGCTGTATTACATGCCACAGACTTGGACAAGTGATGATTCAGATGGGGTTGAACGTCTAAAAATTCAATATGGCACAAGCCTTGTCTACCCTGCGAGTTCGATCGGCGCGCATGTGTCGGCATCCCCAAATCATCAGGTAGGGCGTGTTAGTCCAATAACATTCCGTGGTGACGTTGCGATGTCTGGCAACTTTGGTTATGAGCTAGATTTGACGGCGTTGTCTGAGGAAGAGAAGGAAGCGATCAAGCTACAGGTTGCACAATACAAGGAAATCAATAGCCTTGTTCAACAAGGAGATTTATATCGTCTAAAAAGTCCGTTTGAAGGTAATGAAACTGCATGGATGTTTGTCTCGGAGGATAAACAGGAAGCAATCGTGTTTTATTTCCGCGTGTTGGCACAGCCAAACTCCATTCGTCGCAGAGTGCATTTAGAAGGACTTGATCCTAGTCTTAACTACAAGCTTGTAGCTGTAGAGGGCCTAGAAAATCGGGTTAAACGTTATGATGGACAGTTGCTTGGTGGGGATCGCCTCATGCAGGCTGGACTTATTATTGATGAGGTGCAAAGAGATTTCTATAGCACATGGTTTAGATTAAAGGCGGAATAATAGCATATGTAACCTAAAGATACTTTATAGTAGGTTGCGTAATAAAAAAAAACCCGAACTACCCACGAAAATTTTTAAAACTTTCGTTGGAGAGTTCGGGTTTTTTGTGTTTATATCAATTCATGTTTAAATGGGATAAATAATTTTAGGCTCAATTTTGAAATCAGAGCTTGACCGCTAACCCAAACTAAAATATCTAATTCAAGAAAATCAGGACGTAAGAGGGGTCGAAGCCACCCTCTGCACCGTTGCTGCTTTCCTCGAAACTTAGCTTTAATTGCTATTAACTCCACGCACATAGGTTAAAGAGAAGTCGTCTAGTGTACCCCAAGCGCCCCCATTTGCCTTAATTGAAGCACCAATGGTTAAAGTTCCATCCTCAATATATATATTATTGATAACAGGGGTATTCCATTGAACCCAACCATTCACACTGGTGGGAGACTCTAGCTTTTGCGTTTTACTTTTAGCGAATAGCCTCATATTGGCGTTGCTAGCATCGCCACCTTGAATGTTCATCGATAACTGATAATAACCGGGCTGTAAGTTCGTGATTGTCTGCTCCACTGTGAAGTCAACCTTTTGTGCGCTATAAAAATGAAGGGAATAGTTCCCCGATTTCGCATCAGAGGCTTTATTTTGATAATCTGTATGTGGAGCTAAGCCTTGACCATACGAGATTTTCCACATGCTACGATCGTTATTCTCAAAGCTGCTGTTTTTCACTAAATTTTGCAACTGGATCGTTAGATTGGCTTGTGCTGTAATTCCACCTGTCACTGTGCCGTTAATGATATAGCTACCTTGCCCTTTTCGGATCGCTTGCTGTAGCGCTTGCTGGTCCCAGCTTACGCCTACGTTTCCCTTGCTACCGTCATTATAGATGGCCGTCACGACACTTGGTAATACAACGGGTTCACCCGCATTTACGGACAATTCAATCGGTTGTACAGCATCTATTTTTAAAGGAGCGACAGCACCTGTATCCACATATTTGAACACATTTAAGGAGGGGAGAGGATGCCCATTAAAATCAAATAACGCTTGATTATCGACAGCACTACCCCCAAACCATTTCCCTGCATCATGAGGATCATATTCCTTAGCATAACTACTTGCCCAACCTGAGCCATATTGCTCCCAAAGCTGCTTATTACGCTGAATATCACTTGCAGGGCCTACGGGTAGCCAAGCAGGTTCCCAATAAAACACACCAATTCCTGCTTGTCCCACCTGAGCGACCGCATCAATCACATTTCGTAAGGAGTTTGCTTGACCTTGTACACTAATAGGATAGTCCAGAGTTTGACCACTGCTGGCAGGGGCTGTGTTTGGATGTCCATCACCGTCTTTGTTCGTATAAACGTATGAGGTTTCGGCAACCATCACTTTTTTGCCATATTGGTTTGCAACTTGTTTTAAAACCGCAGTTAAGTTATTTAAGGTGCCATGCCAAAAAGGATAATAGGAGCTTGCAAACACATCATAATCTACATTGTTAACTTTTAGTGCTTTGGCATAGGAGTCATAACGCCCTGGTGTTTCTGGATTTGTAAAATGTAGTGCAACTAAAATATTGCGATCGATTTCCCTTACAGCTTGACTACCTTTATTAAACAAACGACTAATTTTATCCCACTCTTTTTCCCCAATAAAAGCTTGATTACTTTCATTGCCAATCTGTACCATGCCAATATTTATACCAGCGTTTTTCATTTGTTGTAGACTTGACTTTGTATACGTATATACAGCCTGCTGTTTTTGCTCAAAGCTGAATTGTTTCCATGCTTTTGGCGCTTGCTGCTTAGCAGGGTCTGCCCAAAAATCAGAATAATGAAAATCAACCAGCAGCTTCATTCCATGAGCTGTTGCTCTTTTGCCAATAGCAATGGCTGCGTTAAGATCATTGTTTCCACCACCATAACCTCTTTTATTTGCATCAAAGGGATCATTCCACACACGTACCCGTACATAGTTCACGCCTGCGCCTTTTAACGTCGCAAAAATGTCCTGCTGTTGTCCTGATTCATTATAAAATTTCACGCCACTTTGCTCTAAAGACAAAATGCTGGATATATCTACGCCTTTAATAAAATCTGAACGTAACCCATCAACCTTTTTTACAAAAATGTCAGCAGGAACAGCATTGACCTCATAACCTCGTTCCTCCAGCGCCTTGGCAGTAGAGCCAATATTCAACGGGAATAAAGCGACGATAATTGAAGTAATCAGCAACAGTCTAAATGATTTTGTAATTTTGAACATCCTGTAATTAAAGCCCCTTTCTTAATAAAAATTAGTTTTATTTCAGGCTCAACATAGTAATCAGTGCTTGACAATCTTTGGAGTGGGAGGCTACGAAGCAGAGAGTGGTTTCAACCGCTGTTAAAGTCCCACTTTTTTTAAAACTTGTCTTGAAATGATAAAAGTGTGACTTTAAAGTAGCTTATGCTCTCTAAGTATCTTTCTTACAGAAAGATTGTAACACTATCGCTTTTCCACCATCTCTCTGCTCCTCCGCTTCGTTTGCCTATTGTCAAGCACTGATTTTGAGGTTGAGCCTTAATTAAACAATATATTTTTTATAAAGCGCTTACAATTAAATTGTATAATTAATATAACAGACAACAACATGTCCCTAATAGGACACAATTACAATATTTTGTGTGTTTATCCAACTACCTTCTCAGCTATAATAAAGAAATAAAGTTTTAAACTTGGCTCAAAATAGAAATTAGTACTTGACAATGACTGGAGGCTGATTGCTACGATCCAGAGAGTTCTTGCGGTTGTTGTTAAAATCAATTTCCTATTATTGACGTATATTTATGGGTGGAACTTGATTTTAAGAGACAACCTTCAGAATCTCTCTGTCTCTTCGCTAGTTTGGGTTGGTGTCAAGCAATGATTTCAAGATTGAGCCAAAATTAAGTGTGAAATCAACGAGTAATGATATTTTTTTATGACAAATTTTAATTTTGTGCACACTTTAGTACGTAGAAGTGATAATATAAGAAAAATGAATTCATCGAAGTGAGGTAGGAAACCATTATGAAATTTATAAGCACAAGAGGTAATGTAGCACCAGTTGGTTTTATTGATACGGTTTTAATGGGACTTGCTGATGATGGCGGCTTAATGGTTCCAGAGCAAATTCCTGTTGTTTCTGCGCAAACGTTGTCTTCTTGGCGAGGAATTAGCTATCAGGAGCTATTTTTGAAAATATTTGCTTACTACACAAATGACGAAATTCCTTATGAGGATTTAAAGAAGATGGTGGAGACCAGCTACAGCACGTTCCGTACACCAGAGGTGACACCTCTTCATAAGCTTAATGATACTTCCTATATTCTTGAATTGTTCCATGGACCAACCTTTGCCTTTAAAGATGTGGCATTACAGTTTATAGGTGAATTATATTCGTATATCTCCAAAAAACATGGTGAAATTATTCATATTTTAGGGGCGACATCTGGGGATACTGGAGCGGCAGCGATTGCTGGGGTACGAGGTAAGGAAGGCATTAAAATTTGTATTTTGCACCCACATGAAAAGGTAAGTAAAGTGCAAGAGCTACAAATGACTACTGTAGACGATAGTAACGTTCTAAACTTATCTGTGAAAGGAAACTTTGATGATTGTCAAAAAATCATTAAGGATCTATTCGCTGATCTAGAATTCAAAGGTAAATACCATCTACGTGCGATTAACTCCATTAACTTTGTGCGTATTTTAGCTCAAACCGTTTATTACTTCTATGCTTATTTGCAGCTTAGTGAAGCGGATGCTGGCAAAAAGATTAACGTGACAGTTCCTTCGGGTAACTTTGGTAACATCTTTTCTGGCTTCCTTGCTAAAAAGATGGGACTACCAATTGGCAAGCTAATCATTGCTACGAACGAAAATAATATTTTAGAGCGGTTTGTACGCACTGGTGAATATAAGCCTGGTGATTTTAAAGCTACGCATAGCCCATCGATGGATATTCAGGTGGCAAGTAATTTTGAGCGTTATTTATATTATTTGTTAGATGAGGATGCGGCTCAGGTGAAAGCAGTGATGGATGACTTTAAGCTGAATGGTGAAATTAAAATTAGTGATGAGTTACTAGCACAGGTAGGACTTGATTTTGCAGCGCTAGGGGTAAGCAATGACCAATGTCTTGCGGCGATTGATAAATACAATAAGCAAAGTGGATATTTACTTGACCCACATACTGCTTGTGGGATCGTTGCTACAGACACCTTCCAAGAGGAAGGTGAGCTAGCAATCACATTTGCAACAGCTCATCCTGCGAAATTTAATGAGTCCATCAGCTTGCTTGGCATTGAACAGCAATTCCCAGCACAAATTGCCCAATTGTTTGATAGAGAGCAACATCAGGTCGTTATTGAAAATAGCGAAGCAGCAGTAGTTGAGCAACTGAAAGCTTTTTTCTAGGCGTAAGTCCAGCATACAAAAGAATTTACAAAAAAAGTCGATAAACTAACGAAATTGTGTTATATAATGCCTGATTCTTCTCTTTATACTATAATAGGAGGGGAGTCAGGTTTTATTTTGGTTATACTAGTGAAAGTTGCCATGATAAAGCTGATTTTGTTCAAGCCATAAATATGGCGTAAGGTTTGACAAATAAATGATAAAAGAGGGATCATCCGATGAGTAACCAATCTATTTTAGCTAAAATCGATCATACATTATTAAAGCCTGAGGCAACAAAGGGGGATATTATTAAGCTTTCAGAGGAAGCTAAACAATATAAATTTGCTTCGGTTTGCGTAAATCCATTTTGGGTAAGCACAGCAGCAGAGGTATTAAAGGGTACAGAGGTTAATGTATGTACTGTGATTGGTTTTCCTTTAGGTGCTTCAGCATCTGAAGTGAAAGCATTTGAAGTAAAAAAGGCGATCGAAGATGGCGCAACCGAAGTGGACATGGTATTAAATGTTGGTGCACTTAAAGCTGGTGATTTAGAAGTGGTAACTAACGATATGATTCAGGTTGTAGAAGCAGCAAAAGGTAAAGCATTAGTTAAGGTTATTTTGGAAACTTGCTTACTAACACCAGAAGAAATCGTAACCGCTTGTAAATGTGCGGTAAAAGCAGGCGCAGATTATGTTAAAACCTCTACTGGTTTTTCAACAGGTGGTGCAACAGTAGAAGCAGTGAAATTAATGGCAGAAACTGTAGGCCCTAACATCGGTGTCAAAGCATCTGGTGGTGTACGTTCCTTAGAGGATGCAGAAGCGATGATTGCGAACGGCGCAACTAGACTAGGATCAAGTGCTGGTGTGGCCATTGCAAAAGGTTTGCAAGGACAAGCTGGTTACTAATATTAATCAAAGTAGGAGTTCTCGCCCTTACTATCATGACAAGCTAATATAGTTTTATTAATAAATAATGAAATAATGAAACCTGTACCTGACGAGCTTATTCGTTAAAGTACAGGTTTTTTTGTGTTCTATAAAGGTTTTATCATTTATGGCGTTCCCTTTAAATAAGTGGCTGACAAACAGCCTAAACTAGCGTAGAGACAGAACGATTCTGAAGATCGCCTCTTAAAACCAGATTCCAACAATTAAACACCAATGATAAGGAATCTGGTTTTAACAGCGATCGTAAGAACGCTCTGGAGCGAAGCCTTCCAGCTCTATCCTTGTCAGCCAATATTTAATTTTTAATTTATTTTATAACCTTTTTCTACACCCTTCCGTTACATAAGCAGAAGCAACACCTAGGTGAATTAAAAATAAAAGTTGAAAGAGGAACGTTATGATACAGATTGAAGGATTAAGCAAAAAATATCGTGGTAACAAGTGGGCTCTGCAGGATGTAAATCTTACTTTTAGCGAAGGTATGATTGGTTTGCTGGGGCCAAATGGTGCAGGGAAATCTACATTAATGCGGATTTTAGCTACATTGGCATCTCCAACGACAGGAATCGCTACTATTCAAGGTATTCCATTAACTAAAGCAGATGAAATTCGCAAAATGATTGGATATTTACCTCAGCAATTTCAGGTATATCCGCAAATTACAGGGGAAGATTATTTAGATTACGTTGCGGTAATGAAGGGCATGAAGGATATTAGAGCGCGTAAAGCGGAGGTTGCAAAGCTACTAGAGCAAGTAAACCTTGTAGATAAAGCAAAAAAGAAAGTAAAGACCTACTCAGGTGGGATGAAAAGACGGTTAGGCATCGCCCAGGCGTTGTTAGGCTCTCCAGAGATATTAATTGTAGATGAGCCTACAGCGGGTCTTGATCCAGAGGAGCGCGTTCGCTTTCGTAATTTATTAACTCGCTTTAGTATTGGGCGTGTTGTTCTATTGTCTACCCATATTGTGGCGGACATTGAAAGTAACTGTCGTCAAGCTGCGGTGATCGATAAAGGGCATGTATTATTTTCAGGAGATTTGAAGCAATTACAGAGTTATGGTGAAGGTAAAGTATGGGAAGCAACGGTAAGTCAAGAACAGTTTGCATTGCTTGATCCGATGAATGTCATTTCTACACATAGACAGGATGAGGATATGGTATGCAGAGTCATTGGTACGCCGCCTGTAGGAATGAATGTGAGGTATCTTTCGCCTACATTAGAGGATGGTTATTTATCCTTGCTTCGTGGTCAAGGAGAGAAGAATTATGTATAAATGGAAACGTCAATTTAGTCATGAATTTGCTATGATTTTTCGCAATCCTTTGTTGCTTACTCTACCACTCATCTTTGCGGGATTTTACAGCTATGTGTTATTTAATGCTGATCCAATCGATAATCTATTTCAGATAGCTTATAACTATCATGGTGTGGTAAATACGTTGACCCTTGGTTTAGTCATATTTATGGGAATTGCTACGATAAGACGAGATACGTATCGTCAGTCCTATGATTGGATCGAAGGCTTGCCGATTTCTTTTGCAATGCGAGTGACCGTCAAATATGTTGTGGGCATGTTATACTTCTCCATCTTTACGCTAATTGTAGGCATTGTATATATGATTGCTTCTCAGCGTATAGGCATCGAGCCTTCATTATATATGAAACATGTCAGCTATTTTATGACTCGTTATGAGCTGTCTTATCTTGTGACGTATGCGTTAGCAATACTACTTGCGGTGTGTATTCCGAATCGAGTGATTTATTTAATTGGTTTTTGTACATGGATGTTTGGAACGTTTTTTATGCAAATCTTTATTATTGAACGGACTAATTTCTATTTCTTAAATACGTTTCACCTTAGTCAGTTGTACGTATCAAGCAATTTTGATAACGATTTGTGGAACTATAATTTAATCCCTAATGAAATAAAGGCATCAAATCTGTTTGTTATTGCTTTTGCACTGATGTTGTTAGTGATTGCAATTATGTTACTTGATTTGAAGCGACCAACTCGGCTTAGAAAAATAAATGCTACAGCAAGTATACTTGCCATTGTCATAACGTGTGTATGCTTTATTCCCTATGCTCAGATCTGGGAGGAACGTCAAGATAAAGTGCAACAAATCGTCAATCATCCCAATATAAAAACCTATGCACAATTGTATAGTGACGGGAAAGAGGATTTACCCAAGTTTACATTCGCAATACAGCGTTATGATATTGATGTGGTGAAGGAGCAAGAGGATACATTAAACATGAAGGTACGGCTACAAGTGCCTACGAAGCAGCTTGGGAAGGTAAGTGATTTAAAGCTAACGTTAAACCATGTATTTCAGGTGGATTCCGTCATGATTGAGGGGGAAAAGGTAGACTTTAAACGTGACCTTGATTGGATATCGATTCCAGTTCAGACTTCAAACAAAAATATGATGCAGGTGGAATTAAACTACTCTGGTCAAGTTTATGATTACCCCTATAACGAAAAAAGCCCAGTTAGAACATTTGCCTTTGTAAAAGGTAAAAATGTATTTTTGCCCTACAGTATGGCATGGTATCCGCTAGCAGGACAACACAATCTTTATGCTAAAGAAGAAAACTTAAAATCTTATTTCCTTTTCAGTGGGAAAATTGATTATGTTGCAGACTGGAATATAAGCATGAAGGGCTTTGACAATAAGCTTGTCACAGGCCTGAGTGAAGAACAGGCTATAGCAGGTGAGCAGAAATTTAGCGGTTCTAACCTGCCTTATGTAAGTATGCTTGGTGCTGATTTCATCACCGTAAAGGAGGCAGGCTTGCCTGTAATTATATATACGACACCTTATGCTAAAGGAAGGGCAGAAGCAATCGCAGAATCATGGAAAGCGGGCTATGATTATTTCACTTCATGGCTAGGTCCATTAAAAAATAATATTTCAAAAGCACTAATTATAAATAAACAAAGCTATATAGAGCCCATAAATGAAGGCGATTTAGCTGTCCTTTATCGGGAACAAAATGAAAGCAATTATTTATTAAATCAAATGATATTGGGGTCCAAGCAAGGCTTCTCCTATACAAAAAATCCTAAAAATGATGTAAGGACAAAAATCAGAGGCTTGATCTGGTATGTTTATTCTAGGGAAGTGTATAAATTATCCGATGAAGAAATTCTAAATTATCAGGGTGACTTTCGAATGGTCAATGAGGTTATAGATAATAGCTCAAAAACGGAGCAGGCTGAGTTAGGGTTACGAATGCGGGAGCAGGTTGCCGCTGCGATTGATCAAGGGAAGCTTAATGAGGTTAAAGCATTGCTGAAATATTATTATGAGCAAGGCTTAGAAATTCCGCCTCATTATGAAAATGCGAGCAAAGAGACTGGCGCCGCTATAGCCAAAGATAAGCCTGTCACCTATGCGGCATGGCAAGCTAAATGGAAGCAGGTGATTACGCCATGAGCACCTTAAGCCATCAATTGAGGACTACCCTGCGGATGCAATGGAGGTTAGTCAAGGAGCCTATGTTTTTATGGACAATGGCTTACTTTATTTTCTTACTAGTGACGATTTTTATCGCAGATCCGACGAAACCAAGACTAACCTTTTATTATGCTGAAATGGGGATGTTTCCTCTCATTATTATGGTAATGACCGTGTTGTTAGGCCGTGAATTTGGGGGTGGAGGGATGGAGATGATCGCCACCTACCCGGTTTCATTATGGTGGATCGCCTTCCGAAAATGGCTAGGCACCCTCATCTATATCGCAATAGCTAACATAATATGGATGATCGCCTATATCATGCAATTTGGTAAACTAGAGCCATGGATATATACATGGGGGGAAGGAACTAAGGTAGTTTCAGAAAATGCCTTCTTCGCTTTATTTATCCAAGGGCTACCCGCATACATGCTCATGGCTTCATTGGTCCTATTGGGGACGGTATTATTTCAAAAAATATACGGTGGCTTGCTCTTTGGTTTTTCGTTATGGGCGTTAGATACACTTAGCGGTGGCGGACTCCTTCGCAAGTTTACGTTATATGCTAATTTATTAGAACAGGATACATGGTTCACAACTAATCGAATTACTTTGCTTCTCTTTACTGTCATAGTTTTAGTTACCGCTTTATGGTTGACAGGACTTCGGGAGCGTTGGATTGGTAAGGACGAAGAGTAAATAGGCTAAAGAGTAAATAAGCTAAAGCGTAATAAGTAAAATAATGTAAGAGGGGGATGACATGATTTCAGATGAAATATTGACAGAACGAATGGCTCAAGGTGATCAAGAGGCGTTTGAAATAGTGGTAACTAGATATCATGGCCCTCTATTGAGCTTTTTGACAGGACATCTTCATGATCGCTCCAAAGCAGAGGATTTTGTACAGGAAACGTTCCTGCGTTTAATTCGCCATTTACGTAAGCATGGAGAGCTTGCCCAGCTTCGTCCTTGGTTATATAAGGTGGCGCTTAATCTATGTCGAGATTTTTGGCGCACCTCTTTGTTTCGTAATGAGCAGCTTGCTCCAGAAAATATGCCTGAGAGTATCGATCTTTCTCCAGATGCACAAGCGATGATGGAACAAGAAGTGTTGAATACGCAGTTGGTCTCAATTTTGCAGACATTACCGGATATTCAGCGGCAAATTGTTAGCTTACGATTTTTTCATGAGCTAAAGCTACAGGAAATTGCGGAAATTGAGGAAATGCCACTGAGTCTCGTAAAATCCCATTTATATGGGGCATTAAGGAAACTAAAACGAATTTTAGATTCACAGCAGGAAAATCCAGAAAAGGAGGCACGCCGATATGAAGATATTTTCTGAAGAGGAATGGGATGACGAGGAATTAGAGGCTTTAGAGGAAAGCTTGAGAACACCACTTCGTAATGCTGTAAAATCGTTTCCGACTCAAGAAGAAAGTAGTGCTTTAATTCATAAATTACAAGTTGAGTTTGATATGCTTCGGGCTGACCTTGGCACAGAGGATACACCTCAGTTAGTTTTCAACAATCAGGTTAAACCTCCTTCCATTACACAGTTGCTTTTAAATCAATTTAGACTTAATCGAAAATATTTGCTCTCTGCATGTACGATCATTTTTATGATGTTGATCTTTTTAGTTGATCCCGCAGATCCAGATGCATTTTTTGGTAGCTCAAGGTTAACAAACCTGTTTGCATTCATTATTCCGCTGTTGATCATTTTGTCGATGCTGTTTAGCTTTCGTTCTTGGGATCGCGGGATGTCAGCGTTAGAAAATATTACGCCCTATCCACCTGTATTAGTTATTTATTGCCGAATGCTAATCGTTATTGGATTAATATTAGGCTGGGCAACGGTTTCCTCTGTGATTGCAACGATTCGCGTCTCAGCAATCAATGAGATGGAACTTCCTGTTTGGCCCTTTATATTACAATGGTTAGGGATTTCATTGATAATTGGTGGGATTTCCATGGTTGTCATGTTTTATAAAGGAAGCAAGTATGCACTGGGAGCCTCCTCGGTCATTTATATCATGTGGATATTTGTTACATCACAATCTGATCTCTATGGCTTCCGCCTTACATTATGGCTCGAATCGCTTGGACTAAATATGAGTGAAGATATGTTTGTTAACTATATTTTATTAGGCTTAGGTATTGCTTTAATCGTATTGGCAATATTGAAAAGCTTTTCGTATACAGCGAACAAAAGTTTTCATAAAAATAGTGTTGTAGGCTAAGGGAGAGAAGCTTAGTGCTAAGCGTTAAAAACTTAAAGCAACAAATTGGTGAGATGATTTTAAGTGTGCCTGACCTGCATTTGCAGGCAGGCGTTACCCTTTTAGTGGGCGAAAATGGGGCGGGCAAAACCACTTTCTTGCGGCTATTAGCTACGGTGGATTCACTTCAACAGGGGGAAATATCTTATCATGGTCGCCCTTTACAAGCTGATCTGCCGCTAATCCGTAGTCAAATCGGTTATGTTCCTTCTGAAATTCAAATGTATGAGGAAATGACCGCGGATAGATGGTTAATGTATTTTGCTGAGTTAAAGGGAATTACCGATAAGAAATGGATAAAAACGCTGCTGACCAAATTTCACTTGCTAGAATACGAAAATGTGAAAATCAGGCATATGTCCGAGGGTGTGAAGCGAAGATTAGTTATCGCCCAAGCATTTTTAGCATCTCCAGCCTTTCTTTTTTTGGATGAGCCTTTGAATGGAATGGATTTAAATGAACGCAAATGGGTCATCTCCTTGCTAAGCCAACTCAATCCGAATGTCATTATATTGGTGGCTGTTCATGAACTAAATGAATGGGAAGGTGTGGCAAACCATATCGTTTGGTTGGAAAATGGAAGGATTGGTTTTAAGGGAACAGCAAGCCGTTGGCTAAATGAAGCACCGATGAAGGTGTTTGAAGGTATATTGACGATGGAAGAATGGGAAAAGTTGTCTCCAAGTGAGTTAATATTTTTTAGACAAGAGGAAGGTGGCATGTTCGTCAGGGTGGTTGCGGACAACAAACCGTTTACTTCATTGGTAGAAGTGCCTCCGATGATTGAGGATATATTTTTTATGCAGAAGCATCGAAAGCGTAAGATGCAAGCAAGTAAGATGAACCGTAGTGGTGAATAGGCATGCCTTCGTATATTTCATTTGTGTATCACATATACATCTTGCAGTAATTCATTTCCTAAACGAAATTGTGAGGTGAATGTATTGGATGACCAGATGAGAAGACCGTGTCCACCTAAATCAATTCCACAGCCAATTCGTAGTGATGGTGCAGGAGGGATTGATCGAGGTCCACGAGATATTATGAGGGATTTACAAAATCCAGATATGCTTGTGCCGCCTGTGACGGATGCAGGGTTAATTCCTAACCTGCGGTTTTCGTTTTCGGATACACATATGCAACTGAATCATGGTGGATGGTCGCGAGAAATTACAGTACGAGATCTTCCGATCGCCACAACATTAGCTGGGGTAAATATGAGCTTAACCCCTGGAGGAGTAAGAGAACTGCATTGGCATCAGCAGGCGGAATGGTCTTATATGCTGCTTGGACATGCAAGAATTACAGCCGTAGACCAAAATGGACGAAATTTTATAGCCGATGTTGGACCGGGGGACTTATGGTATTTTCCACCCGGTATACCGCATTCTATTCAAGGGTTAGAAGATGGTTGTGAATTTTTGCTTGTGTTTGATGATGGTAATTTCTCAGACTTGAACACCTTATCGATCTCAGACTGGTTTGCCCACACACCTAAGGACGTGTTGTCAGCAAATTTTGGCGTACCCATCGATGCATTTCAATGTATTCCAAATGAACAAGTATACATTTATCAGTCTGACGTACCTGGCTCCATTGAGTCACAAAAGGTGGAGTCACCGTATGGCACTGTTCCTTTAAGCTTCAAGCATCAGCTGTTGGCACAGCCACCGATTAAAACATCTGGGGGAAGTGTGCGGATTGTAGACTCTAGAAATTTCCCCATTTCCAAAAACATTGCAGCAGCACTAGTAGAAATCGAACCTGGCGCGATGCGCGAGCTGCATTGGCATCCTAACAATGATGAATGGCAATATTATCTCACTGGTCAAGGACGTATGACGGTATTTGCGGGAAATGGGGTTGCAAGGACATTTGATTATCGTGCTGGAGATGTAGGTTATGTTCCGTTTGCCTATGGTCATTATATTCAAAATACAGGTACAACCTCATTATGGTTCCTCGAAATGTTTAAAAGTGATATTTTTGAAGATGTATCGCTTAATCAATGGATGGCGCTTACACCTAAGCAATTAGTTGAAACCAATTTAAACGTGGGTCCTGAGCTAATGGATGCTTTAAAGAAAGAAAAGTTCCCTGTCGTTAAATATCCACCGTACACCTATTATCCTAAAAAATAAAACAAATAAATCTCATATAAATTATCGGAATTACTCTTCACAAAAGTCCTTTTCTATGAGAGAATGTAAAAAAATCAAAATAGAGGAGGCGTTATCGTAATGTCTAATGAACGTAAATTATCTTTTGAAACGTTAGCAGTTCATGCAGGTCAAGAAATCGATCCAACTACTTTGTCTCGTGCAGTTCCTTTGTATCAGACTACTTCCTATGGGTTTCGGGATACGGAACATGCAGGGAATTTGTTTGGTCTACAGGAGTTTGGGAACATTTATACTCGTATCACGAATCCAACTAATGATGTGTTTGAAAAACGGATTACTGCACTTGAGGGTGGAGTAGGCGCTTTAGCGACTGCTTCTGGGCAAGCTGCGATTACGTTCTCTATTTTGAATATTGCGGGTGCTGGTGACGAAATCGTTTCTTCAGCAACATTATACGGTGGAACATATAACTTATTTGCAAATACGTTATCAAAGCTAGGCATCAATGTGAAATTTGTAGATTCCTCTAACCCTGAAAATTTCCGAGCAGCGATTACGCCTCAAACGAAAGCATTATATGCAGAAACGATTGGTAATCCTAAAGGGGATGTTCTTGACATTGAAGCAGTTGCAGCAATTGCTCATGAGCATGGGATTCCACTCATTGTAGATAATACCTTCCCAAGTCCATACTTGCTTCGTCCAATTGAGTTTGGTGCGGATATTGTTGTACATTCTGCGACCAAGTTTATTGGTGGACATGGAACGTCAATTGGTGGCGTCATTGTGGATGGTGGTAAATTTGACTGGACAGCAAATGACAAATTCCCTGGGTTAACTCAGCCAGATCCAAGCTACAATGGTATCGTTTATTCAGACGCAGTTGGTCCGCTTGCCTATATTATTAAGGCACGTGTGCAGCTGCAACGTGATATTGGTGCAGCATTATCTCCGTTTAATGCATGGCTGTTGATCCAAGGCTTAGAGACATTACATTTGCGTGTAGAGCGTCACAGTGAAAATGCGTTAAAAGTGGCGAAGTATTTAGAGCAACATCCAGACGTAGCGTGGGTGAGCTATCCAGGTCTATCTAGCCATGAGTCTTATGCACTTGCTCAAAAATATTTACCAAAAGGGCAAGGTGCAATTTTAACGTTTGGCATTAAAGGTGGCGTCGATGCAGGACGCAAGGTCATTGAAAATGTGAAGCTGTTTTCTCACCTGGCTAACGTAGGTGACTCCAAGTCACTAATCATTCATCCTGCTAGTACAACACATCGACAGCTTTCTGAGGATGAGCAATTAGCTGCAGGTGTAAATCCTGAATTGATTCGTTTATCTATCGGAACAGAGTCCATTGACGATATTTTGTATGACTTAGAGCAAGCGATTGCGGCGAGTCAGCAATAATAATGTAATCTTCTTATACAATTTTTCTGATTAAAAATAAACAAGAAGGACGCTTTCTCTGTTTAGAACAGTTGTTCAGACAGCTAAGAGAGAGCCCTTCTTTTTTTGTGTAATTAATGGGTTACTACACCCATTACAAATCCATCGTATCCCTTTTGGCCAACAGTTTGAATCCCGGTAGCTGTAATTCTTTTCTCCTGCGCTAATAGATCGTAAAATTGCCTTACCCCTTGCACACGTGGATCTTCGCTTTCGGAATTAATTACTTCCCCGTCACGAATAACGTTATCCCCAATAATTAATGTCCCCGGATGGGAAAATTGAAGCGCCCAATTTAAATATTGTGGATTATTTGGTTTGTCTGCATCAATAAAAATCAAGTCAAACGTCTCTACGTTCTCTTTCTTCATCTGGGCTAATTGATCTAAGGCATTGCCTACTCGGATTTCTACAGAGCAAGGTAAGTTTGCAAGATCTATATTTGCCTGAGCTACCTTGGCATGTAACGGGTCTATTTCTAAAGTCACTATTTTTC
Organism: Paenibacillus turicensis; assembly: GCF_017873435.1. Taxonomy (GTDB): domain Bacteria; phylum Bacillota; class Bacilli; order Paenibacillales; family Paenibacillaceae; genus Fontibacillus; species Fontibacillus turicensis. The sequence goes on along the minus strand of NZ_JAGGKG010000015.1, from coordinate 44,627 downwards.
CGCTTGGTGATAATGCTCTGCCCATCCAAATTGTACTGTAGCCACCTAAGGTTCCAATCTCTAAAATACGAGTTGCCCCTTTTAGCTGTACTAAAAGATTTAATAGCTTTCCTTGGGCGGGGCTTACATCATATGCAGGTAGCTTGTTTTGATTATTGGCAAGTAGAACTTGTTCTAGTAGAGGATCATGAGGAATTAACTTCTCTGCAATATACTGATCAACTTTCTCCCATAACTTTTTCTGACTCATTTAAAACCACCTCAATTTTATTATTTTTGTTTTATTGTTGTTCTAAATTGATTGTAAATTAAAATTAAATATAAATATAATATATATAAATGAAGTAATTATATAAAAAATATATAAAATGAAATCTAAGGAGGGGATATAAAATATGAACTTACATGCTTTGCGTTTATTTCATACCGTTGCAGCTACGGGGAGTGTGACTGTGGCTTCGGAGCAGTTAAAAATTAGCCAACCTTCTGTCACTGCTCAGATTAAAAATCTAGAACGAGAATTAGGCTTTCCTTTACTTAAACCGCAAGGCAGGGGGGTGGTTGTTACGGATATAGGAAAAGAAATAGACCTGTATGCCAAGCGGATTTTTATGATTGAACGTCAGATCGAGCAATTAGCACAAGATTATAGTCAGGGTACTGTCGGTAGCTTAAGGATTGCTGCAACATATTTACCTTCTCATTTCCTCATCCCAGCTTGGTTAGCACAATTTAAGCAACAATACGAGCAAATTGACATTAGTGTAACAACAACAAATTCAAGTGGTGCATTAAAAAAATTGTTAGATGTAGAAGTAGATATTGCGATTTATGGAGGATTAACAGAAGAATATCCTGACTCCGTTTTAAAGGAAAACTTGTTTGAAGATGAGTTATGGTTTGTTGTTGCACCTCAACATCGTTATGCGAATCAACAGGTTTCGTTATCAGATATAGTAAAAGAACCTTTTGTAATGCGTGAAGAAGGAAGCTCAACAAGGGAAAGACTATTTTCTTTGTGTCGTACGTTTAATACACCGGCACCGATGATTAATTTGCAATTTAATGGATTACATGAAGTCATTACAGCTGTTGTTGCTGGTTATGGTGCTAATTTTGTCTCCTCGTTAGTTGTTCGTGATTATGTAGAACGTGGGCTTTTAGCAAGAGTATTTGTAGAAGGAGTTCATATGAAAAATATAATTGCGATATGTACTCGTAATAATGAGGAGCTTCCAAGCACTGTCTCTAACTTTATAGAAGTCATTCGCAACGTCTAATTTTATTATTCTTGTTTACAACCCCCGCCAAAAGGTTTAAAATGAAACTAAAGTTGTAAAGAGTAAACAAAATTGTATAAATACAAAAATGATTATCGTTCTCAATTAGAATGAAAAATTAAAATTTCATAATGATAGCTACAATACCATGCTGCTCCGGCCTTCCCGGAGCAGCATGTGCTATTTTTAGGGAGATAACAATGGTATTCATTCTCAATTAGAGCAACTTCATGAGGGGAGAGATTATGATGCAAGCCATTCATAAAAATAATACTGTAATACAAAAATCGATTGGGGGTCAGCCACCTGGCAAAGGCCCGATGAAATGGTTAGGGGAAGCGATTCGTCATCCAGAATTTATGATGGCTATGTTAAGTGGTGTTTTTATTTTAGCCGCTTGGAGCCTGTCTTATTGGTCGCAATGGTTGTCTATTACGATGTATGTTGTCGCCTATGTAATTGGTGGATTTATCAAAACAAAAGAGGGACTAATCCATCTATGGGAAGAACGTGATATTGACGTTAACTTGCTCATGATCTTCGCAGCAATGGGCGCAGCCACGATTGGTTATTGGAATGAAGGGGCAGCACTGATCTTTATTTTTGCGTTAAGTGGGGCGTTAGAATCGATAGCAAGCGAACGTAGTCATAAAGATATTTCAGCATTGGTGTCCATGCGTCCTGAGCTAGCTTGGAAAATGACAGAGAGTGGACTCAGTCAGGTATCTGTACAAGATTTACTCATTGGCGATATAGTTGTTATTAAGCCTGGTGAAGTGATCCCTGTAGATGGTAAGGTACAAACAGGTCGTTCTTCCGTTAATCAGGCGGCAATTACTGGTGAATCGGTTCCGTTAGACAAAGAAACTGGCGATGAGGTGTACGCGGGTTCGCTTAATGGAGAAGGTGCATTGTACGTAATAGTAACTAGTCTTGCTTCTGATACCTTGTTTTCGAAGATTATTACATTGGTAGAGCAAGCTGAACAACAGGTTCCCGTTTCTCAAAGATGGATTAAACGTCTCGAAGGTATGTATGCAAAAGCAGTAATTGTAGTAACAGTGTTACTAATTCTCATTCCGCCATTATGGATGGCGTGGTCTTGGCAAGCTGCTTTTTATAAAGCGATGGTATTTATGGTGGTCGCATCACCTTGCGCTATTGTGTCTTCTGTCATGCCTGCCATTTTATCTGCGATGTCGAGAAGTGCTCGTAACGGTGTGTTGTTTAAAAGTGGAGCATGCATGGACTTACTTAGCGAAATAAATGTGGTTGCTTTCGATAAGACAGGAACTCTGACAAAGGGAGCGCCAATTGTAACAGAGTTTTACACTGAATCAGGATATGACAAGATAGAGGTGATCAAGGCTTGTGCATCTGCTGAAAGCTTGTCTGAGCATCCGTTAGCCCGTGCGATTGTTTCCTATGCTGTGGAGCAAGGCGTTAAGCTTCAAGAAAATGAAGAAATTGAACAACTTACGGCTCTTGCAGGTCAAGGTGTAGAGGCACGTATTGCAGGCAATGTGTGGCGAATTACTAAGGCAAATGAAAAAGATGTGGAGATGCCTGAACAGATGTGTCAAAATATACGTCATTTGTCGCAAGCGGGGAATACCATCTCTGTGATTCAATGTGATGGTGAGTATGTTGGTTTATTTGCGATGCAGGATACATTACGCCCTCAAGCTAAAGCGACGATTACAAAGCTACATGATATGGGGATTACCACCGTCATGTTAACTGGGGATCGTGAACTTACTGCTGCGGCAATTGCCAGAGAAGCGGGTATTGATCATGTGTATGCAGATTTATTACCAGAAGATAAGGTTAAATATGTATCACAGCTTAGAGAGAGCTGTGGGGGCGTAATTATGGTTGGGGATGGCGTGAATGATGCACCTGCACTCGCAACGGCCACTGTAGGGATTGCGATGGGAGCCGCAGGTAGCGGAGCAGCGCTGGATGTCGCAGATGTGGTATTAATGAATGATTCACTAGAGCATATGGTGCATACACTTACACTTGCAAGACGGACCAAAAAAATTATTAAGCAAAATTTAACCTTTGCCGCAATGGTGATCTCTTTATTAGTGGCAAGTAATTTTATACAAGGTTTACCGTTGCCGCTTGGTGTTGTTGGACATGAGGGCAGTACAATTTTAGTCATTTTAAACGGGTTACGTCTACTGCGATAGGGGACTTCATCATAACTTCATGTAATATTCACTGAACCCTACCAGTAGAAGAATTGACACTCTAGTGCTTATTTAACATAATTATAAATAAGGATGCCGCACATCTTGAACGAAAAAATAAACCACTAAGAACACTCTTTGAAGGAGGATTTATATATGTATAAATCAATTATTGTTGGAACAGGGCCAGCGGGTTTAACCGCTGCAATTTACCTTGCACGTGCTAATTTGAGCCCACTTGTAATTGAAGGACCACAGCCAGGTGGACAGTTAACAACTACAACTGAAGTTGAGAACTTCCCAGGTTTTCCGGATGGCATTATGGGACCAGAATTGATGGACAATATGCGTAAGCAGGCGGAACGCTTTGGTGCAGAGTTCCGTACGGGCTGGGTGAATAGCATTGATGCAAGCAACCGTCCATTTAAATTACAAGTTGAAGGTCTTGGAGAGCTTGTGACAGATACACTTATTATTTCAACCGGTGCTTCTGCAAAATACCTCGGTATTCCAGGGGAGCAAGACAATATAGGTCGTGGCGTAAGCACATGTGCGACTTGTGACGGATTTTTCTTCCGCGGTAAAGAAATTATCGTTATTGGCGGTGGGGATTCCGCTTTGGAGGAAGCTGGCTTCTTAACGAAGTTTGCATCCAAAGTGACTTTGGTTCACCGTCGTGAGGAATTACGTGGTTCCAAAATTATGCAAGATCGTGTACGCAACAATGAGAAGGTAGAGATGGCATTAGATCGTACGCCACTTGAAGTACTTACTGGTGAAAATGGGGTTACAGGTCTGAAAGTACGTAATAATGCAACAAATGAAGAAGAAATCATTACAGCAAGTGGTGTGTTTGTAGCGATTGGCCACCATCCGAACACAGGATTTGTCAAAGGCTTAGTAGATACAGATGAAAATGGTTATATCGTAGTGAAGCCAGGCACAAGTGAAACAAATATCCCAGGTATTTTTGCTTGTGGAGATGTTCAAGATAACCGCTATCGTCAAGCGATTACTGCGGCGGGTAGTGGATGTATGGCTGCGCTGGATTGTGAGAAATATATTGAGAGCATGGAGCATGATCCACAGCAGGTTTCTGTTTAAAATAACGACTAATTTTTAATCCATATATAGAAATGAGGGAATTTAAATGGAAAATGTAATTGTTTATACAAGTACAAACTGTCCTCACTGTCGTCAGGTAAAATCATTTTTGAACGATAAAGGCGTACAATTTGAAGAACGCAATATTGAGCAAAACGAGGACTATGCACAACAGGTATGGGATATGGGTCTTCGTGCTGTGCCTGTTACTGTCATTGGCGATAAAAGAATTGTAGGGATGAACAAATTGCAATTCGATAAGGCATTATCTTAAGAAGCTGCATTAGTGAGATGTTAATCATACTTTAATAACAAATAAGGTTGCCTTTCATCCGAAAAAGATGGCGATGGCAACCTTTGTTTTATATTCATGTATCATTTTTTGTCTATTCAAAAAGATGTTTTGCTACCTGCATCAAAGCAAAGCTGGCAATTGCACTTCCGATGAGTCGGAAGCCTGACTTTTTACGACCTTGATATAATCGCAGAATCCCTAAGCTAACTAGTGGAGCGATAATAAATACAGGCACCATTACAGCAATATATAATCCAATACTCATAAGCCATCTTCACTCCTATCGGCGAAACGAAAAAAAGATATGATTTAAATCACAATTTTATTTATTTTTTATTATACATAAATGTTATCCTTTTAATGGCGTTTTCACAAAAAATTCACTGAACAAAATTATGACAATTAATGATTTTCATATTGAGTACATCAAAAAAAGTAAATATTTGCATGAATTCATCACATTATCTACTCGACAAAACTAGAAGACTTCTGCATAAAAAGCTGTGTTACAATTGAAATAGATTGGTGGACAACCATGTAACTTGTTTAAAGTAAATTGTGGACAAGAGGTGAGCATATGGCTAAAAAAGGACATCAGCGATGGGTTGCGATAAGTATTGCTAGTACAATATTATTTGGTACGATTCCTCCTGGCTGGGGAATTCCAGAGGTACACGCAGCTTCGGAGTCTGTTCCTACCTTTACTTCATTTAAACAAATTCAAAATCAGTTGGCACAAGATTTGCTGGAACGTAAACCAGCCATGAGCTTCCGCTATAAGGGATCCACGGCTAATCTGGAAAGTCAACTTAAGCAGTCTATTGCTATCGCGCTTGAGCGTGATCCATATACAAAATATATTGTTGATCGTTATGTTTTTTCGTGGAAAGGGAGAACTTCTTCAACTAAAGTTACAGTAAAGTTTGTATATCGTGAAACTAAAGCACAAACTGCATATGTAAATTCAAAAGTAAAAAAAATTGTGCAGCATATTATTAAGAAAAATATGACGGACCATGAAAAAATCAAGGTTATTCATGATTATGTGGTTCAAAATTTAAAGTATGACCATGGACTTAAAAATTTTACTGCTTATGAGGGTCTTAAAATTGGAGAGGTAGTCTGTCAAGGCTACACACTATTAGCTTATAAAATGTTGGAGGAAGCTGGCTTTACGAGTAAAATCGTAGAGGGTACAGCGAAGGGTCAACTCCATGCTTGGAACTTAGTGAAGCTAGACGGAAAATGGTACCACATGGACACGACTTGGGATGATCCAGGGGATGATACGTTATTTAAAGGTGGCGTAAAATATACTTATTATTTAAAAACAGATCAACAATTAGCAGTAGATCATACATGGAATCGCAAAAATTACCCTGCTGCGAATAGTAATTATCGTGATGTACTGTTAGGTTTAGTGGATACTAATGCAGGAAAAAAAGGCGAGCGTTATGAGGAGATTTCAGAGGATTTAGGTTTACATTTGTATGCTAAAGACGCAGTTGTTCTTAGTAGCGAGGATTTAGTCTCTAAAATAGCTATGCAAATAAAAAAAGGGCGTAAGCATGGACTTATTCGCTATTCAGGTACTGAAGATCAATTAATTACTGAATTAGCAAGCTTGTATTCATTGAAGATCGGTAAAATCAGCTACTTGATAGAGAAGCTTGAGGATACTGATGATTGGAAGGTTGAAATCCGTTGGGAGTAGTGGCAGCAGACGCGAGGTAACAAGATACAAGATAACAATATAACTGATAACTGGACAACAATATTACAAGAGTAATAAGGGAGAGACATGGAATTAATCCATATCCCCTTGTTACTCTTTTTATTTAGATAAAAGCTAGATTAAACGCTATAACCAACGACTTGGTGTTATTGCCAGTTCACGTAGCAATTCTACAAACTTCCCAACGTGCCAGCCATCACAAGCAGCATGATGACATTGGATTGCAAGTGGCATAAGTGTTTTTCCATTTTCCTGAATATATTTCCCGATTGTAAAAATCGGAAAAAGGTAGTTTTTATTTGGCGAAACATTAAGATTAAAGGCTGTAAAGTCTACCCATGGAAGACTAGAAATATTAAAAACGTTAGCTGGGATAGAACTCTGGGGGAATAAAATACGATCGCAATTAGCATATTGGGTAGTTTCTTTTAAAAACAACTCATAAAATTGCCCAAAGTTTACATCGTATTTTGTCCATAGAGCAGAAAATGTGTTTGTGCTGGAATTTAAAATTGTATACATGGGATTTACTTGTTCCCAATAACCTACATTGCCCTGATCATTAATATCCATTCTGAACTCTGGAAGCTGATTAACAACCTTAGATAACATGTAGATTTGAGCGGGATAGCTTTTATATCCCTTCTCTTTGAGAAGAGGGAGTAAGCTGGTAATATCAATTTGAACAGTGACACTGAAAGTACAGTTCACGTTATTGGTGTAATGGTTATAATGCTCTTTTCTTGCCCAGTGTTCCATATCAATTTCAATAAATTTCATTATATTATCCTCCCGAATTTATTATTTTAAATTGGGAGGTACTTCACGTGTCTTTACCATGTATAGTTCACTCCTTAACTTTATTTTGTGTATATTCCCATAATTTCATTTGCTTTTTCCATCATGTGGTCAATGAGCTGTTGAGGCTCTACAACTTTAGCATGGAGTCCTAAACGATATAATATCGGAGTAATAAAGGATAACTCGCCCTCATCTATTATTGTATCAATGTAACCATTACCATCTTTATTAATATGAATAAATTTTTCGAAATAAGAGATGCTTTTACATTGACGTACGCCTTCTGCCGTTAAAATTAGATGAAGTTGTATTGGCTTTTTAATATCATAAGTATGAAACCATTCCTCTAAAGTAATAAATTGTGACTCTGTCTCTTCAGTGTCTTCAATGGATAAGATGCGATCAACCCGATATAGCAGTAACTTATCCTTATCCAAATCATGTGCAGGTAAGTACCACAAGCCATCATGAGCGTAAACGCCAATGGGATGAATATATTTATCTCTGGCTCCTACTTTTGAAGCATATTTCATTCGCAGATTTTTTCCTGATATACATATTTCTACAATTTCCTTTAATAAGGGTGTATCTATCATTCTAGGTGGATTCCAAAAGGTTAAATGATGACGCAACCGTTCGACTTTATTTTTTGCACCAGGATGAAGGGAAGATAACAGCTTATTAGAGACAGAACTAACCTCTGCGGAGAAGGGTAAGCTATAGTAATGTTGCAAAGATTGAAACGCAAAAAAGATAGCAACAGCCTCATCTTCCGTAAATAGAATGGGGGCTAGTAACGTATTTGTGATGACAGTATATCCGCCATGTCGTCCTTGTTCTCCATAAACGGGCAAGCCCATATCAGCTAAATCCAAAATATATCGATGCACAGTACGTGTGGAAATGTTGAACTCATCTGCAATTTCTTGTGCAGTAAACTTTTTTTTAGCACTAATAAAAATAAGAATATCGAGCAGGCGTGTAGATTTAGACATTTCCTCACCTTTTTTAGGTCTATTTAGCGGTCAAGTACTAATTTCAAGATTAAGTCGTTTTTAAAAGTAATTATTTTTATTTATTAATCTAGTGCAATATCATGACAACAATTGTCATGTTTAACTGTTAGTATGACCTTACTTGATGAAAATATCAAGTGTGAGGATGAAGCAATAAACCTATAGTAATAGAAGAGGAGATGATTGGATTGGCACGAGAGGTAATTTTGTATATTGCAGCTAGCTTAGACGGATATATCGCCAAAAAAGATGACAATTTAGATTGGCTATTAGATACACATACAGAGGGAGATAATGGCTATAATGCAATGTATGAAAGCATTGATACGGTCATTATGGGCAGAAAAACCTATGATTATGTAGTAGAGCATAGCGAACAATTTCCGTACCCTGATAAACAATGTTACGTGTATTCAAATACGAAGTCAGGAAGGGATGAGTATGTTGAATTTGTAAAGGGAGATATTTTTCCTTTGATGAACCACTTAAAGGCACAAGAGGGAAAGAAAATTTGGCTCGTAGGTGGGGGAGAATTAATCATCGACTTTATTCAAAATGATTTGATAGATGAGTACCAGCTCTTTATTACACCACACTTGCTGGGGGAAGGAATCCCATTGTTTAAATCTGGCTTTTCAGAAAAGCAGTTAAACTTAATAAATGTTAAACAAAATGGGCAGTTTGTGGAGTTAGTCTATAGAAATATTTAATGAAAAATCATTACTTGACAACAACTGGAGGTGAAAGCTATGATCCAGAGCGTTCTTGCGATTGTGTTAAAATCATATTCCTTTTAATTGAATTAAATGTAATGATGGAATTTGATTTTAAGAGACATTCTTCAGAATCGCTCTGTCTCTTCGCTAGTTGGGGTTAGTTGTCAAGCACTGATTTCAAGATTAAGTCAAAGTATTCTCTAGAAATATTCTATAGTGGTAACTATGGCATAGGGAATGGAATTGAATTAGGGGAGCTATTTGCTTGATGCAAACAGCTTCCCTAATTTTATTATATCTATTAAAAGTATAAATTTACTTTTATCTTTCGCGATTCGCCATTTGCTGCCAAACTGTGCCTACGGCTTCTTCTCCTGCTTCAATTCGTTCTAGTGCCATGCGAGCCTGTAGGCTAACCTCAAATTCGGTATCATCAATTGCAGCACGTAACGCAGGCACACAACTTTCGTCTCCAACATCAAATAGGAAACGAGCAGCTCTCCAACGAACAAGCTTGCTTTTGTCCTGTAAGGCCTCAATCATTGGCTCTGTTGCAATTGGATCTCCAAGATCAGACAAAGTATCTCCTGCGGTACGTCTGATGACAGGTGATGAATCCTTTAATGCTTCACATAATAATGATATTGCTTCAGAAGAACCGATATCACCCAGGTACACAACCGCAAGTCTACGAATTTGTAGCTTTGGATCATGAATAACCTTTAAGATTAATGGCATCATTGCTTCACTTGGTTCAAGTGCATCAAGTGCGGCATAACGTTGCTGCCATTCCTCATGAGAAAGCAATTGTTCAATCTCAGCCAAAGTATAGCTTTTACGTTGCTCTACAAATTCAGCCTCACTACGACCATGGGCAATGGCCTGCTTCACAATCGTCTGCAAGCGCTCCTCGGGAAAAGAAGCCTCAAGTTCCTGCTCAACTTCTCGTGCAATCTCAGGAAGCTCCCCATAACGGACCCCGTAATCAGTCAGCTTACGCTCTTTAATTAACGTGGCACTTGCGACTTCAGTAACTGCATTTACGAAGCGTGCCGCTAAGGAAATACGTTCCTCCTTTTGGCCTGCTTTAACACGAATTTGCATCGGAATACCACGGAAAAATTGGACAAGCACCTGCGCTTCTCCAAATGCAAACTCATTTTGATCCTCAGGATTCCAGCTTGAATCAATCTCCTGTTGTTGAAACTGTTGCTGTATTTGAGCTAAAATCGCACCCCAATCTGCACCTCCCCTACGGTCAATAGCGATGAAGTCAGCGGTATGAAACACACTACGTACCCCATCAATGTTTAAAATTTGGGCAATCCATGGTGGGGCTGAACGGATATTTTCTATTGTATATGTTTTCCGAATACCGGAATCTAGAACTTCATCTAATTGTAGCTTCATGGAATTTGGGCTTGGTGTTGGTTCAATTAATAAAATTTTCATATAACGTTCACAACTCCTTTCATTAACATTGTACATGTTCATTGCATTTAATAAAAGTTGCTGTGTTATTTCTGTTTATGTCTGCATTATTATGGTTATAAATACAAATTAAACACTACTAACGATGAAGTTGTACACTTTTATGGTGTATTTGAACTCAGGGTAGTGCTTGCTCTACAATAAACATAAAGTCATATGAGCATGGCAAGATTGCTGCCTGCCCAGTAACAGGATGAGTAGACACAAGGGAGGGCGTAAATGTAATGCCTAAAAAAAGATACTCAAACATCGATAATGTAAGTACCGATAAAACACTGAAGCAATTTAAACAGTGGCGTAAAGAACGGCGAGAAAAAACTAAGGATTACTCCTATGTTGTTCCTAATGTACCCCCACAGCTTGATTATTTGTGGAACAATCGGGAGCAAGCGACAGTAACTTGGATTGGTCATTCTACCTTCTTAATTCAATATGGAGGTCTTAACATTGTTACTGATCCTGTCTGGGCGATGAGAATGGGTTTCCAGCGTAGACTTGGGATGCCAGGAATTCCACTTGATGATGTACCAGATATTGATCTTATTCTTATTTCTCATTCCCATTATGATCATATGCATATTGCATCCATTCGTAGATTATATGGAAGACATACGGAGTTAGTTGTACCAATTGGGCTTAGACGCAGGCTCGCTCGTAAAGGCTTTAGAAGAATTCATGAGCTGACGTGGTGGGAGGATTTAACCTTTAAGGGAGTGAAAATCTCCTTTGTTCCTTCTCAGCATTGGACACGTCGAACGTTGTTTGATACCAACACCTCACATTGGGGTGGGTTTGTTTTAGAGGCTGACAAGGGTATGCCTTGTATTTATTTTGCAGGGGATAGCGGTTATTTCCGAGGTTTTACGGAGATTGGTCAACGCTTTAATATAGATATTGCCTTAATGCCGATTGGAGCCTATGAGCCTGAATGGTTTATGACTTCACAGCACACCACTCCAGAGGAAGCGCTACAAGCTTTTGTTGATGTGCGGGCCAAGCTAATGATTCCGATGCATTATGGCACATTTAAGCTAGCAGATGATACTGCAAGAGAGGCGCTTGATCGGTTGGAGGCGGATCGTAAACGTCGGGGATTGCCAAAGGATATCATCCATCTTTTGCATTATGGAGAAACTTTTCATGTAAAGGCTTATCATTTTAAATAAGTAACATATAACATTCACGATTAATGTGAGAACAATGTCGTTCTTTCCACTTAGGGTTACTCTTTTTATGATATAATGCTAAACTAGGGTGTGATTACGAATAAAGGATGGTAATGTGTAAATGATCAGTACAACTGGTGTAACGCTCCGCTATGGAAAACGGGCACTTTTCGAGGATGTAAATATAAAATTTACGCCTGGTAACTGTTACGGCTTAATTGGAGCTAATGGTGCAGGGAAATCAACATTTTTAAAAATTTTAGCTGGTGAAATTGAACCAAACCAAGGTGAGGTTCACATGACTCCAGGTGAGAGAATGGCTGTGCTTAAGCAAAACCATTATGAATATGATGAGTTTTATCCAATTGAAACGGTTATTATGGGTCATAGTCGCTTGTTCTCTATTATGAAAGAGAAGGATGCTTTGTATGCTAAAGCTGATTTCTCAGAAGAAGATGGCATGCGTGCAGGTGAGCTAGAGGGCGAATTTGCTGAACTTAACGGATGGGATGCAGAGTCTGATGCAGCAGCATTGCTGATTGGTCTTGGGATTCCTCGTGATTTACATGAGAAAAAAATGTCTGAGTTAAGTGGTAACGAAAAGGTACGTGTATTGCTTGCCCAGGCCTTGTTTGGTCGTCCAAACAACCTATTGCTGGATGAGCCTACGAACCATTTGGACCTTGAGTCCATCCGTTGGCTAGAAAACTTCTTGATGGATTATGAAGGTACTGTTATCGTGGTATCCCATGACCGTCACTTCCTAAACAAAGTATGTACTCATATTGCAGATATTGATTTTGGTAAAATCCAAATGTATGTTGGTAACTATGACTTCTGGTATGAATCTAGCCAATTAGCACTTGCATTGCAACGTGATGCGAATAAGAAAAAAGAAGAAAAAATTAAAGAGCTACAGGCATTTATTCAACGCTTCTCTGCGAATGCTTCGAAGTCCAAGCAAGCGACTTCTCGTAAAAAGCAATTGGATAAAATAACGTTGGAGGACATTCGTCCATCAAATCGTAAATATCCATTTTTACACTTTAAAGCAGAACGTGAAGCAGGTAAACAGCTTCTAACTGTGGACGGTCTAAGCAAAGTGATTGAGCAGGATAAAGTGCTTGATAATGTAAGCTTTGTTGTAAATAAAGGGGATAAAATTGCATTTGTAGGTCCTAATGGCTTGCCAAAAACAACGTTATTCCAAGTATTAATGGGTGAAACGGAAGTAGATGCTGGTGAATTTAGCTGGGGTGTGACAACCTCACAGGCTTATTTCCCTAAAGATAACAGTAGCTACTTTGATGGTGTGGAGCTAACTCTTGTAGATTGGCTTCGCGAATATTCTAATGACCAAGATGAAACCTTCCTGCGTGGATTTTTAGGACGTATGTTATTCTCTGGTGAAGAAGCGCTGAAAAAAGCAAGCGTATTGTCCGGGGGAGAAAAGGTACGTTGTATGCTCGCTAAGATGATGCTTAACGGTGCTAACGTATTGTTGTTTGATGAGCCGACGAACCACTTAGATCTAGAATCTATTACAGCACTCAACAACGGCTTAATCGATTTTGATGGTACGATCTTATTTACATCTCATGACCATCAATTCATTCAAACGATCGCAAACCGTATTATTGAAATTACCCCTAAAGGTATTATTGATCGTATTATGAGCTATGATGAATATCTCGAAAGCGAAGAAATTCAAAAGCTACGTAATGAGATGTATGAAGGTGCATTAGACTAATATATCTTCATTTACCTTTAATTTATTATTTATAAATAAAGACCAAGGCATGCTCTTAGGGGACTTATCCCTTGAAACTGTAAGAGCTGCCTTGGTTTTTTCTGTTTTCCGATTGGTTGCTAAGCATCCATTATACGCCAGTGCGGCGACGTTGGTTGTTTGGCTTTTTATTATTTTGTGTTTTTAGAGCTTTAGTTTGAGTACTACCTTGGAATCCTGCTTTATTTCCTGAGGATTGTTGTTTTTTTTGCTCTAGCTTTTGCCGCATCGCGTCCGCTAGGCTTATTTTACGTGGTTGTTGATTCTCTTCTGTCATTTAAATCATCTCCTTGATATTGAGAAAGGGGCCTACCTCTATCTTATACGTTTTTAAAACGATGGACAACGGGAATAATAACATTTGAGCCGATTATGTATATTAGAATCAGCTTAATGTGCCATCAGTGAACTGTTTTAATTATAAAGGAGGCTAAAGGTGTGGATATATATGAGGATATTCGTAAAGGTGAGCGGGGAGCATGGGTAAGTATTGCGGCTTATATCGGCTTATCCATTTTTAAATTAACTTGTGGTTATTGGCTTGCTTCCAATGCACTCGTGGCTGACGGCTTTAACAATTTAACAGATATTGTCGCTTCTGTCGCCGTCTTGATTGGACTCAAAATTTCCCGAAAGCCACCTGACTCAGACCATACATACGGTCATTTTCGTGCAGAGACGATTGCAGCCTTAGTTGCTTCTCTTATTATGGCGATTGTGGGTATTCAAGTTATTTTTACAGCACTTCGCTCCTTGTATTATGGAGATACATCCTCACCTGAGCTTGCGGCAGGAGGGGTGGCGGCATTTTGTGCTGTCGTAATGTGGGGAGTTTACCTGTATAATCGTAAGCTTGCCAAGCAAACAAATAGTGGTGCATTAATGGCGGCAGCTAAAGATAACATGTCAGATGCATTAGTGAGTGTTGGCGCAACCATTGGTATTGTTGGTTCACAATTTGGCTTGCCTTGGCTTGATATGGTGGCAGCGTTAGGTGTGGGTATTTTAATTTGCTATACAGCATGGTCCATATTCGGTGAAGCTACTCATAATTTAAGTGATGGATATGATGAGGAAGAGTTAGCTAGTTTGCGGAGTGCCATTCGCCGAATTGATGGAGTAGAGGGGATAAAGGAGCTAAAGGCTCGTATTCACGGGAATAAAGTGTTTGTGGATGTTGTAATTGAGGTAGATCCACAGTTAACAGTGAAACAAAGTCACGAAATTAGTGATCTTGTAGAGAAAGAAATGTACAACGAAAAACAGAATGTGTTAGGTGTTCATATTCATGTGGAGCCTAAGGATGAAATCCATCAGGACAATTTAACATAGCTGAAAATAAAGTTAGTGGTTGTCATTAAAAGTCGTTGGAAAAAAATCTAAGCTTCGCTTGCCTTCTGGAACAGAATGGTATAATATAGGAACATACGATCCCCTTTTTTGTTACTTGATTCTATTCAGGAGGTGTCTGTTATGATAAGGTTAGGCAAGGAAACGATCGATCGCTATAAACAATTTATTGTTTGGAGTGATACATTACTTGATTTAGACGATAACATATGGCAAGCTCCAATCGCTAAGGGAAAAGCAACGGTTGCGGAAATCATTTCCCATCTTCAAAATTGGGACGATTACCTGATACATACGGTGATCCCTGCAATTAAAAATGGCGAAGGAATGGTGTTCCCAGCCTTTGATTCTTTTAATCAGAAAGCTTATGAATATGCCCGTTCGGGTATTTCTAAAACAAGATTGCTCAACGAATTCAAGCAAACCCGTCTTCAGCTCGTTGAACTACTATTAGCTGAGCCAGAGGTTGCTACTAGACATGTCACTGCAAATGGTGTGGAAAATTGCCCTCGTACAGGAACACCTTATTCATTGCTATACATCATCCACGAATTTATAGATCATGATAATCATCATAAGAACCAAATTTTATCTGTAATTTGATTTTTTTTGGTTAAAAACGATATAAACCGTCTATCTGTATCTATTTCCCTTCTAGATGTGGTAAAGGTACAGGTGAATAAACAAATGTATCTCCATCATCATCTCGTTTTAGAACAACCCCAAATACCGCCCCGCCGTTACTTTCTCCTGATGGCAGGGCGAAAATCATTGGCTCACACCGCAATTCCTCGTTTACATCTTCAAAAACCTTCTGCCAATGCTTAAAAGCGACCTCGGTTAGTTGGTCAATTTGGGCATAGATTTCTTTTAGCTCCCCAGCGGTTAACCTGAAAAACGGCTCATTTTGTTTATATTTTATTGCAAGCTTCTCTTTATACTCCTCGATGCTTAACAAACTAAATTCCCAGTCAAACGGAAAAATTGTTAGATCATAAATGATAGATTCAGCAATAAATAGATTAGCTAATAAATCTATCTAGTTACCCAGCTGATCTTCCATCTCTAGCAGTTAATTAGAACCTATATACATACGAAAGAACTGGGTATTTGGTAGCACAAAAAGGAAAAACACGAAAATCGACTTATTTAGACAAAATGCGACAAGGAATATAATGGTGATATCGCCAAGGAAAGGAGTGAATGGTTAAGAGTCGCCTGAATTCATCAAGAAAACACCAAGAATAAGCATCTAGGAGGACATCTATGAAGCGCAGTACGGCTATTTTTATGTTAAGCACAGCTATTTTATCTTCATCAATTACCTTTCCGATCGCAGCCTCGGCTGCTGAAATGGAAGTATCCACAACAAAACAGACCTTATCTACTGGAACGATTGTTGGTGGTGTTAATTTAAGAGACAAGCCTTCTTTGTCTGGTAAGGTAGTTGGATTTGTAAAAAAATCGACGAAGGTTTCAATAGTAGAAGAAACGAACAACTATTTTTATAAAATAAAAACACCTGATGGCAAGGTTGGTTATATTAGTTCAAACTCTAAATATGTTCAGGTTAGTGGACAAGTCCCAGCACCTATCCCAACCCCATCTAAGCCTGAGCCAACTCAGCCATCAATTCCTGATAGCATTAGTAGTAAAATCGACCTTGTTATCTCAACGGGGATGAAATATTTAGGTACACCATATGAATATGGCTCTGATCGCAATACAACACTTACGTTTGATTGCTCTGATTTTACAAGACAAGCTTTCAAAGAAGCGTTGGGTCTTGCGTTGCCCTCAGATTCTCGTAAACAAGGGGAATGGATTAAAAGTAATAATTCAGCTGTATATAGCATAAACAAGCTAAAGCGTGGAGATTTAATATTCTTTATGAGCTATAAAGGTTCTAGTGATGCTGCGTATCAAGGTATCGATAAAAATAAAGAAAGAATCACACATGTTGCGATTTATTTAGGAGATGGGCAAATGCTGCACACCTATTCTACTAAATCAGGTGGAGTAAAAACAGACAAGCTTGATGGCGCATGGGTCAAACGCTTTTTATATGGAGGAAGTGTATTGAAATAATGTAAAACGCACGATAGAGGTTGATCACAACCGTCCTATCGTGCGTTTTTTTTAAAAGCTTAATGTATATCCTGGCAGATGAATCCAAGCATTACCTAACCACGTATGAATTTCAAACCATTCACCTTGAACCTTACCTGTTGGTGTTACATATTGTGGTGCAATCTTGCTCCAAGCTTTGCCTTCAGGAGATTCATGAATAACAGTGATTTCGTTTAGTTCAATTGGAAGTGGAGCGACAAACAAGTCACTTCCTGTGATAAAGGGTTCACTTACTGTAAGCCTCACTGGTGCATTTTGTGTTTCGGTGGCTGGTGCTTCTGACGATGGTGTGTCTGTTGTGGTCGTTCCTGTTGTAGTTGCCTCTATTGAAGTTTTACTTTGCTCCATATTGGATGTGCTTGATGTATCTGCGGAAGCAACTGTAGCAAGTGTTAGACTAAGTGCAGCTGTAGCAGCAAAAATGGATAATTTTTTCATACTGAAATCCCTCCTGAATTTTACAAAATTTAATTGTAGCATAAATATTGGATAACGTCTGTTTTTCCTAAGAAGAACTTCTTCTTCCCGTTAGTAAGGAAATGATAAACAAAACTAAAAAGATAAAAAATAATACTTTAGCTATGGATGCCGCGGCGGCAACAAGGTTGAAGAAACCAAAAATACCTGCGACGATAGCAATGATGAAAAAAACAGCGGCCCATTTTAACATGGCATTCATCCCTCTTTCATAGTAAATTAGTATTGAGTGGTTTAACGTATTGCTCATTAACCTGAGAGCTGGTCCTTTGAAACACTTTAATTTTTTGAAGAAATTGTGGTTCGGGCTAATTGTTAGAAGGTTAATTATTTGGTTAATGAGTCATTACGTAGGTCAGGAAGAGGAGGAAAAACATGATTTTACAAATTAGTGTGGCAGTCATTGCTTTGGCGTTTGTTGTGCTCGTCGTATTTGTCGTAAGAACACTACAAGCTGCGGAACAATCTCTGAACAAAACAACACAAACCTTACAGGAGGTACAACAGACGGTTGATGAATTAAGCTATGAACTTAAGCAGGTAGTAAGGCAAGCAAATGACATCTCAGGTGATGTTAAGCACAAGATGGATCAGATTGATCCTGTAATGGAATCCGTCAAAAATGTGGGTGAAGTATTAAGTGAAGTGACCTCTGCTGCAAAACAAGTGTCAAGCGCAGTGGTTCATCGGTTTCAAAAATCTTCACAGCAAATAAAAAAAGAAGCTACGGCATCCATCACGTCAGTTGATGCCAATGCAGTAAATTCAGGAGTTGCAGCCCAATCAGCAAACACGTCTTCCAAAAAGCAGGATTGGACAAAATGGGTAGATATTGCGGCTACGGTCTGGCAAAAGTATCGGTCATAGGTTATCTTAATTAGTTGGTTCAAAAGTAAAATACATGGGTAATGCTTGGCTAACAAGCTATTGAAACTTAGAGCTCGGAAAATATAGATAAGGAATGGGAGTAAGCATGTTGCCCATTCCTTATCTATGTTTAAACTACTAGGAATAGTTGTTTTTTTCGACAAAAGCATACACTTTTTTAGTTATGAGCGATAAGGAGGATAAGAAAGATGAAAATTTTAATTGTTGACGATAATCCGACAAATATAATTATTGTGCGTGAAATACTAAAAAAAGAAGACTTTCGTAAAACGTTTGTGGCTTCATCAGCTAAGGAAATGTTCCAAATGCTTGGTATCGGTGATACTCCTTTAAAAAGAGAAAGCATACTTGGTGGTGTGGATTTAATCTTGCTGGATATGATGATGCCAGAAATGGACGGGATTGAAGCATGTCGTGTACTACAGCAGCACGAGCATTTAAAGGAAATCCCCGTTATTATGGTCACGGCAGTGGGCGATTCTAAAAAGCTAGCCGAAGCTTTAGATGCAGGTGCTGTGGATTACGTGACGAAGCCGATTAACAAGGTAGAGCTGATGGCGCGTATTCGTTTAGCTTTACGACTAAAAAAGGAAAAAGATTGGCATAAGGAACGAGACCAGCATTTAAAGGACGAGCTACAACTCGCAGCAAAGGTACAAAGTGCGGTCTTAAGTCCTCCAATCCATGATCCTCATTTCCAGATTGATGCCTTCTTTAAGCCCTCTTTTGAGTTGGCGGGAGACTTATATTCCTGGTATTCGTTAGGGGATGGAAGGTATGGGGTCATTTTGTTAGATATGATGGGGCACGGTATTTCTTCTTCGTTATTTTGTATGTTTATCGCTTCAGTTCTAAAGGATACGGTTACTACCTATGTAGAACCAGAGAAGGTCATTCATGAATTAAACCGACGCTTTAATCAGCTTCATATTAAGGATCAGTTAATTCAATACTATTTTACAGCGATTTATTTAGTCGTGGATACGAGATTTAAAAAAATTGATTACGTCAATGCGGGACACCCACCAGGGCTGCTATGCACACAGGATGGGAAGATTACAAAGTTAGATACAGTATGTGCACCTGTTGGGCTGTTTGACACGATGGAGGCGACGACCACAACGATTCCTTATGAAGGTAGTGGCCACATCGTCTTATATACGGATGGTTTGATGGAACTGCTTGCAGAGGAGCTAGATGAGCAGATGGGAATGATTGAATCCTTTATGGAGCGTAGTCATCACTTGAATCGGGAGGAAATGGAGCGGTTATTAAGTGAAGTGGAGCAACGTAAAAGTCGTGAAGATGATCAGTGCTTAGTTTGGATTTCCTTTGATGAGGGGTAAGTATATAAAAAGTGATATAAAAGTGACATAAAAAATACATGGTAGTGTAATAAGGAGGTACTTATGGGGGGGAATTCCGAAAAAGCAACCATTTTATTTATTAATGATCATAGGGAAGATGGATTAGCAGTGGAAGCTGTGCTTGAACAGGATCATTATAAACTAAAGGTAGTAACCTCTGAGGAGGAACTACTTCATTATTTGCGAGAAGCTCAGGTTGCACTCATATTGCTTAATGTAGATATGCCTAGACTAGATGGGGTACAAACCGCAAAGAGAATTAAAGCTCATCATCATACGAAAAACATCCCCATTATTTTTATTTCGGACAATCAAAAAAAAGTGGAAAGCTTAGTGGAGTGTTATTCACTAGGTGGGTTTGATTACATGATTAAGCCTTTAATTCCACAGCTGTTACGATCAAAGGTGCATAGTTATGTCACAATGTATCAGGTAAATAGAGAACTGAAGAAGCAAAGTGATTTGCTAACACAAAAAACACTAGAGCTAGAAAAAATAAATCAGCAGTTACTTGAAGCAAAGGAAGCGGCAGAAATTGCTGCTAAAGCCAAGACGGAATTTTTGGCTATGATGAGTCACGAAATTCGAACCCCAATGAATGGGATAATTGGTATGATTGATTTATTGCTTGATAGCGAGCTAGAGGATGATCAAAAAATATACGCTGATATTATTCGTAGTAGCTCAGACACACTTGTCGCTGTTATTAATGACATTCTAGATTTTACAAAGCTGGATGCTGGAAAAATGAAGCTAAAGCATAATGCTTTTTCAATCAGGAATGGGATAAAGGAAGTATTTACTTTGTTTTCATTGTCAGCAGAGCGTAAAGGCTTGCAATTAGAATATGACATTGAGGAAGCAGTGCCAGATCGGCTTGTGGGTGATATGGATCGTATTAGGCAAATTCTAATTAACTTGCTTGCAAATGCGATTAAATTTACAGCTCATGGTGGCATTTACTTAAGGATATCAGGCCATCCATTATCCAATGAGAGCTATGAATTAAAATTTGCCGTGAAGGATACGGGCATTGGTGTGGATGAGCATAAAATAGATCGGTTATTTCAACCTTTTTCACAATTAGATTCATCGATGTCTAGAAAGTATGGAGGAACAGGGCTGGGGCTAGCGATTTGTAAAATATTAGTACAGCTTATGAACGGGGAAATATGGGTGGAATCAAACCAAGATTCAGGGGTCACCTTTGTATTTACAATTCAGCTGAAGTTGCCAATGTATTCCAAATGTTAAAATATTGATTCATTTTGCTTCAAAATGTTTTATGATTTAAAGAATATGAATTTCAGGAGAGACTAGTTATGAGCCTAAATCGAAGTGAAAAGTTTTCTGTAACGAAAGACTGGCAAGACGATCAGTGCATTGTATATTTACAGGGGGAGCTTGATTTAGCAGCTGCTTCAGATTTTCGTAAGATGATGGAACCTATTATGAGTGATGATAAGCTCCACCTGCGCATGAACCTAAAGGATTTAAAATATATTGATAGCACTGGAATTGGCATTTTGTTATCTATTTTGAAGGTTAGACATAGCAATAATAGCACCTTTGTGGTGGAGGAAGTGCCGCCGCAAATTCAGAAGCTATTTACAATGACAGGAATTGCAAAGTTTTTTGCAGTACAGGACAATACCCAAGTAGGAACCGAAAGGAAAGAGTAGAAATGTTAGAGGATGGTCAAAAAATAACAATTTGCTTGCCTGCAACTGCCGAATATGTTGATATTGTCAGATTAAACTTATATGGAATTGCGTCCAAAATGGGCTTTTCCTATGAGGAAATTGAAGATATGAAAGTAGCTATTTCAGAAGCGTGTAACAACTCTGTGTTACATGCCTATCAGAGTCAAACTGGTGTGATGGAAATCCACTTTGAAATTCAAGGCGATGCGTTGTCCATTACCGTAAAGGATGAAGGGCAAAGCTTTGAACATTGGGAGCCTATGGAAAACGATCAAGCTCTGCATAATAAAGATCTAAGTAATGTAGAGATTGGGGGGCTTGGTTTTTATCTCATGCAGGCATTGATGGATGATGTCTATGTGAATCGTGAAGTAGGGCAAGGCACTAGTGTTACAATGACTCGCAAAGTAATGAGAAGCGAGGAAACCGTATGAATCATAAACTGACTCCCCCCGAGTCTTTGAATGAAACCAATAAGCTGATATGGCTGTATCAGCAAACAAAGGATAATGAAATTGCGACTACGCTGATCCATAAGTATGAACCGATGGTTAAAATTGCAGCTGGTAAAATTTCGCGCAATCGCCCTGATCTGTATGAGGATTTATATCAGGTAGGGCAAATGGCGCTTGTTCGTTTATTGCAGCAATATAATTTGGATTTAGGTATTCCTTTTGAGCCATATGCAATGAAAAGTATGATTGGTCATATGAAAAATTATTTGCGTGATAAGTCATGGTACATACAAGTGCCTCGAAGAATCAAAGAAAAAGGTGCATTGGTTCAGCAAGCTATTGATGAATTAACCGTTAGATTAGAGCGCTCACCTGATATTAGGGAGATCGCAAGTTATCTAGAGCTAAGTGAAGAGGAAACGGTTGAGGTATTGGCAGGGCGAGAATGTTATCACTACGTTTCATTGGATTCCCCCTTGTCACAGGATGAAAGTGCTGCGACATTAGGTGAATTGATTAGCTCCGAAGTTACAGATTACGATACGTTAGAAAAAAAGATGGATTTACAGCAAGCGATGAAACAATTAAAGCAGCAGGAACAGGATGTGCTGCTGTTAGCTTTTCAGGAGGGGCAATCACAACGCGCGATCGCACAACAGCTTGGTGTGTCGCAAATGAGTGTGTCACGTATTCAAAAGCGTGCGACGGAGAAGCTAAGACAGATTTTGTCCCATGCTGATTTTTCAGTATGAGTATCGTATATTTAATAACACAATGAAACCTGAGGCATACCTACTTTGCCTCAGGTTTCATTTGTGTTTATTCCATCTTTATGACTGTAATTTCTTCGATACTTTGAATTGTTTTGTGGTCTTCCGAGCAAATTAAGATTTCGTTTGTATGTAATCCAGCAGGCTCTTAATATAGTCACCAATCATTGGGACATTAACGAACAGACTTAACATCCAGCCAAGCAAACCAAGTACAACAAAGGTCCCTACAGTTAAACCTAATCCTCGCGATAAGCCAGCCATAAAATTAGATAAGAATCTACGTTTTGGATTAGAATAATTGGTAATAATATCCTGGAACTCAGATTTCTCCATCATGTGGGAGATTTGGTCTAGTCGTTTATTAAGCTTCTTTACCTCATGTCGTAGTTCAAAAGGATGCTCTTTAGGGTCATATTTAGGATCATACGGCGGAGTTGCTGCCATAAAAATGCCTCCTTGCCTGTTAGAATGAATAAAAATAGTGCTTGATGGGTGATCAAGCACTTATTTTGATTGTATCCTAAATTAGTCAATGGTGAAATAAACAAATGTGTTATGATTTTATTTTTTTCGCAGCTTGTTCTGCTGTCTCCGCCACATCTTCTGCGATTTCACTAGATGCTTCTGCAACTTCTCCTGCAATTTTAGCAGAGGTATCTTTTACATTGTCAGCGACATCAGCAGAAACCTGCTTCACACCTGAAATAATATGTCCAGCTCCAGAACCTACGACCTGAGCAACGTCACATGTTTTATTAGAAACTGTTTTGGCAATATCAGATACCTTGCTTCCTACAGTATATGCGACCTCTTTAGATTTATCTCCAGCAACCTTCATCTTATCAGATAGATCCTCACGCATTTCACGTCCTGATTTTGGTGCCCATAGTAATGCTGCGACTGCCCCAACTAGAGAACCTATAAATAAGCCCTTAGCAAATGATGTGCAATTTTCTGTTTGTTGTTCTTTACTCATAGCGACCGCTCCTTTAATAAAATAAATTTAGATTAAGAGGCTCAATCTTGAAATTAGTGCTTTGGCAAGTACGAATTTTGAATAGAGCCGATTAAGAATGAAAAAACGTTCAAGACGAAAAATAAGCTTAGTGTTATTTAAACTTATACGTGATCCATGAAACATTCAGCAGTAATAAATAAGATAGATCAATTTCTAGATATTCTAGATTTAGATATTCTAGATAATAGCGTTTCGGGCTTTCCTGTAATATACTGTACTGATGTAGCAGCTAAGAAGGGAGTTATACACAATATGGATACTGTATTAGTGAAAGAATTTAGAGCAAATCAATTAGAATGTATCCACCGCGGATCGATTTGCATCGTGAATAATGAAGGAAAAGTTATTCAATATGCAGGTGATCCTCACTATATAGCATTTACACGCTCATCGGCTAAGCCGATTCAAGCCATTCCTGGTGTACGTGCAGGGATTATAGAGCATTATGGTCTAAGTGAAGCCGACATTGCTGTGATGGTTGCTTCACATCGTGGGGAAGAGGATCATATGGGTACGTTAAATGAAATGTTACAAAAAATAGGGGTAGATGAACAAAAACTGGTATGTGCACCTAGCCTACCTTTAAATCAAGAGGCAACGATTAATATCCTTCGTCATGGTGGTGACCGTAGACGATTGTATCATAATTGCTCTGGTAAGCATCTAGGGGCGTTAGCCTATAGCCAGATGAAAGGCTATTCACTTGAGGATTACGCTGATCCTCAGCATCCTGTACAGCAGGAAATTGTACAAACCTTAGCCCAGCTAGCCAACCTTTCTCAGGATGACATTACGATTGGGGTGGATGGTTGTGGTTTCCCAGTATTTGCTTTACCACTTAGCGCATTAGCTACAGCATACATGAAGTTGGCTAATCCTCAGCTTATTCAGGATCAGGCAACAGCTGCTGCGGTTGCGACCATAACTAAAGCGATGAACAAGCATCCGCGTTTAGTAGCTGGAACGGGGATGGTGGATTCCATCCTGCTTGAGGATGACAACATCGTTGCTAAAGGTGGGTTTAAAGGGGTATATGCCTTTGCCCTAAAAAAAGAACAACTAGGCATCACGTTTAAAATTGCGGATGGGTCAGAAGAGGAGTGGGGGTTGGTAGTCACTTCTATTTTAGAGCAACTCCAATATGATCGCCCGAAGACAATTCAGAAGCTCAAGCAAGCATTTCCAAATTCGATTTATAATGATGCAGGCAATGAGGTAGGCACGTCAATTTGTGAGTTTAAGCTAGAGAGGCATTAAATTTTGAATTGATGATGATTAAATTTCTCGAAAAATAACCCGTTCCATAGCGCTAACCTGGGCGGGTTATTTTCGTTTATTGGGGTATATCGAGCTCAGGCAGTTACTTACGCTTATTTACGCAAACTTCCAAGCTCCTTGGCTAATGCCTCAACCTCTGAAATACTCAATCGTTCCTTACTCATGACGATCTCGTACACTTCAACAATATCATCGTAACGATCCAGTGAAAAAGCAGAAGCAGTCATAGCAGCACCAGTCGCCATTCTTAGCTTATTTTTAATTTCCTCTATCATAAATTCTATATTTTCTGTTGTTTTTTGCGTTAAGTCCTTCACACATCTCTTCCTTTCTTAATAACGATTCCAATATTAAAATCATATTAGCAGTATTGTTGTTACCATACAAGTTATCCTGAGTATAAATATATATGTAAATGTATACGTATACGTTTACATCTTACAAGTATTAAAGTTTTATGTTAAGATAATTATATAAATAAGGACGGCCAGCCACCGTCCTCAGTACAAACAACTTGAGTGAGGTTATCCTCCAAGAAAGTTTTATTCCATGAAGAAGTGACTCACAGGTTTGCTGACCTTGTAGTGGGTCACTTCTTTTTTCTATCCATGTATGTTATAGGTGCAACAATAAAACTTGCAAAAATAATTACATCTGAAAAAGAAAAGTTCATACGGTACACCTCCTTTCCGGAGGATGCTTTTTTGTGCATTTAATTAAGATATTGATAACTTGAATTTAGAATGTTCAATCACTCTTATTTTTAAAAATAAAGTATAATTAAAAATGGACTAGCTATTTTAATATAAAGGATTGAGGGGAAAATAAGCGTGGTTGCATTAGGAAAATTGTCACGTCAACATGGCAAAGGTATAGAGCGTAAAAGAGCAAGCGAGTTAGCTTCTTTTTTTGAGCAAATTGCACAATTACATCTCACCGAAAGTATCGTTTTTTTATGTGTTGGTACAGATTGCTCTACTGGAGACGCTTTAGGTCCTTTAGTAGGCTCGCGTCTTGAGCAGATAGGGTTGGATGTGGTGGGCACGCTTAATGAGCCTTGTGATGGGCATAATTATGAGAAGAAGATAAAATCAATTCCATTGGATAAAATCATTATTACCATAGATGCATGTTTGGGTCGTCCTGAATCTGTAGGGAGTTATTTAACCTCAGTAGGGCCACTACAACCGGCGCAAGCTACAGGGGGAACTTTAACACCATATGGCCACTATAGTGTGGCGGCTGTCGTGAATGCGAATGGCCCAAGGCCTTATACGATTTTACAGATGACCCCACTGAGCAAAGTTTTACAAATGACAGAGCAAATTGTGGAAGCAGTGAAACAAGTGTTTCAAAAGCGATAAAAGAGCTTAATATCTAGCAAGGTGTACCCAAGGTGCCATGATCATAGAAAGAAGGAATTGACGATGGACAATATACAAGTAAACGGAATTACGATGGCTTATCAGGACCAAGGTGAAGGTGAAGTTATTGTCTTATTGCATGGTTTTTGTGGCAGTTCTTATTACTGGGAAAAGGTTCAGCCTATATTAGCACAGCATTATCGTGTGATTTGTCCTGATTTAAGAGGGCATGGTTCTACAGGTGCACCCGTCGGATCGTACACGATAGAGCAGATGGCGGACGATGTGGCGGGTTTGATGGAGCAGCTTGGCATTACAAAATATATTGTGTTAGGCCATTCTATGGGTGGATACATTACACTTTCTTTAGTCCAACGTTATGGACATGTATTATCAGGTTTTGGATTGATTCATTCAACAGGTCACAGTGATAGCCCTGAGGCGATGGAAAAAAGGCTTGCTTCGGTTGCATCCATTAATGCGAATGGAATTACGCCGTTTATTGATGGCTTTGCTTCTGGTTTGTTTGCCCCAAGTCAATTAGATCAAAACAGTGAAATGATCATTCGTGTAAAGGAAATTGGCTACAAAACGCCACCCCAAGGAGCCATAGGCTCATTGATGGCAATGCGTGAGCGCACAGCTCGTTGTGATGTCATGTCAGCATCTGTGTTGCCATTATTACTTGTAGCAGGGGATCAAGATCCAATTTTAACGCCTGAGCGTGTGTTTACAACAGATCGCAAGGGTGTTACTCAGGTTGTTATTCATGGAACGGGTCATATGAGTATGCTAGAAGCACCTGAGCAGCTAGCGCAGATAATTAAACAATTTGCTGATTCTATAGACAATGAATGATGAATCTAAAACACATATAAATTACCCATAAGGATTATCAGTAAAGTTTACCCTTTAAAAATGGTGCGTTAGTAATTAACGCACTGTTTTTTGCGTTTTTGTCCATGAAGAAGTACAATTTGTTTGCAAAGGGGAGGATTGCTATATGCAGCGCAGAGATTATTTAGTTCGGATGATAGAGGAAATGACAGAAATATTAGGTAAGGTTTTTGGTTTGAAGCAAGAGCGGAAGTTTACTGAGGCATTATGGCAATTGGATGATTTATATAAAAAGCAGTTTAGACTAAGTAACGATTTGCTACGCTCCTTATCTGCTAAGGATATCGTAGAAATTTTCCATACAGGGGGAAAACTCGAAGCGGACAAGCTTCAGAACCTCGCTTATTTAATGAAGGAAGAGGGGGACCTCCTTATTGCTGCTGGACAGCAGGATGAGGGGACGTTTACACTCATGAAGTCACTTCATTTATATTTAACAGCTGCACAAGGTGGAGCGGATCGTACATTATGGAAGTTAGATGACCAGATAGGTGAATTAAATGTGCTTTTGAACAAATATCGTCTACCAAAGGAAACGGAGCAGCTCCGGCTACAATACGAGGAAGCAGCAGGACGATATGGACGAGCAGAGGATATTTTATATATTATGCTTCAAGAGCAGTGGATCACGAAGGAAGAAGCGCTTGCTTTTTACGAGCGTTTATTACAATTGGATGAGGCGACACTGTCACAAGGTGGATTACCTATAGAGGAAGTGCACGAGGCACTTCAGGAATTACGTAATATAAATTAATTCACATCATTAAGATTAATAATTAGATTAAGTTGTAAGAAAGAGAGTTGCATTCGAAATGGAGTCACTAAGAGCATTAATGGAGCAAATTATTCAAGATGAAGTCCTGATCACAGGTACATTAAGTCAGCTTCGCAAATCAGAAGGTCAGACGTATACCAAGGTCCTAATTAAGCCTGTTGAGATTAAAAAAACATTACATTATCAGTTTGCTTATCACTCAAGTAATAAAGTTCACCATGAAAATGTAGCTGTGGCTGAAGCGGTAGATGTATTGATGGAATTATTTACGAATACATTCCGTCAAGCATTGCTATGCACCGAGGAGGCAGATTATCAGGTACTCATTAGCAAAAAGTACAAAGTATCTATTCTAACAAAGTCACCAACTAAGAAAAGAGTTAGCTATGCACATAATCGTCAAAAGCAATACATTTTGGAGGAAGGCAAGCCAGTTCCTTTTTTAGTAGAGCTAGGTATTATGAATGGGGAAGGCAAAGTTTTAGCTAAAAAATATGATAAGTTTAAGCAGATTAATCGCTTCCTCGAAATGATTCAGGATGTGCTTCCTCATTTACCGTCTGATCGTCCCATCACGATTTTAGACTTTGGTTGTGGAAAGTCTTATTTGACCTTTGCACTTTATCATTATTTAAAGGTGGAGCAGCGTCGTAATTTGAGAATCGTTGGTCTTGATTTAAAAGCCGATGTCATTGAGCATTGTAACCAGCTTGCCACTCGCTTGAACTATGATACATTACGCTTTTTAGTTGGGGATATCGCTAATTATAATGAGCTAGAGCAAGTGGATATGGTCGTAACGCTCCATGCGTGTGATACCGCTACAGATGCCGCCCTAGAGAAGGCAATCCGCTGGGATGCCTCTGTTATTTTGTCTGTGCCCTGCTGTCAGCATGAGCTTTTTTCACAAGTGAATAATGACATTTTAGCCCCGATGCTTGAGCAAGGTATTTTGAAGGAACGTTTTTCTGCTTTGGCAACAGACAGCATACGGGCTCAATTGCTTGATATTATGGGATATCGTACCCAACTGTTAGAGTTCATTGATATGGAGCATACCCCTAAAAACATTATGATTCGTGCCATTAAAACAAAACGCCAAGCAAGTGAGCAACAGCAGTTGTGGCAACGATATGCTACGTTTCGTGACTTCCTTCATGTGTCTCCTTATTTAGAGAAGGCATGTACTGATTTATTGCCTAAAAACGAATAGGTTTGGATTACAATAGCACTGCCAACACTAGTTTATATGCTAGTAGTGGTAGTGCTTTTTTATTATGAACATGAAGGGAGTCGAATGCTTGATATGGCGCTAAATTGGAAAAGTATTTTATATGTATTAGTACCTATGACAATGCTTGTAGCCTATATGGAGCAGGGATGGTTTTATATTGATCGACCTATACCCCTTTTTATGATGTGTATTTGGATGTTTTTGGCTCTATTTTGGTGCTTGCGACAAAACTTAGAGGGCTCTGAGGTTGAATTTAAACTAAATCATCTCCATAAAAAAGAACCTGTTTCAAATGTATACCCTGTTGAATCCATTCTCTGGTTCATCCCCTTAATTGTTACAAGTATAGGCTGTCTGCAATTATTTTTTTCTCCTATCCATATGAATGCACATATTGAATTGATTGTGCAGTTTGCCTTTTACACTGCTTTTTGCTTTGTTATTGTTAACCTTTTACGTGATTCTAGTGGTCTGAGAGTTGTTTATTTGAGTTGGCTGATCTTGGGGGCAGTTGCAATTATAAGTGCTTTAGTTGTCGTTTATGGCTTATGGAGTATTCCTCATGCTCTTTGGCAAAATGCAAATGATCCAAGAATGGCAACTCGATTAGGTGGGGTGTTACAATACCCAAACACATTTGGTGCATTGATGGTAGCGATAATTTTAGAAAAGTTAATGTTATTAAGTATTAATGATGATCGCCGACCTATTCAGCTTATATTATGCTTATGGGGATGTGTTTGTTTATTTCTGACAGGCTCAAGAGGAGCTTTTTCCGTTTTTCTAATAGGCTGGGGCATTGGTTTTTTACTGTTAAAAGGTGAAGCATTATTACGTTACGGTTTATATACGTTTAGCTTAGGAATAGGCGCAATACTTGTTGCAAAACCGTTGATTCAAGTTAATTTATTGCCAGTCACACAAGCGGGTATCGCTAACCTAATGATCACTACCTTGTGTGTATTACTGTGGTGTTATGGGGGAGAAGTGGGGATTGGAAAACTTATATACTATCGATCTAAAGTTCAGAAAGTTAAGAAAGTTCAGCGATTTGAGATACTTGGCAAGGTTTTAATTTTATTAGCAGGTGTAATCGCTATCCTTACCGTCGTGTTGGATCGTTATCCATCCTTAATGAATAAGGATACAGGACTCGCAAGAATCTTGATGTATAAGGATGCCTTGCAGTTATGGAAAAAGAGTCCTTGGTTTGGATATGGGGGCGGAGCTTGGCGAAGCATGGTTTATCATGTGCAAAGCTCGGCTTACGTGGGCAAAGAGGTGCATAGTGGGGATGTGGACTTGTTACTCAATATTGGTGTGATAGGTCTATTTGTTGTCCTGCTTGGACTTAGTCTTTTGATTTATAGTATGTGGAAGAGACGTTCTTACCTTCTGCCTGCGTGCTCTGCTATAATACTGCATTCTATCATTGATTTTGATCTACGTTACACCATAGTCTGGTTAGGACTATTCCTTCTTATCGGCTTACATTTGGTTGAACGTTCAACTACGAATAAAGAGAACATTGAGAACATGGATCTATGTGTTAAAAAGGGATGGAATAAAAGGTTGCTACCTAGCTTTCGAGGAATACCTGCTGGAATCGGTTCTCCTTTGAGTGGGAGCCTACTTAGCATAGTGTTGTTAGTTAGCCTAGGATTTGCGATCCCATTTTATATAAGCACTTCTTTAACCACACAATCCGTACAGTCAGCACTTCGTTTAGCCCCTTATCGTAGTGAGCTTACCATCGCCCTAGCAAAAAAGTTGCCTCTATCGCAAGCCGAGCAGCTATTGTTACGGGGGATTCATTATGATCGTCAAAATGGAGAGCTTTGGCTATTGCTTGGTCAAACTCAAGCCGCTAGACAGCAACCAAAAGCAACACAAGCGCTCATCCAATCTGCACGCTTAAATCCTTATAGTGCTCACGCCCAAGTCGAGGCTTTGGCTCAAATAGCCCTATTATCAGCATCCTTAGAGCATAGTGGAAAACAGCAGGCAGCCGCAGAGGTAGCAAAGGAAGGTTATCGTTTATACTTGGATTATCGTCGATTAGTGCAGCATTCACTACAGCAGCCTGCATTTAAAAATGATCGTAGATTTGGAATGGTACAGGAGGCTCAAATGTGGGGGAGACACTTAGCTACTCACCTAACATCGGCTCACATAACCTCGCATCTAGCCACCAAAGACTTGACGAAAGGAGAGTACGAGCTTACTTTCCTCCACGTTCCATAGCTGGGCAAGCTCACCTGCGACAGCTTCCTCCCACCAATCCGCTAACACTTTACGATTACTCTGATTTTCCGCGATCCAGATTAAATTTTGAATGACTTTTTTATAATATAAATCCTCTCCTTGCTGGACAAGCTCCTCAGGAATATACGTGTTCAGTCTCTTTATTGTCCGATACAATTCTTTGTTACAGCCTCTACGAATTTTTCGTGCCGAGGGGAGAGAACCCTTTTCGTGCTTATTATTATGTTTCATGGTCAATATACCCACCTCCTCTTTATGTAGAATATGCAGGTGGATATGACTCGGTAACCTTTGTCTCTAGCAAAACTAGATGCATGTCCCTGCCTATGGTAGAATAAACTGGTACAAAAAGATTTATAGGGAGAGGGCTAAAGCGTGGAATGGATTTCTAATATTATAGCTGTGTTGTTTGAATGGATTCAGCATTTGGGTTACTTTGGCATTATGATCGGATTAATGATCGAGGTCATTCCGAGTGAAATTGTTCTTGCATACGGCGGTTACCTCGTATCTTCAGGTCAAATTAACTTTGTTGGTGCAGTCTTTTTTGGTGTGGTCGGGGGTGTGTTAGCGCAGCTCTTTATTTACTGGATTGGACGATACGGGGGTCGACCTGTACTTGAGAAGTATGGGAAATATATTTTGATCTCGAAAAAGCATATCGATCATTCTGAGGAATGGTTTAATAAATACGGTCCAGGCGTTATCTTTACAGCTAGATTTATTCCAGTTGTAAGACATGCAATTTCAATACCCGCAGGGATTGCTAAAATGCCCTTGTGGAGATTTACTTGGTTGACAACACTTGCCGTCATTCCGTGGTCCATACTGTTTGTGTGGTTAGGAGTAAGCTTGGGTGATAAATGGAAGAATATAAAAGACGTTGCAGGGCCTTATGTTGGTCCGATTTTATTGTGTGCATTAGCATTATTAGTCGTGTATTTCCTTATTAAATGGTTTAGTTCAAAAAGGAAAGGAGAAAAATAAAATGGCAGTTTCGGTAGCAAATAAGTTAGGTAAAGGGATCTCCCCGAAAGCATTTATAGAAGGAATGACCAAAAATAAAGATGCTTTTATCGAGAATTACAACAGCTTTTCATGGGCAAATGAAGAAGATAAGCAATTTTTTGAAAGCTTAAATTACCGTGATGATCTTAAGGTTTTAATCCTTACTGCCGATTGGTGTGGAGATGCACTTCGTAGTATTCCCGTTGTTTTTCGGGCACTTGAGGTTGCTAACCTTGACACTGAGGTCTTTATTGTAGAACAACATCAGGACTTAATGGATGACTTCTTAACGTTAGGGGGACGTTCCGTTCCTGTCGTTATTATCGCAGATTCAGGTGGCCATGTTCTTGGTCGCTGGGGCCCACGTCCTGCTCATGTACAAGAGCTTATGATTCAATTTAAACAAGACAATCCTGATCGTGAAGCCGCGGATTATAATGATAAAATGATGGAATTACGCAAACAAATGGTAGCAAAATATGACGAAAAGGGTGGAGTTCATTCATCTGTAGTTACTGAACTACGTGAATTACTCTCGGGGTTTTAAGCTAATGTTAAAAATTGAAACATTTTGTTTAGGACCTTTACAGACAAACGCCTACTTACTTCAAGGTGACAAGGAAAATACAGCGATTATTATCGATCCAGGCAGTAATCCGAATGCTTTAATTAGAAGGATTGAAAATATGGACATCGAAGCGATTGTACTTACCCATGCACACTTTGATCATATTGCAGGTGTAGATCAAATTCGCAAATTAAAGAAGTGCCCTGTTTATTTACACCCTCTTGAAAGTGAATGGCTTACCACTCCGAAGCTTAATGGCTCATTGATGTGGCCTGATGTGACAGAACCTATTATAACAGATGCCCCAGAATATGATTTACAGGAAGGGCAGAACATTACGTTTGTTGGTGAGCAGTTTAAGGTGTACCATACTCCTGGGCACTCCCCTGGTAGCGTAAGCCTGCTTTGTGGCAATCATTTGTTTGGTGGCGATGTATTGTTCCGTTTAGGCGTTGGTCGTACAGACCTCCCGGGGGGACGTGAAACGGATCTTTATAACTCCATTCGTGGCAAGCTATTTAAGCTGCCGGACGAAGTTGTTGTATATCCAGGACATGGTCCAAAAACGACAATTGGTTACGAAAAGGCAAATAATCCGTACATTCGTTAAGCTTTTTGTCGAAATAAGCTAGACAAGTCAAGCGCGCTCTGTTAGGATTATAATTAATTTAATTTAATATTTAATTTGAATCAATTCATATTTTTCTAACTACGCGAAGCACGCAAGCTGTGGAATTAGTCCCGGTTTGCGTTCTTTTTTTTGCCTTTTTTAGGGTAAACGCACCCTAGGCTTATATTAAGGAGGAGGAATAAAATGAAAAAGCAGATTAAGTATTTGTGTGATTCTGGTTCAAAGCTGCAAGCGGCAAAGTCGAATGAAGCTAGAGAAGAGATTTATAAGTACACCAAGCAGTCATTAGAGGGAATTATAGTAAGAGAAGGAGGTACACAAGATGGATTTAAAAAGAGAAGAGGACAAGAAAAATACGAAAAAACGATGACTTGGGGGCATGTAAAAAAGAAAAATTGTGGAATTCACCAACCTTGGTATACAAGGTTAGAGCAGTACCGTGATTAAGTAACATAATTTGGTACATAAATCAGCATCATGTTAACAAAATATTCAAGCTTCTGTTTCAAGCTAGGTTGCTGCTGGCATTGTTTTTATGATTTCACTGTATGCCATTGCTACTTGGCAGACTTATTATGATGTAGTGGATCAAATTAATGCTAGTTTTTAATTACAATCTATTCAAAACGCCTTGACCAACGATTCCCCATTTAGTAGGATTATAAAATAACTTATTTTATTCAACTATATTAAATATCAGGGAGGTAGACGATGCTACCATTAGGAGAAAGAGTTGTTATCGTCGATGATGCTTTTGAGCAAAATCTTCCTGTTGGGGAATATGGGTATTTAATTGCTTATGATCGCAATCCTGATAATGCTTTTGATTATGTTATTCGGGCTCCGAAAACAGGACGCAACTATGTTGTTCCATCAAGTGATGTCGAATCAGAAGAGCTTTTGATAGAACAAGAAGTAGAGCGCCATACTCAAGCGGCATTAATAGATTACGCTCTAGCGACTCATAATGAACAGTTATTTCATTTCATCATGAATGGTGAAAAGGAAGAAGCTGAGCATGCTGATGAACCAACACAGGAAGTAATGTCACAGGCTGAATTTATTAAGCAGGTTAATTTACGCGCTTGGATTTAAGCCCTCTGCGTAAGTAAGATATAAAAGTGGTGCTTACCTTAACGGTTGTGTTATCCCAAGTGAGGGATAATTCAGCCGTTTTTTGAAATATAAGGCAGTATTAAAAAACATAAACCCATTTTTACTTCGGACAAATTCATGTTAGAATGAACGGTAATTAAAGGTGAGAAAACAGATGGAGCAAGGAGGAAAACGAAGATGAGTATCCAAGTCAAAGATGTCGAGTATGTAGCTAAGCTTGCACGGCTAAATTTAAGTGAGGAAGAGCGTGAGACTTTTACGGGACAACTTAATGCGATTTTGCAATATGCGGATAAATTAAATGAGCTAAATACGGACGATGTAGAACCAACAACGCATGTATTGCACCTATCTAACGTGATGCGTGAGGATGTTGTGAAGGAAAGCTTACCTCAAGAAAAAGTATTCCGTAATGCACCTGAGGAAGAAGACGGACAATTTAAAGTGCCAGCAGTACTTGAATAGTAATAACAATTAAAAAAGGGAGGGCATCTGTGTGACCTTGTCAGAACTATCATTACAGGACTTACATAATCAGTTTAAAAGCAAGCAGTTATCTGTAACTGAACTGATGGAGCATTATTTTGGGGCGATTGCTAAGTATGATGATCGTGTGGGGGCTTACCTCACCCTAAATGAAGAGGGAGCAAAAGCTCAGGCTGCTAAACTAGATGCAAAGCTTGCTTCTGGTGCGGACCAAGGCTTGTTATTTGGCTTGCCTGTAGGTATTAAGGATAACATGGTAACGGAGGGCTTGCGTACAACATGTGCGAGTCAATTTTTGTCCAATTATGATCCAATCTACGATGCAACGGTCGTTTCTAAATTGAAGCAGGCTGACACTGTAACTTTAGGTAAGTTAAATATGGACGAGTTCGCTATGGGGGGCTCTAATGAAAACTCAAGCTTCCATCCTGTACGTAATCCTTGGGATTTGACTCGAGTGCCTGGGGGTTCAAGTGGTGGTTCAGCAGCCGCAGTTGCTGCGGGCGAAGCTTATTTTACTTTAGGCTCCGATACAGGTGGATCGATACGTCAACCTGCTTCTTATTGTGGTGTAGTGGGGCTTAAGCCTACTTATGGGCTTGTATCTCGTTATGGCTTGGTTGCTTTTGCTTCCTCTCTAGATCAGATCGGACCAATCACAAGAAATGTAGAAGACGCAGCTTATGTGCTTCAAGCGATTGCAGGTTATGATGAAAAGGATTCAACTTCAGCTAAGGTTGACATTCCTGATTATAGAAGTGCATTGACTGGCGATATTAAAGGCCTCAAAATTGCTGTGCCTAAGGAATACCTTGATGGCGTAGATCCTACAGTGAAGCAAGCGGTGCTTGATGCGTTGTCTGTACTCGAAGGTTTAGGTGCTGTATGGGAAGAGGTTTCCTTACCACATACCGAATATGCGGTTGCGGCGTATTATTTGCTTGCTTCCTCTGAAGCTTCCTCTAACCTATCCCGTTTTGATGGTGTACGTTATGGCGTGCGTGTGGATAACAATGGTAGCTTGCTTGATTTGTATCATGATTCCCGTAGTAAAGGTTTTGGACCTGAAGTGAAACGCCGTATAATGTTAGGCACATATGCGTTAAGCTCAGGTTATTATGATGCGTATTATTTAAAGGCACAAAAGGTTCGTACCTTGATTAAACGTGATTTCGATCAGACATTTGAGAAATATGATGTCATTATTGGACCTACAGCACCTACGACAGCTTTTGCACTTGGCTCACAGGTGGATGATCCATTAACGATGTATTTAAATGATATTTTAACGATTCCAGTCAGTTTGGCAGGTGTACCTGCACTTAGCATTCCTTGTGGGTTGGCAGAAGGCTTACCGATTGGCTTGCAAATTATTGGTAAATCATTTGATGAAAGTACTGTACTCAAAGTTGCACATGCTTTTGAAGTGCATACCGACCATCATAAGCATCGTCCATCACTTTAAAATTAAAGTAGGGATTTATTAAGGAAAGCAGGAGGAACACTATGTCAACATCCAAATATGAAACAGTAATCGGCTTGGAAGTGCATGTGGAGCTGCATACAAATACAAAGATTTTTTGCGGCTGCTCTACTGAGTTTGGCGCTCCACCTAATAGTCATACCTGTCCAGTATGTTTAGGACACCCAGGCGTGTTGCCAGTGCTAAATAAGCAAGCGGTAGATTATGCCATGAAAGCGGCAATGGCTTTGAACTGTGAAATTGGTGACGTGAGTAAATTTGATCGAAAAAACTATTTTTACCCTGATTCACCAAAGGCGTATCAGATTTCTCAATTTGACCAACCGATTGGTTTAAACGGATATATAGATATCGAGGTAGATGGCAAAACAAAACGTATCGGAATTACTCGTCTACACTTAGAAGAGGATGCAGGTAAGTTAACTCATATTGATGGTGGGTTTGCTTCTCTTGTAGACTTCAATCGCGTAGGTACGCCACTTATCGAAATTGTATCCGAGCCAGAAATTTCTTCACCAGAAGAAGCAAAAGCTTATTTAGAAAAAATGCGGGCAATTATGCAATATTGTGATGTATCTGATGTGAAAATGGAAGAAGGCTCCATGCGTTGTGATGCTAACATTAGTTTACGTCCTGCTGGGCAAAAGGAATTCGGAATTCGTGCTGAGCTTAAAAATATGAACTCCTTCCGCGGTGTATTACGTGGATTAGAATATGAACAATATCGTCAAGCTGAAATTTTAGACGAGGGTGGGCAAGTAGTACAAGAAACACGTAGATGGGATGAAGCTCAAGGTAAAACATTTTCTATGCGTGGGAAAGAAGAAGCACACGATTATCGTTACTTCCCAGATCCAGATCTAGTAACCTTACACATTGACCAGGCTTGGAAGGATCGTATTCGTGCTTCGATTCCAGAGCTACCAGATGCGCGTAAGGCACGTTATACGGAGGAGTTTGGATTACCTAGCTATGACGCCTCCGTTATTACCTCGTCAAAGGAAATTGCTGATTTATTTGAAGATAGCTTAAAATACACCCAAGATGCTAAATCCGTGGCTAACTGGATTATGGGCGATTTATTAGGTCACCTTAATAGTACTGGGCAGCAATTAACAGAAGTGAAGCTGACAGGTCAAGGCTTAGGTGAAATGATTGGCTTAATTGAAAAGGGCACAATTAGCTCGAAAATTGCTAAAACTGTATTTAAAGAAATGCTAACAAGTGGGAAATTACCTGCTCAAGTTGTTGAAGAGCAAGGTCTTGTGCAGATTAGTGATGAAGGTGCAATTTTGGCAATCGTGAATGAGGTTATTGCAGATAATCCAGCTTCGGTAGAGGACTATAAAGCAGGGAAAGAAAAAGCGATTGGCTTCCTAGTTGGACAAGTCATGAAACGGAGTAAAGGCAAAGCAAATCCTGGACTTGCTAATAAGTTACTAGTTGAAGCATTAAAGAGCTAAATATGATTGTTCCGTTATCGTTACAAAATGCTGATGTCGTAGAGCAATTGTGGCATCTGCAGCATATCGCATACCGTCTAGAGGCGATTGCACTTGGGTTACAGGAGTATCCTCCGCTGGCGGATACCTTTGATTCAATTCGAAACAGCACGCAAAGCTACTATGGGTGGATGGATGATCAAGAAGAGCTAAGAGGGGCAATTGCCGTTTCTGATCATAGGGAAAATCAGCCACCTCGTACGATTAAAATTAATCGCCTTATGGTGCATAACGACTATTTGCGTCAAGGCATCGGGCGCTCGTTAGTTCAATATATTGTTAATGCTTATCCTGATCTGGATATCGAAGTGATAGCAGGCGCACAAAATATACCTGCAATTTCGTTATATCAGTCCTTTGGATTTGAGCAACGAGAATCGTATGTGGTGGAGTCTGGTGTTCGGTTGATCCGTTACCTATTAGAAAGAATCTAAATCAATACTAGACAGCTAATCTTAACTAGCCATGATATATAACCCAGTCCCTTTTAGGTACTGGGTTTGCTGTCTATACATTACAGGTTACAACACATAATGAGTTGAGTTATGATAATAAATATTAAATGGGGGGATGAGGATGTCAGGCTATCAACCACGTAGGCGCAAGCGTAAGCTTATTGCTTGCCTATTATCTGCTCTTTTCCCTGGTTTGGGTCATATGTATTTACGTATGTTTTTGAGAGGCGCCGCCATTATTTATTTTCTTATTTTAGATATATCGGCTTTAATTTACTTCTCATCGATTCGGGTTGGCATTAATGTACCCCTATTAATACTGTTAGGATTAGTTGTACCTATAGCTTATTTTTATAGCTTGTACGATGTGATGCAATCCACAGACCTTATTAATAGCTCGATCGGGCAGCAGCGTACCTACACATCCAGAGCAGGTAGAGTACTGTTTGGAAATAGCCTTCGCAAAGCAATGACAGCAGGATTTATGCTTGTTTTGGGCGGGGTAATTGTGTTTGTCTTTCGCGAAAAGCCGTATTGGTTACAAACTTATATTACAAATCAAGGCGGGATGACCGTTGCAATTGTACTGATCCTTGTTGCGTTGTTGCTCATTTTTACAGAAGTTACGCGTAAATTTTTACGTACAGGACGTCTTACTGCTGCATTATTATTTTTGGCTGTAGGTATCTTATTAATTATTGAGAGCTTAACGACATACGATAGCATGCTGCTGATGCTCACATGGTGGCCAGTGATTATAGCTAGCTTGGGTATAGAGCATATTATCGTCACGATATGGAATCGAAAGGTTAAACAAAAAGGAAAACGCAAAATTCGTGTAGATATAAAAGGGCTCGTTTTGGCGCTTGTTACCGCTGCGTCTGTGTTTGTTGTTACACAGCAGGATCATTACATGCACCTTTGGAATCGAGTCAGCTTAGATCTAGCAGCTGCAGCAACAGAATACAGTAATGAAGAAGGATTTAAGTATGATCTAGAGGCTACCACCATTCCCGTTGATCTAGACACAGATAAAATTATTGTAGATGCGATAAATGGGAATATTGAAGTTAAAAAAGCCCAAATTGAAGGTGTCATAGTAAAAGCGACGGTTTGGGTCGATGGAATAGATGCTGAAAAAGCAAAAGGTATCGCTGAAGCTACTAAGCTAGATATAACAGAAGGTACATCTTTGCGTTTAGTCGTTAAAGATCAGACTTACGGGGAATCGGGAAGACGGCACCCAAAAGTGAATATCAGTATTATTGTTCCTGAAAATAAATTCCTAGATCTAGACATCAGTACATCTAATGGGGCGATTGCTTTAACCGGAACGCAAGCGCTAAAAGAAGTAAAGCTACAAACAGGGAATGGGAACCTAAAATTGTGGGACGTTATTGGAAATGTCACTGCGAAGACATTAAATGGAACGGTAGAGCTTTATCGTATTTTTGGAGATGTTAAAGTAGATACTCAAGGTGGGAGCATGAAAGGAAGTAGAATTTCTGGGAATGCAGCTTTGTCAACTTTTGTAGGTAATATCTCCTTAGTTGGGGCTGAAGGTGACGTGGATGTCACTACACGTAATGGGAATATCACTTTAGATGGTGCACTTAATAAGCTGCATGCAGAATCCCTAAATGGTTCGCTTACCCTTTCTACGAAGGAAATAGGCGGGGACTGGAACGTATATAGTGCGGTTGGGGAGCTTCATTTGCGTATTCCTGAGCAAGGAAGCTACACACTAGAGGCTTCAAGCAGTTATGGAAATATTATCTCCGATTTACCTTTTGCGATTGAAAACAAGGTGCTTAAAGGTACAAGTGGTGATGGGGAATACAGTCTTAAAATAGAAGGAAACAGCGATGTATATGTGAACAAAAATTGAGAGTCTCATGCTCACATTGACAAAGGAAATGTCGTAACCGTACAATTAAACTAAATAGTTTAACAGTTAAACTAAAAAAGGCGGTGGACATGATGAGTACGCGAGTACAACATGCACTGGAACAACTGAAAAATAACGGTGTGCGTATTACGCCACAACGCCATGCTATTTTGTGCTATTTGCTGGAATCTATGGGGCATCCTACTGCGGACGAAATTTATCGTTCCCTAGAACCAAGATTTCCGAATATGAGTGTTGCGACTGTCTATAACAATTTAAAAATGTTTATTGAGGCTGGGTTGGTACGCGAATTGACATATGGAGATAACTCTAGTCGATTTGATGCTGATGTTAGCAACCATTATCATATTGTTTGTGAAAAATGCGGTAAAATTAAAGATTTCCATTACCCTTCACTTGAAGAGGTAGAGAAGAAGGCTGCTGAAGCAACTGGTTTTACTGTACATGGACATCGTTTAGAATTACATGGTGTTTGTGCGGAATGCACTGAAAGCAATGTAGAGTAAACTACGCTCAAACTGAGAATGCCCTTTACTTACCAAATGTATTGATGAAACTTTTATATCAACTATTTCGTATTGATAATTAAAATAACGTGAGGATTCCTGTAGGATTCTTCACGTTATTTTTGAATAGTCGTTTTTAATTTGAATCTTGCAATTGTTGAGTTTACTAGGCTTGAATAAAATTGATAGATTTATATGTTGGAGGTAGTAGATTGAAAACTAGACGTAGTAACACTAATATAGGCAGAAAAAAAGGTGGAAAGTTTAAAAGGTTTGTATTGCTTCTTATTCTTTGCGCAGGCGCATATTGGGCTTTTACACAATACGTACCCAATTGGAGGCATATAGATCCAGATTGGAAAGGTAAATATGATAAACCTATTTTTGTTCAAGATGAATTAATGAAAGGTACTGCAATTGGGGAGAAGGATAACTTAAAGTTACCACTACCTGTTCTACAAGAAGCTATAGATAACAATATTAAATATGAGCAAAAAAGTGGCTCAGTTATAATAACAACGCAACGTAAGCTCGTGTTGCTTAAACCAGAGGACAAGTTAGCTACAGTAAATAATAAACCGATGCAGCTTCGCTTTGCACCTGAAGTGGTTAAGGATATAGTCTATTTGCCCGCAGATTTGATTACAGAACTGTATGGAACTGAAATTAAGCAGGATGCTTCAGGTGCTGTATTGTTGTATCAGCCTGGTGAAGTGCTTCAAACCGGGAAAATTGAGGGTGATGGGAAAGACACGGTTCCAATGCGTAAAGGGGCTAGCATTCATGAACCTATTTTGTATGATATTCCTTCAGGAACTCAGCTTCGTGTATTAGAAAATGGTGCAGTGTGGGTGTATGTTCAGCTAGATAACGGGTATGCAGGTTATGTAAAGAGCAATAAAATCAGCCTTGGTGATGAAAATACGATCCCTGTTCCAGAGCAACAGCTATCTGCTGGAAAGGAAAAGTGGAAATCCCGAAAAGTGAATTTAACCTGGGAGGCTGTTTACCAAGCACCACCTAAAACATCTTCTATTGGAGCATTACCTGGCGTTAATGTCGTTAGTCCAACGTGGTTTTCTTTAGTAGACGGCGATGGAAACGTAAAAAGTAAAGCAGACCGTAATTACGTGACATGGGCGCATGGTCGAAATATGCAAGTGTGGGGGTTATTTAATAATAGTTTTGATCCCGATTTGACTACGGAGGCGTTAAGTACATTCGACAAGCGTATTACTACAATTTTGCAAATGCTACATTATGCTAAGTTATATGACCTTGATGGGATTAATATCGATTATGAAAATGTACACACCAAAGATAAAGAAAATCTTAATCAATTTATGAGAGAACTGTGGCCTTTAGCGCAGGAGCAAGGCTTAGTCGTTAGTATCGATGTTACCCCTAAGTCTAATAGTGAAATGTGGTCAGCATTTTTAGATCGACGTGAGCTAAGTAAAGTTGTAGATTATGTGATTGTGATGGCTTATGATGAGCACTGGGCTGCAAGTCCGAAAGCGGGCTCTGTTGCTTCATTGCCTTGGACAGAAGCTGCAATTAATAAAATTATAAAAGAGGATGAAATTCCAGCTGATAAATTAATTATGGGTGTTCCGCTCTATACTAGAGTATGGACAGAGACACAAAAAGAGGGAGAAACGAAAGTAAGCTCCAAAGCGATTGGAATGAGCAAAGCGCAAGAAATTGTAAAAACAAATAAGCTTAAGCCAAAATTTTTAGAAGATGTAGGACAAAATTATGTAGAATACCAAGAAGATGGAGCTACGAAAAAGATTTGGTTAGAGGATAAAAAGTCACTTGAGGCTCGGGTAAAGCTAATTAAATCATTGAATTTAGCTGGCGTAGCA
This sequence comes from Paenibacillus turicensis, assembly GCF_017873435.1. Taxonomy (GTDB): domain Bacteria; phylum Bacillota; class Bacilli; order Paenibacillales; family Paenibacillaceae; genus Fontibacillus; species Fontibacillus turicensis. The sequence continues at coordinate 1,533 of NZ_JAGGKG010000015.1, read as the reverse complement.
ACATGGACACGCAGTTTTGGGTCCAGCGAGGCTTGGGAAGTGCTTAAAACAATATCTGAATAATTTAATAAACAAATTAACTAAGATAACTTCATTTCACTATTGAGGGATAAAAGACTTCCCTCTTTGGAATGAAGTTTTTTATGTTTTCTCTAAATTTATTTTTTGTTAAAAGAGAGAAGGAAAGTTAGCCACTACGTAGAACTATACTATACTGCATTGGACACTGTATTTCGATAATTTTTAATTTATGTCATAAAGAGGAAGGTGTATTGTGGAGCCAGCATTTTTTTCTTTTGTCCGTGAAGACGAAGCGGATAGTCAAGTGATTGGTGCCATCGCGTATCGCCCTCAAGAAAGATTCAAACATAGTCCTTTACTACAAGATGGGCAGTTGCTTGTTATTGTTGTAAGTCGTGCACCATTCGAGGAAAGGGTGTCGGTGGAACATTATTATAATCACAGTACACAATATCAAATTTTATATGTTACACTTACCCAAATTAAGCACTGGATTATTACTGGGCAACAGCAAGAGCTAATGTACTATTTTTTAAAGGGCGAAATTATTTGGGATATTGAAGGTGAGTTATCATCTTTTTATACACAGGTGGCAACCCTAGAGGAAGAATGGCAGGATAGTCGGAAGCTTAAAGAGTTTTCAAGACTAGCTCATTTTTATGTACAAGCGAAGTTAGGGGAAGAACACCAAGTATTAATGGACACTTATTACAATTTGATTCATGCGTTAAAGCATTTTGCAGCAATTGAGCTAATTGAGATGAGTGGGGAACTACCAAGTGTACATGTATGGGATCAACTAAGTGGTATGAATTCAACAGCGAGTAAATTGTTTGAGGAGCTTCTTTATAGCACCGAAACGCTAGAACAACGGATACAGTTGGCTTTACTAGCGATTGAGTTTTCAGTAACCTCAAAAATGACAGAATGTAGTCGACCATTATTAAAGGTTCTAAGTCAAAAAAGAGCTGGCTGGACAATGGAGCAATTAACGGATTTAGAAGAACTTCAATATATAAAAGAAGATCTTCCAGTGTTAATCAATTTATTAATTCAGCGATGCATTATAGTTCAAGAACCTGTAAATTCAAAAGGTTTTGTTACCTCAGAGTATATAATGAAATTTAAGGTTAAATAATTTGGTAAGGTGCTGCGTGAGGGCAGTCATAATAAATTTAGTTAATTTCTAAAATAATTATAAAAATGCTTGACTGATCTTAGTTAAACGTGATAAATTATAACTCGTCCCTTTTAAAAAGCTAAGTTTTAATTTCAAACGAAAAAAATAAAATTAAAAAAAGTTCTTGACTTAAAAGAGATGAACATGGTATATTATAAGAGTCGCCGCTGAGATATGCGCCGATGAAAAAAAGAGTACTTTGATCTTTGAAAACTAAACAACGAGTGAGTGAATTTCACGAAAGTGGAATTCAAAAATAAGTAGATTAATTTCAACGAATTAATCTCGTCAGATTCAAAATGAGCTTATCGCTCTTTTCAATAACTTTATTG
>NZ_JAGGKG010000014.1 GCF_017873435.1 Paenibacillus turicensis | reverse complement strand
GCAAAAAACACCTCCAAGTTATATCCATATCTTACGACATGGTTTCATTTTCTTGAAGGTGTTTTAATTTGTCTCACGTTACGGGGTCAGTCCCGATGGTATAGCTAACTGCTTTTTATTTTATGACAATACAAAAATACAAAGACCTTATTCAACATCATAACAAAATGGATAATATAAGTCTATTTTTTTCTAGCCTAATATGGAACAATGTACTAGCTAACAAAATTATGGGAGGAAAGTACATATATGATTCCAAAAGTATTTTTAGCTCATCGCACTGAAATACCTTTATTTGATGAGGTCACTGAATGGTCTCTATTAAGAAAATGGCCGCTATCAGAGGTTTACAGAGTACGGTTAAAATCAGGAGAATCACGTATTGTTAAATGGGGCGGAAGTGAGATGGCTAGAGAATCTGAAATTTACCAAAATTTAGTTTATCCACTGCAAATTAAAGCTCCACTCATTTTTGAATTTGTTGAACTTGAGGAAAGTAGCATTATGATTATGGAGGACGCAGGACGCAGCAATTTGGAGCAAGATCCAAAATCTATTTATTTCCTTGAAGCTACGCGGGAGCTAGCACGTCTTAGAAATCAAGCCACAGCCCACTTAAGACTGATTCCAGTAGCCACTACTGAAAATTATTGCGTCTCAAAGGAGGTGTTTCTGAACCTGCTAGATGATTTGTTAAAAAATGATTTGATGAATACGATACTAAAGTCACAAATATCGGCTACAAATAATGTTTTACTCAACCTAAGAAGTGTACTTCCGCATCATTTAGACAAACTATATCAAACCGTTCCTCTCTCGCTTGTCCATCATGATTATCATGCAAAAAACCTTTTAATCCAAAACAGTGGAATTATGCCTATTGACTGGTCCCTTGGCTATTTAAGTCCTCATCTTGGTGATTTATATCGCTTGATGAAGGAAGCACATGTCTGGAGTCAGACAGCAAAAGAAGACATGATTTCGGCTTTCCTTGAAGTAGCTCCTTGTCCTAGAGAACAACTGAACTGGCAAATACAAATTGGAGGCATATGTTGGCTAATTATGACTCTACATTGGCTTGCCCACGGTGGCACAACAATCATTCAAGGATCAGAAGCTTGGATACCAGATCTGATAAATGATGCAACTACCTTGTATGAGGCATTGCATCAATATAATTAATCATTGAACATTAAGTTTTGCAACCCTCCTAGACCTGGTGTAGTATCTAAATAAATCAAATTTGAACATTGTAAATAAATCGCCAAAAGGAGTGTTAATCAATGAATTCAGAATTCAAAATTAAAGGCATAGGACAAGTTTCCATTCGTGTTAAGGATATGGAGGTTGCTACTCGCTTTTATCAGGATACTCTAGGATTGAAGCTGTTATTTGAGATCCCGAACATGGCCTTTTTTGATTGTAATGGCGTTCAAATTCTACTAAACATCGCCGAAGACCCTAAATTTGATCATCCGAGTTCTGTATTTTATTTTAATGTAGATAATATTAACGCTGCGTATGAAACCTTAATTCATCGTAATGTGCAATTTCTGGGTAAGCCACATAAAATTTCTGAGGTAGATCAAACTTCAACATGGATGGCATTTTTCTATGACCCAGATCATAATGTACATGCCTTAATGAGTATAGTGAGCCCTCTAAGTTGACAAATATATGTTCATAGCAGTATATTAAGTTTTGCGTAATTAGATTTTATAAAATCTATTAGAGAAAAGTAATATAAACTGCTTTTTAGCTTAAATGGAGGAGCTTACTCATGTCTCAATCAAACCTTGCTTTTAGCCAAGCTATTGTAAAATCTTTAGTTGGAGAACGTGGACATATTCCGATTGCTAGAGCTTTGCCCGATATTACCGTGGAGCTGGCGGGGAAACCTGTAGAAGGAGTGCCATACACCATTTATCAATTGGTGAAGCATATGAGCTATTGGCAAGATTTCATGCTGACGCATATTGAAGGTGGCAAACCCCAAGCACCAGCAAATGTACAGGAAAGTTGGCCTGAAGAGACTGCCCCAGCGGATGAGGCACAGCTACAGGCTGCGATTGAACACCTACTAAACGGCGTAGAGAAGGCTGTAGCTATTGCCCAAACTGCTCAGCTTGATGAGCCACTTGTCAATTTCCCTAACGAAACTAAGGGAGGACTTTTGCGGAATATTGCCTCACATAATTCTTATCACCTAGGGGAAATTGTGTTACTTCGTCGTCTGCAAGGCGCTTGGCCACCCCCAGGAGGCGGCTATCCTGCTTAACAGCATAGTACCATCCAAAAAAGCTCCTCGAAACCCGTCTGTAAACTAGACGCGAGAATCGAAGAGCTTTTTTTAGTGATCATTCAGAACATGCTCGATTCGCTGATCAGGCAAAAACCAGATTATCGCAACAAGTACAAAAAAGATGCCAGATATCCAAGGACTTATATATGCCGTCAAGGCTGCGATCAAGTAGAACAAAGAGGATAATTTTCCTTTCCAGTTTTTCCTCATCACTACCACGAATGCGGAATCATCTGAATGCTGATTAATAATCGCGCGCTGAAGCAACCAGTATGAGAACGCCGCAAATAGTAGAATAATACCGTACAGCGCTGTTGGTGTTGCCGCAAATTGGCTTTCTCCCATCCAAGCTGTCGTAAATGGTACTAACGATAGCCAGAAGAGAAGCAGTAAATTGAGCCACATCAGCCGTCCGTTCATCTTCCGCACCATGTGCAGTAGATGATGATGGTTATTCCAGTATATTCCGACATACACGAAACTTAGGATGTAGCTTAGAACCTTTGGTCCAAGTCCGATTAATGCATGCCAGTCATGGCCTTCGGGCAATTTGAATTCAAGTACCATAATTGTAATAATAATTGCCAGGACGCCGTCGCTGAATGCCTCCATCCGATTTGCTTTCATAAAGTTCACCTTTCCAGCTTCACACGCTCTTTATACCTACCTTTGGGCCCATCTATATATACTATTTTCGTAAAATATACATCAGTATATAACGAAAATACCACAGCTGACAATGGAGCATATTCTCAACACTAAGTTATATTTCCTCTCACGTCCAAGCCCATATAATTTTATTTCCGATTTGCCACATGTACTTTCAGCAGCTTACCTTTGACAGTAGTATCCTTCATCTTTTCAAGAACGAGGTGTCCTTTGCCATTAAGAATATCTACGTAAGAGGCGTTATCCTCTATTGTGATAATTCCGATATCATCGGCAGAGATCCCATCGAGCTTGGCAATCGTACCTACAAAGTCTACTGCTCTAATTTTCTTTTTCTTTCCCCCGTTAAAATACAGCTTCAGAACATCTTGATTTATACGAGAGCTACGATCCTTCTTAACCGCACGTTGACCCCTAATCTTCGCTTCAAAGGCAGGAGTCGCACGTATTATTGCTTCTTTGGAAGGCGTGTTTCTTCTTGGAATCTCGAACCCGATATAGCGCTCAACATTGGCAACAAATTTATCCTCACGTGGTGTAGCAAAAGAAATTGCTCTACCTGATTGACCTGCTCTACCCGTTCGACCGGTTCTGTGGACATAGCTCTCCGTCTCTTGCGGGAAATCATAGTTGATAACATGACTGATGTTCTCGATATCAATCCCTCTCGCGGCAACATCCGTTGCGATCAGATAGCAAAATTGTCCGCGCTTAAAGTCATTCATTACCGCTGTTCGATCGTCCTGCTCCATCCCCCCATGTATTTTACCGCAGGGATATCCGTGCTTATTTAATTCTTCAAATACGACTTCAACTCTAATCTGTGTGCGGCAAAAAACAATGCAGCTATCAGGGTTCTCAACGAGAGTGACATCTCGAAGCAAATTAAGCTTTTGCTCGTCCCTAACTAGATACATGGAATGATCAATTTGACTCGTCGTTTTTGCTTCAGTCTGCACTTCAATGTCTAATGGAGCATTCATATATTTATGACATAACTTCTCCACGTCCTTCGGTAACGTCGCTGAAAATAGCATCGTCATTCGATCCAGAGGCAACTCACGAATAATCTTCTCTACGTGCTCAATAAAACCCATATTAAGCATCTCATCCGCTTCATCAATGACAAGAAACTTGATCTGCTCCAAATCAATCGTTTGCTTCTCAATATGGTCAATTAGCCGCCCTGGCGTACCTACAATTACGTGATTTCTATGCTGCAATTGCACCTTCTGTCTGCTAAAGGGCTGCTTGCCATACACAGCGGTTGCCTTAATTCGCTTATATCTGCCGATATTCATAATATCCTGCGCAACTTGATCCGCAAGCTCACGAGTTGGCGTTAGAATCAGCGCTTGTGGACGGTTCTCTTCCCACTCTAGCAATTCGCAGATCGGAATACCATAAGCCGCAGTTTTCCCACTTCCTGTATGGGACTTCACCGTCATATCCTTTCTATCCAGCGCAAAAGGGATCACCTTATGTTGAACTTCTGTTGGTTGTTGAAATCCTAAGTTGTCTAAGGCACGGGTAATTTCCTCGCCTAAATTATAATCTTTGAAGCCTTGCTCACTCATAAGTAAACCCCTTTTATTTAAGTAACAACAAATTTCTGTGTTCTTATATTAGAATATAACATCTCACGTCCATGCCCACATAAAGCTATCTCTATCCCAAGCTATCCTGCCCCCATGAAGCTTGCGGAACGCCTTCTTTACCTCTTTGGACAAAGATGCATTTCCGTTATCATTCACAAATACAAATTGTTCCCCAAAGTTAGTCTTCACATATTCAATCGCATCAGTCTGATACAAATTCCCTTTAAACCTAATTTCCTCAACCATCCATTCAGCTACCTGCTGTGCAGTTACTTCCATCATGTATGCTCCTTTCTATACTTATTTATCGTCTCATCACTCCATATATGGGCTTCGATATAACGCTCAGGGCCGTATTTCCCGTCATCGTTCCAATTCTGAGGCGATCCGTACTTTTGAATTATCATTAAAATTTCATCATATGTATACAGTTGCCGCCGATATTCCTTCCCATCATCAACATTTGGGCTAAAGGTGGGCATCGAGTCGCCATACGTAAATGAGATGGTCTTTAGATCAAATTCTTGAATTGGAATTTTAAGAAATGTACTATTTTCATACCATGTACTGAGCCAAGGACTATGCTCAACCACCATATAATGTGGCGAAGTGCGACTAACAATCCCGCCTTTTTTTATAAATTCCGTCCGTATCATGTTTTCGCAATTACGCCGATATTCCACATATTTATCATGTCTTTTTGCGCTTTGGGCGTTAGGTTTGGTTGCTTTAATTGTATCAAGCGCAGACCTTGCTTCATCAATAGATAAATCAGATAGATTTACAAAGGGACCTATAGATTGATCAAAATAATGATATAAAAACATCATTTTTCCTCCTATTTGCTACGAATCACAAGTTCGTATTTACGAGCCATCCACGAATTGCTCAAATCTTCAGCCGCTTGGCGACTAATGCGTACAGCTGGTTTTTGTAAATTTAATGTCCATAACCTTGCCCATTTCTGCAAATCCGATATTTTTAAATACGCGAAGCGAATTAGTGTTTGCTAAATCAGTATATAACATCGGCTCTAAGGACTCTAATTTAAGAAGCGAGCATAGTTCTGCAACCATTGCACCTGCATAACCTTGTTTACGAAAGGCGGTAGAAGTAAAAAAACCCACCCCATAAGGGGTAGGTTTAACTCCGAATTACAACCCTATTTCATTGTAGAATAAAAACCGCCTTAACATCCACATAAATTCTACATGAACTTAAGGTTTTACTACAGAAAGCAAAGATTCATTTCCATCAGATATAACCGTCACGTCTGAAGAGAATTGGGCATCACTGACATGCAAGGTTTCTCCAATTTCCATGCCACTAATATCAAATTCAATGGTTTCAGGCAAATGACGTGGTAATGCTTCCACTTCGATCAAAGCTAACTGAACCTGAACAACGCCACCACTCTTCGTGCCAACGGGTGTACCATTAAACTTCACAGGAATTTTGGTACGCAAAATCTCATTGCTTTGCACCTGTTGGAAATCAACATGAATTAAATCTCTTGTTACTGGATCTCTCTGCAAATCCTCCAGCAATACCGTTAATGATTCTTTCCCTTCAAACTTCAGCTCGATAAAACCAGATGCACCTTGGTTTAACCATTTTTGAAATTCGATGCTTGGAATATGAACCATCTCATTTTCGGTGTTTTTACCAAAAACGATACCTGGAAGTCGTCCAGATTTACGTAAATTTTTAAGTCCTGAAGTGTTTAGGGGAGTGCGAGTCTCCGATTGAAAAATAGTAGCCATACTATGTTCGCTCCTTTTTATGAAATGATATTTTCACGTCTTTATTCATCATCCAACGATCCCCAACCGGGGCTAAAGAAAGAAACATAGCATCACCACCTCCATCTTGCTATGATAAATTTTAAAGACATTTAATGGTAATCCCCATAATATGCACGAAGGCACTCTATTCGAAAAAGAATAGAATGCCTATGGGATGCTTACACCGTAACATATATATATGGTTTTGTCGAACTTGTGGCTAAACGATCATATCTCCGATTCCAGTGCGTTTTACCTCTGACTGTATACTATATATTGGCTTGAACTTTGAATAATGCTCTGCCCAGACCAAGATATGCTCACTCGTAATAAATTGATCTAACGCACCAGGTATTTCTAGGTCTTGAAGCTCCTTCGGTAACGAAGCAAATAAAGCATCTTCAATATTTACATATGAATATCCTTGTAAACCCCTTGCATAAGAGTCGGATGGCTTAAGTTCGATATATTCTGTGAGCTTCATCTCATTATGTTGTTGTGCTAAAACCATTAACACATCTTCGATGTGTTCAACCGCCTTTGTCACAGAAGGCTCCATCAAACTAGCTTCAAGTTGCTCCATCAACTTATTGACGAGAGGGCTAATTTGAGACATTTCCCTCGCTATCCATTTGTAAGTGGCAGGACGAACCCTTTTATTATAAAGGAAAACCAGTTGAACCACTTTATCTACCATTTTATTTAAACATAGTCTAGCCGATAAAGTGTCTCCTCTGAGTGCCGCGATCCCTGCCACATAGAGTTGACGAAATGAACTCCATGCGTATTTTAATTTATAGCGCCACACGTCATCAGGAAGATAAGTTAACGTCTTTCGCACTGCTGTTATTTCCCCAACAGGATCTGTGAAAATCTTTCCTCTAGTCCACTCCATCACTTTCTGCTCAGGAATAACTAACCATTCATATTTGGAAGGCTGTGGAGTATGCAGCCCTAATTGGAGCTCCATGTGACGAGAGACACTAGTAATTGCAACATGGTGTAAGTTGTCTTTGCCGTTATAGGGGATAAGCACCTCATGGGACTCATCTACCGAAAAGCGGGCAGGATACCCCTTGTATACCGTTGGGATTTTTTCATTAAACGCTTGGTTAAGGCTTGTTGCGTACATATCATAATCGGAGTCAAGCAACCAGATATAACATCTTGCGCCCCATTCATGATCTCTTGATAACTCATCATCATAACCTAATACATCTGAGCCATACCCAATTAACCCCGCGGCATGTTTTTCTAATAGTTGAGGAAATTGTTTAGCTATGATTGGTCTTACGATCTCCCAATAAAATGCTTCGCTTAACTCTAAACCCTTCATACATAGGCTCCATCTTCCGTAGCGTGCGCACCCACATTGTAATTACCGGTACCCTAATATTAACATTAGGCTCAAAAATTACTAGACTATTCTTTTGTCTTTTGTTATCATTTAGATTGAAGTTTTTGATAAAATTGCGACTCCTTGGGACTCCTATAATTACTTACTAAGCCAGATCACGATCTAGGCTTTTTTTATTTTTTATTTGGTCTTACTCTAATCCATAATTCACTCCAGCATACGCTACCACTACCGTAATACATCTCAAGTTCATATCCATCCACTTTTTCATAATCAGCAGTGGGTAACCACTCGGTATATACGCGCTTAATGACATTCTGAAGAGCGGCGCTTGTTCCCTTATAGGTATGATTTTCAGTTCTAAAAATCGCCCACGTTGCAGCTGGAACCATCTCTTCTTTGTATCCCTCTGTTTGGCTTTTACTCGTTTTAAGGGCAAACATCATATAAGGAAACTTATTATCATCCTCAAGCTGACGGTAATCACAAATTGCGTTAACCAAACACAAATTATTTGATACTTCTTGAAACATATTTGTTGAGTTGGTTAGTTTTTCAAGCCTGCCATCATCCCGAGCCTCCTGCCAAAAACGAGGTACGGAAATGAAATTTTCACCTTGGTCTGTCGTGAATATATCCTCAATTCCATATACATGAAATGCTTCCTTGCTTTCAATTCTGTAGTTCATTGGAACAACTCCTCTAACGGTTAGTAGGAAAGAGATACGGGGATAGGCTGTAAGAATAACGCCCTGATTACGCGAAGATGACGGGGTTTGCCCATGAATATTGTTAAATGCACGAGCAAAAGCCTCTGGAGAGTCGTAGCCGTACTTTAGAGCAAGGTCAACAATCTTAATGCTACTATTTTGCAGCTCAAATGCGGCAAGCGTCATCTTCCTACGCCGAATATACTCAGACAAGGACACCTCTGCTACGATTGAAAAGATCCTGTGAAAATTATAGCTAGTACAGCAAGCAATTTTTGCGACTTGAGCCAGGTCAATATTCGTTAAGAGATTGTCCTCGATATAGTCCAGCGCTTTACTCATTCTTTCAACCCAGGCCATTCCGTTTCCCTCCCTCTGATAACAGTTAACCATACCTGCTTATATAAAGCCTTGCAGTTTACAATCAAAAAATGCAAGCTATAAAAAAGATACCTCCAACCTAGCTTCGAAGCCTTGGAAGTATCTGCTTACTTCTTATTTACTCTACCTTATTATAACGATGATTATGAATAGCTTGATTGATCCATGCCTCAATCTGCTGGTTAGGTAACAAAATGTTTCCTCCAAAAGCGTTATACTTATGAAAACCCCAATCCCCATATACTAGCATATAGTATTGACTGTTCACTTGTTTTACCAATGCCCATACGCCAAGATCTCCCTCTGCGCCCGCACTTATATATAGCCAATCCTTATAACAAAATATATGAGGCTGCCCAAACATTTCAAAATCATCTAAGTATCCGTTGCTACCATCTCTAACCGGAAAATTCATATTGTAATCCCTAATCATCAATACATCTAAAATCTTAACTTGCAGCCACGCTTTAGATTCATATTGATCAAGTACACGTTCAATGAAACAACGTACAAAAGACGATTGCTCGATCTCCTCAGGATGAGAATCCCATCCATTAAGGCTAGATAATACTGGAGTGTATAATATCCAAAAGGGCTCTCCCACCGACATATAGAAAGGATGATGTACGTTTACTGTTCTAACTTCGCCTTTCATAGGAGGTCGATCAGAGCGCACCCAATGAATGGTGTCTGGTGTAGGAACTTCATTTTTGAAATCTGACCACTCCATTACAACATCTTCGAAACCCGCAATATCAAAAAGCGAACTCTCCATGTTAACTGGCTCCGATAAACTTTTACATGCATTGCATACCAAAGCAACTACCTGCTGTGCCATCATTTTGTAACTCCAGTCCATTTTATTAAAGTAAGTAAGTTTCTAGTAGCTTTTGGATAGATGTATCATGTTCATTTAACCAATTCATTCTTGTGTGGAATTGATTTAGAATGTAGTTGAAGTTTTGTTCAATATTTATACCTGAAAAATGTTGACCTATATAAATATGGAGAACGGCAATATGATAAATCTGCGTCATAAGCTTGATATACCTGAATTCTTGCAATGAGCCTTTACGAAACATTGCATACCCCTTAATAAATGCCTCAGTCATTTCCAAAGAGCCATTTGACATCTGCAAAATGTGATTAAGGCAAATAGCAAACTCGATAAAGCTAATATCTAGTGAAACAAAATCAAAATCTAATACACCACAAATTTTGTGATCTTGACACAATAAATTAAATATTAACAAGTCATGGTGAACCAGCTGTCTAGGTAATTCCTTTAACAGATCAATGGACTCCTCCACAGATGAAAGCATTACTTGATAAAAGTTTAGATGTGCTTCAGCAATGTAAAAAGGTGCTTGCTCAATAAAAGAAGTTATAGCATCACGATGGGCAAGTGGATGAAGATCATAAAACTCGATAAAAGACTTTCCTTGATATTCAAGTAGCTCCTTTGGGTAATCGCCCATTACAGAAGAAATTTGTCCAACAATCCTACCAAACTCCAAGGCTTGTTGCTTCTCTGTCAAGACAGGTACATCCCCTTCAAGAAAAGAAACAATCGCACCTAATGCCCCATCTGACAATTGTATGTATTCATCCCCACTGAGCGTAGGGAGAAATACAGGGACTTGGAATGCAAGATTTTTATTATTTAAAAATGACGTTATTTTTGATTCTAGCTCAATACTTTGAATACTTTTAGTATGTCGATTATATACACGTGCTACATACTTATTGTTATTGATTTTTATAATTTTCGTGAGGTTAGTCAATCCAAATGGAACTGATTCTATTTCATAACTTGGATCATTAAAATAATAATGAACTAACTCATCAATTGATGTACACATTATTGAATCCCCTATCCATATGATGAATTTTGCTATTTATTAAACTAGCTATTTCCACCTTTAGAATAACATAGTATACATATAGAGGAATTTCGGTTTATTTTCTATCTTATTCTTTTTCTTTGTAGTTCTTCATTTTTATCCGCAAAGCAATCATTATGAGAAGAGACACCTGCCATTTTGGATTCGGTAGGGTCAATATATAGTTTAGCACTATTTACTGCAAGTACAGCATCATTAAAAGCACCAGCGATCAATCTTACTTTTCCTTCATGTGTAATAATATCACCTGCACCAAATATACCGGGCATACTCGTACACATTTGTGGTGTAACAGACACACCATATTCTTCAAAAGCAAGTCCCCAGTCCAAAATAGCCCCACCAAAGTTTCGCTCGAAGCCATGGTTAACAAGCACCTCATCCACGTCAATGCTGACCGCTTCGTTTGAATTCACATGCTCTAATGTAACCCGCTCGACCTTATTTCCATTCCCATGTAAAGAGGTTACAGTATAAGGTACATAGGTAGTCGCTACGGATTTCATTCGTGTGACAGAGCATTCAAAGGCACTAAAGTCATCTCGTCTATGAACGACGTATACCTCCTTCGCAATGGGGGCCATTTCAATCGCCCAGTCAACTGCCGAATCGCCACCACCAGAGATAAGTACTCTTTTATCCTTAAACTTGTTTAAGCTTGTCACCGTATAATGGAGGTTATTTAGCTCATAACGATCTGCACCTTCAACGTTTAATTTCTGAATCTTAGTGATTCCGCGGCCAGTCGCTATAATGATCGTTTTTGTGTAATGCTTGTCCCCTGTGTTAGAGGTCAAGATAAAAATACCATCCCCACGCTTCTCCATTCCCACGATCTCTTGTCCATATACGATTTCTGGGTCAAAGGTTTCCGCTTGCTCTATTAATGAGTGAATAATATCCTCGCATCGAACAGGTTTAACTCCACCGACATCCCAGACCAACTTTTCAGGGTAGGTACGCATAAAGCCACCCAATTCATTTTTGGCTTCAATGATCTTCGTTTTCATTTCACGCATTCCGCTATAAAAAGCAGCATACATCCCCGCCGGTCCGCCACCAATAATAATAAGATCAAAAATATCTATATTTTGTGTCATTTAGCGCACCAACTTTTCTACTAAATAATCGAGGAATAATGGAGTACCTATTAACCCTTCACCAACAACAAAATCAGCCGTTTTTAATGGATAAACGTTGCCCTTTTTCACCGCAGCCATCGTTTTCCAAAGTGGATAATTTTCTAAATCCTTCATCGATTGCTCACTGCTATAATTTTGCATTTGGCGTTTTTCAACAAAAATATGATCCGCATCAAGCTCAGGTAAAACCTCTAAAGAAATAGGTGTAAACCAATCCTGATTATCCTTTAACTTCGTGGGTATGTTTAAGCCAAGCTGATGGTACAAAATATCACTACCGGGACTTCCCTTTTCCGTACCTAATACACGATATTGGTTTTGCTCTACTCGCAGCACGAGAATCTTTTCATCGCCAATTGCATTGTGTAGCTTGTCCTTCGTTTCTTGTATTTTAGCTCTAAACTTCTGGAGAGCCACGTCAGCTTCCTTCTCTTTATTAAATAGCTTGCCAAGTACAGGAACAAAATCATCGATTGCACCACCAGCATCCACCGCAACCGTAGGCGCAACTTTACTTAATGCCTCATATCGTTTAGCATCTATCGCTCCATTATCCGCAATAATTAAATCAGGTGCCGCCTCAAGTATAATTTCAATATTTTCCTCATATTGCTGTACGGGAATCATCTTAACCTTATTTTCATCAAACAATTTAGGACGATACTCTGGTTCGATTTCCTTCACAAGGGTTACCATATTAGGAATTACGCCAATCTCGATGAGGTTCTCAGCATAATTAGAATTAAGGACCAGCATATTTTTAGGATGGGTAGGAATGGTCACATCACCATAGGCATCCTTCACAACACGTGTGGTAGGCTCACTTTTATTTGACTCGTCCTGTGCGCCCCCTGCATTTCCTTGATTTGAGGTAGAACAAGCAGCTAAAGCCAAAACTAACAGCATTGAAACTATATACAACATCGATTTTCTCATTTTTTTCATTAAATATAACCCTCTTTTCTATGATAATGATTATCACTATCAAATTATAATGAATAATGAGAAAACCTACTATAGCTGAAAGTGTCCTAAAAAGTGGATTATTGTGTCATTGATAATGATTCACTACCCAAAATAGCCTCTTCAATCTGCTTCATCACTTCCCTTTTACCAAACACACTGCAATTATTAATCCATAAGCCTGTATCCACATAAAATACTCGTTGATCTTTGACTGCATCCAGATTACTCCATTGCTCACTTTGTTGTAGCCTAGACAAGCTGTGGTCTGCACTGTAATAATCCATAATACGTTTTTCAATAAATAAGTAAGTCGGATTGGCATCCTCTAATTGCTGTAAGGAGCATACGTTAAAGCTATTCTCATGTGAGGTAAAGCTATGGGGCATGTTTAAGCCAAGCTCCTTGTACAAAAGGATTGCCGAGTCGGTAGAGGCTTCCCCTACATAACGATACCCTAACTCTTCTACGCGAAGGTGAAGAACGGTTGTCTGATTTATAACGTTCTTTGTACTGTTATAAGTGTTATTGTTGATATTAATCTGTTTATGAATTTTATCCCTTAAAGCTTTAACCTCTGTAGCCAGCTCCTTCATCAAATGTTTAGCTTGGCTTTGTCTATTAAACAATTGACCAAAATAAGGAATAAGCTCATTTAGCTCATCTGGTAATCTCGTAATAATAGGTGCAAGGGTTTGAAAGTGTTGCTTCGTCTCTTCCGTTAAATGTGATCCGATAATTAGATCAGGCTGTTGCTGTACAATGATGTCTTGCTGAATGACATATTGAGGCATTTCTAGCATTTTCACACCGTTTTTATGGAAAAGCTCTCTTTGATAACTTGGAGTTAAGGAGCTTGTGACGATAACACAATCCGGAATTACACCTAACGCAATTGCAATTTCTGCATGTGCAGGCGAAAGAAAGCAAATCCGACCTGCTGCAATCGATTTTTTAAAATGTTTTGGCGAAACACCCACAACCTCTTTAAACTGACGACTGAAATATTGGGCATCCTCGAAACCCACCCTCTTCGCCACATTTTTAGACAAGTCATCTGAAAGTAGTAATCTTTCCTGAGCACGCAAAATACGATAAGTAATTAAATACTGGATTGGCGTTTTACGATATAACTCGGTAAATTTCCTAGAGTAATATGATGGACTATATCCAGCAATCGCAGCTAGCTCATCTCTTGTCATCATTGCATTATAATTTTGCTTTATATAAGTATCAGTACGTTCCATTCTCTGCTCAAGTGTAGCTTCATCTGTCTGCTGTTGTGGTATCTCTTGTTGTAATTGTTTTAATAAACTATATAAAATAAACTGCTTTATCGTTACATTTAGAGGTGCTACTGCTTCGTTAAATGATGATCGAATATGTGCTACAACCGTATCAGACACGCTTCGAATGTGATAACCAGTTGCCGTATTTACACTCCAATCGCCAGCTATTTTTAAGTTTGTATCATATATGTTGTATATATTGAAGCTGATTAGATAAGCAGAAAAGTCCAGATGCGTTGGTTTGGAAAATTGAATAACAGAGCCACTTTCTAGCGCAATTAATTGACCAAATATAATGTGCTCCTCATGCCCGTTTATAGATAATGTGCATTGCCCATCAGTCACTAGAATGAGAGAAGCTTGATTTAAGTGCATCGTAGATTGCTTAGCTAACGTAATTTCCAACTCTTTGATTTCTAAACAATGGGCAAGCCAATGGGGATTAGAGTCAAGCATGAATGTACTCCTTTAAAGTTATTAATACTATTTTCTGAACATTTTGTTGGGCATACATTCACAGCTGTTTTGTAAAAAATATTTCCTGTGGCTGCGTATCAAGTATTAAACACCCTGCATCCTTATAACCTAGCTTGCGATAAAAATGTTGAGACCCCTCATCAGCCTGAGTCGATGTCATCATTAAATTAAAGCCTTTTTCTTTCATTTGTTCTTCCCAAAAAAGGACAACTTGCTTGCCGATCCCCTTACTCCGGTAAGGCTCATCAAGCCAAATCAAATTCATGAATGGGGTGTTATCCCAAAAGTATCCGTACCTCATCCATCCAATATTATGATCCTCTTCATCTCGAACAATATAGATCTCATTTCCCTTAATTTTAGACAGGATTAAGCTTTCAGAAAGATGCCGATCTTGGTTTCGTATGTATTCGTAGTCTGAGTCGGTTGCAAAGTCAATTTTCAACGGTATTCCTCCTTTATATGAAACTAAACTTAGCTAGATTATAACAAATCATTTTATTTCGGGTTACCAATTGACGGAAATAAAGAGCTATGAAAGAATAAGCTAGTTAATATAAATTAGGAGGTAAACTTGAGTGAAACGGTTTTTCTATATTTCAACATTATGTATTTTTCTAGCTACTCTGCTTCCCTTAGGCAACTTATTCGCAGCAAGCAGTGCAAATTCAGAAATCAAGGCAACCACTGACAGTCGTCCTGTCTACTACTTCATTTACAACAGCAAAAAGGTAACAAGCCAAGATATGAAAGCAATTAAGCTGTATACCAATAAATTTACACAAACGAACAATGTATTATTAGATGCCGCAAATTACAAAACAGCTACTGAATTATACGATGCTCTTAAAGCGAAACAGAAAAAAATAGGGGGCAACGTTGACGGAGTTCAAATTTTTGGTATAGTCAATGACGTTCCGGCCTTCACCTACACTCAGAAAATGAAAATGATCGTAGGTAACGAAAGATGGGATGGCGTTGCAATCAATAAAAATGAGAAATTCTCAACCGATTTCTTCTACTCTAGCTTCAAGAACGACAGTAAGTACCTAAAGGATGTTTCTGTCTATGGCATCATCCAGGAAGGGCGTCCAATCAATATTGTTCCTGAATGGCCAGTCTCACGTCTACCGCTAACTAAAGGGGAAATTTCTGGCTATATCTCTAAGTACGAAAAGTATCTCCAGCAAGCTAAGGGGAAATCAATACCCACTGTTGTTCTTTCTGTTCCAACCATGTTTCACGAAAATGGAGCTGGCATTAATGATATTGCATTATTCCTGAAGCGACTAAAGGATGAGCCAGAATTTAATCTCTTCAGAAATACCGATCTACGTATCTATTATAAAGACCTAGCAGAAAAGCTTACCAGTGAAAATAAAGCTGGAGTGATGGATCTTGTGGTCGGAAGTGATGGGGATAGCGAGAAAGCTACTCAAAATAAGGTACCGTTCCTTGATCGTAAAAGTATGATAAGCTTGAATGCAAATTACTTCACAAGCTTCTTCTGGAACATGGCCCCAGGTAAAGATACTCTAAAGGGAAAAGGCTTCCTACACGATGGGCTTACAAATGGAAAGTTGATCAATCCCATAGCATCCGTAATGCTTGGCACGAATGGCAACGCTGAGAATTATGCTTGGACTGACGTTCCAAAATCAGAGGGAAAGTCTGGAGACAACGAATACAAGCTTGTTGCTTTGAACAAAAAACTTATGGAAGAGCGCAACAGTGCATATTATTTCGCTTTTAAATATTATGAGGCTCTTCAAAATGGAAAAACCCGATTGGAAAGCTTCCATGAAGCTAAAGTCGCCTTCGCTAATCTAAGTGTAAATAATAAGGAAACAATTATAAACAACATCGCTTTAGTAGCGTCACATGGTTATGAGTACGTATTATCACTTCACTACCTTGGCTTGGCTGATTATAAATAATAAGACAGAAGAACTCTTAGATTTTACTAGAGTTCTTCTTTTAATCATCGCTTGATTCCATTCAATAACATCATGGCCATCCCAATCTAAAGCAACTTAATTAGCCCTTCTAGCTCATCCACCCATACTTTTGCAAGTTCAAAATTAGTGTCCTTTAACGCCAATTCTATTTTCATTTCCACTGCTTTTTTCTTTTGTTCTATTTCTAAATAATGTTGATCAAAATGGCTAGCATAAATCATCTCTCTAAATGCCTGCATACTCATTTTTGTCATCGTTTTGTCTTCAATGATTAAAACATAATCCATCCCATTGACAACAGAATAGAAATCATGCGAAATCATGAGAATTGCGCCTTTATACTCTTCAATCGCTCTCTCTAGTGCAATTTGTGAATAGGTGTCTAAATGGCTTGTTGGCTCATCGAGCAGCAATACGTTAGCTTGTGTAGCCGAAATTTTAGCTAATTGAAGTAGGTTTTTTTCTCCACCCGATAATGACTCAATTCTTTGATCCACAATCTCACCTTCAAAGCCATAGCTTGAAAGATACGTTCTAGCTTCATCATAAGTTTCGAACCCTGCATCGATAAATTCTTCTAATATGGTATTCGAGCCGTTTAGCATTTCACCTTGAACCTGAGATAAATAAGCTACTTTGGCATCCGTATTGATTTCAATCGAAGCATCATTATTTTTAAAGATTTCTCGTAGTAACGTCGTTTTTCCAGTTCCATTTGGACCAATAATCGCTACTTTATCTGTTGATTTTATCTCAAAGCTCACATTATCTAAAAGCAATTCATCAAAAGCAACACAATAATTGTTAACCTTTATAACCACTGCATCTTCGATTTTATTATCCATACTAAAGTTTATATTCGGCTGTTTAATCTCCACAAAGGGCGCCTTAATTCTCCGTGCTTCCAATCTTTCTGTAAACTTAACCCTAGCCTTTAACGCTCTGCCTCTAGCTGCGTCTGCATCATTACTTGCGATGGCTCTAAGATTATCGACGAGGTTCTCATTTCTCTTAATTTCCTCAGCGTCAGCGACTGATAACTCTTGTAAATCAATTTTGGACTGGAGTAATGAGAAGTTATAGTCGATATAGCGCCCATCAAACTCTTGGAGTTCTGTATTTTCAAGATGCAAAATTTTATTAAAGCAATGATTCAATAAATATCGGTTATGTGTAACCACGAGTAACATGCCCTTATGGGAATTAATAAGCTTTTTAAGCGCATTAAGGTTTTCAAAATCTAAAAATACATCAGGCTCGTCCATAATGATTAAGTCTGGATTAGTTAGCATTTCCTTTATGACTTGGATCAGCTTAAATTCTCCGCCACTCAGGTCAGATACGCTAAGATCCTTTAGCTTCATCAGATTGGCTAGATTTAGTTGCTTATTAATATTGCTTTCAAAATCATCGCCACCCATTACATCCAATGCATCTAAAGCGGACTGATATTTTTCTAGTAATGCATCCATATCTGATGAGGTTTCCATTTCGGTACAAATGGATGTAATTTCATTTTGTATCTTAATAAAATCTTCCCTCATATATTCATAAACAGTGACTTCTTTTGTTTTATCTACTTGAGAAAACTGACTCACATACCCAATTCGGCAATTGGGATCGATCTCTAATTTACCATCAAACAAATGTCTTTCAGGATCGATTAGCATCTCGATCAGCGTACTTTTGCCACTCCCACTTGTTCCTATAAAAGCGCAATGCTGTGCCTCTTCAAGCGTAAATGAAATATGGTTATACAGTTCTTTTTGCGGAAATGAGAAGGATAAATTACTAACTTTTATCATGGTGTACCTTTCTTTCTAACTAAAATGGTGACGATTATTACATAAAAAGTGAAGCATAAACTCGAGGTATATCGTTTTTTAGAGTAACACTGTTCACCACGAAGTTCAATCTATTGGTAGCAGTTACTACAAAAAGACGGTGGCGTCGCCAATCAGGCACACGCACCGCCTTTTTTACAATGAAACCGAAACTTTTATCGCCTTCTTACAGACCCTTAATCTCCAATAGTTCATAACGAATGATGCCCATAGGTGCATCTACATTAATCTTATCCCCGACCGCTTTACCCATTAGGACTTTACCAAGTGGGCTTTCGTAAGAGATTTTGCCATTGGCCACATCCGCTTCCGCAGGTCCAACCACTTGATAATCCAGTGTGTCACCAAATTCAATATCCTTTAGTACAACATTGGAGCCAACCTGAATCACACTTGAATCCGTATGCGCCGCATCTGCAATTCGGGCATTGTTCAGCATCTTCTCCAAAATGAGAATACGCGTCTCCATAAAAGCCTGATCATCCTTAGCCGAATGGTATTCGCTATTTTCCTTCAAATCACCGTAGCTGATCGATAGCTTAATGCGCGCAGCCAGCTCCTTGCGTTTCACGTATTTGAGGTCGTCGAGCTCTGCCTGTAACTTGTCAAAACCTTCTTGCGTTAGTACTACTTCTTCTGCCATGCCTTTGCTCACCTCACTGAAATTACTTCTATATAAAGTGTACCCTTTTTTGGGTCAATAATCGACTTATTTAATAATTACCGATCAAAGCTACATCGATATAGATGAATTCTGAGAGCTACCAAACAAACTCTCTAAGATTAAATCCGCACATTGTTCTGAAGAATTCAAGTGAGTGTTGACCGTGCAGTTATACTGTATATCCTTCGCCATGATTTTATGTTGCCCCTCAGATTGATCTTCGCTTCGATCTCCGCGTTCAATATTTCTTTGGCGACAAATATCCAAAGGACAATACACCTCAACCATATAAAGAGGATAACCAGCAAATATGTCCTTAACCTTTTCATAATGGGGCGCTAACTCAGGTCTTTCTACTAAGATGCCATCGATAAGTACATTTTTCCCATGATCAGAAAATAGTTTCGCTGTATGATACATCATAATGATGGCCTCACTTAAGTATTTCCAATAATTTTCACGAAGATAGTGATCACCAATTGTATTTTCAAACAGATCATTGGCAACAACATAAAAAAACTGCTCAGATCTCAATTGAATCGCATCTACAATAGATGTTTTGCCAGCGCTCGTTACACCATTTAAAAATACGATCTTACCCTTTTCCATACTAACACTCCTCTTTTATCGATAACTATTAACGTCCAATAGGTATTAAAGGAAAACAGGCAATAATCAATAGAGATGCGGTCTCCCACGCAAAAAATAAGCGGATACCCTCAGGCATCCGCAGCATAGGTTTATGATACACCTTGCTCTGCATACCCTGTAAGATTAAAGAAAAGCATGCCTAATAAAATAGTGTGTTTCACTATTTACAGGCATACTTTATATAATTAATCACTATAGAGTAATCCACATGATAAGGTATATGCTCCTTTGTTTGCATCTCTATGATTTAGATTAGCATCAAGCATAAATAAATACAATCTATTTCCAAAAAGCCCTACAAATCATATGAGGCTAATTCTATAAGATTTATTCCGGTATATAAGGAAGATCCAGCATCTTCGGAACGTTGATAACATGACTTTCTGTATATGTGCGAATGCCCTCCACGCCGTATTCACGACCAATCCCAGATTGCTTAAATCCACCAAATGGGAACCGGACATCAAGCCCCTGCACAGCAGCAGTATTAATCATGGTTGTTCCGGCTTCGAGTTGACGTGCAACTACAATAGCCTCTTCTTCTTTGCCCCACACAGAGCTCGTTAAACCATATATGCTCTCATTGTGTAGCTTAATCACTTGTTCTACATCGTCAAAGGGCAAAATGGGAACCGTAGGACCAAATTGCTCCTCCACCACGATTGGATCATGATAATCACAATCTAACACAAGTGTTGGCTGTAGGTAATAGCCTTGTTCAAATAACTCCTGATCAAGAATTTGGCCCAGAGGGATCACCTTAGCCCCACGTTTTTGTGCATCTTCAACCAAACCTTGAACATAATTTTTTTGCTTCAGGTTATTAAGTGGACCTACTGTCGTATTGTGATCAAATGGATCTCCCACTCGAACCCAGCGATTTGCTGCCTCTATATATTTTTCAACAAATGCATCATAAATAGAACGATGAACATAAACACGTTTGGCGATCATACAAATTTGACCTGTTGTTAAGAAATTAGAAACGACAATCCGTCGCATTGCTCGCTCATCATTAACATCAAAGCTTTCCAAGAAAATTGCCGCATCGTTGCCACCAAGCTCAAGCGTCATATCCTTTATCGTGTCCGAAGCAGCTTTTATAATATGCTTAGCCGTTTCGGTTCCACCTGTGAAGGCAATTTTAGTAACAAGTGGATTGCTAGTGAGCTCAGCACCCACATCCGCATTACCATGTACGACATTAATAACGCCAGGCGGGAACTCACTCGCAATAATCTCTGCTACCTTCGCCGCCGCTAATGGCGCGTACGGACTTGGCTTGAGCACAATCGTATTGCCAGCAAGTAAGGCAGGAGCGATCTTGATCGTAGATAAAGCAATTGGATAGTTCCATGGACTAATCGCTGCCACTACCCCAATTGGATCATGAGAAAGAATCGTTTTACCCTGCTCATGCTCTTGGATCTCTTCCTGTAGCGCGGCTTTGGCTTCATTACAAGCAAACTCCATCCACATTAGTGAAACAAAAATTTCACCATGTGCATCATAGACAGGCTTACCATGCTCTCTGGATAGCAGATGGACAATATCATTTTCTGCTGCTTTTATTTTCTCTATCGCCTTACGCATCAAATGAATACGTTCATCAATAGAGGTCCGCTTCCATGCTTTAAAAGCCTCTGCCGCCGCTTCAATCGCTTCCACCGCTTGTTCTTTTGTAGTCACAGGGAAATAACCTACAATTTCCGCTGGATTTGTCGGATTCTCTTTAGCTACCTGCGAAAGGGATTTTACATTTTGACCGTTAATAAGGGCTTCAACTACAATTGTATCTTTATCTGCTTGAATCGCCATTTAAAATCCCTCCGATATTTAGATATATTAAATTGCTCAATCTTGAAATTAAGTATTGTTAGGCAAACAAAATAAGCGGAGGGGCAGGGGGATGGTGGAGAAGCGATAGCGTCCGCCTTTAAAGATTGATTTTTGGCCTGTCAAATATTTCATTCAAAAAAATCAAGCTTTAACAGCGGTTAAAACCACTCCCTGCAACGTAGCCCTACCTTTAAATTTACAACCCCTAATTTTATTTTTGAGTGTTAATATTAATTAATATCTACTATCTCCACACCTCTTCTGCAATTTCCTTAACAAACCGAAGCTTACGCCATTGCTCTTCTTCCGTTAAAATGTTGCCTTCTTCTGTAGACGAAAAGCCACATTGTGGGCTCAAGCAAAGCTGATCCAGTGGAACATAGGTTGCAGCTTCAGCAATTCGAGCTTTAATCTGCTCTTTATCCTCTAGCTGACCTGATTTAGAAGTGATTAAGCCAAGCACGATTTTCAAGTCTTTGCGATTCACATATTTTAATGGCTCAAAACCACCTGAACGCTCATCATCAAACTCTAAAAATAACCCATCTACGTCTAAGCCGCCAAATATAACCTCAGAAGCGTAATCATAACCACCTGTAGAGAAATAGTTAGACTTGTAGTTACCACGGCAAATATGCATAGTTACCACTAGATCTGCTGGCTTATTAGCCAAGATTTCATTAATCATCCGCTGCATCGTTTTTAGCGCTTCCGCCGGCTCAAAACCTTTAGCACGTAGCTTATCGTGACCTGCTTCTGAGAATAAGTCTGCCCATGCTGTATCATCTAATTGTAGATAGCGACATCCCGCATCATAGAAGGCTTGGATTGCTTTTTGATACGCCACAATCGTATCTTGAAGAAATTGCTCTCGATCCTTATAAATGTTGGCGTTAGGCTCCAAGCGATAAACTAACATATTTGGACTTGGGATCGTCTGTTTCGCCACTGCATCGCCTGCATGCTTTTTCAAAAATTCAAAATGCTCAACAAAGGGATGCGTAGAGAAATCTACTTTACCAATTACCCGAATTCCACCCTTACGCGTCTGCATGTTATGGAATTTAGGTCCATCAATTTCCTCATACAGCTCTACACCATCCAAGCCACCTAGAAAATCAAAATGCCACCAGCTTCTACGGAATTCACCGTCAGTAATCGCAGGTACGCCATTTTCCTTTTGCTTTTCAACAATGCGAATAATCTCTTTATCTTCCACAGCTCTTAATTCTTCATATGTGATGTTGCCTAATTTATATTGTTCACGCGCCTGACTTAAGCTTGCAGGACGTAGAAAACTACCTACATGATCATTACGGAATGGTATCATAACAATTTCCCCTTCTAATTTTAAGCTTTTTATTTTTAATCTACTGATTTTGGTCTAATGAGTATAGCATGATCAAGTACAGTTCACGTTATATGAAAAACACATGGCTAGTCATAGTTTTTAGTAATAACTAAAACTACATAGACAAAGGATATAAAACAAAAAATCCACAACCTGATATGGTCGCGGATTTATAACTATTGCATATACTCTTCAGGACATTCACTCACTCTAGCAACAGCAATTACAGCCAGGTAGTCTTGGATCATCTCTCGGGTAACATTCATTTCCACAAGATATAAGTCTGCCAGCGTTTTTTTATATCTTAAAAGCTTCTCTCTATCCTCTGCATTTTGTGGAACTGGGGTGTACTCTACCAAAAAAACAGTCCGCGCAACATCATATAAAGGGTCACCCTGGCACACATTCATGAAGTCTATAACCATTGTCAGCCCGTTTGACAGCAATATATTACCTGGATGAAAATCACCATGACAAAGGGTATCCCCCTCTTTCAATTTATCCAGGGTTTCCAAAACCCTATTTCGTTCAGTTAAATTAGCAGATGTAGCATTTAATAGGTTGGATTTTAAAAATTGTTTATAATCAGGGATATTGCTAACGCGGTTATTAACAATTGTCTTATGTAGCTTTGCCATATATTTTGCACATGTATGGAGGTCACCTGTACTCAAAACCCAATCCAACAGGGTTTCCCCCTCCACTTTGTCATATATAATCCCTGATTGCTCTTCATAATGAATTAATTCATGTACCTTTGGTTTTGCAAAATTTTGATCATTGATTGCCTTAGCGTTATTAAACTCCCTTTCTATTGAACTCCGAGGATAACCCTTAACGAAAAGCTTAAGCACTGTACCTTCTCCCCATTCATATACAGTAGCTGTACTCCCCAGTCCGATTATTTTTCCATATTTCAATATATGCCCCCGCCTTTGCATCCACGTAGCTATGTGAATAAATTATCACCCTAATTCAACTCAAAATTGCTTAGCAAAGCCAATGCCTCTTCATGATCAGGCTCAACCGCTAACAATTTCCGCAAGTATACTAGTGCCTCTTCCTCTAGCTCTAACTCGAAACAACAAATAGCCAGACAATAAAATACGGTTGATACGATCTCATCTTGTTCTTGCTGTATTGAAATTTCCAAAAACTGCTTCGATTCCTGATACATTTCTGACTCAAATAGAAGTAATCCGACATCTAATGCCAAATCATAACGCTGCTCCATGACATAATACGATGACCACATCAGCTGGATGCCGCTCAAAATATCCTGCTTTTCTCCATCGCTTGCATCCTGCAACAGACTAGAAATGCGCTTCGTACTTTGAATGAAAAATTCTGCATCATAGCCACCCAGACGCCAAAAGCTTAAAATTTGTTGTAGCCCCATATTATCTAGGTTGCGATCTATCCCCATCTTCAAACTGAAAAACTCATCTGGACCAAAGCGCATAATACTTCTGCGATAAGCTAATCTTGTATTGGAATAATCCTGCGGGATATTTACATTTAAAATACAACCGACATTTATATCTTTATAATGATGTGGAGGAAATAACGCCATGGCTCCTCTTTGTTCAAAAACATGCAGAATGGCATGATAATTTGCCGTTAAAGAAAAACTTCCATGCAGGATCAACTCCGGTGGCTCTGCAAATTTCCAGTTTTCAAGCAGATGATCTCCCTTGTCCGCCGTTATTAATACAAATCCTGCCTGAGATAACCGATCCAAACGTTCCAAGCATGTAAGTCCAGCAACAGGAAACAAAATATGCGAATCTTCTAGTTGCTCCTGATAAACGGCTATAACATCACGATATGCAAAAGTGTCCTGCTCATACTGAGGCGCTCTCCTATACTCATAACTCAGTGATATTTGATCTAATAACTGTGATGGTTTAAGTGAGGCATGGTGCTCGGGATATTGAACAAATACATCCGCTTCATAAATTTGACCGTCACCTACATAAATTAACTCTTGGGGAATGCTATCAAAAAAGTAGTTAGCAATGATGATTAAGGGTTGCTTTAAATCGCCCTCACTAATCGTTATGCCTGCTACAACAAGATTCAGAGACGTATCATGAACCGCATCAAATTGCGCAAAATCAAGTACTCCTTCGGAAATAAAAGATTGAAGAGCAGGATGCTTTCTCCACGCTACAACATTGTTCATCGCTAAATCCGTCATAATATAACGGAATGAAGGGATTGAAATTCCAGCGTAATCTCTTAACTGGCATAACTCATGTAATACATGGAATGCAAGACGCCCCGCCCCTGCACCAAGCTCCACAATGTTAATCGGCTCAGAGCTATCTCCCTTGTTCGCCCGATCTTGAAGAAACCCAAATATCATTTCCGCATAGGACGCAGCAATCATCGGATTACTTGTTATATATTGAGGCACTTGATCATTATTCCAAGCCCTTGTTCCCTCATCTTCATAATACTTCCGCTGAATATTCCATATCGGCGCTTCACTAAAGCGGTAGCGTTGTTTGTTGTTATTTATCATTACGACTTTCCTGCTCTCTAAAAGTTATAAGAAAAATGCCCTCTTGGAGCCTTGTTTTCATTTTTTCTCTAAGTGTAATTGTCGAAGGAACAAAAACAAAGGAAAGCCCAGTGAAGGGCCTACCACTAATGTACCTACAATAGGCATCCATAAAAATTTCATTTTCTTTCTAGTGCCTTCTACCACAATGAATCCAACCAGCACAATCGCGGTAACTAAAACATCCATCCATGCAAAAGCTCCGATACGCGTATTGGTTATGGCTTCAAATAATAGAGGAAAATTAAGTCCGTTGTCCTTAACCCAAGGGATAAATTGCGAATAGGGCAACACAACTCCCAAAAAAGACAATATTCCATAAAAGTACTTCAAGGACAAACGTCCCCCTTCATTTATTATTGTGAAAATCATCATTCTGCTAGTTAAACTCGCTGTGAAATATAATTCGAGTCTACCCATTTCTTGAAATGGTAACACCCTTTGCATGATTTTATCATTTTCGCTTTGCATACTATTTTACCCTAAAATTACGAATATTGAAGAGATACTGAGATTAAAGAACATGCTTATATTTGAAAACAATATGAAAGCATTCCGCGTCTGCGATCTCTTAATTTAATCAAAATACGAACGCTTGTTTTTGGTATTTGCCTTCTTTTCCCATCCATCGGTACAATTATTATTATTCATTACTATTAATCTCTAAACATCATAAAGCAAAATATTAATGAGGTGATTACGCGTGTTAGAACAAAAAGAAATGATACAAATTAACAAAAGTGGCTGGGATAAAGTCGCTGATCAATTTTTTGAAGGCTCGTTTGAAAATCTTAGCTATGGTGAATATGCGCCAACGGAGGAAGAATTAAATCTACTTGGACCAATCAAAGATAGAGTGATTTTAGAAGTAGGTTGTGGTAGCGGGCATACCTTAGAATATCTCGCTAAACGAGGCGCACGAGAGTTATGGGGCGTAGATTTATCCAGCTCACAAATAAATACTGCAAAAGAAGTTGTTTCAAGCCTAGGTACTCCTGTCACTTTTATTGAATCACCGATGGAGGATATTCCAGGTCTTCCAGATCGCTACTTTGATATAGCCGTTTCAATATATGCACTCGGGTGGACGGTAGATTTAAAAAAGACGTTAAGCAATATTCATAGAAGCCTAAAGTTAGGTGGTACTTTGGTCTTTAGCTGGGAACATCCTGTACACAGTGTTGTTGAGTACGTGGATGAACAACTAAGGTTTAGTCGTTCTTATGTAAATGAGGGTTTTGAAAAACACGATTCTTGGAGGGGCACACCGATCGTTATGCATAAAAGAAAGGTTAGCACCTTTATTAACGAGCTTATAAATGCTGGATTTGTTATTGACAAGGTAATTGAAAATTCAAAGGTGGATGACAATGATACAAGTAATCCAAGTAAGTGGTATTCTGGTGCAAAAGCAAAAATTATACCAGCTACTTTGATTATCAAATGTCATAAAGCCTGAATATCAGGCCCAAGACTGTCTTAATTCATCTGATTGAAAGTAACTAATCTCAGAAATCCCATAACCATTTAATTAAATAAGCAGAGGTGAGACCAGATTATGCTTATTCAGCAACAGGGGGTTAATACCAACAACGATAAATATATACCCCTTACTGACCATGTAAATACAATAAAAGACCAAATCTCCTCTTCCGCAGCTGCTACATTCATCATTTATGAAGACAGTATTGTTCATGAAAACTACCTTGGCTCTTATGAGAATAATTCAAAGATACACTCAGTCACACCATCAACTCGATTTAATGTGGCCTCAGTAAGAAAATCATACCTTGGTTTTGCTATCAGCTTGGCATTATACCAAAGGAAGCTTTTAAGCATTGATGATTATATTTCAGATTACCTAGATGATCTAAACTTAGATGCAGTAAAAGGGGTTACAATAAGACATTTATTAACACATACACATGGGCTTAAAAATGATTATGAAAAACTTCTCGTACCAGGAATGAGTTGGAATTATAACAATGTAGGAATTAATATGCTTATCAGATTAATACGAAAGTTATTTGAAGCACCCCTTTCAGAAGTGATGCAACAATATGTTTTTAAACCATGTAATTTCGCTGAGACAGGTTGGTGCAAAAATAGAGATAAAAATTTGATATGGCTAAATGAGGAGTATGCTGACGACCAAGGTGGGGAAGCCAATCTTTTTGTAAGTGCTCGGGAATTGGCTTTTTGGGGTTACCTTCACCTTAACCGTGGGCTCTATAATGGGCAACAGATTGTTCCACAAGAGATCATAGAACAAGCTACCACTATTCAAAGTCCAGCACTTCTTGATGATACATTGCCTAAAAATGGATTCGCTTGGTGGATTCATGACAAGCCTAGAGCTATTTCTCAAATAGGAAACACAATCCCAACTGGTTCCTACCAAATACTAGGAATCACTGGCTGTGCTTGTTTGGTTATCCCTAAGTATCAGCTAGTCGCCGTTAGAATGTATAATCAAGTAGGTCCAAATCCACCAGGTTACAACTACTTGGAGGATATTAGAGCATTTGGAGACAAGGTTTTATCGTGTACCATTGCCAAATCATCTTTTTCAGTTTGATTAATAATTTTGTTCTAACTTTTGTATGGAACATCTATATTTTGATCTCTCCCATTATTTTTAATATCTAGTATAATAACTGCATACACCAATAATTTCAAAATTAACCTGCCTTCAGCTTATAAGAAATTGCTACGTTACAACTTTTTTAAGGTGGGAAGAAGGAGCGTTTTTATGGAATATCATGTATCCATACATGGGAATGATCAACAAAAAGGAACTGCTGACCACCCCCTTCGTACAATATCACGCGCTGCCGCTCAGGCCATGGCTGGTGACACGGTTATTGTTCATGCCGGAGTATACAGGGAATGGGTTAACCCAGCTAATGGAGGAACCGCAGAGCATAGAATCATATATCGATCCGCAGGAGACGGAGAAGTAGTCATCACAGGAGCTGAACGAATTACGAATTGGAACGCTGAAGGAAACAATGTGTGGAGTACAGAAGTACTTAATTCGATATTTTCTGTGCGTAATCCCTTTGAAATAGAGCTTCATGGAGACTGGGTGTTTGATGGGCGCTTCCCAGTTCATCTTGGTGATGTCTATTTGGATGGAAAATCATTGTATGAAAGTGACAGTGTTGAAAGCGTTCACAAGCCAGAAGTTTGGCCTGAAGCTAAATATCCCAAAGATTCATTGTTAAAATGGTATGCTGAGGTTGGCTCCACGACAACAAAAATCTGGGCTAATTTTGGCGGAAGGGATCCTCGTAAGGAAAATGTAGAAATTAGTGTCCGTCCTTATTGCTTTTGGCCTGAGAAACCAGGACTTAACTATATCACTGTAAGTGGCTTCACACTTACTCAAGCCTCTCCTCAGTGGGCGCCGCCTACTGACTATCAGGAAGGTTTAATTGGACCTCACTGGAGCAAGGGTTGGATTATTGAAAACAATATCATTAGTGAATCCAAATGTGTGGGGATCAGCCTAGGTACTGAAATCGGTACAGGTCACATCAAGTCTGCGGGAAAGCATAGTAAAGGTGGGACTCAACGTGAGCAAGAGGTCATTTTACGCGCCTTACGCTCTGGCTGGCATAAGGATACCGTCGGCAGTCACATCGTTAGAGGTAATGTGATTCATGATTGTGAACAGGCAGGGATTGTGGGTCATATGGGAGCAGCCTTTAGCCATATTTATCAGAATCGTATTTATAATATTCATCACAAAAAACTCAGACATGGTGCTGAAGTAGCGGGAATTAAACTGCATGCTTCCCTAGATACTCAAATTAGTGAAAATATAATTTATAGCTGTTATCGTGCGATTTGGCTTGACTGGCAGGCACAAGGCACGCGCATCAGCCGCAATGTATTTTTCGACAACCTGTCCGAAGACTTCTTCGTTGAGGTTTGCCATGGCCCGTATATGGTCGATCATAACCTGTTCCTCTCTCCTATGAACTTTAGGAATATGGCACAAGGTGGCGCATTTGCTCATAATTTGTTTGCTGGTAGATTTATAGTTTGTTCTGAGCTTACACGGATTACGCCATATCACTTCCCTCATGAGACAGCAATGGCAGGTTACTCCAATATCACGGGAGGGGATGATAGATACTATAACAATATCTTTTTGGGTGATCATGATAATTATAGTGGGAGTGATAATGAGCCAAATAAGGAACCTATTCCAGTCACCTTTTTCGAACATCTTCCGATAAAACCAAGAGATGAAGTGGATGACGACGGGAAAACTGTCATGGATGGTGTTCCGGATAATTCTATTTGCTATCTGCATGCTGTGGGACTTGGCAGCTATAATAAGCATCCAAATATAAAAGATAAACAATTGTGGGAATATACTAAAGAAGAGCTTATCGAGCTTGGGGATGCTGCAAAGGATTTCTTTATCGGGAATGCAGTTCTTCCAGTGGCTATGTATGGAAATTTATACCTCAACCATGCGACTCCAAGTAGTCATGACCCCAATGCGAAGGTTTGTACGCAAAAGGGTATAAAAGTGGAGATTGATCCTGCGCAAGGCAAGGTGCAAATTCAGGTCGATGCACCTGAATTGCTTCAAGGAAGCTCTCCAATGCTGATCACCACTGATTTGCTTGGAAAAACGTATCACGCTGATATGAATTATGAGAAGCCTGACGGCACTCCATACCGTTTTGACTCCGACTTTTTCGGCACAAAGAGACCTGATGCAGATGTCACACCTGGTCCCTTTGAGTTAACTGAAAATGGTATCATTAATTTTGAAATATAGTTGATTAATAATTTAATTTTGTTATTGAAGATCCAGTCATTTTAGGCGATTGGATCTTTTTTTATAACAAGTCCTCAAAATTTAGTATGAGAGAATCCAACGGATTTCCGATTTTGACATTTAACTCTCGCTCAACTTTAACGGCTGTTTCCACCATAGATAATTGAGCAACAGAAATTTTCTTGTTTTCTTCTGATGCAAGTATACCTTTTATATACTTTGATACTACTTCAACATGTTGCTCTTTTTTACCTTGCATAATAAGTTCGAATGCATTTTCTACAACACGTATCTCAATATCTGGAATGGGCTTGCCGTGGGTAGTGGCAAATTCATTAAGCCTTCTCATCGTCCCCTCAACAGTTGCAGGATTAGTGAATAGAAGAACTTGTGGTGCTGTAATGTTACAGATGGAACCAAAGAAAGGCTCATCAATTTTTATGATAGGAATGGAAGTATGAAGGCGGTTTTCCTCAAGAAGAGCAATATAATTCGTACATGTAATAAGAATTGCTTCAACGTTTGCTTGTGACATCCACTCGATTTGTTCGATCACTTTATTTTTAGCTTGTACTTCATCAAAATTTTTATCTGATGAAATTACACTCATCAAACCAGGATCGACAAAATGAACCAATTCCAATTCATCAGAGGAAAGAGCATTTTCAATATACTGTATATTTGAATAGTGGGCATGTAAACAAGCTATCCTTTTCTTCATGAATTCATCTCCTTAGACCGTACTTTGAGCAGTTATTGAGCCTTATAATAGCACATTTCTCCAGAAAATTGTCCGTGTGCTTAAACTTTACTACTACTTGGGGTAAGATTTAGCATAGCGACGGAAGAGGAATGCTCTGTTATGTGAAGGTTGGTAAAGGAGGATCTTTAAATGGATTCTCAATCATAATACTTAGCCCTACCTGTAAAATAATACTAACCGTAATAATTATAAAAATATTTCTTCTTATATTCTTCTTTACTCTATTATATTGCCTTTGTATTAATATTTGGCTACCAACAATATTCACAATTATCATTATTCCACATACAAAAAGATGACCGATTCCAGTTAAGAATCCCTTAGTATAAAACTCAGCAAACAAAATATAAAATAATTGTAGGATTAATATGGGTAATATTATTGAACCAAAAATCGATATCACGATTAAGAGAAGTTGTTTGTTTTTTTTCTTCATAGATTAGCTCCTTATTAAATATGGCTTGTCAAAGTTTTCACATAAATCCTAATCTACGAAATTGCCCTCTATTAAACTCAATACCAAATGTGCCTAGACTCGTAAATTTCAATTTTTGGATATGTGTTAAAAATCTTGTATATATAGTTAACTATAAAGTTAAGTCAAGGGCTAATGCAACATACTGCCATTAGTTTTGTTTTGTCCCTAAAACTTTCATTTATTAAATTATGCTCAAAACTATTGTATATTTATTCTAAACAGTGTATAAATATACTACTTACTGATTTATACATCGATACTTAAGGAGGAGGAGCTAGATTGTATATACCTAAACCATTTTTAGTAGCAAATGAAGAACAACTTATTGCTTTTGTTCAAGAGCATAGTTTTGGAATACTATTCTCGCAGTCAGAAGGAGAGCCTTTTGCTACACATTTACCATTTTTAATTGAAAAAGATGCAAGCGGGGATTTATACCTATTGGGCCACATGGCACGAAGCAACCCTCATTGGAGTAAAATAGAAGGAAATGTATTGGTTGTTTTCAACGGCCCCCATGCTTATATTTCACCAACCTGGTATCAGGAGGAGAAAACTGTACCAACTTGGAATTATATCTCCGTTCACACCTACGGGGAGTTTAACTTAATCAACTCTTCAAAAGAGCTTTTAAACATTATGAATCAAACAATTAATAAGTATGAATCGCAGATGCCAACCCCGTGGGAAACCGATTTACTTAGCGAATTTAATAGTCAATTAATGAAAGCGATTGTTGGGTTTAAAATTAAAATTACAAAAATAGAGGGGAAATGGAAATTAAACCAAAACCACTCGACTGATAGAAGGAGAAAATTAATTGATGGATTGAGACAAACAAATGATTATTTTTCATTGAAAGTAGCGGGCTTAATGGAGGATACTTTAGATGATTTGCGATAGATATTAATAGACATAAAGGGTTTATAGGCTCTATGGGTGTGAATGGGAAAGTGACCTTTCCTTCGATGTCTCTGTATCATTCATTTTAAATTTGCAGTGGAGGGTTTTTCTGAGTCCGTATCTTATAAATTAGCATCACAAAACATCAAGCGGCCACAAGTTTTACGAAAAAGAGGGAGCATAACAGTGCCCCCATAATCACATTTCTATTCATTCCAATTCCAAAACTGATTCACCACTAATTATCGTGCCGTTATTTTTCCCTTCACAAATCTCTTTCATTGAGCCTGCTTTATCGAAGTTAAACACATGCATTGGCAGATTGTAATCTCTTGCTAAAATAAAAGCGGATTGATCCATTACCTTTAAGTTGTGTTTTAAAACATCATTATAATGAAGTGAATAAAATTTCCTTGCCTCTTGATCAAATCTAGGGTCTGCATTAAGAACCCCATCAACACCTTGCTTTGCAACTAATAAAGCATCACAATTAACCTCGATGGCTCTTTGTACTGAAGGATAGTCTGTTGTAACGTAAGGTTGGCCGTTCCCCCCTGCAAAAATTACAATATAGCCTCTTTCTAGATGGTGGATTGCTCTTAGACGGATGTATGGTTCTGCAACTGAAGTAATCGGTATTGCCGTCATGACTCGAACTTCCTTTTTGGTCTTAGCTTTAAGAACTCCTCGAAGCATTAAACTATTTACTACAGTCGCAAGCGTCCCAATATTATCAGCTTCTGCCCTTTCTATCCCCCAGCTTTCCGCCATATTACCTCTGAAAATGTTACCCCCACCTATAACTAACGATACTTCAACGCCTAAGTTTATTACTGACATAATTTCATCCGCAATATGGTTTAACCTTTCTGGCTCAAAACCAAATTCAGAGTTTCCTGCTACTGCTCCACCACTTAACTTAACGAGAACCCTTTTGTACCTTGACAATAAATACACCCCCATAAAAATAAAAAACACCAAAGCAATAAATGCTTTAGTGTCCTTGTAGAATGAAAATATGAGAATTTGAAAATAAGAAAGACGATTGAATGTAAGTCTTCACCTTCCACCTCATACTTCCACCCCTTCCATGTTTTTCTCATCAAATAATTCTACATTACGTGAATATATATTGCAATTACTGTAGTCTACATTTCTCTCACTTTATCCTAATCTTTTATAATCAAAATCTAATATTTGTAATATTTAGTTATAGAACTATATTTATCTATATTATCCAAGAAAAATCTTGACTGTTGTATACAACTTCTATAAACTCTTGTCCAAGTTGCAATTGCAATTATTAACTATAGTCCTATTATAAGTTAATCTCAAACTGCTTTTCTTTAGTAAAGAAAGAAATTACACAGGAATAGGAGATGAATAACATGAGACAGCTATCTTTAGGAAAATCAGGACCTCAGGTCAGTGCTCTATGTCTTGGTTGTCTAAACTTCGGTACAAAAACCGACAAAAGCTTATCGTATCAAATACTGGATCAATATGTGGAGGCAGGAGGTAACTTTCTGGATACTTCCAACAACTATGCCTTTTGGAATGGAGACGGTGTAGGCGGACAAAGCGAGACCTTGCTGGGAGAATGGATGAAGGAAAAAGGAAACCGGAATGACATCTTTCTAGCAACCAAGGTTGGAGCGAACCCAACTATTCCTGGTGGTGGCTTTTCTTCTAAAGAAGGGTTATCCAAAAAAGCTATTCATAAAGCGGTGGATGAAAGCCTCAAACGGCTGCAAACCGACTATATTGATTTGTATTATGCCCATATCGACGATATGGATGTCCCTTTGGAGGAAACGCTCGAGGCCTTTAATCAATTAGTACAATCCGGCAAAGTAGGAGCTATCGGATGTAGTAACCATTACGCTTGGCGACTTGAAGAAGCAAGACGTATTAGTCAATCCCACGGTTTTGCCTCCTATCAATGTATTCAGCAGAGATATACTTATCTACGCCCTAGACCAGGCGCCGACTTCGATGTACAGATCAGCGTTTCGGAGGAAATGCTCAAATATGTTGAAACCCATGAGGACATCGCTTTACTTGCCTATTCACCTCTGTTGAACGGTGCATACAACCGTCAGGATCGTCCAATTCCTGTGCAATACGCTGGCCAAGATGCTGAGGCAAGAATTGCCGTTTTACAAGAAATCTCCAAAGAAACGGGCGCAACACCTAATCAAATCGTCCTTTCTTGGATGCTGAGTAACTCCCCGATTACCCTGCCGCTAGTTGCAGTAAGCTCAACGGAACAGCTTCAGGAGAACCTACAGGCACTCAATGTAACGCTTACTCAGGAGCAGATTAAAAGGTTAAATGAAGCAACCTATTAAAATATTATATACAAATAAGCTCGCAGAAGCCTGTTTACGTATCATTCTAACCGGAGCATGACCTATCCTCACTCCTACGGTCGGCATACTGTAAATACAGCCTCCTGCGAGGTTTCCTCCATTCAATGTTTAAATAAACTTAAAAATTTGGGCTTATCGCTTGAGGAGATTACGGAATTTACTCGTGAGGGCTGTTCTTTGAACCTGCCTACACGATCTCTTTATTAAAATGTCCTCTTGTGTCTTTCTCCTGATTAAAGACAGCATGATTGATTGAACCGTTTAATTTGCCTGAGGCCATATGAATGATTTCCACAACCTGCTCTTTTGATTCAACTGTGAAATTTAATCGGAACGCCTCAATTCCCTTGATGTATGGTAGCTCATCCAAAAGATTAAGCGTCTTCCCGTTAAGGAGGGTCGCTGTGCAATCCTCATGGGAAAGGATCGGGAACGTTCCGTGCTCATCTTTTAACTCATAGCTCTTCGTTTTGCAAACTCTGCATTGATTCATTTTTCTCATCGGACAATATTTTGTAAACATCAAAGGAGTCCTACCGTAAAGTATCATTTCCAGTGCAGGATAGCCTTCATTTTCTTCAACATAGGCATTGATTACATCTTCAATTTGGCTTTTATTCAATTCATAAGATAAAGTGACTCGTTTTGCACCTAATTTATATAATTCATAGCAATTAGTAGCATTAGTAACATTTAGAGAATAGTCCGTTACAAACGGATTGGTTTCTCTGTAGTGATGAATTCCACCATATCCTCCGATCAGCAGCTGCCCTTCTTGTTCCTTATAATTATTCTGATTTCTTCTAATCACATTTTCAAAATAAATTTCCTTAATTCCACAGCTCACGCAAGCATCGTATTGTTCCTTAGTCGTTACAGAGGCCGTAAGGTATGGTTTTATAGGGGCAGGGGCAAAGCTTATTTTTTCTTTTGCTTGCAAGGCCTTGGTTCTTTTCTTCTGGCTGTTAAGCTTTAAGTCATATAAACCCTGTACAATATCTCTTCTTGCGGCGTTTAACAGTTTAGCTGGGATAAATGCATTGCATTCCTCATAATCGACACGATGAAGCGCGAATATAGTATCGTTTAATTTGGAGAATTGCTTGATAATCTGGTCTTTTGTTGTTGGATTATTAATGGCTTCGCCTAGTGTTTCCTCGCTTTCATAGGAATAAGTAAAGCCTAAGCCCTCGGCCTCTATGACAAGCTTTGAATCTGGACATGCATATACTCTAAGATCTAGGTTGAACCGCTTAAATTCTTTTTCCAGTGATGCTTCTAATTCTTTGTTATAGAAATAATCCTTCGTTTTATATACTACATCTCCCATAGACATCTTTTCTTGGACTTTGATATAGCAGACATCATCTGCTTTGTTGATTAAGTTGCCCTCTTTATCATACAGTTTGGCAACTGTTAAATTAACATCTTCATTGTCATGATTGATCCGGATGGTATCGTTTTGATTTAAAGCGCGTGTAAGTGTTATTTCATACCTATCCTTCTCAATCTTGCTGATGGTTCCAATGGGATACCCAAAGTTATTAGGTCTTGAGATGTTTGTAATATTCCTCCGATCTTCATGAAACAAATATCCTTTAGTAAAGGTTCGATTAAATGTTTTTTTCAGATTTTCTTTATCTGCTTCGGTGATTTTATGATCTAAGGCCATGCGATATTTGGATACAACATTAGCCACATACGTGGGCACTTTCATTCTGCCTTCTATTTTTAAAGAATCAATTTCTTTTAAATCATCGACATAATCGATGGTGTTCAAGTCCTTAGTAGACAGAATATAGCTTTTGCCCAAAGATGTACCTGTGCTCTGATCGATTAGTTCGTATTCCTTACGGCATGAACCCACACATCTCCCACGATTTGCGCACCTGTAGCCGGTTAGTCCTGACATAAGACAGTTTCCCGAATAAGATACACATAAAGCACCGTGAACGAAAATTTCTAAAGGGATGTCAGCTACTCTTTTGATCTCTTTTACTGTTTCAATCTTAACCTCACGGGATAGAACAACTCTTTTCGCACCAAGTTCTTTAAATAATAAAGTTCCGTCTACATCGTCTATTCCCATCTGAGTGGAGCAATGTGCTTCCATATCTTGAAAGTTTTTAACGATATAATCGAAAGCCGTTAGGTCTTGGACGATAATGCCGTCCACTCCGACTTGATTTAACTGATGGATCTGCTCTTTCATCTCTTCAACTTCATTTTCGTACACGATCGTATTCATCGTAACATAGATTTTAACGTCCCTCAGGTGCGCATACGTAACAGCCTCTTGTAACGATTCTAAATCAAAATTAGATGAGTATGCACGTGCACCAAATTTTTGCATGCCTAAGTATACTGCATCACAACCATTGGATATTGCAGCTTTTAAAGCGTCCATATTTCCTGCCGGCGCTAACAATTCAGTCATAAATGATCCTTACCTCCTACTTTAATAACCTCTTAAACTCAGCACCATTAATGATAAAATAAGAAACTACATTTAAGCTACGGCAAATAGCACAAACCAATGGCTTGTGCTTTTGTTTCTAACGACCTCTACTTTCCCCCAAATATGAACTCATGTCTGGTAAAGCGCCTTTCCAAAGCTCTGCAGGATTTTCCAAAAATGCTGTTACGTATGATACGGTTCACCGTAACATTTATAGAGAGAAATAAAGGACACCCTGATTGGGCGCCCTTCATTGTATAGACAAAGGATAAAAAATGGAATTTATACTGAGCAAGATTAGCCAGTCTGACAATCTTAGATCATAAACTACATTATTAATCGAGTCATCCAAAATATGTTTTACCGCTTCATCAATCACATGAATTGGCACAAGGAACCATTCTTGTGAACGTACAGGGTAGGTCTAAGTATCATTGGCTGCAGTTACGGACTTAGTACCGTTATTGTTTAGTAGCGTCATTGTTTACTATGCTTTTAGGCTCGACCAACATGATATGGCATTCCTTATCGGCGGAAGGCTTCATCTCGACCCCCTTCGGGAGAACAATCATCTCACCCTTGGAGACTTTAACCTGACCATCACGAAAATCAATGATCATCTCCCCTTCGATCACCATAAATACCTTATCGGTCTCTTCATGACTATGCCATTCAAACTCCCCGGCAATCTTAATGAGTTTAAATTGATAATCATTCATTTCACCAATGACTTTCAGAGACCAAAGATCATTAAGTTCAGATAGTTTCTCTTTTAGATTAATAGCTTGGTAATTGATAGTAATCACTCCTTATATTTTTTAACTTCAATTTACTTACAGTGAATAGACAAAAGCTAACTATTGTCTACTTACGCAAGGCAGTTAATATATTTTGCATAGCATATTCAGTAGCTAATGGCCCACCAGTAATAGCGGAATTATCCATTAAATAGACATTGCCCTTCTTTACGGCATTCATAGCATTCCATACATTACTTTGTTCTAAGCTATTCATTAATTGTTCCTCTTTTGTAATGTCACCTATAAGGAAAATATGATCTGCTTGAATAGTTGACATTCCTTCAAACGTAATAAATTCATTATTAGCACCTATATATGTGTCATCTGGTGTAAGCCCCAGTCCCATTTCTTTATCAAACGCAATTTTATAGACCGGATTTCCTTCACCTAGAACATTAAAAGTTTTTCCATCCCAAGACAATATAAGTGCTACTGTCTCTCCTTCCATCGACTTTAATACTTCACGCCCAGTTGTGATTTCTTTCATCATTTTATCAATTACTTTTTCTGCTTCATCTTCTTTACCTATAATCTCGGCTACTGTTCGGAGTCCATATTGCCAATCTTCATAGATGTCCTTGTATTTTAACGTAATAACTGGCGCAATTTTATCTAGTGAATCATACACTGCTTCATGATGCTCTGTTGCTAAAATAATATCAGGGTTAATAGATAAAACTTTTTCAATACTAGGAGACACTTTATTGCCTAATTCTTCAGTTGAATCCAGCTTTCCTTTTAAATAAAATAAAGAAGATAGATACTCTTTTTCAGTCGAAGCAGCAGGTGGCTCACCTAATGAAACTAATATTTCAGGATAAAAATACCATAGTGAGGCTATCTTTTCTGGTTTTTTCTTGATAACAATTTCTTTACCCAAGGCATCCTTAAACGTTCTCGGCCAATCAGTTGCATCTACATTAACTACTGAAGTAGACGTGCCTTTTTTAGTTGCTTCTTTATTTTCAGCAGGTGCTTCATTACAACCTGCTAATATGCCTGATAATAATAGCATTGAGACTAGCAGTCCTTTAATCTTCTGCACACGAAATTCCTCCAACACAATGGTTTCTTTAGTTAACCATTATTATAGTAAAGTAATTTTTAAGTTAGAATGGATGCATGTTGAAATTAGCATGGACTATTGATGAACTTCTCTCGATATTTAGTAGGAGAAATGCCACATTGTTTCTTGAACAATCTACTAAAATAAAAGGGGTCAGCCATTCCAACCGTTTGCGCAATTTGTTGTACAGGCGCATCACTTGTTAATAGCATTTCTTGCGCCGCATTTATACGATATTTTAATAAATATTCTGCTGGTCCCATGCCTGCATGCCTTCTAAATATATAAGAAAGTCGATTTCGATTAACGTTATGTTGTTCTGCAAGCGATGCAATTGTAAGGCTTTGATAATAATATTCATGAATATAATTAGTTACTCGTTCAAATAAAGTATGCGATTCACAACTATTTTGTCTATTATCAACACATACTAAGGCTTCATTCAGTAAGTTACGAAATAGCATTTCGGTCTGAAACCTCGAAATACCTCCACGCTGATTATACACATGCCAAAGACGCATAATTAATTCAGTAAGACGAGGAGATGATCCTGTTGATAATTCAAAATGCTGATGAGAAATACTTGGCTCTGCTATTTCTGAGTTACATATTCGGTATAGAACGAGAATATATTCCCAGTCGGTTTTACCAAACATTTTTTGAGCTAGTTTCATATTTGCACCACCATGCACAACTTTTCCTGGCGAAAAGATATAAGGCGTTCCATTAAATTCAAATTGCACCTTACCTGTAAGTGGAAACACAAATCCAGGAAAAGAGTCTGTATAGTCAGCATGAGGCACACCTGGATTTCTAGCATATCGATATACTCCTTCTACTTGAAAAGGAGTATGTGCAAGATGCTCTGCTAAGTGATTAACGTCAATTTTCACATTGTATACCTCATTTCAATGATAGTTTACCGGTAATCCTAAGATGGATCGAAAAGGTGGGTATGAGGACTCTCGTCTATCTTTAGATTATTGATAACGATTATCATTGTCAATCTATATGGATAATAAAAAAGCCGCGCCTTGCTAATGTACTTATCCAACTACATTTTGCTTCAACCCTGCAGAGTTGAACGGGGAGGCTAGAAACAGGGACGACTGTGCCCCCTGCCGCACAGAGCATGGCATATTGCAGTAGCTAAGGAATTAAGAATTCGGATTACACTGTTGATATAAATATTGTGTTATAAGTGCAATTATCTCTCTGAAGCATTCTGAGAAATTAATGCTTATTCACAAAAATATTAAAAAAGGCTACAGTCCTTATACGACTGTAGCTACTACTTAGTTTTGAGCCAAAACTATATAGCTTTGGCTGATTGTTTTAATGTGACCATTACCACTTCACCGCTACTTATGATACGGTTCACCGCGCTGTCTGTACCGGCAAGTTATAGGGCCATCCTTTGTGGGGATGACCCTATATTATAATCTTATTTTTCATTTGTCGTCTTCGTTAACGCCTGCATTCCACTCCTATAAAAGAGTTATCTTTTCTTCACCGGTATCCAGATCTCTCCTGAACCATTCCCGTGTCGTGCCATTCCATAATACATTTCGAATGTAGGCCCTTCAACCTGTTCGTATTCAGATGTCGGAAACCACTCAGAATAGATGCGTTGCCATAGTTTTTGCATATCACTTTGCGGCTCCGGGAAAACTGCCCAGGTTAATGCTGGAACAGCAAGTTTTGTGAACCTCTCCGGAATCTCAAGCCCCTTAGGTACATGATAACAGATCATGTATTTGAAAGATTCTTTCGTGTGATCATAAAGGGCGGCATGTAACATGGTATCACCAAAACGTCCCAGTAAGTCATTCATATGATCAACGCTGCCATCATCATCACATTTTATACGGAATTCAGGTACTTCAGCGAACGCTGTTTTCTGGTCTGCATTTATTATTCCATATACTCCAAACATCTCAAAAGAATCTCTTTGCTCAATACGGTAATTCATTTCGACATCCCCTTTTATTGAAATATGAAAGGACATTCGAGGATAGGCTTTTAAAGAGACGCCTGTATCGCGAGCAGATGTAGGCATAATACCATGGAGATTCTTAAACGCCCGTGCAAACGCCTCTGGCGAATCATATCCATATTTCATAGCTACATCAATAACCTTTATGCTTGTTGTCTGTAATTCAAATGCCGCCAAGGTCAACCGTCGACGTCGAATGTACTCCGATAACGATACGCCAGTAATAAATGGAAACATTCTTTGAAAATGATAGGTAGAGCAACAGGCTCTCTGTGCTATTTCATCAAATGAAATCGTGCCCGCCAAATTGGTTTCGATATATTCCATGGCACCATTCATCCTGTCCAACCAATCCATCGTATCCCCTCCCTTCAAGGTCATTTTATGGGAAATAGTTAATGAGTACCTTGCAATTTGTGCACGAAAAAGTCAGTTGAGAGGTTGCTCTGTGGACAAAGTGCCGAACATTTTTAACTCATTCGTTTAACCATGTTTCCATTGCCACCTATGATGTTATTTTAAAATGTTTTTCTCCAAGTGTAATTGTCGAAAAAACAAGGGAAGACCCTGTGAAGGACCTACTAGTAGCGTACCAGCAATCGGCAGCCATAAATGTTTCATTCTCTTTCTGTTGCCTTCTACCAGAATGAATCCTATAAGCACGATCGCGGTAACTAAAACATCCATCCATGCAAAAGCCCCGATACGCGTACTGGTTATGGCTTCAAATAGGAGAGACAAATCAAGGAGCGTTGTTCACGGTCCAAGTCTCCATTATTTTGTGATTTTTAATTTCAAAACAGGATTTTTTAAAAAATGCTGTTACTTATGATACGGTTCTCCTTGTATCACTTTGTGGTAAAGCATTATCCTCAGAAAACCAGAAGATAATGCTTTTTAAATTCTTCCTGTCAGGCTCAACTTCAATATTCTTAATCAATGCTCTAATCAATTGTTTCTTCTCATCATTTTGAGCATTTTCGAACAGCAAATCAAAGTTATTTAATGCTTCAACGACTATCTCTTCGCTTAACTGATACTTAGCTGACTTCTTGTCAATTTCTAATTGTAAATTATGAACCGTTGACTCCGTAAAACCAATTTGTTTAATAACTGCACTCATTGCTTCATCATAAGCTTCTGGATTCATTTTTCCATTTAGAAGAGATTGATTGATACCATCTTTAATTTTTTGTAACTTATTGAGTTCGCTAACTTGAATTGAATGCTGTGTCACTAAATCATTGGTATCATTGTTTCGCTCTAGATTAAGCTTTTGAATAATTTGTCCGACAACATCCTTCTTCTCCAAAATACCCTTAATGACTTTTATGACTTGCTCCTCAATAATTTCTTTCCCAATAAGATTTGTTCTGCATGCTGTTAAGCCTTTGGAATGGTATGCTTGGCACATATAATACAGATGATGCCCTTCTTCGCCCCTCTTCTTTCTTTTTGCCATAACTGTCCCTGCACCACACTGTGGACAACGGAGAATGCCTGAAAGTATAAATTCGCCCTTGTATGAACTTGACGTAGATGCTTTGCTTCTTTGCAATTTGCCCACTTCTTGAGCTTTATTCCAAAGTTCCTGACTTATAATTGCCTCATGTTGCCCTTCAACATGAATTGGATTATTAGACTTTCC
The DNA here is from genome assembly GCF_017873435.1 of Paenibacillus turicensis. GTDB lineage: Bacteria > Bacillota > Bacilli > Paenibacillales > Paenibacillaceae > Fontibacillus > Fontibacillus turicensis. Next base: position 91,519 of record NZ_JAGGKG010000014.1, on the reverse strand, counting down.
TTTTCGTCGCTTGGCTTCCCAATCTCGATGGTTCCCCCAATTCATTTTTCCTATATACGTACTGTTGCTTAAAATGGTTTTTACTGAATTAATTTGAAATTGGTTTTTATTTTTGGTTTGGTAACCAAGCTCATTTAAACGGCTAGAAATAGACTTGTAACCCAAACCTGAAGCCCTTAATTCAAATATTTTCTCTACGGTTTTCTTTTCCTCCTCATTTACTAAGAGACTCCCTTCTTTCGAGTCGTACCCTAATATTCTTCCACCACACCAATGACCCTCAGTAGCCCGTCTCGTCATTCCCAGTTGGACACGTTCTATTATTACAGTTCGTTCATACTCAGCGAATGTACCGAGCAAACTGATAAACATATAACCATTAGTCGTGGAGCTATCAATATCACATGTGCTTATCAATAATTTCATATCTCTTGGTTTTAATTCAAGATCAATTAATGTAAGAACGTCTCTATTACTTCGTGAAATCCTATCAACTTTCCATGCAAGAACTGCACTGAATTTCTCTTCACGAATGTCCCTAAACAAACGTTGTACTTCTGGGCGACTAAAATCCTTACCGGAGTAACCATCGTCAATATAGAAATCGTATATATCGTAGCCCTTTTTTAAAGCATATTCTTGTAAAATTGCCTGTTGACTATCTAATGAAAAACCACTGGTTTGTTCTTCCGTTGAAACTCGACAATATATTGCTATTTTTTGTTTACTCATTTATTATTACCTCTCTTATTTGGTTTATATTAATTAAACGGCAGGTTACCATCGATAACCTGCCGCGTCAATTAGACTCTATTCGCTTTTTTCTCTTGATTTCGAGTATCTCTTTATCATACTTGTAAGCACTTCAATTAACTGTTGCTTTTTAATTTCTTCGGCTGTCGGTGTTACAAAATCATTCTTCATATTATTAGTCATTTTGAATCTCCCCTTCTATATGTAAAGCCACATCCTTGTGGCAAATATTCAATGTCTTATAATTCATAATTGCTTAGTCAATTCATTATTCTGTCTAAATATGTATCGATATCTGATTTCATTTGTAGATCTCCCTCTTCATGAGAGCTACATAAGAATGAGTTACATTGCTAATAGGTACTCACCTATAAAGACTGCTGTTGGGTATCTGGTTAAAAGAGCTGAATCATCTCCACTGAGAATATCTAACAATTTTGAACTATTTGACGCTATAATTGTATGAACTAAGGTAATAACCTGTTGATCTTGGGATTCTTTATTATGTATAACAAACCTTGTAGCGGTAATAACTTCCTTTGTTGGGTGGTAAGAACCAATGTGCTTCCAAGTACGATAGTTAATGATATCGTTAATTGTTGATATTGACACCTTAAAGCAGTTTGCTAGCTCCTGTCGTGTACAAAGACCTCTGTTATAATATAATCGAATTTGCCTTACTTCATTTTCCTTAAGTTTTGAACAGTGGTTGTTTTCTCCACTATACGGAAAAAGTTCTTTATAAATTTCAGTGCCGTTATTAATGATATGTAGACCCTTTGATAATGTATTTTTCATTTTTATTTCCTCCTGGGATGTTAGTTTAGTGGCTTCTCCCCGTTGACGGATCATCGAAGCCTATATATGAACTGTTGCTAAACAGATTGTTTTCAAATTTACACTTCGAGAACTATATTAAGTGGCTTAGCTTGTCTTTCAATTCATCCGTATTTTCCAAACGCATATTCGCAAGTTCTATGTAATCTGATTCTCTTTCAAAGGTAATGAAGTTCCTTCCCGTCATCTGAGCAGCGACACATTCGCTTCCGCTGCCACAGAATGGTATGAGGACAATTTGGTCTGGATGAGAGTGCAGGTTTATCAACTTGATTGAAATCTCCAATGGCTTCTGACAAGGAAATTTTCCGTGCTTCTTTTCGTCTCTTGGAGTTAATGTCGTTTCGAATACACTCTTAATGTTTTTGTTGTCATTGATTCTTTTAGCATAGTCCAAATTATAGGTACGTCGTTTTCCTTTGCTCGCCCAAATAATTGATTCTGATGCAAAGTGAGGACCGCTACCTGAAAAGTTTGGTGGTGGATTTTTCTTTTTCCACTCATACTTGGCTCGAATGGTGAACCCTGCCTGCTCAATTAAATGACCTACTGTGAACAAGTTATGATGGGTGCCGTATGCCAGGATTGAACCATCAGGCTTTAATACACGATAGCATTCAGCTATCCATGCTTGATTAAAATCGTGAAAATTATCAATCTTGTCCCATGCTTCCTTGAAGTAGTTGAACCCATATGTTTCTTTCATATTGATCTTCGTGCCTTTGATTCCAGTATTATAAGGCGGGTCAGCGACTATTAAATCTATACTTTCAGAGGGGAGAAGCTTCATCCCCTCAATACAATCTCGCTGATAAACTCGATTTAATTGTATTCCTTCAATTTGCTTTTTCATTTCAATCTTCTCCTCAGATTTTATAAAAGTTTAATATGATATGTTTGACTTGGATGTAGCCTAAAACGCAAATTATTACTGATAATGTACCAATCACTATCTAGCTCAATTCGGCAACTTATAACATGCTCGCCTATCTCCATCAAAAAGGTGTCCCCACAATGCAAATCTAGTGGTTCAAAATCTAGTGCATACCACCTATCAAGCTGTGAATCATATTGCATTTTCAATATAATCCCCTCCAAAATTTGTTCATTACTCTCCCTGTGCAATTAGGGATTGTAATGTTATGAAATTGTCAAAGAGCATTCAGAATTCTCTGGGTAAAACAAAAACACCCATAGTATTCCGTTGTAGAGCTGGTTTACCGTTTTTCTTGTATTCTATTGTTTGCTACTAGAGGGCAGACTTCTCCCGTCTAATAGCAGCCAATAGATACACAAGTAAAGAAAAAACGATCGATCACCAAGTGTATAAAACCACTTATGGTGATACCAGCTCCGCGCACCTTTCGGTACCGGAAACTATGGGTGTATCATTTATAAAAGATTCAGTTGTAGTAGTCGCTCAATTGAGCTTAGGTAGAATATTACCATGGGTGAATTTGGATTGTCAATCACTTTTTCTTATTATGTCGAAACCAAAACTTTTTCGTCACGACCAATTATCAGGCAGGAATTTCCGCAATAACTTAAAATAAATCTATTACCATCATCATCCGAGAAGGAGATTAGAGCGTTTATGAAAAAAGGTTTAGCCATTTGCCTGTTGCTTGTAACAGGTTTATTTGTATGGAATGTTACTGCATTCGCAAGTGAGAGCGTCCAACAAATAGTTGAGGCACAGCATGACAAGTCAGCTTCATTTATCAGGTTATTTATTTCCCTTGTTGCACTCGTGTTATTTATTGCAATCGCCAGGACCCTATTCTTATTCCAGTACTATAAGAACATTTTCGGAACCAAGGAAGCTTTATTACGCATCTTATTTAATTCTCGTTCTCTTACCTCAACGAATGTACGTCATTTAGCCAAAAACCCATTTTTACAACAGTACAAAAAGGCAATTATCGAAAAGTCAGGACAAGGAATTGCTTTTGGCTTGGATACTAATATCCTTATGCATCATCCAAGCGAAACCTTTGGGCTATTAAAATACGAACATATATTCATAAGCAGAGAGGTTCAGAAAGAGCTAGACGGATTAAAAAATAATTCGAATACGGAGACTGCTGCAAACGCAAGACGAGCTTTCAAAGCCATTGAGGATGCACAAAGGCAAGGGCATGCGCTAACCATACTGCCTTCTGTCGACTTTAAAACACTTACCGAGCTTAAATTAACAGATACAATGGATGACCGCATTCTTGCTGCTTATCTGCAATTACACAAGCAAGGCAAAGCAATTATTTTTCTAACCAATGACCGCGGTGCCAAAATTACGGCAAGAAACGCAGGAATGCCTGTCTTGGAATTGGAGCAGTCTTCAAAAGGTGCCAATAATCCTTGGACGAGCTTTATAGCTACTGGAGTGTTTGCTTTAATATTGCTAATCGGACTCGTTGGGTATAATGCTGTTTCCTTTTTCCAAGCAAGTAGTCAAGTGAGTAAAGGATTTTCCGATGCACGATCCTCTTTGTTTAATAAAGCGAATATAGACACATCCAGTTACGATAAAATTATTGAGCAAATTAACGAGGATATAAGTCACATTTACAATTATAACAATGTCAGCCAATTTGTTGAGCCTACTGAGAGAGGTTATGCTGTTTTGCAGTCACTTAAAGCAATGAATCATTCTGAACGAGCAGAGCCTACCTCCGAGTTAAGAGAAATTTTGCACCCATTAGCCACACAATATTATCCATCCATTCAATTATCTAAGGAAACGGATGAAACCATTCAAGGAATCTTTTATTTTGGTCAAAAGGATATTCGCTTTGGTTTGCTCATGCTGAATTGGCTTAATAGTGGAAATGACGATGATCTGCGCGAGCTTCTTGCCATTGATTCATCGGCTGTCGGAATCCAACTATTTACTGACTACGACAACCTAGATCAAGTCAAACACGACATAATCAATATCGTGAGCTATGGACCATTCGATAACTAATCCTAAAATAGAAAAAGCATGGGAGAAAGGGATAAAGCCCCTCATTCACCATGCTTTTTACTATTTAAAATCCGTTATTAAACCCACCATTTCCATTATTGTGGTCATTCCCCGACTGATGCTGATCCAAACCATGATAATGACGATCCACTACGACATCTACGCCTTGATTCAAATAAGGATCCTGCATCATCCGTTGATGTTGTTCATTATGTAATCGTCGTTTTGTCGCATCATCTTGCCTCACAGAATGCTGTTCTCCACTCTTCCCAGCTTTTCTTACCCCCAAAATGACCGCAAATATAATGAATCCTGTGAAAACCACATACATTAACAGATTAATAAATATAGCCATGCGATTTCCCCTCCTTCTCCATTATTGTACCGAAGCGGCTTCCTAACGTTCCATTAGAATTGGTTTTGACTACTATTTGTTCGTACTGACCAGAACCATTCAGTTTGAACAATTACTATATCGTCAATGCCGATAACCCATCTGATAGAACCAATCTTAGGTTAAAATAATCAAATAAAGTTCTAATTTTGTTTTTTTCTCTTTTCGTGATAAAACTGATCACTTATCACAAAGGAGAGGATTCAGCATGATTTGTTCCAGCTGTAAGCAAGTCGTTACCAATGTTAAAAAGAGATGTTCCTGCGGAAGCATACCTGCTAAACGAGCAGATGTGTATCTCGCAAAATTAAATCAATTGGTTCATGACGAAGAATGGACCTGTCCAATTGTTGTGATCCAAAACAACATGGGAAACCTGCACTCCCCGACATTACAGGTTATAGCTGCAAGCAATGGAGATAGCCACCCGTTATTTGTTAAAGAATTAACAGGTTACTCCGGAGATGGAGCATTCAAGCTAAGTGTAGATGTCAGCAGAATTATGACGATTGATAAACAAGCTCGTCTCTTGAAGCCGCTTGGAAAGCTATCTAAATACATGATGAGTCAATTGGAAAACAAGCTGAAAGAAATTATTTATTAAGCAATTGTTGTAGGTTAGGTGCTGCGTATGAACGAACCCACTCTAAAAATGCTGATTGTAGGGGATACCGAGCAATCAAGCACTCTGAATATGTTTCTCGAAAGTATTCCGAACGTTGAAGTTATTGGAATAGTATCTACTACAGAGGATTACATGGACATTATATTTCGTCAACATGATATTAACGCCGTATTACTAAATCATACCATCGATGCAGACATGAATGTACTTGAAGCCTTTCATCTACTCCGTTTGCGTGGCAGAATTGTTCCGACGATTCTGATTACGAACCAAACATTATCTGCAAGCTATGTTGCTGACTTAGGTATTGTTGATATTCTGCAGACTCCCTTTACATTTGAAAGGCTTAAAGTTGGCATTGAAAAACAACGCTGGGGAATTAAACAAGCTCAATTTAAGTCTAGTGGTGGAATATTCGTCCCAGTCATTTCTGATGAAATTCGACTATTAACACCCAACGACATTTTATTCATTGAATCGATTAATCGCATCGTTTATGTGCATACCCAACAAGGTCAATTTGAATCAAAAATCCCAATCAAGCTGTACGAGAAGTATTTGATGTTTCACGATTATGTATTAACCCATCGCTCTTGCCTAATCAACCTACATCAGGTTGAAGGCGTACATGAAAACATCATCCACTTTAAGCATTCCACCCAAACCGCAGTAATAACAGAAGATAAAAAGGCTTATTTCACTAAACAACTTCAAATCTTTATGAATAAAGGACAACGGGATTAACATATTCCTTTGTCCTTTATTATGATTTGCTTAGCATTATCCAGTACAAATGGTATGGAAGTATTTTGAGCGCACCAATATTGAGCCATACCTATGGCATCCGCCTGATTCGTATCGAATGAGTCAGGATAGTTAAGACGTCGATTCAAATGCTCATATAGAGTCATTTTGCTGCCATTAGATAAATGCAATAGTTTCCTAACCCCGTTAGTTCTCCAAACATGGACTTGCAAAGGCTTAGCATATAAAATGCTATTTTTGTAACAGAGCGCTTCCATAACGTATTGTAATACACAAAGCTTCCGGAACGTTTGAACATTACGTTGAAATTGTATTTCTTCGACAACAAGTTGCTCTATATCATGCTTGCGAAGGTAGTTCACAAGCCATGATTCGATTTGAATTAGGCGTTCAATATAATGAATTTTCCCATTCAGCTGCAGTAGCCCATAATTTATTACCTCACAGTAATCCTCTTTTAGTTCCACTAAACAGAAACCAAAGCGGAGCAAGGATTGGTCACAGAATAAAATCCTCATTCCGCAATACCTTGATGGCTTTCCAATGTCAAACGCTGACTATTAAATATATCAAATGTTTCATCAAAAATTTCATCCCATTGTGTTGACTTAATCGGAATGATAAATGTATCAGATTCAGCATCCCTTAATAATGCAGGGATTACATAAAGGCTAGCCATTGATTTTGAAGATTTATATTGCCCATTCTGAATTAATTGTATGAAGTTAGCTTCAATTAATACTTGCAACCTTCGATGCACTGTATTTCGGCTAAAACCTGTCATTGCTACCAATTGACGAATAGAAAAATATACTTGACCTTCTTTTTGAAACATTCGCCCTAAAACAAGAATTGCCCATGCAATCTGTTGCGTAACCGGATCATGGATCTCTTGAACCAATTGAATATCAGCATAGCTAACACTTATTTCTTTCTGTCTGGGTATAAATAACTTTTTGTCCTTACAATAGATATGATGGATATCATTCGCTACATCCTGTCGAATTTCATCCTCGCTACTTTTTGCACGTTGGTACTGCTTTTCTCTAAGCGCCCATTCTGTAACCTTATGAGCTGTTTCTTGCTCTGAATATCCTTGTTCCTTAAAGTAAAGAGCAATCAAAAATTGATAAAAGTGCCTTCCTTGTTTATCTTCAATTCCTCGTTCTGGAATTCCATCGTGCAATAGTTTCTCGGCTGCAAGATGTAATGGCGTGCCTTTTAACACATTAGGCTTGGTAGAATAGTTGTTTTCCACTTTACTTTTAGAACACTCTATTGTCGGGGTGTCGTCCTGTAACTGTTCTGCAAACAAATCATTCGTAAGAAACTCAAATCGCTCTTTACCCATTGGTTCAATATTCAAAAAATACTCTATTGCATTTTCTTGAAAAAGTAAATTGTGCTGTAAATAAGTAGTTCGAACCATCGTTTTACGATGAATGGCAAATGGCAATTTGATGCCCCGACTGCTTTCACTTTGTTCTGGTCGTAATTCAATTCTACTTCCCATGGAACCTAGCTCCGCTATGATTACCTTCCCAAACCGTGTTAGTCTAGATATTGGAATAGGCTCCTCAAAGAATAACCAGATATGCCATCCTTTTGATCCGCTATTTTCAATATGTAGCTCATTTGACCTAAAACCCATATCTTTGAGTATCTTTAGCAATTGCAGAGGAATTGACGGATCTGGCTCATCAATATCAAAACATAGAAACTTGCTCAATTTCCCAATGTAATAACAACCTACGGTTCTTTTCCCCTCCAAATGTGCTATTACAACTTCATCTTTTAATATTCGCTTGGCTGTATAATATCTTACATTATCCCCTTGCTTATACTGTTCAATATAACGTTTGCGTTCTCCAATAACCAAGTGGTTTAATTTCGCCAGCAATGCTTCTTTGTATTTCTGTATTTGTTTTTCTAATAATATATTCATTATTCGTGGTCCCCTTCAGAAATTAGTAGTAAGGCATCCCTCCATGTTCAATAATTTAGATGATTGAAAAAATGGTAGAGCCAAATCGTAGGGACATTATATATGCCTAAAAAACAAAGTCAAATTTCATGTTTTTAAATGTCTGTGGGACATATATGGAACTGGGACACAAGACTATATTTTTTTCTTTTCAGAACCAGAACATCATCAGAACAAGAAGATAAAGTATGAACATAGGGAATAAATTTACTAGCCTTGGCAAGTGAGGGGAAACCAGATATACTGGTTGCTACAGATAATCTGGATTAATTTGGATACGCTATTAGGAGGTTACATGATGGACTTTATCACACCACAACATACAATGATTTTTGCAGTTTTTCTTATCAGCCTATCCTTAGTTTATAAATGGGTTGAGTGTCGATTGCTCAAATGCATGCTTGAACAACCCGAAGCTTTCCGGCATATTGGAAAAGAATTTCGTTATCGATATCAGCAGCTTTACCGAGAACAATCGGATGCTAGACATATTCACCTTTTCGATGATGAGGTAACTAAAAAACGACTTGGGGCAATCAAACCATCTCAACTACAATCACTAGATGAGAAGAGGGAGTAGTGACGCAATGAATATGACCAATTTGTCTGTTGCTTTTTATATTCGTGGCGAAACCCCTCGAACGATAAACAAGCAGTACCTGACATTACAACAATTCTGCCACGACTATCAGGTTCCTTTTGAGGATGTTATCGTGTTAAAAGATGTTACGAAATCCGATGCCCCCCGCCCAAATCTACAAACTATTATGGACGGTTCAGTAAAAATTGATGTTTTAGTTATGCAGTCCTATCATATTCTGCATATCCACCATGATCAGTTTATTTATATATCTGAGATGCTGTCGAAACTTGATATTTCACTTCTACTCCTAAACGAACAAGAAGTAGGCGATGCTCTTTGAAATACTATGGTTACTTGCACCTAACCAGTCAAAAACTTTGTTTATTACTGGCGACTTCCTTTCTGATCTTTGTCGCCAGCCTTCTTTGTCTGATAAACATCTCAATCATGTATTGGATTATTCCTGTCCCCGTTATTTCTTTGCTACTCTATGTGGAACTAATTATCGCGGAAAAGAAATCCACTGCGTTTATCTTGCAATCAGAAATAATAATTAACCGTGTTCTAGCATTTGGCTTATTCGTTCATGTCATTCGCAAGCAGCTTTCAGTTGGGGAAGTTGAAGCTTTACAGGATTATTTCACGTTACTTGAACAAAAAGGGGATCATCAATTAAGTAGTTATGCCATTAATAGGCTTGCTAGTGCAGACATTGTTTTTTATCGAAATGAGCATGTTTTTCCTTAATTCATAGTGGATTTTATCTGTTATTTTAAGGTTAATACATCTTTCCTACTGGATTTGACCAGCGCATGAGTGATAACGGGACGATTAGTGCAACAGCGATGTTTATAGTATTTCAACAGCTAACACGACTGGCTTTATCGCTATAAATTCAGTTTTCTATCCTATCTATCAGATACAATAGAAATAATAGATGTGTTAGATACAATACATGTATTAGACAGATTCAATGCAATAAATCTAATCCATATAGTAAATAGAATCATTAGATTTTCCTATCAAACAAAACCAATCCATCATCAATTCGATAATGATAAGTTGATTTCTGATGTCACAATTTATATAGGCGGTGAAAAGTTGAAAAGACCAAGTAAGATTATCGTAAGGGGTCAATCAGCCATTGATATGATTTCCGAAATCGTGAATCCAACAATGAACATTCAACGATTGGAGCTTTTCAAAAAAGCCTTGAAAATTAGTCGAAAATGAACAAAATGAACAAAGTAAAACGAAGCACACCTTCTGCTGTTGGAGGTTGTGCTTCGTTTTACTTTGTGTTTCTCCTACATTACATCATCCAGTCCTCGTAGCACCGTATTTAATTCTTCTCTTCGATGCAGCGTATAAATCTCTGTGGATGAGGTATGCTTGTGGCGCAAAAGCTCCTGTGCTTTTTTAATATTTCCAGTGGTATCAATTATGCGTTTTCCAAAGGTATGACGTAGTTGATGGCAGGTAAATTCAACGCTAGATGTTTTGCTCACCCGATTAATCATTTTAACAGCAGAACGTTTTCCAGCATGCGCTGATTTCTGACTGACAAATAGAAAATGGCTGTTGGCGAATCTGCTCTTGGCTCTTTCTACAAGCCATTGGTCAATGGCTCCTCGCAATTCTGCACTTTCAAGTGCCAACTCCCCATAGAATCCACCTTTTCCTTCTCTTATAATGATCTTTTGCTTGCCTGGTGTCCGGATAATATCTGTAAGCTCTAAGTTAAGCATTTCTTCTTGGCGCAAGCCCAGGTACAACATAAGGTAAATCATACATCGGTCCCGGTTTCGCAGAAAATTGCTTGGCTCTTTTTCGATGGCTCTTTTTAAATCACGAACCTGATTTTTATCAAGATACTTGGGTTCCTTCCAGCGTTCCATATCTGCTAATGCTTCATCCTTGACGGTAATGGCTTCTTTTAATTGCCCTGTCGCTTGTAAATACTCAAACCATTTTCGTAAAGCAGCTAGCTTGCGATTAATCGTCTTGGGATGATTTTTTCTGATGGTCTTCAAATAAGATTTATATTCTAACACAAGCAGTTGCGTAACTATTTCGGATTGATCAGGAAGTACATCCCGCCATTGTATAAATTCTTTAACTACAGCAGCATATCCATCAATGGTTTTTTGTCGCATCTCCTGTTGTTTGAGATATTGGGTAAAGTCCAATCGGCTCATCTCCTTTAACATTCTGTAACCTTTTTTTCTAAGACAGATGGCTCTTGTTATGAACATTCTGTACCCTGTTATAGCATGAAAGGATACACAATCAAAATTGTGTGTCCTTATTTCACCTACCCACTCTCTTCAATTAGTTATGTCGAAGGATGGAGTTATTCCTTCTCTCATGATAGAATCAATATTGTATTGTCTTGCAAAATTTTTATTCTTGTAGTAATATATTTCATTTGTCTTATACACTTGATCATTTTGATAAGCTACAATATACTAAATAAGAACATATGTTCTTTTTTATTTGTAATAAGGATGGTGAACTCATGCATATAGTATCTTTGTTCTCTGGATGTGGTGGTTTAGATTTAGGGTTTATTAACGCAGGACATAAAATTATCTGGGCTAATGATTTTGACGCAGATGCTGTTGCAAGTTATAAAACCAACATCGGCGATCATATTATTCTTGGTGATATAAGACAGATTGAATCGGCAGCTATTCCCGATTGTGACATGGTAATAGGTGGATTTCCTTGCCAAGGATTTTCTTTGGCAAATTTAAAACGTACAGAATCGGATGAAAGAAATAAATTATATCTTGAATTTTACAGAGTCATTCGGGATAAAAAGCCAAAATACTTCGTCGCAGAAAATGTGAAGGGTATACTAAGCTTGGGAAAGGGAGCTGTTCTTAATCTTATAGTAGAAGATTTTGAGGAAGCTGGTTATAATGTCACCTATAAACTTATTAATTGTGCTGACTATGGTGTACCTCAAATTAGACAAAGAGTTATTTTCATTGGCATAAGAAAAGATATAGATGAAGTTATTGAATTCCCAGAACCTAGTCATGATGAGAAAGAAGATTCTGAATTACTAAAATGGGTATCCATGAAAGATGCTCTTCTTCATATCCCTGAACCTGATGAAAATACAACAATACCAAATCATGTGTATTCAGCATATAAAGTTTTTTCCAATAAAAATTTCACCGGACATAGGGTGGTAGATCCAGACAAACCATCACCCACTATCTTAGCAAGAGGTAATGGCGGTGGCGGTGTTGTAGTTATTCATCATCCGAACAATCATAGAAGGCTATCTGTACGTGAAGCAGCTACAATTCAAACCTTTCCAATAGATTTCATATTTATAGGTTCAAAAACCTCTTGCTATCGTCAAATTGGAAATGCTGTACCTCCTTTGTTTGCCGAGAAATTAGCCCACCAATTTTCTACTTCTAAAAAGTCTCTAGTAGCAACGGGGGGAAAAAGATGAAAATAGTCTCTCTCTTTTCAGGAGCTGGTGGTATGGACTTAGGTTTTACCAAGGCAGGTCATGAAATTATTTGGGCAAACGACCTTTACAGCAAAGCAGTTGAAACATATAAAGAAAATATAGGGAAGCACATCTGCCTTGAAGATATTAGGGAAGTATCTACAAGCGATATCCCTAATTGTGATATGGTTATAGGTGGATTTCCCTGTCAAGGATTTTCTGTAGCTAATACTAACAGATCAGAACAAGACGAACGAAACAAACTTTATTTAGAATTTTTAAGAGTAATTCGAGAAAAACAACCTCTGTACTTTATTGCTGAAAATGTAAAAGGAATACTTAGCTTAGGCAAAGGGAAGGTCATTGAGCTTATCAAAAATGATTTTATATCTGCTGGCTATAATGTAGAGTACAGACTACTAAACGCGGCGGATTATGGTGTTCCTCAAATAAGAGAACGCGTTATATTTATAGGTGTTAGGAATGATATTAAAGAGACTATCTCTTTCCCTGAGCCGACACATTGTGATCCTTCAAAACTAAACTTTTCTGACAAAAAACCTTGGGTAACAATTGGACAAGCATTAAGAGATATTCCTGAGCCAGAGGAAGCACCACATATACCAAATCACGAATATACAAAATATAAACTACGTTTTAATGGTTATATGGGTCATAGGGTAATTGATCCTGATAAGCCTTCCCCAACAATCACTGCAAGAGGTGACGATAAGGGTGGGGTCGTTATAATCCATCACCCCAATAATCATAGAAGACTATCTGTAAGAGAAGCCGCTACAATTCAAACATTCCCAATGGACTTTGTATTCTCAGGCTCTAAAACAGACGGATATCGACAAATTGGGAATGCAGTTCCTCCACTTTTCGCATACAATATTGCCAGAATGTTTCCGATTAAAGTTAAGAACGAACAAATGACCTCTGTATAATATTTCTACACAGAGGTCATCAAATAACTGTACAGTTCCTCAACTGAATTGATCATTTCCGATTCCGTTCCGACTATCGGAAGACCATAACATATTATTTCTATTGAGTTCCCTGGATTATATGAGACAGGGAACTTTTTTATTTCAGCCGTTAGGCTACCAATTGGATGTACAATAACTGCTCTTGCTACACCAAGCAACATTGCATAAAAATGAATCTGATAAATATCATTAATGTCTGGTCCTGAACCCCGAATTTTTTTCATTTTAACATCTAAAACAAACCTGTTGGTACCGTTATAAACGATATCTGGAAACACCTTTCTTCTATCCCATCCTGTATTAGTGCCACTCCCTGACTGATCGACGAAAGGAATTTCGAATTGGTGTCTAAATTTAGTATCCCGCAATATAAGTTCACTTGCCACATAATTTTCAAATAAATCGAATAAGTTAATGACCATACTGAACAATTGCTCTTGATGCCCTTCAAAGGATACAGATTCTTTATTTACGACTAGCTTTGCCAAGGTTACTGCCCAACGCAAATGAAATCCCCTACGTTCCGGATAGACAAATTGTAACTTAGATATATTGTTGATCTTAAACTTAGGGAGTAATCCTAAAATTTGCTCAGTTAGAGCAAGCGTTTTACTATTTTGACTGTTCACTTCTATCACTTTGCATGCCCAATATAACAATTCATTAAGTGAATTTTTATCAGTGAATGTCTGACGCTGTGTTGCGAAATATGGTTTAGATGCTACATCTAGCCTAACCTGCCTACTAAAATCCAATTTCCCTTTTAAGTTTGGGGAAACGATATCTTCTTTTACATATGTCTTATAAACACCCTTTTTTAAAGCTGAAAGAGTTTCCGAAACAAACAGATTGAATAACGGTTCTAGTAGTCCTTTGGCAGAAACCGTTTGTTCAGAGGGTAGTTCTGGCAAATCAACTGTTTTAGGCAACAAAGGATTCGAACGAATGAGCATATAATACAAATGATTATTATTTAGTCCTCGCAACCATTTTGGTGCATTGAAGATAAGCCGGGCATCATTCAATGCAACAACACCTACATAAGGACCAGGATTAAAGCTACAATAGTTATTATCAATTCTTTGAAAATCGGTAACCAACGGTTCAAATGATTTTCTGCCAGAAGGAGTGGTTCTCGTCCAACGATCTTGTTCCTGTAACATACTTCTAAGAACAACTTCATCTCTTTGGGTTAGCGCAAACCTATGAACTCCCTCTCCATAGTATACATGAATTTCTCGTCTCATTAGACAATCCCACTCAGTTGATGTAATGAGTTAAACATATCTTCATCTGAGAATAGTTGTATACGCCCATTCCTAATAACGAATCCCATATCGCTGAGATCACCTTTTAAAGACGGAGATAGTTGTATATACTCATTAAGCAACGGTAAAATCTTATAATTCCAAGCTTTTAATAAGAAATCCCCATTGTATTCCTTACCTTCTTGCGGAAGTAAGAAAGCTTGCCCAATCTGAAAATCGTCTCCTAACCCAACATTACTGCAAATAATGGAGTTTAATCCTTCCAGCGTCTTTGCAATATCTATTATACGACCGTCCGAAGATGATACTTCTACCCCTAATTCGTTGAGTTTAGAATTAATCACTGCAACATCGGGGTAAAGATTAATTATTGAGAATCTTCTTCTTAAAGCCAAATCAATATCGATTGCGGATTTGTCTGTTGAATTCATAGTACCTATAATTAATAAATTTGAAGGTACCCATAAACTTTCACCAGTGTATTGAAGCTCGACAGCATACTCAGCATGACGATAGCTCGGCTCCAGTAAAAATATTAATTCCCCAAATATGTTGGAAATATTACCACGGTTAATCTCATCTATAATAAGCACAAAAAATTTGTCGGGAGACATCTCCGCTTTTTTACAAAGAAGTTTAAACATTCCGTGCTTATATGTATAACTGAGAGTTGTGCTTTCCACATTAGGACGAATTCCTTCAATGAAATCCTCATATGATGAGGACTGATGGAATAGAATCATTTCCTTTTGGGCTAACTCATTGTTCACTTCAAGTTTTTCGGCTATCTGCAACGCTAAACGCGTTTTCCCTGTTCCTGGCGGTCCGCTCAGAATAATTTGTTTATTATCTTTCAGAAGCTCAACATATTGATCAATTTGAGCGTCGAAATTAACAGTTCTGATAGTTGCATTAAAATTAACTCCAACACTTAAATAATCAAGATACTCTGTTTTTATTTCAATTTCAGGCTTAGTTAGGTCTGCTATAAAATAACCTGAATTATTTGCTTCCTCAATTAACAACGTTATACTGTCATAGATTTGTTTTGAAGTAGCTACTTGATTCCACTTTCCTGTACCAATAATGTTTAGGAAGTAGCACGTTCTCACCGAATTAGTCGAGGCAAGCACTCCACCATTAATGTTAAAGTCCGTAACTGCCATTTCGGTAGCTACTAAAAACTCGCCTGCTGATAGAAATTGAAGGAACTCTTTTATACTCCTAAATTCGTTACTTTCCATAGCAGCGTTGATATACATAAAGGATATATTAAAACTTGGGTCACTTTCTCTCCAAGCTAGAAGCTCCTCACAAACTTCACCAGGATTCATTGTTGCAGATAGAGGATAAATTAATATTGCAGCTTCCCTTTCAGTTACATAAGCATTACCAAATCCTGCTCTATTATATAGTTCAAGTAGCACTTCTAAAATAAATGCTAGTGGTTTCACATTCGAATTATTATCGTTCCATTGCTGCAAGAGTCTGTACTGAGTAATCGGATTGGGCAGTTGAAATTTCTTCACCATATGTTCTACGTAATCTTTAAACAACATTTTCCCCGTAGCAATTGCCTTCCCAAGGGGAGTTAGACCAATTTTATTGTCGTTTTTATCTGGAGGAATTAAAACACCAGTGTTTGTCCAATAGGTCTGGTACCCCCTTAGAAAACTCCTATCCGATTGTAAAAAAGAAATTGGACTGTTGTTATCATCAGTGAGACCAAGTGAGTTAAGTGCTTGGTGAAACAATTGACCCGAGGATGTATTTACTCCATACTCGAGACCTTCATATTTATACATAACACGTAGCACTTTTAGCCAAATTGCTGGATTTTTATATATTTCACGTACTGTCCATGTAGCCCATAACCACTTATATTCAGAGAACGGCAGTACCACTGGTGCAGTGATTGAAGATTGAGCCATTTTAACCACCTACTTTCTAGTATCAACTAGTCGTCTTGAACTATGCTCCAAATTCTAGAATTCGACATTTTTTCTCATTCTCCTTTAATTGCCTCTAAGTAAAAGCCTTTCTTACGCAAACCGTAAGAAAGGCTTCTTCTTTCTATTTAATCATCTTGTTAAACTCATAGACTTAATTCTTGAAAGAAAGATTTCTTTATCAACAATATTACTATCGTAATTTAAGAAGTAATCCTCCACAATTTTGGAATTATCTCCTTTTGCTGACTTAATACTTTTTCTTAAAATGCGCACATTGTGATCTCTACAATCCTTTATGAAGTTTTTCACGAATTTACTTAATACAACGTCATATATCTCCGTCTCGACTTTATCGAAGTAGTTACCGAAACTATATACTTTTGACAACCATGCATGAATGGGGCGCATATCACAATATAAATTGTTATATTTCATATACTCTGGATTACTCTCTACTACAATATTTTTGAATTTTGTATTTTCATTTGTACTTCCATGTTCGATATAATTTCCAAACCTCAAAAAGTATTTAGAAAATTGATTCAAAATCTCTTGAATAGCAGCTGATTCATTTGTGCTTTGATTTACCTTAAATAATTGTTCAAAATCAGTTGGTGATATTTTAGAGAAAACTTGATTATAACCCGTACTAAATCTGCTTTGCCAAGAATCCAAATAAGTACCATCATAACCTAATTCGCCAGATTCCAATCTCTTCCTATTTGCACCAATTGTTCTGCGCTGTAATGTATAATATGACCAATCTTTTGATGCCTTGATAAACATTTGTTTCAATAATCTTATAAATGTAGACTTAAATTCAGGACTTTGTGCAAGAGATTCAAGAGCATCAATATTAACCAAAGACTTACCAAGATGCTCCTTGTTTAGAATAGAAGAAAATAGCTGCTCTACATACTCCTTATTGTTATCCCTATAACATTCTTTATCAATAGAACAATAAGGCATTAGATTATTCAAAAGCACTTCGTATCGACTTTCTATAAGAATTTCAGGAATATTAGCTTCACTCAAAATCTTTTTAATAGTTCGTTCATTTCTACTAGCTAAGAAATAATCAACTGCCTTAATCGGTTTAATTTTGTTTAAATCAACCAAATCTATTCTAGATTTATTGGACTGAGCTTCAATGATCTTATTCTCATCAATTTTAGTAAACACTACATAAGGTACAACTGCCGGGTTACTAGCGTAGATTAAAGGTATCGCTGTTGCAAGATCAGTTGGTGAGTCGCTCCCTAGCGCTCTGACAAAAAGTACTGTTTCAATATTAGGAAACTCATTAAACAATATATTATATCGGTTTTGTAATACCTCTGCTGTTGCAAGCTTTTCATGATCCAGCCCATAAGTATCAATAAAAGTCAGTTTCTTTATACCCATATTATTTAACAAATCTCTATACACCAGTTTTATATTATCATTTATTACTACTTTTGATATCATCCCTGTAACAGAATGATTATCATCATCTACCTTTAAACAATAGGTTAATCTTCTCTTATTATCATCACTTATACTGATTAGTTCGAATTTGTTAGGGAAATCTCTTATTGATTCCCTTAATATTTTGTAAGTTGCTTGTAGTAACTGCTCTACGATATGATCTATTCTATAACTTGTCGCATTATTTGTAGAACTACTATCATCGGCATTTAATTCGGAGGTTTCTTCCCTTTCAATTAGATCGACCCCCATTTTTTTCTTGATTTTTTCTGTAATCAACTGATACTCATCATATGTATAATCAACTTTCTGTGATTCGAGCGGTAGTATTTCTTCCCATATATCATCAATTTGATTTGAAATCCTTTTATCTTCAAAATCAAACTCTTTATAGTTAAAGAAACCTTCTATTTCAAGCACTTGTTCTTTTATGCTTAAATCGTATTTTCCACTTGGGATTTTCAATTCTTCAATCTGAGACATTCTTTTCTCAATAAATTGTTCTTCTGTTAGAAAATTGACTTGCACATAAGGTGTTACATTTTCAATATGATAGTTATATTCGACGCTTGTTCTTGTAGTTTGACCACCACCGCTCGAATTGATTAAATTGCTATTTTCAGAAAAAGAACCAATAAATTCAGATTTCCCTGCTCCAGACTTTCCAACAACCAAAGCTGCTACTTCTTTCATTAAATGTTGCCTCCCTTTAAGAGTAATAGCGCAAATCTAGTGCATACAATAGTGTGAAATTTCGAATTCATTTTTACTTATCATTATTTGAAAAAAAACCTGTTCTAGAGAGATCTTTGAGTTCCACATTTGAATTATTGGCTCGTCCAGTTAAGTTAGATAGACTTCTAACAAGATCATCTTCATATTCCACTTCAAATTTTTCTATCTCAAGAACATTCTTTTGGAATGATTTGTCGCTACATATTTTAAATACCTTATTATAATCGCTTAGCATCTTATAGATGACTGTATCTGTACCGCTTAGACTAATCCAGCTAACTTTTTCTCTATAAATTGTTTGTATCAATTTTCCACATAATAATATATACCAACGGACTCCTTCAATTCCATCGAACACATCTTTTGGGTTAATATTATATGTGGGATTAATTTTTTTCATATCATCAGGTCGTTCAAAGTCTCCTGCTCTTGGAAGTAAATTTAAATCAAATTTTAAATGAGTAATCTTATCTCTTTCATTTTTAAGCTTCCTTATACTTCCCCACTCTTTCCCGCCTTTATCAACTTTAAATTCGATACCGTATAACTTAGCCAATAAATTAGGTACTACAAAAAACTTATCAAGGGTAGGTAGAAAACTATTTTCTTGTGTTTCAATGCTCATCTTACGTGGTTCAAAATATGTTTTTCTTTCCAGTAATGCATCAACTTCTGTATAATGTAACTCCTCTTTCACTTTTGGAGCGTCGCTTAATCCTTCATTCGACTTTTCGGCAAGGATCGCAAGGAAATTAGCATATGCTTCAATAGTATTAAAAGATAATAGTGTGATAGCCGTAAGGACACTTCTATAATGTGCTGAATCTAGTTCAGTAGATTCTCCTTTCTTCAAAGTGTCTATTAAAGTTGATATTTGATGAATAATATCCCTTGTTAAGGAGTAACCTCCTATTATTATCAGTTTGGCTGTAACATCATCATTGCTCACAGAACCACTCCTTTGTTGATACATATTTGTTATATTTCGTTCTCTCTTACCTTATTTAACAATTTCATTATTGCTCTTTCCTTATATCCTTCCGCAACTTCAAAAAATTCACTAGCCCTATTCACTTTATATGCATAAATAATATTTGATCGGTCATCTGTTCCTAATATGTACACCTTTGCATCTTTAACAGCTAGTATATCTCCCAAATTCTCAATATCATCATTTGTAACAGCAATTGCGATGTTTTCTTTTGGGAAAAACAGTCTAGGCGTAGCATTTTTACCGTCAATTCTCGGACTAATTTCAGCATCGATTACATCGGATCTTATTTCCAACTTCTCATTAGTTACCACCGTAAAATCGGGGTCAAGTCTCTTCAATAAATATATTAATGGAGCAATAATATAATCCGACTCGTTATGGTATGCTTTTAGACACTGTACTAGAGTGTATTGTAAACCCTTAGAGCTTTCATTGATATGAAATAACTCTTCTCGAACATCTTCGGCAATCAAGTATTTCTCAACGGTAATAATGCCTTTAGATATAGCTTCGCTAAGCAAAAACTTATAGCTGTCTTTATGGACTGCCCCTCTATCGTCATTATATAGCGATTTATAACTGAACCTATCATCTATTTTAATTCCCTTAATAAACAGTTTCTCAATATCCATAGTTTCATCCTTCTTTCTGTTTAATATATATTTATCCAGATTGAAAATTGTATGCACCCTCTTATGACTTCCCTTACAACCATTGGTCTAATTGTACCATATGCTGGTATTTAATGTAATCATATTGCTTCGCAATTGACTTATAATCGGGCTGTGGAAGAGCTAACGGCATTTACGAACACGACATTTACATAGATGTTGTAAACTCCCCCCCACTACCCACCCTACCGCTACTGTTAAGAAGAATAAAAGAAAGACGATACGAATCATCCGTGTCAACAAGTATAGAAATCACCCTGAACAATGGCGTGAAGTTTGGCAGACCAAAACAAGAAATAACAGCCTATTTCACTAATGCGCACAAAGAGGACAAGTTACAGCCACAGAAGCCATGAGAAGAATTGATATGAAGCCTAATACTTGCCATGGTCGTGTCAAAGAATATGAACAGTAAACCAACGTCTATCGCAAACTAATGAACAAATATTACCTATACTCGTGTATACTCACGATTGCCTATACTATCTCCCACATGCTCATTATCAATTTCAAGCTATTTCTTTGACTCCTTATCGTTTCGTAAAAAATAAAATCAGTCGGTCCAAGGATGTATCTCACATTCCGCACCCTTCGTTTAAATATTCAGAGGAGTTATGGTTTTATGCAAAAAAATAACTTAAAATACCATTATTACTTAAAATTCCCTGTTATAAATTTCATTATTTAACTTTTATTGCTTTAAAATTGCATAAAAATAAAATGGCTTTGAATTTTTATTCTAGGGTGCGGAATGTGAGATGTATCATTTCCAATCTCAGACCAACTTGACGATTATAAAAAAGAATCCTGCTTTGTATAGAAGCAGGATTCTTGGCTGTGCTGACATATTCATTTGCACTCCATGAGACATAAAGAGATCAAATAGATAACGGCTTGTTATTTTGAGGGGCTTCATACTTAGTAAAATACAAGACTTAGAAGCGCTTACCGAGCGTCTCAATACATGATGTTATTGTGCATTAAACGTTTTTATTTTTGTATGTCTCTTTGGGCTGTAGACATGTCGTCTTTAATTTTCGTTCGATCCATCTCAGCATGGAAACCTGCTATTTATTAAATAACGTTCAATATAAGTAATTTATATTTTCAATTTATCAAACAGAATGCGATTTCGTTTCGAAGCATCTGAAAGCAATTTGTCATATGTTATTATCTCAATATATGCATTATAGTAATCGTGAAGGTAAAAGTAGCCCATTCCATCTGGTGTAGGCTTATAATTATTTTTCTTTGCCGTTTCTTCTAATTTTGGTGTCATATCAGCAATGATATAACAATAAAATGGAGTGTTCGGCGACAGATTAAATGGTCTCCCATCTTTATCTCTCACTTTTGCTTCTTTAATAACGGACATATAATTATAAACTTGATCAATCGGGTTTTTACCCTCACTGTCAGAATTGTAGTCATCACGATTTGGTCTTTTAAACTCAACAATTACAATTGAATTGTATGGTTTTTCAAGCCCGAAGGCATGAGGTGCGTTGAACGCAATTATGTCTGGTCTTGAATCATCACCACTTAGTATTTCAGTCATATTATTTAGCGAAATATCCGAAGCCAAATACCTGTGATACGCAAGCTTCTCATCAATTATCCACAGGTTATGGTTTTCGAAATCAATTTCATCTGTCGTAGTTTTTAAAGGAATAATTAGTTCATGCAGGTTCTTTTCAAATAAATACTTCCCGTTATCTTGAATCTCTAAACTTTTTTCAAGTAGATTTAATAATGTCCTTCTTTTTACAATATACTTTGCCAAATCCATTTTACTTTCATCATTTACTTTTTGAAGAACCTCATCATATTTTTTCTTGTATATTTCTAAATCTGTAATTTCATCTTCCTTCATATTCAATATGGACTTTACTTCAATTAAATTCTTCATCTCATCAACTTGCTGTATCTTATATAGCTCAAGGTCAAGAGAATTTTTGCTATTCGTTGAATCAGGATTAATCTGTGCGATTTTTTCCGGATAATTTCTTAACAACCGACGATAATGAGGAGCCTCATTCATTACATATTCATTAATTTTTTCAATCTTTTCCTGCTGAATTGACACTAAGTATTCGGATAAATATTCCGAAGCCTTTATATAAATATTTTGAAAAATACTACTCCAAGAAATATCTTCAGCGAGCAGACTTTGATCGTCATTTTTGTAATCAATAAAATCTGTTCTTTCGGCATTTACATTTCTATCAAAAAAATCACTTGTAACATACGCTGTATATAGAACAACCTCCCCATCTTCAGTAATTATTTTTTTTGGTAAACCAGATATTTGGTTAGTGATTTTTTCGTCACGAACAACACGATTATTAGCACAGAGATATACTTTATGATCTTTTGCAAACAACAGCTTTATATGCTTAATATTAAAGTGAAATCCATTAATTTCAAATGTATCTGAGGTAACATTGTGATCCACATGATCTTTAAAATGTTCATTAAGATTAATTGAATCTGTATCATCAAACAACGTAATGTTGGGACACTTATTTAGAATAAAGAAAGAGAGACAATGTTCTACGATTCTATTTGCTATAATACTTAGGGATTTAGGTGCCTTATTGGAATATGGAGTTTTATAATCTAAAAGTTTTACCGTCGTAGATCGTTTTGTTTCATTTGTTAAGTGTATATCTTCAACTTGCGTAACACCATCTTCAATAGTAAAAGAAAAAGCTCGCCCTTTAAGTTCAACAATATCAGAAAATGAACTTTGGATTTCAACTGTATCGAATGCTTTTAGCCAAGTTAATCTCCCGACCCCTTTCCCACCAATAATGCTTTTATAAGTAGAATCTGAAGTTCTAAATGAATTAAAATTATCTTCATTAAATCCTATTCCGGTATCGGTAACTACAAAGCCCGAGATCGGATGTATATTGGAATTCTCTTGGAGGTCCATAGCTGCTTGCCTAGTATCTCTTAGGACTTGAATACGAATGAAATTATTACTTAAATCTTCCCCAGTCGCCTCAACTGCTTGAATGGAATTTACAATAGCTTCGAAAAGAGGAATTAACGGTGTATATGCAGGTAGATTAATATTTTTTATACGTCCTTGTAAATCAATTTTCAAACATATCACCTCTATGCTAATTAGTTTCTCTTCATATGTTTACTCGCTTGCCTCATTATTGATAATTCTTGGCATTACGGCAATAATCCTTCATTGAAAGTACTTATCCATTTGGAAAAACAGAAAATGTACCCTTAAACATCTCTATATCAATAGATATTTCTTGCCGCTGCTTTACCACTATTTGTGATACGGTTCCCCCCGATTTATCTTCATCGCACGATAAATCTGCTCAACCAGCACCAGCCGCATGAGCTGATGCGGCAAGGTCATGCGCCCAAAGCTCATCCGCTTTTGGGCGCGTGCAAGCACCTGATCGGCGAGCCCATGGCTGCCGCCGATCACAAACACGACATGGCTTGTCCCATAGGTGCCAAGCCTGTCGATCTCTTCGGCAAGCTCTTCCGAGCTATACAGCTTGCCGTCAATCGCGAGCGCAATCACATGCGCTTCGCCCTTAATATGCGCGAGGATGCGTTCGCCCTCGCGCTCCTTCACCTGCTCGACCTCTGCTTCACTTAGCGTGTCAGGCGCCTTCTCATCCGCAACCTCAATCATTTGAAATTTAAGGTACGGCGTTAACCGCTTGGCATACTCCGCAATCCCTTGCACGAGATATTTCTCCTTCAGTTTGCCAACACCAATAATTTGAATAAACATATTGCTCCTCCAATTCTATATGTAACACCAAATAATCTTTTTAAGTATGCCTGAACCAAGCCTGAACCTGTACGCAAATGATCCCCCATCGCCATACTCATCGAAGGACAAGCCCTTAAGCTTGTCCTTATCTGTGCTTATTTTTATCTTTACTTGTCCTTCGTTATAATAAATTTATTAAAGTATTACTCCTAATTCCCCTTAATACTCAAACTCATCCTCACTCACTAACCCCCGAATAAACGACTCAAAATCAGGCGCTAGAAAAGTAATCTGATAATTTGATTCCTGATCCACATGAATGACCTCTGGCTCTCCATCTTTTCCACAATGACGGTAATCTAACATCACCACATCATGTCCAGCTGATGGGCAATCACCAATCACAACACCAATATCAGGATAACCCCAGTGATCAATCATAAATTGACTGCCTAGTTCTCCACAAAGTGAATACATTTTGTCGCGTCCAATTCCCATAATCCCTGTAATTGCAATATGGTCCTCGGCCCAAGACGTTGACATCTCTGTTGGAAAGCAAGTATTAAACGGAACACCACCATTATGCTGCTTCATTAATTCCACATACGAGGCTGGTAGCTTATACCCCAGTTCTTCCTCTACACTTCTAATTAATTCATCTGTAGGAGGCGCTAACACATAGGCATCTAACGCGTACTTACTATCATCCCAGAACTGAGATAAATCCATTCCTGTAAATGGAGGCTGTTTGTCCTCAGCAGCTCTTCGCTCAATGGCTAATTTGCGAACGTCCTCGTTATGCTTATCCCGATCGACGGCAATTTTACTCCATTTAAGTAGCTCTTTTGCATCCTCATCCTCTGGATCGCTTTCTAGCACTCTAGTAAAGGCAGTAATCGCCTTCTCGAACTGAGAGGAATAAAAGTAGGCATACCCTATACGAAAGTGCCACAATGGGTCATTCTCACCCTCTGCCGCGATTGACATAAACAAAGCGATTGCATCTTCATAACGATCAACATTATTGTAAGCTCGCCCTAAAATACCAATCAGTTCATAATCCCATTGCGACTCCTCAATACCTTCAAGCTCAGCAATAATTTGTTCATGTTCATCAGCTTGATGCCACTGCGTAATGCGGTCTTTTAATGCTTTATCCATATTTTCAGCGCCCCCTAAATAAAGATGTGACCTTTTAGAAATTTTGGATCAAAACAAAAATTAGTGGATGCTAACTTCAGGGGGAAAGCAGCTACGGTGCAGAGGGTGGCTTCGACCCCTGTTACGTCCTGATTTTCTTGAATTAAATAGTTATCGGTGGAAAATCAGTCTGTAAAGGCGGACGTGTTCACTTCTCCACCATCCCTCTACCCCTTCGCTATTTTGCTTCCCGTCAACCACTAATTTCTAAATTGGGCCGAAATTTTAAATCAATTTTTTATCAAACGAGTTGTTTTTTCATCTAATCACTTATCTTTTCACCGAATTACTTAACTTTGTATCTGTTAATTTAATATTTGATTATTTCCCAAACTAGTTTTCTATTCAATTGCACTTCTTCTATTCTGTATTTTTTCTATTTTCTATTGTATCAAATCGAATACCTGAATTAAATGTACCCCAAGTCTCTAATCCTTATCATGTCACACAAAATTAAGTACAAAAAACGGACTAACTACAGCGAGGTCATCCCCCACAGCATTAATCCGTTTTCTCATCCTTAATTTAACTAAGCCTTTGCTTTTTAAATCATTAAGCTGTTAAGCCCCATCCTATTTTTAAACGACTAGAAACTCCGCTTTCTTATCGCATTCCTGACAAGTAACTGGAGGATCCCAGCTAGCGAACTTCGTTTCCTTTAGGTCCACTACATCAGGTGCTTCCTCATATTCATCCACGAACATATCCAGTGCTAATTCTACATGATCCTTACATACGATAATCATAACCTACCAGCATTCCTTTCCATCTTCAGCAGTTTCACATGATCTAATAAAAGGTCGTTGATATCGCAGCTAGCTTAGTCCTCGTAGTTGCATAAAGTGTAATCACTATTAATCACACTTATACGGCTCCAACATTTCCTTACTGCTGCCCATCCTCTAAGCCCTCTTCAATTTCAGTATCTGAAGGCTTATCTGTTAAGTCTACTTTCGTTTTAAGCTTCTCACCATTACGATAGTAGCTTACCTCCATAATATCACCAACTTGCTTATGATCAAACAAATATTTACGTAGTTCTCGTGTCGAATGGATTGGAGTGTCGTCAAGAGCAACAATAACATCATTAAGCTGTAGTCCGGCTTTTTTGGCAGGTCCATGCGCTTCTAGCACTAGCGCTCCATCTTTTACATCGTTAGGTAACTTAAGCTCCTTACGCTGATCGCTGGTAAGATCGGAGTAAGGATTATCAAGATCAAGTGTATACACACCAAGGTATGGACGTACCACTTTACCGTGTGTCATTAGATCATTAACAACTTCCATCGCCTCATTAACAGGAATCGCAAAACCTAATCCTTCAACCCCTGTATCTGAGATTTTCATTGTATTAATGCCAATTAACGTTCCATTTAAATCAACAAGTGCGCCACCACTATTCCCCTCATTAATCGCTGCATTCGTCTGGATCATCTCTTGCTCCCAATCATAGATACCATCCTGATTTAGCGATACGGGAATCATCCGGTCTGTATAGCTCACAAGCCCAGAGGTTAACGTACCACCTAACCCAAGCGGATTACCAATCGCAATTACCGTTTCCCCTAACTTTACCTTCTTAGAGTCACCTATCTTAATTACAGATTTAACACCACTATCCTCAATAGAAAGAACAGCAATATCGCTGATCTGGTCTTGACCTACAACTTTCGCTTGTTTAGACTTACCATTGCTTAATACAACCTCTAATTGGTCAGCAGAAGAAATAACATGATTATTAGTCATAATATACGCCTTGCCATTTTCCTTTTTGAAAATAACACCTGAACCAAGCGCAACCTTTTCACCATCATCTGTTAGACCATTATGATTTAATATACTTACAACTGCTGGGCTTACCTGTGCCGCAGTCTGACTAATTCGTTCAAATGGGTCTGTGCTTTTTCCACCAAAAAGGGACCATCCTGAAGCCGATGGAGAGGGCTGGAGACGTGGAAAAACGCTAAAAATCAAAACAGTAGCCATTACGCTAAGAATAGCCGTAATTAAAGATACCTGAAACTTAGAACTTTTTCTTCCTCGATTTCCTCGTGACCACTTTTTTCCCTTATTGGGATCATCCTTATGTTGCTTTGTTACCTTTGTAGAATAAAAATCATCATCAAACAGTCCCATTTTTATCTCTCCCTCCATCACAAGTCCTTTTCACCTGTGACCATCTCCACACCAGTATCACTCTCTAATTTTGTTCTCTAATCTATATATCGTCTTTATTACTTTAACGTTACATCCCAAGCATTAGTTGCTCACCAAAATTAACTTTTTTTCTGTGAAATCAATCTAAAACATAAAGATACACATAAATTTCTAGTCAATATGAAAAAATAGGAATGTTTCAAGCATAATCAGACTATACTAGACAAGTAAAGAATAGAATAGTAGATTCATTTTACCATAAAAAGGTCATTTTCGAACTGTTTTTTACAAGGGAAATTATGGTTTATAAAAGGAGAGATATTAGATGGATGTTCACTCGTCTTCTGCGATGAATGAGGTTAATGTATTAGCTCAGCTGGCGGATCTAAAGGAAGATACGTACCACCAGCTACTATTACTAAGTACACTTACACAATTATTAGTGGATAAAGGAATACTGACTCGTGAAGAAATTGGAGAAAAGCAACGCGAACTAGATCAATTTATATTGCCCCCACAATATCCCAAGGTGTAGGTCGATCAAAATAAGTATCACACAGCTTAAATTCACTATCTCGATAAAAACAACCGCGATCCTCCATCGAGCCGCGTACAGATAGCTTCGCTAAATCAGGTATATTATGTTCACGACTCAAATGAGCTAAATAGGTCCTTTTCAAGCGCCCATTTAAAAGTTCACTCATCAGCTCCCCCGTAGCTTCATTAGACAAATGACCCATGTCGCCTAATATACGGCGTTTAATGTTCCATGGATATCGTCCCATACGCAACATCTCAATGTCATGGTTAGCTTCAAGCACCAGCACGTCAGAATCTGTAATCGCTGCTTTTACCTTATCACTAGCATAACCCAAATCAGTGCATACACTTAGTTTATGCGTTCCATCATCAAAGCAATACCCTACAGGCTCTGCTGCATCATGAGAAATTTCAAAGGATTGTACACGTAATGAACCAAAATCCTTTGCATCCCCAGAAGCAAATATGTGCTTATTTTCTTCAGGAATTTTACCTAGCGATTTTTCCATCGCCCCCCACGTGCCTTGATTCGCATAAATAGGCAAATTAAATTTACGTGCCACTGCCCCTAAACCTTTAATGTGGTCTGAATGCTCATGCGTGACAAGGATACCTGCAAGCTGATGACCGTCAACTTCTCGTTCCCCCAGAAGCTCATCGATGCGACGAGCACTAAGTCCTGCATCAATCATCAATGTAACCTGTCCATCACTGACAATGGTCGCATTCCCCGTAGATCCACTAGACAATACTGTAAATTTAAGTCCCATGTGCTTCATTACTCCTTTAAATCCTTTGAATTAGGGCTAATTACATCTCCTGTAATCCCTTGAACATAATACTCTTTCCCATTTTCTAGCTTAAACCGCCAAGCAGGTGTGGCAGGAAGATGTGCATCTGAATCAAATACTTGTCCATAATAACCAAGCTCAATTTGTGTAATGACCGAGCCATCTGGAAGGAAATTTTCAATGAGGTTGCCTAAAGCCTTAGAGGCGGATAAAACTCGTTGCTCCTTCTCCTCAGCTAAACTGCTAATCTCAATTTCCTCCATACGATAAGATATAATTTTCTGATTACTATAATATAACACAAGCTCAACATTAAATAGTGGAAAGTCTCCATCCACAAGTGGATGTAATACAAACACACCTTCTCGACTGTCTGCTTCATCATATCTGAAATTTTGAATTTCAGGTAACACATTTTTAAGTGCATTTGTAAGATCACGAGCAGAAAAAATAAGCTTACTATCAATCGGCTGGGGTAATTCAATCACTTTGCCTGACTGATCGCCTTTTACGAATCGATATGCAATTTTACCTAGCAAAGGGGTATCAGAAGGAATCTTTACGGGAACACGGATCCCTTTATTCTCCATGACCTTTTGGGTTCCAGGCTCAAGTGAGGTATAGTCCAGATTAGAGTCCGCTTGTTCACGAATATCATTCCATAACTGGTATCCTAACACAAGATTTAATAACAAAAAGGCGTAAATTAACACATTTTTAGCTCGACCCCAATCCATAACTAACCCCCTCACTAAATTGAATCCTACTCATTGATCGTGCGCACTGCACCATTACTTAATTTAGCTACCCATACAGGCTGCAGCAGTAGTCCTTGCTTCGTTAACGAAGGCAAATATGCTGGATATAACGCCTTAATGTCAGCTTCATTAGCTAAGACAGCAAGCTTCTTCTCTAAATTTTCGCCACCAGGTAAAGCTACGATTTTTTTCTCCCATACTTCTTCCTCCAAGTAAATAAGGGAACGCTCATAACCTGTAATTGTGCCTTGTCTCATTTCAAGTGTAATCACTCCATAATGGAATGAGGCGAGATCTAGGACAGGGAAAGCGCCATATTGCCCCGAACCGTGATACTGCTCAAACACAATCCGATGCTTATCCTCTAAAGAACCAGCAATTTGCGCTAAGCGATATTTCCCACTCCAACCCCCATGCTGGTTGACAAAATCGATCGCAGACAGCACATTGCGGCTTGGTGTATTTTGACTTGCTGCTGGCGCCGCAGGGTCCGTATAATTGATCCAATTACGATCCTGCTTTACTTGTAAGCTTCGTTTACTATCTGTATAAATCTCAGAGCCATCCTTCTCCCGGACATACCTTGTTAAACTAGGGTCAAAAAATAAGCTCCGCTGCATCTGATCTGTTGAATACAAGCCGATATTTAATCCTGTTTGCACCATATCAATCGATTTCTGGGGAATATAATAGTTATCCTTCATCTTGTAGGGAACCCACTCCCGGCCAAAATCAATCATTTGCGCAATGTCTTGGACAGTGAAATCTACCTTTGTTGCCTCATACACCACATTCCCTTGGGAGCTAAAAAAGAACGCCTTCACTCGGTCGTCACTTTCGGTATTATAAATTAATACTCGATCCACGCTTTCCCCCTCAAACAATGTATCAGGGTATACTTGCATCACTCTACTTAATAGGGTCACAGGGATGCCATTCTCAAATTCTAATTCTATCCCTTGATTTTGCTGACGAATCTCATCCCACTTCGTATTGGCTAAGCTATATCGTTGAAAACCATCAAACTGTCTACCCTGTAAGCGCGAATAAATTAAATTGTAAAAGGTAGATTCAGGGTAAAGCACGCTATGCTTGTTTTGTCCTAGATGAATAACTAGCTCACTTGGATACAGCATACTTTCAACGTTCAACTGACTTCCGATGTTTACTGTTGGAATATAATTATTTTCAGAGCGAACGATCGAGTCCACTCCAGGTAAACGATAAATTAAGAAATAGCTTTGCAGTAAGCTACACAAAATAAGAAAGGTTAGGAACCATGACTTCATACTTTCCTTCATCATTTATTCCCCCCCTCTTGCTGCTGGGGCTCTTGGGGTAAAAGAACCGTCACCTTTGTTCCTACCTCAAGCTCAGATTGCAATGCAATTTGACCTCCATGTGCTTTGACGATTTCCCGGGCAATCGACAGGCCAAGCCCTGTGCCCCCCATATTTCGAGAGCGAGCTTTATCCACGCGGTAAAAACGCTCAAATATTTTATCCAAATCCTTTTTGGGAATACCGATCCCATTATCTTGAACAGAAATTGCAAGGCTCCCATCCTCTGTATGATACGCCTCCAGCACAATGCGTCCATTTTCCCCCGTATATTTCATCGCATTGGAGATTAGATTGTCTAGCACTTGGTCAATACCATCTCGATCGAGCTGAGCAATTTCCGCACCTTCACCAATAATAATTTCTGGATAAATGCCCTTCTCCTGCATCTGGAAGGAAAACCGATCGACGACCTCCTCCATCATATCCGCCACAAGAGTAGGTTTTTTGCGCAATAATGCTTCCTTGGAATCTAGTCTAGATAGATGTAATAAATCCGTAACCATCCGAATCATCCGTTCCGTCTGATTTTGAATGACAGAAGTAAATCTTGGGCCTAACTCAGGATCATTTAATGCACCATCCTCCAGTGCCTCAGTATAACTCTTGATCGTCGTTAGTGGTGTACGAAGCTCATGTGATACGTTTGCTACAAATTCACGTCTTGATGCTTCTAGCTTCTCTTGTTCTGTAACATCCTGTAATACAGCAATTAAGCCCACGATGCCAAATTCACGCCGATGGATCGGTGTAAAGGTAACACGAATGACAAAGTGATCCTCTCCTAAGCCATCGTTCTGCAGTAACGTAGAATACATGATGCCTTGGTTGAGCGCTTGCTTGTCCTCTTGGGACAATTGAAGCAATTCCGTAATTTCCAACCCTTCCACAGTAGATTCATTCACCTGCAAAATTTCTCTAGCACGAAGATTCATTAAAATGACATGATGCATCTCATCCGTTGCAATGACACCATCACTCATATTCGTTAAAATCGACGCCAGCTTTTCCTTCTCTTCCTCGTTTTGTGCTAAAGCATTACGGAGGCGACTTGTCATGTAGTTAAAAGCTTTGCTAAGTTGTCCAATTTCATCGTTCCCCAATACAGGCATATTCTGATGGAATTGTCCTTCTGCCACAGCGGTTGCACGTCTGGTTAGCTCTTTGATCGGTGAGGTAATTGTATGTGCCAAAATAACCCCCAAGACTGCAGTTAAGCCTAATGCTAGCAAAATACCAGAAATAAAGATATTATTAATTTGGTCCATCGTATCGTATAGCTGTGACATTGAAGCAGCGATATAGATTGCTCCTGTAATTTTACCTCCGGATACAACCGGTTTCGCAACGACCTTTTTACGCACATTATCCTCGTCGATAATATACTCTTCATTATCTCGAATCCCTTGTAACGCGCGACTCACAACCGTTTGTGTATTTTTTGTACCTACATAATCGGAATGGGAGGGCTTGGAGGTCGTTAATACTTTCCCGCTGGCGTCCAGCACTTGTATTTCTGCACCATTAATATTAAATAGATTGTTTACAAGCACCCGTAGGTTCTCAAGCGATTCCTCACCAGATTCCCCTGAAGCATTCAAATTTTGGCCTGCCAATACAGATAATAGCTCTGCACGTTCCTGTAGCTCTTTCGTAAAATTGCTCGTTAACGAAGTTTTCATCGCGCTGACAAAATAAACCCCGATCAGTTGCATCGCGATCAAAATTAACAATACATATACAAGAATCAACTTCGCTTGAATTGTACGAAAGAAGGATGGCAACCTCATTCTCAAATGCCACCTGCCTTGGCGCTTCGCATCACATACCCCAATCCCCGACGCGTTAAAATATACTCCGGCTTGCTTGGATCATCTTCAATTTTTTCACGTAAACGGCGAATCGTCACATCCACGGTACGAACATCTCCGAAGTATTCAAAACCCCATACGGCTTGCAGCAAATGCTCACGCGTCATGACCTTACCAGAGTTTTTCACCAAATAATGCACAAGCTCAAATTCACGATGCGTCAAATCAAGTGGCTCACCATTTTTATATGCTGTATACATATCTGTATCAATAAACAAATCAAATAAGCTTAGCCCCTGGTGCTTTTCGCCTTCTTCCTGTGGCGGCTTTTGCTGACGGCGCATTTGTGCCTTCACACGTGCAAGTAGCTCGCGGGTACTAAACGGCTTCGTAACATAGTCATCTGCTCCGAATTCCAGCCCTAACACCTTATCAATTTCACTATCCTTTGCAGTGAGCATAATAATGGGTGTCTGTAATCTGGTTCGAACCTCACGACATACATCCATGCCATCCTTGCCAGGCAACATTAAATCTAGCAAAATCAAATCAGGCTGCTGTGAAAAGGCCAGCTCTACCGCCTCTATACCATCAAAGGCAACAATAACCTCGTAGCCTTCCTTTTCAAGATTAAATTTCAAAATATCTGCAATTGGACGTTCATCGTCCACAACTAAAATTTTACCCTGCATATTCAATCTTCACCCCAGCCTTCAGGCTTTTGTTATTCTATATTCTCTATCTCTTATCTTAACATACTAACTCCTTCTCTCCTAAAAAAAGAACATTTTAGCTGTCATCGCTGACAACAAAAATGTCCTCTTAAGTCTACAAATATTTCATTGGGTTTTCTACGGTACCATTGTTATGAATTTCAAAGTGAAGATGCGTGCCTGTAGAGCGACCGGTATTTCCCATGACGCCAATTGCGCCACCCTTCTCTACAACCTGACCTTCCTTTACATCAATTTTACTTAAATGGCCATAAAGTGTTTCGTACCCATTCTGATGGTTAATAATAATTACATTGCCGTAACCTGACTTGGTACCTGCAAACGATACAATGCCTTCATCTGCTGCCATAATTGTTCTATTAGAAGAAACAATATCAGTACCTTGGTGCATTCTACCCCAGCGTTTACCATAGCTACTTGTAATTGAAGCACTTGAGACTGGCCAAGCAAAATCTCCTGTACCTTGTCCCATAATTTTAGTACCCTGCATCACAATTTTTGGTTTGGACGGCGTGATTACATTTTGACCTAGCCATTCTTCAGCAACAACTTCGCCGTTATCCTTCGTAATCCGATAATGCATTACTTTTAGCCCTGAGCTGCCCTCATCGATGACCTTGGATGTACCAGCCTTCATGTTCTCGCTTTTGCGTGTAATCACCTGAGGTGCTGTAATAATTTCCTCAGATAACTTCTCCACTGTTCTGACCGTAAGTGGTGCCTTTGTCGCTTTTATATTCAGAATCGTACCAATTTGCATGCTACGCTCTTTTACATCAGGGTTACTTTTGAAAATATCCTTCTGACTAATGCTAAAACGTTTGGCAATAGAAGAGATGGTGTCGCCTTCTCTGACCTCATATTGGATCACTGCTTCCATTCCCTGCTGAATTTGCGCCAGCATCGTGTCTGCATCTACAATTTTGTCTGGTGACACTACAGCCTTACTTTGATCAATTTTTTCGCCAAACTCTACCGATTCCACCTTAACCTCAGAGCTAGCCTTTGTCGCTTTTTTGTTAGCGTCTGCCTTGGCTTCACTTGTCGTTGTTTTAGCGGATAAAGCTTCAATCGCCATCGTCTCAGGTGTGTATTGGTCTTTAAGTTGCTCCAGTACTTTGGATACATCTGCTTCAGATGGTAAGATGCCTAACACCTTCCCGTCCACAATCAGCTTAACTCCAGTTGACTCTACCTCTAATCGCTGATCTAGCTTCTGTAAAGTTTCCTCTGCATTCGTAACCGCCTTAAATGCCTTCGCCGCGGTCAACACAATGCCTGCATCTTTAATCTCGATATTTGCATTAGGATATTTCGTTTTAAATTGTGCCTTCTTACGCTCCATCAAATCCTGAAGCTGTTGCTCATTATCGAGTGTTCCAATCTCCTTGCCATCAACTTGTACAACGAAATAGGAAACGGTATGACTGCTTCGATATAAGCTATACGTAAGAATACCCGAACCTGTTATTACGATTGCTGCAATGACACACATTGTAATCATTCGTGCTTTACTAAATTGTACCCAAGCCATGAATCCTTTCATATCAATCTCCTTTATCGCTATCCATTGAGCTTTTAGTCTCTCTTGTTTTCGTGAATTTCATTCTTAATTAAGGCTCTATTTAGAAATTAGTACTTGACCTCGAATAGAGGCTGGTAGCTACGATCCAGAGAGTTCTTACGATTGTTGTTAAAATCATATTCCTTTTATTGAAGTACATTTATGGATAGAATATATTTTTAAGAGACAACCTTCAGAATCTCTCTGTCTCTTCGCTAGTTTAAGTTAGCGGTCAAGTACTGATTTCAAGATTGAGCCTTATTCATATCTTAAATTGTAGAAAAATGTTATTTTTCGTATTGAAATAGTGTCAAAATTTTAACCTTTTGCCGCCAATGTTTACTTTAACATAACCAAGCCCTACATTTCAACCATAGGTAAACATGACAAAAAACCCTTAAAAGTTAAGGGTTTTTTAGTATTTTGAATTCAACTTACAATATTTACAATAATAAATTTGGTTCAATCGTTGAAGCCACTCCCTGCTACGTAGCCTCTTACTTCATAGATTGTCAATAACCGATTTCTGTGTTGAGCCATAAATTTTACGTAAAATACTACTTTTTCAAAACCTCCATCACCTTCGCATACTCCGTTTTATCCAAATATTTAGATAACATCTGCTCAATTGCTAATACTTCAGCTTCGGTTAGCCCACCTTCCATGTACTCTGTCAGCTTTTGCATTTCCTCTTGAGGAAGCTTAGACATTAATATCGTAAAAATCGCCTCTTTATCCTTCGACTCTATGCCTTCTTTTTTAGCAATTAAATCATCCGGTGTAACAACGACGTTCTCCTTCTGATTTGATGTTTGATTTCCGCTACTATTACCACTAGCTTCGCCATTACCTGCATTGGCACCGCCAGTTGCGGGCGGCATGTTTGGAAGACTCATATTATCTTTGTCTTGATCCTTCCCCTTGCTACTGGATTCCTCATCCGTTGGCGATGTTGTTGATGACTGTACACCAACTAAGCCTTTCATAATATCCGTAACGCTAGGCCCACCATCTGTCATTGAAATATGATAGCGACTCAGCATACGCTCAATATAATAGTTCACGACATAACCTGTCGTCACCACCGTTAATAGACACACTACAACAATCGTGATGATTAAACGTCCTATCCAGCTTAGCCATTTCATCTCCATGTTTCCTCCTATCCTGATCCCAGTTCACTTCATTTCTATCAGTATGGACGGAAAATGGAGTATTCAATCATAAGCAGAAACTAAAAAGAAATGAGTATGATATAGTCTAATTATAAAAAAACTCTGCACACCTGTCGCAAGTATACTCCAGACATTTGTATTATTAATACAGGAGAAGCCCAGATGCTTTGGGGATCAGTAATCACAATGACTCGTAATGATATCATTTCGATAGCTAAGCTGTTACCTCAAAGTAAAATCCTTGCTGTACATATGGATGCTATAAATCATTGTAAATTAAGTAGAACAGAACTTACCAAGCTTGTACATGAGCTACACTTAGAAGATTCGATTCTAATTCCTGAAGACGGCGAAACCCTTAGTTTTTCATAAGAAAAGAGGCTACCCTTTTCACTTGAGAAGGATAGCCTCTTGTATAATAGTCAGCATACTAATTACAAATAGATCGGTAACACTTGGTTTGTCTGATTACGATTCCGTCCTACAGAGAAAATCGCAATTGGAATGCCTGTTAGCTCAGAAACTCTAGTCACATAATTGCGAGTTGTTTCTGGTAGGTCTTCTAATGTTTTTGCACCAGTGATATCCTCAGACCAACCTGGCATTTCTTCATACACCGCTTCACATTCAGCAAGCATTTTCAAGCTCGCAGGGTAGTGTGTAATAATTTCCCCGCGGTATTTGTAGCCTGTGCAGATTTTAACGGTTTCTAGCCCTGTTAATACATCAAGTGAATTCAAGGAAAGACCAGTTAACCCACTTACACGACGAGCATGACGAACAACCACACTATCGAACCAACCCACACGACGTGGACGACCAGTTACAGTACCATACTCATGACCTGTTTCACGAATCGTATCGCCTACTTCATCAAATAGCTCAGTTGGGAACGGTCCATCACCAACACGCGTTGTATATGCCTTCGCAACCCCAATGACCTGTTGAATCTTCGAAGGACCCACGCCAGAACCGATACATACCCCACCTGCAGACGGATTGGAGGACGTAACGAACGGATACGTACCTTGGTCAATATCAAGCATTACGCCTTGTGCACCTTCAAATAACACCTTTTGATTATCATCAATCGCATCATTTAAAACAACAGAAGTATCCGTTACATAAGGACGAATAAATTCTGCATATTCCAAATACTTCGTCAAGATTTCCTCAACGTCTAATGGCTCAGCGCCATACACTTGCTCAATAATATGGTTTTTCTCCTTCACCAAATGGCGAAGCTTAGTTTCAAATTCCTCCGCATCCAATAAGTCAGCAATACGAATACCATTACGTGCCGCTTTATCCATATAAGCAGGACCAATCCCTTTACGGGTTGTTCCAATTTTGTTAGGTCCCTTACGATCTTCCTCTAACACATCAAGTGTGATGTGGTATGGCATAATGACATGTGCACGATCACTAATGACTAAATTTTTAGTTGAGAAGCCATTTTCGTGGATATAATTAATTTCCTCCATTAGGGCAACTGGGTTAATAACCATCCCATTCCCGATAACACATTTTTTATCTTCATAAAATACACCAGAAGGAATTAAGCTTAGCTTATATTTTTTCCCATCAATTAAAATGGTGTGTCCAGCATTATTTCCACCTTGATAACGTGCTACGACTTCTGCACTTTCAGCTAAATAATCGGTAATTTTGCCTTTACCTTCGTCTCCCCATTGTGTTCCCACAACGACTACCGTTGACATATGAATACCCCCGCTTGGATGTTGTCGCATCATAATTTGATACGCATTATATATAAATGCAAAGTTTTTAACATGTTTAAAATTTCTAATTTTCAAGCTCTAAAATCACGAAATTTATTTATCTTCTTTTTCTTTATTCTATACTTGGGTTCTATTTTTCTTTAATTGTTTAATCTCAAAATTAGTGGTTCTATCTGCTAACATTCGAAGAGACAGAGGGATGGTGGAAAAGCGCAAGCGGCCGCCTTTAAAGTAGTATTTTCATCAACATATTATCTAATTGAAAAAATAAGACTTTAACAGCGGTTGAAGCCACCCTCTGGAACGTAGCCTCCATCTCCAAAGTACCACTATAATTTTTATTTAAGCTTTTTAATGTTTAAACAAAACAGCAATTTAAGTTTACCAGTCTATATTTTTAAAGTCAAATCCAAATCCGAACAATTATACAGCTTTTATATGAAATGTTCGGAAACAATCAAAAACGGATTGACCCTAAGGTCAACCCGCAAATGCATCTTGATGTGCTCGTTCATAGTTCGCAAACTTATTAAAATTTTTCAAAAACACAAGCTCGACAGTGCCCACAGGCCCATTCCGTTGCTTGGCAATAATAATTTCAATAATATTTTTCTTCTCAGTTTCCTGATTATAGTAATCATCACGATACAAAAATGCAACAATATCAGCATCCTGCTCAATGGAACCCGATTCACGAAGGTCAGACATCATTGGACGCTTGTCCTGACGTTGCTCTACACCCCGACTTAACTGAGATAAGGCGATCACGGGTACTTCCAATTCCCTTGCAATTTGCTTTAACGTACGGGAAATTTCAGATACCTCCTGCTGCCGGTTCTCGCCAGCCTTGCCACGACCATGGATCAACTGTAAATAGTCAATCAGAATCATGCCTAGCCCTTTTTCCTTTTTTAGTCGTCGGCATTTCGCACGAATGTCCGCCACTGTTACACCTGGCGTATCGTCAATATATATTTCAGCCTCAGATAAAGCAGCAATACCCATCGTGAGCTTGGACCAATCATCGTCCGTTTTAAAGTCTCCCGTACGCATAATACTTGCATCAAGATTTGCCTCTGCGCAAATCATCCGCTGTACAAGCTGTGGTGCGGACATTTCCAGACTAAAGATCGCTACCGTTTCCTTCGCACGTACTGCTACATTTTGCGCAATATTTAGTGCAAATGCCGTCTTCCCTACAGAAGGACGAGCAGCAACAATAATGAGATCATTCCGCTGAAAGCCAGCTGTCATTTTATCCAAATCAACAAAACCCGATGGAATACCTGTTGTATTGCCACGATTCTGATGCAACATCTCCACACGGTCAAATACTTCCATCAGCACATCACGTACAGCGACAAAACCACTGCCAGAACGGCGATTGGAAATTTCCAAAATACGACGCTCTGCATCACTCAGCATACCTGAGACATCTTCGCCGCCAGTATATCCATCGCTTACAATTTGTGTTGCTGTACGAATCAAACGACGCAGCATAGATTTCTCTTCAATAATCTGCGCATAATAATCCACATTGGCTGCGGTAGGAACCGCATGTGCCAATTTTGCCAAATAGCTGACCCCGCCAATATCGTCTAGCTCACCCTTATCTTGAAGGCGTGAGGTCAACGTAACAAGGTCAATGGGTTGGCCCTCCTCACCAAGCTGAACCATAGCATCATAAATCATCTGATGGGGCTTGTCATAAAAATCTTCAGTACGGACACGCTCCATCGCGGTGATCAGTGCCTCAGAGTGAAGCAATATCGCCCCAAGCACTGCTTGTTCAGCCTCAAGATTCTGAGGTGGGACCCGATCGAAAAAGGGATCTCCGCTCATCTTATTCCTCCGTTACTTGTACCGATAACGTTGCCTTCACTTCTGGATGCAACTTCACTGTTACCTTAGTTACACCAAGGGTACGAATTGGCTCTGAAAGCTCAATTTTCCGCTTATCGATTTTGACACCTGTTTTTTGAAGCGCTTCTGCTACTTGCTTACTTGTAATTGCCCCAAACAAACGTCCACCCTCTCCAGCCTTAGCTTTTAGGTTTACTGTCGTTTCTTCAAGCTTTTTACCAAGTGCCTCTGCATCTGCCTTCTCTTGCGCCTTACGACGCTCCTCAGCCGCAGTCTGATTATCTAACGTCTTCATGTTCCCTTCAGTTGCCACAGAAACTAACCCACGTGGAATTAGGAAATTTTGTGCGTAACCTTCAGATACGTTTTTAACTTCCCCTTTTTTACCTTGTCCTTTAACATCCTTCAAAAATATTACTTTCATTCGAATAACCCCTCTTCCTGATCTATTTCATCCAGTACCTCAAGCAGTTTTTTCTCCGCTTCAGCTTGGGTTCCCTCTAATTGTACCGCAGCATTGGTCAAATGCCCACCTCCGCCTAGTCGCTCCATGACAACCTGTACGTTCATACTGCCTAAAGAACGTGCGCTAATCCCTATCAAGCCGTCTGGGCGTTCACTGATCACAAAGGAAGCCAAAATATTTGTCATATTCAGCAAAGTATCCGCAGCTTGAGCAATTAGTAACTGTGGAATTTTAGTATTGCTCTCTGTAACCGCAAGCGCAATATGCCCATGAATAATACGAGCATGTTTAATAATATCTGCTTTCGCAATATATTCTTGTAAATCTTCTTTTAATAACCGTTGAACCATCACCGTATCTGCACCAATTCGTCTTAAAAATGCAGCAGCTTCAAACGTTCTAGAGCCAGTGTGCAGTGCAAAATGCTTCGTATCTACCGTAATCCCGGCAAGTAACGTAGTTGCCTCTAGTGGGCTTAATACGACCTTCTCATGGATATATTGCAGGAGCTCCGTCACAAGCTCAGAAGCCGAGGAGGCATACGGCTCTAAATATACAAGCACGGCATCATTTATAAACTCTTCGCCACGTCGATGATGATCCACGATCACAACACGGCGTGCTCTTTCAGCTAGCTTAGGCTCCATTGTTATTGAAGCCTTGTGGTTATCCACTAACACCAGCAATGTATGCTCCGTCATCATGCTTAATGCTTGCTCAGGCGTGATAAACCTTTTTGCAAGTGCCTCGTCCTTCTCGATCCGTTCCAATAACCGCTCTATACTCGGATTTGGCCCATCAAGCACCACATGTGCCTCTACCTTAAACATATCGGCTGCCTTAAGCACACCAATAGAAGCACCAATCGCATCCAGATCAGGAATACGATGGCCCATAATAATGACACGGTCACTTTCCTGCATCAAATCACGTAAAGCATGAGCGATCACTCTAGCCCTTACACGTGTACGCTTCTCAATGGCATTTGTTTTGCCGCCATAAAAGGACAAGCGTTGCCCCACTTTCACAGCCGCCTGATCTCCACCTCGACCTAATGCCATATCCAAACTGGAGCCTGCTAACTCCCCTAGCTCACTATAGCTATCAACGCCTGTGGCAAGACCAATACTTAAAGTCATAGGTACCTTTAAATCAGCAGTCATTTCTCTGACCTCATCCAAAATAATAAACCTAGTTTGTTCTAACAAAGCAAGTGTACGTTGGTTTAAAATCATTAAGGAACGCTCAGAGGATAATCTTCTTAGATAAACGTTATTTTGCTTCGCCCAATCGGTTAATACCGTTGTGACTCTAGCAATAATTGCTGTACGTTGTTGATCGTCCATTCCTTGGGTTGCTTCATCTAAGTTATCCAGCATGACAATACCTAGGGCCGCCTTGCCTCCCTCATATTGCTCACGCATAATTGCAAGCTCTGTTACATCATGAATATAAATTAAACGTTCTACTTCATTCATAACTAGCTCGTAGTAACGTCCATTTAATGTTACTTCAATCGGTGATTTTGCTTCCTCATTTTTTTTATCCTTAGAGGATAACGTTATAGAAGGAAATAACTCGGACAAGGACTCACCGATTAATGTTTCCTTGTCATACATGGCGCAGACAAAATGATTATGCCATTCCACCGTATGCTCAGGACTATACAAAACAATGCCAAAGGGTAAGTGCTGTAATGCTTCACCCTCAACACGCTTCACACGATAAGTTAAGTTCGTAACATACATCGTCAGCTCTTTATTAAAACGGCGCTCAGCTTGAATTAAGCCATAGTTAAGAATCAGCACTAGACACAGTAAAACTAAGCCTATTATCCAATTGTAATAAGAAACGACGATAACAAGTAGAAGCTGTAGCAAAAATACCCATACCGAA
Source organism: Paenibacillus turicensis (assembly GCF_017873435.1). Taxonomy (GTDB): domain Bacteria; phylum Bacillota; class Bacilli; order Paenibacillales; family Paenibacillaceae; genus Fontibacillus; species Fontibacillus turicensis. The sequence continues at coordinate 49,271 of NZ_JAGGKG010000014.1, read as the reverse complement.
TGGTACCCATGCCAACGTTTTTGTAATAAATTAGACATGCATTCTCACCCTATCGTCTTGATCTAGTAATGGACTCACGTAGTGGTAAGGCGACATCTAGAACCCCTATTAACCATCCAAGTGGAACGAATAACATGACTACAAGCAATACGACCGCAAGTGCAGGATCCCACCTTTTGAAATGAGACAAGAAAAATATAAAGCTTGCCGCCTGAAGAATGAACAAGAACCGAAGCAATGGAATGAGGTTATCAAAAATCATGCTAACAAAGCCGAGATTATGCTCAGGTCCAACGACGATAGTAACAATTACACTAATTAAATAATAAAATACGAGGGAGCGTGGTAATTTCCACTCACGCAACTTAGGTAATTTGGGCACGATTACACCCATACTGCTTAGAGTTGGCCTACTCACGGTATGAGCAACTGCAGCAATGAGGAACGAGCAAATAATTAATGTAAACGGAAGCATATGCATCGCATACGCAGACAACTGTTCAGGCAGATCCTCTGCTAACAAGGCGCTACCAGCAATTGGAGAGTCCGCTACATTTTTAACATTAGCCATCGCTATGCTTATTATCTCTTGAATGTTAGTAGCTAAATTAAAATTAAAAAATGAAGCACCAATGACTAATATACCCAAGCTTGCTAATAATATCGAAACGGTTCCACCTAAAATAACTTTTATTGCAGAAACTCTAGTCTTGTACAAATGTCCCATAACTAAAGCAGGGATAATGAAAAAGATCGCTTGCAAAATAACAAACAGCCCAATGTGTAAATGATTGTAGATTAACGTACTCACCACACCTGCAATGATCCATACACCAATCACAAAGCTAATAAATTTTGCCTTTGATAGTGTAGTATACATAATCAATGCAGGAACCGTAATAAAGAAAATGGTAACTACATTTAGCGTAGTGGGCAAAGATAACAACAACAACAAATATACAAAACTCCATGCCACCGATGAAAAACGTGACTTCAAATTATTCACCTCTTACGCATATGTTCTTCCAAAGTAGAAATATCCTGATACCAGTCTTCTAACTGGTGACCTTCCTGCTTATGTTTTTTTAGCTTCTCCAGAACGGTATCATCCAAATCACGATAAGATATGCCTAGTCTGCGACCAAGAATATAACTACTAACAATTAAGCTCGCTAAACTATCGCTTACTCGCGTTGTGCTGCCTTCCCATAAACCTTTAAACAAACGAGATACGTGATCAATTACTTCGGTTTTAAGCCATTCAATCACCTTGGCGCGTTTAGCCACATCCATTTCTTTATGCATGGTAGACAGCTTCCACCCTTCTTAAAAAGTGCTTTATTTTTGATTATAACACAAAATAAAACAGGAAACCGATTGCACAAAATGGCAACATATTATCCTATTTTTTATTAGAAGGAGCCACAGTAACAAACTTTTCACAATACTCAATAATTTGACTGCGACGTACAATCCCGATAAAACGTCCCATATCATCCACAACAGGCACGAAGTTTTGTACCTTAGCTAGCGAAATTAAATCCTCCATATCGGCATCAATTCGAACAGACTTATTGTCCACCTTTAATGGGACATCCTTTAATAAATATTTTGAAGCTGTATCAAAGTTCACTTTGCCCTCTGAACTTTTCATGTACCATAACAAGTCGCCTTCTGTCACAGTCCCTACGTACACCCCATCTTCTCCTATAATCGGGATGGCAGTATAACGATGGAATTCCATACGCTCTAATGTTTGCCTCAATGTAGAATCTAAGGTTACAGCTACAACATCATGCTTAGGAAGTAAAAAAAATGCAATATTCATAAAAACAAATCCTCCTAAAATTGATCTATGATTTGCCATAGGCAACAAATCGGCAGCCGAAATCCGGACTGCCGAGGAATTAATAAATATATCTAATGAGGTCTATTAAGACTTTGTTTTTGAAGTTGTGCTACCATCATTTTTCTCATGCTTATCTCTGTCTAGCGGATTAAGGAGCTCTGTCGCTTTAGTATTGGGATCAGACCAATTTTCTATTAATTGTTTTGCGTAATTTAGGTCATCCTCTTTAACAATATCATAATAAATCCCATGCATTCTTTTACCCTCTGCTGCAATTGTGAATCCATTTATCTCAGGTCGTTGATTTAATAATACCTGCTTTGATAACTGAATAATAAAGCTTGGCGTCATATCTGTCTTAAAGTTGTTGCCTAACATACTAATTAACTCTGGAATTTTCCCAACCTGATCTAATTTAAGCATTCTGTCTACCATTGCATTTAAAAATACTGAATGGCGTTTTGTACGATTATCTGCGCCATCTTCACGATAACGAACAAAATTTAGCGCTTCCTGTCCATCATATAGTGGCTTATTTGCTTTAATCGTAAACTTTTCATGCGCCTTCTCTTTATTAACAATATCCTTAGTGATTGGAAGCTCTACACCACCAAGTGCATCTACTACCTCACGCAATCCCTCAAAATTAATCGCTGCATAATAACCAACATCATGACCTAAAAAATGCTCAACCGTATCGATCGCCATTTTTTCTCCACCAAAGGCATAGGCATGATTAATTTTATCCTCTTTATCTCTTCCAACAATTTCGGTATACGTATCACGTGGGATAGATAGCAACAGGACTTTAGAATCAGTTGGGCGTATAATCGAATAAATCATCGTATCTGAGCGTGCAGGCTCATTTTCACGTTGGTCAACACCTAACAACAATACACTGAAAGGTTTGATCTCTTGATTAGCCTCTACTACAGGCTTAGGCTCATCACCTTCAATTGGAGCATATGATTTCTCCAACGTTTCTTCAACTTGACCCGATAAAAATAAATCAAATGCAAGTACAGCCATTTCCTTACGATATATATATGCTCCTGCCCCGATTAAGATGATAATAATCAAGGAGATACTAGCAATTTTGACCTTATTCTTTTTTTTCTTTGCTGGTTTACTATTTTTACGACTTTTCCGTTCTAACATTGTTTTCCTCCATCTGGAAATATAAGTGAATGATAGCATCAAAAAAAGTATGAATTACAATTACTGTTATTGTAATCGCTATAGGATCAATAAAATTTACAAAAAGGTAACGAACCTATTGATCTTAATTTCGAAGCTCTACCTTTTCGACTATACCACATTGAGGATTTTGAATACAACAATAGCATATAATTTACAAAAACCGCTCCTATCGCTAAAAAACGATAAGAACGGCTAATAATAGAAATTTGCGGAATTACAAATGTGTAGCTTAATACAGTATTATACCAAATGACATGCTACAGAGTGATTATTACCTACATTACGATATTCCGGAACCTGTTGTTTACAAATATCTGTCGCTAGCGGGCATCTAGTATGGAACTTGCATCCAGACGGTGGATTTACCGGGCTTGGAATATCCCCTTGCAATACAATTCGTTCTCTTGTAGCTGTAGGATCAGGAATTGGAATTGCAGACATCAGTGCTTTTGTATAGGGATGTAATGGGTTTGCAAACAACTCATCCTTGCTAGCCATTTCAACCATAGAGCCGAGGTACATTACACCTACAGTATCACATAAATGCTCCACAACACCAAGATCGTGTGAGATGAATAAGTAAGTTAATTGCTTATCTCGTCTTAGGTCACTTAATAAGTTAATAATTTGGGCTTGAATGGATACATCCAATGCTGAAACGGGCTCATCAGCAACGACAAAGTCAGGATTTAGAATCAGTGCACGAGCGATACCAATCCGTTGACGTTGTCCCCCTGAAAATTCATGAGGATATCGATCATAATGGTAGCTTGCAAGTCCACATATCTCCAGCGTTTCTAACACACGACGTTTCACTTCTTTAGGATCTTTAACCCCATGATCATATAAAGCCTCGCCAATTGCATGCCCCACCTTAATCCGAGGGTTTAGGGAGCTAAATGGGTCCTGAAATACAATTTGTAGCTTAGGACGCAGTCGACGCATTTCTTCTTTAGGCAACGCATAAATATCTTTACCTTGATATAATACGTTACCAGAAGTTTTCTCATGTAGTCGTAAAATAGTACGCCCAATTGTACTTTTGCCACAACCAGACTCACCAACTAAACCAAAAGCTTCACCCTTATGGATGTTAAAGGACACATCATCTACTGCCTTCACATGAGCAACTGTACGTTGAAAAACACCACCAGTTACTGGAAAATACTTCTTGAGGTTTTCTACCTGTATCAAAGGTTGTGTCACTGTGCTCCCCTCTCTTCCTCATATAACCAACAGGATACTTTATGTTCTGATACTTCATAGGCCCGAAGGGAAGGCTGCTTCACTGTACACACATCCATACAAGAAGCACAACGATCATGGAAGTGACAATTGACACCAAGCTCGATTGGGTTTGGCACTTGCCCTGGAATCGAATATAGTCTTTCTTGTCTTTGTCCCATTACAGGTCTTGCCTTTAGTAACCCTTGTGTATAAGGATGTTGTGGGTTTTTAAAGATTTCATGTACAGGACCCTCTTCAATTACCTTGCCTGCGTACATAACAACAACATAATCCGCCATTTCTGCAACTACACCTAAATCATGTGTAATCAACATAATGGAGGTATTCAATTTTTTCTTAATATCACGCATAAGATCAAGAATCTGCGCTTGAATCGTTACATCAAGTGCGGTTGTAGGCTCATCTGCAATTAATAGTTTAGGGTCGCAGCTTAGCGCAATAGCAATCATAATCCGTTGACGCATTCCACCACTAAGCTCATGTGGATAGCTGTCAAAAATACTTTCGGCACGAGGAATACCTACGAGATTAATGAGTTCGATTGCCTTTTTCTTTGCTGCCTTACGATCTAATAACGTATGAAGCAAGATCGGCTCCACAATTTGTTGACCAATGGTCAAGACAGGGTTTAAAGAAGACATTGGCTCTTGGAATATCATCGAAATTTCGTTCCCTCGAATGCTCGACATTTCCCTCTTGCTCATCTTCAATAAATCCTTACCTTCAAAGAAAATCTCGCCTCCTGCAATTTTGCCTGGGGGAGTTTCAATTAATTGCATCAGTGACATGGCAGTAACACTTTTACCACAGCCAGATTCTCCTACGACACAAAGAGTTTCACCTTCACGTATTTTAAAGCTCACATCATCTACAGCCTTAACAACCCCTGCTGAGGTATGAAAATGAGTTTTTAAATTTCTGAATTCTACCAGATCTTTAGCCATTTTAAACTCTCCTTATCCATCCGATCCTTGTTATTACATCTTCATCTTCGGATCTAACGCATCACGTAATCCGTCACCAATAAAGTTAATGGACACTGTCGTTAACAAAATACACATACCTGGTGGAATCCAAAGCCATGGTCGTTTGTTAAAATCCACTAAATTATTAGCTGCGGAAATCATGTTACCCCATGAAGGCGTTGGAGGAACAACACCAATTCCTAAGAAGCTCATTGCAGATTCATATAAAATTGCACCTGCAACAGACAACGTTGCGGACACAATAATAATTGGAATTGTGTTTGGCAATAAATGACGAAATATTTTGCGTCTATCCTTTAAACCAAGCGCTTCTGTTGCTTGCATAAACTCCTGCTCACGTAACGTAAGTATTTGTCCACGAACCAAACGAGCTAATCCAGTCCAACCGAGTATACCAATAATCAACATAAGATAGTAAATACGATAATCTGAAGAAACTTTCAAGTCAGATAGCACGGCACCTAAAATAATTAAAATAGGCAGTGATGGTAATGCCATAAAAATATCACAAATACGCATAATAACTGCATCTACCCATTTACGATAAAAACCAGCTAATGCTCCTAGAGTGGATCCAATGACCACTGTAACTACAGTAGCTACTAAACCTACTAATAAAGATATACGACCTGCTAACATTACACGTAACAGAATGTCACGGCCTAACTTATCAGTCCCCAGCCAATGCTCCATGGAAGGTGCCAAATTTTTATCCTTTACGGTGACATCATACAAGTTATATGGTGATAACATGGGACCAATAAAGCAAAGTAAAAACATGAATATAATTATAATAAAACCAACCACAGCTAACCGATTTTTAGCAAAACGTCTTAAAGTGATTTTCAACATGGAATCTGGTGCTGGTGGCTTAGTCATTGCTTTCTTATTCACAGAGGCTACTTCTGCGGACAAAATAATCTCCCCCTACTTCAAGCGTATTCTCGGATCAGCTATACCATACAATACATCCGAGATCAGATTGCCTATTAATGTTAATCCAGCGATAAATACAGTGAAACCTAACATAAATGGATAGTCACGCATATTAATGGAACCTAGATAAATGTGACCAATCCCTGGCCATACAAAAATTTGCTCTAAAATCATTGCGCCACCAAATAAAGCAGGAAGCTCAAAGCCAAGCAAAGTAATAGCTGGAATCATCGCATTACGCAATGCATGCTTGAAAATAACGGTACGTTCCTTTAACCCTTTTGCCCTTGCAGTTCGGATATAATCCTGTCTAATTACCTCTAACATACTTGTACGGAAATAACGGGTTAAGCTACCTGTACTAATCATCGTTAACACTGCAACAGGAAGTACGCTATGCTTCGCGACATCTAGGACATAATCTAGTCCTGTCGCTGTAGAGCCGGCAGTGGTCATCCCACTGACTGGTAAAATGCCTAGGTTAAGTGCAAATACTTTAACTAATAAAAGTCCTATAAAAAAGGATGGTAATGACATACATATAAAAACAATCATCGTGATTATTCGATCAAATAATGAATACTGAAACTTCGCTGAGAAAACACCTGTTACAATTGCAATCATCCAACTTAATACTAAGCTCGCAAAGGCGATAACAAATGAATTCCATACATAAGATGAAATAACTTCAGTAACTGGCTTCTGATGTTGAAAGGAATCACCCATATTCCCTGTAATCATATTACCTGCCCAAGTAAAATAACGTAAATATTCAGGTTGATCAAGTCCATATACACTACGCAAATGATCGATTTTTTCCTGAGTCATATTTGGACTTTGCTTTGCGGTAATGTAATCTCCAGGGACCATCGCAGAAATTGCAAATACAACGATAGATATTCCTATCATTGTTGGAATCATTTGCAGCAGCCGTCTAATAATATACTGCTTCATTATAAACTTCCTCCTGGCTCAAAATACGGGTGTACCCAGCCTATATCAACTGGGCACACCCTCACTTGTTTATTGTTGCAATTGTGCTTGGAACAAACTATATGGGTAATCTTTATACGGTGAAATATCAAAGCCATCAACACGGGCACTATAAGTTACCATGTTACTTCTTTGGTACATCAAGATCGTAGGTACATCTTTATTGATTTCTTGGTAAAGCTCTTTATAAATTTCTTTACGTTTTTCTAAATCTAACTCATATTTACCTTTTTTAGTCAACTCATCGACTTTAGGATTAGAGTAGCCAATTCTATTTTGAGCACCATCTGTAATTAAGGTAGTTGTATCTGGATCAGGAGTTAAGCCCCAAGCTGCGAAGAACATTTCAAAATCACCAGTTTGTTGCTTATCAATAATAGCGTTGAAATCAAGTGTTTCTTTTTCAAGCTTAATACCAAGCTCTTGATAGTTTTGTGTCATTACAGGAAGCAAGGCATCTACAACTGGGTTATCCGCTGTAGCCGTAAAGTTGATAGAGAATTGTTTACCATCTTTTTCACGAATACCATTTGAGCCAACCTTCCAGCCAGCTTCATCCAACAATTGTTTTGCTTTCTCCATATCAAAGTCATACTTTTCAATATTTTCATCTGTATAAGACCAAGATACGTTAGATTGCGGAATGTTGATTACTTTAGCATAAGGACCATAAATTGCACTTACGATTTCAGCACGATTAAGACCATAGGTTAACGCTTGACGTACTTTTACATCTTTAAATTTATCCAGCTTGTGGTTAAATGCAATATAACCATAACCATTGTTTGGCAATAGGTTGATGTTAGCAAAACCTAAAGCTTTTAACTCCTCTACATTATCTTCTGTAACAGCGATATCTCCATTAAGGTCAGTTGCACCAGTTGTCATATTTGTTAAATGAGTAGTATCAGTGCCTGTTTTGAAAATAACATTTTTAATTTTAGGTGCGCCTCTGAAATATGATGCATTTGCTTCAAGGTCTACTTCTTGACCAGGCTTGAAGGTTTTAAGTACATATTGTCCACTACCAAGTGGTTTTGCGTTAAGTGCTTTAACTCCATCTAAATTACCTTGTTTATAAGCTTTACCATAGTAATGCTCAGGTAAAATAGGAACAGTTCCTAATGTAGAGTAAGTTAATGCGGTAGCTTCACTTACAGTAACTTCAACCGTTTGATCATCAAGGACCTTAACACCTGAGATATCAGTAGCTTTACCTTCGTTGTATTCTTTAGCACCAACGATGTTGTAAGCCATCAAATCCGAATCACCATCATAGCTTTTATCTAAATACATTTTCAAAGTAAAGACATAGTCTTTAACTGTCATTGGTGTACCATCAGTAAATTTAACGTCTGGTTTCAAATGGAAAGTGTATTTCAAGCCATCCTCGGATACATCTACTTTAGAAGCTAAACTTTCAGTATAAGTACCGTCTGCTTTTACCTCTACGAAAGTATCAAACAAGGTATAGTTAATGAAGAAGTCATAAGCGGTTTGTTGATACATTGGGTTAAATACACCTTTAGGGTCAACTGTTGCAATGATTAAAGTATCTTTACGTGCCTTAGCAGCATCTGGAACTTTGGTTGGATCAGTAGCTTTAATAAGTCCTGATTCAGCTTCACTTTCATTTCCTGCATTTCCTTTTTCTGCATTTGTGCTGGTATTGCTTGGTGTACTTCCTTCAGTTTTTGTCTCTGCTTTACCACCACATGCAGCTAATACCATTGACATCATGAGTACTAGAGCTAGTAATGCTGTACCTTTTTTCTTCATTCATAATCCTCCTCATTTTTAATGTTCTCTCAAGACCTAATCCTGTGTTACTTTGCCTGCTAAATTAGGTAAGACCCCCTCAAAGCTTTTTACTTCTTTGTTTAGCAGAAATATATATTATAAATAAATAATATATTACATAATTATGACGCTAACTTTGAACCAACTCCACTTGCAATTTACAAAACATATTAATTTTTCATACATATTACATAAAGTGTAAAAATAAATAAAATTAGTTGCTCCTTGACTACTATCGGACTACTATCAATTTATATAAATTTGTAAATGCAACAAAATGATTATTTTATTCACAATTTCGTATAAATAACCAAGGGTCAAATTAATTTAAAAAAATAAAATACCTTGACTTTCAAGTATTCCTAGGTGCGATTCTGAATTATTTAATAATATAACCCATATCCATCAATATTCCAAGTACTTTTTGATATATGCATGATATATTTTTTAACATCTATTTTATATATCACATGAATTGTAATTTGAGTGTAATGTATATTTGATGTTTTTTTTATTCATAGCAAAAGCGCTTTCTTTATTTTAAGCCGTAAAATAGTCTATTTCCTACTGCTTATTGAATACTTGTAATGACATTCTAGCAAGATTAAAGAAGCATAACATAAACATAAAAAAAGCTGACTTCACAGGTTACCCTGCTTAGTCAGCTTTTTGATACTTATTATTCAGTAGTGTACGGTAGCAATGCGATTTGACGAGAGCGTTTGATTGCAATTGTCAAAAGGCGTTGATACTTCGCACTTGTACCAGTAACACGACGAGGTAAAATTTTACCACGCTCGCTAATGAATTTCTTCAAAAGCTCAGTGTCTTTATAGTCAATGTGAGTAATTTTGTTTACTGTGAAGTAACAAACTTTACGACGTTTATTACGTCCGCCACGGCGAGCCGGTCTTTTATCGTCTCCGCCTTCTCTTGGTTTAAAGCTCATTCGATTCAGTCCTTTCCATATTTAAAATGGCAAATCATCATCCGATATATCAATCGGCTTACCGTCGTCAGAGAATGGATCTTGATTGCCCTTAGAGAAGTTATTATTGCTACGGTTGGTGTTGCCACCACCAAAGCTTTGCTCTTCTCTTGGTCCGTTGCCAGCTCCACCGCTTTCGCGATTGGATTCCAAGAAACGGACATTATCGGCAATGACTTCGGTTACGTATACACGTTTGCCTTCGTTATTTTCGTAATTCCGTACTTGAATACGTCCTTCCACTGCAGTCAAACGACCCTTACGCAAATAATTTGCACAAGTCTCAGCCAACTGTCTCCATGTCACGACAGGAATAAAATCAGCTTCACGTTCTCCACCTTGCGATGTAAACGGTCTGTCCACTGCGATAGTGAATTGAGTTACTGCAACACCAGAAGGTGTATAACGCAACTCAGGATCACGAGTGAGACGTCCAATAAGAATGACACGGTTCAACAAGGTATTCCCCTCCTTCGGTTACGTGTTAATCACCTAAACTTAGGCTTCGTCTCTTGTAATGAGATAACGGATAACCTCATCGGAAATCTTAAGAATCCGCTCAAGCTCAGCAACAACATCAGGTGTTGCAGTGAAGTTTACCAATACATAAACTCCATCACGGATCTTGTTAATCTCATACGCAAGTCGGCGCTTACCCATAACATCATGTTTAGTGATTTCACCGCCGTTTTGGATGATGCCTTGGAACTTATCGACTACAGCTTGAAGAGCTTCTTGCTCTAGCTCTGGACGAATAATGTACATCAATTCATATTTGCGCATAATTTTCACCTCCTTATGGACTATGGCCCCCAATCTGTAAAGCCTGGGAGCAAGGATCGAGGGTTTATAAACACTCGAACTATATAAATATATCAAATTTTATTAGTGAATGCAAGCAAATGTTCTCTTCCAATACAATCGATTATGACATATTTCTATAAGCCAATGTGCGTTAAAGTATTGACTTCAAGCTTCAACATAAATTCGTTAAATAAATCCAATCTTAAATTTTTAAATACTTTCATTAACAGTATCTTGCTTTCCAGTTAAAAATAATCGTACATGAAGCTTCTTCATAATAGAAACACTAAATTAGGTTTTACAAATTAACAATGACAAGAAAGGGGATTTATATGGGTGAACAAACAGAATTTGAACCAGGTGACAAAGCTCCTAACCCAGGTATATATACGGAAGTGGGTGAAGCAAGAAGCTTCCACACTGAAATTCAAAATCCAAAACGGATAAAACTTGAACGTGGTGAAAAGTTCCCTGAAACAAGCAATAAAGATCGGAAGTGGAAAAAGGCAGAGAAAGCACGTGTTCATTAATGTGCCTAAGTGTGCCTACCTTCGCTCTATATTAGAGTCGCATTTATAATTTAAGTCAAAACTAATTTTATTATTTTTTTCATGCATAAAAGGCATAAGCCTGTAGCATAATACCTTTAGAGACGACGGACAAGAGAGGTGTGGTTCCGTTGGACAACGTAGCGAAACGCCATCAAGATCAGGATTGTTATTCACTCAAATTTCGAAGCTAAAGAAAATGAAGCACGTTAAATCGTAAGTAGCTTTAGCCATGCAAATGGTCAATAACTACTTGCGTTTCAAAAAGAAGACCCCTCTTCCTTTAAGACGTGTTTAATCTCAGATGTTTCAAATCAGTGTTATCATCCAAATCAGTTCCGTCGTCTCGTACAAGTGGAGTGTGTCTCCCTGGAGTGTACACTTTACTTTATAAATCGTAAAAGATTATCTTTTACGTTGAAAAAAAGGACCCTTAAAAAAGGTCATTTTTCTCATTTATTGTTTTAGATAAGCTAAGCTTATGTAACATGATAAATAATCACATAATATTGTAATGACCTAATTGCTGCATTCAGCTTCTAGCATATTATATTTGGTCACAAATGTAGTGCTTTTTACTAAAGTTAAAACGAGTTTCTTCTATTATATATGTAGCTACTCTGCATCAAAATTTTAAGTTAGAAAATTAAGACTTTTCCTTCTTGGCAAAGATAAAAAGAAAGAAGCCGTTAATCTGTTAAATTAACGACCTCATGCTGGCGGAGAAGATGGGATTTGAACCCATGCGCCGGTTGCCCGACCTGCCGCATTTCGAGTGCGGTCCCTTCAGCCTCTTGGGTACTTCTCCAGCTAATTATTTACTTAAACACGTAACTAAAATTATATCATCTCCAATATTTCAATGCAATAATTTAACGACTTCATTTATTCTCTAAGCATCATTTTCTGGTGGAGCCGAACGCAGTACCTTACGCATATTTTTTTCAAATTTTGCCCTCGGTACAAGGACACTATGTTTACAGCCTACACATTTAATTCTAATATCCATTCCCATCCGAATGATCTCCATCTCATTACTGCCACAAGGATGGTTTTTTTTCATTTGTACAATATCACCTAATTGAAACTGCTTCCGTTCCATTTTAATCCCCCACCATTCAACGTTCAAATTAAACTCACATTTTAGATTAATATTCAAGCCTTAACTTAACAGCATAATTTTTAGTATTTCTAAATACTAACCTTTATACGCTAACCTCTGCTTGCTGCTCCAACGCTTGCTTTACATATTTATGAATTAACCGCTCAATCTCTGATTTTGCACCCACTGGGCACTTGCACATAATACGTAGCATAAATTCGGTTGTGCTTAACGTCTGAATTCCCAATACCGTCGGCATTTCAGTAATATATTCATTTTCCTCCGCTAACTTTTGCATAGCTTTCTTCATTAAAGCTGTAGTTTCTTCATATTGTTTATCAGTGCTAAAAGGAACATCAACAATCGCTACCGAATTACCCACAGAATAATTAGTGACATTCGTAAATATTCCGTTAGGAATGATGTGCACTTCCCCTGTTGAGCTTACAAGTCGTGTAGAGCGTAATCCAATCATTTCTACCGTTCCTCTTAAGGTACCTGTCTGGATAACATCGCCAACTGCAAATTGATCCTCTAAAATGATAAAAAATCCAGTCATTACATCCTTCACTAAGCTTTGTGCACCAAAACCAATTGCTAAGCCAAGCACACTTGCCCCCGCCAAAAGTGGTCTGACATCAAACCCAAACTCGCCAAAAATGAGCATAACCATAATTAGATTACTTACGATCGAGGTTACGTTTTTAAGTAATTTACCTAGAGTCACGAACCGCCTACGGTTCATTTTCAACCGACTCTTATCCTTTCGCTTTAAAGAGCGATCAATCACTTTATAAATAATACGAATCGCGATCCGTGTCAAAATAAAGATGAGAACAATGCGAAGGCTTGAGAACATTATTCTCTCCCACATCTCCGCATTCGTGAAGGATTTAAATAAGGTATCAGACCATTTTGTAACTTCATTTAACGGGTCTGCCCCGTCTGTCCCACTACTAAGTAGCTTATACATACTCCCCTCCTCACTCCACATCCACATTAAGGTGTATTTATCGATTTAGATTTCATCATAATTCCATCATAAATCTATGTGAACATCGTTTATAGTTCAGCATACATATTGTCTATATTATCTGTATCTATAGCCTGCTTTATAAAAATACCCCGAATCTCTACTTCCTGCTCCTCTATAATTTGCCTTACCTTACTTAAATAATGAGCTGGAAAATTAATTGATAATGCACATGCAGCAGTTATTTCCTTTGGTGTTGGACATAAATCTATTTCAATCTCTGCAAACTCTAGTAGCATTTCAGCCCTGAGCGCCTGTTGTGTAGAGTCAAATGCCATGACTAACCACTCTTCCACAAGTCCCACTCCTTTAGTCACAGTATATAATTCATATTTTTTCCATATACTAATAATCCATAAACAATTGTCCAAAGAAGAGGAGTGATCACATTGTCACCAATATTCCCTAGAAATAATCCATCTGAATTAAGCTGCTTAAAAGTTCCACATACTGAACCAGACGTTCATTCTATTGTTGCACATCGACTACTACTCCATCTATCACAAGTTACACCTGGACAACAGGTTGTCGTCGTTTGTATTGGAACAGACCGCTCCACTGGAGATTGTCTTGGTCCATTAGTTGGCACCTCATTAGCAAAACACAATAGCTCATTTTTCCATTTATACGGTACGCTTGATCAACCCGTCCATGCCGTAAATTTGGGTGAAACAATAAATGAAATTGAACAAAAATTCACTAATCCATTTATAATTGGAATTGATGCCTGCCTTGGACAAAGCAGCAGTGTCGGTTCAATCCAAGTGGTTAAAGGCCCGCTTAAACCTGGAGCAGGTGTAAATAAACAATTACCGCCGGTTGGCGATATCCATCTTACAGGCATCGTTAATGTCGGCGGTTTTATGGAGTATTTTGTTTTGCAAAATACAAGGCTTAGCCTCGTTATGACACTTTCCGAAATTATCGCAGCTAGCCTTCATTCAGCAATGAAGCAATGGAATTATAATTTGCGTAAATCTGCATTGTAGAATAAATGAAGCCTACAATTATTTCCCACTCGTTTGAGCCAAAGTAATTGCTTCCTTCTCTTCTGGTGACAACGTATGACTTGATTCACCGTTAGCTATTGCTTTGGCATATACATAACTACCATCACGATTATATAAACCAGTAATTACAAAGCCATCCTGTTCTTCACTTAACAATGCAATCGAAAAACTCAAGTCATTTCCACGTTCACCGTATGCATTGTAACGCTTTATCCCAACCTTAGTGTGCTGTTTCGGAATCCAATTAAATATAGAACGAAGCTGATTACCCTGCTCTTCCTGTCGATCTTCAATTTTATCCTGTTGTATCTTCAGATCCACAAGTAAATCCTCTAAGTTTTCAACGCCTGTACCTTTCATCATTGCCTCATATTTTCTTCTCAATTTACGAAGCTTATGACCCTGTACAAAATTCCATATCAACATTAAAAATACAACAACAACTAAACCACCAAGTATCAAAAACAACTGCTCTGAAATTAATTGATTCAAATCTGACATTCCAACTTCTTCTCCTCTAGCATTAAGGTGGTTATGCTGCTCATACGATATTCCATACAACTTTTTATATCACTATTTTTATATCACTATTTTCATACAACTATTATATACAATTCTTTTATGAGATTCTTTAGTAAAATTGTTCCCCTGCTTCAATACATTTGACAGCCTGAACAAGTCTAGAAATATCATCTTCTGTAGTATTATAACCTACACTAACACGTACAGCACCTGCATGAGTAGTATGTGCAGATTGATGCGCTAATGGAGTACAATGATAACCCGCTCTCACTGCAATCTGATGATATCGATCTAATTGAAAAGCAACCTCTGACGCATCCCTTTTTAATAGGTTAAAAGAAACAATGCCTGTTCTTGGTTTTCCTATTCGAGGGCCAATTAAGGAAATATTAGGTATTTCTATCAGTTTTTCCATAAGAGATTGTGTTAGTTTCCATTCATGGTCATATATATTGTCTACTCCATAGCTTAAAACAAACTCTATACCTGCCTTTAATCCTGCAATTCCAGCTGTATTGATTGTCCCTGCTTCATAACGATCAGGCAATACCTTTGGTTGCTCAAGCTCCTCTGACTGACTCCCTGTCCCCCCATGGATGAGTGGCTGAAGCTCGATTTGTGGTGCAATATATAATCCCCCTGTACCTTGTGGACCCAACAATCCTTTATGTCCAGGAAAAGCAAGCAAATCAATCCCTAACTGCTGTACATCAATAGGATAAATTCCAGCTGTTTGAGCAGCATCTACTGCAATTACTGCACCATGTTGGTGTGCAATCTGTGCCAAATCGCCTATCGGCAAAATGCTTCCTAGCAGATTAGAACTATGGCAACAAATTAACATCTTTGTATTTGGTTTAAAGGCCGCATTAACCTTCTCCAAATCTAGATGTCCCTCTTCATCCACCTCAACATAGTCCACTATAACCCCTTGTGTTCTATGCAAAAACTCTAGCGGTCTCCGTACTGAATTATGCTCCAACATCGTAGTAACAACATGGTCACCCGGCTTTAAAAATCCTTTAATGGCCAAATTTAGTGCTTCTGTAGTATTTGCTGTAAACACAATTTGGTTTTCATTTTTTACATGAAATAATTGCGCTATTTTCATTCGTGCTTCCAGCAATATTCTACCAGCACTTAACGCCATACTATGGCTCCCTCTTCCCGAACTTGTGATTGGTGCTTCCATCGCTGCAGTAATTGCTTGAATTACAGTCGGAGGTTTTGGCCAAGAGGTTGCAGCATGATCCAAATATATAACGGATTGCTTATTCAGGAAGTTTCACCTCCAAAAAATTTTACTTCTTTTCGAGATAAGAATGACATAACCTCTTGGAAAAAAATACTATAACCAAGATAGCTATGTCATTATAATAAACTTATCCGTTCAATAGATCTAATAATCTTTGTAAATCCTGTTGGTTATAATAGGAAATTTCAATTTTACCCTTATCTTTATTTGGTTTAATCTTGACTGTTGTTTTGTAACGCTCTCTCAAATATTCCTCTACTTCATCAATATATGGATCACGTTTTTTATTTTGAACCTTTGTCTTCTGTTTTTTATTACGATCTAACTGCCCCACAGCATCCTCTAACTGACGAACGCTCCATTCATGATCTATACATTGTGTTGCTAAATCTTTTATGATCTCAGTATCCTTTAAACCAGCTAATGCACGTGCATGTCCCATTGATAGTGTTCCACGTGAAACATTATCCTTCACCTCTTCAGGTAAAGACAGTAGACGTAAAAAATTAGCAATATGAGAACGTGATTTCCCAACCTTTAAAGATAATTCTTCTTGAGTTAATTTGAATTGATCCATTAATCCTTGGTATGCAACCGCAATTTCCATTGCATTTAAATTTTCACGTTGTAAATTTTCAATTAGTGCAATTTCCATCACTTGCTGATCTGAGTATGTGCGAACCACTGCAGGTATTGTTGTATTTCCACAATATTGTGATGCACGGAATCTCCGTTCACCTGCAATAATTTCGTAACCCTTCAATACACTTCGAACAATAATTGGTTGAACTACCCCATGCTCACGAATCGACTCAGCCAATTCTCGAATAGCATCTTCTTCAAAAGATTTACGAGGTTGGTATGGGTTGGCACGCAATTGATTCAAAGGTATTTCTATTACCTTGTCATCTTCTTTAACAGAAAGTGACGGAATTAATGCATCTAATCCCTTACCTAAACGCTTATTCATAGGAAACCACTTCCTTTGCCAACTCTAAATAAACTTCAGCACCTTTAGATTTTGGATCATACGTAATAATGGATTGTCCATGTGAAGGCGCTTCGCTCAATCTTACATTACGAGGAATAACTGTTTTATATACCTTTTGTTGGAAGTACTTCTTAACCTCTTCAATAACTTGAATACCAAGGTTTGTCCGTGCATCAAACATTGTTAATAAAACACCTTCAATTTGCAACGAAGTATTTAAATGCTTCTGGACTAAGCGTACTGTATTCAATAACTGACTTAATCCCTCCAACGCATAATATTCACATTGAATAGGAATAAGGACTGAATCAGCAGCAGTTAATGAATTAATGGTTAATATACCTAATGATGGTGGACAATCAATAATGACATAATCAAATTGAGCTTTCACCTGTGAAATTGCCCTTTTTAAGCGTACCTCTCTTGAAATTGTTGGGACAAGCTCAATTTCTGCACCTGCTAATTGAATTGTTGCAGGAATAATCGATAGGCCATCAACCATCGTGGGTACGATCGCTTCCCTAGGATCAACTTCATTAATTAAAACATCATAAATACAATTCTCAACGTCTGCTTTATTAACGCCAACCCCACTTGTTGTGTTCCCTTGCGGATCAATATCAATCAGTAAAACACGTTTACCTATTGATGCCAACCCCGCACTTAAATTTACAGAAGTTGTCGTTTTACCGACGCCTCCCTTTTGATTTGCAATCGCAATAATCTTAGACAAACTTTTCACCTCAATATAATTCCGGTAACACAATCATAAAATTATAACTGCTCTACCTTCGTTAGAAATCTTTTTGTAGTTCTTATAATCAAGTTGTCAAACAAAGAGGGCTTCTCCCATCCTCTTAAGCTGTCGCTACAAAAAGACACAAGCGTAATATCATCAATCACGCTCGCTTTGGGGATGGCATATGTCACTTCATTAAACAAGCGCCTGATGATAAACAGCTATGCTCCTACTACTCTGCACATATAAATGAAAATATTCATTAATGAAAATAGTCATTACATATAATTAACGCTCAAAATTGAAAATAGTTATGATTTATTTTTAGGAATTTTAATCACAATTTCATAGTGATCCTCATGATCACTTTCTGCCGTTTTAATTTCCAGCCCTGAATCTGATACCATATCTATCGATTGTCTAATCGTATTTAATGCTAAACGAACATCCTTAGTAAAAGAAATGCGTTTCTTTTTATTTTTATTTTGAGACAATTGTTTATAAAAAGCGATCCTTGCTTCACTTTGTTTAACATTTAAGTCTTTAGCAATAATTTCGTTTAAAACCTTTAACTGCAATTCTTCGGTATCTAAAGACAATAACGCTCTTGCATGGCGTTCTGTAATTTTACGTTCCATTAATGCAGTTTTCACTACATCAGGAAGTTGGAGCAAGCGAATCTTATTTGCAATCGTAGATTGACTTTTACCTAATCGCTGAGCAAGACTTTCTTGCGTAAGCTGATGTAAGTCAATCAGATTCTGATACGCTACTGCCTCTTCAATTGAAGTTAAGCCTTCACGCTGGAGATTTTCAATCAATGCAATCGAAGCTGCTTGAGAATCATTAAAATCTTTAACAATAGCAGGAATTGTATCATTCCCTAGTTTTTTAACTGCTCGCCAACGTCTTTCGCCTGCAATGATTTCATACTTTCCATTACGTTGTCGCACAACGATAGGTTGGATTACACCTAACGTTTTAATCGTTTGGCATAACTCATCAATTTTTTCTTCATCAAAAATAGTCCGCGGTTGATATGGGCTGCTGACAACCTCTTCAACGGAAATTTGTTTCACTTCGTCTCCACTGCTTCGTTCGGTTAAACCAAACAATTTAGAAAATTGTTCTTTCATTCCGTAGATTACCACCTAGTTTCATAGTGACATAAGGAATTCCTTATGGGCTATCCAGCCAAACAGAAAATGTCATTTCAAACTGAATCAATTAACATATGTCTAAACTAGCACTCTACTGAAAATTGATTCTACTATAATTTATTCTACCACTTTTCTGACTATAATCCTATCTTTTACATTATGAAAATGTTTTTGATTTTCATGGCTCAATACAAAAATTAGTGGTTGCTAACTTCCAAGGAAAGCAGCTACGGTGCAGAGGGTGGCTTCGACCCCTGTTACAGCCTGATTTTCTTGAATGAGATCGTTATCGGTTGAAAAACAGGCTGTAAAGGCGGACGTGTTCACTTCTCCACCATCCCTCTACCCCTTCGCTATTTGGGCTTCCTCTCAACCACTAATTGCATGAATTAACCATAAAAATATTAAAAGAAATTTAGTA
Source organism: Paenibacillus turicensis (assembly GCF_017873435.1). Classification (GTDB taxonomy): domain Bacteria; phylum Bacillota; class Bacilli; order Paenibacillales; family Paenibacillaceae; genus Fontibacillus; species Fontibacillus turicensis. The sequence goes on along the minus strand of NZ_JAGGKG010000014.1, from coordinate 29,686 downwards.
AATAATTCTATGTACAAAAAAGGCATAAAAAAACCTCCCAGTTATTGTTTCACGTGAAACAATACTGGAAGGAAAAATATTACTACATTATTGGTGACTTTAATGGTGTACCTGCTTTTCGTGGATACTTTTTAGGTGTATCCCCTACTTTTTCTATTATAATAATATGCCGATCCGCATTTTCTTGAGGAAGCTGAAAATGATAAGAAGCCTTCATTTTTCCCTTTAGCTCCTTTAAGCTACGTGCAGCTTCCTTAACTTCCTCTTTAAGGTCAGTCCCCTTCATCGCAGCAAAAATCCCACCTGTTTTTACAAAAGGTAAACAAAACTCATTGAGTACTGCCAATCTCGCTACTGCTCTTGCTGTCACTAAATCAAAGGAGTCACGAATACCAGCTTGGCGGGCCACATCCTCTGCTCTACCATGAATAAGCTGCACATCCTGTAACTCTAATGTATCTACAACATGCTGAAGAAACTGAATCCGCTTATTTAAGGAATCAACAATCATAAGCTTAAGATGTGGAAAACAAATTTTTAATGGAATACCAGGAAATCCCGCCCCCGATCCAATATCTGCTATACTTTCCACTTTGGTGAAATCTACATATTGGGATAAAGTAAGCGAGTCATAAAAATGCTTTAAATATACTTCACTTCGTTCAGTAATTCCCGTTAAGTTCATCTTTTCATTCCATGATACTAATTCCTTAAAATACAACTCATATTGCTCCAGCTGCTTCTCTGATAATTCAATATTACGAGCTAAGCATAATGCTTGAAAATTATCCTTAATTTGATCCAAAGCTGTTTACCCTCCTGCCGCAGTAACACGGTTATAATGCTCAAGATATACAAGCAAAATTGAAATGTCAGCTGGTGTAACCCCTGAAATACGAGAAGCTTGGCCGATAGAAATCGGACGAATCTTCATTAGCTTTTGCTTCGCCTCAATCGCCAGACCATGTACATCTTCGTATTGAATAGAATCTGGAATCTTCTTCTTTTCCATTTTTTGAAGCTTATTCACATGAATTAGTTGTTTTTCTATATATCCAGCATATTTTACCTGAATTTCAACTTGCTCCATCATGAATTCATCTAATTCTAACTCAGAAGGGAAATAACTATGAATATGCTCGTAACTTACCTCTGGTCTACGCAAAATAGAAATTAAATGACTGCCATCCTGAATTTTGGATGATCCAATCTCTTCTAGTAAAGGATTAATATCTGATGGTGATACAGAAGTTTTACGCAAGCGCTCAATTTCCTGCTCAACCATCTCTTTTTTATTTATAAAGCGTTGGTAACGATCCTCTTTAATCAGCCCAATTTCATAGCCAATCGGAGTTAAACGCATATCTGCATTGTCATGACGAAGTAGCAAACGATATTCTGCACGTGATGTTAATAGTCGGTAAGGCTCATTGGTTCCTTTTGTTACAAGGTCATCGATCAAAACGCCAATATAACCTTGGGAACGATCTAATATAACCGGCTCTTTCCCTAACACTTTACGGGCTGCATTAATACCGGCCATAATGCCTTGTCCTGCTGCTTCCTCATATCCACTTGTGCCATTAATTTGCCCAGCTGTAAATAAGCCAGGAAGACGTTTTGTCTCCAATGTTGGCCATAGCTGTGTTGGAACCATCGCATCATATTCGATTGCATAGCCATTTCGCATCATTTTTACATTTTGTAAGCCAGGAATGGACCGTAGCATTTTTAATTGTACATCCTCAGGCATACTTGTTGATAAGCCTTGTACATAATATTCAGAAGTATTTTTACCCTCAGGCTCTAGGAAAATTTGGTGCTTAGGTTTATCTGCAAATCTTACAATTTTATCTTCAATAGATGGGCAATAACGGGGCCCTGTCCCCTCTATAATTCCCGTAAACATCGGCGCACGATGTAAGTTTTCATTAATAACTTGGTGCGTTGACTCTGAAGTATAGGTTAACCAACAAGGTAACTGTTCATTATCTGAATCTCTAGTTTCATAAGAGAAAAATTTCACCTTTTCATCACCAGGCTGGATCTCAGTCTGTGAAAAATCAATCGTATCCTTATGAACACGTGGTGGTGTTCCCGTCTTAAAGCGTACTAGCTCAAAGCCTAACTCCTTCAAATGGTGAGACAATTGGACAGAAGGCTGTTGATTATTTGGGCCACTCTCATAAGTTAACTCACCCATAATCACTTTCCCCCGCAAATACGTACCTGTTGTCAATACGACGGCTTTTGCACGATATTCTGCCCCTGTCATCGTAACAACACCCACACATTGATCTCCCTCAACGAGAAGGCGTTCTACCATCCCCTGTTGAAGTGTTAGATTGGGCTCCTTCTCCATCGTTTCCTTCATCGTATGTTGATACAGAAATTTATCTGCTTGGGCACGTAATGCATGAACCGCTGGTCCCTTACCTGTGTTCAGCATTCGCATCTGAATATAGGTTTTATCGATATTGCGCCCCATTTCTCCTCCAAGCGCATCGATTTCCCGCACTACATGCCCTTTAGCCGGTCCTCCGATCGAAGGATTACATGGCATAAAGGCAATCATATCTAAATTGATCGTGACCATTAGCGTATTACAGCCCATACGAGCAGCAGCCAAAGCAGCTTCACTACCCGCATGTCCAGCACCTACAACGATCACGTCATAGCTTCCTGCTAGGTATCCCATTTACTCAACCTCCTAATATTTAAATTTTAAACTAATTATACAACTAAATTATTGCTTATATTTTAACTATTTTCCCAAGTCCACAACTTACTTTCCTAGACAAAATTGAGAGAAAATCTGATCTATAAGTGCATCTGGCGCAGCATCTCCGATGACCTCACCAAGCTGTTCCCATGCAAGTCTTACATCAATTTGCAAAATATCGATTGGAATGCCTGTATCCGCCGCCTCATAAGCATCAATTAGCGATTGCTTAGCCTTTTTCAGCAGTGCAATATGTCTTACATTACTCACATAAGTTAAATCACCAGATTCAAGCTTACCACCAAAAAATAATTTCGCAATAGCCTCTTCTAAATGATCTAAACCATGATGTGTCACCACCGATAATTCTACTATAGATTCCTGCTTAAAGTACTTAGTAACCATATCCAATTCAAGCTGACGCGGTAAATCAACCTTATTAAGCAACACCAATACTTGGCGATCCTTTAATTGCTCCATCAACTGAATTTCATCCTCATGTAAAGCTTCTGCACTATTTAACACAAGTAAAATAAGATCAGCTTCATTCACAGCAGCCTTGGAGCGTTCTACACCAATTTGTTCAACGATATCCATCGTTTCTCTAATTCCAGCAGTATCTAACAGCTTAAGTGGGATGTTCTGAATTGTGACAAACTCCTCGATTACGTCTCTTGTTGTACCTGGAATGTCTGTTACAATCGCTTTATTTTCATGGGCAAGACTATTAAGCAATGACGATTTACCAACGTTAGGTCTACCTACAATCGCTGTCGTAATCCCCTCACGTAAAATCCTGCCTTGCTCCGCATGGGTTAGCAACCGATCAATCCCAATACATACATCGTGACACTGTTGTTTTATATAGGAAAACGTCATATCCTCAACATCATGCTCAGGATAATCGATATTCACCTCAATATGAGCCAAGGTTTCAATTACTTTATGACGTAGTTCTTTAATTTGATGAGACAATACACCTTCGACCTGCTTTAATGCAAGCGAAAAGGCATGATCTGACTTTGAGCGAATTAGATCGATTACAGCTTCTGCTTGTGACAAATCAATCCGACCATTTAAAAAGGCACGCTTCGTAAATTCCCCTGGTTCGGCAATTCGTATAGATGGTCCACTTAACAATAAATCCATCACTCGCTTAACAGAAATGATTCCGCCATGGGTACTGATCTCAACCACATCTTCTGTTGTAAACGATCTAGGCGCGCGGAAAATGGACACCAGTACCTCTTCTAGCTTCTCTCCAGTGTCAGGATGAGCAATATATCCATAATGAACAGTATGACTGTCCGCATCCCTTAGCTTGGTTTTAGCTTTAAACAAGACATCGACCTCAGCTATTGCTTCCGGACCACTAACACGAATAACTGCAATTCCACTCTCTCCTACTGCTGTCGCGATTGCAGCAATTGTGTCACTTAACATTTTATCTTCACCTCTACTCTAATATTTTTCCAATATATTTAAATGTTTAGCTCAATCTAGAAATCATAGATTAACAACCAACCCACAGTAGCGGAGGAACAGAGGGATTCTGAAGATTGTCTTTTAAAATCAAATTCTAACAATATACTTAATTCAATAAAAGGAAATTTGGTTTTAACAACAATCGTAAGAACTCTCTGTATCGTAGCTTCCACCCTCCTGATGCTGTCAAGTAATGATTTATATAGAGCTAAATATTTAATTGACTCTTATAAAAACAAGACGCCAGCAACGTTTGCTAAGGCAAACCATCACGAGCGTCTCTTCAGGCTATAAGAGCCTACTTATTATTCTTTAGCGCAATAACTACTCTGCGATTTGGTTCCTCACCTTTACTAAACGTCTTCACCTCAGGGTGATCCTGTAAGCGGGAATGAATGATTTTACGTTCCTGCGGAGACATGGGCTCAAGCACCATTTCCTTGCCAGAACGAATCACCTTGCTAGCTAATCGCATCGCTAGCTGTTCTAACGTCTTTCTTCTGCGTTCACGGAAGTTTTCTGCATCCAAAATAATACGCAAAAAACTATCTGAATGACGATTCGCAATAATATTAACTAAATATTGCAAAGCGTCTAATGTTTGTCCCCGACGCCCAATCAATAAACCAAGCTCACTACCGGAAATATTTAAGACCGTATTGTCACGTTTGGTGACAATCTCTACTTCCACTTCAAGCCCCATGCTAAGAGCAACATCACGAACAAATGACGCCGCCGCTTCATAAGGATCTACCAAATGATTTGGATGATCACCGACCTCTAGCTGTTTGGTTTCGGTTTTTGTCCTTTGCGGTGATTCTGATTGCGCATTAGTGGTTAAAGTAAGTTCAACCTTAGCTGCCTTTACGCCAATCAGCCCCAGAAATCCCTTTGACGGCTGCTCTAACACTTTTACATCGACTTGATCCTCGGTAACCCCGAGTATGGCCAATCCTTGTCTTACAGCTTCTTCAATAGTTCTTCCCGACGTCACTATACTGTTCATCATTTGCGCTTTTTGGCCTCCTTAGCACCCTTACCAGGATGTCCGGCTTTTAAATTTGATCCGCCTCGTTTAGAACCCGATGTGCTCGCTGCTTGTCCACCAACGACAGCTACAGGATCTTTTTTACGATAAATGAGATAGTTTTGTACAATCGTGTAAATATTACTGTAAATCCAGTAAAGCGGTAATGCTGCTGGGAACTGATACGCCATGACGAAGATCAAAATCGGATATACATACATCATGAACTGCATTGGTCCCTGCATACCATTTGGATTAGAATTCATCGTAGACATCATTTTCGTTTGAATATACGTTGTAATTGCAGCGACGATCGGCAAAATAAAGTACTTGTCCGCCTCACCTAACTGCAACCATAAAAATGAATGTGCACTAATCGCTGAGTTATGTGTTATCGAGTTATATAAAGCGATGAACACTGGCATTTGAATCAGTAAAGGAAAGCAACCCGCCATTGGATTAACTTTGTTTTCTTGGAAAATCTTCATTGTTTCTTGTTGCTGCATTTGTGGATTATCTTTATATTGCTCTTTAATTTTTTGCAGCTCAGGCTGAAGTGCTTGCATCGCCTTTGTACTCTTGACCTGCTTCAAAGTTAATGGCAAAATTAATGTTCTGACAATCAACACTAATAACAAAATCGCGATTCCATATGCACCATTAAACCAATCAGCAAATGTGTCGAGTGCATAAGAGAAATAATAGACGACATTACGTGTCCAAAATGACGTACTATTCGCCATATCCTCCGTTGTTGTAGCTACTGATGCATTTGGCACTCCACAACCTGCTAACATAGTCATTAAACCTATTGATAGTGCGAGGAGAGTCCATCTTATTCTATTGTTTTTAATTCGTGACACCTCAAAACTCCTCTCTTAACCTTATACGTCATTGTAAATGATACCATAATTAAACATACAAAGAAACAAAGCTTATGACAGCCTTTACACTTTAGTAAGCGAGGATTTTTTCAGCACATGGAGAACACTTTTCTCCAGCTCGTGATAATTCATCCCAACGGCTCCATTACGTACAATTATAATTATGTCAACGTGATCACGAATTTTAGGCTCATGGGAACGTACAATTTCCTTAATTAAGCGGCGCATTCGATTTCTGACCACAGCATTTCCAATTTTTTTACTTGCCGAAATCCCAAGTCTAAATCGTTCAATCTCTGGTCTTATGGACCAATACACAACTAATTGACGATTTGCAAAGGACTTACCTGATCGATATACTCGACCAAAGTCGGCACGATTTCTTAATCGAAGTTTTCTTTGCACTGGCGCAAACTCCCTAACTTTTGGTTCAAACTACTTTGTCCAATTTGTCTTAAGCAACGTCAAAAATGGTAACCCTGCATCTAAAGAGTTCAGGCCTACCATTTTTAAATATCGTTACATCTCCACCTTGTGAAGTAAAGAACATGTACGACGACAATGTAAGATTAACATTTAACCTTATCTATGTTAAAAAAAGACCACTGACAGTGGCCTTATGCAGTCATTAAGCACTTAGTACTTTTCTGCCTTTTAGACGACGAGCAGCGAGAACCTTACGTCCGTTTTTTGTGCTCATTCTTTTACGGAATCCGTGAACCTTTTTACGTTTGCTCACATTTGGTTTGAAAGTTGGTCTCATTTATTGCACCCCCTTACAGGAATAACTACATATTCACCATTTTCACTACGCACAGAAAATGCCTTTTTACATTTAACCATGAACCCTTTTAAAAGTCAATGAGCGAAAATTTTGTAATTTTTATAATCAAGCTTTCCCTTCCTTCATTATACACACTGAATAACACTTTTAAAAGTTTTCCACAGCTCCCCTTTTCAAAAAAATATTTAAAAAGTTATTCACATGTGGATTACTATATAATATATAAAAAAGTCATAAGGAGGACTAACGTGGATTTCACTTCTTATATGATCGGCATTGATATTGGCACAACAAGCACTAAAGCGGTATTGTATAACATTAATGGAGGTATAGTGTCCTCTGCACACGTACATTATCCTTTATATACACCAGAGGTAGCAGCCGCGGAGCAAGATCCTGATGAAATTTTTCAGGCTGTGTTAGAAACTACAGCACAACTCATGCGTGAACATGTCAGCTCACCCACGCAAATTAAATTTGTTTCCTTTAGTGCAGCGATGCATAGCATCATTCCGATTGATTCAAACGGAAACCCATTAATGAATGCCCTTACATGGGCAGATAATCGTAGTGAGCCTTATACGAAGCTACTACTAGAGCAAAAGGGGCATGAGCTTTATTTTCGGACCGGAACACCAATCCATCCTATGAGTCCACTGGGCAAATTAATGTGGCTTCGTGCGGAGCGTGGCCATATTTTTAGTACCGCTTATAAATTTATTTCGATTAAGGAATATATTTGGGCGAAGCTATTTTCAACCTATGAGGTGGATTACTCCATCGCTTCCTGCACAGGGCTCATGAATTTACAGCAATTAAAATGGGATACAGCAGCGCTTGCAGCAACGGAAATTAATGAAAGCAAATTGTCCAAGATTGTACCTACAACCTACTATAGAAAGGGTGCAGCGCTACAATACACAAATGTAATGGGACTTACGCCAGAAACGATTTTTGTGATTGGTGCAAATGATGGGGTTTTATCTAATTTAGGTTTAAATGCCATGTCACCTGGTGAAGTTGCCGTTACAATCGGCACAAGTGGAGCAATTCGTACTGTGGTTGATCGACCTGTTCTTGATGAAAAAGGGCGAACCTTTTGTTATGTCTTAACGGATAAGCATTATGTCATAGGTGGACCTGTCAACAATGGAGGACACATTCTTCGCTGGATGAGAGATGAATTAGCTGGCGCGGAGGTTGAAACAGCTAAAAGATTAGGCATTGATCCTTATGATTTGATCTCCCAAATTTGCTCGCAAGTACCTGCAGGTTCAGAGGGCTTACTTTTTCACCCTTATTTAGCAGGAGAAAGAGCTCCTTTATGGAACAGCAATGCACGTGGATCTTTTTTTGGGCTTGCCTTACATCATCACAAGGAACATATGCTTAGAGCTGCAATGGAAGGCGTAATTTTCAACTTATATTCCGTCATGTTAGCGATTCAAGAACAAATTGGCACACCTGCCATCATTAAAGCAACAGGTGGATTTGCCTCTTCCTCTTTATGGCGCCAAATGCTTGCAGATATTTTTGATCAGCCCGTCTCCATTCCTGCTCATCATGAAAGCTCTTGTGTAGGTGCCTGTATTTTAGGTTTATACGCCTTAGGTTTTATTGAAAATTTACAGGAGGCTACATTAATTACCGAACAATCACAGCAATATGATCCAAATCCTGAATCAGCCCAAATCTACAAACAACTATTACCGATATTTTTATCGATTTCCAGCAAACTAGGTCCAGAATATGAAGCGATCTCCCAATTTCAACGACAATTTACTTCCAGCTAACAAAACATAACAAGGTTTAATAAAAAGTAGCCAAATAAGTTATACACAGATTTATGACGCATATTTTCGTAAATAACGTCAATAAACTGTGTATATTTTTTTATCATTTTTAATCTTTATGTCGAACTTTTAACATTTTATAAACAATATGTAGTGGTGTTGATGAAATTTATACACAAGTTATTGAATTTGTGGATAATTTCTAAGAGTACGTTGAAATATGGGGTTTATTTTGCTATGATAATAATGCTTTTGTTGTGTATATGTTAATCAATAAATATAATTATACACAGCCTGTGGATAAGATTGTGAACAATTTTCAATTATACCTGTTTATAATGATTCTATTTAACTTACTATTGGGGATACCTGTCCCCTTTATTTATGTTTTTCGACTCTTTCTGCATGGCTCAAGCCACAATTGGAAGATTTAAAAGGAGTGACAGTCTGTGGACAGCCATACCTCTGAAATATGGCAGCATATTTTATCTATCATTAATACAAAATTAAGCAAACCAAGCTTTGACACGTGGTTTAAGGCGACGAAGATTGTTTCGCTCACCGATCATGCCATCGTGATCTCAGCACCTACCACCTTTGCTGTAGAATGGCTCGAAAGCCGCTATACCAAGCTTGTTGCAACTACAGTTTACGAATATTTGGACAAACAAGTTAATGTATCCTTCGTCATCGAGGAAGCTGAACCACCAGAACAGATTCAAATGCAGAAGGAACCCCCTGCACCTGTCCAAATCGAAGAAAACGTTTCCCATATGCTAAATCCAAAATATACTTTTGATACGTTTGTCATTGGTTCCGGCAATCGCTTTGCACATGCCGCTTCTTTAGCTGTCGCTGAAGCACCTGCTAGAGCTTACAATCCTCTGTTTTTGTATGGTGGAGTTGGGCTTGGGAAAACACACTTAATGCATGCCATTGGACATTATATTTTGGAGCATAGTCCAAGCAGCAAGGTTGTCTATATTTCCTCGGAAAAGTTTACAAATGAATTTATTAATTCTATTCGTGATAACCGAGCTGAGAGCTTCCGTAACAAATATCGTAATATCGACATTCTTCTTATTGATGATATTCAATTTTTGGCTGGAAAAGAATCAACACAAGAGGAATTTTTCCATACTTTTAATGCGCTGCATGAAGAACGTAAGCAAATTATTATTTCGAGTGATAGACCGCCTAAGGAAATTCCAACCCTTGAGGAACGGCTTAGATCACGCTTTGAATGGGGACTTATTACAGATATTCAGCCACCGGATTTAGAGACGAGAATTGCAATTTTACGTAAAAAAGCGAAGGCTGAGAACCTAGATATACCAAATGAAGCCATGATGTACATTGCGAATCAGATTGATTCCAACATTCGTGAGCTAGAGGGTGCTCTCATTCGAGTTGTCGCCTATTCATCCTTAATTAATCAGGATGTGACCACTCATTTAGCTGCCGAGGCACTAAAGGATATTATCCCATCCAGTCGTCCTAAAATGATTACGATTCAAGATATTCAGCAGAAGGTTGGCGAGTATTACAATCTCAAGTTGGAGGATTTCAAAGCGAGGAAACGTACAAAGGCGATTGCTTTCCCTAGACAAATTGCGATGTATATTTCCAGGGAATTAACGGACTTTTCATTGCCAAAAATCGGCGATGCCTTTGGTGGACGTGATCATACTACCGTTATTCATGCTCATGAGAAAATTACGCAGATGATAAAGGATGATCCAGATTTATATAAAGTCATTAATACGATTAGTGAGAAAATTAAAAATTCATCCTGAATAAGGTGTAAGCCTATGCACATTCTATCAACATGTGAATAGGCTTCATTTCATCTATTTTTGGTTGTTATCCACATATTCAGTGCCCCTACTACTACTTCTATCTTTTAAAAGATATTATCTTCATCATAAAGCCAACATTTCCATGATCCATCCCACAACACATTCCCCAATGGCAGTAGCTTCTGTATTAAGGAGATTTCTCTTTAATTTCTGCCAATTTTTAATGTGTTTTTTAATATAGGGGAGAAGATTTAAAATGGATAAGGTTATATTGCATTTATGTATTGAAAATAATAAGGGGAGAAGACCGATTTTATTGACTGTAAAAATACAAGCTTTTTCATCCGAAATAGATAGTGGAGCAATTTTACTTTTAAATTAAAGTTATAAACATGTGGATAATGAAGTTGGATCACTAAACTTTATTTTTTATGATTTATTGTATGTGGATAATCATTTATATATGCGAAAAAGTTATTGTGAATTATAAATTAAATTTTTAGGAGTGGAAGGTATGAAAATCCGTATTTTAAAAAATGAGCTTAATGAATCAATTCAACACGTATCCAAAGCAATCTCCAGCAGAACCACCATCCCTATTTTGACTGGTATTAAATTAGACGTTAACTTTCAAGGGATGACCTTAACTGCAAGTGATACAGACGTGTCTATTCAAGCGTTTATTCCTGTTGAAGATAACAATAAGCAAATTGTGAAGGTTGAGCGTGCTGGCAGTGTGGTGTTACCAGCTAAATTTTTTGTGGAAATTATAAAAAAGCTACCTTCTCAAGAAATCGAAATGGAAGTTCAAGAAGGTTTTCAAACCTTAATCCGCTCCGGGTCTACAGAAATTGTCATCGTTGGCCTTGATCCAGAGGAATACCCGATTTTACCAGCGATTGAAGAGGATCAAATGATCTCGATGCCAGGAGATCTACTTAAAAATATGATCAAGGGCACTACCTTTTCCATCTCCTCCAACGAAACCTCTCCTATTTTGACAGGGGTATTATGGAATTTGAGTGAAGGGCAATTTAAATTTGTAGCTACAGACCGACATCGTTTAGCAAGTCGAGCTATCGCCTTGCAAAGTGAGGATGTACGTTTTAGCAACATCGTTATTTCAGGGAAAACACTGAATGAATTAAGCAAAATTATTCCTGATCAAAATACAGTCGTCGATATTGTTGTTGCAGATAACCAAGTATTGTTCAAAATTGATCGTGTATTGTTTTATTCCAGAATTTTAGATGGCACCTATCCAGACACTTCTAAAATTATTCCAACTACGTTCAAAACAGAACTTGTTCTTGATACAAAACAGCTGAGTGAATCGATCGACCGTGCGTATTTACTTTCAAGAGAAGAAAAAACAAATATCGTTCGCCTTCAAACATTAGAGGATGGAAGTATCGAAATTTCCTCCAGTTCATCTGAGCTTGGTAAAGTAACTGAGCAGCTGGCTGTATCTCAATTTTCAGGCGATCCATTAAAAATCTCTTTTAACTCTCGTTATATGCTGGATATTCTCAAAGTGGTCGAAAGCGAGCAGCTTCATATTGGTTTCACAGGGGCAATGAGTCCAATCATTATTAAGCCAATGGATGATAGCCAAAGCTTGTATTTAATTTTGCCTTATCGCACAAGTAACTAGAGAGGAAGCTCATGCACATGAAAACAATTACGATTTCAACACCTTATATTAAGCTTGATCAATTTCTTAAGCTTGCAGACTGTGTCCCAACAGGTGGGATGGCAAAGGCATTATTACAGGATCAGGCTGTCAAAGTAAATGGCGAAAATGAGGATCGTCGTGGACGAAAGTTATATGCTGGTGATAGGGTTGAAGTAGAAGGCAATGGTGCTTTTCAGGTTACTTCAGCGCAGTAACCGTTGTGAGTGACTGTGTCAACAGGCTAAGGGGGCAAGGGTGAACCCATGTATATCAAAAATATGCATTTAAGCCATTACCGTAATTATGAGAAGCTCTCTATGAATGCCTTTGGAAATGTAAACCTGATTCTTGGGCGTAATGCGCAAGGAAAAACAAATCTACTAGAAGCATTGTTTGTGCTCGCATTAACTAAATCTCATCGGACCTCCAAGGATAAAGAGCTGATTGCATTTGGACAAGACCATGCGGTCATTACTGCAGAGGTTGATAAAAGGTTAGGGAATGTAGGTTTAGAGCTGCGTTTATCTGGACAAGGGAAAAGAGCGAAAATAAACGGGATGGAGCAGCGAAAGCTAAGCAACTTTATTGGTTGCTTGAACGTAGTGATGTTTGCACCTGAGGATCTAGAAATTGTAAAAGGTTCCCCTGGCATAAGAAGACGATTTCTTGATATGGAGATTGGACAAGTACAGCCTAGCTACCTGTACCATCTTCAGCAATATCAGAAAATACTCGTTCAACGAAATAACCTATTAAAGCAATCCTGGGGTGCTTCCTCCGATATGACAACCATGCTTGAAATATGGAATGAACAATTAGCAGAGCATGGTGTTAAAATTGTTATAAAAAGGAAACAATTTATAAAGAAGCTGCAAAAATGGGCGCAGCACATCCATCATGGAATTACAGGTGGGCAAGAACAGCTAAAATTGTCCTATCTTCCTACGTTTGGAGAAGCAGAGGAAGAAGATGAAGCTGTCTTATTACGCCAATTTATGATAAAGTTATCACAGATGAAAGATCAGGAGATTAGACGTGGACTCACGTTATCTGGGCCACATCGTGATGATGTGTCGTTTTATATTAACGGAAATGAAGCTCAGGTATACGGATCTCAAGGGCAACAACGTACTACAGCACTTTCTCTTAAGCTTGCAGAAATCGAGTTAATCAACGAAGAAATAGGAGAATATCCAATTTTATTGCTGGACGATGTTTTGTCAGAGCTTGATCAAGACCGTCAAACCCAGTTAATTGAGACCTTTCAAAGTAAAGTACAGACGTTCATAACAGCGACAGGCATCGAGAGCATTAATCAAAGTCGGCTAAAGGACGCCATCATTTTTCATGTCCAAGAAGGACAAGTAAGCTTATAAGGGCGGGAGAGCAGAATGTACATTCATTTAGGTGGGGAAAAGGTTATTTTCTCTTCAGAATTGATTGCGATTTTTGACGTGTCTATCGAGAAATCCTCGAAGATTTCCAAACAGTTTATTAGCCAAGCGCTAGAACAAAAGATCGTCGTACGCATTGGTGAGGAAGCACCTAAGTCTATCGTTGTGACGAAGGACAAGGTATATTACTCTCCGATCTCCTCTGCAACGCTCAAAAAGAAGGCTAACATTATTTTTGTGGTGTAACCTCCCTGATCTATCATGAGGGAATGGAATCTATAGAAGTAGGTGAAGGCATGTCGATGAACGAACAATCGTATGATGAGAGCCAGATACAGGTACTGGAAGGCCTTGAAGCTGTTCGGAAACGTCCAGGGATGTATATTGGTTCAACTAGCGCTAGAGGTCTACATCATCTAGTATGGGAAGTTGTAGACAACAGTATTGACGAAGCGTTAGCTGGTTATGCGGATACCATTGATGTTATCGTTCATGAAGATAACAGTGTGACCGTCATTGATAATGGACGGGGAATTCCAGTTGGTGAGCATCCTAAGCTGAAAAAATCTTCACTTGAGGTCGTAATGACCGTATTACACGCAGGTGGTAAATTTGGTGGCGGTGGATATAAGGTTTCTGGTGGTTTGCATGGCGTAGGGGTTTCTGTTGTAAACGCTTTGTCAGAAAAGGTTGTTGTTGAGGTGCGTCGTGATGGCCACGTTTATCAACAAGAATACCGTCGTGGTGCCCCACAATACGATATAAGAATTATCGGTAATACCGAAGGAACAGGAACAAAAACGACGTTCCATCCTGATCCAGAAATTTTTACAGAAACAACTGTGTTTGACTATAGCATTTTGTTAACACGTATTCGTGAATTAGCGTTCCTGAACAAAGGAATTAATATTACGATCACAGATGAACGTACAGGCGCTAACGATTCATTCCACTATGAGGGTGGGATTATTGAATACGTCAAATATTTGAATCAAAACCGCGAAGTGATGCATGAATTCCCGATTTATGTTGAAGGCCAACGTGAAATGATTCAGGTTGAGATTGCATTGCAATACAACGATAGTTATTCTGAAAATATTTTTTCTTTTGCGAATAATATCAATACCCATGAGGGTGGTACACACGAATCTGGCTTCAAGAGTGCATTAACACGTATTATTAACGATTATGCTCGCAAAAATGGGCTAATTAAAGATAATGACTCTAATTTGACCGGTGATGATGTGCGTGAAGGCTTAACAGCGATTATTTCTGTTAAAATTCCTGAACCGCAGTTTGAAGGTCAGACCAAAACGAAGTTAGGTAACAGTGAGGTTCGTGGTATTGTTGAATCCTTGTTTGCCGAGAAGCTTCAAGAATTTATGGAGGAAAATCCTGCTGTTTCACGTAAAATTTTGGACAAGGGCTTACAGGCCTCCAGAGCGCGTGAGGCGGCGCGTAAGGCGCGTGAGCTAACTAGACGTAAAAGTGCCTTGGAGGTTAGCTCTCTGCCAGGGAAGCTAGCAGACTGCTCGTCTAAGGACGCATCAATTAGTGAGCTGTATATCGTCGAAGGTGATTCCGCTGGTGGATCAGCGAAGCAAGGGCGTGATCGTCATTTCCAAGCGATCCTACCGCTTCGTGGTAAAATCCTTAACGTTGAGAAGGCACGTCTAGATCGCATCTTAGGTAATGCGGAAATTCGCGCCATTATTACTGCACTTGGTACAGGTATTGGTGAGGATTTTGATATAGAGAAGGCACGTTATCATAAAGTCATCTTAATGACAGATGCCGATGTCGATGGTGCGCATATTCGTACACTATTACTGACGTTCTTTTTCCGCTATATGCGTAAAATTATCGAGGCAGGGTATGTGTACATTGCCCAACCACCTTTGTTTAAGATCGAACGTAACAAAACGATTCGTTACGCAGGCTCTGAGAGAGAGCGTGATGAAATTATTGCTGAGTTTGGTGAAAATGCTAAATTCAACATTCAGCGTTATAAAGGTCTTGGTGAAATGAACGCAGGTCAGCTATGGGAAACAACGATGGACCCTGAAAGCCGGACTATGCAGCAGGTATCAATTTCAGATGCGATGCAAGCAGATGCGATATTTGACACGCTGATGGGCGATAATGTTGAGCCACGTCGTGACTTTATTCATGAACATGCTGAGTATGTGAAGAACTTAGACGTTTAATATAACCAACTTACCAAGCTACTAAGGAGTAGGTTACAGAAATACCGCCATTAAAATGGCGGTATTTTTTGTACATATGCTTTTTATACATATGCTAATTTAGAATCTATAAATTTTAATCGTTGCTACTAGCTATACAAAGAGAGTAAAATTGTAATGTAAACGTTTACTAAATGATTTGTAAAGGTAGGGATCATATTGACTGACCTCAGATTAGATTGGGTTCCTAAAGCGTGGGAGCTTGCCTTTCAAAAAACGATCCAAAATGCCAAGCGTATCGGTGCTAGATTTCCACATGCAAGTCAAGAGGGTATGTATACTTTAGAGGCTCCTTCATGGTGGACGGCAGGGTTTTGGCCTGGGATGTTGTGGCTGTTATCCGATCATCAAGATGGTGATGGAGATCAATTACAAGAGATTGCAAAGCAATGTGAAAAGGAACTCGATAAAGTGTTAGATGGTTACGATAAGCTTGATCATGATCTCGGGTTTATGTGGATTTTAACAAGTGTTGCCTCGTTTAAGCGTACAGGGGATTTACAATCCAAACGTAGAGCATTAAAGGCGGCAAACTATTTGGCAGCACGTTTTAATATAAAAGGCAATTATATTCGCGCATGGAATCCTTGGTATGAAGGAAATGAAAATGCAGGTTGGGCGATTATTGATTGCTGTATGAATGTCCCACTCTTATTTTGGGCAAGTGAAGCTACAAATGATCCAAGATATCGCCATATTGCTGAGGCTCATATGAATACGGTTGTAGAGCATTTCATCCGTCCCGATGGCTCCGTCAACCATGTTGTCGTGTTTGATCCTGAAACTGGCGAGAAGTTAGAGGTGTTAGGGGGGCAAGGTTATGGCCCTGAGTCTGCTTGGTCTAGAGGTAGTGCATGGGCAATTTATGGCTTGGCGTTAGCCTTTCAGCATACAGGTAAGCAAATTTATTTAGATAAAGCAAAGCAAGCTGCACATTACTTTTTGTCCCAATTGCCAGAGGATTATGTTCCTTGCTTTGATTTTCGTGTACCTGAAGATTTGAGATGGCTCAAGGATACGTCAGCAGCTTCTTGTGCGGCAAGTGGCTTAATATTGCTAAGTCAATTAGTGAATCCGTTGGAGTCTTTCAGTTATTGGCAATCTGGCGTTGCAATTACTGAATCCTTATATGCTCATTATGGCTCTTGGCATTTACCTCAGGAGGAAGGCCTTCTACTTCATGGCACTAGTCATTATCCTGAAAATCGAAATATTGATGTACCCTTAATATATGGTGATTACTTTTATGTGGAGACACTCTATCGATTACATCATGATTATCCAGTGATCTTTTGGGAGAAAACGGTCAGGGGGGATCAAGATGAGTAATTACTTAGCTGAGCTTAAAAATAATCCTTTAGTTGACAAGCAAGACATCATGAAAGCGATTACGCAATTAATCACGCCGCTGCAACCGTATTATTCTGCTGGAAAAGCAAGATTAGAGTTAGGTGTGACTGGTGTTGGTTATGGCTCCAACATAGCTGGGATTGAAGGCTTTTCTAGAGTTATGTGGGGACTTGTTCCTTTACTTGCAGGTGGAGCAGATACTAATCATCCATTATGGGAAACAACCTTACAAGGCATCATTAATGGTACGAATCCAACACATGAGGAATATTTCGGGGAAGTGAGCGATTATGATCAGAGGCTGGTTGAGATGGCGGTGTTTGGTTTTGCCCTTGCGCTCATACCTGAAGCGATCTGGGAGCCTCTAACACAGGAGCAACAACAAAATTTATATCATTGGCTTAATCAAATTAATTCACATCCTTGTTATGACTGCAACTGGTTATTTTTTAATGTGCTTGTGAACATCGGCTTTTCTAAGCGAGGGTTGCCTTATGATCAAAGTCAGTTACATCGTAATTTGGAGCGGCTAGACGACTTTTATTTGGGTGATGGCTGGTATAGTGATGGACCCGAAGGTCATAGCGATTATTATGTTCCGTTTGCGATCCAATATTATGCCCTCTTATATGCCAAGCTGATGGGGAAGGAGGATCCAGAGCGAGCAGGAAGATGGAAGGCGCGGGCGGCTGAGTTTGCCCAGCAGTTCATTTGTTGGTTTACACCACAAGGAGAAGCTTTACCTTATGGTCGTAGCTTGAGTTACCGCTTTTCACAATCTGCTTTTTGGAGTGCCCTTGCATTTGCAGAGGTAGAGGTTTTAGAGGTTTTGCCTTGGGGTGCTGTAAAAGGGATTGTGTTGCGTAATTTACGTTGGTGGTTCCAGCAGCCTATTTTTGATCATCAAGGTATTTTGACTGTAGGGTATCGTTATCCGAATTTAGTTATGGCGGAAAATTATAACTCGCCTGGCTCTCCATATTGGGCATTAAAAACTTTTTTAATTGCAGCGTTGCCCGCTTCCCATCACTTTTGGCAAGCAGAGGAGTTACCTTTACCCCCATCACAACCTTATGCTGTACAGCAGCAACCACACCTTGTGTTATGTTCCGATCCAGCTACAGGGCATGTGGTGGCATTTAATAGTGGGCATCACGCTACGAATGAGCATACACATACTTCAGCTAAATACGAAAAATTTGTCTATTCTACTGCATTTGGCTTTAGTGTTCCACGTGGAGAATGGGGGTTGGCTCAAGGTGCGTATGATGGGATGTTAGCTTTGTCTGAGCAAGGTGAGCGACTATATCGGGTACGAAGAAAAAATGAGCAATCGATGATTAAAGATAATATTTTATATTCAAAATGGCAACCTTGGCGTAATGTTGAAATACAGACATGGGTGATCGCGGGTTTACCTTGTCATATTCGAATTCATCGTATTGAGAATGAGCGGAGTCTAGATGTAGCTGAGGGAGGATATGCTTTTCCGATTGAGCAGCCCTTTGAGACAACAAACATAGTAGGAGGCAAAGAAGCTATCGCTCACTGTTTAGCTGTGCCAATGCTATCTCATTTGCATGAGAAAGATATCCATATGCTTGTAGTATCAAGTGCTTCAGGAAGTAGTGGTGTATTAAATTTACTGGGATATGACTCTACTGAACTGATAGATGCACAAGCAAATACGAATTTGCTCCATCCAAGAACCGTAATCCCTACGTTAACAGCGACACTTGATCCAGGAATACACTGGTTAGCTTCAGCGATCGTTGGAGATAGTCGAAATTGTAGTCAAAGCGAGGACATTTGGAGTAGCTACAATCAGTTAAATCAGTTAAATGTCATCATCAACGATAAACATATTAAGATTGAGACACATGAAGGTGAGAAATACAAGATTGAGCTTTAGAATGGGTTATAGATTTAGGTTGAATTGAGGCTCTATTTAAAAATAAGAGGGGAAATTAAAGCCTGATGCTATAGCATTTAAAATAAACAAGGTCTAATTGCTCAGGCTTTAATTTAAGTTTGGTAGGGCTAAATTAAGATTTTAAATTCAAATTCGTCTTTAAGCCAATCTCTAGCTTTGTTCCTGTTTTTATAAAGAGTTCAGCATTTTCAGCAGTTAAACCCCCATCGGTTAAAATAAGATCAATTTGATCCAATGCAGCAAACGTCCGTAGTGCAGTAGAGCCGAATTTATGATGATCAATGACTGTATATACTTGTCTAGCGGTTGTTATGAGTGCTTGTTTATAAGGAATAAGATCGCCAGTGTATATGGACAGGCCATGCTCAGGGTGAATTGCTGTTGCAGATATAAATGTCTTTTGAATATTAAGATTATGAATGTAGGTTACCGCTTCAGGGCCGATTAACATGTTACGTACACGAGAACCGCCTGGTACAACGAGCCGAATTTGATCCTTTTGTGCTAATTGGCTTATAATATGAACATCATTGGTGATTACGGTTAATTCAATATTATCGAGCAGCTTGGCAATCTCAAGTGTTGTACTTCCACCGTCAAGCGCGATAATATCATGAGGATGAATGTGAGCTAATGCCATTTGGGCAATCTCTACTTTTTCTTCTAAAAATTTTGGCTTGGATTCGTGGGTTGGCAAAATACCGAGTTGATTGCTTTGGGCTAACACCGCGCCACCATGCACACGATGAATTAAGCCTTGCTCCTCAAGCTTCGTCAAATCTTCTCGAATTGTTTTTCCTGTAACTTGGAGCTTTTTACTTAATTCTGCCACAGTGACATCACGCTGATGAAGCATGACCTCCATGATTTTTTCATAACGTCGAATAGGATTCATTTTTCTCACCCTCATCTTTATAGTTCAATCAGTATTTCACTTCCAGAGACACATTGTAGCTTTATTGTATCCTTTATAACCTAATTAGGTCTATATTATAAATGTTTTTTTTGTATTATTTATGTTTGTATACATTCATTTTAGTTCACATATGTACTTTTGTACTTATAATTGTATGCTGATAGGATGACTTTTAAGATGGCTTTGCAGATCGCCTTTTGTCATTAGACGGTCTATAATAAATAACATATTTTGCTGATAGATCGGAGTAATTTGATGAAGAAGTTAACAATAGCAGATGTTGCCAGAGAAGCAGGGGTTTCTAAAAGTACCGTCTCTCAGTTTTTGAACAAACGTTATCACTACATGAGTGAAGCAACAAAGCAGAAAATTAGTGAGGTCATAGAGCGATTGGAATATCAACCAAGTGGCTTAGCTCGTGGCTTAGGACTAAGGGAAAATAGAACATATATGGTCGGCATTATTGTTGCTAATCTGAATTACACCTTGTCTATTTCCTGTATACGGGCGATCGAAAATGAACTTCAGAGCTATGGAATCGCCGTTATTATTTGTAATGCCGATGAAAGCCCTGAGAAGGAACAAAAGTATATTGAAATGCTAAAGGCAAGACAAGTGGATGGATTAATTATTTTTCCTACCAGTAAATCACCTACGATGTATACGAAGCTAATCGAACAAGGTTATCCCGTTGTATTTTTGGATCGGTTAGTGGATGGGATTGCAATGCACAGCTTACTTATGGACAATGAGATGGCTTGTAAAATTGCAATTCAGGAATTTGTTCAGCATGGGCACCAAAAAATAGCCTTCTTATCGCTCCCTATTGGTAAGGATGGCATCACTCCACGTAAGGAAAGATTAAGTGGGTTTAAACGAGCAATGGAAAATGAAGGCCTTGCTGTACATTTAGATTACATTCGGGATGCTGCAAAAGAGGAATTAGGGAATACACTCGCACAGCTGATTTCTTTGTCCACGCCACCTACCGCAATATTAGCGAGTAACGATATTGTGCTTGCAGAAATATTGAAATATGTAAATGTTCATCATCTTCGTATCCCCCAAGATATTTCGGTAATTGGGATCGACCATGGTGACTTTGCCCAAATCTATAACCCTTGTATTACTACTGTCTGTCAGCCTGCTTATGAGATGGGGGTGAAGGCAGCACAAATTATCGTGTCTTGTATTGAGCAAGGGCAATCTGTACCCATTACGTATCGTTTTCCACCTCAGCTCATAAAGGGACAATCTGTTTTACGCATCGAAAATTAAACGACATTGGCAATTGAACTGAGAGCTAAAACTTCAAATTATTGCCTGAGAAATAATAGGGGGACTTTCTAATGACTCAACTAGAATTTATAAAAGACGATTGGTTTACAGTTCAACAAATTGATCACTCTACTTATGCGATTAGTGAATATGGACACTGGGAGAAGGTACATTCGTTTTTATTGATTGGACACAAAAAGGCTGCCTTGATTGATACAGGACTTGGGATCGATAATATTAAAAGAATAGTAGATCAACTAACAGATTTGCCTATCGTTGTGATTACAACGCATGTACATTGGGATCACTTTGGGAGCCATGGGCAATTTGATGAGATTTATGTGCATGAAGCAGAGGTTAATTGGCTGTTGGAGGGAATGCCAGGCTTACCGTTGGCACAAATTAGAAAAGACATTGGCAGGGATATTACTAAACCTACGCCAGAAACGTTTGACTCCGCTACCTTTGTTCCTTATCGGGGGAATCCAGAGCATATCCATACTTTAAAGGATGGTGACAGGATTGAGCTAGGGGAACGTGAATTAATTATTTATCATACCCCAGGTCACTCACCAGGACATATTAGCATCTACGATAAGCATACTCAGTATTTATTTACGGGCGATTTGTTATATGTAGGTACACCAATCTATGCTTTTTATCCGACAACGGATCCAAAGCGACTAGTAGACTCTTTAGAAAAAATATGTTCAATCTCTGAACAAGTATCTATCGTTTTTGGCTCTCATAATGAGGTTGGAATCGATGTGAGTATTTTTGATGATGTTAGAGAGGCTGTTCGTGATTTGAGGAAAAGAGAGGTTGTTCAGCAGGGGACAGGCCTACATCATTATGGACGTATTTCCTTTCAATTTTAGGGGCGGGGCGCATGTATAGTGTGTGGTACTTTTAAAAATTTAAAGGCCGATCAGATCTTCTTACTTTTGTAGTAAGGCTCTAATCGGCTTTTTTATTTTATTCTATATAATACGATATTGGACCCGTAACTTATATCTTCATAAATCCTTCTAGTTTAGCTCGATCTGGCAACCCATCCATATCTCCAGGCGACATGACGGCTAAAGCACCAATGGCATTCCCTCTTTTTACGGCTTCAGGAAGCGTAAGTCCTTCTAACAAGCCACTGATTACACCAACTGCAAAACCATCTCCTGCACCTACTGTATCAATAACCTGCTCTACTTTAAAGCCATTAACGATACCTTGACTTTCTTTTGTTTTATAATAAGCACCTTCTGGACCAAGCTTAATGACAACAATCGAAGGTCCTCGCTCTAAATAAAAGTCTGCAATCGCTTCAGGCGTATCGTATCCAGTAAGTCTTTTACCTTCTCCTAACCCTGGTAAAAACCAATCACTCAGAATCGCTAACTTATTTACGCCTTCAATCATCGTTTTTTCATCTTTCCATAACACAGGACGCAAATTGGGATCAAAGGAAACTGTTTTACCTTGACGCTTCATATGCTCCATCGCAAAGGTTGCAAATTCAAAGCATTCGTCAGATAAGGCAGCAGAGATGCTAGTTGCATGTAAATGTCTAGCTGATTCGAAATAACTATGATCAAAGTCGCTCAAATTCAGCGTAGAAGCCGCAGCGAATTTTCGGAAATATTCAACCTTAGGGTCACCAGAGGCAACCTTTGATTTAATTAGCATGCCTGTTGGTCGTTCATCACTGGTCGAAATAGAACTGATATCTACACCTTCATGCTGAAGCGTAGCTTTAATAAATGATGCAAAGCTATCATTACCTAGCTTAGCGACTAATCCTGTACGATGGCTTAACCGAGATAAGCCAATCGCTACATTGCTTTCAGCCCCTGCTAATGCTTTAGAAAAAGAATTAATTTGATCAAGTTCGCCAATTTCATTCGCATAAAACATAACTAGAGGCTCCCCAAAAGTAACAACGTCTAACTTGTTCTGTTTTGTCATCACATTTCTTTCCTCCTTGATTAAGTCGATTCAGATGAAATATACATAATTAATTTGAACTTAACACATAAACCGGTTTATTACAATAAATTAATAAACATATTGACTTGTTGTCATGGCAACATTAGTATTTTATATATAAATGTTATTAGTAGTTTACTAAACTTTTTTAATTAAATATTTTAAATATATTTTTTAAAAGGAGCCTGCTCAGAATGCAAAAGTTAAATGTGTTGCGGAAAGTTACGTCTAATGGTGTTGTTGCGGTAATCCGAGGAAATACGGCTCAGGAAGCTATTTTAATGTCAGAAGCTTGTATCAAAGGTGGCTTGTACAATATTGAAGTTGCGTTTACAACCCCAAAGGCGGATCAAGTTATTGCAGAATTAACAGAGAAATATAAAGAAACTGCTGTCATTGGTGCTGGCACTGTACTTGAGCCTATCACTGCACGTATCGCGATACTGGCTGGAGCTGAGTTTGTTGTTAGCCCTACGTTTGATGAAGAAACAGCAAAAATATGTAATTTGTATGGTGTCTCTTATATGCCTGGTTGTCTAACCATAAACGAGATGAAGGAAGCCTTGAAATACGGGGTAGATATATTAAAATTATTCCCTGGAAGTGCATTTGGCCCTGACTTTATTAAAGCTGTGAAAGGACCGTTGCCCCACGTTAACATTATGCCTACTGGTGGTGTAGACTTGAACAACATGGAGCAGTGGATTTCTAACGGGGCAATTGCAGTAGGAATTGGTGGCAACTTAACTGCACCAGCTAAAGAAGGGCGTTATGATCTCATTACTGAGTTGGCACGTCAATATGTGGAGAAATTTAAACAGCTCACGAATAAGTAAGGTTCAGGTTTTAGCTTTTACTAGCACTCTTATATCTTCCATAAGCTACAGCATATTTGCGAATCTTTTTATAAATATTTTTGTCCTTTAGTTGCTTAAATGGGAAAAGGGCGGGCAGTGTATTTACTTCTAAAATCCATGGATGAAAATCCTCGTCGATCGCAATATCGATACCGATTTCTTTTAGTCTTGGGAATTTACGATTAAGCTGCTCCCCAACACCCACACCTAATATTTTCAATTCTTTATATAGTTTTATATATTGATTAGGCGTTAAATGCGCTTTTAATAGTTCTTCAATCGTTTTTGTAGTCCCACCACCATGATAATTTGTTATTATTTTTTGCGGGGCAGCCACTCTTCCTATAAAACCTGTAGATTCCCAGTTTTTCTGGGGATTTTTTTGTACAAGAATACGAACATCAAACTTACGACGCTCATACGTCAACATTGTAATCCCTTTTTGAATTAGAAAAAATTTGTTTGCGATCTTCTCAGAAATGACGGCATGTGTTTCCTCTAAAGATGGAAAAATAGTAGTTTGTATGCCATGTCTAAATTTATATTGTATAGCGAGCTCATCATTTTCTTCTACTTGGTGCACTTCAACGCTCATCACACCATTCCCATAGGTACCATGATCTGGCTTGATAAATACCACCTTATGCTCTAGAAGCATATCCTCTAGCTGCTGTAAATTATATCGTCGTGTATCTGGTATATAAGGGACAAGGTCATCATTTTGCTTCAGTACTTTTGTTTTTTCCCATTTACTCGCAATTCTTTGAATAGCCAATGAGGTTTCCATCCTTTCCTAATATGAATTTGAACAGTTTCTACTTGAAAAACATAGGACAGAAGAGATTAACAATGATATAATTATAAGATATGGTGATTTGCCTACTTTTTTGGTGATTAACGCAAATGCCTATAATTGCAGTGTATGAGGAGAAAGCAAAATAGGAATGGACACATCCCCATTTTTGCTACATTAATTGGAGAAGAGTAACCACATTACGTTTAATTGTGCTTGATTTGTGAAAGTAATATAATAAAAGGTGGAGTTTTATTCTTAACCATAAAGATTATCATCTTTTATTTCTCCATACATAACCTGACAATTATAAATTGCGTAGCTTCAGTGTGTGTTTTTTATGAGAGTCAATGAATGTTATTTCAATAAAAACTAATGCAAGTTAGTGAAATAGATTCAAGTCAGTTTTTATGAAACATATTTGAAGGAGGTTCGAAGCATGGCGGAAGAAAAGAACCCGCAAATCATAGATCGAGATATTGGTGAGGAAATGCGCGAATCCTTTATGGATTATGCAATGAGTATTATTGTTAGTCGCGCTTTGCCAGATGTCAGAGACGGGATGAAGCCAGTGCATCGTCGCATTATGTTTGCGATGTCAGAGCTAGGGATGTATCCAGACAAGCCGTACAAGAAATCGGCTAGAATCGTTGGTGAGGTTATCGGTAAGTATCACCCACACGGTGATAGCGCCGTATATGAAACGATGGTTCGTATGGCACAGGATTTCTCAATGCGTAATATGCTTATAGACGGTCATGGTAACTTTGGTTCGATTGATGGTGATGGTGCAGCGGCAATGCGGTATACCGAAGCAAGACTTTCTAAGATTGCGATGGAAATGTTGCGCGACATCAACAAGGAAACAGTTGACTTTGAACCCAACTATGATGGCGAAGAAAAAGAACCCATGGTATTACCTTCAAGATTTCCAAACTTGCTTGTAAATGGTGTTTCTGGTATCGCCGTAGGGATGGCAACTAACATTCCTCCACACAATCTTGGTGAAGTGATTAGAGGGGTACAAGCTTTAATTGAAAATCCAGACATTACTTCCTTAGAATTGATGGATTATATTCAAGGTCCTGACTTCCCAACCTCTGGATTTATTATTGGGCGTTCAGGTATTCGTCAAGCATATACAACAGGCCGCGGTTCTGTAACTATGCGTGCTAGAGCCGTTATTGAAGAAAACAATAACAAAGCACGGATTATCGTTAATGAAATTCCGTACCAAGTAAATAAAGCTAGATTGGTTGAGAAAATTGCTGAACTAGTACGTGAGAAAAGAATTGAGGGCATTACGGATCTACGTGATGAATCTGACCGTAATGGTATGCGTATCGTGATTGAACTCCGACGCGACGTGAATCCTAACGTTGTGCTTAATAATTTGTACAAGCATACTGCAATGCAAACTACGTTTGGTGTAAACATGCTGGCGATTGTAAATAAAAAGCCGCAAATCTTAACACTAAGAGATGCACTATATTATTACTTACAACACCAGATTGAAGTCATTAGACGTCGTACTGAATATGATCTTAAGAAGGCAGAGGCAAGAGCTCATATTCTCGAAGGCTTACGGATTGCACTTGATAATCTCGATGAGGTTATCGCACTTATTCGTGCCTCACAGACGGCAGAGATTGCTCGTAATGGCTTAATTGAACGATTTGCTTTATCTTTTGAACAAGCACAAGCTATTTTGGATATGCGTCTACAACGCTTAACCGGCTTGGAACGTGAAAAAATTGAAGCAGAATATAATGAATTGATGCAAAAAATAGCTGAGTATCGTGAAATTTTAGCTAATGAGCATCTTGTATTGAATATTATTAGTGAAGAGCTACAAGAAATTAGTGATCGTTATGCAGATGATCGCCGTACAGAAATTATCGCGGGCGAAGATAGCATTTTAGATGAGGATTTAATCCCTCAAGAGGAAGTTGTTATCACAATTACCCATACGGGATATATCAAACGCTTGCCTGTAACGACATACCGCAGTCAAAAACGTGGTGGCCGTGGTGTGGTAGGTATGGATACCAAAGATAATGACTTTGTAGAGCATCTATTTGTAACGAACTCTCACCATTATCTTATGTTCTTTACTGACCGTGGTAAGGCTTACCGTCTTAAAGCGTATGAAATTCCTGAGCTTGGACGTACCGCACGAGGGACTCCAATTATTAATTTGATTCAAATTGAGCAAGGGGAAACGGTAAATGCTGTCATTCCTGTTGAGCGCTTTGATGAGGATAAATATTTGTTCTTTGCTACACGTCAAGGCGTTGTTAAGAAAACACCAATCGAGGACTACATTAATATTCGCAAAGGTGGATTAATTGCAGTTAACCTTCGTGAAGACGATATTTTAATTGATGTTAAGCTGACAGATGGTAACCAAGAATTAATTATGGGTACTTCCCAAGGCTTGTCGATTCGATTCCCTGAAAGTGATGTGCGTTCTATGGGTAGAGCGGCGACGGGAGTGAAGGGGATTACGCTGAGTGGCGATGATTCAGTCATTTCTATGGATATCGTTCAACCAGATCAAGACATTTTGATCGTTACAAGTAAAGGTTATGGTAAACGTACGCCTGTATCCGACTATCGTATTCAAAGCCGCGGTGGTAAAGGGATTAAAACTATTAATGTAACGGACAAAAATGGTTCAGTTGTGAGTCTGAAGGTTGTTAAAGATGATGAAGACTTAATGATTATTACAAGCAGTGGCACCTTGATTCGGATGAGCATGGAGGGAATCTCCACAATGGGTCGTTATACTCAAGGGGTTAAGCTTATTAATATTCGTGAGGATGATTCTGTGGGTACGGTGTGCCGTTCTGACAAAACAGAAGAAACCGAAGAGTTGGATGACGAAAGTATTGAAGCAGATGGTAACACTGTTGTCACCGAGGGTAATGTATCTAGCGATGCAACAGAGGTAAACGATGTAAGCTCTGACGAGGGTACTGACGAGATAGAGTAATCTAAGTAACCTACTCCTCTACTATGAGGAACACAAATGAATTAATAATTGAAGCGACTGACAAGAGATTTTCTCTTAGTTAGTCGCTTTTTTTGAATCATTAGAGTTTATTTCTAATATAGTTAAGCTAATTTGTTCTTAAATTAATAATTAAAGTGACGAATACTTCTTAAAGCCTGTAAAATATGATATAAAGTGAATCGAGTATACAAAATTCAATTTATTGAAGGAGCGCCACATTATGATTACATTGTCATTAGCTGAATTAAAGCCGGGAATGAAAACATATAATCATGTCCATACTTCCCTTGGGGGATTACTTCTTCAAAAAGGTAAAGTGTTGTTGCCAAGAGATTTGGATATACTGAGAGCCTTTTTAATTCATGCTGTTGATATTGATGATGGTAAAGATGAAGTAGTTAATAGTGTTGCGATTCGGTCAGGTAAAAATCCAGTTAGTTCAGTACAAAGTAGTTCTGAAGCGCTGGATGTTCCACTTGTGTTTCAGCAGGAGTATGATAGAATGTTGCATTTAACCAAAAGTGCGTTTCAATCTGTATTTGCCGCAGAGTTACCTATATATGAGCTTCGCCATCAGTTAGAAACCTTAATCAAGCATATTAAGCATTATCATATTCTTACCTTTACCCCACGAAACATGAATGAGTATGACTACCAATATCATAACGCGATTCTTTCAGGACTAACCTCTTACACTTTAGCTCAGTGGTGTGGTCTGCCACAAAAAGATTGGATGCAGGTTGCTTTTGCTGGATTGCTTCATGATATCGGAAATACAAAGGTAGATCCTACTATTTTATACAAACCAGGTCCTCTTCAGCTTGAGGAAATTGAAGAAATGAAGATGCATACCACTTATGGTTATCAGCAGCTACGTAAAACAACGGCAATTAATGAAGGAGTTAGACTAACCGCGCTACAGCATCATGAGAAGTTAGATGGTTCTGGATATCCCTTCAGATTGACAGGTGAGAAAATTCATATTTATGCTAAAATTGTCGCGGTAGCTGATATTTTTCATGCTATGACACTACAACGCAGATATCGTGATGCTAAATCACCGTACTTAGTGTTGGAGGAAATAAAGTCAGAAGCATTTGGTAAGCTTGATCCTAGTATCGTTCAGACATTCATCGACAAAGTTACACAATTTCATAATGGAATGAAGGTTCGTTTGAGTAATGATAGCCTAGGAGAGATTATATTTACAGATCGTGATCATCCAACCCGCCCTATGGTCTCAGTTGGAGGTAACATTGTAAATCTTGTTGTGCAAAAAGGGCTATATATAAAAGAAGTCATATCGTAACTCAAAATTGAATAATATTGCTAGCTTCCTTACACGTTAGTACTTACTAATAATACTAATAATAAATAATCTCTTAATATGTTGCTTTTTGTGGAATTATCGTATATAATAAAGCTTACTGTTGAACATTGCTTTTA
Source organism: Paenibacillus turicensis (assembly GCF_017873435.1). Classification (GTDB taxonomy): domain Bacteria; phylum Bacillota; class Bacilli; order Paenibacillales; family Paenibacillaceae; genus Fontibacillus; species Fontibacillus turicensis. Next base: position 308 of record NZ_JAGGKG010000014.1, on the reverse strand, counting down.
CATTCAGTAAAAAAGTTTTTTAAAAAAGGCTTGCATTATTCAACAGGAAGTGATATATTATAAGAGTTGCTGCTGAGAACGCAGTTAACACTGAAACAAAGCTTTTAAGTAAGCAAATCAACAAAAAGCAACAAAGTTGATCTTTGAAAACTAAACAACGAGTGAGTGAATTTCACGAAAGTGAAATTCAAAAATAAGTAGATTAATTTCAATGAATTAATCTCGTCAGATTCAAAATGAGCTTATCGCTCTTTTCAATAACTTTATTGGAGAGTTTGATCCTGGCTCAGGACGAACGCTGGCGGCGT
>NZ_JAGGKG010000013.1 GCF_017873435.1 Paenibacillus turicensis | reverse complement strand
GTTCCTCCTTCTTCGCCTTCATTTGATAATCTAACAAATGATATTCTGCGAATGAGCGAGCTAGCGTAAGAAAAATGAAATATAAGGAGGGAGACAATCTTCAGAATCTCTCTGTCTCTTCGCTAGTTTACATTAGCAGTCAAGCACTAATTTCAAGATGTGGATGTATTCAAAATGGTAATGATATTAATTTATTGAAACTTTTTTTAGCAGTTTATCGTTTATCCTGTATATCATGTGTGAGATAGAGTAAATACACTTTGAGATCAGGATTAGGAGAACTTTAATGGAAACAACATCCTTGCCTAGTCGTACAGCGTCTAGGAAACATAATAAGCCCAAACAAACACAATCACCCAATCGTAAAAGAACGACAAAAAAGAAAAAGAAAAAAGGCTTTTTTTATAAGTTAAAGGTGTTTTTTACGGTGATGTTGTTATTACTTTCCTTATTTAGTATTTGGTTTTTCTTTACTCCTTCCGGGAACAGCTTTCGTTTTTTAGTTGCGGATACGTTGATTACAACAAGACACCGTCACTGGGCTAAATATATTATTGGTCAAGAAGAGCTAAATAAACGAGTTGCAGCTTATCAGGCCCAATTTGACAAAATGGGTGACGAGGTAGATACGCATACAATTACGAAGCCAAAAGAGAAAGTGGAAGAGAACCAGCCACTTGTGAAGGTAGATGAGGTATCAGGTAAAGGCTACCATGGTTACGTTCTAACTGTTAGTGATCCTACTAAAATTCGCCTTGGTGTTCCTGGTAAACGTGGAAAAGGTGAAAAGGTATCAAGTATGGTGAGTCGATTAGGTGCAGTTGCAGGTGTAAATGGCGGAGGTTTTGATGATCCGAATTGGCGTGGCAACGGTTTTAAGCCGATTGGTCTTGTTATTTCACAAGGAAAAATGTACTACAATGGTATGGGCTCAAAAAAGTCAGCTCAAATTGTAGGTATAGATAAGCAAGGTAAAATGATTGCTGGTAGATATTCGATTAGTGAGCTGAGTAAGCTTGGCGTGCAAGAGGCTGTTACCTTCCAGCCACGAATTATTGTGAATGGCAAAGGACAAATCAAAAACCAGAAGGAAGGCTGGGGGATTGCGCCACGTACTGCGATGGGTCAAAAAGCAGATGGTTCTATTCTATTTGTCATTATTGATGGTCGTCAGCCAGGTTATAGCATTGGGGCAAGCTTATATGATGTTCAGGAGGTTATGCTAGAGCATGGTGCGGTCATTGCTGCCAATTTGGATGGGGGCTCCTCTACCGTTTTAGTAGGTAAAGGTGGAGAAATCATGAATAAGCCTTCGTCAGAATATGGTGAACGCTATTTACCAACTGCCTTTCTCGTATTTGAGCATCCTGAGCAAGTAGACATACCTAACATTTGGAGTGGCTTACGTCCGCAAGATATAGATGCAGGGAAGAAAAAATAATGAAGTAAGCGTGGTTTGGAGGGTGCACAATCACACAATTTGAAATTTGATCAATATTTATTTTGGAAAGGCTTTTTTCTTAAATATTGTTGTGTTCATTAGTGACGAATTAGGTAAAAGGAGTGATTCAATTGACAATCAAAGCGGTTCTTTTTGATCTAGATGGAACACTATTAGACCGTGACTCATCACTATTGATGTTTGTTAGAGATCAATACCACCGTTACTCAGAGTTTCAAATCATTGACGAAGAAACTTTTGTTCAACGGTTTATTGAACTTGATAATCATGGTTACGTATGGAAGGATAAAGTATATCAACAGATCATACATGAGTTCTCAATTCAAGATATTGACTGGAAGTTACTATTAGATGATTATATAAGAAATTTTCAAAAGCATTGTATAGGTTTTCCGAACTTGTTAAATATGCTTACAGTGTTAAAGAATCAAGACATAAAGTTAGCATTGGTCTCAAACGGTTTTGGTCAATTCCAATATGATAATTTCAAGGCATTACACATCGAACATTTATTTGATGAGGTGCTAATATCAGAATGGGAAGGACTGCGGAAACCTGATAAAGTTATTTTCAATCGTGCATTAACTAAACTGGGAGTAACCGCCCAAAATTCTCTCTTTGTTGGAGATCATCCTGATAATGATATACGAGCAAGTCGTGACGTTGGAATGAAGGCGGTTTGGAAACGAAGTGGTCAGCTTGAAAATAATACTGATGCTGATGCTGTAATTGACGATTTAGGGGAATTAGTGAATATTGTCCTACACAACGTAACCCAAGCCTTTGGAAAATAAAATGAAAATAGCCTGATGCCCTTGTCTTTGAATAAGAGGGTATCAGGCTAAATTATAATTATATTTTTAACGTAACTTAACTATCTAAGTTGATTAATTCGCATATGAAGGTTTTTTCTTATACATAAGAGCTACTGTCCCAGGTCCACAGTGACAAGAGATGGCACAACCACCTTCAATAATTTCGACGTTTTTAATATCCGTTTTTTCTAATAACGTTGTTTTTACATAATCTGCTGCTTTTTCAGCTAAGGTTTGAGCGACAATGACAAGATCACGATCAATTTTGTTCACATTATCTATGAAGCTAGTTAACATGCGTTCGATTGCCTTTTCTGTTTTGCCACGATAACGATCAGCGGAGTAAATAATGCCTTCTTTCATTTTAAGCACAGGGCGAATTTTAAGCAGACTTCCGATCATATGCTGAACACTAGATACGCGTCCACCCTTATGCAAGAAATCAAGTTGACTTACAAGCACATCCATGTCGATATATTTTCGATCTTCCTCAACCATTTGTACAATCTCTTGTACAGTAGCTCCATCCTCAGCAAGCTTTGCAGCCTTCAGCGCTAATATAGCTGTCCCACCAGATACATTGAGCGAATCTACAACATGAATACTTCCTTTAGGAAATTCACTAGCGGCAATCGTTGCATTTTGGTATGTGGATGATATTTTAGAAGACATACTAATAAATACAATTTGCTCGCCACGCTCTACACATGGGGTAAAAGCAGCGATAAAGTCAGCTGGAGCCGGTGCAGCGGTTTGTGGTAATTTCCCCTCGGTATGAAAGCGGTTATAAATTTCGTTTGTCGATATTTCGAATTTATCCTTATAGCACTCCTCGCCATAAACGACATACAAAGGGACAACGCCAATGTTAAACTTCTCTGCCAAGTGGGGTGGAAAATCGGTGGTACTATCTGCAAAAATCCTAACCTGTGTCAATACATTTCCTCCAATAATCTTTTTAATGTAATTTCATTATAGATGGGAATCAGTTTAAAAAGCAAAAAGATTATGAGTCCTTTGTCCAAGTGAAGCGTTGACGATACTTCCTTGGTGAGATCCCTTCAAATTTCTTAAAGCAGGCTGTGAAATAGGCTGCTTGATTAAATCCTACCTCTTCTGCAATGCGTTCGACCGTTAAGTTGGTTTGTAGCAATAATAGCTTGGCTTGCTCAACTCGTAATTGAATCAAATAGACGGAGGGGGAGCAGCCAAATACCTTCTTCATGCACCGAGCGATGTAGACAGGATGAAAATTAACATTACTTGCTAATGCTTGAGACGAAAAGGGTTCTCGATAATGTTCACGTAAATAGGATGCAGCACGCTCCGCACATACCGCTTGTGGGGAAGGAGCTTCCTCACTTCCTGATGAAGATAGCAATAAAATAACCTCTTGGAACAATGCCTGCTGTTTTAAGCGTACACTTGGTAGATGAATATGACTATTCATTTGAGTTAATGTATTTATCATTTGGATTACTTTGGGCAACTGTGGTAGCTTTGCGAATTGGGGTACAGTAATTTTATAGCTAGACGTTGAGAACGGAGATAAGGTCATAGGTGGTCCATGATGTTCATATTCTGTTTTGACCTCATTTTGAATACTCCAATCCCCTAACAATTGAAAATGCAGCCAATGGTGGATCGACTCCTCCTTACAGCCCATATATGAATAGTGGTGACTATCCGGTCTTAAAATGAGGAATTGTCCTGCATGCACTTCATATTTTTGGTTTGCATCAGCGATATATAAACAACCCTTGCTCGCTACAAGTAAATCAAAAACACCAATGTTTTGTCGATTAGGATGACGATCTCCGACAGCCATTTCCGAGATACCGCTTACAATGTAGTGGGGTAAAGGGGGAGCGGTAAATTGGATATACATAATGAAATTCCTCCTTACTGTAGCACCAAAATGATAAGTTTAAATCGTGATAGATTGAGTTGCTATAATGATACCTGATTTTTAAGATAACATCTATAATGTGATTCATGCTTACAGTTTTATAGTGCAAGTATAAAGCAAGTACATCATTTTTGGTCTACATCTGGAGGTTTTAATAATGAAGAAAATTGATCATGTGGAAAAGGATAAATTTACACTTTGGCTGCTAGCTTGGCCAATTTTTATAGAAGTATTTTTACAGTTTTTATTAGGAACCGTAGATACACTTATGGTCAGTCGAATTTCTGATCAGGCGGTTGCGGTAGTAGGTTTTTCTAATCAGCTATTTAATGCGCTAACCACGTTATTTGCTACTGTAGCGAGTGGAGCAGGTATTGTCATTGCACAAAAGATTGGCTCAAGGAAGGAAGAGGATGCTAGGTCTGTGGCCATCATCGCCTTAAAGGTCACAACTGTCATTGGTGCTGTGTTAAGTGTGGTGTTAATTGCATTTCCAAGATCCATTGCTCAAATGTTAAGTTTGCCTGAAGAGCTATTATCACTTGCACAGGTATATATATCGATTGTAGGTGGGGGGATGATTCTCACCGCAATTATGTCTACATTAGGGACAGCGATTCGTAACACGGGGAATACCAAAGGCCCAATGTATATCGCGGTTGGCATGAATATTATTCATATTATTTTAAACTATTGCTTTATTTTTGGGGCGATGGGTTTTCCAGAGCTAGGTTTAAAAGGGGTAGCGATTTCAACTGTAGTGAGCAGACTAATTGCAACTGTGATTTTGCTCGTTATTTTTGTTAATACTTTTCAACGCAAAATCGTCATTTCTGATTTTAGGATCTTTGATCGTAGCTTGTTTAAGGAGATATTGGATATTGGGTGGCCGCTTGGTGTGAATATGTCTAGCTGGGTATTTTCACAGCTTGCTATATTTTCGTTCCTTGCCACGCTTGGAACAACCGAGCTAGCAGCTAGGACCTACATGAATACATTAGAGTCGTTTTGTTTCTTGCTTGGCCATTCGTTGGCGCTTGCTGCACAGATTCAAATTGCCCATCTTTTTGGTGGAGGCAAAACAAAAGAAGCCTACGGTGCAGTATTTAAGGCTTTGAAGGTAGCTTTACCTTTGGTGATTGCAAATTCATTTATTTTAGTGCTAGTTGGTAAATATATGCTAGCGATGTTTACGCAGGATGAAGCCATTTTAAATTTATGTGTTACTTTGTTATGGATGAACTTATTGCTACAGCCTGGTAAAGCCATAAATATGGCGATTGGGGATGCTCTAAATGCAATTGGCGATACAAAATATACGATGAATATTTCATTGATCTTCATGGGATTTGTGGCGACAGGGGGCTCTTATCTGTTTGGCATCGGGCTTGGATTTGGCATCATTGGCATTTACAGCTGTATGATTGCAGATGAATATATTCGTGGTGTCTTCTCTTATTTTCGGTGGAAGCAACGTAAGCTGCTGAAGAAAAAGGAAAGCGAATTGGGGCTTGAGTCAGAGATTAGGGTGGTAGCACAACCGGCTAATGTAGCACTATAGGAACTAACAAGCTTAAAAGCTACATACACAAAGGAAATGAAGCAATTCCCTTATCGTATGTAGCTTTTATTTTTACACTTCATACTTGCATGATTTGTTATGAAGGAAATACCACTGGTGATAGGTGTTGGGATAATATTGCTACAAATTGTTCTAGCTGCTGTTGATCCACCTCATCAAACCGGTTTTTGTTTGGGCTATCAATATCTAACACACCAAATAACTGATCCTGTACAAAAATAGGAATCACAATTTCGCTATTGGATGCTGCATCGCAAGCAATGTGACCAGGAAATTGATGTACATCTGCCACACGAAGTGTATTCTTTTGCTGTGCTGCTGTACCACATACCCCTTTTCCCATAGGAATACGCACACAAGCAGGTAATCCCTGAAATGGGCCTAGTACAAGTTCATTCTCAACATTCAAATAAAATCCGACCCAATTGATTTCAGTTAAATGGAAATTTAGCAGTGCTGCTGCATTAGATAAGTTGGCAATCGGATTAGGCTCGTCTTCAATTAATGCGCTTAATTGAGAGAGAATTGCCTGATATTGCTCCTGACGCGAGCCTGCTGTAGGTTGTTTTGGTTGGAACATAGAGTAGTATTGCCTCCTTATATCTTACAAATTTCGCTTTTTTTTGACACGGTTGTTTTTTGACAACATGTTTTATCATAGTAGTATCACAACAATTGAAGTATGAGGTGATCCTTATGATGAATGAGACATCCAAAACTAAAAAAGTAGGTAATGACCTCGTTCAAAAAATTGAACAGCTACGATCTCAACTTGTTGAAGCTGCACAAACGAAGGAATTTACAAATGATTCCATCGTCGCTTTGAGCCAGCAACTAGATCATTATATCGTATTAGCACAATATCAAATGATAGGCAGGTCATGATAAACTAGATAAACTAGAACGAATAAACTGAATCGTTTCAGCTGTATAAAGCTCTGCATCGACGCTAAAGGCGTTAGCATGTATCGCTTTTGGGATGAGTAATAGCTTTTTTACTCCCTGCTTCACATTATACATGTCTACGCTCATTTGTGTAGGAACATAGGTATCCTCTGTGCCATGAATAAACATGACAGGTAATAAGCTGTTTTTCACTGCTTTAATTGGACTAACCTGTTCTAAAGAGAAGCCTGCCTTACGTTTTAAAGTCCAATTTACTAAGTGTATTAATGGAAAGAGAGGTGCTTTGTTTAACACTTTAATTTGATAGCGGATTAGCTCTGTTAGATCAGAATATGGGCAGTCAGCAATTACAAATTTAACGTTAGGTTGTGCAATACTTAAATACTCTAACACTGTGCCTCCACCTAAAGATTGACCATGCAAGCCAACGATGATCTCTTTTCCATATTGTGTGGTTAGCATTGTCACCCATGATTCTACATCGTATTTTTCTTTGTAGCCATACGTTGAGTATTCCCCTTCACTTTCACCATGTCGTCTTTGATCCACTAATAGTATATTAAACCCCTCTTGTTGAAATAGATCAATATATTGTGCTGACAAGTGCAGGTTAGCCGTATAACCATGAACAATAATAATCCAACGTGGTGAAGCATGGACCGCCTTAATAATGTAGCCATGAAGCTGTAAACCATCAAAAGAGGTAATATGTACCTTCTGTTTACGTAGTGCGTGGAATTTTTGCTTCGTAAACGTGCCTGCTTGCTCCAAGCTCTGAAGAATCGCATCACTACTTTTTACCTTCATCCTTGTAATTTTATTAAATACGTTTTGGGTTAAAGTCAATAGGATGACTGTAATAACAAGCAATACTACTAAAATAATAATGTAAACCATAAAAAACCTCCTGTAATCCCCTTTTGCTTTATTATAGTATCTTTGAAGCCCATATAACAAAAACTTAACTTGTCGCTCTTTAAGTAATTTACAGATTGCTTTTTTGCTAGAAATCATGCAAAATTGCTTCGTATTACTTCGTGTACCTAGCGGATCATAGGACTAAGGAAAAGGTGATAAATGTTGTTTAAATGTGAAGGGAATATTCCCGTTATAGAGGGTTCGAGGGTTAACTTACGTAAAATGCACCCCAGTGATGCCGATACGTTACTCCAATATTGGGGAGATCCTGAGGTTGTTAAGCGTATGAATATGAGTCCTTTCACGACTTCTGATGAAGTGCTGGAGATGATAACCTTGCTTAATGGTTTAGCCCAATGTGAAGATACCTTACGCTGGGGAATTGAGCTGAAGGAGGAGCATAAGCTTATTGGTAGCTGTGGCTTCAATACATGGCAGCTATCTGGTGCTTATCGGGCAGAAATCGGCTATGATTTAGGCAAAGCTTTTTGGGGAAAAGGGTATATGTCTGAGGCGCTTGCTTTGATGTTATCCTATGGCTATGAAGTTATGGGATTAAATCGGATTGAAGCTTTGGTACAACCTACAAATGTAGCGTCATTGAAGCTGTTAACCTCATTTCAATTTCAGCAGGAAGGGCTGTTAAGACAATACCAGAAAATAGAGGAAGGGTTCGTGGATTTATATCTGTATTCTTTGTTGAAAGAAGAATATGAGCTGAAAATGAGAAGAATATGAGATTAACATGATATGAAGGAGATAACGATATGACATTGCGTTTTAACTCATATAGGAAAGGAGTATTTTATTCATGAAAAACAGCCTTGCAGCTGCTAGTCCTGCTAATACGGTCATGCATCGTTTAGATGCCTTAAGCAAGCTAGTTGCTTTATTATGTCTAAGTATACTTACTGTGCACATCAATGAAGTGGTACCGTCTTTCATTGTTCTTTTTTGCTTATTGGTATTATGTATGCTTGTAGGAAATAGAGAGAAGCTGCTTCGTCGCTTTCTTTTTATTGGTTCCTTTGCATTACCTTTATTTATTTTAACTATGTTGTCTGCACCACAAGGTGGAGAAAGCTTTGATTTAGGTATATTTAGTGTATCTACTGCGGCGATCGAGGCAGCAATTGTCGTTAGCTTTCGCATGATCATTTTATTTTTGTCCTCTATGGTGTATATCGAAACGACAAATCCTCGTCATTTTTTAGTGATGTTAACCCATTATATTAAGCTTCCGTATCGTTTTGTGTTTGGTGTTTCAGTTGCGCTTGCCTTTGTCCCTTTATTAGAGGAGGAAGCAAAAATGGCAATTGCTGCACGTAAGCTTCGCCGAGGAAAAGCACCACAACGTATGGGTGAGTTCCTCGATATGTGGAAAGGAAGCTTACTTAGTATTTTTACAGGTGCAATCCGCCGAATTAGTATTACTGCTGGCGCGATGGATGCCAAAGGTTTTGGGGCGTATCCAACTCGTACTTATGTAACTATTCCTAAAATACAAGCTAGTGGTTACTGTGTCATGATTTTAAGTGTGCTGTCCCTATGTTTTTTATGGAGTCTCGTCTAAATGTTATGACAAAGGTTTAAATTGCTTTACCAGGTATGTCTAAAAAAATAGCTTGACGTATTTTAATTGTTAACCTAAATTATTATTTGTGGTTAACAATTAAAAATGGAGCTGATCATTTTAAGATGAAGACAAAATCAATAGGTTCAATATTTCAGTCCTTTACAACGTTAGATATTGTACTCATGGCGATGCTAGCCACTGCGAATGCAGTAGTTACCATGTATCTGTCCACAGTGAATCAAATGCTTAATAGTGTAGGTGGGCCAATCGCAACCTCAACCATTACGGGGATCTATATGTTATATGGGGTGTTAGCCTGTTACATTATTCGTAAACCAGGAACGGCAATCATTACGTATAGCTTTGGCGCGATTGTACAATCCTTTTTAGGGGTAGCTTATGGGATTGCTTCCGCTATTGCGGCAGCATTATGTTATATGATTGTCGTAGAGGTAGTGCTTGCACTTTTTCGGTATAAGCGTTGGGATGCCATTTCGATGTCTATTTTAGGTGGAACAATGGTACCAATCTGGTTTTTCTTTGCGGCTCAAATGTTTGGTTATACGAAATGGGGAACCTCTATCTTGATGATTGCGCTTGTTGTTCGTATTATTAGTGGGATGATCTTGGCGGGTTATTTAAGTAAGGTATTAGGCGATCTACTTGCTAAAAGTGGTCTATTATCTCGATTTAGTATTGGTAGATAAGTATAGATAAGAAGGGTAAGAGGCTGTTGAATGACTTGATGGATTTGAATTCATATTCCGTGGTTGAAGTCATAGATGTAAGCTACCGCTATACCAGTGACCATGCTGATCTAATTCATAACCTTAATCTTTGTATTAACGAGGGTGAATGGGTGGCGATTGTTGGTGGGAGTGGTAGTGGCAAATCGACTTTGGCTGGACTACTGACAGGGTATTTGCCAAGAGTAGGTGGTGGTGTACGTCATGGTTCAATTAAGGTACATGGTCATGATCCAGCGACAGCCGAGCTTAAGGAAATTTCTCCTGTGATTAGTGTGGTTGTGCAGGACCCCTATGGTGGACTTGTGCTTGGATGTGTGGAGGAAGAGGTGAGCTTTGGTCCGGAAAATTTGTGTTATGACGTGGAGCAGGTGAGAGAGTACACCACTAAGGCTTTAGAGGATACCGATTTGCTAGCACTTCGCCAAGCTGATGTAAGCTTATTATCAGGGGGACAACGACAACGTACCTTGATCGCCTCAGTATTAGCCATGCATACAAAAGTTGTTGTGTTTGATGAATCAAGCAGCCACTTAGATCAAGCTTCTCGAACTAAGCTATTACAGGTGCTACATCAGCTTGTAGAGCAAGGCCACACCATCATTACGCTTAGTGGAAGAATGGATGAAATTGCTTCACAGGCATCAAGGTTAATTGTCATGGAGCAAGGTAAAATTGTGATGGATGGGCGTACATCGATGTTGCTTATGGAACAGCGGACAAAGCTCACTCATCTAGGATTATTACTGGAACAAGAGGGGCTAAAGAAATTACCTTCTGAACATGAACATGTATCTGTACCTACACTTAAACTTGAACTTGTGCCTGAGATTGTACTTGAGCCTCAACTTGTACCTGAATCTAAACATGGACTTGGGCCAAGAATCAATGAACCGCCACTTTTAGAGCTAAAGGACTTTTCCTTCCAATATAATAAACGACAGCCTTTTATTTTTAAGGGAGTAAATGTACAGTTGGAGCAAGGACAGTGGGTGATGTTACGTGGGGAAAATGGTGCTGGAAAAACGACATTATCTAAGCTGCTGACTGGCTTGTTACGCGCACCCAAAGCGCAAATGTTTTGGCAAGGCAAGGATATGGGAAAGTGGAATTTATACGAATTTTCTCAGCAAATCGGGTATGTTTTCCAACAACCTGAACAGCAATTTGTAGCACATACGTTACGGGATGAGCTTTTATATAGTCCTCGTTCGTTAATAGGTCTGTCACCAAGGGACGAAACACCTGACTATTTATTACAGAGATTAGAAGAAATACTTACTGATATAGGTTTAGCAGAAAAGCAAGACATATCCCCTTTTTTATTAAGTGGCGGGGAGAAGCGCTTGTTGAGTGTTGCGGGAAGTATGATCGTGCCACGTAAGCTTTATATTTTAGATGAACCTACTGCTGGTTTGGATTATATAGGTGTACTTAGACTTATACGCTTGTGTAGACAGGCTATTGCCACGGGGGCAGCGATCATTATGATTACTCACGAGCCTCAGTTGTTTTCAGAGGAGCAACTAATAGAGTGGCGTGTGGCTGATGGGAAAATCTCTTAGTATAGCAGGTGCTAAGAGATTTTTATTATTCCTTCCAAATAGACGATCCCCGTATTATCGTTTATAATTATCCCTTATGGATGATCTCAAATGGGATGAGGAAGAAGGCTTGATTTCACATGGTGATGAAACGAAATTACATATTAACAGGGCTGCTGTTGGCTACATTTTTAGCTGCAATTGAAGGAACTGTCATTGGGCCTGCGGGTCCACGGATTGTTGGTGATTTAGGAGGGTACAAGCTATTAAGCTGGGTGTTTACGGCCTATTTACTAGCGATGGCAGTAACGACGCCACTTTTTGGAAAAATCAGTGATTTATACGGTCGTAAGCCTGTATTTATTGTAGGTTCGATTTTATTTCTGATTGGCTCCTCCCTTTGTGGATTAGCGACAACGATGGAGCAACTAATTATTTATCGTGCAATTCAAGGGATTGGTGCAGGTGCGTTAATTCCCGTTACATTTACAATTATTGGCGATATTTATAGTATTGAAGAACGAGCGAAGGTACAAGGCTTAATTAGCTCAGTATGGGGGATTTCTTCATTAGTTGGGCCTTTGCTTGGCGGGTATATGGTGGATTCGCTTAACTGGCGATATATTTTTATTTTTAATGTTCCTTTTGGATTGGTTGCTTTATATTTTATCATTAAGCATTTACATGAAGAGATAGAAAAAAAGAAAGCGAAGATCGATATCGGCGGGGCAGTCACGTTTACGGTTGGGGTTACTACGTTATTGTTTGCTTTAGCTACAGGGGGGAATCAAATTCCTTGGGACTCCTGGATGATATATAGTTTATTTGGTATCGCTGTGGTGTTCTTAGTGTTATTTTTTATTATTGAAAATCGAGTGGCTGAACCACTTGTGCCTCTAAAGCTATTTAAAATCAGAAATATTGCCTTTTCCAATTTAGCAAGCTTACTCGCAAGCGCATTGTTAATTGGTGTAACCTCCTATTTACCTTTATGGATTCAAGGGGTGCTTGGCAAAAATGCAACCATGTCTGGTTTTTTGTTAGCCCCATTGTCTATTAGCTGGATGCTCGGTTCTGTGCTTGGTAGTCGGATGATTATAACAAAGGGACCACGTTATACATCATTTATTGGGATGTTAATTATCGCAATTGCGGCGCTTGGTATGACAACACTTACCTCAAATACACCGATCTATTTAATGATGTTATATAATGCTTTATACGGAGCTGGGTTTGGATTTTCAATATCTGTATTTACGATTATTTCGCAATCTTCTGTAGATCGTAGCTTAAGAGGGGCATCGACTGCACTTAATTCCTTTACAAAATCCATCGGTCAGACGATTGGGGTAACAATTTTTGGCGTGCTCATTAATTTGAGTATTTCTAGCCAAATTGCACAGGGAACAGATCTATATGGTAAAGTAACACAAGGGGATATTGATAACCTGTTATCACCTGAAAAATTACATTTGTTACCTTCAGGCTTATTGCATGATCTTGTCCAAGTGCTACAAGGTAGCTTGCATGCTTTGTTTATTGTCATGGCGGTGATTGGTGTTGTAGGTGTGTTTTCATCATTAGGACTTAGTCGTACTCTTTTAGATTCTGAGAAAAATAAGGTTGATACGCCTTCAGCCAAATAAACAATGGCTCCATTAGAATAAAATACATGCCTTCGTGTCATCTTAATTTATAAGGATTTATTATTATGTTGCTTGAGAGGACAAGGAGGCATTTTCAAATGAATGAGCAATTAAATGTGGATCAACAGACATTAGTACAATCTTGGCAGCAGGAGCTTCCTGCTTTTCTGAATCCGGGGGATTCCTCACAGGTTACAGCAGATAATAAGGATCAAAACAGTATTCGCTTGCATATTGACGTGGAAGGACATGACATGTATTCGTTTGACTTTAAATGCTGTTATGTAGATTCACGTGAAGTGAAGGTTGATTTGGTGGATGTGGAACAGGCTGGCAGAGCAATTGATGAGCACACCAACGAGATTCAAGAATTAAGTCATGATTATGTTCGTCATATTCATGAATGTGCCCAATCGCTTCAAAAGATTACGAATCCGTGATGCTTAATCCGTCTTAACCTTAGCGATCTGTTTCTCCCAAGTGGATAAGCAGGTCGCTTTATTACATTTTAAAAATGCATTACACATACATATTGTTGTAACCTTTAACTTTAGCTTTTCGTTGTATTAAAATAAGTTGTATTAATCAAATTTCTACATGTTGCTAAATAGACTAGGAGAGAAAAAAATGAATGAAGGCATCGCTCGTTATGAGCCTACAGCCTATGAGGGCCTTAGTGAACAACAGGTCAACCTCCGCCTTGAAGCAGGGCTGTTTAATCAGGATAGTCAGGTCAAAACAAAAAGTATTGGGCAAATTGTTGTTAGCTACGTTTGTACATTATTTAACCTCATTAATGTTTTGTTAGCCACAGCGATATTTTTGGTTGGGGCTTATAAAAATATGCTATTTCTGTTTATTGTCATTATTAATACGTTAATTGGGATCATTCAAGGAATTCGTGCCAAAAAGAACATGGATGCCCTATCTATTATTTCATCAACCAAAGCGAAGGTTATTCGGAATGGTCAGATGCAAGAGATTGCACTTGATCAGGTTGTGCTTGATGATGTGCTAATGCTTGAAAACGGCAATCAAATTATTGCCGATTGTATTTTGTTAGATGGCAAATGTGAAGTAAATGAATCTTTATTAACAGGAGAATCCGATCTCGTATCGAAGCAACCAGGGGATCTGCTGTTGTCCGGTAGCTTTATTGTAAGTGGGATGGGACGTGCCAAGGTTGAGCATGTAGGTAAAGACAATTATGCGGCTACCATCTCTAATGCTGTGAAATACATGAAGGCTGTTCCTTCACAAATGATGATTGCGATTAAAAAGGTTATTAAAATTGCTTCGATCTTAATAGTACCCTTAGGACTTTTATTATTTAATAATCAACTCTCAATTGAGGGGAATACGCTTCAAAGAGCGACGGTCAATACGGTTGCAGCTTTAATTGGGATGATTCCTGAGGGGCTAGTGCTATTAACTAGTTCTGTGCTGGCAGCTAGTGTATTGCGTTTATCCAAGCAAAAGGTGTTAGTCCAAGAATTATATTGTATTGAAAATCTGGCTAGGGTGGATACGTTATGTCTAGATAAAACTGGGACAATTACTGAAGGGATCATGGAGTTAGTTGATATTGTTCCACTGATTGATCATCCACAAGTCCCATTTCCGGTGGTGCTTGGAAGGATGGGACAAGCTTTACAGGATCACAACCCTACAATTGATGCAGTACGGGCTAAATATCCCCAAGGTGATGGGGTAGAGGTAAATACCGTAATTCCGTTTTCCTCTGATAAAAAGTGGTCTGGGGTTAGCTTTGTAGATGGTCATAGCTACATGCTAGGTGCAGCAGAATTTATATTGCCACCACATGAAATCGCACGGATTAAGGGACATTTACAACAACATTCTGATGATCATCGTGTGCTTGTGTTGTCCCAATTTGAGGGTGACTTTATCGACGATACACCTGCTGTTGCGCCTCAAGCGATCGCACTTATATTGCTAAGAGATAAAATTCGTGCGGAAGCTCCAGCAGCTTTAAAGTTTTTTGCTGAGCAAGATGTGAATGTGAAAATTATTTCGGGTGACCATCCTGCCACTGTTGCCGGAGTAGCTCGTCGTGCAGGGGTAAATGCCTGTGAGCAATACATTGATATGTCTCAAATCGAACCAGAAGCAAATCTTAATGAAATTGCCTTGAAATATAACATTTTTGGTCGCGTATCCCCGATTCAGAAAAAACAATTAGTAATTGCGCTCAAGGAGCAAGGTCGAACGGTTGCGATGACAGGTGATGGCGTTAATGATGTGATGGCTTTACGTGAAGCGGATTGCAGTATCGCAATGGCGTCAGGGAGTGATGCAGCACGTAATGTATCTCAGCTTGTGCTGTTGGAATCTAATTTTGCTGCATTACCGCATGTGGTTGGAGAGGGTAGACAATCGATTAATAATTTGCAGCGATCCTCTTCTTTATTTTTAATTAAAAATATTTATTCTAGTATTTTAGCGCTTTTATTTGTCATTTTACCTTTCCATTATCCGTTTATGCCAATTCAGTTAACACTGGTGAATCTGGTGACGATCGGAATTCCTTCTCTGGTGCTTGCGTTTGAGAAAAATCGGACTAGGGTTGCGGGGGACTTTTTGAAAAATATGGTGCTTACTGCCTTGCCAGGTGGATTAACCGTTGTCGCTAATGTAGTGTTAGTTGTGATTACAGCTCATTTTATTCCACTTACGCAAATTCAAAGCTCCTCAGTATCCGTTTTGTTAACGGTCTTTACGGGCTTTATGTTGTTGTATAAGTTGTGTATGCCCTTTACTGCCTTACGGAGAACGTTGTTTATATGTTGCTTATCTATCTTTTTGTTAGCTATTTTATTGTTTGGGGGCTTTTTCTCTATCGAGGTGTTTGATAGTAAGGTATTGCTGTTGTTAATGCCGTTAGCGTTTATTTCCTTTGTTTTGTTCAAATTTTCACTTGGATTTTTTTCTAAAAAGAAATAAAGTAAGAGCCTGATTGCCGCCAGCTTAAAAAGAATGACGTGCACAATCAGGCTAAATATAAAACAAATAAGTGATTTTTTTCACAAATCTTTTGTCTTGAATACATTGGCTTATCTAGGCTGTATCTTAGATGTGTAGTTGAGTAGTATTATTTGCGAGCGAGTGGAGCTAATTTTTCTGCTTCTCGGCCCATTTTTTTCAGCAAATTGATCATCATTTCTTTTTCTTCTTCATTTAGCCCACTTAATGCATAATCAATACGTTCAGCAAATTCAGGATACAGTGTATCCATTAACTCTTTACCTTTTTCCGTTAATTCTGCATAAATGACACGGCGATCACGTGGACAAGGCTGACGTTTTAGAAGTCCACCTGCTTCAAGCTTATCAATAACGTAAGTGACGTTACCACTTTGCAACAGCAGCTTTGCTCCAATTTGTTGGATTGGCTGAGAGCCTTTGTAATAAAGCACTTCCATTACAGCAAAAGCGGTAGGATTAAAGCCTTGAATTTTACTACCTGTAACTGCATGTTCATTAACACTTTTAAAAGATTTTGCAAACACTCTGTACAGATGTAAGGATAGATCTGTTCCGCATTCCTCGGTTTTTAACATGCTCATCCCGTCCTAATTCCAAATTTATAATGATCGGAAAAATATATTTAAGTTGAATTCATTGATATTAGAAGAATTCAACACTTACAATACTTCCATCTTAAAATAAAGGAACACATGAGAAAATATAAAATATCACAATTTAAGGCTTTTAATATTAAAATTGTGTCTAATTTTAGGCTCAATAAAAATTAGTGCTTAACAACGACTGGAAGTTGGTAGCTACGCTCCAGAGCGTTCTTACGATTGTTGTTAAAAACATATTCCTTTTTATTGAAGTGAATTTATGGCTGGAATTTGATTTTAAGAGACATTCTTCAGAATCGCTCTGTCTCTTCGCTAGCTTGGGTTGGTTGATAACCACTAATTAAATGATAAGAGCCTATTTAAAGTGCTACAATAGTTTAAGACGGGACTTAGAACGGAGTGATGAAAATGGACAAATTGAACACATTTGACGCAATAGGGGCAACCGAAGAAGATATCTTGTTACAAGTTAATATTCGTGAGGCTGGTTATGAAAAGCAGGCACCCCATCTTGAGGATATTCAATTACAGCTGAAAAAAGGCAAGCTTACTGGCTTGATCGGCCCTAACGGAGCAGGAAAAAGTACAACGGTAAAAGCTATTTTAGATTTATTACCTTATTGTGATGCCGATATTTCATATTCTAGCCCTAATTTCAAATATGCATATTTACCTGAGCAACCAGTGTATTATGACACGTTAACTTTATGGGAGCATTTGAGCTTGATCGGCTCTTTATATGGACTAGACGAAGCTGTCTTTGAGCAGGAAGCCAATGCTTTATTACATAAATTTGAGATGGAGGGTGTACGAGATCATTTGCCAGATAGCTTCTCAAAAGGGATGCGCCAAAAGATGATGTTAATGTTAGGTTTTTTAATCCAGCCTGATGTATACATTGTGGACGAGCCTTTTATTGGATTAGATCCTAGAGCTACAAAAAAATTTCTAGAAATGTTAGCAGAGGAGCAAAAGCGGGGAGCAGGTGTCCTGATGTCTACCCATGTATTAGATACGGCAGAAAAAATTTGTGATGACTTTATTTTAATTTCTAGTGGAAAGGTTGTTGCAGCTGGTGAGCTTGATCAAATCCGTTATGCTGCTGGATTACCTGAGGGGAGTTTGATGGATTGCTTTGATCGGTTGACGTGATAGGGAGGGACAAAAGTGAATTCAATGAAAAAATGGAGTCTAAACAAATTATTTCTCCGCAGACTCCTAGACGATGCCAAGACACAATATAAAGTGATATCGGTTGTTATCGATTGGATTATTATGTTGTACATTGTTGTTCCAATGGCACTTATTTTAGCGAGTGTACATGTACAGCTATGGCGAATAACACTCCCCAATTGGTTGATAAATATGCCGTTGCAGTACACAACCTTTATTTTTGTGCTTGTCACTATATTAGGTAGCTTGATTTTAAGACTTGAAGCCGCAGACGTGTTATTTATAAAGCAACATACTAAAGTAATGAATGGACTCAAGCGTTATGGTTTGCTTTATTCATTAGTAATTCAGGGGCTAGTTATTGGAATCCTACTGTTTTACCTTTCTCCAATATTTGTTCGTGTTTATGGCATGAACTTAATCGCAATGATCCAATTATTTTTAGTGATGTATCTTCTTAAAAGTATATATATGATTTTAGCTAATCTCATTCAAGTTTGTGTAAAGGGGTGGCGTAGTAAAGTTACTCTTTTTGTATTAACACCAGCTACAGTTGGCGTTTATTGGTTATGGCTCAATTATATAAGTAAACAATATTTTATTGTATTTGCCGTATCACTAGCTTTGCTGTTAGAAATCCTGTGCTGGTACAGATTAAAAAAAGTGGATCGCTTTGAAGCCGAGCTTGCTGAGGATCAACGGATAAAAGGGAAGCTAACCGCATTTCTGGTGGCACAAGCCGTCGGAAAGCCTAAAAAGATTCGTAAAAAGCCTACCTTGTTCAAAAAAAGCAATAAGCTCTTTAAATTAAGAAGTCCTGAAAATCGCTTGGCTGAAATTATGATTAAATCATTTATTCGGGGCGAAGGATTCAAAACTTACCTACAAATGAGTGCATTGGGATTTATCGCCACTATAATGTCACCCTCTCCCATTAATATCCTGATCGCTCTATTTATTTTGTTCTTATTTATCTCTTTTATAGAAGCAAATCGTCGTGCATTTACTAGACGGAGTTTAATGGAAATTATCCCTATGACGGACAATATGCGTAATTACACTTATTTTAGTAGTAGAGGGGTACTGCAACGTCTTCTTGTATTGCCGATGTATTGCATTGCTACTGGGCTTTTGATCTCTATGATAGGCTGGTGGGGGATACTTGCTGCGGTTCCAATGAGCCTAGTCTTAACTTTCATCGTGAGTCGAACCTATTTGAGGTTAGGCTAAGATGAAGTTAACGCAAAAAGAAAGCGAACGTAGAATTCGCTCGCTTTCATATAAACTCTGATAAAATTATTTTTGCTGTTATTCAGTCAAAACAACCTTCTCAACGACGGCTTTACCAGAACCTTGAATCGGATTAGATTTTGTTCCCGTTTGCATCGTTAAGCCAATGGTAACCAAGGTTATAAGAGCGATGCCTCCAACAGTAAATGCGACATAACGCTTTAGCTTGGTATTCCTTGAAAGGAACAATATGAGGATACTAGCTAGTAACAAAATACCTATCATTGGTTCAACTCCTGTCTCTCCAACATTTACATAATACAAATATATACGTTAAGGACGCGGAAATGTTTCCTATTTAAATTGGGCTCCATTTATAAATCAGTACTTTACAACAACTGGAAGCTGGTAGCTACGTTCCAGAGAGTTCTTACGATTGTTGTTAAAATCATATTCCTTTTTATTGAAATAAATTTATGGATGGAATATGATTTTAAGGGACAATCTTCAGAATCTCTCTGTCTCTTCGCTAGTTTGGGTTAGCTGTCAAGCACTGATTTCAAGATTGAGCCTCTATTTGAGTTTGTTATCACCGTAAAGCAGCGTGATAACCAGCGGTATGTCCTGTAGAAAAAGCCGCGGTAATATTGTAGCCGCCAGTATACCCATGAATATCAAGCACTTCTCCACAAAAGAACAGTCCAGCCTTTAGCTTCGATTCCATAGTAGAAGGCACGATTTCCTTTAAATTCACACCACCACCAGTAACAAATGCTTCTTCGAACGAACGTGTGCCTGTCACTTCAAGCTTAAAGCCTTTCAACAGCGCAATAAAATTACTAAAGGCATCCTTACGCAAATGCTCAAAGGTAGTATCACCACTTAATTCGCTTCGTTCCAATAGTATAGGAAGTAATCTTTCAGGAATGGTTCCTTTTAGCACATTTTTTATTGCTTTCTTTGGTTCTGCCTTAAGCATGGTCTGTAATTGCTGTTCTAACTGACCTATTGATACATCTGGAAATAAGTCTAGTACCATGGTGACCGTAGGTAAGCCGCTTTTTTGCTTCACACCACGAATAAAACCACTACAGCGTAATGCGATTGGGCCAGAAAGTCCAAAATGAGTAAAGATCATATCGCCTTGGTGTGCGACCACAGGTTTTCCTTTGGCATTAAGAACAGCTAACTTCACATTACGAAGCGATAAGCCTTGTAGTTCTCGATTGGTGATAAAAGTCTCTTTAGAAATAATGGGAACCTCAGTGGGAAACAACTCAGTAATAGTATGACCTGCTGCTTGTGCCCAAGGATAACCATCGCCCGTAGAGCCAGTATGTGGTACAGATTTTCCACCTGTTGCAACCACAATGCTATTAGCTAAAATCATCTCCCCAGAGGTTAGCTGTACACCTTTAACTTCATGCTCGCGATATAAAATTTCAGAAACGGTCTGATGGACAAGTAGCTCAACACCAAGCGTCTTGGCATACCCAACAAGCGCATCTACTACGGTTTTAGCTCGATCGGAAACGGGAAACATTCGACCATGATCCTCTTCCTTAAGAGCAATGCCAAGCCCTTCAAAAAATGAAATAATGTCCTTATTATTAAATTGAGAAAGCGCGCTATGTAAAAAACGCCCTCCACCTGGGATATACGTAATCAGCTCTGAAATTTCTTTGTTGTTAGTCACATTACAGCGGCCTCCACCGGAAATCCCTAGCTTGCGCCCTAGCTTATTTCCTTTATCTAAAAGGGCTACAGTGGCACCTTGCTTAGCAGCCGCGATAGCAGCCATCAGTCCTGAGGGACCTCCGCCAATGACGATAACTTGATAGGTATTCATAAACAATTCCTTTCTTTGCACAATCCTAACATTTATATGCATTTAAAGTAGTTTGAAGAGGATTATGATATTGTAAAAAAATGTCGATTATGGTTTAATCGTAGTGAGCCTAAATGTCACATAATTTATACGTACTTACATAAATCAACGTCTACGGCATCTTTGGCAAATGTTTATTCTTCCCCTAAGGAGGGAGAACGTGGTTGTATTAAAAGAATTTATATTGCAATTATTAATAACTAGTATACCCGCTTTTTTATTTCCTTTAGTGTACGGTTCGCCTGTTGGACTATGGAAAACTCATGACCACCTTTTCAGTATGGAACGATTTCGTACAAATATGATGATGGTTTGCATGTTAAGTGTATTTCTCTGTTATTTATTCCAAAGTGATCTTTGGGACGGAGTCATTATTAATTTTGCACTTTTTCCAATTGTAATTACTATTTTGTACGCAAAGTATTGGGAAGGGCTTGTTTTAATTGTGTTTCAAATTGTATTATATACTTTTTTTACGGAACAGTTTAGTATAACGGGCTTACTTTTGGAAACCGCAATTTTAATCTATCCTATTGTATTGATATGTTCAGTACGTTTTAAAAAGGAAAATCCGCTTGTTAAGTTTGTATGGACATTAGTTTTCTTTGTTTTGGCACAAGGACTTTATGTTGGTGCGCAATATATGAACGCTACAGATCAACTGCATCTTATGTATTTTTTAGTGATCTTTATTGAAGTTCCGATTATAGCATTAGTAGCAGGGCTGTTCATATATATGATTGAGTCTACTTTAGAAAGAGAAAAGCTAAGACTACAAGTTACTTTGATGTCGTATGAATCTGGCAAAGAGGCTTTAAAGCTACAGCAGATGATGGATGCAGCACCCATTTGTATCATTTTACTAGATAATGATAACCGAATAATTTCCATCAATGATACATTTCTGAAGCTTTATCGTAAAGATTTTCCAAATATTACTATGGACGAAATTATAGGCTTAAATATAAGCGAATTTTTAAGACGCTCTAAACTTGATCCTTCACAAATTATGAGGTCGTGTGGTTCGGAGAAAATGAGTCAGTTTATTCAGATTGGTTTAGAAACCTATCTTACTAGTGTAACCCCAATCACAAAAGGTACTTCAAATGAAAATATGGGTAGTATTATTATGATTCAAGATATGACGGAGCTAGAAACGCTTAAGCTAGAGTTAAGTCATGTCGAACGTTTAGGGGTCATTGGACAAATGGCAGCAGGTATTACACATGAAATACGTAATCCCATGGCAGTGGTTCGAGGTTTTTTGCAATTAATGAGAGAGAAAAGCTCTGATAATTTAGATCATTATTATCGAATCGTTTTAGACGAGTTAGATCGTGCAAATAGTATTATTAATGATTTTCTAGCCCTGGCACAAAATAAAACAGAGCAAAAGGAAGAGTCACGATTACATGATATTATTCATGAGCTGACGCCTTTGTTGTGGGCAGATGCGAATTTGCGGGGACAATCGATTGAGGTTGATTTAGATTATAAGGTTCCCGTTTTGATGCTTAATCCAAAAGAAATCAAACAGCTTATTTTAAATTTATGTCGTAATGCAATGGAAGCGATGGATGACAAGGGGCAGCTCACTATTATGACCCATGTTGTGGAAAATGGTGTAGAGCTTCATGTGAGTGATACTGGACCAGGAATTTCCCCAGAGGAGCAGGTGAAATTATTTCAGCCTTTTTATACGACAAAAACTAAGGGAACAGGGCTGGGGCTTGCCTTATGTCAAAGTATTTTAGAAAAGCATGGTGGTAATATTAGTGTCAAATCAGAGCTTGGTGTTGGGACTACATTCGTTGTGTTATTACCAATTCCATCAGAACAACTACTTCAACAGCAAGCATAAAAGTAAATATAACAGCAAACCAAGCAGCTAACATTCATTATGCTAGTTGCTTTCTTTTGTTAGGCAGATATAATAAAATAGAATATGATGTGTTAGTACAATCACTGCTATTTGTACATTCTCATGTATAATGTAGCTACTTCTCATTTATTTAAAATTTGAGTTGAAATTACACATTAGCTTTTTAAAAAAGGAGTGTCTTAAAAATGTCAATGTCATTTGATCATTATATGCGTGATATGGTTCAGCCGATGCGCGATGAACTGACTACGCTTGGAATTCAAGAATTGTTAACACCAGAGGATGTAGAGGAAAAATTACCTACCCTTAAAGGAACAACCTTAGTTGTCGTTAACTCCGTATGTGGTTGCGCTGCTGGACAATGTCGCCCAGGGGTTGCAAAAGCACTTGAGCACGATATAACACCAGATCATTTGTTTACTGTGTTTGCGGGACAAGAGAAGGAAGCGACTGCAAAGGCGCGTGAATACTTTGCACCTTATCCACCTTCATCTCCATCTATTGCATTATTAAAAGATGGTGAGCTGGTACATTTTATCGAACGTGAGCAGATTGAAGATCGCTCTGCAAATGATATTGCAGAAGCATTAACAAATGCGTTTGATCGTTTCTGCCGTTAATTTTTAGATTAAGGCTGGAACAGGCTTGACAATGATATACTTGGATTAATTAAAAATCAGCTCCTAACAGGGGATAACCCCCAGTTGTGGGCTGATTTTTGTGTATAATATGGAAGACTCGCTATTGATTCCATATACCTGCTACAATATAAGCATATGTGCACATTTGGCTGACATAGAAAGAAGGGGTTAGCTTGATTTATGGAATTGGACATGACGTTGTAGAATTAGAACGGATAAAACGTATGTTTGACAGAGGGATTGGCGAAAAGCTAGCCCAGCGTATTTTGACAACAAATGAGCTTGCCTTATCAGGGATGAATAAACGTCCAGTGGAGTTTTTGAGTGGGCGTTTTGCTGCTAAAGAAGCAGTGACGAAGGCATTTGGCTACGGAATTGGTAAAATAATTGGATTGCATGACATTGAAATTTTTGCGGATTCATATGGTAAGCCTTATATAGAAATATGTAAGCCTGCTTGGCAACGGCTTGAATTAGATTCGCAGCAATATCAGCTTCATTTATCCATTACACATGAACGTCATCTTGCCTCTGCATTTGTTGTTATTGAACATAATTGAACTATCATTTTGAGGGAGAGAATAATGCACCAGCAAATAAATAGTAGACAATATTTTAGTATTGAATTATTAACTTGGTATGAGCGAAGTAAACGAGATTTGCCATGGAGAAGATCACGTAATCCTTATTATATTTGGGTATCTGAAATTATGTTGCAACAGACAAGAGTGGATACAGTTATCCCTTATTTTGAGCGCTTCATAGATCGTTTTCCAACGATTGAAGCTTTAGCTACAGCACCAGAAGAGGATGTCCTCAAGTGTTGGGAAGGGTTAGGCTATTATTCACGTGCTCGTAACTTACAGACAGCAGCACAGCAGGTAGTAGAGCTTCATGGTGGTAAAGTGCCTGATGATACAAGTGCTGTTGCCGCCCTAAAAGGAGTAGGCCCCTATACGACAGGGGCAATCATGAGTATTGCCTTTAATCGTCCAGAGCCTGCGGTGGATGGTAACGTGATGAGAGTGTTATCTAGATATTTTCTAATTGAAGAGGATATCGTAAAGGTAGGTACACGCAAGCTCATGGAGAAGCTGGTGGTTGAACTTATTCCTGATGGGAGAGCCTCTGATTTTAATCAGGCTTTAATGGAGTTAGGGGCATTAGTGTGTACACCGAAGTCGCCTTCTTGTCTAACCTGCCCAGTTATGGCTTATTGTGCGGGACGTATTGAAGGGATGGAAATGCAATTACCTATAAAGAGTAAGAGCAAACCACCTCGTCCTGAGCTACGGTATGTTGCATTAGTGGAAGGAACGGGTGAACATGCTGATAAAGTATTAGTTCGTCGTCGTCCAGACACAGGGTTACTTGCAAAGATGTGGGAGCTACCTCATGTGTTAACAGAGCAGAAAAATAGAAACTCTAATCAAAAAGCTGCAGAAATAAAAGCTAATAATAAGCTTTCTGAAAATAATTCTAGCCATCTAATGTTAGATGCGCTGGCTAGTCCACTAGATGCTGAACTATTGACCGCGGGATTCCCTGCTAAGCTACAACAGCATTTTATGAATATAGAACATATTTTTAGCCATATATTGTGGGAAATGCATGTGTTTAAATATGTTGAAATAGAGCAAGCAGAACAGGTACTCGTTGCGGTTGCGGAGCAACAACAAACTTATGATGTAAATCATTTAGGTGATGAATCTTTAGAATATCGTTGGATTACCCAAGCGGATATGGAGAGCTTAACCTTCCCTAATGTCTTTCTAAAAATTTTAAATCAATATTTTAATAATCATAAATCAATATAATGTGGGCTCAAACATAGATTTGTACTCCATAATAAGCAAACTTAGCGGAGGGACAGATGGATGGTGGAAACGTGAAAGATGTTGTCAAACCATTTTAAAAAATGTTAACCTATGAGTGGGATTGTTACTGAAAAGGCGAAACCCAAGACATACTAATGGTATGTGTTGGCTTTCGTCTTTTTTTATTGTCTATTATGTTTTATGTTCTCAAATACTTAAGGAGGTAATTTAGAATGCAAACATTAAAGCCAAATCAAGCATTTCCAGCAGGTTTTTTATGGGGTGGAGCAACAGCCGCGAATCAATTGGAGGGTGGATACCGCGAAGGTGATAAAGGACTTAGTACAGCCGACATGGTTACAGCCGGAACCCATACTATACCAAGAACCATTACGTTAGAGCTTGAAGAAGGTGCGAATTACCCAAGCCATGAAGCGATTGATTATTATCACCGATTTAAGGAAGATATTAAGCTGTTTGCGGAAATGGGCTTTAAAGTATTTAGGATGTCTATCGCATGGTCAAGAATTTTCCCTAATGGTGATGACGCTGAACCTAATGAAGAAGGCTTGAAATTTTATGATGAAGTATTTGCAGAGTTAAAAAAATATAATATAGAGCCGCTGGTGACAATTTCTCATTATGAGGCACCGTATGCTTTAGCTCAAAAATATAATGGATGGTCTAATCGCAAAGTAATCGACTTTTATGTGCGTTATTGTGAAGTGATTTTTAACCGCTATAAAGATGTCGTGAAATATTGGTTGACCTTTAATGAGATTAATATTTTATCGATGAAATTTGGATTTTTTGTTGCAGGTGCGATGATGCCAAATGGCAACTCATCCTTTACAGATATAGAGGGAATCGAGGAACAAATGTTGTTCCAATCGTTACATCACCAATTTATTGCAAGTGCGAAGGCTGTAAAGCTAGGGCATGAAATAAATAAAGATTTCAAGATTGGCTGTATGATTGCCTATATGTGTTCCTATCCATTAACATGTGCTCCGCAGGATGTACTATTGGCTCAGCAAAAGGATAATATGAGCAATTTCTTATGTTCTGATGTACAAGTTCGTGGTGCTTATCCTGGTTTTGCTATACGTTATTTCCATGACAACGATATTAACATAGTGATGGAGCCAGGGGATGAGGAAATTTTAAAGTCAGGTTGTGTAGATTTCTATACATTTAGCTACTATTACTCTGCTTGTGTAAGTGCTGATCCTAATCAGGAAATGATCAGTGGCAACTTTGCATTAGGTATTAATAATCCATATTTAAAGGCAAGTGAGTGGGGGTGGCCATTAGACTCAACGGGTCTAAGATGGACGCTAAATAACATTTATAACCGTTATCAAATTCCATTAATGGTCGTTGAAAATGGTCTAGGTGCCGTAGATACTGTTGAGCCAGATGGTTCCATCCAGGATGATTATCGCATTGATTATTTACGAGCGCATATCAAAGATATGAAAGAAGCTATTATAGACGGTGTTGAGCTTATTGGCTATACGCCTTGGGGCTGTATTGACCTTGTAAGTGCAGGCACAGGCGAGATGAAGAAGCGTTATGGCTTTATTTATGTCGATAAGGACAATGAAGGCAAGGGGACTTTAGATCGCTCACCTAAGAAAAGCTTTTATTGGTATAAGCAAGTGATTGAGTCTAATGGAGAAAAGTTGGATTGATGTGAAATCGCTAAAATGTAAACTAGATTAGAAATAGAGAGGAAAACAGGTTAGGAGCACTTTAGTCCTGACCTGTTTTTTTGGTGCTTATTTCAACTTACTAGAAGCTTTTCTTTTATTAATCAGTACTAAGAAAACAGGAATTGCAAATAGAAGAGATAAACCAAATAAAATAATAGGTTGTAATAAGGAGGTATGGCTAGAAGTAGAAGCAGAGAGGTTAGAACCGCCACCAACTAAAATTGCGCCATCACGAGTTTTTTGTTGTACATCATTTGAAGCGTCTGTTGAGTCATTAACCATGTTCATAATTTCTGTAGATGTTATACTTTCTTCATTGGTTAGATTAATATACTCTTCATTATTTGCACTTTCAGTATAGAGGTAATTTAGGTCATAACGTTTATCGTCAATGAGCTCGATCTTGCCTTGATTTGCATAATCAGATTCTAATTGCTTAATTGTATTGTCAAAATCGTTATGGTTACTAATATTGAAAATTTTCCATACACCTGATTCTGATGTGGCATCAACTACGGCAACCTGCTCTCCCTCAAGATAGAGTGGGAATTTATAACCTAGCAATTCATGCGAAACTCCATCGCCTTGGACATTTAGCTTATAATATGCAATACCTTCCCCAAGAGTAGCTTCATGGAAACTGACTTTCCCATCGCCATGAAATTCACTTTTTTGCGATTCAAGGGATTCGGCATAAAATTGACTATATTCCTCCTGAATTGCATTCGTAATCGCAGCATCCGCTTTCTCGAAACCTGAATCTGCATATGCAGCATTGCCCAAAGTTAACATCGCAAATAAAATCGTTAATATAATTGTGCGAGTTTTCAAAACTACCCCTCCAATAATATTCAATTTTTAGTGTAAGTTTTTAAAATTTAATTTAGTTTTATGTTACTTACTGTATTAACCCATTTTTGTGTTGAATTGCTTTTGAAGGTGGAATAGTTCGAAATGTTGCTTGAAGCATCTGTTGGATCTACATAATATAAATTTTGAGTGTTATTAGAGGTGTTATAATAATATCCTTTAATCACAAAGGCATGGCCAATCGAAGAACCAGTCCGACTCGTAAAGGCTAAAACATTAGAATAATTGTCGATGTTACTTACAATTGTGTTGTAGGAGGGGACTGAAAGTGAAGCAGAAGAGCTTATCCCATAACCTGATAACCCTTGTTGTGCATCGTAAACCGTTCCGGTAGTGTCCATATATACGCCTTTGACGTTTTTTACAATGTTATATTGGGTTGCATTAGATTTCCCTAAATATTTTCCAGCCATACTAGATACGGCCGCCCAACATAAATAGTCGCCTTCTTGCTGTTGTGCAGTTACATCATGAATCATAGCCCCAGAAGCAGCGTATACACTAGCTGCAAATAAAGAAAGGGACATTATCGAACACATAATAATAGAAAGCGTTTTCAACTTTATTTTTTTCATATTTTCAAACCCTTCTTAATGTATATTGATTCATCGGCCGAAAAATCTATTGATAATACTATCATATTAAGAATATTGTGGAAATTAGTAAATTAAACATTTTTTGTGGAAAATAAAGATTATATGTACATTCATTAATTAAATCATCATAAAATCGTAAATAAGGTTATATATGGTTTTTTTATTGAGTGAATTATATTATTATATATCTCATAATTCATTTTCGCTGGGAGAAAAAAAGATGCTGCAAACTTATGCTGTAAAAATAACAGAATTTCCCCTTACATATTTAGTTGCATTATATAATAAGCTTCCTACTGAAAGGACTACAAAATTGCGAAGGTTTCACCATTTAGTAGATACATTACGAGGGGTCACTGGAGATATTTTAACTAGAGTTGTATTATCTGAAATTTTACATAAGCCTGCATATAATCTCAGCTTTTCAAGGGATTTCTATGGGAAACCTCATTTAGTTGATTTGGATGTGCATATTGGCTTTAATATTTCTCACGCTGGAGACTGGGTTGTCCTAGTAGTTAGTTCATCTGAACAGGTAGGGGTAGACATAGAACGAATACAGAGGGTAGACCATGGAATTGCCCAAAGGTTTTTTGCTGACGAAGAATATGCATCAATAACAAGCCGATCCGAAGAAGACCATCAGTCCTTACATTTTTATGAAATTTGGACTGCTAAAGAAAGCTATGTTAAGGCTGTAGGCAAAGGATTATCTATCCCACTGGATAGCTTTTCAACTGTAAAAGACAAAGAAATGGCTAGAGTAAAAAGGATTGAGAATAAGGATTGGTATTTTCAACGTTTTATGATTGATCAAAACTACGTAGTAAGTACTTGTGTTGACATGGTGGATGAATGTGAGGGAATACAAATATTGGATATAAGATCAATTGTAGATGCTTTTCTAGAATTAAATTAGAAAGGGTGAACCTATTGATACATACAGTTGTGGGCTCAAGAATTAAGTTTTTAAGAGAGACGAATAATTATACGAGAGAAGTTTTCGCAGAGATGGTAGGGATATCCTCAAAATTTTTGTACGAAATTGAAACTGGGAAAAAAGGATTTTCCATTGATACTTTATACAATATATCACAAATTCTTGGCGTAAGCTGCGATTATATACTAACCGGATATACCCATTACCCTAAGTGTGACCCAAGAATAGTGAATGTCATTGAGTCATTTGATGCAAAACAGCAAGAACGTGTGAAAGATATTTTACAGTTAATTTATAAACTAAGCCTTTAGAAAATAAGGTTAGAAACACTTACGACCTATTGTTCCTATGTTTAGGCACAATAGGTGGTTTATGTAAATAATGATATTAGATATCATATGAGAAAATATTATACATTTTCCTGTCGTTTTTTAGTTTTCTCTTATTTATTCGAGAGTAACTGGGGGGATTTAATATCAATGATTTATTAGGACATGAACCACACGTAGCCATACATTGTTTAACGGGAAGTATCCGAAATCATTTTTTAAGAATTGGGAAATTGATCCTTGAATCTGATCTAATCTGCTGCAATAACATGCTAGATACAGAGTATAACATTGATATAGGAGGCATTTTTAGTCCAATTAAGCAATTATTTGATAATGCAAGCAAAGAGTTAGGAATCACCCTAACGAGTCACATCTCAGAAAACCAACATAACCTATTAAAACGTAAAACCTCTGCTAAAGACATGACTATCTTACATATAGATAGTAGCTGTCTAACTTACACACCTACCTTCACGACACAACTTACAGTACACTCCAATCATTATGTTAATGTATTTGATCTTAATCACAATAAATACTTGATTAGTGACTCTTATATTCCAACAATTCCTCCGTCAGCCTACCAAGGATGGGTTGAAATTGACGATTACTACATAAGTAAATCAGTCATATTTACACTAGATCCAGAAATAAAGAAATCCCATACTGAAGAAAAGCGCAGTGGTTATATCCACGAATCTCTTAAAAGCTATTTTAATGATGAAGAAAAAGGCTACAACAATTTCGATAAGCTGGTAAAGGAAATAGAATCTATTATGAATGGAGAAAAAGACGTTCATGTTTCAACTCATATGCTAGAAATGGCAGCATGTATTGTTGTTAGTGGGTTATATGCTTCACGCATGCTTTTTCTTGAAACGATTATGAATAGTAGTATATCTGATACAAAAAAAGAGATTGCAAAAAAAATTGTAGAAATTGGAAGCATGTATATGGGCTTAAAGCTGTTATTTACCAAATGTTCATTTTCTAATCGGAACCTCGATTATTTATCCGCGATAAACAAAATATATGATATTAAAAAGTTAGAGCGCTCTGTATTTCATAGACTACTTATATAAGGGGGAATATAGCATTATGTCTTATTACAACCTTAAAGAAATAATAGAAAATATGAAATCTAGCTATTCAATAGCATTAGTGAATTGTAAGGATGAGCAATTAAGTTATAAAGACTTGTTCACCTTCTCTGCAATTGTAGCGAATAAGTTGAAGAATAGTAGTAAAAACGTCATTATGTTGCTTCCTAATGACTTTCCATTTGTTATTTCGCTTTTTGCAAGCTGGTTTGCTGGGAAAACAGTCATCCCCTTAGGTGAACAACTTACAGATGCTGAAATAAGCGCTATAGCTGAGAATTGTAATGCGGATACTATTATTATGGAATCAGCAGACAACAATAGAGAGCTTACTGGATTGCACACAATTGTTTTAACAGAGCATCTAGTTCAAGAACAGAAGGATATTAATAACAATTATGAATCCAACTATGACTCTGAATTAGAGTATAATCCACTTGCCTTGATTTTACCCACAACAGGCACATCCTCAAATCCAAAATATGTAGAGTTAACTCATGGTAATATTTTATCAGCATTGAAAGGAATAGCTGAGTCCTTCGAGTTAGAAGAAGGAAGCTGTGAATTAATTATTGGTCCACTACGTTACGTAGCATCTCTAATTGCCCAATTACTCGTTGTGCTATATCACAAAGGAAAGCTTGTTATTTATCAAGGAGCTATTAATCCTGTTAAAATTGCAAAATTAATCAAGCAGTATGAGGTCGTATTTTCAGGAGCTACTGCTTCTCTAGCTAAAATTGTTTTTAATAACGCATCTGCTGAAGACTTAGCTTCATTAAAAGGTTTAGTTATGGGAGGAGAGCCTGTAACTAAAAGCTTTACAGAGGAGCTAGCTAATACTCTACCTAATTGCCGAATTATGCAATGTTATGGCATGACTGAGACATGTTCTATGATCACTGGATATGTCGGCGACGGGGCGGTTCCACTTGGTTCTGCGGGGAAACCCATGCCTCATATAAAGATTGCCATTATAGATGAAAATGGAGAGGAATGCCCAATTGGGACACGTGGTCAAATTGTCGTTAAAGGTGACTGCGTTACTAAAGGGTACTATAAAAATCCCACTATGAACGCAGTAACTTTTGTTAACGACTGGTTTAGAACTGGAGATCTTGGCATGTTTGATGAGCAGGGGTATTTATATGTTTTAGGAAGAATTAAAAATATGTTAATTGTAGGAGGGCAAAATGTATACCCTGAAGAGATAGAAGAATGCCTGTTATCTCACCAAGATGTACAAAATGCATTTGTATATGGCGTCAAACATGAGGTGCTTGGAGAGGCGCCTATTGCAAAAGTTGTTCTTGTTTCAGGGGCTAGTGTTACGGAAAAAATGTTATACCTCTATTGTAAGGAAAGGTTAAGTAGTTTTAAAATTCCAAAGCAGATTTTATTTGAAGAGCAAGTCGAGCTAAATGCAACAGGTAAACAAGTACGTATTAAACAGGATAATTTAACATGAGCACTAGAGAAGGAATAACAGAAAAAATATATGCAATTATTGCTAGTCATTCGCCTGTCACTGAAATCAATGATTCTATGAGCTTACTTGATGATTTAAGAATTGACTCTCTTAGCTATATATCAATTGTTACAAAGATCGAAGATGAGTTTGATTTTCAATTTCCCGAAGATGATTTAACGATAAATGAACAGTTTACCATTTCAGATTTTATAAGCATGGTTGAAAACTTGTTAACTCATAGAATATAAATCAATGCACATCGTCAGAGGAAGGAGGCAGGTCACATGTTCAATTTGTTCAAGAAAATATTAAATGTTAAACACGACAGCTTAGAAGTACCTCAGATGCTTAAAGGCAAAGATCCTGAACCTAAAGAGACTTAATATTATTGTAAAACAATGAAATGAATAAAGGAGGTGCTGCCATGTTAAGTTTTCTCAAGAAATTACTCAATAATAAAAACAACAACATAGAACCACCACAAATGCTTAAAGGTGGATCAGGAGGAGGTTCAGGTGGCGGCGGCGGAGGCGGTGGAGGAACCGGTCCAGTACCAATTCCTATTTAAATCCCTCTTTCAGTATTTAATTAAAGTAAGGAGGTGTTCACATGTTAAAGTTGTTCAAGAAAATATTCAATGCTAAGTCCAACAGCTTAGATGTCCCTCAAATGCTAAAAAACAATCCAAATCCATAATTAATATATTCCTTAATTAAACCAGCAAAAATTATGTCGATGTGCATTGTTGAATATTCTATGAGAGCTTTTTATTTAGGAAGTGAGAGTATGAAAAGAACTGAATATGAAATTGAAATAAGACAAGCATTACTTCCTCGGGAAAAGGAATTTATAACAGAGTGTACGAAAAAAAAAGATTTTCAAAAGTTTATTGGTACAATCTCAGAATCAATTCTGTATGATGCGTACCTCTTCTATTATGGAGAAGAAATCTTAGGTGCTTTTTGGCCCCAAATTTCTAACAAAACAGGAGTAAGGATTGCAATGCCAAGTATATATATGACAAGGCGCTTAAGTAGATTTACTGTTGTTTGTATCGGGAAAATGTTAGCAGAATTATTTTCAAGCTTTCATGTGGATAAAGTGTTAACGCCAGTTTACAGCAATAATAAAAGTGTTTTGAATGGGATGAAAAATTATAACTTGTTTTTAGAAGGGATATTTTCTCGCGGATTAATCATTAATGATGAGCCTGTTGATATTTATTATTATTCTATTTTGCCAGATGAACTAGAAAATATGAAAAGCACGTATCGAGAAGTTTATGGAATTTAATTTCATCGTTTTACTACTGTTGCTCGCTGTGTATTATTTCGTAAAAAGATATGTCAATCATTCTTTAGTTATTTTTCTCGAATTCATAATTATGCTGATGTTTTTCAATCACAAGGTAATAAATTTTGAGCTAAAGCAGTTTGTTTTCATTGCAGTAGGATATTTCCTTTCTTCGTTCTTAACATCCATAACTAATTTAATTGTCAAAGGCTCCTTCATCAAGCCAGACATCAAAATACCCCTCAATAATCTACACATTGTGACTGGAATTTGGGAAGAAGTCTTTTGGAGAAGTGTTGTATTTACTCTAATGTCAAAAAGCTTTATCTATTTTTCCAACCATTCATTAAACCTAATTTTTGTAGTCCTATTCTCTTCTTTGGTTTTCGTTGTCATTCACAAATATAAGAGTACTGCAGATTATGTAGAAATGTATCTATTTACGCTATGCTTAACTGTTACTGCCATATACATTCCTTATATGAATGTTGGTCTTCATATAGGTAGAAATTGCTTTATATTGAAATTACAGGAGAAAAAAGATCGTGAGCAAATTCAAAAATCTGATAATTGTAAAGAAGCAAGCTGATGAAGTAGAAGAGTCAAATATGCTATGGAAAAATAGCATTTGTAACGATTTGGTTCTCTCACAAAACTTTGCTGTCATAAAAAACAAGAAAATATGTTGTTATTTTTCGGTAAGTGAAATTGAAAGCTATATTAATGTGTCACTTATAATTAATCAAATTTTGTTTAACGGAAATTTAATTAAATTCATATGTAAATATATTTTTGAGCAATGGCCAGCGAGCCATAAAATTGTGCTTTATTTATTGCGAAATGACTGGTATGGCTGTTATTTAGCTAAGGTAGCGGGGTTTACACAAGAGGTTGTTTTTCGGGAGCATTACCGCGTAAACAATAAGAAAGTAGATTGTATTGTATTCACTACATTTAATAACGAAGTACTTAGTTAGCATTGTTGATCTCAAAAATGAGAGGAGTCACGGCTATGATTTTTACACCTACCAAGGATCAAAAAGAAATTAGAGATGAGATCATAAACTTTACCCTTGCCAATTTAAATGATCCGAATGAAAAAGATTGCTTCTCAACTAAGTTATGGAACAAAGTATCTGAATTTGGTTTGCTGGGCTTGAACTTGCCAGAAGAATATAACGGAATGAATCAAAATTATACAACAGCGGCAATGGTCTATGAAGCATTAGGTTATACCTGTGAAAATAATGGGCTTGTATTTGCAATCAATAATCACGTATGGGTGTGTCAGCAATTAATTTATTTATATGGATCACAGCAATTAAAGAATAAATATCTTCCCAGAATGGCTTGTGGAGAAATGATAGGTGCGATAGCAATTACTGAACCTGATGCGGGTTCAGACGCCTATTCGATGCGAACGATTGCCAAAGAGGTAGAGGGTGGCTATGAGCTGTCAGGAAGTAAAATGTTCATATCCAACGGGACTGTGGCAGATATTTTTATCGTTTTTTCTAAAAATATATCAGATAACAGATTGACTGCCTTTGTAGTTGAAAAAGCTTTTGCAGGGGTAAGCTCAGGGCAAGATATTGAAAAAATGGGGCTAGAGGGCTGTCCAATGTCAGAGATTAGCTTCAATGGCTGCATCATACCTAAGGAAAATGTTCTTGATGAAGTAAACTTTGGCGACCATATATTGCGAGACGCACTAGAGCTGGAACGTTGCTATGAATTTGCACCTCATGTTGGGGCAATGCAACGAGTGATGGAAAAATGTCTACAGTATGTAGAAGAACGTGAGCAATTTGGGCGTAAGCTTTCTTCCTTTCAAGCAGTCACGCATAAAATTGCAGAGATGAAAGTAAAAATTGAGATGTCCAGATTGATGCTCTATAAAATTGCGGGTTTACGGGACGATGGGAAAAATACATATATGGAGACTTCCATATTTAAACTATTTGTCAGCGAAGCCTATATTAAAACATGTCAGGATGCCATACAAATTTTTGGTGCTTATGGATATACAAAAGAATATGGTTTGGAGCAGGAGCTTAGAGATGCTATCGCTTGTAGCATATATTCAGGTACTTCAGAGGTACAGAAAAATATCATTTTTACATTATCTCAAAGTGAGATGCTTTTAAAATAAGCAAAATGAAAGGGCTAAAATGAATATTTTAATATGTGTGAAGGCTGTACCTTCAAAATTGATGGGGAATAATTATGCAGGCCAATCAGCCTACAGTATTAACCCATATGATGCTTATTCTATCGGGCAGATGTTGGAACTCCGTAAAGAAGTACCAAGTACGATCACTTGTGTGTGTATGGGTCCAGAAGGGGCAAAAGAGGTGTTGGTTCGGTGCCTTGCGATGGGTGTGGATGAGGCAGTTTTAGTTTCTGATCCCAAATTTGCAGGCTCCGATACCTTTGCTACTTCATATATTTTATCCAGAGCAGTTGAAAAGCTACAATATGATGTCATTGTGTGTGGACATATGGCTGTGGATGGGGAAACAGGTCAAGTTCAATATGGCTTGGCACAAAGATTAGGGATCCCTTGCATCTCCAATGTGCAGGATGTCCAAGCTCCAGTAGATAACACCTTATCCCTTAAATATGTAAACGACAGAGATATTCATCTGGTAGAAGCGCAGACACCTGTGATGATATCTTTCAATAATCTCTGTGAATATACAAATATCAACCTATTTAAACTTCAACAAGCAAGGAAAAAGCCAATTACAATATGGAGCGCTTCAGATATATCTCTGAATCAAGAGGAATGTGGTTTGAAGGGTTCTAAAACGAAGGTATTTAGATCAAGACGATATAATACACTGTCTCGGGAAACTGAATTGCTAGATGATACAACAGTTAGCATTACTGATTTTTTAGTTAATCAAATAAAAATTCATCAATAATGATAAAGGAAGAAAACAATGATGATAATGGTTATTTGTGATCCTAGTTCTCCAGATATTACTTCTAGTCTTGAAATGATTAGTAAGGCGAGTTTGTTAGCT
The DNA here is from genome assembly GCF_017873435.1 of Paenibacillus turicensis. Classification (GTDB taxonomy): domain Bacteria; phylum Bacillota; class Bacilli; order Paenibacillales; family Paenibacillaceae; genus Fontibacillus; species Fontibacillus turicensis. The sequence continues at coordinate 98,147 of NZ_JAGGKG010000013.1, read as the reverse complement.
AAACAATCTCAATCTACTGTAGGTGCAGTTTGTCTAGGGATGTATGACAACTTCATGTATGACAAGTTATTTATACACGGTGCTAATCATATTGTTTGTATTCAAAATGAGTTTGAAAGTGATGATTATCTTGCTTTTTCTAGTTTGATTGGAGAGGTCATTAAGGAACATGGGGCAGATTTAGTGATGTTTCCTGAAACTACATTGTGCAAAGCGATAGCCGCCACGGTATCAACACAATTAGGAGCTGGCTTGACTGCGGATTGTATAGATATAGATCTAGTTGACGGTAAATTTATATTTTCACGGACAGCGCTAAACTCATCAGTTATCGCAGATATTCAATGTATTAATACAAAATATCAATGTTGTACAGTCAAAAATAGAGTATTCCACGATTGTATTCATGAGATTGAAATGATTGAAATGGTTGGAAATACTACCGGCACGATCGAGTTTAAAGAAGTGTTTCCCACAGCTTCTATATATAGATCATTAAAGCGAATTGGAATAGAAAGGTTTCAAAAAGATGTTGTTAACATAGCAAGTACAAAAATCATTTTTGCAGTAGGTAGGGGGATTAACAAAGAGGATTTTTATTCGGTTCGACAGCTTGCTGGGCTTGTAGGCGCAGAGGTAGGTGGGACTCGGATTATGGTTGAAAATGGACTGATTCCAAAATCAAGACAAATTGGTCAATCTGGCATACATGTTGTTCCTGATTTATACGTCGCCTTTGGGATCTCAGGTGCAAGCCAGCATATCGTAGGGATGAAATCCTCTAAGACGATTATCGCGATTAATCATGATAAGGAAGCCCCAATTTTTCGTTATGCAGACTATGGAATTGTAGATGATGCACACAATGTGATTACGAGCCTTTTATCGGCAGTAGAGCAAAAGGTATAAACCAAGTCATATAGGAGGCAATATGAAAATTGGAGTAATTGGAGCAGGTACAATGGGATGCGGTGTTGCACAGACCTTTGCCGAATATGGTTATTCTGTTTTGCTATTGGATGTTTCAGAGGAAGCTTTAGAAAAAGCAAAAATCAATATTTATAACATTTCTAGGTTTCGTGTGATGCAGCAAACAGAGAATCAAAATATCGATCCACAAGGAATTATTGAAAGAATCCAGTTTAGCACAGATATTAGCATCATGAAGGATGCGGATTTTGTTGTAGAAAATGCTGTAGAAAATCCTTCTATAAAAAAGGAAATCTATGAGCAACTAGATGAAATTTGCAAAAAAGACGTTATCTTTGCTGCAAATACGTCCTGTATATCTATTACGAGCTTGGGTTCCTATACAACAAGACCCCAGCAAGTGATTGGAATACATTTTATGAATCCTGTCCCTCAGATTAAAGCAGCAGAGGTCATTAAAGGATTCCTAACCTCTGAAGATACAATATCGCGGGTCGTGGACTTGCTGAGCAAAATTGATAAAGAAAGCATCGTTATCAATGATTCACCTGGTTTTGTTTCTAATCGTATTTCCCACTTAATGATGAATGAAGCTATATTTCTCGTTCAAGAACAGTGTGCGGAGCCTAAGGATATTGATGACATATTCGTAAAATGCTATGGGCATAAAATGGGGCCTCTTGCAACGGCAGATTTAATAGGGCTAGATACAGTTATGGATTCACTACATGTGTTATATGAGAGTCTGCAAGACTCTAAATTTCGCTGCAGTCCATTGCTTAGAAAAATGGTAGATGCTAGAAAACTAGGCGTTAAATCAGGCGAAGGCTTTTACAAATATAATTAATTGGAGGCGTATGAGATGAGTCATACAGAAATTGAATTGAAGGTAGCTAACTTTTTAAAAAGATGTACGAAACGTGAGCAATTTGATCACGGGCAAAGTTTTCAGGAAATGGGCATTGTGAACTCACTACTTATGATGCAATTAATTTTGTTTATTGAGAAAGAATTTGAACTAACCGTGGGAAATGAAGACTTGCGTAATAATACACTTAGCTCAATCAATAATATCGTTGAATACATTGAGCATAGAACCAGTTCTGTTACCAATTAGGCTTAGTTAATCATTACTATAGCTGCAAGCATAGTCGCAAGCGAAAGAAAGGATAACGTGATATGGAAAAATTCGCTTTTTTATTTTCAGGGCAGGGAACCCAGTTCACGCAGATGGGGAAAACCTTTTACGATAACTATACGATTTCAAGACAAACCTATGAAGAAGCTACTGAAGTTGTAGGGAAGGATATAGCTAAGCTTTGCTTCGAGGGTAGCATTAGTGAATTGAGTCAGTTTACCAATATGCAGATTGCTATTGTGACAACTGAAGTTGCTATTTTCCGGGCATATATGCACGAATATGGCATTAGCCCTCAATTTTCATTAGGGCATAGCATTGGTGAGTATGCAGCATTAGTGAGTGCAGGTGCGCTCAAGTTCGGAGATACACTTAAAATTTTGCAAAAAAGAGGAGAACTCGTTGAGCGAATTGGAAAAAAGGACAACTCGAGAATGACAGTGATTGAAAATCTGGATATAGATAGTATTCAGCAAGAAATAGAGAAGCTTGGGATTGAAAAAACAGTATACGTTTCTTGCGATAATTCCAGTAAACAAGTGGCTATCAGTGGATTGAATGAGGATATGGATGTATTAGAACAAAAATTAGAATCGATCAATGGAATTGTTACGCCTATGTTTTTTAGTCCGCCGATGCATTCCCCAATTATGAATGAATGTGTGGAGGAGTATAGAGAGTTTTTAAGTAGATTTACAGCCTATCCATTTAGATTTCCAATTATATCCAATGTTACTGGCCGTGCTTTTTCGGATGACACAAGTTTATTTGATTTACTAGCTACACAACTAATTTCTCCTGTCCTTTGGAGGAAATCTACAAACCTACTTTATGAATATGGAATTACTGCAGTAATTGAGATGGGACCTAAATTACTTTTGACTAAATTTATTAGTGAAGAGCAGCCAAGTATCCAAACGTATTGTTATGGGCTTGGCAATGATCGTAAGGAACTCGCAGAGTTATTTAACAATGATATGAATTTTGCTAAGGATAAACCTGATTTTGTTGGCAGATGTCTAGCTATACTTGCATCTACACCAAATTACAATTCTGATTCTAGAGCATTTCAAGATGTAATCAAAAATTATAACTATATTAAGAAGCAGCATGAGGCATTGGCTAATTATCAATTTGGCTCTATGAATGAGCAATACCAAGAAATACTACACAAGCTAATACAATGTTTGGACATTAAGCAGCTTCCAAAAGCAGAAATTAGAAACCGTGTAAACATGCTTTTGGATGAAACAAATTTGTTCTATACGTTTAAGGACATTGCCGAAGCGATTTAATTTTATGAATCTCATAACTGAACAAGAAGTGGTGGGTGAGCTAAATATATGAATCGAAGCATGGAGGACATTGCAGTAATCGGAATCGGGTTAGATATTGCAAATGTGACAAGTCTCAAGGATTACTGGCAACTATTTGATGACAATATAGATTGTATACGTGAAATACCAGAACATCGGAAAAAGCAGGTTGCTAGCTATGCCAGATTGTATCTAGATGAGGACGAACCTGCTAGTTATTTTCAAGGTAGTTTTTTAGAGCATATTGATCAATTTGATCATGAATATTTTCGGATTTCTCCACGTGAAGCACAAACGATGGACCCTGTGCAGCGACTTTTACTTCAAAATATTTTTCATACCTTTGATGATGCTGGATATACACCAGAGCACCTAGCTGGCAGCCAAACTGGGATATACATTGGTTATACCGCAGGGGCAATTAAGGATAATTATTTTACTAATATTATGTTTTCACACCCTGAACTGTTGAGATATTCTATAGTTGGAAATATGTCGCCGATTCTCCCGTCTAGAGCTTCACATCTGTTAGACCTACGTGGTCCAACGATGTTAATTGACACAGCATGCTCCTCTTCTTTGGTATCGATACATGAAGCATCTCAAGCGATTTTAAATGGTACTTGTTCTATGGCGATTGCGGGAGGAATTAAGATCAACCTTCTACCGCTTATTCTTGAAAGTATGATGATCGGAATTGAATCTACCGATGGAAGAACACGTGCATTTGATGATTATGCGGATGGTGCTGGAGTTGGCGAGGGTGTGGCATGTGTTTTGCTAAAGCCTTTGGCGCAAGCAGAGGCAGACGGAGACCACATTTATGCAGTTATTAAAAGCACTGCAATAAATAATGATGGGAAATCAAGCAGTCTTACCGCACCTAATCCTGCTTCACAAGCTCGGGTAATCTTAAGTGCATGGGACAAAGCAGGGATACATCCTGAGCAAATTGATTATATTGAAACGCATGGTACAGGGACGTTATTAGGAGATCCGGTTGAATTTCATGGTTTAACCAATGCCTTTGAGACATATACAGACAAAAAGCAGTTTTGTGCGTTAAGCTCTGCAAAAAGTAATATTGGGCATTTATTTGAGTGTGCTGGAATTGCTTCCTTTATTAAAGCTGTTGCCGCTCTGAAATACAAACGAATTCCGGGAATGCGGAACTTTAAAACCCCGAATAAAAACATCGATTTTTGTGATTCCCCATTTTATATCAATACAAATGTAAAAAAATGGGATGATCCGATAAATGGTAGCCTGAGAACATGCGGAATTAGCGCCTTTGGGCTTAGTGGAACCAACTGTCATGTTGTAATTCAGGAGTATATTAATACTGAAAGTAAGAGCGAGACGTTTACTGCGCCCTACAATGTTTTGTGTCTATCAGCAAAATCTGATTATAGTCTACAAGCACTCATCCATGAATATGAGACCTATCTTACAAATCAAGATGAGGAAGTCAGTAAAATTGCTGCATGTGCAAATTTGTATCGTGAGCATTTACCCAAACGCCTTGCCATTTCCTTTAAGGATAAAGCCGATTTACAAAGTAAATTATATGAGTTAACTAAAACAACTCCAGATTTATGGATGAAATTGAGCGGAGTGAATTACAATCCCAATGCGGAGGTAGGCTTTGGTGACAGCTCAAAAATTAACGCTACGTTAGAAAAATGTAATGAACTGCTTCTGAATATCAATCAACTCAATCCATTAAATCAACAGGATCACACCGAGGATGAGCTTTTAACGATGCTCCAATATGTGGCTCAGGAGTATTGCAACCGTTCTGTTGTGAACTGGACTAAGCTATATAAGGGAATACATCTTCCTAGAATGTCATTACCTCTGTATCCTTTTCAAAAAATCCCAGCCTGGGTTCCCATCAAAGAAAAGCCACACAAGAAAGAGGATGCACAATTCGTGGTGGATTCCACTGCTTCAATAGAATCGAAGCCATTTGATGTTGATCATTACTTCTATGAAAGATGCTTTGTTGAGTCACAGACACCTTCATCTAGACACTACATGTCTAATTGTCTGTTCATTTACCGTGAGGATCATATCAACAAAGATTTGCTTAGACACCTTAAAGCCCATTTTCTAAATGTGAATAGTTTACCTATTAATATCGCAGATGCCAGCAAACATGGCGTGTCTTCCTATTTCTCAAATTGCTATAAAAATATAGATTTCTCTCAGATTACACATATATTACTGGCATCAGATCTTTTTGCACAATCACCAGCTCATGGGAATGAGCTTACAGACTACGTTAATTTCCAAATGTTTAGCATCATTGAATTGTACAATCAGCTTATTCATGTTCAGCATAGCATTTCCATTGCCCATGTCACAGATCATGCTTTTTCAGTGACGGGAACTGAAAGCTACCTTCGTCCTGAAAGTACAACCTTATTTGGCCTAGGAAAAGCATTTAACCGAGAATATCGTCATTTGCACATGTATACGTTGGATGTGGATGCAGGGACAGATGTGCTGTCTATCGTGAACGAATTTTGTAATGATGATAACCAAACTAATCATGATATTGTACTGTACAGAGAAAATAAAAGATTTATTGAAGGCATTAGAGAAAAAAGAATTTCTGAAAATAACCATAATATTTTGCGAAATGAAGGTGTATATCTTGTCACGGGTGGTCTAGGTGGGATCGGTTTTGAAACAGCCTTAGAGCTTTCTAGGAAAGCAAGGGATATTTCACTAGTTCTAATCGGAAGATCACAACTCCCGTATGAGGCTGAATGGGATGTAATTCTTCAAGCCGAGTCGGAAGGCGAACGTGCTTTACACATCAAACGATTGCTTACCCTACGCAAATATGCAAAAGCTGTACAGTATGTACAGTGTGATGTAGCGAACGAAGCAGCTGTAACTTCATTAGTGGAGGAAATACGCCATAAATATGGGAAGCTAAATGGGGTTATTCATGCAGCAGGCGTAGGTGGTGGCGTTACACTAGACCAGTTAAGTGAAGACAGAGTCATGAGCATTGTTAAACCTAAAATTATAGGAACGTTCCTATTGGACACATTAACACGAGGCTTCAATCCTGACTTTTTTGTCATGTACTCTAGTAATTCTACAGTTTTTAGTAGCTCAGACCTTCCTGATTATATTGCTGGTAATATGTATTTGGATGCATATAGCAGTTACAGAAAGCAAATTGTCGGGGGGTTAAGCTTAACTATAAATTGGGCGACTTGGCTTGAGACAGGAATGTCTGTAAAGCATAACTTTACCGTAGACACGTTGACTAGATCGATCACAACTTCGGATGCCATGAACATGCTATTCACTGCAATGAAGGGAAACAGTGCCAGCATGATGATTGCTCAGCTAAATTTAAAAAACAAAATTGCTTTGTTGATTCGCAAATATCCTGTGGTGCTATCTCCAAATATTTCTGCTTCATTAGATAAACTGGCTTCATCTAGTGATACCTCCAGTCCATCCAATACAACTCCTCAAGGTAACACTGTTACCTCTAATGCGGGGTATTCTGAGACGGAGAAAATTATCGGAGGTATTTGTTGTAATGTTTTAGGCTATGAGGATATCGATATCGTTAAAAACTTCTTCGAGCTGGGAGCAGACTCCATTATGCTCACACTAATCCTTCGGGAGTTAAATGAAGTCTATCAAGGTCTGCTTAATATAACAGACATGTTCTCATATCCTACTGTTAAAGCCTTGTCTCAGTATGTGGCTTCTAAAGTGGATTATTCTGACCAGTCCACGGACCATACTCCAATAGAGGATATGGACAATAAGCTGTCTGCTGAGTTGTCTAATGATATGACGCTATCCAATGAAGATGAGAAATATGATGAGGATGGCATAGCCATTATCGGTGTGGGGTTAGACTTACCCAATGCAAGCGACTTGAATTCATTTTGGGAAATATTATTTAACGGCATTAATGTTGTTAGAGATATTCCAGATGACAGAGCTGTTGATATTACGAAACATCTGAAAAATCAAGGGATACTAGATGAAGATTTAATGTTCAGAAAAATGGGCTATTTGGATCGCATTAATCAATTTGATTATTCATTTTTTGGTATCTCGCCAAGAGAAGCTTCCATTATAGATCCTGTAAATCGTCTATTTATGCAATGTAGTGCCAAAGCCATTGATGATTCTGGATATGGTCGTACTGGAGTCAAGGGAACTCGCACTGCCATCTTCCTAGGATATTCTGCTAGTAATTGCAATACGTATAGTCGTTTATTATATGAAACGGATCAAACACTATTTAATGATTCCCTACCCGTTAACCAAGTCAGCATGGCAGCAAGTAGAGTGGCGTATGTATATGACTTAAAAGGGCCAAGTATGGTCATTGATACTGCTTGTTCTTCTTCATTAGTTACGTTGCATATGGCTTGTGACGAGATTAGACAAGGAAGAAGTACGATGGCACTTGCTGGAGGCGCATTTGTTGCACATATGCCTTTAGATAATGGCAGTGATGTCGGTTTTGAATCACAGGAAGGTATTACGAGAGCTTTCTCGCAGGATTCTACTGGTTCTGCTGTTGCCGAAGGGGTGGGCGTCGTCCTGCTGAAATCCTTGAAGCAAGCGATCCAAGATCATGATGATATCTATGCTGTCATTAGAGGAAGTGGCATTAATCAGGATGGAAGCTCATTTGGGATTGCTGCACCTAACTTCCAAGCGCAATCTGAGGCGATTCAACAAGCGTGGGAGCAAGCAGGGGTTACTGCTGAAGATATCACCTATATTGAAGCACATGGTACAGGAACACAATTAGGTGATCCCATTGAAGTCGCTGGTATTAAAAATGCATTTGAAGCCTTCACAGATCGGAAACAGGTTTGTGGCATTGGTTCTATTAAAACCAATTTCGGTCATGCTAATGAAGCCGCTGGAATGTGTGGTGTGTTCAAGCTAATCGGTATTTTACAGCATAAAATAATTCCACCAAGCCTGTTCTTCAAATCACCAAACAGTAATATTGATTTCGTTAATTCTCCATTATATGTCGTGAATCAAAAAATGAACTTAAAGGAGATCAACGGAAGATATCTTGTTGGGATTAGTGGCTTTGGCATGAGTGGTACGAATGCGCATGTAGTATTAGAGGATGCACCTAATCAGAAGCAAATAAGACATAACGATAAGGAATTCCCATATATTTTCGTAGCCTCAGCAAAATCGAAGACATCCTTACGACAGCTTGTCCTAGATTATCGAGATTACGTGGCAACATTGAAGCCAGATCAAATGGTGGATTTTTTCCATAACTTGACGTTAGGAAGAAGTCATTATAATCATCGGTTTGCTTTTGTCGCTCATAGTCAGGATGACATGCTCACAAAACTTGAGCAGGCATTGAGAACAGGGAAACTAAGCGCAAGTGAATCAAATGGAAGCGAACATACTTATTTAGGTCAACATACTATCGTTTCGGAAAGTAGAACTAGTCGCTTAGATCATGAGATTACAATCAATGAACAGCAACAACTGACAAATGAATGCCATCATATAGTAAGTCAGCATGGTACTAAGGATTGGAGTAAGCTTCTAGCGCTGTATGTTAAAGGTGCTGAGGTGAACTGGTCTAGTATTTACACTGATGCCTACAACAAAATGCATTTGCCAACCTACGTATTTGAAAGTCATAACTGTTGGTATCCAATCCCTGATAGCAGTCCTGAGTTCGAAGAACTGGATAGTTATCACCATGGAAAAACATGGGTGAAGCTAGATCAGGATAAACAGTTAGAGCTAAAAGAGGATGCTTATACACTTATTATATATGACCAGACCAATTACGACAGCCTATTTACAGAGGCGGTAAAGGCAAAATGCAGCAATATCATTAATGTAATTGCGGACGATGATAGCGAATATAGCGTAAATGAATTTACAGTAACGATGCCTGCGAATGAAAGTAGCTATCAACGATTGTTTGAGGAATTTGCTGATAAACGAATTGAACATATTATTCATAGACGTTCGATTATTGGTGAAAATGTTCAAGATTTAGATACAATGCATGATAGCTTGGAGAAAGGCTTTTTTGATCTGATTGCTGTGTTTAAAGGTCTTGCCAAAGCACATGTGGAGCAGGACATAACAATCTGTACGATTGCTAACTCAGCTTATGGAATCTCACAACATGAAGAGTTTACTTTACCTCATCAGGCAGTGACCTTAGGGCTTGGAAAGGTGATTGAGCAAGAAAACCCTACGATTTCTTGTCGTGCAATCGATATTGATTTAAACACAAGTCATGCCATTGTTGCAGAAGAGATTTTTGCGGATCACAACATCTATTTGGTTGGCTTTAGAGATAATGAACGTTATGTAGAGCAGTTTAGCGATGTGCAGATTGAGCCTGTCCTCCTCAATCGTTTTAAACCAGGTGGCGTGTACATTGTTACAGGTGGTACAGATGGACTTGGTTTAGAAACAGCTAAATATATTAGTGAAAATGAGAAATGTAATGTTATTTTGCTAAGTCGTAGCGGATTTGTAGATGAGGCATTATGGCAGGAATATGGTCATGATGAAGCATATCGCTCTAGGATTTCTGTCATGAAGGAGATCAAAGGCAATGGCTGTGAGTTAGATATTTTTAGCTGTGATGTGTGTGATTATGATCAGCTTAATCAAATCTTACAAACAGTTCGAAACAAATATGGAAGAATCAACGGAATCATCCACTCGGCAGGGATCAGTGGGGCAGGATACATTCTTCGTAAAGACAGAGAATCCTATACTCAGGTTATGGAGCCAAAGATTACTGGAACTTGGAACCTGGATCAGTTAACTATCCAAGATCAGCTTGATTTTATGGTGCTGTACTCCTCAGGGGTAACAGATGGTGGAGAGGCAGGCCAAAGTGATTATCTAGGTGCAAATGCCTTCTTGGATGCCTATACAGATTATCGGAATTCACATAATAGACTCACTTACACGATTAACTGGTGCTCTTGGAGAGAGACAGGAATGTCTTATCGCTATGGGGTAAATGTGGACTCGATTACCAAAGCGATGAGTACCAAGGAAGCGATTGGGGCATTAGATGTCTTCATTCGTGGGGGTAAGGAACATCGTGTCATGATTGGACAATACAACATTAATGACAACTTCTTTACTCTGATGCAGCATATACGAAATTACTTGGCACCAACATTTAAGGAAAAGATTCAATTACATCCTGCGAACGGAAGCTTAGATAAGGATCATATGAATCTTAGCAACGGACAACGTGATTTTGCTCAGATTCGTAAGGGAAGAATTGTGTTTATTCCGAAGTCAGAGAAAGCAAAAAGTCGGTTAGATCATGTAAAGGATTTTAAACTGGAGGGCGACCCTGCCAATCAATATTCGGCAACAGAACATCAGGTTGCCAAAGTATACAGTGGCATACTTGGATATGAAACGCTCAATGTGTATGATAACTTCTTTGAAATGGGTGGAGATTCGGTCATGCTAGCGGCGATGCATGACATGCTGGATGATATGTATCCCAATATTATTAGGGTAGCCTTCCTATTTGAATATTGTTCTATTCGTAGCTTGGCAGGATTCGTAGATTCTAGGATCAACAAGGCAGACAAGCAGGCTGAGCCTTTGGATGACAAGGCTATTCAACCTACTCCTAAGGCAGAGGAAGAGTTCCATCCATATTTCGAATTAAGCTCACCTCAGGTGCGAATTTACTATGAGAGTCGATTAAGAAAAGGCGAATTTGCCTACAACAATCCGTTTTTTATTAACGTAACTGACATTCCAGATCAGGAACTAGAGCAGCTACTACAAGCACTCATTACACATCATGAAATGCTTCGGATGTCATTTAAGATTGTGGATAGTAAGCTTGTTCAATATATTAATCAGGACACGCAAGTCAAAGTGGATTACATCGATGTATTAGGGGATACGGTTATTAATTATCATGATTATTTAACAGAATTTAAATTGAACGATAGCCTTTTATATCATTTAACGGTATTTAAATATCCTGACCAAAAGATTTTATTTTTTGATGTTCATCATATGTTGCTAGATGGATTTTCTTCGAGCTTGCTTCAAAAGGATTTTGATGATCTCGTTGCAGGTAAGAAGCTCATAGAGCATCCACACTCTTATAGAAGATATGTTGATTTTGAAAAGAAGTTTTTTGTTTCCGATGAATACAGCGCGATGAAGGAGTATTGGCAGGACAGACTTTCTGGATTTGATTTCTCTAATCCGTTAGAGCCTATTGTTAATCCGACGGAGCTGACTGGCTCTACAACTCTCATCAAGCAGCTACCAGCATCCATAATATCTGATATTGGAATGGTAGCTAGAGGGCAGCATACGACGATGTTTAATGTCTTAATTTCAAGCTTGGCACTCAGTGTAGCACAATGTTATGCAGTGTCAGATCTAGCTATTTTGACAACGGTTCTAAATCGTTATGAATCCCAGTTTAACAGTATCGTAGGTGTGTTTACGAATTTGATTCCGATGCGGTTTCAAGTGGATCCTGACGAGGCGCTAGAGATAGGTTTATCACAGCTCATGAAAAATCAATTTAACGATATTAAAAATCAATATTATCAGTATCATCATTTAAGAAATGATTTCAGTGGACAGAAAACAGAGTTTTATCTGTATTTCAACTTTGAAGATACTTCTATGAAGAAAGTGTATGGAGAAGATATTCCATATAATTCACCTACATCGTTATTTGATCTTGATATCAATATTAAGAAGCGGAATGAGCAATATGAACTCATCGCCACTTACAGGGCAGATAAATATCAACAAGATGATATCGAGAGCTTACTGAGTAACTATGTAAAGGTATTACAGCTTGTTACGAAAGACATACCAAGTGGCAAAACGTTAATAGAGAAATAGAGAGTTAGATGAGGAGCTGAAGAAAGCATGAAGGTAAAGCAGGTCATACACAATCTGAGGAAGATTTTCTCCATTATAGTTACACAAAATCCAAGGTATCTGCTTTACTCCATGCTGCAGATAGTTACCTCTATCATTGAACCGTTTATTAGTATTTTTCTCATTAAATACATGTTGGACGCATTGGATCAAGAGGTATCATTTGAAACTAGTGTTGGAAAAATATTGCTATTTTTAGCGATTGGCTTGATCGTCGGTAATCTTAAAATTGTTGCGGATAACTTCACCAAGCTATATGCCAAAAATCAAATGATACCAATGTCCATGCTGTTTTGTAAAAAATCGATTGAGATGGATTACCAGAATATTGAGAATCCAGTGATTTCAAATGAAATGAATCGGGCAATTAATGTATTGCTGAATAAGGATAGCTTAGAGCGCTATCTTGGCTCTGTTAATTCAATCTGTATTGCACTCGGACAACTCATCATTACGATGATGATTATGAGTCAATTAAATTATTTTATTCTGATTACAATTTTAGCGATTACTGTTGGCAATTACTTTATAAACCTTACATCTGAAAGGCAAAAATATAAGATTCAAAGGGAGATTGCACCCATTGATAGGGAGTGGAAGTATTTAAGGTCATTAACCCATGATGTATCTTTTGGTCAAGCAATCCGAATTTATAATCTTAATTATTTCCTTTTACAGAAGATTGATCATAACCGCAACAGATTTATGTCCATTAAGAAACGTATGCTGAATCGCGATTTTAGTCGCAGTTTATTTGTAGATATACTCAACTTTGTACAAGAAATCATTATCTTTGTCTGGCTTGTATTTTCTGTTATTTATAATCAACTGTCACTAGGTAACTTTTCGATTATGTTTAATGCTTCGCAACAGCTCACTGAAAGCTTCTCTGGACTTTCTAACGCTTTTGTTAAACTGTATGAAAATGATAATTACATTAATGATTATTTCTCCTTTTTACAAAGGGAAGATCATATTAGAAACACTAACGGCGTGCATATCAACCAAAACAGTGGAGTAGGAGACTTACAATTCCATCATGTGTCCTTCAAATATCCGGGATCTGAGCGTTATACTATTCAGAACTTAAATTTAACTATTAAGCATGGAGAACGAATAAGCATTGTTGGTGATAATGGTGCAGGGAAAACGACCATAGTGAAGCTGATTATGCGGCTGTACGATGTAACCGAAGGTGAGATTACTTACAATGGCGTCAATATTAAACAATATGATTATGATGACTATCTAGCTATGATTTCCACGGTATTTCAGGACTTTAAAATATTTGCGACGAGTATCTATGAGAACATTGCACTTGATCGCTATGAGGAAAGTGAAATCCACAAGCTTGATCAGATTCTAGAGAGCTGCGGCTTAGCAGATAAGGTTCAGAGCTTGCCAGGTGGGGGCCAAACAATACTTTCTTATGTGTATGACCATGAGGGGATTGAGCTATCCGAAGGACAAAAGCAAAGTGTAGCTTTAGGCAGAGCAATATATAAGGATTCACCCATTGTTATTCTTGATGAGCCTACGGCGAGTCTTTCTCCAATGGCAGAACGTGACTTATACACTTCTTTTGATAGTTTAATTGAAGGTAAGATGGCGATTTATATTTCGCATCGACTAAGTAGTGCCCAGATTAGTGATAAAATCTGCGTCATTCAGGAAGGAACGTTAGCGGAGTATGGGTCACATGAGGAACTAATGAATTTAAAAGGGATTTATGCCAACATGTTCGTGTTGCAGTCCAAGTATTATGAACCGTGTGAGGTAACTAGCTGATGGGAAATAATACGAAATCCATAAATGTAAATCTTGGAGACTCTATCTACAATGTCTTTCGACTGTATCAGAAAATTTGGAGTTTTAACAAAAGGTACGTATGTATAGGGATGTTTGTTACCTTGTTACTTGCCCTCAAACCTTTCAGCGGATTATTGTTTATCAAGCTTATTCTCGAAGAGCTTAGTCAGGGGAAAGACATCAAAGTTGCGATTGTATTTGTACTGATGATGGCAGTCACTAATGGCTTATTAAGTTTATTAGATGATGCTTACCGGAAATATGATGAGCAGCAAATTGAACTTATTAAGACGAGGCTATTAAGTGAAGTTGAAAATTTAACGATGAATATCCCCTATGAAAAGTTTCAAAATACTAAGACGCTGGATAACCATGCTAAAGTGCTTGAAATATTTAACCCAACACAGGCAGCCTATATGGATATGCGTAATTCGATTCTTGTCTTCAAATCATTAATATCATTTGTATTACAAATGATTGGACTCACAATGATTTTAATTAGTCTAAATTGGCTTGTAGCAGTAGGCTTAATTGTTGCATGTGTAATTAGCATTGCTATCGATGCCATCGCAGCAGAGAAGGAATTTAAGGTGTGGGATATTAGCCTTGTCCATTTTGGGCGGAAGGTAGGGTACTTGCAAAATATAAGTATGGATAAAGAACATGCGAAGGAACTTCGTAACTACAGCTTGTCCAATTGGGTCACACGCAAAATGAAAAGTATTACGGATTTGACGATGAAGGAAGTTAGAGGGACGGTGAAAACCTTTTCTATTACCTCTATGATTTCTAACTCGTTAATGCTGATCGTGAAGTCTGCATTATATATCTACATTCTATACCTTGCTATGCAGGGTGTTATAACCTTGGCGGACATTGTTGTTTACTTTAATTCAATTTCTATCGTCATTACCGTATTGATCAGCATCTCCTATTGCTTATTACTTATTTATAAATCAGGGCTTTATACCAGTGTATATTTTCGGTTTTTGGAAGACCATGGAGAGAATTTATCAGAAGCTAGAATGAAAGAGGAATACATTACTCCTATTGAGGCTGATATTGGGCTTGATCCGAATGTTCCAGAAGAGAGCTTTATTGTGTTTGAAAATGTATGGTTTAAGTATCCAGATCAATCCCAATATACGCTCAAAGATATCAATATCACAATAAATAGTAATCAAACGACCGCAATCGTTGGTGATAATGGAGCAGGGAAAACAACACTAGTGAAGCTCATCTTACGTTTATACACGCCGAGTAAAGGCAAAATTCTTTTAAACGGCAAGGATATCAACCTCTACGCTAAAGAGGAATATTATAAGCTAGTCACTGCGGTATTTCAGGACTTTAATATTTTGAATTACTCATTAATAGAAAATATTACTTTCGATCGTCATTATTCTCAAGAAGCTATGGATAAAGTGATTTCAGATTTAGGTATGAATAAAATGGTAGAGCAATTACCAGATTCCTATGATACCGTACTCGGAAAAATGTTTGATGAGTCTGGCATTGAGCTATCTGCGGGTCAAGGACAGAAGATTGCGATTGCTAGAGCGCTAATTAAGGAATCTAAAATGCTGATTATGGATGAGCCAACAGCGATGCTCTCTCCTATAGCAGAATATGAGATCTATACTCATTTACGCTCACTAACAGAAGGAAAGACCGCGATATATATTTCCCACCGAATGTCGAGTTGTAAATTTTGTGACAGTATTATCGTGCTAGATCAGGGACAAGTTGCTGAACAAGGAACTCATCATGAGCTGATGGAGCTACAGGGGATTTATTGCGACATGTTTCAAATTCAAGCGAAGTTTTATAACGAGCTACAGCCTGCATAAAGAAGTAGAATTATAAATCCATGTAGAGGTGATAGAGATGTCAGCAAAAAGTATTAAATTATTGATATGGGATTTAGATGACACCCTTTGGCAAGGGATTGTAGGGCAGGACAGCAATGTCGTTCTAAGAGAAAATATTAGTGATATTATACGAAGTCTTGATGCTAGAGGGATTTTACAGTCTGTCAGTAGCAAAAATGATTTTGAAATTGCGATGAGTAAGCTAAAGCATTTTGGACTTGATGAATATTTTATTTATCCACAAATCAATTGGGATCCTAAGCATGCCAACATCAAAACGATTATTGAACAAATTAACATCGGAGAGGATACCGTTGCCTTTATAGATGATCAGGAATTTGAACGTGGTGAGGTGGGCTATTATTTGCCGCAAGTCACCTGTATTGATGCCAATGAAATCTCATCTTTGTTAGATCGGGAGGATATGACGCCTGCCTTTATTACTGAGGATTCTGGGCTTCGTAGAAAGATGTACCAAGATGATATTTTAAGAAAAAATGCTGAACAGGAATTTAAAGGAGACTCTACAGATTTTCTAAAAACACTAAATATGGTGGTAACGATTGCTAGAGCTGAGGAAAGTGATTTACTTAGAGCGCAGGAACTGACAGTTAGAACACACCAGTTAAATTCTACAGGCTACACTTATTCACATGATGAATTAAAAGCCTTGTTAGATGATGATCGTTATCAGGTACTGGTGGTTGATTTAACTGATATTTATGGCACTTATGGGAAAATTGGGCTCGCACTATTAGAGTCAGATGAAGACAGATGTGTCATTAAATTATTAATCACCTCCTGTAGAGTCATTAGCCGAGGAATAGGTACAACGTTATTAGGCTGCATTATTAATCAAGGATTAGAGCAAGGCAAGGGTGTGTTTGCTGAATTTATTAAAACAGATCGCAATCGAATTATGGAAATTACTTACTCCATGATGGGGTTTAATGTGGTAGAGGATAACGAGGGTACACAGCTCTTGAAATATGAAGGGGATGGGAAAATCCAGCTTCCTGAATATGTTACCATTCATTATCGAGTTGAAAATATTAAAGCTTAATGGAGGTGAGTCTCATGTCACACTTATATACGCTTTTTTATGAACAGGTAGAGCTTCATCGGGATAAAATTGCTTTAACCTGTGGTGAACAGTCAATGACGTATTTACAGCTTGCTTGTGAAGTAGAGAAAACCGCAACCCTACTTGAACAGCACAATATTGTAGCTGGTGACTATGTCATCATTTATATGACAAACTCGATTGAAGCCATTCAATCCATGCTTGCTATTCATAAAATTGGAGCAGTGGTGTTGCCGTTGGATGTAAGCCTACCTCTAGAGAGAATTAAGCGGACTTATGAGGACACTCATGCGGCTGTAGTTTTGAGTAACCATGACAAATTGAGCACCTTGATGGATGTGAACACTATAGTTATTCCATCTCTTAATGTAAATAAAGATGGTGACACTGAATTGTGCTTATCTGAATACCAAGCATCTGAAAATGTCATGCCCTCCCTTTACAGACGTTCCGAGACAGACATTGCCTTTTGTATTTATACTTCTGGCTCTGAGGGAAAACCCAAGGGAGTACTACTACCTCATCATACAATCTGCAACCAGATTGAAGGGAAAAAACAATTACTTGGACTTTCAGCGAATAGTATATTGTGTCAAAGTCTGAGTATCGGATTTGTTGCTTCCATCTGGCAAATATATGGTTCTTTAACCCTTGGGGCACATCTTGTTATCTATCCCGACGATATCATCAAGAATCCATTAGTTCTGTTCGATAAAGTAAATCAGGATCGCGTTGATGTCATCTCCATCGTTCCTCAATTGTTAAGATCCTATTGCTTGTTAATTCAAGGAAAGCATAATAAAGCTAGCTTTGAGCATTTAAAATATGTCATTTTAACTGGGGAAAAGCTCAGTGGAGATATTGTGCGGAGCTTTTATCAACATCATCATATTCCTATTATTAATGCTTATGGTCAAAGTGAATGTTCTGACGATACGTTTTATTATGAGGTTCCATTTGATTTTGCTGATGTACATGTCCCTATTGGATATCCAACCATTGGCGTTTCTCCGTTCATTTTAGATGAACAGCTCCATATTCTTGAAGGGGCATGCAAGGGGGAACTAAGTATAGGTGGGCCTTGCCTTTCCAGTGGATATTTGAACGACACTACACTAACGAATGTGAAGTTCATCTATCCTGATTCCCATACCACAAAGGTGTTTCGTACTGGGGATTACGTGGAAAGAACAGAAGAAGGCGTATATATATATTTAGGAAGGTTAGATAATCAAATCAAGGTACGAGGGTATCGAATTTCTTTAGAAGAAATAGAATATTATATGCAGCAATTTTCTGGCGTAGAAAAGGCGGCAGTCGCAGCCCGTGAAGATGGAGCAGGCAACAAAGAAATTATTGGATTTTATCTCAGTTCAGATGAGGTGGATCATCCTTCCTTAAAACAATTTTTACAACAGATATTAGCGCCATACGCTGTTCCTTCACGCTTTATTAAATTGGATCAGTTTATTTATACCGCATCAGGAAAATGTGATCGAAAAAAAATGTTAGTGGAGTATGCAGGTTCATCTACTGATACAACAAAAATGGATGCAACAGAGCTTGAGTTAGAAGATAAAGTATTAAAGATTATTAAAGCCGTTGTGTCTGCTGATAGTGTAGGAAATCTAACAAAGCATACTACTTTTGAAGAACTAAGCATAACTTCCATGCTTTTTATTCAAATTGTTGTAGCCTGTGAGGATCTATTTAATATTATGTTTGATGAAGAAATGATCTCGTATGCGCAGTTCCAGCAGGTTTCTGACCTTATATCCTATATAACAACTAAAAAGGATACTGCTAAAGAAGTGCATATCTAAGCACTGAAACTAATTAGGAGGGAAACAGGGTTAAAGAAGGATATAACATCTTAATAAATCCATTATTTTCTACCATACTTTTCCTTCCAGTAGTCCAACCACTGATCATAACTCATTCCCTTTATTTCACTCATGCCTTTTCCTTGTATTGATGACGGGCCTCCTACCATCAAAGTTTCTATCACTTTATAATTTGGTAAGGATGTTCCACCTATAACATTATGGTCAACAATCATAACTGTAACTAAAATATCGTATAAATCATGAGAAAATATTTTCTGAAGTGGATGATTGGTAACCGTAAAATTAAAAGAGTGAATATCTTTTCCGATATACTGCTCTGGTTCAGCCTTTTGAACCGCCCAGAGCTTTTGTTCACCTAGATTTTTCAGCAATTCTCGATCTAATGTATATTTTGGGTATTCCCCGTCATAGCTAACAATGGTGTAGCCAAGTAATTTAATAAAATTAGCAGCAATTTGCTCATCGGTTTTATTTAAAATATTGGGACTACAACCCGTTATGGGGATTAACAAAAGGCTTAGAAGAAGGCATATTACTATTTTCCTAGTTCGTAATTCTGAATTCATAGCATTGATTTTCAAAATTAATCCTCCAGTTTTTCCTTCTTAAAATTGACATACTAGTACAATGAACTATTAATAATTCTATTATATAATGAATATTATGGTAATTTAATAGATTAAAGATTTTTTAGGGAAAATAATCCGAAGAAGGTGCTCTATTGAATCCCCAAAAGCTATCCCTTCCCCTAATGCTAATCGCTTTACCTAACATTTTTTTAGGGGTATTACTTCCGATGTACACCAACGAACTTGGTTACACGACATTTCAATATTCGATGACCGTTTCTGCGCTTGCCTGCTCACAAATCATCATGAAGCTTATATTAGGTAAAGTATCAGATCGTTATAGTCGGCGTTTTATTTTTATAAGTTCTTTTTTGTGCTTTTCTGTCACCTATTTTATGTTTTCAGTGGCTACGCAATTATCGATTATCATTGCGGCGAGAGTAATTAATGGGATTTCAGGCATTTTGCTTACTATGGCGACCGTAGGTCTCATTTCCGATAGTAATAATAGCTTTGGACAGCAGAGGGGATTCTTCGATAGTAAAGGGCAAATTGGCGGCTTGATCGGCGTAGGTGTATGTTATTTGGTATTGACCAACTATGACTTCATTAAAGGTTGGAATGTGTTGTTTATGATTTGTGGTGGTGCAGCAGCAGTAGCGGCGCTATATGCCTTTAAATTGCCTAAGGAAACTAAGAGACTCGCTACTAAAAGTAAGCAGAAAACAAAATTGTCAGTGAAGCAACGTAAAATCTGGATACTAAACTTATATATTTGTGTCGTAGCTAGTATGTCGGGGGTTATTTTTATTCCATATATGCAAAAGGTATACGATGCAAGCATGGAGCTAATGACGATTGTGTTCCTTGTTCCGATGATCCTATTCCCATTTATCAGTGCAAGGCTAGGAAGGGTGGGGGATCGCAAAGGGTATCGCAAAACGATCATTGTAACTACCGTAGCCTGTAGTATAGGCGCCTTAGGACTTGCCTTTTCGCCAACCTTACTTATTTTTGCAATTGTTTGTACGATATTTGATATATTTGCCTCGATTAAGGGTTATGCGATAGATGCGTTATTTATTCAAGGTACACCACAGGCGCAAATTGGGGATGCCTATGGGAAATTTTCGATTAGCAATAACTTGGGATCGATGGCTGGTTCTGCATTAGGAGGATATTTATTTGATGCCTATGGATTTAATGTGCCATATATTGCGTTTGCTGTTTTAATGCTCCTGTTTATTCCATGTGCATTATATTTGATTCCTCGAAATCAAGATGATCAGCGTGGGGAAATGATTGCTTAGTTAGACTTAATACAATAATCAGTGCTTGACAATCAATGAAGTAAGAGGCTACGTAGCAGGGAGTAGCTTCAACCGCTGTTAAGGCCCCATTTTCTTTATAACATGTGCTGAAAGGATGAAATTGTGGCCTTAAAGTGTTTATGCTCCCGAAGTATCTTTCTTGCAGAAAGATTGTCATGCTCTCGCTTCTCCACCATCCCCCTGCTCCTTCGCTTCGTTAGCTTATTGTCAAGTACCGATTCTTATGTTGAGCCTTAGTTTATTAGTGGGTCTATATTTTACTTGAATGTTACATTCAGTGAGAAATAGGCTTTTTTTGCGTGTTATATGTGGATTTATTAGCTTTAAATAGTTATATAATTCAAAAAATATTAAATAATACGCATTATATAATTGTTTTTTCTGAAATAATGTGTATTATATAATTTATAAAAGGTTTTAATGAGATGTTAAGACGAATGAAAGTGCTGTAAAGGAGGTTACGATTATTAAACTGACACCAAGGCAGTTGCAAATATTAGAAATTGTTAATAAATATGCGCCAATCACTGGCGATCAAATTGCTGAGCGGCTGAACTTAACGAAATCAACGCTTCGTTCTGACCTGACGCTGTTGGTTGGATTAGAGCATATTGATGCGAAACCAAAGGTAGGTTATTCGCCTGGAAATCGTAGCGTGAACCGTTTAGGAGTAAAGCTAAGCGATACGTTAGTAAAAACAATCCAAAGCATGCCGATCATTATTCGAGAGACAACAACGATTCAGGATGCGGTGGTTACGTTGTTTTTGCAGGACGTAGGGACATTGTTTGTATGTGATGCAGAGGAGCGTCTAACAGGGGTGACATCGCGTAAAGACTTTTTAAAGGTGACTCTTGGCAATCCAGCGGCGGCTTCAATGCCGGTTAGCATGGTCATGACACGTCAACCGAAAGTGATTACCGTTCATCCAGAAGATACAGCGTTAGATGCGGCACACAAAATGATTATGCATGAAATCGATAGTTTACCTGTCGTTGTTCCCGTAGATGGAGAAGATGGCAGTGAAGGGATGAAGGTGGTTGGTCGCTTAACCAAAACCTCCATCGTAAAGCTAATACTCGATTCAGAAACAAATGGAGGCTAGGAGGGAGAGCAAGCACATGGAGCAACCAATACACCGTATTACGATTTGCTCAGATTCACTTGGTGGCACAGCAGAGGCGGTAGTTGAAGCGGTGATTCATCAATTTGAGCATCAAGCCGTTGAGATTAAACGGTATGGAAATGTACGCCATGAGGATGAGTTAAAGGCATTAATGGAGGATGCGGCCAAGTACCGCGGATTTGTTGCCTACACGCTTGTTCAGCCAGAGCTAAGAGAGATGATTCGTGAGGAATCGATGCGATTAAATTTGCGAATTGTGGATGTAATGGGACCGATGCTAGAAGCGTTTATCGACACCTTTAACGATGCGCCAAGTCAGCGATTAGGTATGTTACATCAGTTAAATGATCGTTACTTTGACCGGATGGAGGCCATTGAATTTACGGTTGAATGTGATAGTGGACGTAATTTGAAATCATTGCCCCAAGCGGATCTCGTTTTAGTAGGTATTTCTCGTACTTCTAAAACGCCACTCGCGATGTTATTAGCACATCGTGGGAAAAAGGTATTCAACTACGCTCCAGTTCCGGAAATTGCACCACCACCTGAACTGTTAGCATTACGACCTGAACGCATTATCGGGCTTACGATGTCTGCTGAAGTGATGTTAGGCATACGTACAGAACGGTTAAAGGCGTTAGGCTTACCGCTTGGCTCCCAATATGCAACACTTGCGCGCATTCAGGAGGAATTGACCTATACAGAAGCATTGTTTAAACAGCTACAATGTCCTGTTATCGATATTACAGAAAAGGCAATAGAAGAAACCGCAGGGATCATTATGGGGCACATTTAGTTATGAACTATCAATTATGAATGGCACAGTTGAATTATGAGTTATTGAAAGCAATAAAATAATATCCGAGTGATATGAGGAGGAATGACAGATGGAACGCGAATTAGCATTAGAAATTGTAAGGGTGACTGAGTTAGGGGCTTTAGCCTCGTCTCATTGGATTGGCAGAGGGGATAAAAATGCCGCGGATGATGCGGCAACAACTGCAATCCGTTCTATGTTTGATTCGGTTGCCATCAAGGGCACTGTCGTTATTGGTGAAGGAGAAATGGATGATGCGCCAATGTTATACATTGGTGAGCAGGTTGGAGATGGAAATGGACCTGAGGTTGATGTTGCAGTCGACCCATTAGAAGGGACGGAGGTTGTGGCGGCAGGACTACAAAATGCACAATCTGTCATTGCAATTGCGGATCGAGGAAGTCTCTTACATGCACCAGATATTTATATGGAGAAGCTAGCATGTGGCCCTCAATTGGCTGGATTACTGTCCTTAGATGACGATGTAAAAACAACATTAAACAAAGCTGCGCATCATCTTGGTAAATCCTTATCTGAATTGACGGTGATGGTGTTAGATCGTAAGCGTCATGCCAAACTCATCTCGGATTTACGCGAGGCAGGAGTAAGAATTCGATTACTTAGTCATGGAGATGTAGCAGGCGCAATTGCCGCTGCACTTCCAGACAGTGATGTCGATTTGTATCTTGGCTCAGGGGGAGCACCAGAAGGTGTGCTTGCTGCAGCAGCTTTGACCTGTCTTGGAGGCGAAATGCAAGGGCGTTTATTGCCACAAGGACCATTTGAACAACAACGTTGTCTCATGATGGGTATTTCTGACACTTCTCGTGTATTGTCTCAGCGAGACATGGTTGGGGATGGAGATGTTATTTTTGCTGCTACAGGGGTGACCTCTAGTGATTTTTTAAGTGGAGTTCGTCAAATTAACAAAGATTATGCTGAGACGCATTCCGTCATTATGCGGGCGCAAAGCCGTACGATTCGCTATATTCGCAGTATTCATTATTTGCCTAGTAAAAACATTTCGACACCACAACCTCAGGTTGTAGAGCAGCAAGCCAAAGCAATCTAAGGTTAAAAAATAGATAGAAGCTTCGATGATTTGTTCAAATTTATAACTGGGGGATGAACAGCATGAACGCTCAAACTAGTGTAAAGATCAAGGAACAGAGAAAAAGCATTTATTTCTTCCAAGAAGGTAATGCCACAATGAAGGACTTACTTGGTGGAAAGGGTGCTAATTTAGCAGAAATGACAAAGCTAGGCTTACCAATCCCGCCTGGATTTACAATTACAACTGAAGTTTGTAGAGACTTTATTAAATCAGGTGGGTATTTGGAGCAACAATTACTGAATGAGATTGACAGTAGTGTAGAACGACTAGGTGCAGAGATGAATGCACAGTTTGGTAGTATGGAACAGCCATTACTTGTTTCTGTTCGTTCTGGCTCCTTAAATTCAATGCCTGGCATGCTAGACACTATTCTTAATCTTGGTTTGAACGATCAAACTGTTGCCTCGTTAGCACAGTGGGTCAAGGATGAACGTTTTGCTTATGATTGCTACCGTAGATTTATTGCGATGTTTGGAAATATCGTGCTTAATGTTCCTCATGAGCGATTTGAGGATGAGCTAAAGGCGTTAAAGGCTTCGATACAGAAAGATAATGATCAGCAACTCACAAGCGAGGATTGGAAGCAATTAATCGAAGCGTATAAAAAAGTAATTGAACAATACGGCACAGAATCTTTCCCGCAGGATGTATATACTCAGCTACACTTGGCGGTGAAGGCAGTATTCCGAAGCTGGGGGAATGCGCGTGCTAAAGTATACCGTAAGTTATATGGGATTCCGGAAGATCAAGGGACAGCGGTCAATATCCAAGCGATGGTGTTTGGCAACCGTGGGGAAGATAGTGCAACAGGTGTGATGTTTACACGTAACCCTGCAACGGGTTCTCGTCAGCTTTACGGCGAATTTTTAGTTAACGCACAAGGTGAGGATGTAGTGGCAGGCATTCGTACACCATCTTCGATTGAGGATATGTCACGTTTATTCCCTCAAGCTTTTGCGGATTTGGCAAATGCGGCTGCGATTTTGGAAGAGCACTATGAGGATATGCAGGATATTGAATTTACAATTGAACAAAATCGCTTATATTTGCTGCAAACCCGTGTTGGCAAAAGAACAGCGCAAGCGGCGGTTAAAATTGCGATGGATTTGTTGCATGAAGGGCAAATTACCCCTCAGCAAGCGATAGCACGTATTGATATGCAGCATCTAAATCAACTGTTGCATCGGACTATTAAACCATCTGAGAATCTAACCCCCTTATCCTCGGGTTTACCTGCCTCTCCAGGTGCGGCTACTGGCGTCATTTGCCTTGACGCAGATACGGTAGTGCATTGGGTACAGGAAGGACGCTCAGTAATTTTGCTAACAGAGGAAACATCTCCAGAGGACATCCACGGCTTGGAGGCAGCAGAGGGAGTACTTACAGCGAAGGGTGGAATGACTAGTCATGCTGCTGTAGTTGCTAGAGGGATGGGAAAACCATGTATTTGTGGTTGTAGCGATTTAAGTATCAACAAGGCAACCCGTACAATACAGCTTGGTGGGCTTACCCTGCACGAGGGGGATGAGTTAACGATTGACGGTAACCTTGGGCAAATATTCAGTGGCTTGCTTCCATTAACTGAGCCAGAACTGAGCCCAGAGCTGGAGGAGCTGCTCAAGGTAGCAGATGAAATCCGCACGCTTAAAATATATGCTAACGCCGATAGTCCAAAGGATGCTGTAAAGGCAAGAAAATTAGGTGCAGAGGGCGTTGGACTATGCCGAACAGAGCATATGTTTTTCTCTGAAAAGCGTTTACCGATTGTACAAAAAATGATTTTGGCAGAAAATCGTGAAGAGCGAATTCAATGGCTTACACGTTTGCTCCCAATGCAGCAAGCAGATTTTGAACACATTTTTGAGGAGATGGCTGGTTGCTCTGTGACCATTCGCTTACTTGATCCACCACTACATGAGTTTTTGCCTAATGAGAGACAGCTTGAGCGACAATTGGCTGAGCTAAATCAAGTCGATGTTAATCAAGTTGATATGAATAATGATGATGTGAATCAAGACGAAGTTAATCAAGATGAGGTTAATCAAGATGAAGTAAAGCAACGGATTGCTGAATTGGAGAGTATGCTAGCAAAGGTACGCGAATTGAAGGAAAATAATCCGATGTTAGGTCTTCGAGGATGTCGATTGGGCATTCGTTTTCCTGAAATTTATGATATGCAGCTAGAAGCGATTTTCCGTGCTGCCTTGTCTGTGCTTAAGAGAGGAATTGAAGTTCAGCCAGAAATTATGGTGCCATTAGTTGGAGATTCCAATGAGCTTAAATGGTTGCGTGATATGGCGGATGAGGTTGCTAAACAAATTTTGGGCCCTGATTATGTAAACGTGAAATACGCTGTAGGTACGATGATTGAAGTGCCACGCGCTGCGCTTTTAGCAGAGGATATCGCCAAGTATGCAGACTTTTTCTCCTTTGGTACAAATGATTTAACACAGATGACTTATGGCTATAGTCGTGATGATGCAGAAGGAACCTTCCTTAAGCATTATTTAGATAATGGGATATTAGCAAGCAACCCTTTTCAAACCTTGGATAGTAAAGGTGTTGGGCAACTGATTGATTGGGCTGTTCAAAAGGGAAGAACAGGTAAGCCTAAGCTGAAGATTGGGCTGTGCGGTGAACAAGGTGGCGATTTTAATAGTATCTCATTTTGTCACAAAATAGGATTAAACTATGTGAGCTGCTCACCGATGCGCATTCCTTTTGCACGCCTTGCCGCTGCACAAGTGGCGCTTGCTGTTGATGATCAATAATACATTTTACCAAAGATATAATTAACCGTGATAAAAACCAAAGGCTCCCCACAGGATCAGGATGTATAATAACCTGTCTACTGTGGGGAGCCGTTTAAGTCAGGTGCGACGATTTTCAACGTCCTTCATGTTGTTTTGCTCATCGGTTAAGCGATGAAGCTCATTAATTTCTTCATCTTTAGATACAGTTGGTTCGGCTTGGTGCTGAACAAACTTCGCAAATTCCTCTTTTTGTTTATTTAATGCGTTTTTAGCTGCCAGCCATTCCTGTGGATCGTTGGTTGGGCTCATCTGAGATTCCCTCCTTATTTTAAAGGCTCTATTTAGAAATAAGTACATGACAACGACTAGAGTGTGGTAGCTACGATCCAGAGCGTTCTTGCGATTGTTGTTAAACCATATTCCTTTTTATTGAAGTCATAATATTGGTGGAATTTGATTTGTCTCTTCGCAAGCTTGGGTTAGCGGTCAAGTAC
Source organism: Paenibacillus turicensis (assembly GCF_017873435.1). Classification (GTDB taxonomy): domain Bacteria; phylum Bacillota; class Bacilli; order Paenibacillales; family Paenibacillaceae; genus Fontibacillus; species Fontibacillus turicensis. The sequence goes on along the minus strand of NZ_JAGGKG010000013.1, from coordinate 70,993 downwards.
GGATTTCAAGATTGAGCCATTGTAAAAGTATTTATTTTTTTGTATCCAAATAACGGCGATTAACTTCGTCCCAGCTTACAACGTTCCAGAAGGCAGAAATGTAGTCGGGGCGTTTATTTTGGTATTTTAAATAATAGGCGTGTTCCCATACATCAAGCCCAAGAATCGGTGTTAAGCCTTCCATCAGAGGGCTATCTTGATTAGGTGTACTTGTAACGGCTAGCTTACCGTCTTGTCCCACTACGAGCCATGCCCAACCACTTCCGAAACGAGTTGTCGCGGCTTTTGCAAAATCCTCTTTAAACTTGTCAAATCCACCTAACTCTGTGTCGATGGCTTTAGCTAGTTCTCCCGTGGGCGCTCCACCACCTTGTGGACTCAAAATCGTCCAAAACAAGGAGTGATTCGCATGACCTCCTCCATTGTTACGTACAGCCATACGGATACTTTCGGGAACTTTATTTAAATCTGAAATCAATGCCTCCACAGTTAAGCCTTGGAGCTCTGGGGCATTCTCAAGTGCTGCATTTAAATTGGTAACATAAGTATTGTGATGCTTATCATGGTGAATATTCATCGTTTGTTCATCAATATAAGGCTCTAATGCGTTTGCTTTATAGGGTAATTCTGGTAACTGATAGGGCACCGTAGATGAAACCTCCTTTTGGTTGTTAAATACATGTAAAGCTTGCTCCGTGTTTGTAGTCATCTCTTTTTCACATCCACTTAACAAAAAACATAAGGAACAAATGGAAAACCACTTTATCCAGCTCGAAATGTAAATCACCTCCAATGATCAGACCTATTTTTGGCAAAAATCGTCTTTTTATACATATTTATTTCCAATATATGAAGATTTTTAAGAAAGTTTAAATGTAAACGCTTAATATAAAGCGCTTTCACGAGAAAAATGATGTATTATGGTGATTTATATGGTTTAATGGACAAAGAAAGCAGTTTTTGTCTGAATCAATTGTTTAATTCATGTAAACATAGGTAGCCTTTAGCGTTCCAATATTTTGCATATGTCAATTAAACATTTAAATAGACGAATAAAATGTTTTCGTTTTTTTTACTTTGTTTCATCAATTTTATTTTTTGCATAATTGTCGTTTGCATCATTGTTGCTAGTTGTTTAGTTTAATGATTTTATCTTGCGTGAAAAAAGGAGATCAAAGCATGCGTATTCGTTCCTTTCAGTTGAGTGATGCTAGTCAAGTGATGGAGCTTTTGCAGGTTGCCTTATCGGAAGATTGTTATGAAGATACGAAACGTGCGTTTGCTAGACAGTTGTCCTGGGATTCAGAGTTAATCATGATTGCTGATGTTGAGGATGAGATTGTAGGCGTATTAATTGGAACCATAGATCACAATCTTGGTTGCATTTACCGCACTGCTGTGCACCCTGAGTATCGGAGACGTGGCGTAGGCAAGGGACTTGTCACCGCAATGGAGCAACGATTCCAACAACGTAATGTTCGTCGTATTGTGATTGCAGGAGATGAACATAACAAGGCTGTTATGCCACTGTATGAAGCAATGGGCTATGGTGCCAATAAGTTTCTTGAGGCATTTCAGAAGCTAAATATTGCGGCAGTTCAATCGTTGTCATAATCGTGACAACAATAGTGTCAACAGATGTCTTTCATCGTATTGTTTTTTAGTAAGCATATCCTCTGCTCATTTTATGGGTGAAGGATATGCTTTTCTATTGTAAAAATATTCCATTATACGCAAGGGAGTGACTAGTTATGCCTGAAGAACATCTTGACGAAGTACCTCACAAAAAGTGGCGAAGAGACCTATTTTTTATTTTGAAGACATGTATAATCGCATTTGTAATTCTGTTACTCTTAAATCAATACGTCTTTAATTTAACTGTAGTAAAAGGGCAATCGATGTTACCGACATTGGCTAATCAAGAAAGAATGTTTATAGATAAGCTAGTTTACTACTTTTATGCCCCTCAGCATGGCGAGATTGTCGTGTTAAAGGACCCTACTTCTAAAGATAAAAACAATTCATTTTTAGTAAAACGTGTTATTGGTGTTCCAGGTGATCAGGTTGAAATAAAAAATCATAAGCTCTATGTTAATAATGAAATTGTAAATGAGCCCTATACGGATGTTGAAATAGAGGATGATGATATGCCCCTTATTAAGCTTCAAGCAGGTGAGTTTTTTGTAATGGGAGATAATCGACATGCGGGAAAAAGTAAGGATAGCCGATATTTTGGAAGTGTACGAAAAGAAGATATTGTTGGAAGAGCTGAATTTATAATATGGCCAATTTATACAATTCGTAGTTTGTAACCGATATAGATAGTGTGGTTTGTCTATGATGAATAGTACCAAATGTCTATGATAATAAATAAGGCGATTGTTTATGGTGATAACTAGTACCAAATGAAATGTAGATGTGATATGTAGCGTGTCTTACTGATGATATATTGCACGGGTTTTATATAGAATGTAATGCATCAATGTGAAGGAGGAGCAAAAAAGCGGAATGACGACAACAACCACACCGATACAAAAAACGAGCTCTTGGGAGCAATTAAAGCAGGAAATTAAAGCCGCTGCCTTTGATTTAGGTATTGATGACATCGGTTTTGCTTCGGCGGATCCTTTCCTATCTCTAAAGCAGGTACTCATCGATCGTCGTGAGAAGGGCTACGAGTCTGGTTTTGAGGAGCCTGACATAGAAAAGCGTATTTATCCCGAATTGTCCTTTGATGGCACGCCTGCGTCGTTAATTTCGATCGCTGTCGCTTACCCTTCTAAGATGGAAAAACCTCCTAAATCAGAACCCGGTGAACGGCGTGGCATTTTAGCAAGATCGGCATGGGGAAGAGATTATCATTATGTTCTACGTGAGGCAATGCACAGACTAGAGGCGTTCATACGTGAACGTGTACCGGAAGCAAAGCTAGTGAATATGGTGGATACAGGTGCGTTAATGGATCGTGCTGTTGCGCATCGAGCGGGAATTGGCTTTAGAGGGAAAAACTGCTTAATCATTTCGCCCAAATGGGGTTCTTGGATTTATCTTGGTGAACTAATTACAAACATTCCATTTTCTCCTGATACACCCGTGACAGAGGATTGTGGGGATTGTACGAAATGTCTGGATGCATGTCCGACAGGGGCATTAGTTGAGCCTGGTGTGCTGAATGCACAACGTTGTATATCGTTTCAGACACAAAATAAAGGATTACTTGAAGAAGAATTTATGGTAAAGATGGGAAATCGCTTATACGGCTGTGATACGTGCCAAATCGTATGCCCTAAAAATAAAGGGAAGTATTGGACACACCGGCCAGAGCTTCAGCCTGATCCCGAAGTCGTTAAGCCATTATTAATGCCAATCCTTGATTTAAGTAATCGAGAATTTAAAGAAAAATTTGGGATTAGTGCGGCGGCATGGAGAGGCAAAAATCCAATTCAACGTAATGCTGTAATTGCCCTTGGTAACTTTAAGGAAAAGGCAGCCGTGCCTAAGCTTATTGAAATTATGACAAAGGAGCCAAGAGCATTTATGCGTGGCACAGCGGCGTGGTCGCTAAGTCGAATTGGTGGGCAAGAAGCGCTGGAAGCAGTGGAGCAGGCACTTGAGGTAGAGCAAGATGAATTAGTGCTTGGGCGTTTGCATCTCGCGAAACAGCGGTTAGAAACGCAAGCCATAAACGATCAACAAGAATAGGTCGCAGGGGGATAAGGCCATGAGATTTTTAAATGTTGATGATATTGAGCCCGGGCAATATTTAGGGAAAACGGTGTACTCTGCCAATGGAACGGTGTTGTTATCGGCGGGTATACAGCTCACTGTCTACATGATTAATACGCTAAAACGAATTGGTGTCACGATGATTTATGTCAAAGATAACGATTTGCCAGATGTGGAGCTTGAGGATGTTGTCAATGAGACAACGAAGGTTCAGGTTTATAAAGAAATGAACGAGCTTCAAGGAGCAGTAAGGTCAGGAAAAGAGTGGAGCACTAAAAAAATATTTAGCAGTATGGATACGTTGTTAAATGAAGTGCTGAATCAAAAGGGAGTATTGCTTCAGCTCACAGATATTCGGACCGTCGATAATGCTCATTATTTACACGCCATGAACGTATGCCTCTTATCCGTTATGATGGGCATTAATATGGGGCTCAATTTTTCTCAGCTAAAGGATTTAGCAATTGGTGCACTTCTCCATGATATCGGCAAGTCGGTGGAGCATCCAGACGATCTAAACATTGCGGGTGTGAAGGAGCATCATACGTGGAGAGGGTTCGAAATGATTAAGAAAAAGCGTGATCTTAGCCTAATGGTTGCGCATATCGCTCTCCAACACCATGAACGGTTAAATGGTAGTGGTATACCACGAGGTTTAAGTGGAGATGAAATTCATTTATACGCTAAAATTGTCGCTGTCGCTAACCTCTATGATAATTTAATAGGAGGTAGTGGTGATACAGGTAGACGTCCACTTATGCCACACGAAGCTTGTGAGGAATTAATGGCGCTCTCGGAAAAGGAATTGGATCGAGATGTGTTAATCGAATTTACTAGAATTATTTCCGTATATCCTAATGGGACTGGGGTAAGGTTGTCTACCAAGGAAAATGGGGTTGTAGTTCGCCAGCACCGTGGGTTGCCAGGTAGACCGGTTGTCCGTATTATTCGTGGTGTGGGCGAAGAGATGGACGTCAAGGAAGTGGATCTTGCGGTAGAGACTACGGTGTTTATTGATGCTGTCTTAGCCTAGATTTGACTTAAAGTGAAAAAAGAGTGACTTAAAATAAAAAAAGATCGATTGCTTGTCTTATATTAGGAATGATATGATAAGCTTGTTTTAGCATATCTAAATTAAGCTTAAGGGTGGATGAAGTGATGATTTATGTAGTAGGAATTGTTGCTCTAATTGTAGGGTTGATTGCTGGTTTTGCAATTGGCGTATTCTATTTGAAGCGTCAGCTTACCAAAATGCAAAGTGATCCACAAATGCTGCAACAAATGGCGAAGCAAATGGGGTATAACCTCAATAACAGGCAAATGCAGCAAGCGCAGCAGATGATGAAAAACCAAAAGAATATGCCACAAGGTGCAAAAAACCGTAAAAATAAAAAATAACAGAGAATAACGAATAATAATGATGTTGCAGTTATCGTGATTTTTACAACATGTTTTTCCTAAGGAATAGGAGTGGCCTCTAATGTCAGGACTAAAGGATTATACCAATAAGCACGTTGGTGAAAATCGAGCTCAGATCGAACATCATATTAGAGAGATTCTGAAGCTCGTAGGGGAAGATGTTGAACGTGAAGGTTTAATTGAAACGCCTGCCAGAGTTACTCGAATGTATGAGGAAATATTTGGTGGGTATGGCATTGATCCCGTTGAAGTATTAGGTGTTACCTTTGAGGAAAATCATCAGGAGCTTGTCATTGTAAAGGACATTGTGTATTACAGTCAATGTGAGCATCATATGGCTCCTTTTTTTGGTAAGGTGCATATCGGATATATTCCGAGTGGACAAATTGTTGGCTTAAGCAAGTTAGCCCGATTAGTTGAAGTCGTTACACGTCGCTTGCAGGTACAGGAGCGAATTACTTCACAAATCGCGGATATTTTAGATGATGCCTTAAAGCCAAATGGCGTTATGGTGGTTGTTGAAGGTGAACACCTGTGTATGTGCTCGCGTGGCGTCAAGAAACCAGGAAGTAAGACGATTACGTCTGCGGTTCGCGGGAGCTTCCGTTCCCATGCAGCCTCTAGAGCGGAGTTCTTATCTCTAATTAAAGAGTAGTTTCAGGTGCTATAAAAAAATTAGTAGTTGATAAAATGGAGTTGGAGGCTACGAACAGAGAGTTCTTTCGATCGTTATTAAAACCAGATTTCGGTCAGTATGACGTTGTTTGTTGAAATCCGGTTTTAAATACGAACGTTACACTTCTCCAGAATCTCTCTGCTTCTTCGCTAATCTGGGGTGTTTATCAACTACTCATTTAGAATTCATGAACCTGAATTAAGGAAAACGAAAAAATGGAGGACGGCTGTGTATGAACAGCCGTCCTTTATTTCACTCGGAAGAACCCTCTGTCTCGTAGCTACCACCTTCAGCATTGTCTACCACTAATTTTATCTTTTTTAATACGGCGTCCACATCAGCTGTTTAGCATAATCATAACGGTAGCTAACCTCAGGCCAATTGACCACGTTCCACCAATCCTCAATATATTTTGCCCGCTGATTTTGATGCTTCAAATAATAAGCGTGCTCCCATACATCAAGTACAAGCAATGGGACAACATCCCACTGGGACAAGTTTTGATGCTTTTCGGCAGTTAGAATCTCTAGTCGATGGCTTCGTGGGCTCCATACTAGGATCGCCCAACCTCCACCCTCAACATTTTCCGCCGCTTTAGAAAACTGCTGCTTAAAGGCATCGTAGCTTCCAAAATCACGTTCGATCGCCTTAAGCAAATCACCCGCTGGCTTACCGCCTCCATTAGGACTCATAATGGTCCAAAATATCGTATGCAAATAATGCCCCGCACCATTAAAGGCAAGCTCTCGCTCCCAATGCTTAACTAAGTCAAAGTTCCCGCTTTTCCTTGCTTCCTCTAGCTTAAGTTCTGCTTTATTTAGCCCATCGACATACGATTGATGATGTTTATCATGGTGAATGCGCATCGTTTCCTCATCAATATAAGGCTCTAAAGCATTATACGCATACGGAAGAGGTGGAAGGGTGTGCCCGCCAATTGGAACAGGCTGTGGGCTTCTAGTTTCTGCTAAAGGAGTCTCTAATGTTTGCTGCGTCTTTAATTCCTGTTGCTCACTTACCCTTGAAAGGGAGTCTGTAGAATTAATGAAGTATTGTGATTCTGAAATGACGTGTCCAATCAAGGATTGCCCAAGCGGTTGGTTTTGCACAGCTGTGCTATGATTTGTTAAGTTATGCAGCTGTCTTGCAAATTGATCAGATTGCTCCAGCGCGACCTGCAACAAATGTTTGGCATTTTCAACCCAAAGTGATTCAGTATCTCTTACCGCGATAGTGCCTGTAGTTTGTAGTAAAGTGGCAGCAGCACGCGACGTCGTTGTAAATAACTGTTCCCATTCCTTTAACAAATTGACAAAGGGCTCTTCTAAATCAGGGGTGGAGGATTGGATTAATCTTGCATGCTCCGTTTCTTGGATCTTCCAGAAATTTATTTCCTCCAGAATGCGAACCCAATGGTCGGGTTCGTTCCTATAAGACATAAAATAAGCCTCCTCAAGAAAAAGTTGTTTCTATCAACTTATTCGCAGGGAGGCCCACTTTATGTCTATTCCTTTTGTGATTCAGGACTTGGATTAATACTACCAAGAAAGGAAGAGACTCTACGTAAATATTCTTTTGGATGTTCACGGAAAATAAGCTCATGATGAGAGCCCTCTACGATCCAAACCCCTGACTTCGGATTGGTCTGATTCGCTGCTAATTGCTCAGCGATTGGATAAGGTGCTTTTACATCCTGTGTGCCATGAATAAATAAAGTTGGAAATGGATAGTCCTTTGATTTCACTTCCTGATAAGGAATTTGCCCTAGACTGGTACCATTTAAGACAGGTAACAGCATCCCGATAATTTCAAGTGAAGGATGACGGGGCAAGGCAATGTTTTGTCTAATGTTATGATACATCGTATCTGGTTCAAGCAAAAAAGTACTATCTAAAATCATCGCATCAATGTCAGGGCTGACCAGTGCTGTTTGTAATGCTGTTCCTGCTCCCATGGAAAAGCCCCACACCACGATTTCTTTTGCTCCCTTTTGCTTCGCTAATTCAATCGCTCCAAGCAGCTGCTGTGATTCCTTTTTACCGCCTGTAGCAACCTCACTATTGCTATGGTCAGCAAACCCGTAATCAAACATTAAGACATTAAACTTTAGACTATGGGCATAGTGGGCTAAATCATACATTGGTATCCAGGATTCTTCCCGATTTGCGCCATAACCATGACTGAATACAATCGTTTTTGTTGCATTTTCAGCAGGAATATACCAGCCGTTCATATAACGACTACCATCAGCCGCGGGGAAACGAACATCCTCATAATCCAAGTTTTTGGACAACTTCGGATTGGAATAAATTGGGGCAACGGTAGGGTTAGACAACACCCATGCAATATATCCATGTAACGAGATGAAGCAAAAAATTAAGAAAAATAAAATGGATAGCAATAAAGCAACCAGAATATGCTTCAGTGAAATTCGCCGAGTTGATAATTGCACAGGAGAGCTTGCGTCTCTAGATCCAGCCGATAAAGGAAGATCTTGGGGTGAGATCTGATTCATACGCTCCCTCCTAACGATAAAAATAAGTTTGAGATAGACTAGTCCTTCTTCCTAGGGTAATGCAAGGAATATGAGGATTTAGTCACAATCTGTCGAACTATAATAATACGAAGTTACAGCAAATTGAACATGGAGTCAATGTCCATTGGTCAATAAATTAGCTACGCTCCAGAGCGTTCTTGCGATTGTTGTTAAATCAACTTCCTTTTAATGGATCAAAACAGAAATCGGTTCTTGACAATCATGAAGTAAGAGGCTACGTAGCAGGGAGTGGCTTCAACCGCTGTTAAGGCCCCATTTTCTTTATAACATGTGTTGAATTGATGAAATTGTGACCTTAAAGGCGGGCGCGTTCGCTTCTCCACCATCTCCCTGCTCCTTCGCTTCGTTAGCTTATTGTCAAGTACCTATTTTAAGATTGAGCCCTTTTTATTGAAGTATATTTATCGATGGAATTTGATTTGATGTTTATTTAAGCATATTAAAGTGCATTGACGAATAAAACACTTCTCCTCTATAATTTATGTAACCATGTTTCATGTAATGAAACAAGAGGAGGTTAATAAGGGTATTATGGAAGATAAAAAACTGACTGTTCGTGCTGTGGAACGGGCACTTGATATATTATTATGCTTTACCCAAACCAGAAAGCTGGGCTTAACTGAAATTTCTTCACAAATTGGTCTACATAAAAGCACGGTCCATCGTTTGCTAACAACGCTGGAGGAAAAGGGCTTCGTCACTAGGGACGATGCTACTGAGAAATATAGTCTTGGTCTTAAAATATGGGAGTTATCCCAGCATTTATCCCAAGAGGAGGATCCAGCAGTATTATTGAAGCCCCAAATGGAAATGCTTCGTGATCAATTAGGAGAAACGGTTAGCTTATATGTAAGAGATGGTATGGAGCGCTTACGGATTGGTGCAGTACAAAGCGATCAGGCGATCCGTCGAGTAGCCCCAGTTGGTGCTAGACTTCCTTTATATGTTGGTGCCTCTAGCAAAGTACTGGTAGCCTATGCAGAGGAAGCAATCCAAAATAGAGTGCTGTTGTCGCCAGATTGGCCTGTCTCTCTGGATCGAGATGAGTTTACTAGACAATTAAGCCAGATCCGTAAGCAAGGTTTTGCCACCAGCTATGAGGAACGAGAATTAGGAGCTGCATCAGTCTCTGCACCGATATTTGACCGAGAGGGTAAAATTGTCGCTGCGTTATCCATCTCAGGTCCTGTTAGTCGCCTTACAGAGGAGAAATTAGTGGAGCTCGGTGAACCTGTTGTCAAGGTTGCTCGTCAAATGGGCATGATGGTACCGAATTGGCGTGTGTAAAGAGACAAAACGATAGTATAGGAGGACTTATCGTGTTTGACAACGATTGGGATGATATATTATATGAAGAAACACAAAAGGACTATTTTCAAAACCTACGTTATACATTAGCAAGAGAGTATAAGCAATTTACTATATTTCCACCTAAGGAATATATCTTTTCTGCATTAAAGCTAACACCTTACAGCAAAACGAAGGTCGTTATTTTAGGGCAAGATCCTTATCATGGGATGGGGCAAGCACATGGACTTAGCTTTTCGGTGAAACCCGGAGTAAGCATACCTCCTTCGCTTAAGAACATATATCAAGAGCTAGCGGATGATCTCGGTATATCTGTTGCAAATACAGGCTATTTATTACCTTGGGCGGAGCAAGGCGTACTTATGCTCAATGCAGTGCTTACGGTGAGACAAGGTAAACCAGCATCACATCGGGGATTAGGCTGGGAGACGTTTACGGATGCCATTATGAAAAAACTAAACAAGCGTAAGGAGCCTATTGTATTTATTTTATGGGGGAGCTATGCGATAGCCAAAGGTTCTTTTTTGGATGGAGCTAGACATAAAATTATTACTTCTCCGCACCCAAGTCCATATTCAGCGGATCGGGGCTTTTTTGGGAGTCGTCCATTTTCTAAGGCAAATCAATTTTTAGTGGAGCATCATATTGAGCCGATTGATTGGAGTAATTAATTAGATCATTTTAAATTGACGATAAGGATGAGCCTATGCGACATAAAGGTAGATGGTTTGCAGTCGTGATTGCGGTTATTTGCTATAGTTGTTCCGTTTTATACAGCTATGTACAAACAAATCAATTTGATTATTTAAGGTTAATCGGCTATCCGATTTTTTTAGGCTTAGCTTATTGGTGCGGTAAGTTGTACGATAAAGCTGTATTTTTCTCAATTCGTGACCCGCTTACAGAGCTGTTTAATCGAAGATATATAATGGAGGCGTTTAAAAAATTAATTGCATCACATAAATGGAATAAAAAAACGCCATATGTGGTTGTAATGGATTGTGATAATTTTAAATGTGTGAATGATCAATTGGGACATGAGACAGGGGATACTTTGCTCAAAGTGGTGGCTGACATTATTTTACGGAATATCGGTAAAAGAGATCTTGGAGCCAGATGGGGTGGCGATGAATTTCTCATCTTAGGCTTAACTTCTGGCTCACAAGAATTAGAGTTATTAGTGGAACGCATTGAAGATGATATCCAGATTACTTTTCAGGCTCACAATTGGCCAAATGCGTCTTTATCTATTGGAACTGCGATGTATTCTAGTGATAAACCAAGCTTAGAGAAGCTGGTTCATATCGCAGATCAAAACATGTATCTAAATAAAATGAGTAGAAAGCAACTAGACCTTTAAATTACTACTTGCGTAATACCCATTTAGCAATATCCTGAATGATTGGCTCAAACACATTTGAAGGCAGGTAATATTCCTGTGCGATCGAAGGCTTCTCATAGCTTGCTAAAACATGGTTTACGTTAGGATAACTTTTGAAGGTCACATTTGTATGATCCTTTAGCGCTGATTTCCAACCATTAAATTGCTTCATTGATACTTGTATATCATTTTCCCCTTGAATAATAAATAGTGGGGTATTTTGTGTTTTAGCTAACTCTGTTGGTACATAATCTCTTTGCTCATACCACCAATATGGGGATGGAAGTGGAAAATTTTTAGGTAAATTCTCCTTAGAATATTGCTTATCATTCAACATTTCTGCAAACCCTTTAAAATATTCCGCTTGTTGCTCATATGGCTTCACATCCATGCCAAGTTGCTTCGCTCTAGACACATAATTAGTTGTTTGCTCGACAATAACTTCTGCAAAGGTAGTGCTTGGTCCTGCTATCGATATTCCTCCAGCAATGTCATGCCCTGTATCGTTTGCAAGTATTAAAGGTAACGCAAATCCACCTTGGCTATGACCCGCTACAAAAATCGCCTTAGGATCAATTTTTTTATTTGACTTAACAAACTCTACAGCTCGATTTGCATCGTCTACGGTTTCTTGCTTTAAAGCAAATTTAGGTTGTGATGTGATCTTATAGCTATGCGTGTAGGTTACTTTGTCGTATCTTACTGTTGCGATGCCTTGAGAGGCTAGACCTACAGCCAAATCACGAAATGGCTTTGCTCCACCCATAGCTTCGTCCCGATCATTTGCCCCCGAACCATGTACAAGGATGACAACAGGAAAAGGCCCGTCACCCTTCGGTAATGTTAAAGTACCTGGTAAAGCAAATTTACCTTCCCCAATCGTAATTTCCTCTTCCGTATAAGAGTTAGGGTGATCGTAGCTTGGCTTTTGATAAACATCAGGGACTGCTGCTGACACATTTAAATCATCTACAAGCCCATTGGCATCCATTCTAACGATGATTGTTAACGGAGTAGCCTTGGAAGTGAAACTATACACAGCATTACGATGAACCGAATCCTGTGTCACCTTTTTTGCAGTAGGTTGTATTGGAATGTAACCAAATTGTCCTTCGAGTGATGACCAGAGCTTACTAAGCAATGAGGTAGGAAGTGCCTCTGCACTACTGGTGCTAACATATTTTGCGGCCTCAGTACCCTCACCTTTACTTAACAAATCAATAAAAATATCCTCAGGTGCTTCTGCTAACACTTGCTTCATAAAGTCCTCGTCCACATAAGCTGTTCCTTTCGTTACTTGAATAGGTTGCTCAAGGGATAATGTTTTACCATTTAAAACGGCCTCTTTCTCTCCAATGGTAAGTACCAATGTAGTTTTGTTTTTTTCTAATGTAATTTTCTTAGTTGATGCTTCCCATGACAGCTTTGCCCCATTGTCTTGTGCAAATGTACGAATAGGAACAAGTGATTTTGCTGGTTGGTCCCCTTGCTCTGCCGCTGATAGAGAAGAGATAGGAATTAACATACAGACAGACATTACGGATACGAATAGCTTTTTCCAAGATTTCATTTTGTTACCTCCCCAAATTTTAAAATCTAAAACTATGAAAAATATATCTCAAAATAAGTTACTTACTAAGAAGTGAGCTTATTATGATGAACGCAATAATTCCAATTAGAATTACCCAACTTAACGGATGTGCAAAGTTAAGAGTCCAGCCAATTCCATTCCGTTTTTCGATCGAAAAGGAGGGATCGTTACGATTAAAATAAATATATCCTAGCTTCCAATGGACATCATCATTAACTGGCTGTGCTTGGGATCGCTCTTGTTCGTTTTTAGGATTACGAAGGTCTCCGCCACCTTGTCTACTTAGTAGAGAAATAAGTAAGGCGCCTAATATAATGAGAACGGGTATGGTGAAGCTTACCATCAGTAAAAGTAATGGATGTGGAACTAACATATTAATCTGAATCATCGCGAATAAAAAGGTGAGTAAAAAGCTAGTAACGATCGTAAATAAAGACCATCTTCTACGGAATTTTATGTTTTTTACCGCAAACGTAGTAGGGTTAGTTACAGATAACTGTTGTTTGCTTTTTTTAATACTCCAATTGACAAACATCATTAACCCGATTGTTGAGAGCTGCACCAAACTTAATCCCATTACAGATAAGTAGGTTTTGGGTGCGCTTGAGGTTACGTTACCTTGTAAATCAAATTTCATTGGGATTACATTAGGCAAGGCATCATAGTTAAGAAGCGTAATGACTGCCATAATGATGGCAATTGTAAAGGGAATAGCAAACCAATAATTGGAATGCGTTAATTTTTGCTGGCGAAAAGAAGTATCTATCATTATTTTTTGCGTCGTTGTTGCTTGATCAGGAAGTGATTGCTTGATTAACTTCATTTTATAATAAAATAAAATATTTAATGTAATGTAATAGGCAGTAAAGACGACTACACCAATTATGCTAATAATGGATCTTGATTGCTCACTTTGTGAGATTACAAAGTAAAGACAGAACAGTATAATCACACTAGCTCCAATAAGACTATAAGTAGCATACTTGCGTCGAAGCACACGTAACGTTGGACTAAAATAGTGAAATTCACTAACGGTAACACCAAAGCTGACTGTTTCTCTTGTCATATAAGGAATAAAGGAGAGCATCAGCACCAAAGGAACAATAATAAATAGAATGGGTAATAAAATAAATAGTTGCATCTAAATCACTCCTAATAGGGATGTTTAATTTCCTCATATATATCACTTAATACAGTGCTTAACTCTTCCTTACTCATTCCTCTGCACAATGCTTCGGCAATGATTGGTCTTAATTCCTGGCGTTGCTTGTTCAAAAAATCATCGGTTACGGGAGGCATGCCATCTGGATTAACAACAACCCCTTTTTGTCGATGAATCTGAATGTAACCGTCTTGTTTAAGCAGGGTATATGCTTTATTTACGGTGTGCAGGTTTACACCTATATCTGCCGCTAAGTTTCGGACAGACGGTAAGGCTTCCCCAAGCTGTAGCTCCCCACTCGCGACACCCTCTATAATTTGATAAACAAGCTGAGAATAAATAGGAAGCTCGGATTGCATATCTAAGTTAATAATCATTTTTTAAGCCTCCACGTTAACTGTTATATATAAACTATAACAGATAGATAAGGAAACAACAATTATATTTTAAGCTTTACACAAAGTAAGAGGGTGCAAGGCTCTCCGAACTTTAATTTAAGCGGTTGTGGATAAATACAAAAAATAAAAACTGATATTTTATATTTTGTGGATAATAAAAAGTGCAAAAATGAAATTATCCACAAAAAAGATAATTTTTATTTAATTAAATTAAATTTTGATAAAAATGCTAACAATTTATACACATTATCACCAGACCTATTGTGAATGAAATCGATTTTATTGCTGTTTTCGAGTGAAAGCGGTTTGTTGTAGATAAAATTGCGATATAATAGACTATTAGAAAGGATGGATTATGTATGCGTACACTAGTTATTTTGGCTCATCCACATTTTGAGCAATCTCGTTTGAACAGTAGAGTAGTAAAGGAATTACAAGGAAAAGAAGAGGTGACGATTCACAATCTGTATGAAGCTTATCCAAATGAACAGCTTGATGTTGCAAGGGAACAAGCGCTTGTTGAAGCCCATGATCGCATTGTGTTTCAATTTCCCTTCTATTGGTACAGCTCACCACCGCTTTTGAAAAAGTGGATTGATGAGGTCATTGTTTATGGCTGGGCATATGGTTCTCCAGAGGCGGTTGCACTTCGGGGCAAGGAGTTGTTAATTTCAATCACTACTGGTAGTGTGAAGGAAAACTATACGTCAGAAGGACGTAACAAATTTACAATCGATGAGCTTTTAAGACCTTACGAGGCAACAAGCAACTTAATCGGAATGACATTGCTACCGCATAATGTGTTATATGGGGCTTCAGTTATTACAGATGAAGAGCTAGAGGAGGCTGTAAAGCCTTATTCGGCTAAGATAACCAGTAAAAAATAACTATAGTTATTTTGTTGGGTGCAGATGCGTTGACTTTGTATCCCATACTGAATAAACTAACACTATAAATGAATTCAGGAAGGAGCTGTGTGAAATGAAAAAGGTGAATATGAACGTGATTGTTACAATCTTGGTAGCCTATACAATTTCATTTAATAGCTCAAGCCCAATTCATTTAAATGTTGATTTAAAGTGAGTTAATTTACTAAATTACTGTTTAGTAATTACCATTTGCTAAATTCTAAATGTCAATGAGACCGGGAGAGCTAACGCTTTTGCGGTCTTTTTTATGTGTGTAACAATGAGAGTAGACTGCGAGGCGTGATTTCGTGGTCTTTTTGTGCTGCAAAAAAGGGAGGATTTATGGATAAATTTACAGAGGAAGCATTAGAACGTTATGGTTGGAATTCACGGGTAAGTAGTAGTTGGAAGGAGCATTACGGCAGTAGTACTACATTGTCGCCTGCACGTGTACTTGCGGATTATGGACAGAAATATACGATAATTACTTCTGAAGGCGAGTTGTGGGGAGAAGTAACGGGTAAATTCAGATATGGGATTCAAGAGGGAGGAGCGCAGGAGTTGCCTGTTGTAGGTGATTGGGTTGCGGTTGAAATTAGAAAAGGAGATGGAGCCGCAAGCATTCATCATATTTTACCTCGTTATAGTCAGGTTTCTAGACAAGCGGCAGGAATCGAAATCAAGGAGCAAATCGTTGCTTCAAATGTAGATATTTTATTTCTGGTAATGGCTTTAAACCATGATTTTAATTTACGAAGATTAGAACGTTATTTAATTATGGCTTGGAATAGTGGGGTTACACCTGTTGTTTTACTCAGTAAAACGGATTTATGTGATCAGCTTGAGGACTATATTGCAGAAGTGAAGCAGACAGCGATGGGTGTAGATGTTATTGCTGTTAGTGCCTTACAAAATCAAGGGATGGAGCAGCTTGACTCCTTTTTAACTCCAGGAGTTACCTGTGCCTTAACAGGCTCGTCAGGTTGCGGAAAGTCAACCTTATTAAATCGATTGTCTGGCAGTGAAATACAGCTTACACAGGATATACGGGAGCAGGATAGTAAGGGGAGACATACAACAACACATCGCGAAATTTTCACTTTACCAAGTGGTGCAGCTTTGATTGACACGCCTGGAATGCGTGAGCTACATTTATGGGATGATGGGGGAACTGGGGTATCCAATGTATTTACAGAAATTGATGAGTTAGCTAAGCTGTGTAGGTTTCGTGACTGTAAGCATGAGCAAGAGCTTGGTTGTGCCGTTCAAAATGCTATTCAGCAAGGAGAGCTTGAACGCTCTCGGCTAGCCAATTATCATCGTACCTCACGCGAGCTCAAATTTCAGGCTAATAAGCAACGTCAGCAGGAGATGATGAAGGCAAAAGGAACTAAGAAAAAGCCTAATAAATCTCGTAAACTCATTCCAGAGGACTGGGAGTGATTATGATTGGTTCGGAAATTGTTTGAAAGTATAATTGAAATTGACTTTGGGGCATAGATAAATGAAGGGAGCCTATTGATGTTACCACAACAACTCGTTGATTTTTGTAAAAGTAAAAACTGGTGGTATGAGGAGGCTTCACAGGAGTATGAGCAAGCATTTATGAAGCTAGACATTCCGCTTGATTCCGACTTTGCTAAATTTTATTTGCATGTAGAGGATGGCCCTACCTTTTTAAGTAGAAATAAGGAGCTATACCATATTGGCTGGTTTATAGTAAACACCAATTATAGGCTTAATATGACAAGTGCTCATGAGACATTGCAGCTCCCAGAAGCGTACATTCCACTAGATAGCTTTGAAGGTGAATATGGCTATTTCTATGATCGTCAAAGTGGTGAGGTTTTACGGCTTAGCTTGGGCGAAGAGTGGCATCAATTTCAAAGAGGTGAGCTTAAGCCACAATGGGCTAGCTTTAATGCATTTTTGGTGTGGTATTTCGACTTGTAATGTGCCCTATAGCTTCTTGTATCCTCTCCGATAGTACCTTGGAGTGTATCCTGATATTTTTTTAAAGCAAACATTAAAGTTTGAAGTATGTGTATAACCAACGAGGTCACTAATTACATGAATAGGCAAATTTGTTTCTCGTAGCAGTTTTTTTGCCTCACGAATTCGGATATTTTGCAGGTAATCACAAAAACGATAACCAGTAATTTGCTTAAATACTCGGCTTAAATGAGAGGGACTAACATAAAAGACTTGGGCTAAGCTGTCCAATGTATGTTGCTCATAAAAATACAGATTTAAATAGGAAGTAATTTCATTAATGACTGAATATAAAGGATGTTGGTTAGATCTCTCTTTACTAGCTTGTAATTGTTGTTGCTGTGTACGGTAAATGTGTATGAGTAGCTCAATAAGTAAAGCTCTAATCATATCCATGCTTCCAGCTTGGGAAGTTGTCGTTTCAAATAATATTTTAAAAAATAGCTCTTCCACAGCCATTTGTTCGTTTATGTTCAGGTGAACGACAGATGGTTTTTTTGTGTCTTCCAATAAAGGCAGAGATGAACGTGCTAGTTCTATATCTATAAAAGTAGCGTCAAAGGTAAGATGTATTTGCTCACACAGTTCAGGTTGGAGATCTTTGAATTGAGGGTTTTCGAAAAGGGATTGTTTTTTAGTGTGATTTAGGTGGAAAGAAGGTACAAGCAATAGATCTCCTTGATTTAAAATGACCGCCTCATTGGGAATCCAACAGGTTGTTAATCCACGAAGTACATAACTGATTTCATAGGAGGGGGAAGTAGGGACGGAATATTCCCCTTGCTGTGGTTTAGTATGAATTGTTTGAAAAGATTGGTGATTTTGAAGATGTCTAATGGAGAAAGTATGTGTATCGATGGAAACGTCAGGCAAGGGCATATTTAACGTAATCATATCGCAAATCTCCTTTTGAGGCTCGGCATTGTCTTTCCTAACATGACAAAATTAGCAAAATGAAAACGTGTTCATAACAAGATAAGCAAAATTTAATCTACCTATCTATACTATACTTAAAAACGAAGACAAATGTAAATTAAATCTAATTATGTAAATTGAAAGGGTGTAGAAAGGGATGAAGCTAATTATGGATAAGCAGTCTGCTCACAAAAAATCTAGCTGGAAAAGAAGGTTAGTTACACCATCACTTCTCATGATGTTATGCAGCTTAGTACTACCTATGGAAGCAGTTGGGGCAATGGATTCAGTAAGCTCACTAGAACCATCCGAAGCAATAGTATTTAATGCAGCCACACTAAATGTCACTCAAAAAACGATTGTTGTGGATCGGAATGGGTCAGGTCAATTTAAAACCGTGCAATCTGCCATCAACTCCATTCCATCTGGGGGCACCACTCAATACAAAATTGAAATTAAAAAGGGAACCTATTATGAGAAAATCAACATTCCTTCCTCTAAGCCCAGCATTAGACTTGTAGGCGAGTCAGCAGGGAATACGATATTGACCTTCAATGATACAAATAGTAGCGCAGGGGGAACAACAAAAAGTGCAAGCACAACGGTTCGCTCCAAGGATTTTCATGCTGAAAATATAACCTTTAGTAACACTGCAGGCCGTAATGCAGGTCAAGCTGTTGCTATTTATGTAGCAAGTGACCGTGCAACATTCCGTAATGTCCGTATGTTAGGTTATCAAGATACGTTATACGCTCATAGCGGCAGACAGTTATATGAAAATTGCTATATTGAAGGTACTGTTGACTTTATTTTTGGTGGTGCTACCGCTGTGTTTAAAAATAGTGAGATTAGAAGTCTTGGCAATGGGTATATCACAGCGGCTTCAACCGATGCAGGTGCAAAATACGGCTACGTATTTATTGATTGCAGACTAACACAGTCCTCTGGCGGAGGTTATCAGGTCTATTTAGGTCGTCCATGGCGTCCTTATAGTGCAGTGATATTTATGACGACATGGATGGATGGCCATATCAGACCTGAAGGCTGGAACAACTGGAACGATGCAGCGAATGAAAAAACAGCACGTTATGCTGAGTTTAATAATAGTGGTCCAGGCTGGAATAAGAGAGCTCGAGTTAGATGGGCAAGCACATTGTCAGCGCAACAGGCTTCAGGCATAAATGTATATTCTGTTCTAGCTGGAAATGAAGGCTGGAATCCATATAAATGATTTCATATGCTTAAATCCATAAATTGAAAATATAAGGCTAGAGTTCATTGCTCGTTTCCATATTTAATTAAGGCATCCGTAAATATTTGTTCTAATTTCTCAGTGATTTCACCTTTATATTGAAAATCGTAAGGGATATCTTCTTCTTTACCTTGTAATTTACCCTTACTTGGTTGCTTCAAAGGTATCTTTCCATAATAGACGCCTTTTACAAAATAAATATTGGGGTCAGTAAGGCTTTTATCTAGGAAAAGAAGATACTCTTCCTTTTCATTCATTAACTGGTAGCCTTCTACCCCGTAAACAATGGTACCTTTGCTCGTTTGTTCTGTTGCACCATTTTCCAGAACAGTAATATGACTACCAATCGTAATCTCTTTATTTTTAGATTTGATTACCTTATTAATTTTTATCGCAGATTTTGTCCCATAGCCAATCACATCTCCCATATTATCCCGTTCAATATAATCATTTTCAACACGATCCTTAGTTCCACTTACAATTAATTCTGAGGAGGTTTCTAAGTCATTAAAATCAAAGTAGCTGATCACTTTTGCTGAAGCATTAATATATTTTACGCCGTTTGCCTCTAGCTCTTCCTTATCACTAGCAAATTTGAATAACGAAATGATCAGTAGTGTAGCTGCAATTAAAGTAACGTTTCTCCTATATCTTTTTTTTCTATTTTTCATATGTTTCCCTCCTATGCGTTACAAATATATAAACGAGAGATTTATTTAAAAATTTCCAATAAACACCCTATAAACTAAAAAAAGGTTGAATTTTGCATAAAAAAGGCGATGCACCCTGTAAGATAACATTGGGATGCATCGCCTTTTAAACTATTATTAAAATCTATTAAATAAGACTCAATATCTTATTGCCCAATCATTTGACGCAATACAGTTTGTAAAATACCACCGTTATGATAGTAATCCACGTCCACCATACTGTCTAATCTAGCGACCACAGTGAAATCAAAGCCACTGCCATCTTGACGTACTGCGGTGACACTAAGCTTTTGACCTGGCTGTACTTCGTTATCTAGCCCATGAATGTGGAACGTTTCTGTGCCATCAATGCCAAGCTGCTTCCAGCTTTGACCTTCTTGGAACTGTAGTGGTAATACGCCCATACCAACAAGGTTACTACGGTGAATACGTTCAAAGCTTTCAGCGATAACCGCCTTCACTCCAAGGAGGTAGGTGCCTTTGGCTGCCCAGTCACGTGAGCTTCCTGTACCGTATTCTTTGCCTGCAATGACAACTAAGTTTTGACCATGCTTTTGATACAACATGGAAGCGTCATAGATTGACATCACCTCGTCTTTAGGCAAATATTTTGTAACGCCACCTTCTGTCCCAGGAGCAACAGAGTTACGGATACGGATGTTGGCAAAAGTACCACGCATCATCACCTCATGATTACCACGACGGGAACCATAGGAGTTGAAGTCCTTACGCTCTACACCGTTATCCTTCAAGTATTCGCCTGCTGGACTGGATGGTGCAATGCTACCTGCTGGGGAGATGTGGTCTGTCGTTACAGAATCGCCTAGTAAAGCAAGTACTTTTGCTTCTTCAATATTACAAATATCCTGCAAGCCATCTGTAATTTTTTCAAAGAATGGTGGGTTTTGAATATACGTTGACTTATTATCCCACTCATACAATTCACCTTTAGGCACATCAATGGCATTCCAACGCTCATTTTGGGTAAACACTTTTTCATATTTGCTACGGAACATATTAGCATCTAAGGCAGCGCTAATCGTTTCCTTAATTTCTTGGGAAGAAGGCCAAATGTCCTTCAAATATACAGGTTCACCTTGCTGATCATAACCTAACGGCTCTGTTTGCAAGTCGATGTTTACTGTTCCTGCTAACGCATATGCGACAACAAGCGGTGGTGAAGCAAGATAGTTTGCTTTTACCTGTGCGTGTACACGTCCTTCAAAGTTACGGTTACCAGACAAGACTGCGGCTACAGTTAGATCATTGTCAGTAATTGCCGTACTTACCTCTTCAGGAAGAGGGCCAGAGTTACCGATACAAGTTGCACAGCCGTAACCAGCCACGTTAAATCCAAGCTTCTCAAGCGGTTCAATTAGGCCAGCTTTTTGCAAGTATTCAGTAACAACAAGTGAACCAGGTGTTAAGCTACTTTTTACATAACCAGGTTTGGTTAAGCCACGCTGTACCGCCTTTTTCGCAAGCAGACCAGCACCCACCATTACACTTGGGTTCGAGGTGTTCGTACAGCTTGTGATTGCAGCAATCACGACCGCGCCTGCTTTTAACTTGCTTGTGTTGCCATCTGTATGCGTAATTTGAATCTCTTCATTTAATTTCTCTTCACTTAATCCATAACCACCCTTTTCAATTGGGGTACGGATAATATCATTGAATTCTTGCTTCATATTTGTAAGCTCAATGCGATCCTGCGGACGTTTAGGTCCTGCAAGACTTGGTACAACCGTAGCTAAATCCAATTCAATAATATCTGTAAAGGTTGGATCAGGTGTTGCCGCTGTACGGAACATGCCTTGGGCTTTGTAATATTGCTTCACAAGCTCAACCTGCTCCTCAGAGCGACCTGTACTGCTTAAATAGTTTAGTGTTTCATCGTCTACTGGGAAGTAACCAACTGTCGCACCATATTCAGGTGCCATGTTAGCCACTGTCGCGCGGTCTGCCAAGCTAATATTTGCTAATCCAGGTCCAAAAAACTCAACAAACTTGCCAACAACGCCTTTTTTACGCAAAATTTGCGTAACAGTTAAGGCCAAGTCAGTAGCAGTAGCGCCCTCTGCCAAGGAGCCCTTTAGCTTAAAGCCAATAACCTCTGGTGTTACAAAGTATAACGGTTGACCTAACATGCCTGCTTCGGCTTCAATCCCACCAACACCCCAACCAACAACGCCAAGTCCATTGATCATCGTAGTGTGTGAATCTGTTCCGACAAGGGAGTCAGGGAATACTAATGTTTTGCCATCTACCGTTTTTGTAGCTGCAACGGATGCCAAGTATTCAAGGTTAACCTGGTGAACAATTCCTGTAGCAGGTGGAACTGCACGGAAATTATCAAACGCCGTTTGCGCCCAACGCAAGAAACGGTAACGCTCTTCATTTCGTTCAAATTCAACATTCATATTATATTCAAGCGCTTCTGGTGTTCCGAAGGCATCCACCATGACAGAATGGTCAATGACAAGGTCTACAGGGACAAGTGGATTAATTTGCTTCGGGTCGCCACCTGCTTTTTTAACGGTATCACGCATAGCAGCAAGATCAACAACAACCGGTACGCCTGTAAAATCCTGAAGAACGATACGCGCAGGAATAAACGGAATTTCCTTGTTATGATCCTGTGCATCACCCCAAGAGGCGATTTGCTTTACGTGATCTTCTGTAATTGCTCTACCATCAAATTGACGCACTGCGGCTTCTAATAACACTTTAATGGAGAAGGGTAGTTTAGAAATACTTCCGAATCCTTGCTCTTCCAGAGCTTGTAGATCGTAATAATGGTATTGTTTCCCGTTCACCTCAAGGGGACGGGCTATGGAAAAAAAAGAAGTATTGGACATTTAAAAACCTCCTAAGTTTCATTCTGTGAAACACAATTCCAAAAAACACACTATAATTAGTATAATGTCGTTTCAATGGTTTAGTAAAGAACTTTTTACTACCAGTTCTTCATACTACCTTGGCTTTTTTCATATACATGGAAGGAATTAGGGAGGAGGGTGTATTGATGAATGAAGGCTGGAGACAAACGTTATCGATGTACGTGAATCAATATAATCGGGATCAGGTTAATTATGAAGGAAGACAAAATGAAACAAAAATTACGGACCTTAATTATTTGCTTAAAAGTGGGGATCGCAAGGCTAGATTATCTTCATGGTATGAGGCTCGTGGTGCAACCCCTTTACGAAATGAAACGAAGGCGAAGCTAATTTCTCAATCCAACCGAGGAGAGGGTGAGGTCGAAATTGATTTGCAGCTGGCAAGAAATACTTCGTATGAAAAAGGAGGCATATCGCACCAAGAGCAAATTGTTGAGCATCATCAGCTTATTTTGCAACGAGATGGGCAAGATTGGTTAATTACGAAGGTATTTATTTTTGTACCAGAAGCGAAAAGTGTGCCTCAACCACCAATACAACCCTTAGATGAAGAAACGCCAACACGTATCCCCGCGCCATTTCTAAATACAGGGTTATTAGGCTACAGTGGTAGAAGTATCGCATATCGTCGTCAGGATGCGGTAGCGTATGCAGATCGATGGTGGGACAGCTTTAATCCTGAATTTGCGGAATTTGAAGTCAATTGTACAAACTATGTCTCTCAATGCCTCTTTGCAGGTGGAGCCCCAATAAATTATACTGGAAAAAGGGAAACAGGTTGGTGGTACAAAGGGTATGTAAATGGGCAAGAGCAGTGGAGCTATAGCTGGGCTGTATCCGCCGCTTTAGAGCGTTATTTGTCCACAAGCACGACAGGTCTAAGAGCTACCGTAGTTGAACGTGCAGAGCAGCTAGAGCTTGGTGACGTCATTTTTTATGATTGGGATGGTGACGGACGGTACCAGCATAGTACAATTGTGACTGCCTTTGACGCTGGCGGAATGCCGCTTGTGAATGCCAATACTGTACCTAGCAGGCATCGTTACTGGGATTATAAAGATTCCTACGCCTGGACAGAACAAACGGTATATCGCTTTTTCCATATTGCGGATTGGTTCTAATTAAAAACATAGAAGAGAGATGTTAAAAACATGGGTTTGGATAAATTAAAGGTTGGATTGATTTACGGTGGTAAGTCTGGTGAGCATGAAGTATCATTGCAAACGGCTTTTTCGGTAGCCGCCGCATTTGATTACGATAAATATGAGCTACGTCCATTTTATGTGACCAAGGAAGGACAATGGCGTGTAGGGGAACCACGTAATAAAGCTTTTGATGAGCTAGAGGAGTTAAAGCTTGAGAATCAAGGGGATCAGGGTAACGCAGGTCAGACCTCAACAGCTATTGAGCTTCTTTTTAGCAAGCTAGCTACAGGTCAAGGTGCGATTGACGTTGCTTTCCCATTGGTACATGGTACATTTGGTGAGGATGGCACAATTCAAGGCTTATTTGAAATGGCTGACCTACCTTATGTTGGGGCAAGTGTGCTTGCATCTGCTGCGGGAATGGATAAAGTAATCATGAAAAAGCTATTTGCAGAAGCAGGCTTAGAGCAATGTAAATATTGTTATTTTACCGCTTCAGAATGGCAGGCGAACAGCTATACTTACATTCAGCAGGTGGAAGATGAGCTAGGTTATCCTTGCTTTGTTAAGCCAGCGAATCTTGGTTCTAGCGTGGGTATCTCTAAAGCAAATAATCGTGAGCAATTAGAGCAAGCGGTGTTATATGCGTTTAAATATGACTTGAAGGTTATTGTAGAGGAATTTGTGGATGCGCGT
The DNA here is from genome assembly GCF_017873435.1 of Paenibacillus turicensis. GTDB lineage: Bacteria > Bacillota > Bacilli > Paenibacillales > Paenibacillaceae > Fontibacillus > Fontibacillus turicensis. The sequence goes on along the minus strand of NZ_JAGGKG010000013.1, from coordinate 46,257 downwards.
GAGGTTGAAGTAGGGGTTCTTGGGAATGATGAACCACTAGCCTCTGTACCTGGTGAAATTGTTTCTTCAGGTGAATACTACGATTATCAGGCAAAATATATTGATGGAAAATCACAAATGCTGATTCCTGCTCCACTAGATACTGAGGTTGCTGATGCAGTACGTGATTTGGCAGTAGCCGCTTTTAAAGCAGTGGCATGTACTGGGCTTTGTCGAGCGGATTTCTTTATTACGAAGTCAACTGGGCAAATTTGGATTAATGAAGTAAATACAATGCCAGGCTTTACCTCATATAGTATGTATCCATTGCTTTGGAGAGAGACAGGGGTAGGTTATTCTGCATTAATCGATCGCCTTATTTCCTTAGCTATGGAGCGTTATACCGTTCGTAAGGAGCTTCATTTTGAAAAGGAGTTACTTGTTTAATATAGTAGTATACACACTCTATTTGAACTAATAGAAACCAAAAAGGAGCGAGTATCCATGGGTTTTGCCACAGAATTTAATTCAGTATGTAAGTTTAAAAATGAACAGGAGTTATATGAGCTTTTGGAGTATGGTCGTGGAAAAATGCTTAAGAAGGGTCTGCGTGTATACCCGACAGGTCAAAAGGTCATTGCATATTCATTAGATAATCAGGCGGTAGCCATCGTAAAAATAACCGCAAGCGTCGCTGAAATTAACTTTAATGGCGAAGAGGTTACATCTGTGGAGCTACAGCTTGTGCGTAAGCTTACGGAGGAAGAAGCAGCGATTCAAACTGCTTTGGCTTATGAAATGTTTTTTGGCGAGGCAGAGTAAAGGTGATTGTCCGTTTTGGTTATGTCGCTATGTCTACTACGGTTCAGCATGCATCACCCTCTAGAACGATGACGTTCAAGACGTTTCAAGGTATTGAGGATCGTGCCGCAGCCTTGCGCCGTCTTGAATCGATTGCACGTGAGAACCTGCATAATACCTTGCGTTTGCTTAGGCATAATGCAGCACATGGAATTCAGGTGTATCGGTTTTCCTCCAAGCTCATTCCACTTGCAACACACGGCGAGCTTGGGGATTGGAATCCATATCCTGTGCTGCAGGACGCCTTTGAAGAGATTGGCGATTTTGTGAAAAAGCATGAGATGCGCGTTTCCTTTCATCCAGATCATTTCACAGTGCTAAGCACACCAAGACCAGAGGTGCTTCGTAACTCGATTCGTGACTTAGAGCATCATGTTGCCATGCTTCAAGCGATGGGCCTAAGTGGACAAGCTAAAAATAACATCCATGTGGGCGGGGCGTATGGAGACAAGCCTTCAGCAGCGGAGCGTTTTATTCAGAATGTCACCGCACTACCTGATGAGATTAAGGAACGGCTTACGTTTGAAAATGATGACAAAACCTTTAACGCCGTTGAAACGTTGGATATATGTAAAAAGCTAGGTATCCCTATGGTGCTTGATATTCACCATCAATGGGTAAACAATGAAGGGGAATCTCCGGCAGACCTATGGGAAGATATTATGAAGACATGGACAACTCCATATGCTCAGGCTGGTTCAAGCCCTGATCATCCTTTGCCTCCTAAAATTCATACCTCTAGCCCTAAAAGCGTTAGCGATCCTAGAGGACATGCCGACCATGTAATCGTGACCCCCTTGCTTGATTTTTTACGCAAAATTGCACCTACCACCAAGCAGGTGGATGTGATGTTAGAGGCGAAGCTTAAGGATGGAGCATTATTTACTTTAATGGCGGATTTGGCGGAATTCCATAATGAGGGCGTCGAGATTATAGATGAGGCAACCGTAGTGATTAAAGGTTGAAAATAAGCTGTAAATACGGTAAGTTGGACACATGCATAGCTTTAAAATAAAGCAAAAGAGGAGGCGTATTAATGAGTAACTTATTAGATGGAAAAAATATTATTGTAATGGGTGTTGCCAACGATCGCAGTATCGCATGGGCGATTGCTCAAAGCTTAGCTGCTCAAGGAGCACGTCTTGCCTTTACATACGAGAGTGAACGTGTAGAAGGTCGTGTACGTAAACTAGCTGAAAGTATTCCAGGGTCTGTCATTTTACCATGTAATGTGGCAGAGGATAGTGAGATTGATACGTTAGCAGCGAAGCTGAAGGATGAATTTGGTGTGTTACATGGACTTGTACACAGCATTGCCTTTGCTAAAGCTGAGGATTTAGCAGGTGGTTTCGTAGAGACGTCTCGTGATGGCTTTGCCCTTGCGCAAAACATTAGCGTGTATTCATTAGTGGCTGTCGCTGCAAAATTGGCTCCATTAATGACTGAAGGCGGTAGCATCTTAACGATGACATATATGGGCGCTGAGCGTGTAATGCGTAACTACAACGTGATGGGTGTGGCAAAAGCAGCACTTGAATCGTCTGTCCGCTATTTAGCAAATGATCTTGGTCCTCAAAATATTCGTGTTAATGCAATTTCCGCTGGACCGATTCGTACTCTTGCTGCAAAAGGAATTAGCGACTTCAATTCTATCTTGAAGCAGGTAGAAGAAAAAGCACCACTTCGTCGCACAACGGAGGTGGCTGAGGTTGGAGATACAGCGATGTTCCTAATGAGTCAGCTTTCTAGAGGAATTACTGGTGAAGTTATTTTTGTAGATGGTGGATATAATATTGTAGGGGCTTAATGCCTCATTAACTAGCACATTAAAAGTTCGTCCCAAGATAGGCATTGCTTATGAAAGGGTACGGGCTTTTTGTGCAAATAGAGCAAGAACGCCTTTTTTATGTCGTAGTACAGACAAAGGACGTCAACTTTGAAACCCTTTTAACGTATATTTAATAGAGAGAGTATGGTTAGAAATTGGCTCAATACTATAATTAATACTAGACAAATTAAGAGGTAAGAGGCTACGTAGCAGAGAGTGATTTCAACCGCTGTTAATGTCCCACTTTCTTTTATAACATGTGTTGAGTTGATGATAAAAAGGAATATGATTTTAACACAATCGCAAGAACGCTCTGGATCGTAGCTTTCCAGACTCCTATCGTTATCATGGACTAATTTATAAATAGAGCCAAATTATTGTTTTGAAATTCGAGTTTACTATAGAAAGTAGAGTGAGAGCATTGGATTTAATTGATAAGGTCCCTTATGTAGTAGGAAGTAAAAGTCCAACTGCTGTAGCGATTAATTGTGCAGCTAAAACAGGAGAATGGATTAAAAGCCGATTAGGTGCTGTGAAGGAGTTATCTACGAAGTTTTCGTCGCAGGATTTAGTGACAGATGTAGACAAAGGTGCGGAAACCATGATCCGCAATTTAATTTTAACCCATTTTCCGGATCATACGATTCTTGGTGAAGAAGGGGTACAGCCAGGTTCAGCAGCGTCTATCGAGGCGTTACAAAATGCACTTGATGCAGAATATTTATGGATTGTTGATCCGATTGATGGAACGACTAACTTTGTGCAAGGTTTTCCTTATTTTTGTGTATCGATTGCCCTTGCATATAAAGGGGAATTGATTGTTGGTGTCATTTATGACCCGATGCGTGATGAATTGTTTGTCGCTGAAAAGGGCAAAGGCGCTTATATCCATGGTGTGAAGTCAGAAGTATCTGTTGAGCAAAAGGTAAGCGATAGCGTACTAGCGATTGGCTTCAATCCTGATCGTGATTATGCGTTGCCTTTGAATATGAAGGCGATTAATGCTTTAGCTGATCAGACACGTAGCTTGCGGGCGATGGGCTCTGCGGCGATGCATTTAGCTTATGTAGCTGCTGGAAGACTAAGTGGCTATTATGAGGTAGGTTTAAACTCTTGGGATATTGCAGCAGGTGTGTTGCTTGTTCAGGAATCTGGCGGTAAGGTAACGGATACGTTAGGCAACGATTTTCATCTAGGTGTTCGTAACTTAATTGCAACCAATGGCAAAATTCATGATGAACTCGTACAGAAAATTCAGGATGCGGGTGCGACTGGATTGTAATTATTCTAAAAGGATCTAAACCACTAATTTAAATGATAACCCTTTTAAAATTCTATATATGTTGTATAAAAGTATGGTGCAAGTAAGCGTCCTGTAGTTGATATGGGACGTTTATTTTTTTAGAAAACCTCGATCCTGTTATGCTAATATTGAAGGGAAATGGCTATATATTAGACTATTAACACGGTTAGCTCTTGTTAATCTTAGAAATGAAGGAGTATGCTATGTTACCACAAAGTGTAGAGAAAATAATAGAAGCTTTTTGTCATAATTTAGAGCATTATCATGTGAAAATTGATGCCATCTACTTATACGGTTCTGTTGCCTTAGGAGGGTACATCGAAGGTTCTAGTGATATTGATTTTATTGCAATACTTGCTGAGCCTCTAAGTGAAACCGATGTTCAATCCATTTCATTAGCTCACCAGCAGATCGAAGACATTTTTCCTCAAAGAGATATTATGGGGTCCTATTTACTTAAAAGTGATATAGGAAAATCACAAAATGAAATTAGCAATTTGTTAACCTACTACAATAAAGAAATACATACAAATGGTTATGGTGCGGATATTAATCCTGTTACTTGGTGGACGATCAAACATTATAATCTGCAAGTATATGGGTCTGCAGTAGCTTTAGATTATGAAATAGGGGTTAAACCATTACTAACCTATGTCATTGATAATTTAAATTCGTATTGGTTCGGCTGGATTGAGCGATTGGAAGAGCAATTAAAAATAGCCCATGAAATAGAACTGAATATGAATTCAGAACAGATTGATGAAGTGGTCGAGTGGTGTACACTAGGTATGTTGAGGCAACTATACACCTTAAAAGAGCATGATATAAAGAGTAAGGTTGAAGCAGGGTATTATGGGCTTAGCATCGTACCAGAAGAGTGGCATGGACTTATATATGAGGCTATAAATATAAAACGACTTCTTCCAGAACGATACTATTATGCTAATGAAATAAGATTAAGTGATCTTGTAGCGTTACTTCGTTATATTTGGATAGAGGCTAATTGTGTTTATAATGAAGGTTTATTGTCTTAGCTAGAGTTAATTAGGGGATGTAATCTTTTAATAACGGCACAAGGAGGAGTTATTTATGTCCAAAAATGTTATAGGGGAACATAAAAAATATACGGTTGTAAACGCTAAACCAGAACATATCCAAGAAATCTGTTCTATTTTTAATTCTGTTTATAAAGAAGCTATTACTGAAAACCCTATTATCCCCTATGTAGATATGAAGAAGTTTCTTATAGAGACATTGCCTTACTGGATTGAAGAAGGTTTTGTTTTTGTTGCTTTACTGGAGGAGCAAGTTGTTGGTTACATGTCAGGAATCCCCGTAGAAAAGTTTTTTGGTTCAGCCGAGGGTGCATTTATTCCGTTATATGGACATGGCACAGTCAAAGAAAATCGTAAGCAGGTTTATCAGATGCTTTATACATATGCTTCAGATATTTGGGTGAAGCAAGGACAAAGAAATCATTTATTAACTTTATTTTGTGAGACACAGGATAGTGTGGACATATGGGTATCGCTTGGCTTTGGCAATCACTGTGTAGATGCAATTTGTTCACCAGACAAGATAAAAATAGCCCAGAGTATCTCTAATATTTCAGTAGTTAAAGCCACAAACGATCGGTTAGATCATATTAAACCGTTATGTTACGCTGATCATTTACAATATTACCAAGCACCTTCATTTATTTATACTGAAAACAAAACAGAAGAAGAGGTAATGAATGATTTTAGTAATTGGATGTGTGAAGCAAATCGGCATTTATGGATCGCCTATGAAAATAATGAGCCAGTAGGATATATGCGCTTAGCAGAGTCAGGTGAATCGTTTATATCAAGAGCGCCTGAAATGATGAATATTACAGGGGGATATGTTAGACCAGATTACCGTAACAAAGGAATTGCAGATCTATTATTATCTCATGTAGCGGCTTGGAGTATAGGGAACGGTTATACGTTATGTGGAGTTGACTTTGAGTCCGTCAATGTGCCTGCAAACAACTTCTGGAGTCGTTATTTTTCACCTTATACCTTTAGCATGCTACGTAAAATTGATGATCGGATAAAATAGCAGTTTAGTTTGTTTGTATGCATATGAAAGTAGGAGGGTCTAATTTTGCTTAATCTAAAAAGAAAGCTATTATCGCTTATCGTAGTCATTGTACTAGTAGCAAATATGATGATCCCATCAGTTATAGTTGCATCGGATTTAAAACCATACACGATTGTAGCCTTAGGAGATTCTATCACTGCTGGTTTTGAACCTGATCACAAGCTTGGCGTTGGTACTTACGGCTTTGTGGAGCGGCTGGAGGAGCAAGGCTGGTTCCATAGTGAGACGCAGGCCATTAATTTAGGGGTAGTTGGTTTAACAAGCGATGGTCTATTAAATTACGTCACTGCATTGCAGACTGGAAAGGCGGTAACTGCGGATTCTATTCAGACAGATCTGAAAGATTCACGTATTCATGTTCTTGCAAATGACATAAGTACAAATAGACAAAAATTAATGAATGCAGATGTAATCACAGTTACGATTGGTGGAAATGATTTAGTTCAAGTAATAACAAGGCTTAAATTATCTAACCTTACACAATTCAAGGCAGACTTAAATGCTGCCATAGCTGCTTATAAACAAAATTTACAAAAAATGTTGGAAGCCATTTATGTAATAAATCCCACTGCTAAAATCATAGTTGCAGATCAATACCAACCGATTCCGCAAAAGGCAGTAGGTTTCCTATATCCTTTTTTGCAGGAAAGCATGAAACAGTTTACCCAATCAACTGAAATGGTAGCGAGCCAATTTTCCAAAAATAATAGGCAGGTGCAGGTTGTGCATTTAGCTGAGCTCTTTAAGGGGAAGGAGTCGGTCTATACACATATTGACACCTATCGGGATATTCATCCCAATCAAGAAGGCTATGAGCTGATTGCGAAGGAGATAAGTATGTTAATCTGGGGGAAACATTTAGATACGGCTGGGAGTGAAGGGAAATCACCACTAGCTATCGTTTTCCGGGGACACGAGTTGAAATTAAACTCCGTGTTATCTCCTTTGTTTGCTAATGGGGTTATGTATATGCCTGTGTCTGAATTAGTAAGCGAATTAGGTGGGAGCGTAGGTTGGAGAAATACAACGAAGAGCATTAGCATACATTTTGAGGGTAAAGAGTTGCTTCAAGCGGTAACAACAATGGAACATGCTAATTCTAGCAAGGAGCAGCCCTCCGCAATCCTAATCAATAACAAAAACAGTAAGCAAGGAGCAAAAGTCTATATCTCATTACAATGGATAACAAAGCAACTAGGCCTAAAAATGAAATATAGTGAGCATATGAAAACGGTGTTTTTATTTTAACGTTTTTATCATTTGCAGTTCACTATCACTGCCTTTAGTGTGGAAATCATACTTTTCATACATAGCAATTGCACGCTTGTTCAGGATATCAGCCGCTAGAAATCCTTTTATTGCCCCATTCGCAGCACCAAATTGAATGGCTTGTTCCATTAACTGCTTACCATATCCCAATCCTTGGTACTGGGGGTCAACAGCAATCTCTCTAATCCATAACGTTGTACCTTCGTTATAAATAGAAACACAGCAAAAGCCTACAATTGCGGATTCCTTGCGTGCAATAATAACTTTATTTTCACATAGCCATGCTGTGAACCATGCTTCAGTCTCGCCTTCAAATCCTCTGGATTGCAGTCTGCATTTCTGAGATACAAGGGAGACTTCCTGACATTCATTTTCTTTCAAAAACTCAATCTTATCCTGAGTATTCAAGTCATTAGCTGTATCTGCTAAGCTATCATTCCAATAGTCTGTGTACTCGCCCCATTCTATAAAACCAAGCTGTTCAAGCTGCTTCGCATACTGGCGTGGCACAAAATGTAGACGGAGTTCGCCTGAGAGATTAGCAATAAACGTAAGAAGTGCTGCAAAATGATTAGTGGCAAAATAAAGCATTTGAGGTGTTTGCGTGTTATCTTGTAACAAGATTAAACCTTCTTGATCACATAACACATCGGCATGCTTACAATCCTCATAGTCAACATAGTTGATAGATGAGTAGGTGTAGCTTTTAGACTTATCTATTATGGTATTAAAAGTACTTTCCGTTATCATTTTGCTCCCCCTAGCAGCGTATTTAATTACGTCTAGAAACCAAGTTTTAAACATATACGCTTGGTCTATTTGTCCTAAAATTAAAGATCGCAAAACCAGATTTCACGAAATTACACTTACAATTGCTCCGAGTGTAAATCGTGAATACCAATCTGGTTTTTTAGCGACCTTTATTTTAGCTTCATCATTCTATTTTAGTGCTAGTATTATACTTAATGCTAAAACTCCGTCTTCATCGCCTTAAAGGAAGCTTCAGCCGCCTCTAGCGTGAAATCAATGTCCTCATCAGTATGCGCCGTAGTTAGGAACCACGCTTCATACTTAGAAGGGGCTAGGTTGACACCACGGTCTAACATATGACGGAAGAAGGAAGCAAATTGCTCACTGCTTGTATCTTGCGCTTCCTCATAGTTTGTAACAGGGTGATTGCAGAAGTGTGTGGAGAAAGCACCACGAATTTGATTAATGGTTAAGTCAATATCATGACGTTTTGCTGATTCTGCTAAACCTGTTGTTAAACGGGTCGCCAAGCGCTCCATTTCTTCGTATACGCCAGGTTGCTGTAAAACTTCTAAGCACGCTATTCCTGAGGAGATCGAAGCAGGGTTTCCTGCCATCGTACCTGCTTGGTAGGTTGGGCCTAGTGGGGCAACCTGTTCCATAATTTCCTTGCTACCGCCATAGGCACCAATCGGTAATCCACCACCAATAATTTTACCTAATGCGGTTAGGTCAGGGGTGATTTCTTTATGATTAGCAAGTCCAGCGTAAGTTTGTGTAGAGCCATAATGGAAACGGAAGGCTGTAATAACCTCATCGTAAATGACTAATGAGCCGTTAGCATGAGCTAGACGACATACATCTTCTAAGAAGCCTGCCTTAGGCATTACCATGCCAAAGTTGCCAACGATAGGTTCAACCATCACTGCTGCGACATCGTCTCCCCATTTGCTTAATGCAGCTTGTAGGGCGTCTGCATCGTTAAACGGTACAGTAATGACCTCTTGTGCCAAGCTTGCTGGAATCCCAGCGCTATCTGGAATGCCTAAGGTAGAGGGCCCAGAACCAGCGGCAACTAAGACAAGGTCAGAATGACCATGGTAGCAGCCAGCAAATTTAATGATTTTATTCCGCTTCGTAAAAGCACGAGCCACACGAATTGTAGTCATGACAGCTTCTGTGCCCGAGTTCACGAAACGGACTTTATCCATAGAAGGAATCGCCTCTTTAAGCATCATTGCGAGCTTGATTTCAAGCTCAGTTGGTGTGCCATACAATACACCGTTAGCTGCTGCCTTTGTAATGGCTTCTGTAATATGAGGGTGAGCATGTCCAGTAATAATTGGACCGTATGCTGCTAAGTAGTCCACATAACGATTGCCGTCCACGTCCCAGAAATGTGCACCTTGAGCTTTGCTCATAAAGACAGGTGCTCCGCCACCCACCGCCTTGAAGGATCGAGAAGGACTATTGACACCTCCTACAATATGCTTCAATGCTTCAGCGTGAAGACGTTCTGATTGACTGCGCTTCATTTCAAAAAACTTCCTTTCTCACTTAGGTTTACGAACAAAATAGCTGAAAATGATACAACCTCAGTCCCTTACTTAACACACTAACACATTAAGGTGAAGAGGAGGGGGCTGTTCCTGACTTCGTTGAGTCGGAGGTTGAGCTGCCATTTGAGCCACTACCCTTTGTTTGATCTGCCTTATTGTTATCAGGAGCATTATTTGTTGCACCATTGCCCTCATCAGACTGTTCTTCCTGCTTGTTAATATCCTCTGTTTTATTTAGCTGTTCTTGAACAAAGGCTTTTAGTTCTTCCTCATCACGGACGCCTAATACTTGTGCGCCACCCACTGTTTTTTCCACTAAAAGGGACATCGGTGGAATTTGTTCACTTGAATTCATTGTACCGTCGTAGGCGATCGTAGCAAGCTTCCACATATCATTGACAGATAGGTTGGTATCAATGTATGGATTTACTTTTTCTAATATATTGGGTAAGTTCATAATCGTCGTTGTTGATTTTAGCTTTTTCGAAATGGCTTGCAAGAAATTACGTTGCCGTTCCGTTCTACTAAAGTCACTCATTGCATCGTGACGGAAACGGACATATTGTAACGCTGTTTTACCATCTAAATGCTGCATGCCCTTTTTAAGATCAATATCATATTCGTGTTTATCTGCTTTACTTGTATATTTCATATTTTTTTCCACATAAAAATCAACGCCATCCACAGCATCAACTAGCGCAATAAAGCCTTGGAAGTCGGTATAAACATAGTATTGAATTGGGATACCTAATAAATCGGATACAGCCTGCATCGCAGTATTTGGACCACGGGTAATTGCAGCATTTATTCGGTCTTTACCATGCTCTGGTATTTTGGTGTACGTATCACGCATAATAGAGAAAAGGGAACCACGTTTCGTAACAGGGTCAATGGAGGCCACTAGCATCGTATCAGAGCGAGGGATCTCACCTTTTTGTAGTCCACGCGCATCTACACCCATTAACAAAATGTTAACACGTTCTGTACCTTCCCATTTTGGTGGCTCAGGCACTTTGACGTCGGTTGGCTGAACTTTATAGAAGGGGGAATCCTCACCTTCCTTTTTGAAATTATCCACTTGGTTATAAATTGCGATAAAATAATAGGCTAGCCCAGCCAAAATAACGGCAAGAACACCAGCAATGGACCAGATCATGACTTTTTTCGAGCGTTTTGTCATTAAAATTCGTTCCTTTCGCATAAAAACGATAAAATACTACTATGTTAGTATAATTTTTTTTACACCTACAAGCAATTTTAAAAATAACTATGAAGGAGTGCTTGCGTTTATGTCAGACCATCAAATTACGATTGGACAAGTTGTTCCCGACTTTACACTTCCAGCTTCAGGTGGAGAATCCATTTCACTATCCAGCTTTAAAGGGAAAAATGTAGTGATTTATTTTTATCCAAAGGATGCAACACCAGGTTGTACACAAGAGGCATGTGATTTTAGAGATCAAAGTGCAATCTTTGCTGAGCTTAATACTGTCGTGCTTGGCATTAGTGGAGATAAAGTAAGCAGTCATGATAAATTTGCAGCAAAGCATACACTCACCTTTCCGTTGTTATCTGATGAAGAGCATGTCGTAAGTGAGCAATTTGGAGTATGGCAGCTTAAAAAAATGTATGGACGTGAATATGAAGGCATTGTTCGCTCTACCTTTCTTATCGACGAGGCAGGTGTGCTTGTTAAGGAATGGCGTAAAGTATCTGTCAAAGGACACGTAGAAGAAGTGGTAAAAGCAGTAAAGGAACTAAATCACTCGAATAAATGATTCTATTAAAAAACTTTAAAGAAGCAAAGAGAGCACATGCCATAATCCAAAGTGTTGTGTGTTGTTTGAATTATCATAAAGGTGGTGAACGGTATGGCAGTCCATTTTAGATTGGTAAGGCTCCATGCAAGGCCATAGAGGTAGCGACATCTGCATGGAGTAATGAAGTCGCTTGAAGCTCATTACTGGCTTTGCAACTTGATGAATTTAATCAAGGAAGGAAGCCAAACAATGAAATATACAAACGCAAAGCTTATTCTCCCCGAAAGCTTGATCGAGGAAATACAAAACTATATGCATGGTGGGTATTTATATATTCCAGTGAAGAAGGAAAAACGCAAAGGCTGGGGAGAGCGATCGGGGATTAGAAAAGAGCTTGATCTTAGAAATCAAAGGATTATAACCGCCTATCAAGAAGGGGCTACCATTGAACAATTAGCAGAGACATATTTTATCTCCATCTACGCGGTGAAGAAAATAATATACAGCTAGTTGATCGTGCTGTAACTGCTATAAATCGTTAATATGAGTCAGTAGAGGTTATATTAACTTAAAGGGGGATTCTGCGAGCGGAACGTTGTTCCAAAGGTAGAGTCTCCTTTTTAATAATCAAATTGAATATTACATAAAGGATTTAACGGCCCACTCTTGAAATTAGTGCTTGATGCTACCCCTAACTAGCCGTAGCTACCTAATTAATACAGAATTATTTTGTAGCTTGAGAATGATTCCACGGATTTGTTATATTGGGGACTCACCTAGTTATAGGGTTATTTAGTTGAATTTATGAAAGTAGGAGGTTAATAGTTATGATTAAACCATTTGATCACTCAAAACTAGATCAGGTGATGTCAATTTGGCTTGAGACGAATATAGATGCGCATCCATTTGTGCCTGCGTCCTTTTGGAAGGACAACTTTGAGGCGGTAAAAGGTGCATTGTTTGATGCGGAGATATTAATTTATGAGGAAGAGGTTGTGAAGGGATTTATCGGGATTGTAGAGCAATCTTATATCGCAGGTTTATTTGTAGATAAGCAATATCAAGGCCAAGGGATTGGTCGTGCTCTGATTGAAGCGTGCAAACAGAAATATTCCTCCTTAGCTTTAGATGTGTATGTGGAAAATGAAAGTGCTGTGAAGTTTTATGAAAAAAATGATTTTCAAATAAAGCAAAGTAAACAAAATGAAGATACCAAGCAACAGGAATATTTTATGGTATGGAAGCAAGGAGAAAATGAGGCTTAATTCATATAGTCTATTTCTCTAGCACAATTCATATACTCTATCAAAAGAGCGGAGGTAGAATATATGAATAAAAATATGAATAAACAATCGAAGTCGTTAATCGTAAAAAGTGTCATCGTGATGATCATGGCCATCCTCGTTTTTTCCACTCAAGCAGACAAGCTGTTTGCCAAGGCGCAAGCAGCTTCACATACAAAAAGCACCCCCAAAATCGTCTACCTAACATTTGACGATGGACCAAGTAAGCTAACTCCAGATGTGTTAACTATTTTAGCTCAGCATAAAATCCAAGCGACCTTTTTTGTATTAGGTAGTCAAGCCAAAACCTCGCCAGAAGTCATTAGACAAATTGCAGACGGTGGTCATGTCATCGGCAATCATACGTATAACCATAACTATAGTGAGCTGTATAAGCATTTTGGACAATTTTGGAAGCAAATTAAACAGACAGAGGAAATTGTTAGGGAGATTACTGATAAACGACCTGCTTTACTTCGAGCCCCGGGTGGAACGTATGGTCATTTTAATAAGCAAACTTTTTCATTACTAGCCCAAGCAGGTTATAAGGTGTTTGACTGGGATGTAGATAGTGGTGATTCTAAGCGAAGAGGTGTTCCTGCTACTGAAATCATCAAAAACATTACTTCTTCTAAGCTAAAAAATGAAATAGTTGTGCTTATGCATGATGGTGCAGGTCATCAAGAGACGGTAAAGGCATTACCTGCCATTATTAAATACTATAAACAGCAAGGTTATTCCTTTGGGACACTAAATGCAGGGATGAAGCCTGTTCAGTTCACCGTTTCCTCCACACAAAAGTATAGTGATTCTACTTCCCCAACGCAGGAATGGATTACGCGTAACATTATACCGAATGCAGCCTTGTTTACGACTTCTAACCCATTACATGTTGAGGCAGGGGGGATTCAAACGAAGTTAGCAGCAGGAGAATATGAATTTGAAGGTGGTCGTTATCAAGTGCCGATCCGTGCGATGATGGAACGTTTAGGGGGAGAGGTAATGTGGGATAGCGGCACGAAGACGGTGACTGTGATGTGGGGAGACTCGAAGCTAACCCTTTATCCTGAGCAGGGTAGTCTTGTTGCAGAGTCACATAATAAAGGAAGAGTAACGTATTCAACCACCGTTGATAACAAAAACGATACACATTGGGTATCTTTACGTGTTTTACTTGCCGCAAGTGGACATGATATCAAATCTGTTAAAGTTAACCCGCAGGAAACGATCGTTAAGGCGTTTTAAAATCGTGTGTCTATTTCCTTCTACCATTGGTAACACTACTTAATAGTGTAATTCGTAGAATGGAGGAGATAGACTATGAGACAAGAGGACTATTGTATTTTATTAGAGCGAATGATTTCCAAAATAGATGCCGTTGTAGTTGGTCAAAGAAATAGAGTTGAACTACTGGTTACCGCCATGCTTGCAGGTGGACATGTATTGCTAGAGGATGTCCCAGGGGTTGGGAAAACGATGCTCATTCGTGCCTTGGCAGCTTGTATTGGTGGCGATTTTGGTAGAATTCAATTTACAGCTGATTTAATGCCCTCGGACGTAACAGGTGTTTCTGTGTATCATCCACATAATGGACAATTTGAGTTTCGTGCGGGACCTATTTTTAAAACGATTTTACTAGCAGATGAAATTAATCGTGGCACACCAAGAACGCAATCCGCGCTTTTAGAAGCGATGGAGGAACGCAAGGCTACCGTAGACGGACAAACGTATGCCTTACCGCGGCCATTTATGCTGTTAGCCACCCAAAATCCGATTGAGCATGATGGAACCTATCCTTTGCCAGAGGCACAGCTAGACCGTTTTATGATGAAAATGACGTTAGGGTATCCGCAAAAGGAGCAGGAAATGAGCCTGCTTGGATTACCTCCTTCAGATGAGGTCATTGTAAATATTAAGCCTGCTCTATTACCAGAAGAATTAGTGAGTATGCAGCGTCAGGCTTCGATCGTGCTTGTAGAAGATGTCATTAAGAGTTACCTAGTAGAGATTGCGCAAGCCTCTCGTACACATTCTCAGATCATATTGGGCATTAGCCCTCGTGGAACCTTAGCTTGGATGAGAGCCGCACAAGCTTCCGCCTATTTAAAAGGAAGAATGTTTGTCATTCCAGATGATGTGAAGGCGGTGGCGCCGTCTGTATTAACACATCGCTTAGTATTACATCCTCAAGCAAGATTAAGCGGAATGAGTCAAGGAGATGTGCTACAGCAGCTGCTGGAGAAAGCAACGATCCCTCTCTTTCGCAAGGTTGGAGGGGGCGGACTGTGACGGCCTATTTATTTTTACTTTCTGTAGGTATTTTTGTGTTATTACAGGGGTTTCTCATGAAGTGGCTTGGTCCAAGGTCTGCCAAGGTGGTGCGTCAATGGACGCCAAAACTGCCTATGGCTGGACAAGATATTATTGTTAACTTTGAGATCACATTGTCAGGTGGACTACTTCCTTTATGGCTAGAGCTTGAGGATTATCCCCAGTCAGAAATGGTGCAGGTACAGGCGTATACGGAGTTAAAACCGGAAGGTAAGCTAAGATGGAGTGGGTTTCGCCGTCATTATAGAGGTCAATATGTCATTAAAGAGGCAAAGCGAGGCGTGTATCAGGGGGGATATGTGCTGCTCGGCTGGGGCGATGCCTTTGGATGGTTTACACGCAAATTAGTCATTAGCATGGAAGACACCTGTATCGTTCAGCCAGCGATGGTAGGCATTGAAAGTATTTCTTATCGGGGGATGGGTAGCGACCAATCTACTGTACGTATTCGCTCCATGTTACCTGTACAAGCAGTAGCACAGGAACGCTTACGTCACTATGAAGCAGGTGACCCGATCAAAAATATACATTGGAAAAGCTCTGCTAAGCGAGGGAGCCTTTTGACACGTCATAGTGAATTTAATTATTGTGGTGAAAAATTAATATGGTTAAATCGCGAACAATTGGCTTATAGGGATACACATGAAGGGATCACTGCTGAGGATCAATTTGAGTTTTTTGTTTCTGTCTCTACCGCTTGGCTTCGTCGTGAAATCGGTGGGGAGAACAAGTCTATTTACTATATTGATAACAATATGAGACAGCCTTACTCAGTGAACCATCGTATAGAGCTTCAACAAGTATTGGTACATCTAGCTGGGGTTACAATGACTCAGCAACTGGAGGGTGTAGCAGAATCGTTCTCTGTGCCTTCATTTAGTGGGAGTGGCTTAAAGCAAATTACGATGGTTACTGGACAAGTAACAGAAAGCCTAGTGAAGCAGCTTCTTCAGCTTACAGCCCAAGGTGCCAAAGTGGATTTGTGGTGTGATCAGCAACAAAATGAGGAAGCAAATGAGAGCAACTATCGATTAATATTGGAGCAAGCGGGCGTTTTAATTACCCCTATTCAAGTTACACATTTGTCGCCTCTCAGTATTGATGCAGGAGGTGCTCAGGATGTCAGTAGTGCCTAGACCGAGATCACCTGAACTAAAGGGATCAATACTATCGCTTCATGAAATCGTAAACCGCCTCATTATAACGTTGTTGTTATGTGCTATGTTTTTGGAGTGGCTAATCCCTCTTACTGACCTGGCAGATGGGGGAGAGGTCATTATTGTTAGGTGGTTTATGGTTTTGACCGCTTGCTTGTTACTCACAGGCTCCTTTAAGCTACCCTTTGCATTAAATAGTATTTTGCCTATTACTTATGTAGCCATTGTGTTGATGATGA
This sequence comes from Paenibacillus turicensis, assembly GCF_017873435.1. Classification (GTDB taxonomy): domain Bacteria; phylum Bacillota; class Bacilli; order Paenibacillales; family Paenibacillaceae; genus Fontibacillus; species Fontibacillus turicensis. Next base: position 29,814 of record NZ_JAGGKG010000013.1, on the reverse strand, counting down.
TCTATGGGCATGGATTTTCGCTTGAGTGGTATTGGGATTTCTTTACGATTGTAGAGCAAGATATATTAAATATTGTAAATACAGGAGATTGGCATAATCTGAGTGCGGAGAGCAGGGCGGTAGTCTTGCTTATCGGTTGGAGTATGCTTGTTTTATCTGTGCAAAAGCTAGTCTCTGGAAAAAAGAGTGTTTTATTGTTTCTGTTTATTACGATTTTTTATCTCATTTTATTGCAGACCTACACCGATGCTTCGATATTAGACAGCTTGTATCGTGCAGTCGCAGAGGGATTGTTAATACAGGCTTGGTTGTTTGTTGCCATGCCTTCAGCGTATCCTTTACAAGCTAAACGTTGGTTATTCAGCAGTATGATCATTGTCTTGTGTTGTGTTACAGGTGCAATTTATATGAGCAAGCAGCTTCATGTTACCAAATCGGCGCCCTATTCGTGGCAAGAAACGATGCAAGCCTTTAGCACATGGGGAGAGTCAAAAAACCTGCAAGCTAATTCAAGCCATTCACAACGTGAATCAGGTTACAGTCAAAATGATCGCATGCTTGGTGCACCACTAACGTTACGTCATGAGCCTTATTTTATTGCCAGTTCTCCTGTGCCCACCTATTGGCGGGGGGAAAGCAAGGACTACTATAACGGTCAAGGCTGGCAATCTATGACCACCTCGACGTTAGTTACAAATAATGATGCACAAGAAGCGTTAAGCATAGGGACAGAAGGCGCTACAAAGCAACCAGAAATGGTGCAACGTATTTTTTTTATAAATCCAATTCAGCAGGAGCAGGTTTTATTTACCGGAGGGATTCCGCTTCGAGTTCCTACATTATATAGTGGTCAGTCCAATCGTGAGCATCTTAATGTATCCATTCGATATGATGCTATGGGTCAGTCCTTAATTTCAGCACAGCCCAGTAGTATGGTGAAGTCGTATCAATCCTATGATATCGCTGTCGCACCGCAACCGATTGTGAGTGAGGATTTGAGGCGAAATGAGCGAAATGAACAAAATGAGGGAATCGAGCAAAATGAGAAAGATACGGGGGAAGATCCTGCGTGGGTAGTGCAGCATTATTTACAGCTTCCTGAGACTTTGCCTAAGCGTGTCTCCAGGTTAGCTGAGCAACTGACCTCTACTACAACAAATAGATATGATGCAGTAATGGCGGTCAAACACTATTTAGAAAAAAACTACCGTTATGATCTAAAAACAACGCTCCCTTCCGCTAAACAGGATTTTGTTGATCATTTTTTATTTGAACAAAAGGTGGGTTATTGTGATCACTTTTCGACTTCAATGGTTGTATTGCTAAGAAGTAGCGGAATTCCAGCAAGATGGGTTAAAGGGTTTGCACCGGGTTCCTTAATAACCTCATCCTCGGAAAAAAACGAGGGGACTCAGGAGCCAACAAGTGGAGGTAGCTATGAAAATCGTTATTTAGTTTCCTATTCCGATGCACATTCATGGGTGGAGGTTTATTTTGAAGGCGTTGGTTTTGTTCCTTTTGACCCCACACCTGGTTATGATGGAAAAACATCAGTGATGAACAGGGATGAGTTAATAAGTGGGATTAGCAAGACAAAGGAAAAGTGGAGGGGGACAAGCCTTGGTAACATATGGACAAGCTTAACCTCTTGGTGGGGAAGTGGCATAGCTCAATTCCATAAGACGTTGAAACAAATAACGGATATGAGTGAAGCGTTGTTAGCATATATTTTGCGTCACCCTATAGTGATAACAGTTGTTCTTACTATGCCTATCATGATGTGGTTGATCATGGCTGCAATGACGCTGTACGGGGGCTTGTTTGCACTTAGCTGGAGTTTGAAAAGAAATCGAGTCAAATTTTTCAACAATCCAATCCGGTTTCCGACCAGAGACATCTTATTGTTTTCTTCTAAAATTGTGTGGAAGAAGCTGAGTCAAAAATATGGGGAGAAGCAAGGCAGGTTGACGCCAAGAGAATATGTGCAGCAGCTTATTGCTAACTCGTCTAAAATGGATGAAGGAAGTAGGCAACATTTACTAAGCTTCATTTTATTATGGGAGCAGTTGTATTATGGTGGCGTGACATTGAGTCGTCAGCAGACGACCACCTTTCTCACTTTATGCTGGAAAATGGTAAAGCCCTAGAGACAAGTGCTTGGATGCCCTTGACGAGCTGTTTTAACGTTTCGTATAATTAGTGTCATGAATTAAGGGAGGCCGAGTATGAATAAGCCAAATGAAATCGTGGTTGTACTGGATTTTGGTGGTCAATACAACCAGTTAATAGCAAGAAGAATTCGTGATTTGGGCGTGTATAGTGAATTGTTGCCTTATAATACGACAGCAGCACGCTTACGTGAGCTTAATCCAAAAGGTATTGTATTTTCAGGTGGACCGGCAAGTGTGTATGCGGAAGATGCACCTAAAATTGATCCTGAAATCTACAATATCGGGGTTCCGATTTTAGGGATTTGTTACGGAATGCAGTTGATGGCTCATGATCTTGGCGGTAAAGTAGAACGCGCGGCTAAACGTGAATATGGTAAATCGGACGTTGATTTTGTGGCAGGCTCTAAGCTCGCTAAGGATTTAGATGCGAAGCAAACGGTATGGATGAGTCATGGTGACCATGTGTCTACTTTGCCACAAGGCTTCGTATTAGATGCTTCAACGGAATCAGCACCAATCGCTGGTTTTGCCAATGAAGAGCGTCAAATGTATGGTGTTCAGTTCCACCCAGAGGTACGTCACTCTGTACATGGGAATGAGCTTATTTCTAACTTTATCTATGGTGTATGTGGTGCAGAAGGAAACTGGAGTATGGAATCCTTCATTGAAGATGCAGTACAAGACATTCGCAACACCGTTGGCGATAAAAAGGTATTATGTGCATTGAGTGGTGGGGTAGACTCCTCTGTTGTTGCGATGTTAATTCATCGTGCAATTGGTGATCAACTTACATGTATGTTCATTGACCATGGCTTACTTCGTAAAGGTGAAGCAGAAAGCGTAATGGAAACCTTTGTTGGTAAATTTGACATTCATGTTGTAAAAATAGATGCGCGTGAGCGTTTCTTGAGCAAGCTTGCGGGTGTAGATGATCCTGAGCAAAAACGTAAAATTATCGGCAATGAATTTATTTATTGCTTTGATGAGGAATCTGCGAAGCTTGGTGATTTTGATTTCTTGGCACAAGGTACGCTTTATACAGATATTGTAGAAAGTGGTACAGCAACAGCGCAAACGATCAAATCTCACCACAATGTAGGTGGTTTACCTGAGGACATGAAATTCTCCTTGATTGAACCACTAAACACATTGTTTAAGGATGAGGTTCGTAAGGTTGGGGAAGAGCTTGGTATGCCTCGTGAAATCGTATGGCGTCAACCATTCCCAGGCCCAGGACTTGCAATTCGTGTATTAGGAGAAGTCACTGAAGAGAAGCTTCAAATTGTCCGTGACTCTGACTGGATTTTGCGTGAGGAAATTGCGAAGGCAGGACTGGACAACGAAATTTGGCAATACTTCACTGCTCTACCTAACATGAAAAGTGTTGGCGTTATGGGAGACGGCAGAACGTATTCCTACACCGTAGGTATTCGTGCTGTAACCTCTATTGATGGTATGACTGCCGACTGGGCACGTATCCCTTGGGATGTATTGGAGAAAATCTCTGTGCGGATCGTTAATGAAGTGGATAACGTCAACCGGATTGTGTATGATGTGACATCGAAGCCACCGGCTACGATTGAGTGGGAATAGTTGAGTGACACTTTATACACTGAAAAAAGTTGATTTTAAACCGTTTAGGTTAAATTTATAAGACTTTCTGAAATCAAGATTCATTTAATGTCTTCAAGATTGTCGCCAAAAACTCTCGCCGAATGATTGTTTGGTGGGAGTTTTTATTTAGGCTTCACCACGGTGGCATGGTGTATAATGTGGATGTACAGTAAGAAGGATAATTGGAGGAATATAAATGTCAAGCACAGCACAACGTGCCGAATTGCAATCTCAAATCTGGAAAATAGCCAATGATGTTCGTGGATCTGTAGATGGATGGGATTTTAAACAATATGTTTTAGGTATGCTATTTTATCGTTTCATTAGCGAGAACTTCTCTAACTATATTGAAGGTGGAGACGAGAGCATCAACTATGCGAAACTTGATGATGATATTATAACGCAAGAAATTAAAGAGGATGCCATTAAAACAAAAGGATATTTTATATATCCGAAGCAGTTGTTTGTTAACATTGCGGAAACCGCCAACACAAATGAAAGCTTGAATACGGATTTAGCTGAAATATTCTCTGCTATCGAAAGTTCAGCAAATGGTTATCCTTCTGAATTAGATATTAAAGGATTATTTGCTGATTTTGACACGACAAGTAATAGATTAGGGAACACAGTAAAAGATAAAAATAGTCGTTTAGCTGCTGTTATTAAAGGTGTTGCAGGGCTGAATTTTGGTAAATTTGAAGATAATCAAATTGACCTTTTTGGTGATGCCTATGAGTTTTTAATCTCTAATTATGCAGCCAATGCCGGAAAATCTGGAGGAGAATTTTTCACACCGCAGTCTGTGTCTAAGCTTATTGCGCAATTGGCAATACATAAGCAAACAACAATTAATAAGATTTATGACCCTGCAGCCGGTTCAGGTTCGCTTTTATTACAAGCAAAAAAACAGTTTGATGCTCATATTATCGAGGATGGGTTTTATGGACAGGAGATTAACCATACAACGTATAATCTTGCTCGTATGAACATGTTCTTACACAACATAAACTACGATAAGTTTAATATTGCTTTAGGAAATACGCTATTAGACCCTCAATTTGGTGACGAAAAGCCTTTTGATGCCATTGTATCTAATCCACCTTATTCCGTGAATTGGATTGGTAGTGATGACCCAACACTGATTAATGATGAAAGATTTGCTCCTGCAGGCGTATTAGCCCCAAAATCTAAAGCCGATTTTGCCTTTGTACTTCATACGCTAAGTTATCTTTCAAGTAAAGGGCGTGCTGCTATCGTTTGCTTCCCTGGAATTTTTTATCGTGGTGGTGCGGAGCAAAAGATTAGAAAATATCTGATTGATAATAACTTTATTGAGACGGTTATTTCATTAGCATCAAACCTTTTTTATGGAACATCAATAGCAGTTAATATCTTGGTTCTCTCTAAGCATAAAACGGAAAATAAAACTCAATTTATTGATGCAAGTGGAGCGGATTTCTATAAGAAAGCAACCAATAATAACATACTGACAGATGAACACATTGAGAAAATAATTAAAATATTTGACAGTAAAGAAGATGTTGAATATGTGGCAAAATCTATTGATTACGATGCAATCGTACAAAATGATTACAATCTATCTGTGAGCTCCTATGTAGAAGCAAAAGACACAAGGGAAGTCATTAATATCAATGAGCTGAATGCAGAGATAAAAACGACAGTAGCAAAGATAGACCAACTTCGTGCTGAAATTGATGACATTATTGGGGAGATTGAATCATGATTAAGGCGAATTATTTGGAGAAATTGCTTGATGGGGTTGAGGTTGAGTGGAAGCCTTTGGGGGAAGTTGTAAATATCAAAAACGGGAAAGATTGGAAAAAACTAGGTGCTGGTAATATACCAGTTTATGGTTCTGGCGGAATTATGGCTTATGTAGATAAATTTGTTTATGATAAACCCACTGTGCTAATTCCAAGAAAAGGTTCGATTACAAATATATTCTATGTTGAAAGTCCCATTTGGAATGTTGATACAATTTATTACACAGAAATTGACATTAATCAACTTATTCCTAAATTTTTTTACTATTATATGAAAACTATCGATTTAATGAAATTAGATACAGGTTCTGGTAGACCTAGCCTAACTCAAGCTATTTTGAATGAAATATCAATTCCCACCCCACCCTTACAAGTACAAGAAGAAATAATCCGTATATTAGACACCTTCACAGAGCTTACAGCAGAGCTTACAGCAGAGCTTACAGCAGAGCTTACAGCTCGTAAAAAGCAATATAATTATTACCGTGATAAGTTGTTGACTTTTGGCGAGGGAGCAGTTGAATGGAAGACCTTGAGTGATGTGGGTGAATTAGTTCGTGGTAATGGTTTGTTCAAGACTGATTTTACAGAGTTTGGAGTCCCTGCAATTCATTATGGTCAGATTTATACTTATTACGGGACATTTACGACAGAAACTAAATCTTTTGTTTCCTATGAGACTGCTAAAAAATTGAAAAAAGTTGATACTGGTGATGTTGTAATAACAAATACGAGTGAAAATTTAAATGATGTTGGAAAAGCTGTTGTTTATTTAGGTAAAGAGCAAGCGGTTACTGGTGGGCACGCAACAATTTTTAAACCATCAAATCAGATTATAGGCAAGTATTTTGCTTATTTTACACAAACACAAATGTTTGCTAGTCAAAAAAGAAAATATGCAAAAGGAACAAAGGTTATCGATGTTTCAGCTACTGATATATCAAAAATAATAATTCCTATCCCAACTCTTACTGAACAAGAGAGAATAGTATCTATTTTAGATAAATTCGATGCCTTGACATCATCAATTACTGAGGGCTTACCTCGGGAAATAGAATTGCGTAAAAAACAATATGAATATTACCGTAATATGCTACTTTCATTTCCGAAAAGTGAGGTAGAAGCATAGTATGGGGAAGAGTTTAAACGAAATAGCACAACAATTAAAAGATAACGATAGAAAAGTTCAATTAATTTATGGCTTTAATGGAAATGGAAAAACCAGACTTTCAAAGGAATTTAGATTTTTAGTTGCACCTAAAAATGATGCAGAGACAGATGAAATGGGATTAGCCAACAAAAAAATCATTTACTACAATGCTTTTACGGAAGATTTGTTCTATTGGGATAATGATTTAGCAAATGATGTTGATTTAAAACTTAAAATTCATCCCAACTCTTTTACTGAATGGGTACTTAATGAACAGGGACAAGATCAAAATGTTATTAGTCATTTTCAGAATTATACTGATCGTACATTAACACCTAAGTTCAATTCGGATTTCTCGGAAGTTACATTTTCTTATCAACGGGGAAATGAAGAAGCTTCTCCAAATATTAAGATTTCAAAAGGTGAGGAAAGTAGCTTTGTTTGGAGTGTGTTTTATAGCTTACTTAAACAAGTTATTGATGTATTAAATATAGCTGAGCCAAGTGAACGAGAGACAGATAAACTTAATCAGCTGGAATATGTGTTTATAGATGATCCTGTAACATCCTTAGATGATAACCATCTGATTCAATTGGCTGTAGACTTGGCTCATTTAATCAAAAAAAGTGATTCCGGACTAAAATTTATTATTACAACTCATAATCCTATTTTTTATAATGTGGTCTATAATGAAGTTAATAAAAAGACCTGCTACATGCTAGACCGTCAAGAAGATGGCACTTTTATATTAGAAGAAAAACCAGGAGATTCAAATAAGAGTTTTTCATATCATTTGCATTTGAAGAAGACGATAGAGGAAGCTATTGAGAACAATCAATTACAAAAATATCATTTCACTCTTTTAAGAAATTTATATGAAAAAACAGCTAGTTTTCTTGGATTCCCTTACTGGTCAGATTTACTACCTGATAACAAAGAGGCCTACTATAATCGGATTATCCAGTTTACAAGTCATTCTACATTAGCGAATGAAAGTATAGCTGAACCTTCTCCTCAAGAAAAACAAACTGTTAAGTTATTACTTGAACATTTGACAAGTAACTTTAGGTTTTGGAAGGGGGCATAAAAATGAGTGAGTACAAACCAATCGCAGAATCAAACAATTACATAGTTCTGGATAAATATACCAAGATAGCAGAAAAAGGGGTTGGCTATCAAACCGAATCTAATCTAGAACGAGAATTGATTCAGGATTTAGCAAATCAAGGCTATGAATATCTTCCTAATTTATCTAATCCTGAGCAGATGCTTGCAAATACTCGTGTGCAGCTACAAGAGCTTAATAAAACGCAATTTTCAGATGCCGAATGGCTTAGGTTTTGTGAACAGTATTTAAATAAACCGAGTGATAACCACATTGATAAAACCCGTAAGATCCATAATGATTACATTTATGATTTTGTTTTTGATGACGGGCATATCCAGAATATCTACCTGGTAGATAAGGAAAATGTGGCCAACAATAAAGTGCAGGTCATTTCGCAATTTGAGCAAAAAGGAACACAAGCCAATCGATATGATGTTACTATACTGGTCAATGGCTTACCGTTGGTACAAGTTGAGCTTAAAAAGCGTGGAATTGCGATTCGTGAAGCCTTTAATCAGGTTCATCGTTATAGTAAGGAGAGCTTTAATTCAGAAAACTCTCTCTTTAAATATATACAGATTTTTGTAATTTCTAATGGGACCGATACCCGTTATTTTGCGAATACAACTAAACGTGATAAAAACAGTTTCGATTTTACGATGAATTGGGCTAAAGCGGATAATATCCTAATTAAAGATCTAAAAGATTTTACAGCTACATTTTTTCAGAAAGATACTTTATTGAATGTACTACTGAAATATTCTGTATTTGATGTGAGCGACAACCTGCTGGTTATGCGACCTTATCAAATTGCTGCGGCAGAAAGAATATTATGGAAAATTAAAAGCACTTACCAAGCAAAAAAATGGAGTAAGGTTGAAAGTGGTGGCTATATTTGGCATACAACAGGTTCGGGGAAAACGCTTACTAGCTTTAAAGCAGCTCGTTTGGCAACTGAACTGGATTTTATAGATAAAGTCTTTTTTGTTGTAGATCGGAAAGATCTAGATTATCAGACGATGAAGGAGTATCAGCGTTTTTCTCCTGACAGTGTGAATGGTTCAGAGAGTACCGCAGGGTTGAAGCGTAACATTGAAAAAGATGATAATAAAATTATTGTGACGACGATTCAAAAACTGAACAACTTAATGAAAAGCGAAGCAGAGTTATCAATCTATGATAAACAAGTGGTATTTATATTTGATGAAGCCCATCGTTCACAATTTGGTGAAGCTCAAAGAAACATCAAAAAAAAGTTTAAGAAATTTTATCAATTTGGATTTACAGGTACACCAATTTTCCCGAAGAATGCGTTAGGTTCAGAAACAACTGCTTCTGTCTTTGGTCGAGAGCTGCACTCTTATGTCATTACGGATGCCATCAGGGATGAAAAGGTTTTAAAGTTTAAAGTAGATTATAACGATGTACGTCCCAAGTTCAAAATAATTGAGCAAGAACAGGACGAGAAAAAGCTATCGGCAGCAGAAAATAAAGAAGCATTACTACATCCTGAACGAATTAAAGAAGTTTCCCAATATATTCTTAATAACTTTAAAAATAAGACTCATCGTTTAAATGCGAATGGAAAAGGATTTAACGCTATGTTTGCTGTGAGTAGTGTTGAAGCGGCTAAACTCTACTATGAATCTTTAAACAAATTACAACAAGGAAGCAATAATCCTCTTAAAATTGCTACAATCTTCTCCTTTGCTGCAAATGAAGAGCAAAATGCGATAGGGGAAATTGCTGATGAAACATTTGAGCCTTCAGCAATGGATAGTAGTGCAAAAGAGTTTTTAAATTCAGCCATCCAAGACTACAATAGGATGTTTAAAATTAGTTATGGTGTAGATACTAAGGGGTTTCAAACCTATTATCGTGATCTTGCAAAACGAGTCAAACAGAAAGAGATTGATTTGTTAATTGTTGTAGGCATGTTTTTAACTGGTTTTGATGCCCCTACATTAAACACTCTATTTGTTGATAAAAATCTTAGGTATCATGGTTTAATGCAAGCTTTTTCTAGAACTAATCGCATTTATGATTCCACGAAAACCTTTGGAAATATTGTTACTTTTAGAGATTTAGAACAAGCAACTATAGACGCCATTACTCTGTTTGGAGATAAAAATACTAAAAATGTAGTGCTGGAAAAAAGCTATAAAGAGTATATGGAAGGTTTCGCTGATGTGGCAACGGGTGAAACTCGTCGTGGTTATGCAGATGTAGTAAGAGAATTACAGGAACGTTTTCCTGATGTTGATGAGATTGCGACTGAAAAGGATAAGAAAGAATTTACCAAACTATTTGGTGAATATTTATGTATTGAAAATATACTACAGAACTATGATGAATATTCAGCTTTAAAAGCGTTACAAACAGTAGATATAAGTGACCCTAATGCTTTAGAAGAGTTTAAGTCTACTCACTATGTAACGGATGAAGATATAGCGGTTATGCAAGATATTCAAGTGTTAGAAGAAAGAACTGTTCAAGATTATCGTTCTTCATATAATGATATTCGTGATTGGTTTCGTCGTGAAAAAACTGGAAAAGAAAAAGGGAACTCTTCTATTGATTGGGATGATGTAGTATTTGAGGTAGATCTGTTAAAATCCCAAGAGATCAACTTAGATTATATTCTTGAACTTATTTTTGAGCATAACAAAAAGGTAAAGGACAAAGTGTCCTTGGTTGAGGAGGTTCGTCGTTTAATTCGTTCTAGTTTAGGAAATCGTGCAAAAGAAAGCTTGGTAATTGATTTTATCAACCAAGCTGATTTAGATAGCATACAAGATAAAGCAAGCATTATCGATGCCTTTTTCTCATTTGCTCAAACGGAGCAAAAACGTGAAGCAGATGAATTAATTAGTTCTGAAAATTTGAATGAAGAGGCTGCAAAAAGATATATTTTAACCTCGTTAAGAAGAGAATATGCAAGTGAAAATGGAACGGAGCTTAATGAGGTTCTTCCTAAAATGAGTCCGCTTAATCCTCAGTATTTAACAAAAAAACAGAGTGTTTTTCAGAAAATCTCTGCCTTTGTAGACAAGTTCAAGGGTGTAGGTGGAAAGATTTAATAAATCAAAAATAGCGGTTTTACATCAACATATTTGAGTTCCATTCTAAAGGAACAAAATTTCACTGGTGATGGTGTAGAATTATTTCAGTCTACATCATCACTATATCCCCCAGTTACTTATTTTGTATCACTTTAATTTGTTGCAATAGTAATTGTAACTTTAACCCTTCCCTAAAATTAGGGAGCGAATATGTACCTTTCTTTATATCTTGGGACAGCTTATCGTATATAGAATTGAAATAGCTTTGTAGTGATTCCTCTTCTTTTTCAATAGCAACCTTTCTAAATATATAGTCCTCACTAGATTTGATTAAATGTACATCTTTATGAAGACATTCTTCTAGAACTAAGTCCCCGAATTGAGGATGCCCTGCGGAGTTCTTCTGCGTTATCTTTAATGATCCATATTCTCCTCGTATTAAAAGTGTAAATTCAGGTAAGACACCGCCAAGGATTGACACATTAACACTAATGGTATCGTTAATTTTCCCTATAATTTCCCAGACGTTTGGTGTGATTTGCTTATAATTTTCTTTTGTTTCAGCGTTATGAATAGTTTTAAAACTATCGTTAGAGGATACTTTTATAGAGCTAAAATCCCCTAAAAGAAAAGTTAAAAGATCTAGGGCATGTCCTCCGTTTATGTCGAGTAAGGTTGCCCCGTTATTTGGATCAAACTGATAGGTTGTTCTATTCGTAGTAAATTTTCCTTTTCCCTGCGTAGCAACTTGCATATTAACAGCTAAAATTCCCCCTAATTTTCCGTCTTTAATTATGTTTTTTGTTTGATTTAAAACACTAGATTGTCTTGATTGCAGTCCAATAACATGATGAATGTTTGCATTCATCGCATGGTGGTTAGCTCATTTGCTTGATTTATATTATTGGTTAAAGGCCACTCTGAATAAACATGCTTTTCATTTATAATCGATTCTTTAATAATCTCGTAGTGTAGTGGAGCCTTGACGCTGACCACAACTAGATCAATCTCTTTATTTTGGATAAGCTCATCATAATTATCGTATCCATATTCAATATTTAAGGTGCGTTTCGCGTTCATTGCCGATGCTTGATTTGAAGTACTAACCGCAATTAATTCATAACCATCATGATTTATTAATGCAGGAATATGAGATTTAATTGCCCAACTCTCAGGGTTCACCGAGCCACCAACGATGCCTACCTTAATTTTATTATGCTTTGCCACCATAAATGCACTCCTTGAATTGTATTGTTTATTAAAGTATAATCTGCTCAAATTATCATTTGAAATGTATAAAATACATGTAGATATCACTTTTTTTGATGTCATAAGGAGTGCATTATGGATATTGAAAATATGATCGCTTTTAATAAAGTTGCTGAACTAAAAAGTATATCGGCTGCGGCAAATGAGCTTAATCATTTACAATCAAATATGTCGAATAAAATTAAAAATATAGAAAAGCATTTTAAAGCTCAATTATTTTATAGACATTCTTATGGGGTTGAACTTACAGCAGATGGGGAGAAGCTATATCAACAATTTAAAAAAATGATATTGTTATGGGAAGAAACAGAAGATATTATTAGCGAGAAAGAGGAGAATATTTCAATTGGGATCATGTTATCTTCTTTTCCGTTGCAATTAAATACGATAGCTACACAATTTTATCAAGCATTTCCGAATAAAAAGTTATCTATTATTAGCGGAAATACAGATGAATTAATTTTCAAAGTATTAAATGGAGAATTAAATATTGCATATATCACAGAACTCGAAAATACAAAACAATATCTTAATCACTCCATCAAATCACAAACATTATCAAGAGATAAATTAGTTTTTACGGGTAATATGAAAGGGAGGTCACTACATCAGCTGTTAAGCGACGAACGGTTTTATGTTTCCAGTAAACAATGTTATTCTTACAAAGCATTAATTACGTTAATGAGTAATCATAATGTGAACAATGAGGCGATTTCAGAAATAAATATTGTCGAAACACTTTTGGATATTTGCAAAAATGACTTAGGTATTGGAATTGTGCCTGAAAGTCTAGCATTAAAGTATAACTTTCTTGATTATAAAGTTTTACCTGATGAAGTTGCTGCACTACGAAAAATGTTGATCTATCATACAACGCACTCTATATCAAATGCTGAAAGATGGTTTATTGAGAAAAGTAAATTGGTTTTCAGAAAATAAAATGCTAGAGGAGCTAAATGATGCAAGAAATTCTACTTATAATCCTATTTATTACGTTAACCTGTTTATTTTATTATTTTGTAATTACCAATATCATCAATGTCATATTAATGGGTTCTTTTAAGCTTAGATATTATAAAACTGTTAACGGTAATGTTATGATCAACAAAGAGAATAGAATGGATCTACAAACTGCTGTTGAATGTGCTGGATACTCAAGTGCATATATTTTGAGACATCTAGGAATAGAGTCGGACGGCAAAGAAATATATCAAGAACTAGCGAATAAAACGAAAAATGGGTATGTATATCCTAAGGGAATATCAAAGATAATGAAAACCTACAATATTAAATCTCATTATTGTAGAGGAAATTTAAATTCATTAAAATATGAATTGAATAAAGGGAATCCTGTGATTACTTTCATTAGATATTCTCAGCACAAAAAATGGTTACATTTTGTACCCGTTATAGGGATAGATAATGAATATGCGTACTTAGCTGAATCGTTAAAGGAATTTATTAATGTTGAAGATAACTTCCAATACAATAGACGGATTCCAATTAAGGAATTTCTTAAGCTCTGGAATACGAGCATGCTTAAAATGCCCTGTTATAAAAATACATATTTTAGTTTTGATAATAAGCCCATTTTATAGCATATAGCAAACTAAAAAACAGTTACAAGTCCAAGTATTCTCTGGGTTTGTAGCTGTTTTTACTACTAAGTATAAGGTTATATATGTAATACCCTTCTCAAATGACTTGCAGTATACGAATGCTCACACTTCATAAAATCAATTGGATAGCCTTGAAATAATAATTTTCCCCCTAGATTTCCTCCTTTAGGACCAAGATCAATGATCCAATCTGCTTGGCTAATAATTGATAAATTATGCTCTAAAACAATTAATGTATTTCCTTCTGCAATCAGCTCATGAAACAGCTTCATAAAGTTGTCGATATCTGATTCATGTAATCCTGTACTAGGCTCATCTAAAATGATAATATCAGATGATTTTTTAGCTAAGATTTGAGCTATCTTTAATCTCTGTAGTTCACCGCCTGAAAAGGAATCCAAGGTTTGGCCAAGTGTAATATATGCTAGGTTGGATTTTATAATGGAGTCTAAAGCATTTTTTATCATTTTGTTATTAGAAAATAAATGCAATGCTTCTTGCGCAGTCAATTCAAAAATTTCACTTATATTTTTTCCACAATATAAATAAGAAAGGGTTGTATCATTAAATCTTTTCCCCTGACATTTCTCGCATGGATGATAGGACTCTCCTAAAAAGGCAAGATCAAGTTTAATCGTGCCTTTGCCCTTACACTCGGGACAAGCCCCTTTACCTGTTACTGAAAAGGTAGCAACATCTACCTTGTTTGCTCGGCTAAATACTTTTTTGATTTCATTAAATATGTTTAAATAGGTGGCAAGATTTGATCGGCTGGATGCTTGTGGCAAGCTTTGATCTAAAACTGTAGATTCAGCATGCTTCTCTAAAAAAAGTGAACGTATCAATGTGCTTTTACCTGAACCAGCTACCCCAGTGACTAGTGTTAAAGCGTTCCTAGGAATTTTAACAGAGAGGTGATTAATATTATTTTTTGATACATCGTCTAGTGTATAGAAGCTTGAGAAGTGCTTTTTTTCGGTATTAATTCTATGAGTTTTTAACAAAGCATTAGCAGTTATTGTGTTGGAATGGAGTAAATTTTCATATGTACCTTGAAAGGTGATGTCGCCACCATTACTGCCAGAGCCTTCACCAAAGTTGATGACCTCGTCTGCGATAGCAATCATATCTGGGTCATGATCAACAAATAAAACGGAGTTTCCTTTAGCTTTGATTTCTTTTAGAATATCGCCAATCCCTTGAATATCTTGAGGATGTAGGCCCACGCTTGGTTCATCCAAAATATAAAGCACATCTGTAAGAGCGCTATTTAAGTATTTGGTCATTTTGATTCTTTGCGATTCTCCTCCAGACAAAGTACTTGTTGCTCGATTTAATGTTAGGTAATCTAATCCAACGATACATAAGCTCTCTAACTTCGTTTTTAATTCATCTAAAATAATCGTGACTTCGCTATTTTTAATTTGAGTGATGAATTGTAGTAGGTCTGTAATAGACATAGCACAACAGTCAGCAATAGAGTAGCTGGCTATTTTAGCACTTAATACCTCTTCATTTAAGCGAGTTCCCTGACACACTTGGCATACGGTTGTACTTAGGATTCGCTCCAAATCTTTGTTATATTTTGCGGAATCTGCATGAATAAAGCTTTCTGTAATACGTGGCACCACACCCATATATTCTGCTGTTTTGTGCCAGTTTTTACTGGGATGCTCTGGGGTTATTTTTGGTGAGTACAACAAGAGGTCAAGCTCTTCTTTTGAATAGAGGGCTACTTTTTTGTCGTTATCAAAATAACCGGATTCCGTATATCTTGTTAATCTCCAACCGCCATTTTGAAAGGTAGGAAATTGGATTGCTCCTTCATTTAAAGACAATTCAAAGTTGATTAGCTTGTCAATCTTAATGTCCTTTACTTCACCTAAACCTTTACAATGGCTACACATGCCTTCGGGATTGTTAAAGGAGTATTTCATGGAATAGCCAACAAAAGGAGAGGCAATTCGAGCATAAAGTAATCTCAAGCTGGAGTAAATATCTGTAATTGTACCCACTGTGGATCTGGCATTTCCACGTATTCTCTTTTGGTTAATGACTAACGACACAGGGAGATTCGTGATCGCATCTACAATTGGCTTCTTATATTTCGGTAGTAAATCTTGAATGTAGCTAGAATAGGTATCATTTAACAATCTTTGAGATTCACTTGCAATCGTATCAAATACTAGCGAAGATTTTCCGGAACCTGAAACTCCCGTAACAGCAACGATGTTACGCTTAGGGATATGAACACAAACATGTTTAAGATTATTTGTTGTTGCATTTTTTACAATGATAAGATCATTCATAGGAGTCTATACGCCCCTTTCTCAATCCCTCTGAAAACTTAGCTGCTAATCGGGCGAATTCCTGTTGTTCATCCATAGTTAAAGTGCTCATTGCAGATTGGTAAAGGGCTGTATGTTTATTTGAAATATTTTTTAATAATAACTGCCCTTCCGAGGTGATTGAGGTGTAAAGCTCTCTGCCATCTGATTGGTTTGGTAATTGCTTAATATAGCCAAGGGCTTTTAAGTCTTTTAGTGACTTGGATATTTTAGTACGTGAAGTGCCTAGAAGGATACTTAGCTTTGAGGGCAAAAGCATTTCTTGTTTTTCAAGCTGACACAAAATATCATATTGCATCCAAGAGATATTTTGTGGATTGGCAAGGGTTCGTTCTGCGACTAATTCACATTGTAAATCGATCAAAGCTGACTTTAAGTCCATTATAATTCCCTCCAATATATAATTTCTATTTAGAAACTATATCATATTGGAAACTAATTTGGAAATAAGGTCATCGCTATATGCGCTAAATTTTTGAAATAATGCTGTTGTATGTATAGATGTTTTGAGCTTAATATCAACAACTGTTTTTGTAAGTAACTGAGACAAAAGTTGCTATAGTTTATTTTCAGCAATCACCTTCGCCATCCTTTTCTTATTCCGCCGATCGAAATAAATTGCCATACATGCTAAGATCACAAATAAAACCACCTTGGTAATCAACTCAGGAAGTGGAATTTCTATGCCTGCCAATAACTGAACCACCGTTTGGATGGGGAGCATGAAGCCTATAATTTTCAAAGTAACTAAAATCATGCGATACAATAATAGTGCAAGAACACTTTTCTTTTTAACTAGCAAGTAAACTGTAATAAATACTAATGGACTTATAATGCCCATATCCAGCACATACGTAATTTCTGTGGTGTACATTTCAATTCGCATCAGGGGTTGCCCTGTAAATAATGAGCTTAAAATGTCAGGTAACCAAGCGATAATATTAGCAACTCCAGCAACGATTAAGAAGCTTAGCTCCCCTCTTTTTATGTCAAAATTACAGGTGTAATCCTTTGTTTCCCCGATGATATTGATTAACAATGAAAAGAGCGTGAAAAACGCCACCGCTGTTAAAAGGATGTAAGCAAGCTGCAGCTGGTTGTAAGCTACGCCAAAGGAAATACTAAATGCGTAATACAAAACGATGCCAAGTATCGGAAAGAAGCTAGTTTTTGATTGAAAAGTTGTGGTTCCCTTCATGACATAATATCCAATTAGAGGAACAACCATTAAGAGCATTGCCCAATCGGAGCCAATTAAAATGGGAGCCTTAAAGTAAGAATCGTGTTGATACACGCCATACCCATATATTTCAACAGACTGTCCATATAAGTTGGTGACAACATATTTATGTTGTGTAGAATAAGAAAATATTCCACTGAGGGTTATGGTGACTAATAATATAAATATTAAAATTGCGGAGATCTGAATCCAATTCCAATGGTTTTTTTTATCCATGTTTGTTCTCCTATATGATTAATAAAGTTTAATTAATGGTCATACGTTTATCTTTTTTATTTTCTTTTATCTTTTTTTAAACTCTTCATTACAAAATATAAATTAAAGCAAAACAGTACCGTAAATAAAGGAAACACAACAAGTTCTACCCTATCCACGGAAACCCCACTGTTTAACATTCCAATCATCATCGCGTCAATCGCGAGCAGCATTGTAATGCCCTTAATCGTTATGATGGGAACTAACAGATATCCTAATATTTGTTTTTTAGTGAATGCGAATCCTCCAATCATTGCGACGGGAACCACAATTCCAAGATCAAGCGCTTGGATCGGAAATGTGGTGTAATGCTCTAGTCCAGTAGGTACGCCTCCTTGAATTAACGGTGGAATCAATCTACCTAACCACATAAATAAAATTAATAAGCCCAAAACAACGGTAGAATAACCATTAAATTTATTCGGAAGCTTAGAGAAATAAATTGTGTTTCTTTGTGAAAAAAGCTGATACATATTAATAACGAAGCCAAAAAAGGACAAGGACATCAACGCAACATAAATTAAAAAGAAATTATTATATACAGCAACAAAACAATAAGTCGCGTACATATAAAGCGTATAACCTAATATACCTGTTAGTAACATTTCGCCTTTGATTTTTCCTCCGTTCTTAAGCACTAAAGCGTAGAACAACAAAGGAACAACCACTAATAATGTTACCATCTCTTGTGCGATCACTTGGGAGGCCATAGAAATGGACTCGTTGTGATATAGTCCTTTTCCGTATAATGTAACGGATTCCCCAAAAATCGTCCGAACAACCTCATGCTCATTAATAGATTGATTAGATAAAATTCCAAATAAAGCTGTAACTGTGGCTAAAATGATGATCAAACCAACAATCATGTTATTTAGTCTTTTTAAATTCATAACTACAATTCCCTTCTGTTAATAACTGGGGTTTGTTTAATTTAGTAACTAGTTACCTATTTACATTATAGCAACTAGTTACTATAATGCAAATATCAATTAAGAATGCTGTTCGGAGGTATTTGTAATGGAAATCAATCATATGATTAAGGAATTTGCAGGGAAGAGAGAAAATGAAATTAGAGGTATTTTTTCAAGTATCTCGATTTTGCAAAATCGGTTACAAACCATTTTTGATAAAACCGATGAGGTGCTTACTTTAAAACAATTTATGTTGTTAACTATGATTAAATATTCAGACGAAAAAACAACACTTACTCATTTAGGCACGTTACTAGGCTCGTCTCGGCAAAACATTAAAAAGTTAGCGACATCGCTTGAAGAAAAAGGCTTTATCACCATTAGTCATGAAGTGGGAAATAAGAAAAACACGTCACTTTCACTAACCAAAAAGGCGGAGGACTATGCTGATAAAATTTCTGCGCTTCACACTGAGAAACTAAACGCGATATTCAGCGACTATTCAGATGAGGAAATTCATTTGTTTTATGGGTTAATCACAAAATTATATGCAGGAGTGGAACGAGAAGAGAACGAAGGAGGGAAAAGTGGTGAGTAAAATGATTGTGTATGCTTCACGTTACGGAACGAGTAGAGAATATGCAGTTAAAATTGCAGAGGAGAAAGGTTATCCGTTATGCTCCTATAATGAAATTCAAGACAACATTAAACAATATGATGAGATTATTTTTATAGCTCCTGTGTATGCGGGGAAAATTTATGCTTTAGATAAGTTTTTGAAAGAAAATAATAAGCTTGGTGAAGTAAAACTGACCCTCGTTATTGTTGGTGTTTACAATCCTAACCGAGAAAATAATACCTCAAATATTAACAAGCTTGTGAGCGAAATGCTCAAAAAATCTAAGTTTAAATTGCAGGCGATTCACCACCTACATGGCAAGCTTAAAGTGGATAAATTGTCATTTATGCATAAAATGCTAATCAAGGCTTTATATCGCAAGGCCAAAAAAAGCCCAGCTGATCAGCTTAGTGATAACGATAGGGATATCGTTGCAGCATATGAACAGACGAACAAACTAGACTCATCAGATTCTGCTCAGTTAGATAAAGTACTTGTAAACCTCTAAAAATAACTAACACACCTCTTGCAGTTATTTTAGGGAAAGGATGTAGGTTGTGAATGTACAATGATTACAAATATATTCCTAATGCCCTTTGTGTACTTCGAATTATATTGTCAGGGATTATGTTATTTCTAATCAAGGACTCAACTCCGTTTTTAGCACTGTATATATTGTGTGGGTTGAGTGATTTTGCTGACGGTTTACTTGCAAGAGGGTTAAAGTGTGAAACAGAGCTAGGTGCAAAGCTAGATAGTCTTGCTGACCTTTGCTTTTTTGGTATACTTTGCTATGCCCTAGCGTTTCATATCCCTATGAATTTATTTATAATTTGTAGCGTAGTGGTCATTATTGTAATACGGTTACTCAATTTTATTTTGACCAAGATTAAGTTTAAACAGTTTGCCGTCATTCACACCTACTTAAATAAATGTTCAGGTTTTTTATTATTTATGCTGTATCCAATTTTGTTATATGGAAGTTCTTTTATAACCACAGCTAGCTTGTATACGGTTATTTTAATTTCATTACTATCTTCCCTAGAAGAGTGGTTAATAATTTTAAAAATTCGTCGCTATAACATTAACTTGAAAAGCATTTTTTTGATTTCGACAAATGAAACGGCAAACTAGAGCTTTTTCCTCTTCAGCACAACCACTGCCATCCACAGCAGTAATAGCGTAATTAAACCACTTATCACAATGGCAGGTAAATAATCTGACCATACCTCTTGCCCCTTCACCACTCCCACATTCACGGACATTAATGAAATTGGATTGCACGAACTGCTTTCTCCCATAGGTTTAGCACATACAATAAATCATTAGCCCAATAGCACCAAATAGACACTGTAAATAATGCGGAATATCGTAGAGTTGAGTATTTTAACATTTAATACAATAATTTGTATTTAATTCCCATTAAGTGAATAATTTATGACTAAACAGTAAATCTACTCAAAATCAATTTTTACATGCTATAATATGGAAAACATGGAAGTTTGCGTTGCAAACCAATAAACTCAGGAGGAAAATATGTTTTCACTTTATTACATTTTATTACTTTTGTTGTCTATTGCTCTTATTTTTATTGGGAAAAAGGCAAGTAACAAAATTGTCAGTTATATTGGGATTGTTGCTTTAATCGTTGCAATTGCAGTTTTTGTTTATTTTGTTTTCATAGCTAAGGAAAGCATATAAAAAACAAAAAAAGGGGAGTAAAATGTTGAAGAAATTAATGAAATGTTTTCTAGCAGCTTTATTAATAGGATTAACTGTAGTAGGCTCTGGAGGTATTACTGCCCAAGCTAGTGAGACACCAAATGAATTAGTAGTGAAGGCAAAGCAAGTCATTGATTTCCCGATTAACACTCTTTCAAAAGAAGTACAGGAACAATATATTGCAAATGGATGGAAAATTACAGACGATGGTGCAGTTAGAGAAGTTGTTCTTACAGATGGAGAAGTTTTTGTTGATGGAATGAAATACGATCTGCAAGAGACAGGAATTATAAGTGTTAACAGTATGCTTAATAAAGGTAAAACCGTATCAACAGATGAGCATTTGATGAGAACCGCTACAGTTGATATCATTGATGGAAAGCCAACGGTCACCTTTTTAGTTGACATGGGTGAGCTTTTTGATCATATGGACAGTGAGCAATTTATAATTTCACCTTTAAAGGACTATGGATCAAAATATTATCCAGGGGATTGGGTACATTGCAATCGTTTTAATGGCCCGGCTAGTGACGATGTACATTACCAGAAATCTCACCCTAGAGCATGGGTTAACTTTGTAAATAGTGATTGTGACTTGGCATTAATTAGAAGTACAGTATGTTGGGGACATAGCTATTGTAACCAAAGTGGACCAGCAGGTGGTTGCTCTATTAAGATTGGTCACAGTGCAAGATATCATAGACATTAAGATTTGATTTATTTATATTTTGTGAATTTATCAATTTTAGACATATATTTAATCTAGTAACTGTTTTACAAAAGTAAATTTTTGCTTAAATTAGCTATGAAAAAAGTAAAGGGGACTATCAGGGATCGCCCAAAGGTAGTCTCCTTTCTAATGATTTTGGAAGTGCAAACACCGTTATCTATGCTACACCCCAAAATGCAATTTTCTTTTCTAGAGCTTTTTCCTCTTCAGCACAACCACTGCCATCCACAGCAGTAATAATGCAATTAAACCACTCATCACAATGGCAGGCACATAATCAGACCATAACTCTTGCCCTTGCACAACAGCCATATTTACGGACATTAATGAGATGGGATTCCACTTAACTACCTTCTCCCATAGGTTCAGTACATACAATAAAATCATGAGTCCAATCGCGCCAAATAAACTACTATAGATACTGCTAAAAACCGTAGAGCTAAGCACAACTACACTGCTAATAAACAAGCCAAATAACCATAATAGCAGGAAACCAGCAAAAAAATGGGGGCTAAGCTGGTCTGGAAAATAATATTGAGTGTAGCCTAGCGTAATCCCAAATGAAGTTACAATAACAAGGCTCCATAATATCAACATTAAAAAATATTTGCTAATAATAACTACGGTACGATTTAAACCTTTTGTTACTAGATTAGTGAGTGTCCCCTTACTGATCTCCCGATTAACGATGCCGCTAAACATGATGATGAGCAGATAAATTCCAATCTGTGAAATGTTTTTATAAAATTGAGTCCATGCATCAATCGAGGTTGGAGTAGGTAATTCGATGGGCAAGGCTTCTCCAAAGCTTGCCTTTAAAATTTGAGGCATTAATTTAGCAAATAAAGGACTCATGATGCCAAACGCAGCAAAGGCAATCCATAGGACAAGTAGCTTTTTCGTACGCCAATATTCTAAAAGCTCCTTTTTACAAAAAAACAGGATGTTTTTCATCGGATTACCTCCAAAAAGATGTCCTCTAAAGAGGCTTCTTGTTGCTCAAAGGCAAGGGGTAAAATGTTGTGCTGCTGCACTAATTTTAGTAGTTGCTGTGCGTCGTTCTTATACTGCTCTCGCTCCGCTGCTTTAAAGGATATAATCGTTGCTAAGCCAGTAGGGTCGATCGTATAGGGGGTCGTGAGAGGACTTTTCTTAAGCTGTTCTAAAAATAATACTTTATCATCTGTTTGCTCAAACACGATTTTGACCTGCTGTTGCCCATGTTTTTTTTTCAGTTCAGATATTGACGAGCAGACCACCATCTTACCTCCATTTAAAATGCCTACATGATCGCAAATTTGCTCTACATCATTTAAAATATGAGTTGAAAAAATAATCGTCGTTTCTGATCTCAATGAATATAACAGGTCAAGGAATTCCTTTCGTCCATTAGGATCAAGTGCAGAGGTTGGTTCATCACAAATTAACAGCTTAGGTTTATTTAATAAAGCTTGGGCGATACCTAGTCGCTGCTTCATCCCACGTGAAAAGCCGCCAATACGCGTTTTGACACTAAATAACTGAACAAGCCCTAACATTTCCTCCACACGCTTTATGCGTTCATCCTTAGGAAGTCCAGTAATTTCACCACACAACATCAAATATTCGCGTGCTGTCATGTAATCGTAAAACTGCGGCACGTCAGGCAAATAACCTGTAAAACGATTTGTTTTCGTTGCACCAAAGGTGACGGCTTCCCCTAAAATAGAGATGTTTCCTTTCGTCATCTGATCTAGGCCCAAAATCAATTTCATTGTGGTCGTTTTACCTGCACCATTTTCACCAACGAAACCGAATATACTTCCTTCTTGCACAACAAAACTTAAATCATTTAACACCTTTTTTTGACCAAATGTTTTTGTTACGTTCTCAACTTGGAGTAAGCTCATATGTTTTCCCCTTTTCCAAGCGTGAAATAAATAACGGGTCCAACAATTTGAAAAGCTATAACAATTACAATCCAGAGCCCTTTATTGCCAAATCTGTATTGCGGGTGTTTAATGACATGAATTAATGCGGTGACCGCTAATATTAGTTGTAAAATAATAAGAGGGATAAAAAATGGTAAATAGTCCATAAAAAAATCAAAGTTATTCATGCTCCTCTTCCTTTCTCATTTTTTCTAAATTTTCAAAAATAGGATTGAAATTTTCCTTTTGTTTATAAGGCTCAAAAACAGGATTATGGAGAAATAAATTAATAAAGTCTTTTTTTATTTGCGACGTTTCTCTAGGGAGCTGATTTCCTAGGTCTAGTTGCTTTATCCAATCATCAATATGATCAAAATAAGAATCGCCATGGATGACGACAGGGAACGTTGTACGTTGCAGGACGTGAATATATTCGTTTAAAATTGGAGCGAGGTGCTCACCATCCTGGAATATCGCATAGCCATAAGCTGCGGACGATAAAAAATTAAGATATGGGATTGGATTAAGCTGCTCAAAATCAAAAACTTGTGCTAAACTTCGTCCTTTTTCCACTGTCTCCCTAAATTGATGGGGTTGCTCTAATAACAGTTGTAAATAGTTTGTTAAAAAGCTCATTGTAACCACAACATTTTGAAAAATACCACTTTGCAACACACCAATGGCCTTTTCATTTTCTCCCTTTTGTTGAAAAGCTCCGGCAATTAAAGGTTCAATTGGAAAGCAGGCGGGTGTATATTGTCCTAATAGCGCTAGTACTTTATCGTATTCGCCTAGCATGAATAAGGTATATGCTTGAAACTTATGAGCTTCGTCTAACAGCTTTGCCTCTGTTGCATTGGAGGCCACATGCTGGAACAATTGTTGTGCCTTCGCAATGTACACTGCAAATTTATGCTCGCGATTTTCTCCAGGTAACAAATCAAAATGATTAAGGATAAACAATCCCATTTGCAAAACAAATGGATAACACGAGTAATAACGCCGTATAAGACGATTTAACGAATCTAAGGCTTCCTCTGGGCATGTGTTCAATGTACTCTGTATGGAACGGTATATGTTTCGAATTTCTTCGGAGGTTAACTGTGAATTGTAGTTTAATAAGGAATCAATACTAACATCAAAGTAGGCGGCTAATAGTGGTAACAATGTAATGTCGGGATAAGACTGATTTGTTTCCCATTTTGATACTGAAGCTTTTGTTACACCGATGAAATCGGCTAATTCCTGCTGTGTGACACGTTTTTTCTTCCTTTGCTCAGTAATGACCTCTCCAACACTTAAAAGCATCTCAACATCCCCTTTTTTTCAATTTTAATCCTTATTAGGGTGAAATCCAATGGAGTAGTTGTTAACTTTTAGGGTGAAAAATCAACTGCTGCGATACTAAATGAATGATAAAGTAGATGACAAAGTGGAGTATCGAGTTTTGCTTTACAGAGAGTCTGATATAGGTTTAAATATGGAAATAAAAAAAGTAAAAGAGGGATTGATTATGTTTTTTATCACCCAAAAATTGATTAATGGTCTAGCTGCGCAACATAAAGAACCTGATATGCTGACATGTTATGCTGATTCTCAAGCCCTTTCATCAGTTACAAGCCGCGCAATTTTATTGATCAACAACAGTAAAGTAGTCATCCTATTTCTGAATGCATTGTCCTCTAAAGTTGTCCAAAAGGTTGAATTTGATATAGCGGATTTGCGAAATCAAAAATTCAAATCTGGATTATTATTTTCTGCGATTTGGTCATTTGACGTGGAAGGTAAGCATTGGAGGTTCAGTATAATTAAAAAAATGCTAACCCTTGGGTCTATGCAGGGTGATTTTCTAAGGTTTTTAAGACAAAATGTTATGAACTAAATAATTTAGTAACGAACCCCAAGTACAATTTTTATTTGTAGGTTGGGGTTTTATTATTAAATCAAAAAGAATATAAATTATTTTGTGATTAAAGTTAAATTGTTGT
The DNA here is from genome assembly GCF_017873435.1 of Paenibacillus turicensis. Classification (GTDB taxonomy): domain Bacteria; phylum Bacillota; class Bacilli; order Paenibacillales; family Paenibacillaceae; genus Fontibacillus; species Fontibacillus turicensis. The sequence goes on along the minus strand of NZ_JAGGKG010000013.1, from coordinate 4,314 downwards.
GGGTAATAAAAAAGTGGGAAAATTAATTAAGAAGAATAGGGGTTTTAAGAATGAAAAAGAAGAAGATTTTTACAGTTTTTTTAATGCTTACTGTGATTGCAGTTTTAGCAGCTTGTGGCAAAGGGGAAACCTTGTCAAAAACCTTTGAAAGAGAGGTAAACGGTACATCCTCTTCACTCACGTATAAGTATCAAAATGATATTGTTATTGAGCAAACATCACGTAGTGTTACAAAATTTGGTGATATGGGATTAACCAAAGAAGAGGTTGAAAAGCAAGTAGAACCACTGGTAAAGCAATTTCAAAATATTAAGGGAATCACATACGACCTTGATATTAAAGACACTGAAATGATTGAATCCATAAAGCTTGATTATAGTAAAGCAGATATTAGTGAGTTAAGAGGTTTACCAGGTATGAGTTTTGATAGCGATCAAGATGTGAAAAAAATTAGCATGAAAAGATCAGAAGAGCTACTGAAAAGTCAAGGGTATACAGAGAAAAAATAGTATTATCAATTGATATAACTATTAATTCTATGCCTTGTAGTAAATGAAGTTAAATATAGCGACAAAAAGCTGGGATACCTGTATTAATAGGGTTCCAGCTTTTTTTAGTTGTTATTTTTTTATTTTTGAATTTAAAAAAGTATCTTTAATATGATTTTAACAACAATCGCAAGAACGCTCTGGATCGTAGCTACCACCCTCTAGTCGCTGTCAAGTACTGATAAATAGCCTTTTAAACAGTATGACTTTTAATATACTAGTTTTGTTTTAATTTTGTTATACTTTGAAATGTTAATAAAAAATTGGAAAGTGAGGTTTATAATTGTATATTTATTTAAAATTTAAATGATTGGAGAAAAGACAACAATGAAAAAGAAAACAATGAGTTCTGTTTTATGCTTAATGGTGTTGGTATTAGTGTTAAGTGCTTGTGGAAAAGGTGAGGTTTTAACAAAATCATATGAAAAAGAAGAAAATGGTGCCTCAATTGTTATCACTTATAAGTATCAAGGGGATATTGTAAATGTACAAAGCACAGATAGTAAGATCCCATTTTCAGCTTTAGGTGTAACAACAAAAGAAGAGGCTGAGGAACTACTAAATCCAATGGTAGAACAATATAAAGGAGTAAAAGGGGTTACGCATAGTATTACCTATAGTGATTCTGAAGCGGTGGAATCTCTGTCAGTTAACTATGAAGAAGCTGACTTTAAGGAATTAAATGCTAAATTAGGAACTAATTTTCCGGAATCTAGTAAAAAAGCGAAAGTAAGCTTAAAGAAATCAGAAGATGATTTAAAGTTGTCTGGTTATGTTGAGAAAAAGTAACTACATACATAGTACTTAATCGCTTAATAGCATAACAACAATATATTTTATTGACAAAATAAGAGTAGGGGCATTACCGTCAGCAGGTAATATCCCCTTCTCTTATTTCATATAAGGTTTTCATGCTTTATTACATCGTCAAAATGAATTAAATGATTTTAATTTTGGCTCATATATTGCTTCAACCATTGCATAGCAGGACGCTCAGTTCCGTTACTACGGATTAAGTGAGTACCTGGCTCCCATGTTTGGCCTTCAATGTATCCCCATAATGTAATCCCCTTAACCGCAGGATGTTTCCATAAAATTGGGAATTTTTGTTGATATCTTTGCAATTGAGTGTTATCGTCTCCAGTCATGTCAAGCTCTGTTACATAAATTGGTAGACCTGTTCCAGCTAACATGCCTAGTACTTGATTCATCGTTTGCGTAGAAACGTAGTTCATACTGAAATGATGAGCTTGAATGCCAATTCCATCGATCAAGCCTCTGCTTTTTAAAATATTTGCAATGTTGATAAATTGGGCTGCTGCATTAGGATCATTAATAATACCATAGTCGTTAAGATGTAGCTTAGCATTCGGGAATGCTTGTCTAGCTTGTTGGAAGGACCAGATTACCCAATCCCAGCCTGTAGCACCGTCACCACCGATTGCATTACGATAAGAAGGTTTTTGGTGTAATGGCTCATTAACTACATCTACAAATGCTGTGTTTGGATAACGTTGACCAGCAGCTCTAATCCACTGAGTCACCTCTGCACGTTGGTCATTAGCATTTAGATTTTTAACCCAGTTTGGCTCTTGAGCACCCCATACTAAGGTATGGAACTTGAACGGCATTCCGTTATTTCTAGCATAATTATAGGCGATATCTGCGCCTCCCCAGTTCATTACGTTGCGGTTACCTTCAACAGATCCCCATTTGGTAGCGTTTTCAGGTGTAACCTGATTCCAATACACTGCAAAGTTTGACGGCGGATTATTAGCAAAAATATTACCTAAAAACTTATCCCCTCTTGCTAAGCCTGCATTTGCGCTCGCAGGTAGGAGTGTTGCGAACATGGCAACCAGCATGAGCATGGTCGTGGCACGTTTTACCCATTTCTTTTTAAACATAACGAATAAACCTCCTTATAAATTGAGTTACATATTTATGTTAATGCCTGCTGTTTGACTACCGTTTACTGCTTGTCATAACCTTTGAGCTATGCACCGTGGTTACCGGCACTTACCACCTCTTTTTACTTATAAACATTAGATGAAAGCACTTTCAAAAACATTATAACCTATTAATGGTTGTTTATGGAAGTAGTTTAGGTAAATTTTTACTAGAAAAATATTAATTTAACTAAAAAAAGTATTTTGAAATATAGAGAATAGTATAAATCAAACAAACTAAAGCTGTTTATATATTATTGGTGTTAAAATACTAGATAATAGAAACTATGAAATGGAGAACAAATATGTTTACAAATAAGAAGGTCGTTTTCTTTGATATGGATGGAACATTGATAGATTCAGTGGGGATATGGAATGAAGTAGATCGTAAGCTGATTTTTCAGCTTGGTGGAGCTGAGGTCAGCAGTGAAGAAGTGCAGGTACAACGGGATACAGTGCTACGGCATTTCAGTAGTGATACTAATCCTTATTTGAAATATTGTGAAAATTTAAAAGAGAAATATAGTTCCCAGTTAACTGCAGAGGAAGTTGTTAAGCTGCGTTACGAAATCGCGAATGATTTTTTAACAAATGAGGTTAATTATAAAAAGGACGTTGAAAAGGTGCTTGTTAAATTAAAAACAAGTGGGCTTACTTTAATCATTACAACCACAACCAAAAAATCCGTCATAGATATTTATCGGACTCTAAATCATAACATAATAAACAAGGCTCCTTTGGATCAGTTTTTTTCAAACATTTATACCAGGGAGGATGTCACAGAAATTAAACCTAACCCCGAAATTTATCATAAAGTGATGGGCGAGTTAAATGTAGAACCAGAAGAATGCCTTATTTTCGAGGATTCATTGATTGGTGTAGATGCGGCTAATCGTGCAGGCATTGAGGTTGTGGCGATGTATGATAAATACTCTGATCATGAGCGAGACGAGATTAATGAAAAGGCTGATTATGCCTTTGATCATTACGAAGCGGTGCTTGAAGTGATTGAGGCAGAGCTTGAGATGAAGAATTAGCTTTTCAATTTTAAGTGAGAGAAGAGGGAGGAGTTTTTGAATGAAAACATTGTATGTCAAACAAAAGCTATTTTCTTTAGGTGAAAAATTTACAGTGATGGATGAATCCCAGGAGCCTTGCTATTTTGTAGAGGGAAGCTTCATGAAAATTCCTAAATCGTTTACCATTACGAATACGCAAGGATATGAGGTTGCAGAGATTACAAAAAAGGTGTTTAGCTTCCTACCTAAGTTTTATATAAACAGTCATGGTCAGGAAATTGGAATGATTGAAAAAGAGTTCTCCTTTTTTAAAGCACGTTACAACATTTATGCAGCAGGGTTGGAGGTTCAGGGAAACTGGTGGGACATGGAGTTCTCCGTATCCAGGGGAGGTCAAATGATTGCCAGTATTGAAAAAGAATGGTTTAAAATTGCTGATACGTATACGATATCAATCCTTGACGAGCAATATGAAGAGCTGATCATCGCCTTGGTCATAGCTATTGATTGTGTCAAGGCAGATGAGCATTCATCCCATTCTTCTTCCTCATCCTAACGCAAAACTTCATTCATTGATTTAGGAGGAGCGTTCGATGTAACTTCATCACCTAAACAAATTATTGATTTTACAGTGCAATCTTTAAAATGATTTAAATGGAACTAAAAAAGAGTTAAAAAGAAAAAGAGCTAAGAAGCTTTGAATTGAACTGCACCCTGTCAAGTAGACAGTCTAAAAAACAAAAAAACGTTATGATTGAATCCCCTCTGTTTCTAAACTCTGAGGGGATAATTTTTTAT
>NZ_JAGGKG010000012.1 GCF_017873435.1 Paenibacillus turicensis | reverse complement strand
CACGCAAATGTCCTATAATATGTATTAACAACAAAGCATTCCATTTTTTTCATGATAGACTCATAGAAAGGTCGCATAATTGTTATTGTACGACATCATTTGCTTATATTAAATTTTTTTAATAAAAACAGTGAAATCCGCGGTATAATGAAGAAAACATTAGATCGAGGTTATTAATTTATGACCATATCGTTAATTGATGCCCATATCCATTTGGATAAATATCCAAAAGAGTCCATAACAAATATAACCAAATTTTTATTAAGTTCTAATATTGATTCGGTCATTAGTGTATCAATGGATTTAGCATCCAGTAAGGACAATTTAACATTAAGCCAACAATTTCCACAACTTGTTTATGCTGCATGTGGATTTCACCCAGAGCAAATACTGCCGGATGAGACAAAACAACAAGAACTTTTAAGGTGGCTGGAGACACATATCACAGAGATGGTTGCGATTGGAGAAATTGGATTACCGTATTACACAAAAATGGAAGCGATTCAAAGTGGAGAGAAGTTCGAGATTGAACCCTATATTATGTGGCTAGGAAAGTTGTTACAGGTAGCTAAAAAATATGATAAACCAGTGGTTCTCCATGCTGTATATGAAGATGCAGATATCGTATGTGACCTGTTAGAGGAATACGACATCAAGCAAGCCCATTTTCATTGGTTTAAAGGCTCTACAGCGACACTACAAAGGATGGTACAACGTGGGTATTATATATCGTTCACACCGGATATTTTATACGAGGAGGAAATTCAGGAGATTGCCCTTCACTATCCCATTGAACAAGTGATGCTCGAAACGGATGGGCCGTGGCCATTTGAGGGTCCCTTTGCTGGACAGATGACACACCCTTCTATGATTCATGAATCCGCTTCCTTCTATGCCCAACTATCTCTTAAACCACTTCATGAGGTATGTGAGCAAATTAGGTTAAACACGAAAAAATTTTACAACTTATAAATTACAGTTAATCATACAAAATAAATAAAGGACAACTGCAAACCTTTCCTCGCAGTTGTCCTTTTAATTAGAACTCAATCGGTAACAGATTAAAAGCATTAAACTACATCGTAGCCTTGATCTTCGATCGCTTCTTTGATCGCTTCTACAGTAGTTTTAGCCTCATCGAAGCTAACCTCTACTTTTTTATTAGCCAAATCCACTTTCGCTTCTCCACCTAAGCCACTAACAGCACCTTCAACGGATTTCACGCAGTGGTTACAGCTCATACCTTCTACATTTAAAGTTACAGATTTCATCTTTTATTCCTCCTATACTATTTCATTAATTTATTCATTGTAGACAGTAATTCATCAATCACTTCTTCTTCACCAGCTTGAATCCTTTCAATCACACAGCTCTTCATATGTCCCTCAAGTAATAAGCGACCCACGCTATTCAGTGCTGATTGTGCTGCTGCAATCTGATTTAGGACATCATCACAATACGTATCCTTCTCTATTAAGCCCTTAATGCCACGTATTTGTCCTTCAATCCGATTTAAGCGAGAAATCAGGTTATTTTTTACCGCCTCAGAATGGTGACTATGCCTGACCTCATCGATGTGAGTTTCACAATGGGTTTCAGGATTTTGTTTGAGCTTTGCCACACTACCATCTCCCTTCTCCGCTATGTTTCACATATCTACATTATATTATACCCCCTAGGGGTATGTAAAGAGGTAAAAAAATACCTCTGTGCTCATAAGCAACAAAGGTATTTTTCCCTTCATTAAGGAAGATTATAGCCCCAAATCATTGCAAATAATGTTCCAAAAATCGTAACTAATGCCACAAACATAGCATAAGCAATATTCACATACAACGTTCCTCTGGATCTATTCTCGCTAATGTGCATGAATAAAAATAACTGAACACCCATTTGTACCATTGCACATACTAACAAAATGACTAAGCCCCACGTATAGGACAAATCACCGAACACAGCTAGCAGTGCAACCGCAGAAAGGATCAACGAGAACACATAACCCATTACATGTTGAAGCGGGAAAAGTTTCTTCATGTCACATCAGTCCTTTCAGGTAAACAAAGCTAAATATAAAGATCCATACAACATCAAGGAAGTGCCAATACAGAGAGAAAATAAATGTTTTATTCGCAGTTACAGGGTTAAATCCACGGCTACGAATTTGTATTAATAGTGCAAGGCCCCATAATACCCCCATCGTAACGTGCAAGCCGTGTGTGCCAAGCAACACAAACAAGCTAGATAAAAACGCACTTGTCTGAAGCGTAGCACCTTCATGTACATATGTCACGAACTCAAAAATCTCAATACCTAGGAAGCCAAGACCAAGCAACAACGTAATGACTAAGAAAGTCATTGCTGCCTTTTTCATGTTATGTCTCATGCTATTAATAACCAAGCCACAAGTGAAACTACTTGTTAGAAGCAAGAAGGTTTCAAGCAAAACAGGCGTAATCTCAAATATATCTTTACCCGCTGGGCCACTACCTGTACGATTCCAAAGGGTAAAATATACGGCAAACAAAGTAGCGAACAACGCAATTTCTGCGCCAAGGAATAACCAAAATCCAAGAATTTTGTTACTATTATCCTCTGTGCTATATTCTAGCGGTAGCGTATGATCTACTTTCATGCGTTTTCACCCCGCAATCGTTCTTCAGTTTCTCTAATTGTCTTAACAGGAATATGATGACCATGATCCTTCTCAAATGATCTTATTGCTAACATCACTACAATACCGATCGTAGATACCACAACCGCAGGCCACCAGCTGAATACCATCCCAAAGCCCCAAACAAAGAATATCGCTGATAAAATAATCGGCTGACCACTATTGTTTGGCATATGAATTTCTTCAAGCTCACCTTCGTATAGCTGTTTACCACCTTTTTTCTGCTCCCAGAATGGATCAAGACCCTCCACCTTAGGAACAATGGCAAAGTTATACTCAGGGACAGGACTATGCGTACTCCACTCAAGTGTACGTGCGTTCCAAGGATCTCCAGTCTTATCTCTTGGTGCATAACGGAAACTCCAGTAAATATTGTACACAAGAATCATAAATCCAATCAGCAAGCCTACAGAACCAATAGATGCAATCAAATTGAGCGGACCAAAGCCTGTGCTCGCAGAATAGGTGTACATCCGTCTTGTCATCCCTTTTAGACCTAGGAAGAACAACGGTAAGAACGTAACGTTAAAGCTAATTGCAATCGTCCAGAATGCAGCCTTACCTTGCTTCTCATTAAGACGGAACCCAAATAGTTTAGGGAACCAGTAGTAGAAGCCTGCAATTACTGCAAATACGGTACCTGGAATTAATACATAGTGGAAGTGGGCAACCAAGAACATCGTATTATGATATTGGTAATCCGCACTTGCCATCGCTAGCATAACCCCTGTTACCCCACCGATGGTGAAAATCGGAATAAATGCTAAGGAGTATAACATCGGCGTTGTAAACTCTATTCGCCCTTTTCGCAGCGTAAAGAGCCAGTTAAATATTTTCACACCGGTTGGAACAGCAATCGCCATCGTTGTAATGGAGAAGAAGCCATTCACTGTAGCACCATGACCCATTGTATAGAAGTGATGCGCCCATACAAGGAAGGATAATACGGAAATTACAACCATACTAAATACCATGGATTTATAGCCGTATAGGTTTTTACGTGAGAATGTAGCGATAATTTCGCTGTAAATACCGAAGGCTGGTAAAACTACAATATATACCTCAGGGTGCCCCCATACCCAAAACAGGTTGGCCCAGAGCATATCCATCCCGCCATTGGCCATCGTAAAGAACTGAGAGCCAAATAGTCGGTCAAAGGCCATTAAGGCTAATGCCACCGTTAATACAGGGAAAGCAAACAAAATAATGACGGAGGTGATTAAAATAGACCAAGTAAACATTGGCATTTTCATCAACGTCATACCAGGTGCGCGCATTTTCAAAATTGTAACGATAAAGTTAACACCTGTTAGCAAAGTACCAATCCCGGAAATCTGCAATGCAATTGCATAATAGTTATTTCCGACCGTTGGACTAAATTCTAGACTCGCAAGCGGGAAATACGCTGTCCAGCCCGCGTCTGGTGATCCCCCGATAACAAACGAAATATTAAACAACATTGCGCCTACAAAAAACAACCAGAAGCTTACTGCGTTTAAACGTGGAAATGCAACGTCTCTTGCCCCAATTTGCAAAGGCACTACAACGTTCATTAAACCGATAACAAATGGCATCGCCATAAACAAAATCATGACTACACCATGTGTTGTAAATATTTCATTATAATGCTGTGCATTTAACAACCCGTTTTCAGGAACTGCGAGCTGTGCTCTCATAAGGATGGCATCTGCGCCGCCTCGGAATAGCATAATCAATGCACTAATAATATACATAATACCGATTTTTTTATGGTCTACCGTCGTTAACCATTCACGCCAGAGATAACCCCATTTTTTAAAATAGGTTAAACCAATAACGATGGCTAAAGACACGATCAAAATACTAATTTGAGCGCCATAAATCATCGGTTCTCCTGTGACGAGCAATTCGTCCCATTTCATATGATGCTAACCCCCTTCACACTATTTTTTATCGGATGAGCCAACTTCGCTATGATCGTGACCGTCATTATGGCTACCATTGTGATCAGAATCATGTTGTCCATTGGTATTGTCTTTATGATCTGAGTTGTCCATATTAGAATGATCCATATCCATATCAGAATGATCCATGTCTTCCATATCGGAATGATCTTTGGACTCATTGTCTCCTGTATGAGATGAATCCCCACCATGGTTATGACCGCCATATTCACCTTCAGGTGGTGGCATAAAGCTTAAATGCGTAGAAGAGTAAGTCTTCCGTCCAACATGCTCAGACTCTAACAGCATTTTAAACTCTTGTTCTGTTAACTCAGAAGCGGTTTGCTTTACTTCCTTAACCCACTCATCATATTTTTCAGGGGTCAAAGCAAGTGCCTCAAATTCCATATCTGCAAAACCCCGTCCAGAGAAGTTCGCATTTTTCCCCATAAATGATCCAGCATTTTCAGCTACTAAATTCAGCTTATTCACCATATCGCTCATGGCATATTTTTGACCGCCAAGTTGTGGAACCCAGAAGCTTGTAATCGGTCCATAAGAATAAAGTCTGAACTCAACTGCACGGTGTGTTGGGATATTGACGTAATTTACAGTCTCAATCCCTTCCTCTGGATAGCTAAAGTGCCATTTCCAGTTGGAGGATGCTGCATAAATGACTAACGGCTTTTGATCCTCATATCCAGCTGGTACGTTTTCTACCGCATAGGTACTCCGCAATGTAACAACGGATAAAAACGCAACTATGATGACAGGGATTGTAATCCAAATAATCTCTAGCCACTTGTTGCCCTCTTCATGAGGTGGCTCATAATCTGGCGCTGCCTTAGATGCACGATATTTAGTAAGGAACACAACAAATAAGATGTACACAACCAGCAAAATACCCAACATAATTAAGATAGACATAATAATTACGTCTGATTGGGTTTTGGCAACCGGACCTTGCGGATTTAATACGGCTAGCGAGTTACATCCGGTCAGGAGCACAAGAAGTAGTGCTGAAAATATTGCCAGCAGCCTTTTCATAAGATACCGATACCCCTTTCTTCATTTAACAAACATCAATTTTTAAACTTTTTGCATGTTTATTATTATTTAGCTAAAATCTATGTTATGAAAGCCTTTAAATAAATTCAAAGCATAGAGAAAGTAAATTATGGTATTTAATTCCATTTATTATACCTCAACTCGTACCTATTTGTCACTTTTCCCTCAAATTCAGCGATTTAAGACCAAATACAGGCAAATAAGCCGATTTCGAAATTTGTTCACAATTAAGGTTTTTATTTAATAAATTCATTAAATTGTCATACAAAAACTATATTACGTGATTTTTATCACTTGAAAAATGAAAAACCCCAATTTTCCGCCCTGGGATTTAAGTTAGAAATTGGGGTTAGCCTAAGACCTGCATAAAAAATATCGTAGTCATTATAGCGGTTTTTCAAGTACCTTTTTCTTTTTGCAAGATTCCCTTCTTTTGGCGACAGGAAGTGGGGTAATAGCTTCTAACTTCTCATCATAACCTTGCTCGGTATACAGTGCTATTATTTCTTGCTGGCTTAATATCACGTTATATATGCGAAGATCATCGATTGCACCATGAAAAAAGAAGCGAGGTTCATCCGAATTTTTTTTCCCAATATATATTGGCTCTTCAGCGTTTGGTCTAAATGCATATTGTTGAGTATCCTGTAACTGACTGTTCAAATAGAGCTTAAAATATAAACCATCACAAATCACAGCTAGGTGGTACCATCTGCCTCGCTCCAAAGCATGCTTTGTCTCCACATCCGATGTGTCCATCATAAAATGAATTCTGACCTTATTTCTCATTGTGCTTATTTGAAACACTCTGCGCGATTTATCAGCTATGCGTCCATTATCATCTTGTGAAACAATCGCATTATTCCACCAATTCATTTTGGCTCCTTCATCATATTTAACCCATACGGATAAAGAAAACGTCTCTGAGTTCAGTACTCTCGTAGGCTCAAGAACAACATGACTCCCACTCCCCGCAAAAAACAACGCTGTATTCTGTTCATGAAATCTATTATGTGTTGGAATTGCACCTTCGACCTTTCCATGATTTTCATTTCCACTTGTGTCAAGTGCATTTCCGTTAAATAAATACTCAGCAACTAAACCATCTGTTGGTATTGTCATGCTTTCCCTCCTTCTGCATATTACCTGCTTAAGCTCTGCTCTAAAATATCAAATATCATTTGTAACTGCCCAATTCCGAGTTTTTCTGCCTTCTGGGCATTTCTAAGAAGCTCAATTGCAGTATGTGCGTTATCCGGAGCATTTGGTGCTCCACCTTGAGGGAATGGAAAAAGCGTTCGAACTTTTACCAAATTACATGCAACCTCATAGTAATGTTTCGCAGCTTCTTGTATAAATTGTGAAACCTTCACTTGTATCGGAGAAGCACAGCTCCACTTCTGAGCTAAACTAGTGAGAAATTTGTATGCAAATTCACGAGCATCACTTACAACTAGAGCATTATAAGCATTTCCTACCACCTCAATTGACTGAGATTGAAACGCTTGAATCCATGCGTCATATGCTGCAAGACCATTATGGTAAGGCTCATCATCATGACGGGGCATATGCCTGAAGGCATGATCAAGAACTAACTCAAGCGCGCCATGGAAAGCTGTTACTTCGTCAACCTCAAAGCTATCAGTTATACCCATCATAAAAAGCTCACCAATACGCCCTCGACCAAGCTTAGCATAAGGCAATAGTCCATCTTGTGCAGTATCTTTGCAGTTAAGAAGCTGCTTTTTATCGTCATACCCATAAATAACACCAAATTCTGGAACAAACAAATCCCACGCCATAACAGGGATTCCTCGGTCAATATTGCTCTGTACAAATATTAATGCTTGTTGGAGCTCCTCTGGTGACGGAGACATAAAATTAGGTTCTCCCATAGACTCGCACATAAAGCCAAGATTTTTCATGCCTTGTATAAAAACCTTTCCCCAGTTCAAGGAGGCATATGGGCCCCCAATATCTACTGTTCTAGCATGAATATTAATGCGAAACGCCCAGCTTGTATAGCCCATAACATCAATAAGAGAAATCTCCTTTTTGTCAGTGTATCCGATCATTCTAAATAACGCCTGAGCAGCACTTGTATGAGTATACTTATTGGAATCAAATGAGCATTGATTTGTAGACAACATAATCACTCCTTTTATTATCGTGGACAAGGTAGCTTTTTTGAGACTGGTAGTCCTAGATCTCTTCTCATCTTGATATATACATTAATCTGGACTTTAAGACGTTGCTGCTGTACCTTTCGTCTAGAGGCTGAAATATAATTGTAGATATTACTGGTGGAGGTTTGAAACATAGCTGCAATTTCGGCAGGTCGTAGCTGGTTAAAAAAGTAAGATTCAAAAATATCCTTTTCCCGCTTACTTAAACAGCTCAGCAATTCACGAATTCCATCTATAGTTTCTTTACGTATGACAATAGAGATAGGATCCAAGCTATACTTCTCTACATTTGTCACTGACTTATGAAGATGATATAGCACTTGGTCAATACTATCCCAATTTCGGATTGAAGTTTTCCTTGTACTTTTATTCCCTAGTAGAGAATCATAGCTTGTAAATGGCATCTCCTTACTATAGGGTCCTCCACGTCTAAGCTTCATATATGCAAGATTATGTACAATCCTCCTTAACCATGGCTTGAACCGCTGTGTATCAACTAAATCTCCCAAATGAAGGAATGCCCTTATAAGCGCATCTTGTGCAATATCTTCAGCTACAAATGGATCCTGAGTTAGCTTTTGCGCCCAGCCAAACGCTTTCGTGCGATGACGACGAACTAATTCCCCAAATGCATCATGATCTCCAGTTTTCGCTAAATCAATTAAATCGTCATCCCCTATAGCTTCAATATCTGTATCCTCCTCATTAACTGGATTCTTTTCGCAGTTCAACATAAGCGATTTCCCCCCTTATATCATTGATGCCAATCAGGACAAAAATCTATAAAATTTTTAAAAATTTATTTCTAATAAAACTTTCCTGTTTTAAACCAGTAAAGTAATCAACATAATTCTCATACTACTATGTATATGGTTGTGGTATGTTAACCACAAAAATTAAGCAGGGACTTTACTCCATAATACTCCATAAAGCCCCTTTATTTACTTTAACTCATTATGCAATTAATCATATACTAATGCTGCCTTCTGTGGATCGTAGGTGTAAAAAATATCTCTAGCTTCATTTTGCACATAAAATTCATATTTGTTGTTGTTCCAATATCTCGGCACTAATAAATATCCATTCTGATTAGTCACACTTGCCATGGAAGATGTCTTTCCAGTGACTAAATCCGCGATGATAAGATCCCCCTTTTCATTTTCAAGCTGAATATTTATCGCCGCATAATTCCGCTCATTGTTAACCTGAAGTAATACTGTTCGCCCTTCGCCTTGGCCTTGCCATATCGTAGATTCCCTAAAGCCTTTATTCTGTAAGTCATAGTCAAACATAACGATTTTTGTTTCTTTTCCCGCTGTTCGAGTCATCGTAAAAAATACACGTTGGTTTTTCTCATCATATTGCACACTAGTGATCTCACCTTTTTCCCAGCCCTGTTGCTCAGGAATCGCTTCATACTGAACTAACATTTCGCTCTCCTTAGGCTTCTCATTATTATTAGACGCCACCACGTTATCTTCACCTGGTGCATATCGTGTTAAATAAATTCCATTTTTCTGAGTCGTAATCTCTATCCATCCCAAAGATTCTGCTGCATTTATTTTATAACCTAATGGTGTATCTACAACGGTATAACGTTGCTTGTCAATCTGATAATAAGGATCCGCATTAGACAAAAACGTATCAGCCTCTACAATCGTTTTGTCCTCTTTCTGTGTGCTACTAACAATGCGATACCCCACCTGTCTCGGATTAGTTCCCTTTAAATAACCTGGGTCGTAATTAAAAAAGGAATGCGCGTATTCCTCATCTCGATAAATCAGAGCTCCTATAGAGCTCCCTACAATATCACTTGGAGTTAGCTTCACTGTAGAAAGCTGGAGTCGTGTTAGCTTCCGCCAAGTTTCATTCGTATGGAACACCTTATATACATAAAGTCGGTTGTCCTGATTACTCCATACGGGTTGATCCAAGGTATATCTAGCTTGCTGTTTACCTTCAATATAATCCCCTGTTTTTGGATCAAAAGCGTAATCCATCAATTGGTTAGACGTAATTTGCTTTTTCGTTTTAAAATTAGAATCCGCTATCCATAAATCCTGTAGCTCTGGTTCACCCTTAGTTTTAATATAAGCAACATAGCTTCCATCATTGGATACCGCAGGCATCTGCCCTGAATCAAGCACCTTTTCTTCTTTAGTGTCTAAATCCAAATAAATGATCTGTTTATTACGTTCAAAGAAGATCCCCTCTTGCCCCTTCACATAATTCGGATACTTCCCCGTCGTAATTTTTTTCCATTGCTTATCGGCAATGGTCATACTCATAATCTCGCTTTGTGCTTCTTGTTCTTCATTCCCCCTCTTATTCTCAGTAGGATTAGCTGAAGTATTAACGAATAGCAGCTGCGCTCCATCCTCAGACCATGCCGGTGTACTCAGCTTTCCTAAGCCTTTACCTTGCCCAAGCAACAATTGAGATGTACCCTTCTTTAAGTCATAAAGAAATAACATATTTTGCTGAACATATATTAATTGCTCACCATTTGGAGACACTTTAACGTAATTAATGTCACCTGTAATTAGCTTCGTTAATTTACTTTTATTTAACTCATATAAGCCTGACTTGTTCATAGGCAAGTACACAATACCATTGTATTCTGCCATACCTTCACTTTGCTCACGACCTAATTGCTCCTGAAGTGAATATTGTTCAAATAGGTGTAAGGACGAGGCTAATACCTGAGATTCCTCCTTCTTCATAGTCCATAACAAAGTAAGTACAATACTTGCTGCCGCCGTAACTACCATAGCCCATTTCAAGTAACCTGCACGCCGATGTTTTTTAAGCAATGAAGTGGTCTCGTTCATACGATGATCGCCATCTCCTGTTCCTTCACCTGTCCCCTCATTTAGCAATTGCGACCTTAACTTACGTTTTAGCTCTTGGTTCACTGGCAACCCTTGCTTTAATTGCTCAATAACCTCCTCCCAGCTCTGTTCCTCACGCATGGTTAACACCTCCCATACAACGATGGATAAAAATCAACATTTTCTGTTTAATCCGATGTGATTTCATCTTGAGCCAATCCTCTTGCTTATTGGTCATTTCGCTAATTTCAGAATATTTTAAACCTACAATATATTTAAGATTTATAATCTCTTTTTCCTGTGGGTTTAACTTTGACAGGCTTTGCTCGAGACACTCCTGTTTCGTATCATTAGAATTTGACACATCCAAAACAATTTCACCATAACCAAATACTTCTGGATCATGTCCGTAAGGAACTTCCTTCTTTTTACGATAATAATCAATGACTGTATTGCGACTAATCGTAATCAGCCATGCCTTTTGTTGGTCAAGCTCAACGTCACCTACCACATCAAACCGCTGAAAGGCTTTACGAAAAATGTCACCCACTAAATCTTCAGCTACCCACTTATTTCCAACCTTAAAAAGCACATATCTGTATACATCATCAAACAATGTGTCATACATGAAAGCAAACTGCTCATGCACTGTAATCTCCCCCCTCACAATGATACAACCGAATGAAGGTGTAAAAAGTATCAAAAAAAACATAGAATTCTTTTAGCCCATATGGAACTAAAGAATCCTATGTTTATTTTAAGGCTACGCCCAAAAGCTTTAGCATATATTTACGACATACTGTCTTAATTACAGCAATCTTTGACGAAGCTCTTCTGGAGAATGTGGTGACATTAGGCCAAATGGAATATCAAACACCGTTCTAGCTCCAGACTCCCCTTTTGCAGATAGCTTGTACACTGCACGCGCATAAGCGACAAGTACACTTGCAGTAAATTCAGGATTGCTATCTAGTTTAAGTCCAAATTCATAAATTTGGGTATTATTATCGCCTGTACGACCACTTCTTAAAACCATACCACCATGTGGCATTGTACCATGATTTGCTTTTAACTCTTCCTCGCTAATGAAATGAACGATAGTGTCATAATCTGCAAAGTAGTTTGGCATATTTTTAATCTCAGCTTCAATTTTTGCAGTATCTGCACCTTCATGTGCAACAACAAAACATTCACGCAAATGTTTTTCTCTTGTAGATAACTCTGGGTTCTCACCATTACGTACACGTTCAACAGCAGCATCTACTGGAATGGTGTATTGCACACCATTTTTCACACCATCAACGCGACGAATTGCATCTGAATGACCTTGGCTTACGCCTTTACCCCAAAATGTATATTCTTTACCTTCAGGAAGCACGTTTTCTGCTAACAAACGATTTAATGAAAACAATCCTGGATCCCATCCGGTTGAAATTACACTTACATTGCCACCTTTAACTGCGGCTGCGTTCACTTGCTCGAAGTATTCTGGAATTTTAGCATGTGTATCAAAGCTATCCACTGTGTTAAATAATGCAGACAATTCCGGCCCTTGCTCAGGAAGGTCTGTAGCGGAACCTCCACATAGAATTAACACATCGATATCGCCCTTATACTTTTCAATCTCAGAAATATGAACAACACCTTGCGCTGCTGCCACTTGATCTGGATTTCTTCTAGAAAAAATCGCGCGCAATTCAAAATCAGGATTTTGTTTGAGTGCTTTTTCTACGCCGCGACCCAAGTTCCCGTAACCTACGATACCTACTTTGATGTTTGTTGCCACTTAAAATTCCTCCTTCAGTATATGTCTTTACTATTTTATACTAACCAAGACATTTTTTAAATAACTAGGGCGTGTCTAAAATTCCGCAACGAGCAAAATTAACAATCTATAATTCAGACAAGCCTACTATTTAAATGATGTTTACTGTCAATTCAGCTTTATCGTGAGAAGTGGTGGACACGCTAACAAAAACAAGCTATTGTATTTGTTAAAAGTTAATATGTTCAATTTTTAACTATTAAGTTAATAATGAACTATTTCATAAAGAGGAGCAGACTATTAATTATGAAAAAGTTTTTCAGTACCACCGCTACATTATTACTTGGACTCTTTTTATTTTCAAATGGAGCAAGCGCTCATGTCACTGTAAAGCCTAGTATGTCCACTACTAATGCATGGGAGACTTATACAGTCACCGTTCCAGTTGAAAAGGAGATTGCGACTACAAAAGTCACTCTACAAATTCCAAGTGGTGTTCAATTCGAATTATACCGCAGTATGCCAGAATGGACTGCTGAGATTAGTAAAGATGAGGCCAATAAAGAGGTAAGCACGATCACATGGACTGCCAATAAAGATGGAATACAGCCAGGGCAATTTGAAAAGTTTGAATTTATGGCCAAAAACCCCAATACTGCCTCTACTTTAGCTTGGAAAGCCATTCAATATTATAGCGACGGAACATCGGTAAGCTGGACAGGTGAAAAGGGCTCCCCAACTCCATATTCCATTACAGCCATTACTGCTAAAGGAGCTAGTCAGGATTCAGCCTCTACTGATAATCATTCCCATAATGATCATGCTGATCATGCTGATGGAAGCAGTAAACAAACATCAACTTCTTCCAAGCAAGCTGGGAAGGAAGCTAGTTCATCTTCTTCAATAAGTACTTTATTATCTGCTGGTGCACTTCTCATCTCGTGTGCTGCCTTATGGGTTGGTTTACGCCGTTCTAAGTAATATTAACTAAAATATTATTTGAAAAAAGATACCAGCTTAAAAGCCAGCAATAGTGAAGCAGTCCCTTTAAGCGGACTGATTTTCACTTTGCTGGCTTCATTATTCTTCTCAGTGCTCATCTAAACCAAATTTTTGAATTGTTGATTTAACCATTTTGCCTCAGTTAATGCTTTGCTATCATACTTCATATCCCCAGGTTTACTCGCTTTACCAATAACATATCCTGCAAGCTCCATTCCCACAAATTGAAATGTATATTTCAATTGCTGAATTAAAGGCAATGCCTTTACTCTAGGATCATCGCCACCTGCGACAAGGATATAAGCCTTTTTTTGCGATAACAACGCTTTAAAATCATAACGAGGGTCACGTAAGCTTTGCGACCAACGATCAATAAAGTTTTTTAGCAGTCCTGAGACAGTATACCAATACACAGGTGTTACAAATACTAACGTATCATGCTTAAGCACCTCGCTGATCACTTCATCATAATCATCATCTACAGGATCAAATCCTCCCTCTGTATGACGCTGATCATGGATTGGCAAAATATTTTTTTCTCTAAGTATAATTTTTTGGTGTGGCACTCCTTCTAAAGTAACCTCCGCTAATGCTTCTGTATTTCCATCCTCTCTTGAACTACCATAAATCACTGCAATACTCATGTTATTCCCACGTCCTTTCCATTTTTCACTGCACAAAGCCCAAAATATTGGATCAACCTTATAAGTACTTGACAGTAGACAAACAAAGCGGAGGAGCAGGGAGATGGTGGAGAAGCGATAGCGGTACAATCTTTCTGTAAGAAAGATACTTCGAAAGCGTAAACCACTTTAAGGTCACATTTCTCTCTAATCTCCTACATGTTGTAAAAAAATGGGTCCTTAACAGCGGTTGAAGCCACTCTCTGCAACGTAGCCTCTTACTTCATAACACTGTCAAATACTGATTACGATGTTGAACCATATATTTTACTAAATCATCTATCCCCGACCTGCAAAGTAACTCCCTCCTCGACTATAGTCCAGTTTAAAAACCTTCTCTAGTCCGTTCTGTAAAAAAAGAATACTAGCTACAATAAGTACATAAGGAAAACACTTCACAGTGTAGACGATCATTTAAACAATTAACTTTAAAATAAATAAAAACGAAAGTGAGTGTTGGCGATGAAAAGATTTTACCGTTCTGTAAGGGATAAACAAATTTCAGGCTTGTGTGGAGGAATTGCTCAGTATTTTAATGTAGATGCAACCTTTGTTCGTTTAATTGCCCTTGTATTTGCTTTAATGAGCTTTGGCACATTTATTTTCTTGTACATTGCAGCAACATTAGTTGTACCAAAGGAACCCATTAATCACTGGTCACACCCTGAATTTGATGATCCCTTCATGAACTAATTGATTAAGTCTAACTAAAGTGATCTGAAATTTAAAAATAAAGGAGAAACACACTATGAGTATTTTACAACGATTATCTAATCTTACCAAAGCAAGCATCCATGAGGTTTTAGACAAATTAGAAGATCCTGTGATGATGACAGGTCAATATTTACGAAATCATGAGCAAGAAATTCAAAAAGCCGAAGCAAGTCTAAAGCAATTACAAATTCGCTTGCAGGTTCAAGAACGTCAGCTTGCCGATGCTAGAAATTCAAGTGCAAAACAAGAGTTTGCTGCCTTAGCAGCACTTGAAGCAGGCAACGAGGAGCAAGCACGCATTTTAGCAGCATCTAAAATAGCCTATGAAGAGAAGGTACAACAATATACCTCAGCGATCCAATTTACGCAGGAAGGAATTGCTGAACTAGAAATTCATTTAGCTAATGCAAAGGAAGAATTGATTTTGCTAAAAGAAAAACGCAAAGAGCTTGCTTCACGTGCACGTAAAGTAGATGAGGAAACAGCAAAACAGACAGAGCAACCTAGCTTTAGCTACGGTATTCATCAAGGTGAGGCAGCTAGAGGCTTCTACCGTATGGAGGAAAAAATTGAAGAGCTAGAGGCTGAACGTCAGGTTATGGGTTATCACGCAACATCGTATACTGAGCCATCTCCAGCCCAAAGCTTAGCCGTAAATGATGAAATCGAACGCCTTAAGGAAAAGCTCAATAAATAAGCGTAATCCGCTAAAAAACATACAAAGGGCAGCACCTAACGGAATGATCCGCTAAGTGTTGCCCTTTCCATTGAACTTATTTCCCGTCTTTACCTGCCTTAAATAATTCTCCGATTGCACCAAGGCTACCTAATGTTTCAATTGCATTGGACGGAATAAATACTTTATTCGCAGGGCCCTTAGCCACTTCTTGTAATGCTTCAAAGGAACGATAAGCAAGCACTCGCTCATCAAGACCAGCATTCACCAATAACTGAATCCGGTTTTTCTCTGCTTCTGCAATCGCTTGAATTGCCGCTGCTTCCCCTAATGCTTCTAACTCTTGAGCTTGACGGAAACCTTCTGCTTCACGAATACGAGCTTCCTTGTCCCCTTCTGCCTTCAAGATCTTACTTTGCTTATCCCCTTCAGAACGCAAAATCATATCTTGCTTTGCTGCTTCCGCTTCAAGGACAATCGCACGTTTATTACGTTCTGCTTTCATTTGCTTATCCATCGCTTCTTGAATATCAATTGGTGGCTTGATATCAATAACTTCTACACGCTCAATCCGAACGCCCCATTTTTCAGTTGCTTCATCAAGCGCAATACGAATTTCAGTAGATATCTTTTCACGACCAGACAAAGTTTCATCTAATTCAAGCTTACCGATAATTTGACGCATCGTTGCTGTAGAAATGTTACGCACACCATATACATAGTCAGAAATACCGTATGTTGCTTCTTCTGGACCTACCACTTGATAAAAGATAATTGTATCAATTTGTACCTGAACGTTATCTTTTGTAATTACGGTTTGTGGAGGTACGTTTGCTTGTTGAATTCTGAGATCGTGATACACACGCACCTGATCAAAAAACGGAATCAAAATGTTCAAACCTGGTTTAAGCAATCTGTGGAATTTACCTAGTCGTTCTACTACACCTACACGTTGTTGTGGGACAATCTTTACCGTTAACGAGATAAAGACAATCACCACTAAAATAATCGCTACTGCTACAATAAGTTCTATCAAATTATTTCCTCCCATCTTTGTACTTCTATAATTGTACTACTACGATGAACTACTCTTACAAATTGATCTTTGCCAATCGCTTGCGTTGACGTTGCACTCCACGTATCTCCGCCAACCTTTACAATCCCATATCCACCTTGTGGAATGGCTTCAATGGTCACGCCCTGCTTACCTATTAATTCAGTTCCTTCATCCTTAAAGCCTTGTGAAGTACGCAGCCTTTGAGAAAGGGGTTTCGTAAACATCGTTAAGATTAATGAAATAATGGCAGCAACCCCAATTTGCAATAAATACGCTTCAGGCAACAAGAGTGAAATGAATAATCCAACTAATGAACCAATACTGATCCAGAGCAGATAAAATGTTAACGTCATCATTTCAACAAGTAGCAATACAGCAACAACAATTAGCCAAATGACCCAAGTGTCCATCTCTGATATCCATGACATCATCCCAATATATACACCACCTTCTATATCTTTTAATCAATAAAATTGATTGCGTTATTCTTATTATACGGAGAACCTAATGAAAAGTATCAAAATATTTTCAAATTCTATCTGTTTGTTCTGTTTATATTATATTTTAAATTAATGAACCTATGAGTTAAAAATTTTTTCACTAAAAAAATCCAGCTAATAAGAGAACTTAGCTGGACTTTAATAAATTTATAAGACAATTCAATTATGGCTGCCAGTCAACCACGATTGTGCCCACTCCACTAGCTGGCGTTATATAACTATGGTTGCTGCCGTTTTCCCAAGTCAGTGTTGTACCATTACGCTTAACAAACTTGAATTGAAGTTCCGTTCCCGCCGGTACACTCACATCATAATACCATGACGGATACTTGGTAATAATCTGATTGAATAAAGGACCAATAAGCTTATCTGGATTCCAGTTACCAAGCTCAGCAACATTCCCTGTTAAATAAACATTTTCGCCCAAAGTAGTTTGAGCATTATTGACAATGAAGCGTACGCTGACTTGATCTGCAGTTAACAGGTTAAAACCTTCATAACTATTGCTATTCAAGGCATTTGCGGTACTCACCTTGATGCTTTTGAGACCTGGTGTAGCTTCAGGGACGATAACTTCAATCTGAGAATCCTCCCACTCTATGATTTGATTATCGGTAACTGCTGTGGTGCCAAAATAAACTTTGCCTTTTGAATTACCAAAACCCCGTCCATCAATCGTTAGCTTCGTACCTACTTTCCCAAGGTCTGATCCAATGTTACCAATGATTGGGGTATCCTGATCACCACGATATTGCCATACCGCAGCAGCTCCTGCTGGTAAATTAAATGTGGTAACTGCCCCCGTGGCACCTACTGTTATGTTGTTGCCATTTAGCAATCCATCCAGTTCATCTTGATAATTGCCAGCAGGAAGTGAGGTTTGCAAGCCTGACACCGTAACTGCGGTTGTTGCACTACGATTAATAGCAATAAGTGCTGTACTGCTACCAAAATTACGCTCATAAACGTAAACATCATTATTAATCCACCGTTCCTTGGTTGTACCATAGGCAATAGCAGGATTAGACTTTCTAAGTGGAGCCAGCTTGCCAATAATTTTATAGGCAGGAGTATCTGTGTTATAGCTGGTCATGAAAGCGCGGTTATTGGGATCACCATTACCTGTCATATATTGCTCTGTTCCATAATAAATTGCTGGCACACCTCGTGAGGTCAGCGTAAAGGCTAACGCCTGCTCTAAACGACGGTCATTATTCCCAAGCTTGAAGCGATCCATATCATGATTATCAATGAAGGTGACTTGATCATTAATATGCATATAGTCTTCTTGCGTTTCTGTAAGCATATTATTCAAGCCGTACATATTATCCGTATTGTCACGAAACACCTGACGAACCTTTTGCCCGAAGCTAAAATCTAGCAAGCTCATACCCGATTCATTAGCGAACTTAACATTATTTATATCATGCTCACCAACGCCAAGGAACCATTCACCAAATGTAAATACTGGGTTGTAGCCCGCAATATAAGACATCCAATTTTTTTGCCATCCAGCAGGCATATGCTTAACTGCATCTACTCGAATCCCATCTATGCCCATATCAAGCCATTTTTTAATAGCATCTTTAAAATACGCATCCGTTGTATTATTGTGATGATTAATATCCGCTAGGTCATATAGATTCCGATAAATCCCATCCTCCAAGGAGGAGAAGTTTGTTCCTTTATTGTGATGGAAGATGCCTTCTGTATCCCCTGTATAACCTGCAATGAGATTACCTTCGTCAAACAGCTTTCCGTTTTCTGCAAAGGAGGGTTGCGTCTCAGAGGCAGGTGAGGTATGGTTTGGAGCAAAATCTATAATAATTTTGATGTTTTGTGCATGGGCCGTGTCGATGAGCTCCTGAAAGTCCGCCATGCTACCAAATGCCGGATTAGTCCGCTTAAAATCACGAGCCCAGTAGCCGTGATAAGCGGTGCTGTTAACACCTGAATAGTTAATAACACTATAAATATTTTCTACAGGTTGGGAAACCCATAACGCACTAATGCCCATTCCTGAAAAATAGCCGTCATTCATTTTATTAATGATTCCGCGCCAGTCCCCACCATGATATAGCTTCAAGTCAGAATGTGTGGGTGAATAGGCATTGCCAGTTGGATTGTTGGACGGGTCTCCATCAGCAAACCGATCCGTTACGATCTGATAAATCACATCTGTGGAAAAACCTTGCTTATTTAGAACTGAGGTATCAGGTGCTGCACTTACAGATGGAACGGTGATGACTGGATTAAGCCACAATGCAAGGAGAAAAATAAAGGTACTCATTGACATCAATGATTTTTTAAACATTTGTTTCATGGATCAAGCCGCCTCTCAAGGTTTTTTTATACTTTTTTCAAGTGAAATTCCCCTAGATGACAAGCCAAATTAAAAAATAAAGCAATACACCTCCTTTCTACTGAAATATTTACAATACACTTCCTATGCCTAGTAATTTAATTTACCCACCTAGACATACCAAAGGTTATCCTTTGCTTGCTCCCGAAGTTAAGCCATCAACAAGCAAACGCTGTAAGAACATAAATAAAATCGTGATTGGCACAGCAATTAAGACCGCACCCGCAGCAAACATCGTGAAATGAGAGTTTTGGTTTTCCCTGACCATATCCCACATCCCTACCGCTACGGTCCAATTTTCCTTACTACGAAGTACTAATTTAGCAAAAATAAAATCTACCCACGGACCCACAAATTGGGTCAATGCAAGGTAAGTAATAATTGGCTTCGATAAAGGTAACACCACCGAGGAAAATATTTTAAAATTACTTGCTCCATCTATTCTTGCTGCCTCATCTAATGAACGAGGAATGGTATCAAAAAAGCCTTTCGCAATTAATGTACCTCCAAGTGGAGCTCCAGCAGCATAAACCAAAACGAGTGCAAGATGTGTATCAAGTAAGTTTAATTCCTTGAGTAACAAATAAATAGCAATCATGCTCATAAACCCAGGGAACATTCCTAATATTAATATGGTTGATAATACGGCTCTTCGGCCACGAAAACGGAAACGTGAAACGGCATAACTCGTTAGCATGATTAATATCACGCCTAACAGCATCGATAATATGGACACCTTGATGGTATTCATATACCACGTCCCATACAAAATGGTATCCGACGTAAATAAATCGCGATAATGCTCTAATGTAAAGCTCTCAGGGATAAGTGACTTACTATACAATGAACGACCTTGCCTTACTGATCCTAAAACAATCCACAAGGCAGGATAGATCGCAATAACGGATAATATAACTAAAGTGATATAACTAAGAGAGAGTCGAACCTTCGTTTTTAGCTTCCTTATGTTCATTGGATCATATCCTCCTCTTTAAATGACTTCGTCCGACGATAATTGTAAATAGAAAACGATGCGATAAGGAGGAAAATAATAATCCCAATTGCGGAGGCCATATTGTATCTATTTTGACTCAGCGTTAGCTTATACAGCCAAGTGACAAGTAAATCTGTTGCACCTGCATACTGGTAATCTCCCTTTACAGGATCACCACCGGTAAGTAAGAAGATCGCATTAAAGTTGTTAATATTACCTGCAAATTGCATAATGAGCGTGGGTGCGGTTGTAAATAAAATCATCGGTAACGTGACAATTTTAAATTTTTGGTAGCCCGTTGCCCCATCCACCTCTGCTGCTTCATACATATCTCTTGGTATTGTTGTTAACACCCCCATAATTAGCAGCATAGAAACAGGGATACCTACCCACATATTTACAACAATCACAGTTACTCGCGCCCAAAATTCATCGGTCAGCCACGGCAAGCCCTCTAATCCAAAGTAGCGAAAATACTGATTTATTGGTCCAAATTCACCATTAAACATATTCCGCATAATTAGCAATGAAATAAGCTGTGGAATCGCATAAGGCAAAATGAGAATGGTGCGCCAAAAGCCTTTAAAGCGTATCCCTTTCTGATTAATAAGCAATGCAACCAACAATCCTCCAAAATAGGTGGTCACTGTAGATAAAACTGCCCATATTATGGTCCAAGTTAATACTCCATAAAAAGTATGGCTCCATGTTTTAAGTGAAACTAAGCTTTTAAATGTATCAAATCCTACCCAATCCACTAACATCGCTGGCGGAATATGCTTTGGTGCAGAATAGTTCGTAAATGCAAGTAAAATCATGAAGATGATTGGCATGATCGTAAAGAATAATATCCCCATTCCTGGAACAGTTAGAAAAGCAACTGCAAATTTATAGTCCAATATATAGCGAATGGTCTCTTTAAAGCTATGTGCCTGCTTGCCTTCGTCTCTTTGCTTCCCAATCTTATTGGCATCACGAATATTCATAATATAAGCTACGATGACTACAACTAAAAAAAGCAACACAATCAAACTCTGAATCATTAAAAAAATGGAATGATCGCCATCTAACCACTTTCCCTTTACAAGTCGTCTCGGAACCTCTCCAAGGGTCACTATTCCCCATATTGCTGTAGGCAGATTTCTTAACAAGTAAGTAAAACTAAAAATTTCAAAAATAAAAAATAGTAACCCTTTAATAATTTGTCGATTATAGATTTGTCCAAGTCCCATGCTTAACACCGACAAAATCGTCGCTCTCATCCGATGCCTGCTCATGCTTGCGTTACTCCTCCCCATAAGGAATGAAGGAAATACCCGTCACACAGACAATCGTGGCAGGTATTCCTTGCTACCTCTTTATTTAGAAGTACTATTATTCAAATCCTTAATTTGCGTCACTGCCTTTTCCATAGCAGTCTTAGGATCTGCATTCTTATTCCATATTTCCGGCAATGCTGCATTTACAGGTGCCCATACATTCGCCATTTCTGGAATCGAAGGCATTGGCATTGAGTTTTTGGCTTGTTCAGCAAAAGCGGCCACATACGGATCATTTTTAATTTGATCGGATTCAAGTGCCTCAAGATTAGTCGGAATAGCCCCTACCTTCTCATTTAAAATGAGTTGTGCCTCTTTGGATGAAGCAAAGCTTGCAAATAGTTTAGCTGCATTTGGATACTTGGTAAATGAGTTCACAACCCACACCTTCATCCCTGAAAATGTAATTGCAGTTTTACCCTCCACCGTAGGAATCGGTGCAACACCCAATTTATCTCCTAACACTTCCTTATATCCAGCTAGTTCCCATGGCCCGTTAATGTCCATTGCTACATCGCCTGAGCTAAACAACCCTCGTTTAATATCTGGATTAATGTCTCCACTGTTAATAGGCAAAATATTTTTTAGACTTTGATAATATTTAAGTCCTTCAATAGCTCCATCATTCGCGAGACCCATGTCATCCTTATTTGTCCCGTTATCACCAAAAATGTACCCCCCTGTACTTAAAACAAAAGGGCCGTTAAAATACATGTTGCCTGTTTCCCACATTAGTGCATATTTGCCCTTGCTTTTATCATTAAACGTTTTACTGAACTCCACAATTTCATTAAATGTTTTTGGTGGTTCAGGCAATAATGACTTGTTATAAAATAATGCGGTTGTTTCTGCTGCACGTGGATATCCATATAACACACCATCATAAGTGGAAGCCGTAATAGAAGCTTCTGTATTGTCCTTTTTTGTTTCTTCTGCAAATACATCATTGGCTAAGAGCAAGCCCGATACGGCTGCATTCCCCATATGATCATGTGGAATAACGAGAACATCCGCTGCTAAACCCGAGGGTGCATCTTGCGTCAGCTTTCCAACCTGATCAGGTGGAGCTACCTCTTCAATTTTCACTTTAACCCCATATTTTTGTTCAAACCGCTTCACAACCTCATTGGTATAGGCCTTCTCATCCTTACTATCCCATACAAGTAATTCTGCACCCTCCTCTGGCTTAAGGTCTTCCGCTAATTGGATGCTATCGTTAGCTTGAGTTTGATTAGCTCCACTCTGATTATGGCTTGAACCCTCAGTACTCCTGCTTCTACTACTCTTAACCCCACATGCTGCAATCATTGACATTAACGAGATAACAACAACTAAAACCATCAGTTTTTTCACTTTCTTCACAACTAACCCCTCCTAATGATGATGATAGGTTAACACTAAAATACAAGAGCGCAAACGATTGCATTAAGATAACTAGATATATGTAAGCGCTTTATGTTTTGAGGATATAATACACCACCATTTTACATTATAAAAACGTTTGCATTGGTCATTTTTACCGTTTTTAATTAAAATTCCTTAACTTTTCTCTCGAGAACAAGGTTAATCGTAAATTTACTCTGTTTTTTAGATTGAAAAAAATATTTTTTCGTGTTCTCTATCTATATAAAATGGCTCCTTTATCAGTTTTCTACTATCTTGTGCAAAGGTTTGAACTCATGCTATAATTCACTGCAAATAATGGAACAGCTAGAAGATTACACCCTTGATCACGTTTAATTATCCTTTTAAAGCCAAGGAGGTTTGAAGTGTCATGTTTCTCGAAGCAATTTATCACCGTCCACAGCTGAATTGGTCGTATGCTTATGATAAAGAGACCATTCATCTCAGATTACGCGCTAAACGAAATGACCTTACAGAGGTCACAGTCCTTGCAGGCGACAAATACGCTTGGGACAAAACGAAGGAACTTATTCCTATGAATAAACTGATTGCTGATGAGCTATTCGATTATTGGGAATGTAGCATTAAGCCACTTCACCGTCGTCTTCGTTATGCTTTTAAGTTAAAATCAGAAGATGACCAAATTTGGATGACTGAGCATGGCTTCACGCCACAACGTCCTGAAACACCAAATCCATTATTTGAATATCCATTCCTTAATCCGATAGATATATTTACGACACCAAAATGGGTAAAGGATGCTGTGTTTTATCAAATTTTTCCGGAACGTTTTGCAAATGGAGATATTACTAATGATCCTCCTAATGTCCTGCCTTGGGGTGATACTCCTGCAAGGGACAATTACTTTGGTGGAGATTTACAAGGAATATTGCTACATTTGGATTACTTACAGCAGCTTGGTGTAAATGCACTTTATCTCACACCTATTTTTGAAGCAAATACGAATCATAAATATGATACAACTGATTACATGAAGGTTGATCCTCATTTTGGTGACATTAAAACATTAAAAAAGTTAGTTCAAGCGTGTCATGAACGAGGAATACGTATTTTGTTAGATGCTGTATTTAATCATGCAGGCAGTAGGTTTGCTCCGTTTCTGGATGTACTGGAGCATGGGGAGTCCTCGAAGTATAAGGATTGGTTTCATATTCATCAATGGCCAATTACAAGCTTAGAGGAAAGCGCATACAACTATAGCTACGATATGTTTGCATTTGAAGCCACCATGCCAAAGCTAAATACAGAGCATCCTGATGTGAAAAAGTATTTATTGGATGTAGCACAATTCTGGGTTAAAGAAGTGGGGATTGATGGTTGGCGACTGGACGTTGCGAATGAAGTTGATCATCAATTTTGGCGGGAATTTCGAAATGTTGTTAAACAAGCAAATCCTGACGCCTATATTTTAGGTGAGATCTGGAATGATTCAACTGCCTGGCTACAAGGCGATCAGTTTGATGCCGTAATGAACTATCCTTTTACAGAAGCAGTGTGGGACTTTATTGCCAAAAATAAGCTTGATGCAGAACAATTTTCACATACAATGGGTAAGCAATTAGCGCGTTATTCTAAGCAGGCTAGTGAGATCACCTTTAACTTGCTAGATAGTCATGACACCCCACGCTTGCTCACACTTTGTCAAGATGACAAGCTCAAAATGAAGCTAGCCGCTGCTATTCAGTTCACCTATCTTGGCGTGCCGTGCATATATTATGGGGATGAGGTTGGGCTAACAGGAGAAGATGATCCTGATTGTCGAAAATGCATGGAGTGGGACGAGAGTAAACAGGATCAACAACTTTTGCAGTTTTACAAACGCTTGATTGAAGTTCGTAAGCAATCACCTGCACTCCAATCTGGTTCCGTCCGTTTTCTAATCGCTGAGGCTGGTGGTGACATCCTAGCTTATGAGCGTAGGCTTGATGATGAAGTTGTTGTCGTCGTAATCAACAACTCGGATATGAAGCAAACGGTGTTACTCCCTGTTGACCATACAGAATGGCAAGATGTTATGAACCAGAAGAAGCTTCATAATAAAAGCAATTTCTCTTCAGGCTCAGGGCTACCCATCATATTAGGTGCTTATGACTTTGTAATTTTAAATCGTCTTCATTAAGATATGAATATATCGTTTGCACTCATTTAATTGTATGCTATACAATACAGAGAAGAAGGAGCCTAGTCTTTACATTTAAGGAAGATTTAACGGCTTTTGTAACAAGGAGGATTTTTATGTCCGTTACGATAAAGGATGTGGCCAAAAAGGCTGGAGTTTCACCCTCCACCGTGTCTCGTGTATTGTCTAATCATCCTAAAATTAGCACTGAAACATCACTAAGAGTAAAAAAAATTATGAATGAGCTTGGGTATCATCCTAACATCATGGCGAAAAGCCTTGTCTCTAAAACAACACATACGATTTGCATTATGTTACCTAAATCAGCCGAAGATTTATTTTCTAATTTTTTCTTTATGGAATTGATTCGAGGGATTATGACACAGGCAAGAAAAATGGGATACGATGTATTATTAAGTTCTGGCTCCAATGAAAGGGAAGAGCTAGAGGGCATTTCTAGATTGTTAAATGGCCGTAGAGTAGATGGCGTCATTTTACTGTACTCTCGAATTAATGATCCTGTCATTGATTTTTTGCGAGATAACCATTATCCCTTTGTCTTAATTGGGCGTAGTGAGCAGTACCCGGATATATTATCCGTAGACACCGACAATATTCAAGCCGCATATGATACTGCACAGCATTTAATTTCACTCGGGCATCAACGGATTGGCTTTGTCAGTGGTCCTTCTGAGCTTGTTGTGTCTCAAGATCGCCTAACAGGCTACATGAATGCTTTAGCTGATGCTGGGATAGAGACAAGACAGGAATGGATTGTAGAGGGCGACTTTTTGCAGGATAGCGGCTATCGAGCCATGTCATTTTTTATGAGTTTACCAGATCGACCAACTGCAATTATTGTCATTGATGATGTTGTCGCTTTTGGTGTATTACGTGGATTACATGAGCTTCATTATAACGTCCCTAAGGACCTTTGCCTTGTAAGCTTTAACAATATTCCATTAGCTGAACTGGCAACACCCCCATTAAGTAGTATGGATATTGGAACTTATAACTTAGGTTACACTGCTTCACGTTTATTAATTCAAAGTATTCAGCAGGACGGAAAGGGGATTACGCAAAAAAGGCACATCATTCCCCATCGTCTCATGATTCGAGACTCATCTATATATAGCTTACCTCAACAATAGAGAAATTTTTGGTTTCTCTATTTTCTTTCACAGTTCAAACGTTTGCACTAAGGAGTGATAAGATGAATTTGAATTTTATAAAAGCATGTATTTTTGATTTGGATGGCGTTTTAGTAGATACAGCACATTATCATTTCCTCGCATGGGCGCGACTTGCAGCAGAGCTTGGCATTGAATTTACAACGCATGATAATGAAGCACTCAAAGGGGTGAGTCGGATGGCCTCCCTCGATATTTTGCTGGATAAGGGCAACATGATTGTAGACGAGGATACAAAAATTAAATTCGCTGAGCGCAAAAATCGTTGGTATGTGGAATATATAAAACGTATGAATGAAAATGATCTTTTACCTGGAGTCGAACAGTTTCTAAATGCCTGCCGAGAACGGGGATTCAAGTTAGGACTTGGCTCTGCCAGTAAAAATGCTAAAACGATCCTTACCCTCACTCAACTAGTCGATAAGCTAGATGTAATTGTGGATGGGACGTGTGTAGCATCTGCAAAACCAGATCCTGAAGTTTTCCTGCTAGCGGCCAAGCAGCTTGGTGTAGAGCCACAACAATGTGTTGTATTTGAGGATGCAGCAGCTGGTGTTGAGGCAGCCAAACGAGCCGGTATGTATTGTGTTGGCGTAGGAAATTCAGAGATACTACAGGACGCCGATCTTGTAGTTCCTTCTCTAAATGCAATGTCACTTACGTTATTAGACAGCTTGACTATTTAGTTAACAATTACCTAACTATTACCTACTATTACCTAAGGAATGGAGAGAACATGCATGGAGCAGTATTTACAATTAGATGAATGGTCCATTATCGAAGAAGGCTTTCATCCTAATCACCATGAGTTATCTGAAAGTATTTTCAGCATTGGAAACGGATACATGGGGCAACGTGCTAATTTTGAAGAAAGGTACAGTGGCTGCTCCTTACAAGGAAGCTATATGGCAGGTGTCTATTATCCTGATAAAACGAGAGTGGGCTGGTGGAAAAACGGCTATCCTGAATATTTCGCAAAGGTACTTAATAGCACCAATTGGATTGGGATTGATGTCAACATTGACGATCACCCGCTTGACTTAGCTACCTGCAAAATTCTTTCCTTTAGGCGAGAGTTAAATATGAAGGCGGGTTATCTTTTAAGGGAATGCATTGTTGAGTTGCCTAATTTTAAACAGGTTAAAGTTGTATCCACACGTTTTGTTAGCTTAAAGAGACGCCAAATTGGGGCGATTAAGTACCAAATCACACCTTTGAACTTCTCTGGAAAGCTAGCTTTAACCTCTTATCTAGATGGTGATGTCTCCAATAAGGATGCCAACTACGATGAAAAATTTTGGGTAGAGGTAAATAAACAGGCTACTGCTGACTGTAGCTATTTAACCGTTAAAACTAAAAAACTTGATTTCCATCTTACATCAGCGATGCATACAAAGTTATTTCATAATGATGCTCAGCTTGAATTACCTTTACTTACAGGGCTGATTGAAAGGGATAAATATGTAGGTGTGAGCTCTGAATTTATTACGCAACAAAGGGAAACGGTCACACTGTATAAATACGTAGCTAACGTGACCTCAAGAGATTATGATCCGTCACAGCTCATTAATCAAGCGATGCATTTCCTGGATGAAGCTAGCCATATTGGCTTCGAAGCATTACTTGAGGAGCAACAGCAAGCATGGGGTGCGCACTGGAAGGAATGTGATATCGTTATTGCAGGGGATTTAGCTGCTCAGCAAGCTATTCGCTTTAATATTTTCCAATTGTATCAGACTTATACTGGCGAGGATAACCGCCTTAATATTGGCCCTAAAGGCTTTACAGGGGAGAAATACGGCGGAAGCACCTATTGGGATACTGAAGCTTATTGTCTTCCCTTCTATTTAAGCACAGCAGATGAGCCTATTGCTCGGAACTTACTTATTTATCGTCATCATCACTTGGAAAAAGCAAAAGAAAATGCACGCAAGCTTGGATTCAGTAAGGGTGCACTTTATCCGATGGTGACAATGAATGGTGAGGAATGCCATAATGAATGGGAAATTACATTTGAAGAAATACATCGTAACGGCGCAATTGCTTACGCCATTTATAATTATGTGAATTATACAGGGGATGAGGCCTATTTATTTGAATATGGATTAGACGTACTGATTGAAATTTCGCGTTTCTGGGAAGAGCGTGTTCAATTTTCTAAGGTGAAACAGCAATATGTCATGTTAGGGGTTACAGGGCCAAATGAATACGAAAATAACGTAAATAATAACTGGTACACCAATCGTATAGCAACATGGACATTGGAATATACATTACGGTCATTAGAAGCGTTACGTCTATCCCATACAGCCAACTATAACCTACTTGTAAACAAACTGGCCTTACAACAAGAAGAGCTTACACAATGGCAGCATATTATTGATCACATGTATTTCCCAGTGGATGAGGAGCAAGGTATATTTTTGCAGCAGGATGGATTTCTAGATAAAGAAATCGTCCCTGTGAAGGCGCTATCTCCTGCCCATCTGCCTATCAATCAGCATTGGTCATGGGATCGTATTCTTCGCTCTTGTTATATTAAGCAAGCGGATGTCTTGCAAGGGTTATATTTTTTAGGTCATTTATATGATATTGAAACAAAAAAACGAAATTTTGATTTCTATGAACCAATTACAGTTCACGAATCGTCCTTATCCCCTTGTGTTCACAACATTTTAGCTTGTGAATTAGGATATATCGACAAAGCCTATGAAATGTATTTACGTACCTCGAGGTTGGATTTAGACAACTATAATAACGATACAGAGGATGGTTGTCACATTACGAGTATGGCAGGCACTTGGATGTCAATTACACAAGGGTTTGGTGGAATGAAGGTACGACAGGATATGCTGTGTCTTGCTCCGATTATTCCACATTCATGGACTGCATTTTCCTTTAAAATCATGTTTCGTCATGCTAGATTGCAGGTTCATGTGTCCCAAGAAAAGGTCACCATCACTCATGAGGCTGGACCAGAGATTACAATACGACTCTACGAAGAGGTGCACACGCTTGCTCCTCAACAAGTAATAGAAAAACCAAAAGTATTTTAGTTCAAAAGTATTTTAATTAAAGAAAAATCCGAACTATTACGGAGTTTCAATTACAATTCCTTAAACTAGTTCGGATTTAGCTTTTACCCAAAAGCAAGCACAACCATGCCAATCCCATCAAGGTGAAGCTTATTATTTCTCAACTCCACTACATGCTCGCTCCCATAACGGATTTTCCATGCTCCATACCCTAAATGAGGCAACTCTACAGTTATCGGCGTCCTATTGGCATTGTAGATCACATAAAGATGAAGATCCCAATCTCCGCCAGCATGATTGCGGAGTGTATAAGCGACACTCCGAGATGGCGCCATTTCAAAAAATAAATGGTTTCGTATTTCCTCAGACGTACGCAAACGAAAGGCTGGATGAGATTTACGTAGAGAAATTAGACTTTGCATGTAAGCCACATCATCACCAAACTGAGCACAACGTTGCCAATCAAGTGCATTTAACTCAGCAGGGCTATTATAGCTGTTGTCCACACCTTGCTTTGTTCTCATAAACTCCTGACCTGCATGAAGGAAAGGAATGCCTTGGCTTGTTAAAAGGATAGCCGAAGCTAAGCGATGTAGCTTGCGATAATCTGCTTCACTTGCATTCGGACAACTCACGACTAGTTTATCCCATAACGTTAAATTGTCATGGCATTCTACATAATTGACGGTTTGATCAGGCTCGGATGCAAAACCAGACAGTTGCTTGTTATACTTTATACCGCCAACAATACCACTTTTAATCGAAGCTTCAAGTCCTTCCTCACCATGAATAAACCCTTTGCTTGATACATCAAAATTACTGCCCTTGATCGCATCTCTAAATAAATCACTAAACTGCCCAATCCGTGGCAATAAGCTGCTATTACGCTGTGCAGCACGCTTATTTTCAGGTAACACCGTGGGCAAATTCCAGCCTTCACCAAGCATTATAATCGATGGGTCTATTTCATCTAACCTTCTACGGATTTCATTCATCGTTGCGATATCCAATAAGCCCATCAGGTCAAAACGGAAACCATCCATATGGTATTCCTTAGCCCAATACAGGACAGAGTCCACGATAAATTTAGACATCATAGGCATTTCGGAAGCGCATTCATTTCCACAAAATGAACCATTAGATAAGCTACCATCTGGCAAATGTCTAAAATAATAATCTGGAGCTAGCTTGTTGAAGCTGCTTTTAGCGACATCAAATATATGATTGTAAACCACATCCATAATGACAGAAATCCCCTTACTATGAAGCTTATGAATCATAAGCTTCAGCTCGCGAATCCGAGCATCTGGACCATAAGGATTTGTTGAATAAGATCCTTCAGGCGCATTATAGTTCTTAGGGTCATATCCCCAGTTGTAGTGAGGCTGCTCCAGCTTCGTTTCGTCAACACTTTCTGTAGCATAATCAAAAATAGGCAATAGCTGCACATGCGTAACTCCTAATGCCTTAATATAATCAAGTCCTGTCTTTATACCATAAGGTCCCTTTGTACCTGGTTGTGCTAATGCAGTATACTTTCCTCTCGGAGACATACCAGAATGGGGATTATAAGAAGCATCCCTAATGTGCAGCTCATAAATAACAGCATCTACAGGCTTAAATGATGAATCCCGTTTTAATCTTTTCCAGCCCATTGGATTTGTGTCCTCTAACTCAACAATCGCTCCTCGATCCCCATTCACCCCTACGGCTACCGCATACGGATCAACAGCTTCATGACATTGCTCACCTATCCAAACCTTGTAAGTGTAAAAGTAATTACGGAGGTTTTGATTAATGTAACAGACAAATGTACCTGCCTGATCTCTGTGCATCATATAGCTTTCACCTGAAACTGAAGACCAATCCAAGTACAAGACAACCTCTGCTTTCGAAGCGGTGGGTGCCCACACCCTAAAAAATGATCCTTCTGGATGATAGGTTACTCCTAAGTCATCTCCATCATAAACATCATAAACAAACTGCTCGGCAAGATTACCATCATGTATACTAACATCGGTTCCCCTTTGTAGTGACAATTGGCTCACCCCAATCCTAATGAGATTCATCTTCCCTATAGCTTGCTCCAAAAACATAAAGGCTAGTTCTAATTCATAATATGAAATCTTACCCTACTGGCGTTACGGCATTATGGCTAAAAAAACTTAGCAATATAGCGAGAAAATTGTCAAATTTTGTTTCTCAAATGTCATTAAATTAGGTATAATGAAATCATATTGTGCTAAAGTTAAACGGAGGTCTCCCATGCACTGTTATCATTGTTCTGAATTTTATGAAGCAAATGCTCCAGCATGTCCAATGTGTGGAAAAGAAAGGGACATTTCAAAAAATGAAAGCGCTAACTTGAATTTATTCTTGAACCATGAGCTTGGGTTATTTGTAGGTACAAATACAAATTTTTATATGAAAAATTGTACAAAATCTCGTTATTGGAATTGGTCTGCGTTTTTATTTGGTGGCTATTGGTTAATCTATCGAGGGATGTACGCGTATTTAATTGTTTATTTGTCCTTACTTCTAGCCTATTTATGTTCTGCTACCCTTTACATTTGGCATAGTATTGATCCTTTTTTTGTCATTTCACAACTAACAGTTGTCTTTTTACTATTAAGAGCGATGTTTGCCTGTTTGGCCAATCATATTTATTTATGCTTTGCTACACGCAAAATCCAAAGGCTACATCAAAAATACCCCGATGATGTTCAATCACGTAATATACGAATTATGCTGGCAGGTCGAACGAACTTATATTTCCCAATTGCCATATCGATGTTACCGCTAATTCTAATCCTCTTTCTAATCATTTATTACGTAATTAACATGAATCATCAACCAACTCAAAATATAAAGGTATTAAGCTATTGCTACAATTTTTTCCGTTACTTGGTCACACAGCATCTTACATAACAAAACTGTAGCAAAAATATTCATAATTATTAGATTAAACACGTAAAGTTGATATAGTATAAATTTTTATAATGTTAGACGTGCAAAACAAATCATTTATGAACGATATCCCCCTTTTATGGCATTCGCATTCATTAGCGGTATCCGCTATAATGATTATAAGTTTTTATCAAATTATTCATAATAGAGGAGTAGATGTTTATAATGCAAGGTGACAGGTTTTTGACATTAAATTTGGGTTTAGTTGTATTGCTTATTGCTGCAACAGCATTTTTTGTGGCCGTAGAGTTTGCGATTGTCCGCGTACGGAGTAGTAGAGTTGATCAGTTAATTGCGGAAGGACGCAAAAATGCATTAGCAGTAAAGCAAGTAACATCAAATTTAGATGGCTATTTATCAGCCTGCCAGTTGGGTATTACAATAACAGCTTTAGGACTAGGATGGTTAGGTGAACCAACCATAGAAGCTTTATTAGGACCTATCTTCCACCAATTACAGGTACCTACAGCGATTACTGGGGTTTTATCCTTTATTATTGCGTTCGTTATTATTACGTATCTTCACGTTGTTGTTGGTGAGTTAGCACCAAAGACTATTGCAATCCGTAAAGCAGAAGAAGTCGCGATGTTAACTGCAAAAC
Organism: Paenibacillus turicensis; assembly: GCF_017873435.1. Classification (GTDB taxonomy): domain Bacteria; phylum Bacillota; class Bacilli; order Paenibacillales; family Paenibacillaceae; genus Fontibacillus; species Fontibacillus turicensis. The sequence continues at coordinate 104,667 of NZ_JAGGKG010000012.1, read as the reverse complement.
CACTTATTTTATTTACTAAAGTAATGAAGCCATTTATTTGGACACTTAACGGTTCTGCGAATCAGCTTGTTAAATTGGTAGGGATTAAACCTGCTTCCGAGCATGAGGAAGCCCATTCCGAAGAAGAGCTTCAAATTATTATTAACGAAAGCTTTGAAAGTGGAAAAATTAATCAAAGTGAATTCGGCTATGTAAACCGTATTTTTGCCTTTGACAACATGCTTGCTAAGGAAATTATGGTGCCACGTACCGATATGATCTGCTTATATACAGATAAAACACGCGAGGAAAACTTATCTATCATTACTGAACAGCAGTATACTCGTTTCCCTGTTGTTTCAGGTAACAAGGATAATATCATCGGTGTTATTAATACAAAGCAATTTTTCTTAGCCTATGAGGGTAATCCTAATTTAGAAATCTCCTCGATCCTTCGCCCAGTCATGGCGGTTTCAGAGGTGATGCCTGTCAATGAGCTTCTGAAAAAGATGCAATTGGAAGGTAGCCACATGGCGATTCTGATTGATGAATATGGTGGCACATCTGGTCTTGTTACAATTGAAGATATCCTTGAAGAGATCGTTGGCGAAATTCGTGATGAATTCGACACGGAAGAGGAGCAACCGATTCAGCAGCTAAGTGATCACCACTTAATCGTAGATGGAAAAGTTGCCATTAATCAAATTAATGATACGTTGTTAACGAACCTAGACTCCGCTGAGGTAGACACGATTGGCGGATGGTTATATGGGATGCATCCTGAGATGGAAGAAGGGGAAACGCTAGAGCATGATGGTGTAATATTTACTTTACTTGATAAGGAGCCACATCGCTTTAGACGGTTAGAAATTGTAAAACAAGAAGCTACAGCAGAAGCGGTTGAAGCTGAATAATAATTACCACAGAAAGGGCATTCCAATTAGTCAGTAATAACTGACCTTGGAGTGCCCTTTTCATGAAGCTATATTTTAAATAAATTAACTGCCTTCTGTAGCTCCTGTGCCAAGGAAGATAGCTGACCAATGGATACGGAAATTTGCTCCATCGCAGCACTTTGCTGTTCAGCTGATGCCGCTACTTCCTCGGATGCTGCCGCTTGCTCCTGTGTCACTCCAGAAATTTGCTGAACTGAGGTGGATATACTCTGATAGGATCCCTCGACAACGACCAAGGAATGTAACAGTTGCTCCGTTTGGCTAGTAAACTGCTCAATCCCCCTAAAAATATCCTGAAAATTATCGTAAGTAATACTCATTAATTTCTGCCCTTCTTCAATCGCACGACTTCCTTCATTTATGCTTTCAATTACGGATAAGCTATTTTGCTGTGTACCCGCAACTAATCCTGTTATTGATGCTGCGGCAGAAGCAGACTGCTCTGCTAACTTACGAACTTCACCAGCAACAACTGCGAACCCTTTGCCTTGCTCTCCAACTCTTGCTGCTTCAATGGATGCATTTAAAGCAAGTAAATTGGTTTGTTCAGCAATTCCTGTAATTATACTAATAACCTCACCAATTTCAACGGAGCGTTGCTGTAATTCAGCTGCAATTCCCTCTGAGCTTTGCATAACCTGCTCGACCTTATTAATCTGCTCCAAGGTTTGCTCAACAATATTTTGTCCTTCAGATGCCTTATGACTTACTTGCTTCGCAATAATTTGCATATCGTTAACCTCTACACCTACACCTGACAATTGTTTTTCAATCTCTAGCACAGAGATGGAGCTTGCTCCAATAGATTGCACTACCTCATTTATTCCTTCTGCCATACTGTTCATAGACACAGCAACCTGCTCAGCACTTGCACTAGATTCTTCAACCACCTGAAGAAGTTGCTCACTTGTACCTGCAACCTCATTAGAAGACTTTGAGATATGACCAATAAGCTGTTTCATATTTGTACTCATCACTTGGAAGGCCTGCGATAATTTGGACACTTCATCGCTTCCCTTCACATGAATTTCCTGAGTCAGATCACCTTCTGCAAATGCTTGTGTTACCTTCATCAAATCTTTTATTGGTCTGGAAATAAGTCTGCCTTGCAAAAACGCCATTATCAAGCCCACAATAATAACAGAGATTATGACAATTATACTATAGAAGGTTACACTTTTTAGTGTATTAGGTATAACCCCTGCATCTAAGTCGATTCCTACAATCCCTGCAACTTGACCTTGTTGATTCTTCATCGGGACAAAAATGGACTGATAATACCCATCATCATCACTATAAATGTCACTTAAGATGGTTTTATTACTAGTAATAGCCTCTTTCATCTCTGCAGTTAGTTCATATTCTTTATTAAAATCATCGGGAGTGTCAGAATATACTAAAAATCGTTCCTTTCCTCCCTCATTTGTTAAAATAAATACGTTTTTCACTTCATATTCCTTTTTGAATTGATCAAATAACGCCCTCGTCTGCTTGTAAGTTTGACTGTCTGCGCTTTGTATGTTTAATATTTTGACTCCCATAACTTCCATCTTATCGTTTAAGGATTGCATATTAACAGATAGACGAGTAGTTAATTCACTACTCAATTTTTCACTTAACGTAGTGTAGGTATAATACAATAAACCTGAAAAACAGATTGCAGTCATAAAAATTGTAAGTATACTTCCCCACATAATTTTTGAGGCTATTTTACCTATGAATAAATTTTTTATATTTAAATTTTTAATTTCCATATTGTCTAGCTCCTCACTTTAATAAAATATAAACCAAATTTATAGTACACAAAAAAACCCTAATTAAAAGCTAGTATTAAGGCTGAACATTTTTCGTTTTATATCATACGGATATGGATTATTAATGATTTCACCGTTTTATGTATGGCTTTATATCTGACAGAATCAATAATTTCATCCATCAGACATAAGTAGCTAGCCATCCATAAATTAAAACGGTGTTACAGTTAACCCATATTCCATACCTAATTACAGGTTTATAACTTAAACACGTTAACCGCCTTTTGTAATTCCTGTGCTAATGAGGAGAGCTGATCAATTGCTGCTGAGATTTCCTCCATCGCTGCACTTTGCTCTTCAGAAGAGGCTGCAACCTCCTCTGATGCAGCTGCCTGCTCCTGCGTAATACCAGAAATCTGCTGCACAGATGTGGATATACTTTGATAAGATCCCTCTACTAATACTAAAGAATGTAAGAGCTGCTCTGTACGATTGGTAAACTCTTCAATCCCTTTGAAAATCCCTTGGAAGTTTTCATAAGTAGTATTCATTAGAAGTTGACCTTCAACAATCGCACGACTACCTTCATTAATACTTTCAATAACAAGGTTGCTATTATGTTGTGTGCCAGCAACTAAGCCCGTAATTGATGCAGCTGCGGAAGCAGATTGCTCTGCAAGCTTACGCACCTCTCCCGCCACAACTGCAAACCCTTTCCCTTGCTCGCCAACTCTTGCAGCTTCAATCGAAGCATTTAAAGCAAGCAAATTCGTCTGCTCTGCAATTCCTGTAATGATTCCAATTACTTCTCCAATTTTGATGGAGTTTTGTTGCAATTGTCCTGCAATCTGTTCTGAGTTTTGCATAACCTCTTCAACTTTATTTATTTGCTCTAAGGTTTGCTCAACGATATCTTGTCCTTCTGAGGATCTCTTGCTCACTCTTCTAGCAATGAGCTGCATGTCGTTAACCTCAGTAGCTACACCTGATAACTGCTTTTCAATTTCAACCACAGATGTTGTACTATTACCAATTGATTCTACTACTTCATTAATTCCCTCCGTCATATTGTTCATTGATTCAGCAACCTGCTGAGCACTTGCACTTGACTCTTCAATTACTTGTTGTAGCTGTTGGCTTGTACCTGCCACTTCATTCGAAGAGGTTGATATGTGTCCAATAAGCTGTTTCATATTTGTACTCATCACTTTGAACGATTGAGATAATTTTGCAATCTCATCATTACCTGTGACCTCAATAGACTGAGACATATCTCCATCCGCAAATTGCTGTGTAACGTGCATTAAGTTTTTAATTGGCTTCGCAATTAACCGTCCAAGTAAGAAAGCTAGCAATAAACCAATTCCAAACAATATTACTGAGATCACTACAGTATACCAAGTTACACTGGAAATCGTATTAGGGATTACCGCTGCATCAAGGTCAATACCTAACAGACCTTCAACATCACCTTTACTATTTTTTAACGGTACAAAAATGGATTGATGAATCCCATATTCGTCTTCATAAATTTTGCTCAAGGTTTGTTGCTTGGTTTCAAGCATTCTTTTCATATCGTCTGAGAAGGTGTAATCCATATTAAAGTCATCTGGTGTATCTGACAATGCGATAATCCGCTCTTTTCCACCCTGATTAGACAAAATAAACACATTTTGCAAATCATATTCTTGCTTTAGTTTATCCATTAAAGCTCTTGCTTCTTTATAGGTTGGACTATCAGCGTTAGGGATTTCAAGTAAGTTACCCTTTACCCCCTCTAATTGTGTGGATACGGTATGGATATTACCTTTTAAGCGCGTTTCTAATTCATCACTTAGTTTTCCACTTAATGTAGATGTAGTAAAAATCAATAAACCGATAAAACATGCAACAGTGATGACAATCGTTAATGCGCTTCCCATCATAATTTTAGAGGATACACTACCAAATAAATGTTTTTTTATTTTTTCCATCATGTTGTTTTCATCTCCTAGGTTGATCATAGCTACATAACTAGATAGGCTTATTTCACAGTACTAACAAATTGCTCATATACTTCTGTAATACATGCCTTTAAATAGTCTACAACCTCAGTAACAAGCTCTGGCTTGGTATGTGGTGAAATGACAAAAAACTTACTAACATACAATGGGATACTTTGATCCTCTAAGGTGTTTACGATTAAATGCTTTTTTGTATCCCCAAAAAACATTTGGTCTCTTTGCTCGCCTAGCTTTTCAAAAAGACGCTCATTTAACAGGTTTGTTTGTTCAATATCACGAATAGAACAAGTGCCTTTAACTTCATCTTGGAATCTTGGTGCCTGTGGCGGATAAATCCGAAAGACAGTGGAAATAGCATAATTATCTGGATTTACAATATCTACTTCTGGAATTTTAGCTACCAATTGCTTACGGAATTCATAGCTTACCTCTAAAAATTGAGCAAATAATCGCTGATAACCTTCAATTCCAAAGGCTAGTAATGCGCTATACATGCTAATCGAACTAGCCATACGTGTGCATTCTAATGTATAGCCGGTATGATAATCTCCATAACCACGATGTCCCACATAAGGTGTCTCGTCCTCACCAAGCTCTAGCAGTCCAAAATCGTTTGCATTTTTCACTAGGAATAAACTAGACACATACGGTGTTTGTCCTAGCTTTTGGAAATCAAAGCACATGGAATCTGCTAGATGTAAATGTCTCATTTTTACTTGTAGCTTAGCGACCATGTCAAGCACACCCGCACTAAATCCAAGCTCGTTTTTACTCAAATTATAGTCATTAAATACGGCGAAAAAGCCACCTAATGCGGAATCTGCATGAATATGCGGACAAGCTAAACCAGCTTGCTCAGTCACCTTCTGAGCAACTTGACGAATAAGAGAAACATCATCAATTCCAATTGCATCTGTCGTTCCTGTAGTGGCTACTATGTATACTGGAATTCCACCACTAGCTATAACCTGATTCATTTTACGTTCTAGATCTTCTGTGTCCATCGAGCTGTCTGATAACGTCTTAACTTTAACAAGATGATTGCTACCAATTCCTGTTGCTTCTACTGATTTGAACAAGCTATAGTGTGCTGCCTCCGAGCAAAAGACATATAAATTTCCTGGAACACCATGCTGTGGTGCTTGTGGATCATGTTTAGCAATCGCGATTCTTAATCCAGAAAATACAGCACCTTGTCCTCCCCACGTCGTATAACCACCACTTTGTTCAGCATCATAGCCGACCAGCTTTGACATCATTGCTGTCACCCTAACCTCTGCTTCAGCACCAGCAGGTCCATACACATCCCACAAATTGTTCCCGTTTACTAACATCGCAGTCAGCATTCCCATCATGCCTGGCATCGAAGCCATCGGTAAAATGTTCGAAAAGAAATATTTAGTATGATATGGATGACCATGCAATAGCTTTAATAGTTCTGTGTTCACCTCCTCCATTGCTGCTCCTACTTGGGGTATGTAGCTTTCTTTGGTTAGCTCTCCATAAAAATTGCCGTCTCGCTTCTTATCCCCCTTTAAATTAACTCCATCAGGATTTTTTAATTCGTCTACACCTGTAATAAGCTGTTCTATTAGTTTCATCATTTCTTCCCGTTTTTGATTGTTACCATCTTCACTTGGAAACCAGTCTCTTACATCGGGCTTATTTGATGTTTGCATGTTTAAAAACTCCTTATTTTAGATTGGATTCATAGATGTCTTGGATAGATATACCCTCTCCTAAATGCTGTATCTAGTTACAAAATAGTAGATATATCCTCCTAGATTATAAAATATATTCTTATATATTACAGTTATTTTAAGGGTGAATTCCAATAAATTGTAATTGATGAATAGGTCTTTTTTGCCATTTTCACTTCTTAGGACCTGACTAATATACATATCTTTTTTACCATATCATTTTCTAAGAAGGTTCTTCGAACCCTTACATGACAAGTAAGTTTTTATAAAAACAAAAGAACATTCCTTAAAATCATTTGTAATTTTCATCATATTTCAAGTAATTATTTTCATTACAAAAAAAAGTAAGAATTTTCAGTGAATTTTCTTCATTCACTCATTTTGATCACAATAAAGGAGCATCTTTTTTGTAAAAATGCTCCTTTAGATCAATATTATTTCTAGTTGTTCTAACTGTATTTTAGTCTTGTTTTTTCAACTCAAATTGCTGATTCAACTTTTTCTGTAACTGAGTTAATGAATCTAGATCAAGAGCAGATAAATACACGTCTGCCATCCGATCCTTTATTTCCTTCGCCTCACCTAAATAAGCAATGGATTGCTTCATAGAGGTTGCATAACGTTGTTTAATCGGTGCTAACTCCTCTGCAAACCTTTCATCTGTTCCCGGTGTAATCGCCAGAGGATACACATCAATAATTTCATCCTTATCTCTTGCAGGAAAATGCTCATGTGGGGCAGTACTATCAAAAATAGCTAAACTTAATTCAGGGAAAATTAACATATCTAAGCTATTCGGGTCAAAACCACAATGATAAACCTCAGTACTGATGCCACGCTCCTGTGCAATGGAGGCTAGTTTTTTAAATAAAGTAGACTTGCCTGAGCCAGGACGCCCCTTTACGTAGAATCTTTTATCAAGATCATCCGTCAAATTCATCACGTAATCTACAGCTCCAGTATACGTCGCCGCGCCAAGAAAACGATGCACTGTAGTAGGAGAATTTATAATAGAACAATTTTCGGGATTTGTTGACGTTGTCGTGAATGCTTCATTCTGAATTAAATATTTATCTCCCCACACGGTAGCAAGCTCATTCATCACCTCTCGATCAAGGTGCTCAATATAATACTTTTCCCACTCGTCATGAATTCTTAGTGTCTTCAGGAAAGAGGCATAAGCGGTGTCATAAGCTTCGTTGAGTTGCTGCTGTAAGCGTGTTAATGCTTGTGAAGCCTGAGTAATTTTGCCTACATCATAACAATCCTTAACCGGAATAACCTGTATGTCGGCTCCACCTATCGCATTAGGCTCTTGTGGAAAAGCTTCCTCATCAATGAAGCCAATTTTCAGGTTTGGAACGATAATCCCCTCTAGTAATTCACTATTTAAAGGATCATGAATGAGGTGCAAGCTATGTCCTTGGTGTTCAAGGTGCTGCGCTAGTTTTTTTAATATTAATGCTGTTCCCCCTGTATAACCTTGTAATACATAAACTGTACGTAGCCCACGATATGCTGAGTCCACTAAACTATAAAGACCTAGTGCTGTATTCCCTCGAACAAAATAATGCTTATGTGCTGTGTTCATTTGATGCAAGCTCCCTTCAAAAATCAACTTAATTCCTACACCTTACATCCTATGCAACTTATTCATGCTATGTGTTAGCCTATTTTTTTACAATAAAAAGCCCTACAAGCAGCTCTAATCGAAGCACTTGAGGACTATTAAAATTTTCTATAATTTTCAATTCGCAATCATACTAATCCAGGTTGCATAGACACGTCCAAAGGCTCTAATCATTTTAGGTATTAACAATACTAGCACAATGCCCACTCCACCCACGATTAAGGAATGCTCAAATGAAGTCATGGCAGGTAATAAGTACGTAAGGAGTGAGGTATTCCCTTCAAATAAGTCAAATGAAAAATATTGCAGGCTAAAGTAATTTGCAATTGGTGCTAACATCACTGCGATAAAGGTCAAAGGAAACACGAGTGCAAAAGTGAAGTTAATGATACCTACTGGGAGCTGTAGTATGCAATAAAACAGCCCTTGATAGCTTCTACGATCCTGTAGCATGGACCACAATCTGCTAAAACCCTGCCATTTGTAGCTTGTAGCTTGATGATCTTGTTCATTATATGCTCCAGTATATTGTTCATTATATGATTCACTGTATTGTTGATTAGATTGTTCACTATGTACTTGATCTGCAAGTTCATATGAATATGGGTTCAGTTGATTTTGTTGTTTATGTTGAGCCTGTTGATTTTTTTGATTGTGTGGGTGATGTGCATTAGATTCATTGTGTAGCCATTGATTTACTTGTCTCTCTTCTTCTCCTAACAGCCACTGACAAATGCGTAACGTCATATCTAGCAATGGAAATCCAATCCATACAATCATTAACGGTAGGCTGATACATATCCCCGCAATGGCAACGACAAATGCTATAATCCCTCTCGGTAAGGATAACAGCATAATGATCCATGCCTGCAATGCACTTTGTTTTTTCATGGTAAGCCCCTCTTTCCTAATCCTATAAACAGTATAAAAGATGATGCCAAGAACCAGCCCCCCTCTATAGACTGAAAAAATGCTGGACCTTAGTCTAGATTGATGGGTATAACCATTTTCTTTGACTTCCATAATCCAAAGCGTTATTGTCATAATAAAACGACAAATCAACGAATATAACGTCTTGCATGTGATTTTAATATGGCTAAGGAGTAATTATGATTAATCCAGAACAAATCTTAAATCGAATGAATAGGGATCAAAAAATTAATTACGATACTGTATTGCAAAAAATGATTCGCAATTGGAAAGAATCGGAGCAACGCCCAAAAATACTTATTCATAGCTGTTGTGCCCCATGTAGTACATATACGTTAGAATATTTGGTGCAATATGCGGATATCACCATTTATTTTGCCAATTCTAATATACACCCACAAAGTGAATACGAACGTCGTAAAATTGTGCAAAAGGAATTTGTTGAAAACTTTAATACTCGTACAGGTAGTGAAGTTGGTTTTATTGCCGCAGATTATGAGCCACATGTCTTTTTGAAACGGGTCAAAGAGGGACAGCTACAAGATGAGCCTGAAGGTGGCAAACGATGCACCGCCTGCTTCGAGATGCGACTGGAATCCTCTGCACTCAAGGCGCTAGAGCTTAATTTTGATTACTTTGGCAGTGCCATTACATTATCTCCGAAAAAGAACAGTCAACATGTGAACGAAATCGGCTTAGATGTTCAAAAAATATATGATGTCAAATATTTACCTAGTGATTTTAAGAAAAACAATGGCTATAAACGGTCGATTGAAATGTGCAAGGAATACGATATTTTTAGACAATGTTATTGTGGTTGTGTTTTTGCTGCTACTCAGCAAGGAATAGACTTAAAGATGATTCATCAAGAGGCAACCCGCTTTTTAGATCAGTAACTGTATTCAGCAAAACATCAACTGCTCAACTGAATATGAAATAAGCTTTGACGCTAACAGGAAGAAAGGATTTCAAGGATGAACGTTACAATTATAGATATTGCTAGACTAGCTGGCGTAGGAACAAGCACCGTTTCCCGTTTTCTTAATGGGGGTTACGTCAGTGACGTAGCTAGAGAAAAAATTCAAAAAGCAATCAAGGAAACAAACTATAAGCCAAATAATTTTGCACAACATTTGAAAGGAAAGCGTTCCAATCTAATCGGGATCATTGTGCCGAGATTAGATTCTTTTGCGGTGTCAAAAATGTTAAATGGCATCGACGCAACCCTGAAAAAGCATGACATGCAGATGCTTATTCATACATCACAGCAGGCTTTAGATAGAGAAATTGAAAGCTTATATAGTCTTGCCACCCAAAAGGTGGCGGGGATCGTTTTGCTAGCGACCGAAATAACGGAAAAGCACCTAGAGACGCTCCATAAAGTTCAGATCCCTTGCATGTTGATTGGACAACAGCATCCCGATTTCCCTTATGTTATCCAAGACGACTACCATGCAGCCTACACAATGGGACAACATATCGTTGCACAAGGTCATACTCAAATTGCTTACTTTGGCGTATCTGAGATGGACGAAGCGGTAGGTGTTCAACGTAAGAAAGGTTTCATGACGGCGATGCAGGAGCATGGCTTGAATTCAATTTCATTTGTAGAAACAGGCTTTTCAATCGATGATGCAGAGCAAAAAGCTCTAGATTTCTTAACAAATAACAAGCATAACACCCCTTCGATTATAGCCTGTGCTACCGATAATATTGCTTTAGGTGTGATGAAGGCCGCAGGAAGGTTAAGTCTCTCCATTCCAAAGCAGCTATCGATTACAGGTTTTGGTGGATATGACGTGTCTCAAATTGTGCAGCCTCATTTAACAACCATTAAATTCGATTATGAAGCCACTGGCATTCAAGCCGCTACGAATTTAGTAGAATGGATTGAAAAACGGGTCTCAACACCGCAAACCCACACCATGAGCTATGAATTGTTGAGCGCGGAAAGCGTTGACAACAAAAATGGGTGTGCTAAAATATGAACATTATTTAATAAAAACTGCTTTTATTTCAATTATTCAATGTGGTAACGTTACCACATGGTTAAATATACATTATAGAAGTAGTAATAATAACGGTTAGGCTCTGCAATTCACATAAGTCACTAGACATAAGCTTTTGCACACTACGATTGGAGGAAATGATATGTTAGGCTGGTTTAAGAAAAAAGAACAAATTACAGAAATCGAAATTATTTCACCTGTAGCTGGTACTATCGTACCAATAGAGCAAGTACCTGATGAGGCATTTGCAAGTAAAGCAATGGGAGAAGGGTTTGCCATTGAGCCTAGTGAAGGTAAGGTGTTAGCCCCCTTCTCTGGTAAAGTTGCACATATTATGGAGAAAAGTAAGCATGCCATTTTATTGGAGCACTCCACAGGAGTTCAAGTGTTGATTCATGTTGGAATTAACACTGTTGGTTTAAAAGGCGATGGCTTCCAGCCCCATGTAAAGGTTGGAGATCAAGTAAAACAAGGACAGCTCTTATTATCTTTTGATATCGATAAAATTCAACAGGCGGGTTATCCTGTCATTACGCCACTGATTATCCCAGATGGTCAAGACCAAGTTGAGCGTATTACTATTAATATAGAAAACAACACACCGATGCTCACGCCACTTGCAATCGTTCACTTAAAATCATAGATGATTATAAAACTAAGTTAGTAAGTATTAAACCTATAATGTTAGGAGGTTCATTATTGTGACAATCTTAGGTGCAATTGAGGCTGGGGGCACAAAGTTTGTATGCGGGCTTGGGACTGAGGATGGGACACTATTAGATCGCGTTAGCTTTCCCACAACTACACCAGAAGAAACGATGAAGCACGTGCTTCATTATTTTAGTGATAAAACAATTGATGCCATGGGCGTTGGCTCCTTTGGACCAATCGATCCGATTGTAGGTAGTCCAACGTATGGATACATTACGTCAACACCTAAACCACATTGGAGCAACTTTAATCTTATTGGTGCCTTACGCGAGCATTGGGACATTCCAATTGGCTTTGATACGGATGTGAACGGAGCCGCTTTAGGTGAATCGCTGTGGGGCGCTGCCCAGGGCTTGGACAACTGTCTGTACATCACCGTCGGAACTGGAATTGGCGCAGGGGCTATGGTTGGCGGTAAGCTTATTCATGGCTTATCTCATCCTGAGATGGGACATATTCTTGTTCGTAGACATCCCAAGGATACCTTTGAGGGCGCTTGTCCTTATCATCACGATTGCTTAGAAGGCTTAGCCGCAGGCCCCGCCATTGTGAAGCGCTGGCAGGTCGCGCATGGATCTGACTTACCTAACGATCATGAAGCTTGGGAAATGGAGTCTTATTATTTAGCTCAAGCGCTCATGAACTATGTGCTTATTGTGTCTCCGCAAAAAATTGTGATGGGTGGCGGCATAATGAAGCAAACACATCTATTCCCTATGATTTCCATGCAACTAAAAGCACTATTAAAAAATTATATACAGCATCCTAGCTTAAACGTTAACATCGATAATTACATCGTGCCACCTGGATTAGGTGATAATGCTGGGCTATTGGGCGCAATTGCATTGGCTAATCTTGCTGTGCAAGAGAAGTAGAGGAAGCTAGCTTTAACGGCATAGAAAATTTTAGAAGGTTTAAAAAACAGAAAAAAAAGAATCACAAGAAAAATGAGGGCTGGAGCTACAGAATAATATTTTGCCTCCATCCCTCACTTTACTATTTTAAATTAAACGCAATTATTCTATGATCTGATTAATTTTAGCTAAGTACATTCTGCTACCTTGGTTTAACAGTAATTGATTTCTCCTTAGTGATGCGCGAACAAGTTTTTCTCCTGATTCATCTACAAACTGAATACTCTGCTTGCCAACTAGGTTTCCTGGCTTGGCTAGTTTCTTTAAAATATAAGTGCCATGCTTGCTATACCCTGCATCAAACAAAAAATGATCACCATCCGTACAAAATCCAGATGACCCAGAGATATGTGGGTCCATAAATGTAATTTCCGGTTGGTCTATTCCTCCTTGAATATAGCCAAGCTTAAACTCATTGTAATAGTAAAACCAAACCTCATCCTCACTGACAACATTTAGCGCATAGCAGTCATCAATACAGGCTACTTTATTTTCAAACTTCTTGTTACCTTGTTCATCCCAAGCTATAAGCCCACTTGCTCCAATCGGTTCATCCCAACCATAATTTCCATATACCCCCTCGTCAAAGTAACTTGTCCATATCGTTCCTCCTGCTGTCACCTGTACGTCTTGTATACCATCTCCGAGGCAAAATTGAGTAATTATATTTCCATCAAAATCACACACCTTAGCATTATAGTCACAATCTCGATAAGAAGCTTGGTTTTGATATTTTCTAGCTCTTGCGCCAACAAGCAATAGACGATCCTCACCTAAAGGCTGCAGGTAGTGATAATTGAATTTCTCGCCTATTAGAATTACATCCTGAATTTTTAATTGGTTAATAATAAGCATTTTGTAAGTGCGAAATTGATTTAATGATGTCTGAACAAACATGCCTTTTTCCCTTTCAGGAATTTTATCAATCAGCAATATATAAATATATCCATTTTCGCTTAAACTGAACGAGACGATTTCAAAACCTTCCATATATGTAGCAATATCTACGAACGGTTTTAACTTTATTTTTTGAGTCATCAGATTGTTCCTCCTTTAGTTTATCCTGCATGAAAATTAATAAATCATACATGTAAAGGGTATAAATGATTGTTTCCCTAATCCATATTATGGAGGAAGGGGTAAAGGCTGAACATGGCGAAAGTATGACGAGCTCAAATTTTTAGAAAAGGTATCATTAGAAAGATAGATATGAAAATATGAAAAAAAGTCCCCGATCTACTACAAAGAGTAGACACGAAGACTAGGTCGTATCTGAAAATTATTTTATAGCTTTAACTACAGCTTTTCCCATCTACGTTTAAGCTCAAAGGCAATAGACTTAGGTCTACGATCGCGAGTAAAAATCCCTTTTTTGTTTCCATCGATTCTACGAATATTCGCAGCCGTTTCAAAATCCGCAAAATTCCAAAGGTGTTCTCCCACGATATAATCCAATTCATCTAATACCTCAAAATTCCGTCTATAAAAGTCAATTTGGAACTCTTCGGAGTAAGGGGTTCGATATAGTGAATGCAGTCCTGAAATCGTATCTGCCCCAAACTCGGAGAACATAATCGGTTTATTCGGATATTTTTCATGCCACTTTTTCAGCTCATTACGAAGCCCTTCAATCGCCAAATCTAAGTTTCCATGTTGAATATACCAACCATAATAGCGATTTAAGCAGATGACATCTACAAATTCAGTGACTTGATCCAGCTCTGGTGTTGCATTCACAATGTTTGGGATCACTACAGGACGTTTTTGGTGATCTAACCTCTTCGTTAATTCCACTAACGGTCTAAAATATTGTCCCGCTCCCTCTTGATGACTTGCTGGTTCATTGGCAATCGCCCACATCACGACACACGCATGATTTTTATCTCTCTTTACCAATTCTTGAATCACATTTTTGTGATTGTCATGGGTTTGCAACGTTTGCCACGTATTTTTTGAATCCTTATTGATATTTAGGTTTACATCAACATGGAAATTCGTAAATAAACCAACGCCAGGCACTTCATCAATAACAACAATCCCCTCACGGTCAGCTAATATCATTTCCTCTTCTGAATAAGGGTAATGAGAGGTTCTAAAAGAGTTAGCCCCTAACCACTTCATCAGATTTTTATCTAAATTGGTGACAGCGCTATTAAAGCCTTTGCCTAGCACTGGGAAATCCTCGTGTTTACCAAAACCTTTGAAGTAAAATTCCTTATCATTAATGTAAAATTTATTGTTTTCGATCTTTACAGTTCTTACGCCAAACTCTTCTGCATAGGTATCGAGTAAATTACCGTTGACATTATATAAGGAGACCTTCAGTTTATATAAATAAGCTTGTAATGGCTGCCACAAATGAGTACCTAAGATGAGTAAGCTCTCATTTAAACTGTTGGCTTTAGCAACAATTTTATTATTTTCATCTACAATTTCAATCGTCACCTTGTCATATTCACCACTAATAGCTACTTCTGGAGTAACGCTCGTCTCTCCATCTTTATAATCGTAATGGATAATGATGTCATCAATATGAGTGTGATTCGTGGTGTACAGCTTAACAGGACGATGAATCCCACAATAATTGAAGAAATCAAATCGTGGTGTCACATAGGGTTTGCCGTTAATTTCCTGATAAAATCCACACGGTAGTGTACTTTCATCTAATATATTAGACACACATACCTTTAAATTGTTGATGCCTAGTTTTACATGTGAATCTATTTCCACCTCAAAAGGTGTAAATCCACCTATGTGTTCAGCTACCTTTTCTCCGTTAATAAATACAATAGCCTTATGAGTAACGGATGCAAACCGAATTACTTTTCTTTCATTAAAGATGCTAGAAGGCAAAGTTAACTCTGTCTCATACCAAAAGTTCCCCACATGATTACGAATCTCTTCATCAATGACTTGATCATTTAAGGAGGCTGGAACCGCAATCAATATTGTTTCTTGAAGTGGTTTACATGGGTCAATATTTGTCCCCTGTTTTTCAATCTGCACCTTCCAAATTCCTGATAAATCAATTAGCGATCTAGTCTCATTCATTTTTGGATACAACATCATCTTCACCTACTGTGCTAATATTTTTTGTTCCTCAATTACCGCCTCTTTATCAAGCATTTTAAACCATGGATACCATAGGATTGGCGACAACACTAACTGAATAAGCAGCTGCAAAATGATAATAGATACACTGCCTCCAACACTAGCGTGGAATCCAAGTGGTAAGCCAAACACGGCTTGGGCCCCAATCGTTTGAGCAACGAGGCCTATTTTCGTTAATAAGTAAGCGAGACCTAAACAAATAGAGTTGTTAAAAATAAAAGGAATTGCCATTTTAAAGTTCAATACTAACGGTGTCCCAAAAATAACGGGTTCAGTTATCCCAAATAACGCAGGCACGACCGACAATTTACCTAACTCTTTATATCTTTTGCTTTTTCCGACAAATAACATCAAAATGACTAATCCAAGTGCCGTACCGCCCCAACATACAATGTTTACAAAGGCATGCGTAACGATATGTGGCATTTCCTTCCCTGCTTCATATGCCGATAAGTTCTCTACATTTAATGCCATAAGAATAGGTGCTACAACAGGGGTAATTATATTTGTTCCATGAATCCCTAAAAACCATAAAAATTGCTGGAAGGCGATAATTAACATAATGGCCCAAATGGAGCTTCCGATGCCTTGAAGCGGATTTTGAAGCACAGTAAACATAAGCTGATGCATATTACCAAAGGAAGTTAAGCTAAATAAATAAGCAATAATTGCAGATAATGTCCCCAACAAAATCGTCGGAATCAATGATTCAAATGAACGAGAAACCATCGGGGGTACACCTGGTGGCATTTTAATCGTCCATTTTTTCTCTTTAATAAACACATACCCTCTACCTACTAGTAAACCAACGATAATTGCGGAGAACATCCCACTTGTACCTAACCATTTTAAAGGGATCGCAGTGACGTTGGATTCCCCAGAAACAAAGTTACCTAGCGGCGTTAATATTAAAAAGTTCATAATGGCAATTAAACCAACCGTCGTGCTGTCATCGCCAAAATTAAATTTTGAAGCTAGATTTTTAGCAATGAGAAATACGAGATAAATAGAAATCGCACCAATGGTTAAGTTATAAATAGCGCCAAAATAAGGTGCAATCCCGATATTTTCAAAAAAAGTGGCAACTGACTTTATTGGAAACGCCTTCAAAATAACAGCAAATGAACCAAATACCATAATCCCGATCAGAGTCATCATCGAATCTGAAACAGACTTCACATACT
This sequence comes from Paenibacillus turicensis, assembly GCF_017873435.1. GTDB lineage: Bacteria > Bacillota > Bacilli > Paenibacillales > Paenibacillaceae > Fontibacillus > Fontibacillus turicensis. Next base: position 87,786 of record NZ_JAGGKG010000012.1, on the reverse strand, counting down.
TATTTTTACTAAAAGCAGTAACCGCAGATAAAACTTTACTGAATTTTGTTGAAGTATTATTCATGTGTATTCTTCCTCTCAGTTTTTCTTAGCCAGTAATAAGTATCCTTTAGGACTCCGTATTCCTTTCTATCCTTTCTATGTTTAATCTTAAACGCCCCCCATCAGCTCCTATCCTCCGTTGACTACAAAACGAGGTGCAAAAACTTTATAGTTAAATCATATATGTATTTCCCAAGTAAGATATATTCTATATTTTGCCGTTATAAAATGCAGAATACAGGCTATTCAAGTTAATCGCTTACATGTCATGATATACATATGGCCAGCACGTTGTAGTTTACGATACTAGTATCAAATAAATGAGGGAATGAAATGAGGGAACATCGAGTTATTCGTATTTTACTATCTGCACAGTATTCACCTGTAAAAATGACAGAGTTAACCACTCAGTTAGGTTTATCAGAAAGAACCTTGCGAGATGTGATTCGCTCTCTTGAAAAAAGTGGTGTGCGTCATGGCTTTAGCATTAAAGTGATCCGCGGCCAAGGTTACCAGCTAGAAATTGTAGATGAATACAAGTTCAATCAGTATTACAAACAAGGACGATTTAATTCAGAGCTCATTGATCCCGATAATAGGGAGGATCGTCAGCGTTATCTACTATTTTATTTGCTTCAAAATAATAGTTATACCTCTATGGGTAAACTAGCTTCGCAAATGGGGATTAGTAAGTCGACAATTATTTCCGATCTCAAAGAGGTAGAGCAACGGCTAGCCAATTTTTCACTCACCTTAACTCGTCGTGTCTATTATGGTATGCGAATTGAAGGGGATGAACAAAATTATCGGAAAGCGTTTTCGCACTTTGTTCTAAATAACAATAAATTTATTATGCCCTCTGCGCAATATGAACAATTCCGGCATGAGTTTGATACGGAGAGATTACAGGCTTATCTGTTACAGGTGTTAAAAGAAAAGGATTTGAAGATTTCTGATGTATTCCTGAATAACATTGTCACCCATCTATTTATTTTGCTCTATCGGGTAACGAAGCACAATTTTATTGTTTCTGGTCAGGCGATGCCACAAACCCCTGATCCTTTATATCGGGATATTGCTGGGAAAATCGCGGTCTGGATTCATGAATTTTACCAAATATCACTACCAAGTGATGAAATCGATTATTTAGCATTGCATATTTCAGGAAAAACCATTACCGAGCATATTAGTCATGATAAGAAAAAGCAGCTTAGAGAAGGTATCACTTCGATTTTACAGCGACTTGATCAAGAGTTTTTAACTAGTTTTAATGAGGATGAACACCTGAGAGAAGCATTGTTACTGCATATGTTCCCACTGCTTAATCGTCTCTATTATAATTTACAGCTCAGTAATCCAATCGTTGAAGATGTGTACAGTCAATATGCTAATGTGTTTGTCATTTCATTTCGCTTTGCAGAGATTATTGAGGAGGAATACGGCTTTAAGATGTCTAGAGATGAGGCTGGTTATGTTGCTCTTCATTTTGCCACCCATTTAGAACGGATGAAGCAACAAAAGCTGGAGCAATTCAAGCGTATTGCTGTCATCTGCTCCACTGGAGGTGGTAGTGCACACTTAATTAGGCTAAAGCTAGAATCTGTGTTTCCTAATGCCTCTGTCATTACAGCTTCAGAAAATGAAATTACAGAAATTTTGTCCAAGCCGATTGATCTCATCCTAACGACCGTTCCCCTTGAAGAGAATAAGAGTGATAAACCCGTCATTCATATTAAACATTTGTTGGACGATTCAGAATTACATCGGATTAAAGAGATTATTGCGATTCAAATCAATCATAAACAACCTTCTTATAAATTTATCGATTTTAAAGCGCTGTTCAGACCTGAATTGTTCCATCTAAGTGGGCCTGATGATTACGTGGAATTATTGAAAGAACGCTGTGAAGAAATTGTAGCGCATGGATTTGCAGGGGAAGGATTTGTAGAGCAGGTATTAGCACGCGAAGGAAAGTTTACAACGATCTATACAAATGGTGTAGCAGGCCCACACCCCATGCGAATGAGTGCAGTTAAAGATTGTATTAATGTGACCGTATTACAAAAACCAATCGTGTATGAGGGGAAGCAAGTTCAATTTATTTTCATCATTAATCTAAAGGCAGGTCAATTATTTCTCCACAAGGAAATTAGCAAATTACTGCTGTTGATGATGGAAAAAGAGGACATTCGCAAAACATTACTGCAAGTAACCAGCTTTGAGCAGTTCATGAAAGAGATAGAGAACCTACTGTAGGAGTGAAGCCATATGGATTATGAACATATTATTATGCAAATTATCGCAAATAGCGGTGAAGCAAGAAGCAAAAGCTTGAAGGCATCTCGTGTTGCACACGAAGGGGATTTCGAGCAAGCTGCACATTTTTTGAAGGAAGCCAAAGACAACTTAACCGCCGCACATAAAGTACAAACGCAATTAATCCAAGCGGAAGGCCGTGGCGAAAAAACCGACATTTCGATCTTAATGATTCACGCCCAAGACCATTTAATGAACGCTTTAACCGTACGTGAGCTGGTCGTTGAACTTGTGGAGGAAGCTAAAGCTCGTAAGGAATTAGAACAATACGTGAAAGGTTTGGTGAAATAAGATGACAAAGATTTTATTGGCATGTGCAGGTGGATTCTCTACAAGTATGTTGGTAGAACGAATGAAGGAAGCGGCAAAAAATAAGGGCCTAGAAATCGTCATTGATGCAGCCGCAGAAAGTGACATCGAAAGTCAAAAGCCTTTTGACATTATTATGTTAGGTCCTCAAATGGGTCATGCAGAAGGTGAGCTTTCTAAGGCGTATCCAGATATTCCTGTAACCACAATTAACATGATGGACTACGGAATGATGAACGGGGAGAAAGTGCTGGATGCAGCGTTAAAGTTACTTGGTAAGTAAACTATAATGTACAATATATAAAAGCCTCCTACATCTATAAATACTAGACTAGGAGGCTTTGTTGCTTATAGCTGTTTATTGTTGCTAATTGCTGCTTATTGATGTTGTTAAATCAACGGAACTGCTGTAATCCTTCATTCAGCTCACGCGTTTGGGTATAAACCTGTTGATACAATTTGAATAGCTTCGAATAGGTAGCTACGTTGTCTGGATTTGGCTCATAGGTTGCGCCGTATTCAATAAATTGATCTGCACAAGCCTCTAAGCTATCAAACCAACCACAGCCCACAGCCGCCATCATTGCGGAACCCATCGCAGGACCTTGTTCATTTTTAAGGGAAACTACAGTTTTACCAAAAATGTCAGCTTGCATTTGTAGCCAAGTTGGATTTTTTGCGCCACCCCCGATGGAAATAACACGCTCCACTGTAATGCCTGCTTGTTGGAACAACTCCAAGGACTCTTGAAGTGAGAATGTAATACCTTCCATGACTGCACGCGCAAAATGCTTCAATTCATGTGTGCCAGACACACCCACAAAGCTTGCACGAATTGCAGAATCTGCATGTGGAGTACGTTCCCCTACAAGATAAGGTGTAAACAATAGACCTTCTGATCCAGCCTTAACGTCAGCAACAGGGGCCAACATCTCGTTGAAGCTAATCGATTTAGCAAACGTTTCTTTAAACCAGCTGAGGCTATAACCTGCTGCTAATGTAACACCCATCGCATAAAATGCACCTGGATGTGCATGGTTAAAGAAGTGTACTTTTCCTGCAAAATCTTTATTTTTATCTTCTTCATAGGTCAAAATAACGCCAGATGTACCGATACTAGAAAGTGCATCCCCTTTACGGACAATGCCTGCACCTACCGCGCCACACGCATTATCTGCGCCACCACCAAATACTTTGGTTGAAGTAGACAAGCCACTAAGTGCTGCAAATTCTGGTGTTACTGTACCCGTAAGCTCTGTACTTCCTACGATTGGCGGGCAAAAGCCTTCTGGTAGACCAAATGCTTTTACCACCTCTTCACTCCATTTTCCTTCTGCAACATTCAACATTAACGTTCCCGCTGCATCGGAAATTTCCATATCTACCTTACCTGTCATACGGTAGCGTAGGTAGTCTTTAGGCAATACAAATTGCTTTGCCTTAGCAAAAATTTCAGGTTCATTTTCTTGCACCCACAAAATTTTTGGCAAGGTAAAACCTTCTAATGCTGCATTTCTTGTAATTTCAAGCAACTGTGAGCCTAATTTCGCTTCAATATCACGACATTGCTTCGTTGTACGCGTATCATTCCACAAAATCGCTGGGCGAAGTGGATTGTTGCCCGCATCTAGTAATACAAGGCCATGCATTTGTCCAGAAAAGGATACCCCTTCAATTTCTTCAGGAGAAATTGCATTTTCCTTCAAAAGCTCCTGCAAACATGCTATCGAGCCATTTACCCATTCCTGAGGATCTTGCTCACTGTAGCCAGGACGCTCATGAATTAAAGGATAAGGACGGGTTGCCTCTGCTTTAATTTCACCTTGCTTATTCACGAGTACCGTTTTTACTGAGCTTGTTCCAAGGTCAATCCCAATCACATAACTCATACTTTTTCACTCTCCATCTAAAAATAGCAACTTAAAAACTATTACATATAAAATATTATTCTGCTCTATTGGTTCTATTCCGTTCTATTTTAGTGTTTCTCCGCTCCGTTTTGTATCCAAACAATCTTTAAACTTTAAAACCTTTTATATTTTTTAGGCTCAAGTTTTTGCGCATTAAGTTATTTTCTCCGTTTTTATATCTATCTCTATCTCTATGTCTCTATCTCTATCTATATCTATTTATATCTATGTCTGTATCTATATATTTAAATCTATGTCTATATCTATCTAATTATATCTATCCCTACCAAGCTCACTAATCTTTAAAAAAGAGGACGACAGGCGTCCTCTTTTTCTTTTATAGCTTTGTATAAGCAATATGATTGCATTAAGTCGAACACAGTTTATTAAACAAAGATTTATTTTGTGTTGTACAAGTATTCATTAATTTGAGCTTTAGTTAATTCCAAGTGGTTCGATTTGTTTTGGATTTCGCCAGTTTGTGCAAGAGCGTAAGCTTCTAATGTTTTGAAGTTTGCTTTACCTGCAACGATGTCCGCACCAATACCAGTCTTGAAGCTAGCATAACGTTCAGCAAGTAGGTTTTCAAAGAATTTATCTTCGATTAATTTGCTTGCTACTTTCAAGCCTTTAGCAAAGGTATCCATACCAGCAATGTGTGAGTAGAACAAGTCTTCTGGAGCAAATGAACCACGTCTTACTTTAGCGTCAAAGTTCACACCACCAGAACCAATTCCACCGTTTTCTAAAATTTCATACATTGCCAACGTTACAGAATAAATGTCTGTAGGGAATTCATCTGTATCCCAACCAAGCAATGGATCACCTTGGTTCGCATCTACAGAACCTAACATATTGTTAATACGAGCTACACGAAGCTCATGCTCAAATGTATGTCCCGCAAGTGTTGCGTGGTTAGCTTCAAGGTTTAATTTGAAGTGTTTGTCTAAGTTATATTTTTGCAAAAATGCAATTGTAGTTGCTGCATCAAAGTCATATTGGTGAGTAGTTGGCTCTTTTGGTTTAGGCTCGATCAAGAATTGACCAGTGTAGCCGATTTCCTTCGCATAGTCGATTGCCATATTAAAGAATCTAGCTAGGTTATCAAGCTCAAGACCCATGTCTGTATTTAACAAGGACTCGTAACCTTCACGTCCGCCCCAGAATACATAGTTTTCAGAACCTAATTCTACAGCAGTTTCCAAACCTTTTTTCACTTGTGCTGCTGCATAAGCAAATACGTCAGCGTTAGAAGTTGTTGCTGCACCATGAACAAAACGAGGGTTAGAGAACATGTTTGCAGTGTTCCAAAGCAATTTCACGCCTGTTTGTTTCATGCCTTCTTTTAATTTACCAACGATAACATCCAAGTTTTCGTTTGTTTCTTTTAAGCTGCTGCCTTCTGGTGCGATATCGCGATCATGGAAGCAGTAGTATGGAGCGCCCAATTTTTCTAGGAATTCGAAGTTAACCTCTACGCGAGTTTTAGCTAAATCAAGACCACTTACAGTTTCCCAAGGACGAACCATTACACTTTTACCAAAAGGATCGCTACCATCCATTGTCAATGTATGCCAATATGCAACCGCAAAACGAAGGTGTTCCTTCATTGTTTTACCATTTACAACTTCATTTTCATTGTAATGCTTAAATGCTAACGGATTTTTGGAGCCTGCACCTTCAAATTGAATCTTGCTTACGTTCTTGAAATAACTCACAATAGAGTCCTCCCTATTTATTATTTGGATTTAGGTAAGCCCTTTCATAGTTGTTCTATGAAAGTATGCTGTTATTTAACAACACCCCAATTACTTACCCTCTAACAACTTCATCGTAACACGGGTGACTTAGTTTGTAAAGTGAATAAACAAAGTATTTGAAAAAATATTTTTGTGTACTTTTGCGATGGTTATTAGGCATAAAAGACTAGGATTAGCAATATAAAGCAATCAATTTATCAACCAAGCACTATAAATAGTATTTTAAATTTTTAAGAGCTTCTTATTATGAAAAAAACATCAAAAAATAAAAGCACTACAATCCACCCAACATTTAACAAGGTGAATTTTAGTGCTTATGTTTCTAATTAGCATTTTTTAAAAATGAGTATGTTTAACTTTCCATTGTTCCAATTTAATGCCAAGCCAAAAAGAATAAATACCAAGAGTAATAATACTAAGTATAAACCATTTGATCCAATTGCCAAAAAGACCAGTTGCTGTGCCATCAAACTTAAGACGACGACCTTCAATTATAGTATGTTCTATTTTCCACCGGTAGACCATCACTAGACTCCAAGGATAACAAATACCCAAGGTACAAACGGTAACTATCCATCCAAGTATTCTCCAACCTATGTACTGAGCTAGCCCCCCATCAAACACCGATTCATGTTTACTATACCCTACATGTTGTGGATTATGTGATGTATCAAATCCAGTAACTACATTCATTTCTTCTCATCCTCTTCATAATATTGTCAACTGTATTATTCTATATTCAACTCATTAACCCTCCTAATTTTTACATGGATTGTTAAAGATTTTATTCCCTTCAACATTTTCATAAGCTTGACAAAGTAAAAAAATCACATCAGCTATTATGCTTCGAGGTCTGTTATACATGTTCAATCTTTTACAGAGACTAAGGTAATAGTTCATATTTCATAGATTTGATGTATAAATTCTCATTCTTATCCAAAAAATTCATGGCACTTTCCTCCTAATACTGGTAGTATAATCAAATACATATTTTGGAGGTGCTTCAACATTGAAGAAAATTTTATTCATTTGTTTTGCTAGTATGCTTGTGTTAACAACAGGTTGTGGAAGTTCTAAGGAATCGTCTGCAAATACCCAATCATCAAAACAGGAGTCCAATAGCTCTAGCAATATCAGCAGCAATAATGACAGCAATAATGAAGAAGAAGGCAAGGAGAGTAATGATCCTAACACCCCTGCACAAATTCAAAGGGATCTACTCATTATGTCAAATGCAAGAAATATTTTAGTGAGAGACATTGCAAATAACGGATTTACAGAAATCCAAGCTTATTTACAGCAAGGAACAGGGAACTATGGCAAAGAGATAGATATCGATACTGTCATTCAAAATATAGAAAAAGCAGTTGAAAAAAGAGTTGAATATGATCAAAAAATAACTGAATTAGGTCCGAAATTTGATAAAGCAGCAGAATTATGGGCAAAGGTTTCTGAGGAAACAGATAAACTACTTAAAGTAGCAAAGGATAACCCGATCAAGCCGCTAGACACTGATTCCAAATTTGACATCACTGCTTTTAAAACAGTTGCAGAGGAATTTAACGATGAGTTCAAAGCGATTTATGAAGAGGTTAAGGACTTAGAGGTAAAGTAAGGGGATTAAAAGAACCTGCATGATTGCAGGTTCCTATGGTATAATTTAGCTTGTACAACACACCTTGAGTGGGTGCGGTTCCTCCAGAAAGGAGGTGTACCGTATGAACTTCTCTTTTTCCGATGTTATTATATTTGCAGCTTTTATTATTGCACTTTTAACATACATTGATAGAAAAAAGAAGTGATCCACTCTAAGGTTCGGCGCCTGTGAGGGTCACTTCTTCGTAAATTAACACCTTTATGGAGGAAACCCCCACTCAAGTTGTTTGTACTGAGGACGGTCGGGCGGATCGTCCTTATTTCTATTTTCATTTTATCACTTGTAAAACAAAAATGTAAGACAGTCATTTTAAATTCATCGTTTTTTTCTAATGTTTTAATCCCTGACTCTCTTCTCTAGTTAGCGCATAAACCCTCTAAAAAACACACTTTTCAATTTACAAAATTTCCAATGTATCTTACACTAAACACAGCCCAAAGCAGTACTAACCACAAAAAATGGAGGCGTTTACGATACATAAACTAACCACTCGATTTATTGCAATCCTCACTTCCCTTTTATTAATTTTTCCTTTAGTAGCTACAACGGTTAGCGCTAATGAAGCAGGCACTCTGAAAAAGGTGTGGTCAAACGGTCCTGATTCTATTCCCAACAGCCGCACTGGAGGCATCGCCTCTAACGGTGAATTTGTTTTCTTTTTCCCTTATGGTGACCTTGTTGGTTACAAATCAGTAGATGGGGTAAACTGGGAAACTGTAGAGACTCAGCTTCAAGAAACAGATGGCACGTTATATGATGGTGTTAGTGATGTGAAGCAATTGTTATGGGATGGCAAGCAGTTCGTAGCCATAACATCCTACAGTGTGCTAACCTCAACGGATGCCACTGTCTGGAAAATACATCATGTAGCTCATCCGAATACAGCCAAGGAATATGAATTACAGGATATTGTATATACAGGTAAGCATTATGTGCTTGTTGCCCAAGATCATAGCAAAAATGTGAGTGGCTTTTATACTCCTGGCCCAAATACATTTCTAGTATCTAAGGATCTGAATACATTTACTGCTGCAAAAAAGCAAAACATCGAAAAGTCGATTAGCGGGGAGCGCCCTATAGAGTTTCTTGCTACCAATGGGACTACGATTTATGGCGGAGGTAATACTACTGTTGTTTCAACTGACGGTGGACTGAGCTGGAAGGGGTTAGCTAGTGAAAACTCCCCTTATAGTGGATTTGGCGCCATTTGGGATGGAACGAAGTTTGTGCATGCCGTAGATAATCTCATTTTCACTTCAAAAGATGGCATCAAGTGGACAAGCAGTAAAATTAGCATTGCCGGTAATAAAGCCGAAATTAAAGTAGATAACATCGCCTACAACGGCTCCGAATATATCGCTACAGGCTACAATTATAGTAATAAAAAGGAATTTACCGTGTACACCTCCCCAGATTTGAAAAAATGGAGTAAGGTATCTGTAGCCAACGCAAATACGAATGTTATTCAGATTAAGCCATTCAAAAATGGATTTGTTTTACTCGGCACAGCGGCGTGGTTATATCAAAATGATAGTGTTAATATTGCAAGCAGTTGGGCACAAAAGGAAGTAAGCCAAGCCAAGGAGCATCGGCTAGTAGGCGACAGCTTAATGGGTCTATATCGTAAAAATATTACACGCGCAGAGTTTGCAGAAATTAGTGTACGACTCTATGAGCAGCTAACGCTTACTCAGCAAGACCAGCAAGGGAATACAAGCAATACAAGCAACACGAGCAATACGAGTAACACGAAGGCTGATGACACCGATCACCGTGCAATTAACAATGCAAACATGGAGAAAAAGTCCGATACGGGCTCTGAAAATGAAGATCGTGTTGAGCTAACGGTGCTTCCTTCTCCTTTTAGTGATATAAACAACCAATATGTAACCAAAGCGTTTCATTTAGGCATTGTTGCTGGTAATGGAAGTGAGCTTTTTAACCCAGCGCAATCGTTACAACGTCAAGACATGGCAGTGATGCTGAATAACGTGTTGAAGGCAGCTAAGGTGACGTTACCTGATAAACCAACCCAATGGCAAAAGCAATACAAGGATTTAAACACAATCTCAGGTTATGCGACAGAAGCCTTAAAGAGTTTTAACTCCACAGGCATTATCCAAGGGATTGGCGATCAAATCCAACCTAAGCAATCTACAACAAGAGAGCAAGCGATTGTAATTGCCGAAAGAATTTATCAGCTTGTGAACAGCAGTAAATAAGTAGTAGTAAATAAACAGCAGTAAACAGCAGTAAACAGCAGTAAATATACGACTGATAAGCAAGCTTATCACCAAATCCATTTCTTGAATTACAAACCACTACTCAGGCACATATGGGAATTGATTTCGTTTACACTACACGAGGTCAATTCCTAGCTTTTTATCACCCTAACAATAAATTAGCAGTAAACGAAGTACATACAGTGTGCTATGATAGCAAACATGAAAGTGAAAAGAATCGGAGGCAGTATTATGAAGATTACGGGAGACCAGCAATTGATCAAAAAAATGAATAAAACGATCGTGCTGGATACAATAAGGCAACGTCAGCCTTTGTCCCGCAGCGACATTTCAAGTACGATTGGGTTAAATAAAGCAACAGTTTCTTCTCTTGTATTAGAGCTTATTCAGAGTCAACTTGTCAACGAGATCGGGCCTGGTGCATCAAGTGGAGGACGAAAGCCTACACTACTCCTTTTTAATAGCAATGCAGGATATGCGATTGGTGTGGATATTCGGATACATCATGTGTATTTTGTGCTTGTAAATTTAGAAGGGGTGGTCATTAAGGACTTAACGATCGCGATTACTTCGATAGAGCCTGATGACATCATTCCTGAAATTGCTAAGCAAATTAAAGCGCTAGGTAACGAAGCCCCTCCTTCCCCTTATGGCGTTATCGGCATTGGGATTGGTGTTCCCGGCTTAGTGGATGAGCAACACCATGTTGTATCTACGCCCAATTTGGGTTGGGACAATTTTTCTCTAAAGACTTCATTGGAGCAATATATAGATTACCCTGTTTACATCGATAATGAAGCGAATGCAGGGGCGATTGGCGAACGCTTATATGGCGCAGGTAAAGAAAGTGATAACTTAATTTATTTAAGCATTGGGGTAGGGATCGGTGCAGGAATTCTCGTAAATGGACAATTATATCGGGGTACATCTAACTTTTCTGGAGAAGTTGGACATATGACAGTTACCGAAGAAGGCCCGCTTTGTCGCTGTGGCAATCATGGCTGCTGGGAGACGTTGGCTTCAGAAAAAGCATTGCTTGATAAAGCAACGAAACGGTTAGGACAATCGGAAATGGAAATTACGCTTGATGAGTTGATTGCACTTGCACAAGCAGGTGATAAGGCTACATTGGAGTTATTTGAAGAGGTAGGAACACACTTAGGCGTAGGTCTTGCAAATTTAGTAAATGTATTAAATCCAGAGTTAATGATTATTGGAGGTCGGCTCTCCTTAGCAGGCAATCTGCTAGAAGAACCGATGTTAAACACGATTGAAAATCGAAGCTTATCCTACCACCGTAAAAAGTCCGCCGTAACTTTTGCCAAGCTTGGACTTCGTTCAACTGCACTTGGTTCGGCATCTATGCCCATCACAGCTTTCCTTAAAGACACGGATAAACATTTGCAATCAGAGTAAGTAGAGCTCAGTGATCACACTAAGGCTAGTGATTACTTTAAAACCAGAGCTAGCTAATACGCTCTAAAAAATGCTGTACAAAAGCAACATGATCCACCGTAACGCAAACCTGAACAGTTGCAGAAGGGGAAGGAACACCGATCGTTTGACCTGTTTTTTCTCCTTCTGTCACGACTGTAATATCCATACGCTCTGTGGTCACAAAGCTAGAATTAATCGCCACACCAATCGCAAGCGGATCATGTAAAGCACAACCCCCAATACCAGGATATAGCTGCTCATATGCCCCGATATAAAAGTCGGTCATCTTCCCTAGTAGTGCTGTAGCTTGCTCGTTACTTTGTTGCCATTCCTTTATTTCAGCACGTGGAAGCAACGTTTGTAACGTCACATCAAGTCCAACCAATATCACATTTGCACCCGAAGAAAAAACAATCGCAGCCGCTTCAGGGTCAGCAACAATATTAGCCTCTCCATAAGGTGTTACATTGCCAGGTACGTTAACGGCTCCACCCATAATGATAATTTCTTTGATCAAAGGGATAATGTTAGCATCCTTTTGAATAGCAAGAGCAATATTTGTTAACGGCCCTACCGCAACAATGGTTAATTCATGGGGTATTTTATATATTTGCTCGATCAGGTAATCAACAGCGTGCATCTCTGGTAAGATACTTTTTATGGGTTGTGCTAATTCAACATTTCCGATTCCATTTTCCCCATGTACATGACGAGAATAACGCGACTTTTCACCACGGACTAAAGTTTCTGCTGCGCCTTGAATCACAGGCACATCAGCGCCTAATACCTCAAGCACAGCTAACGAGTTTCGTGAAGCATCCGCTACAGGAATATTTCCGAAACACGTGGTAACGCCAATTAAGCTTAATTCTGGTGAATGAACAGCATACGCAATCGCTAACGCATCATCCACACCTGTGTCTACATCTAGTATAATTGGTTTCATCTACATTCCTCCCGCTAAACATCATACACTATTTCTTTCTCTAGTAAATGACTAAGCTCTGTTTCTGTTAGCGGCTTACTGAGCAGATAACCTTGGATAAGATCACATTTTGCACGTTTTACATATTCAAGCTGTTCCTTCGTCTCGATCCCTTCTGCAACCACGACTAGCCCTAAATTACGTCCAATTAAAACAATAGATTTAGCTAATGTATGCTGATGTTCCGTATGATAACTAGTTACTTGATCTATAAAAGCTTTGTCAATTTTTAAGGTTGAAATTGGCATCCGCTCTAAATAACTCAGGGAAGAGTAACCTGTCCCAAAATCGTCCAAGGCAAATTGAACACCCCGAGACTTTAACAGCTCCAGCTTCCATAAGATCAGATCAAAGGACTCCATAAAAACAGACTCCGTAATTTCTAGCTCAAGCTGTTGTGCCTGTAGCCCTGTTTCCGTTAAAATCCCCCCAACCATATCAATAAAGCCATCATGTAAAACCTGTAGCAATGAAACATTCACGGACATTTTAAGCGAAAGTCCATACAAATCATTTATTTTTTTACCAAATTGGCATGCTTCTCTTAATACCCATTCTCCAATTTCTATAATTAATCGACTATCCTCAGCCACTTTTATAAATTTAGCAGGAGAAACTGTACCTAATTCTGGACTATACCAACGTATGAGCGCCTCTACCCCAAGGATTTTTCCTGTTTTTAGGCAAACCTGCGGCTGGTAATGGACTGCAAACTCTTGCTGTTTGATCGCTTTACGCAAGTGCTTTTCAATCGTATATCGATCATTAAAAGCCTGTAATAAAGCAGGTTCAAAAATAACAAATCGATCCTTCCCCTGCTCCTTGGCTCTATACATAGCTAGCTCCGCATTTTTAAATAATTCCTCTTCGCAATCCCCATTCTCAGGATAAAAGGAAACGCCAATGCTGAGCGTCACGTACACTTCATGCTCCATTACAGCAAAGGGTTGTCTAAAGCCCCATAGCATCTGCTCAATCCATTTGACTACTTCATTTTTGGAATGAAACTGGTTTAAAAAGATAATAAATTTATCTCCACCTAAATGAAAGATTTGACCCTTTTGACCAAAGAACTGACTTAATCTACCCCTAATAAGCTCCATCAATTGGTCACCACAGGCATGGCCTAACGTATCATTAACATACTTAAAATTATCACTGTCGATAAAAAACAGGGCTGCCTCACCTTGATCCTGATCAAGATAGGCTTTAATTTTTTGCAGTAGATAGGGCCGATTCGGCACAGGATTTAGTTCCTTAGTTTCCTCAGGTTCGTTTATTTCCAGTGATCTCTTCTCAGTTGATAGCTGGGCGGTAGCACTTACCTCTTTAAAAGCCAGATCCGCCTCTAAATCTATGTCTGTAATATCTAGCCCATACAACGTATACACTTGTTCAGAGCTGGAATTCTGACTTAGGCTTACTCGAAAGACAAGCTTAGTTGCTTTGCCATCCTTGTTGTTATTAAATGTGATCGAGCTATGCCCCTCTCGATTTGCAGCGATCATCGCATCTAGCAAATCAATAAACCTAGGATGCTTTTCGTATAATGAAGGAATGTTATCATATTTCATCCCTGTCACCCTTTGTTGCTCAATGCCTAACAGTTGCAGCGAATAATCATTCACTTTTAAAATTTGCTTATTCTTATGTACTATCCACATAAATATTTGAGATTGATCTTGCTTATCCTCTGTGGGCTGGGTGCCGACAAGTCTGTTCGAGGCTGCTATTCTTTTATATGCAATCCAAATGACAGCCATAAAAATAGCAAGTCCCACGATGGTTACCGACACTTCCGCCCACGAGGGGATTGCATCCAATATCGTAGTGATCCTCAAGCTGAATCCCTCCCTTCTTGAAATATAAGAACGAGGCAAGCACCATTTTCCTATCAGAAATTGACACTCTTTTACGTTGGATAAATTAGGATGCAATAACTCCCTACTATACTTAATTTTAACATACAAATGAGTTTCATTAATTGCATTAATATAATTTAGCGATTTACATAGTTATACATCACACCCATAAGTACACTACCGCCAATCAAATTCCCGATCGTAACTGGAATTAAATTGTGAAGCACTCCACCCCATGAAATAGCCTCAGAATGTTCTAATACTAGCGCGATGGCAAAGGTACACATATTGGCAATACTGTGCTCATAACCCGAAATAAAGAAACAAAATACAAACAACATCATCGCAAACATTTTAGCTCCATCGCCCTGCATAAACATCGGCACAAAAAAGGCAAGACATACAAGCCAATTACACAAAATAGCACGAAAGAATAGGGGGAGAACGGGATAGCTCATTTTATGCTCGACAACATCAAGCAAAAAGGTATTTACAGAGGCATCTGCAAATAAACCCGTTAAAAAGATTAACAAAGCAAACGCACATGCGCCTAAAATGTTACCTAAATAGCTAAAGCCCCACAGCTTTATCACTTCACGCCACCGAAGCTTTTTCTTGAGTGCTGCATAAGTATAATAAAACGTGTTACCTGTAAATAAATCACCACCGCCATACGAAATTAAAATAATCGCGGCACCAAACGTGATCGCTGCCATCGGATAAGCAAACGGAGAATTTTCCATGTAAAAGAAGTTGCCTGTCTTAAATGCTACAATGACCCCAAAGCCAATAAACATACTAGCAAGCATTGCTCTTGCTAAATAATGCAATGGGTTATGCTTAAAAATATTGAATTTTTTCAAAGCTAATTGCTCGACCTTCAACAACGCTTCTGTTTCCATAGAACCTCCTTAAAATTTTAAATATCACCTTCTTTCTATAATATGCTCTTTTTGCTTTTTATACAGTCATGTCAATGTTAGTTATCACAAATATCGGTGTGAGTTTACTTTTTTTTAAGGTTTTTATTTACTTTTTATCTTTTATTGTGCATAATAATATAAAGTTGATAATGATTATCATTATTGAAGGAGAGACACGCCCATGAGATTATCCACCCGCCAAAAAGCCTATCTACAAATTGATGATTATTTAGATTTGTTGAATTTGGCTACAAGTCTTGGTGATTCCACGTGGCAACAGGAAATTGTTGCTCAATTAGCGCAAATGCAAAATGAATCTGATCAGATTCAATTGAAATCATAGATGTACAAGTGAACATGCAGAAATCAATTTAAATTTAATACCCAAACATAAAAGAAGTGATCTCTAGAAATTAGGAATCACTTCTTTTATATATTTTTATATATAATAGTAGCCTTGTCTCTTTCTTATAACCTTAACTGTGAGTTCCCCATCAAATAACAATCGACCTCGTGTGCGACCTGTCTTCCCTCATGAATCGCCCATACGACTAAGCTTTGACCACGTCGCATATCACCAGCTACAAATACACCCGGTGCAGAGGTGGTGTAGTTGAACTTATTGCCCTGTCCTTGGTGCTGTTGATGTGATGAGTATCGTTCGATATTTAACTCAGCAAACATCGTTTCCTCTGGACCGGTGAAACCAAGAGCTAACAATACAAGATCAGCGTCGAGCACTTGCTCACTACCTGCCACCTCAGTTGGAACCCTGCTCCCCTGCTGCCACTCAATTTGACTTACCTTCACCCCTTTTACCTGTCCCTTAGCATTGCCAATAAATTGTTGTGTCGAGGTTAAGTAATGGCGAGGGTCATGTCCATACAGCGTTGTAGCCTCCTGCTGTCCATAGTCTCGTTTTAATACTTTCGGATACTCAGGCCAAGGATTGTTCGCTTGTCGTGTTGCAGGAAGCTCAGGCATGATCTCTAATTGCTTCACACTGAGGCAACCTTGACGAATCGCGGTAGCTACGCAATCTGTACCTGTATCTCCACCTCCAATGACAACAACATTTTTCCCTTTAGCTGAGACATAATTGTTATCCTCTAGTCTTGAATCTAGTAAGCTCCGTGTAGTCCCTGTTAGAAACTCCATCGCTTGGTGAATCCCCTGTAGCTCTCGACCTTCAACAATTAAATCACGTGCAACTGTAGCCCCGCCACATAACACAACCGCATCATATTGTTCACTTAGCTGCTGAGTTGAAATATCCTTTCCAACCTCAGTACCTGTAATAAAAGTAATCCCCTCGGCTTCAAGTAAATCTACACGTCTTTGCACAGTTGCTTTATCTAGCTTCATATTAGGAATGCCATACATTAGCAGTCCGCCAACTCGGTCAGCCCGTTCATATATAGTCACTTCATGTCCTGCCTGATTTAATTGATCCCCACAGGCAAGCCCTGCTGGACCAGAACCCACGACTGCAATCTTTTTGCCAGTTCTAGCTTCGGGAATTTTAGGTGTAATCCAGCCCTCTGCAAAACCTTTGTCTATGATCGCCTTCTCAATGCTTTTTATTGTGACAGGATTTCCATTCATCCCTACTGTACAGGCACCTTCACATGGTGCAGGGCATACTCGACCTGTAAATTCAGGGAAGTTATTTGTTTTATGCAGTCTTTTTAACGCCTCTTTCCAATTCCCGCGATATACAAGGTCATTCCATTCTGGAATAAGGTTATGCACTGGACATCCAGATGCCATACCTGAGATGATTCTGCCGACATGACAAAAAGGAGTGCCACAATCCATACATCGTGCACCCTGTGTTCTAAGCTGCTCCTCTTGTAGAGGGACGGAAAACTCCCCCCACCCCGTGATTCGCTCTACGACACCTACTTCGGTTGGAACCTGACGCTGGTACTCTAAAAAACCTGTTGCTTTTCCCATTTGACGCCTCCCATTCATGAATACGTGTACTGTACAGGTTAAGAAATGAATAAAATTTTACTAATGTGACTGAAATTAATTTATATTAGCACTTCTTTTCTCCTTTTTTGAATGAAGAAAATCACGCAAAGTATCATTCTTAATGAATAAATATGCAAAAGAGAGCAACTAACAAAGATATTAAGTTCTCACACAATCCGCTATAATTCCCGATAATTAAAATATAGACATTTAACGTTTCGTCACTTTGTGACAACTAATTCAGAAACCCATTGATTTCCTAAACCTACCGCATGTATGATGAGAGTATGATTTATATTTTGAAGTGAGCATATAACAATATAGATACATAATTTCGAGTATTCATTTCGAGGAGGCTATTACTGTGGATAAAGATGAAAATAACATCAATGTTGAAGCTATCATTAAATCCTCCGCGTTGTTGCGCTCTATCGATATGATGGGGGTGGGCATGGCCATCACCGATCCTTCTCTTGAGGACAATCCTTTAGTTTATGTAAACCAAGGATTTGAGAAAATTACAGGTTATTCTCGGGAAGAAGTATTACACAAAAACCCCCGTTTCCTACAAGGAGAAGAAACAGACACCGAGCATCTTAAAATTATCAAACGTGCGATCCAGACCGGAAAAGCCGAAACAGCAACAATTAAAAATTATCGAAAAGATGGTACCACCTTCTGGAATCAGTTTATTCTGAGTCCGCTTGTAGAGGATGGAAAACCAATTTATTTTATAGGTCTACAATTTGATGTGACAGGGGAAGTAGAGGAGCGTCAAGCCTCCCATCAGAAAATACAGCAACTCTCCTATTTTGATTCATTAACTGGACTATTAAATACAAATCGCTTTAAAGAAATTACAAAACGAAGGCTTGAGCAATCAGAAGCAAACCATACAACCGCAGCTATTTTACGCTTTAACATTAATCGTTTTCGTTACATCAATGAAAGCTATGGTGAAAATGCGGGAAATGAGCTTTTATACTTAGTCGCTGAACGGGTACGCACATTATTTCCAGATGATACGCCAATATGCCGCAGCTTTGCAGATGATTTTATGGTATTGATCTCCGATATCGTTAATCCACTACAAATTCATGAGATTGCACACAATTTAAATGAAGCATTAAAAAAACCTTATATTTTAAATAGTGAAGAACTAACGCTTGGGTTTGGCATGGGAGTCAGCTTATTTCCAGATGACAGCAAGGATACGACTTCTTTAATTAAGCATGCAGAAATGGCAATGAAGGAAGCGAAGGCAGAGGCAATTAATGGTCCTCATTATTTTGATTATTATTTAATGGATAAGCTACTAGAACGGATTAATATTGAAAAAAAATTGCCAAAGGCTTTGGCAGAAAATGAATTTGAATTATATTATCAGCCTAAAATTGATGCCAGTACGATGGAATTAACAGGCTTTGAGGCATTGATCCGCTGGCAGGATCCTGAGCTTGGCTTAATCCCACCTAACAATTTTATCCCGATTGCTGAGGATACAGGTTTTATTGTTCAGCTTGGTGAGTGGGTATTATGGGAGGCTTGTCGTACAAATAAAAAATGGCAGGATGCAGGATTACCTAAGCTGTCTGTCTCAGTCAATGTGTCTGCAATTCAATTTAGACATCCTCAATTTGTAAATACAGTAAGAAGTGTTCTTGAGCAAACCGGACTCGAAGCACAATACTTGGAATTAGAGGTAACCGAATCTCTTTTAAACACACCACTAATGATCAAAGAAAAGCTAAACTCTTTACAAAGTCAGGGTATTTCTTTATCGATCGATGATTTTGGTACAGGTTACTCTTCCATCTATTATTTGAAGGCTTTTCCCCTGCAAGTACTCAAGATTGATCGGGCATTTGTCCATGGTACACCTAACTCAAGTCGGGATAGCTCTCTATTACTATCTATCATTCAATTAGGTAAATCACTAGGGATGACCGTATTAGCTGAAGGTGTGGAAACGTGCGAGCAGTTTGAATTTCTGAAAAAACATGGCTGTGATCAAATTCAAGGCTATTATTTTAGCAAGCCTTTAAATCGTGAGGCGATGCATTCCTTGCTAGTATCTCGAAAAATATCATAATCAACTATAATTTAGACATAATTTAGACTTTAGGCAACAAAAGGGACTTTATTTTCGTTAAGATATTGTAGTATTTTGTAAATTAAAGTTAGTTAAACATCTTCATGAAAAAAGCGGATATAAACGAGGTGTATGATGAAAAAAACGGTATATTTATTGTTATTTAGTTTTCTATTAGTCATGTTATTTCCATTTGATCACAGTGCAGCTGCAGAAGCACCCAGACAAACCAAAATTATATTAGATGGCAAAGAGCTTGCCCTTGCTAAAAATACTGAGGTTACAAATATTAAAGGGAATGTCATGGTCCCCCTTCGTATTGTGGTAGAAAATTTAAAATACAAGGTGGAATGGGAGCCGAAAACAAAAGGTATTGTTATTAAAAATGAAGATAAAACAATCGCACTTACAGTAAACCAGCAACAAGCAGTTGTAAACAAAAAGGAAGTTTTATTAAACGTTGCGCCTATCATTCAAAATCAATCCACTATCGTCCCACTACGCTTTGTGGGTGAGCAAATGGGATTGGATGTGAAATGGGATAATTCCAACAAAATTGTCCGTTTGGCACAACTTGAAAAGGAAGCTCCTAGCGATTCAGAAACCAAACCAGGCTCATCAACCTCATCCAATTCGACACAAAATAAGCCCCCTGTAGTCAAGGTCAACCATATTAAAAAGGTGGAATTGATTCAAAATGAATTACATGTAGCATGGGACGGTGATGTGAAGCCAACGGTATCAAAGATTGGTAATCCAGAGCGAATTATTGTTGATCTTCCTAATACGACTTATTCGGATACGTTTGGTAACGATCATCCACTTGATGCAAGCTTAAAAGGGGCTCTAAATATTACCGATCCTACGACTGTAACTGGCGTGAGATATGCGCTCTTTACTCAAAGTCCTGATCAGGTTCGTGTTGTGCTTGATTTAACGGAAGCAACACCTTATACAGTGACACAGGATGCAAAGTCACAGCAATTAATTGTTAAGCTAGATGATTCAAATTTATCACAAGGGTCTAAGCCCACGGAGCCTACGAATACAGAGCCTACAACACCAACAACACCTTCAACCGATCCAACACAGACGCCAGTTACGCCAACTATACCTGATTATAGCAACGATGGACGGAATATCGTTGTCATTGATCCAGGGCATGGAGGCAAAGATCCAGGGACATCCGGTATCTCAAACACGCAGGAAAAGGATTTTACATTAGCGGTCGGCTTAAAGGTACAGGCACTTTTGCTTCAAGAGCCTAACATTGAGCTTTATATGACACGTGTAGATGACACTTATCCAACTCGTCCTGAACGTGTGAAGCTAGCTAATGATCTCCAAGCTGATGTATTTGTATCTATTCATGGTAATAGCGTTCTGGAATCACCTAATGCAAATGGCACAGAAACATATTGGTACAAACGAGAGAACAGCAAGCAATTAGCTACTATCCTTCATAAGCATTTACTACAACAAATGGGCTTAAAGGATCGTCGCGTAAAAGAACAAAGCTTCGAAGTCATTCGTGAAACAAAAATGGCAGCAAGCTTGGTGGAAGTCGGCTTTTTGAGTAATCTATCCGATGAAAGCTTTATGTTTACAGAGGATGGACAAAATAGAGCAGCACAAGCGATCGTGGACGGCATAAAAGAATATTTAGGGCTCTTATAGAGCTACGTCGCAGAGGGTGGTTTCAACCGCTGTTAAAGACTGATTTTCTTGAATTTATAATG
The DNA here is from genome assembly GCF_017873435.1 of Paenibacillus turicensis. GTDB lineage: Bacteria > Bacillota > Bacilli > Paenibacillales > Paenibacillaceae > Fontibacillus > Fontibacillus turicensis. The sequence continues at coordinate 66,534 of NZ_JAGGKG010000012.1, read as the reverse complement.
ATAGGTTGAAAATCAGTCTTTAAAGGCGGCCGCTTTCGCTTTTCCACCACCCTCAGCTCCTTCGCTGGAGTTTGGTTATTGTAAACTAATAATTTTAATGATGAACCCTAATAAATTAAAAACTCCAATTCACTTAATCTGTGAATTGGAGTTTTTTCATGAACATATTAGATAATTAAAATTAGCTGTTCAGTTGTGATTAAAGAAGATCAAGGATTTACTGTTTGATCTAATTCGAGGTTCCGCTAGTTTCTCCAACATTGGTTTGAGCACTTTGTGCTTTAATAGAAGTCTTTCCAACATTCTTAAGTGTTGAATATGCATCTCCTTGCGTTGAATTAGTAACAACATAAATATTGTAGGTTATTTTTGTAGTATCAATTTTATTACCAGTTGAGTCACTAGTAAGAGTTACAACAAGGTTATTACCTGTTATTCCTCCATTTTTAGCTAATTGTGATGCAGCTAAAGCTGTATCAGGCTGATTAACTTCACTTGGTACCGCTACTACAGTGTAAGATGAAATATTTTTAGTATTACTTGGTGCAGTAAGTGTAACTAAGATTGACTCACCAGCATTAATGTCAAAATTCGCACCATCCACTGGTGATACATTATCAGGTTTAGGCAATACATCTACCTGATTTGAAATACCTGATAATACATTATTTCTTATATTATCTTTAGCTACTGATAAAACCTTAATATTATAACTTGTATTATAATTTAAAGGACTACCATTAACATCTCTATCTGAAACAACAGTAACCCCATTTGTATTACTACCCGAAGCAATAGAGGTGTAATTTCTACTGCTTAATTGATTAGCTTCATCTATAGAATAATTCCTAGCTTGTGATGAAGGAATAACCAAAATCCGATACTCGTTAATATTGCTCTCATTACTTGGTCTAGTAAAGCTAACCTTAATATCCCCAAATGCGCCTGTATTCCCATTAACAGTTGCGCTTAGGTTACTTACAGCCTGCACCACAGAGCTATCTGCTAATGTGATCGATGATGAGCCATTAGATAAGGCATTATTTACTGATGAATTGGTGTTGCTCACAGACAAGACAAACACGGTATACGGTACACCTTGTTGAATTCTATCCCCATCTGTATCTCGTGCATCAGAGTTTAGTTGACTAGAATTCTGAGAGCCATTTTTATAAAAGATTGTGTAGTAACGGTTACTATTTGCTTGGGTCAAATTAAATGAATTTGCTTTGCTTGTTTTCACAACATAAACCTGATATCGGCTTAGGTTATTTTCGTTACTTATAGCCGGGAAGGTAACACGTAAATCACGGCCATCTCCAAAATCGGCCACATCAGCTGTACTCACATAGGACACTGCATTTACTGATGCATTGTTTCCTAATCTGATGGTAGAAGAAGCATAGGATAAGGCATTATCGCCACTGCTATAGCTATTTCTTACGGACATTACATACACTTGATAGTCTACATTGTTTTGAATGAGATTCCCTCTGACATCTCTTGCGCTAGAGGATAACACTTGGGTAATGTTCGCATTTCGTTTACTGATGCTTGTATAGTAGTAACTGCTTAAAGAATTTGCTTGATACAAATCAAAATTGCCATAATAGGTCGGAACAACGAATACACGATATTCGCTAATATTGCTTTCACTATATGGTTTTGTAAAGCTAACCTGTAAATCACGGCCATCCCCATAATCCGCTACATCATTTACATATAAGCTAGAAACACGCTCTACTGCTCCTGCATTTGTATTTAGCGTAATGAGACTAGATGCACTAGACAATGTATTGGTTCCATTATAAGTGCCTGAGCCCACTGCCATCACAAATATACGATAGCTGACATTGTTGCGAACGAGGTCACCATCTGTATCCCTAGTGTTATACGACAAGGTTTGAGTGAGGTTATAGTTCGTTTTATTTACTGACGTATAATTTGCACTAGATACATAATTGGCTTGACTTAAATTAAAGCTACTTTGCTTGCTATTTTTCACAACGAAGATGCGGTAACCAGAAATTCTGGACTCATCGGAAACTTTGTTAAAGCTGACACGCAAGTCTCTGCCATCCCCATAGTCACTAATATCCTCTACTTTAGTAATAGCTGGCGCTGTTAATGTACCTTGGTTTAAAACTAAGCTTGAAGAAGGATTAGATAACTTGTGATCCACCGTATTCGTATTATTACTTACTGACAGCACAAATGCAGTGTATGACACACCGTTTTTAATTAAATCGCCAGATGTATCTCTTGCTGAAGAAGAAAGAGTTACTTTAAGTGAAGAACTCGTTGATTTATTTACAGTCGTATAATATTGACTTGAGGCTCCAATCGCTTTTGCAAGTGTAAAGCTGTTGCTATCTTTTGTTTTAACAATAAATACACGGTAATTTGCAATATTGCTATCCGACTGTGGACGCGTGAAGCTTACTGATAAATCACGGCCATCCCCATAATCACTGACATCACTCATCACGACATTTGTAGCTACACCCACGCTTTGCCCGTTTGTCAACGTAACCTGGGAAGAGCGTGAGGACAATACATTGCTAATGTTACCTTTGCCTACTGCAAGCACATAAGCTACATAGCTTTCACCATTACGAATTAAATCACCATCAACATCTTTAGCACCAGAGCTTAAAACCGTTGAAGGGTCTGTTCCTGTTGCTAAAATATTTGTATAGTATCCTGCAGATGTAGCTCGTGTGGCACTTGTAATATTGAAGTTATTTGCTGATGAAGCTTTTACAATATATACGTTATAGCTTTGTACCAGCGATTCTGTAGTAGATTTTCCAAAGCTTACACGTAAATCTCTGCCATCTCCATAATTAGCTACATCAGTTAATGTAATATTACGCACTGGATTAATGGTATTGTTGCTTGGTGGTGTATTATTGTTATTTCCGGGATCTTCTGTCGTTAAAATCGTTACAGTTCGCGTACTCGTTTGCCAGCTCACGCTTTGCCCTAATGCCTCACTTACAAAACGAACAGGCACCATCGTTCTTGCCTTATAACCTAGTGGCGCTACATCAAGACTTACTTTTGTACCGTTGATGGTCGCAACTTTGGAGTCTAGATAAAGGATCATTTCAACTCCATCTTTGTATGCTGTAATCTTCCGCTGTTTAGGCTCCCATGAGACTGAAGCTCCTAGCTGCTCAAAAATAGCACGAAGTGGCAGCATTACTCTTCCTTTAATCATGATTGGATCAACATCTGTTGGTAATTTGTCTCCATTAATATTAATTGTAATCGGTATTTGCTTCGTAGGTGCTGCTTCCACTGGTGTCTGAAATAAAACTGGAATAACTAATGATCCTGCCAAAAGCGCAGCATATAGCTTCTTTGCCTTCACCTTATCCGCCCCTCTCATCATATTGGCACTTATTTCCACTTTAATTATAAATTATAATTCCAGAATAGGAACAATAATCTAAAAATAATTTTTGCCTATTCCTTAAACGTTCATAGTTCACCAAATGTTTCAGCAAAAATATAGGATTTATTCATATTCATTTAATGTTCGTGAGTTAATATTAATAACAAGCAAGTTAAATAAGTAATTTTGAAGTCAAACAACACACAGAAAACCTCTCGATTTTAAAAATACTGAAACTACATATCACTTCAATCGTATCTATAATAGATGTGCTGATTATTTTTAGAGCAATCTGTTTAATTACTTAGAAGTGATGAGGAAAGGATTACTTTACATGAATATAAAAAATATTATTATTATGAGTACGATGGCATTGGTAATCAGTTTAAGCTCTGGTGTATCAGGATATCGTGTTAGTGCACAGGTACTTCACCCATACGGACAAGAGGAAAGAAATGTAGATGGCTCTGGCGGTGAGGATCCGTTGCTTGCTTCACTTGGTGTCAAGGATGATAAGCGATTGTATGATCAGCTATTAGAAGGTCAATCTCTTGCAGATATCGCAACTGAAAATCAAGCTTCCATCGATGATGCTCTACAAGTGCAAACCACACAGCTACAAAGCCAAATTATTAAGCGCTATCAAGAAGGACAAATTAATCTTGAGCAATTAAAGCTACAGTTACAAGAGGCAGAGGAAATTATTGCAAATAGTGCTTTCACAAGATACAGTATCGGAATTTAGTCTTTCATCATATTTTAAGAACACGACATCTTCCCTAATTTATAGGTGGAGATGGTGTGTTCTTTTTTTATGTATTCCCAATAGTTTCCTCTAAGACAATCACTTGGCATAAACAAAATTAATTAGTTATTGACAAAAAAGTTGCACAGGAGCAAAATATGATTAGATCATAACTATATTGCTACATCAAACGATTAACAATAAATAAATTAACAGATAGCTTTAACAGAAAGAAGGAAAAATCATGAAGGCTATGACATCAAGTAAAGAAGCGGCCTACGAAGAATCAGCAATATTTACCTCAGCAAATGGTGCAAGCCTTGAGGAAATTAACAATACCGTTTCTCTCCCTAAAAATGCAGGCTTTTGGAAAAAGTTAGCCGCCTTTAGTGGTCCTGGTGCATTAGTAGCTGTAGGCTATATGGACCCAGGCAATTGGATTACCTCCATTCAAGGTGGCTCCCAATTCGGGTATACACTCCTTAGCGTCATTTTATTATCTAATTTAATTGCCATGCTCTTACAAGGCATGTGTGCAAAGCTAGGCATTGTGACTGGCATGGATCTAGCGCAGGCAACACGCAAAGCAACCTCGAAGCCTATTGCCATTGTTTTATGGATCTTAACTGAACTGGCTATTATGGCAACAGATATTGCAGAAGTCATTGGTGGCGCCATAGCACTCCAATTGTTATTTCATATCCCACTTTTAGTTGGCGTATTAATTACAACCTTTGATGTACTACTTCTATTATTATTAACTAGGGTTGGATTTCGCAAAATTGAAGCGATTGTTGCTACCTTAATTGCAACGATTTTTATCGTCTTCTTATATGAAGTAATCTTATCCAATCCAAGCATGGGTCCACTACTTCGTGGTTTTATTCCAAGCACTGAAATTGCAACAAATGGACATATGCTACTTCTTGCATTAGGTATTATTGGGGCAACGGTTATGCCACACAATTTATATTTGCACTCTTCGATTGTACAAACGAGACAATTTGAACGAAATACAGAAGGGAAAAGAGAAGCGGTTCGTTTTGCGACCATTGACTCCAACATACAGCTCAGCATCGCATTTGTCATTAACTGCTTATTGCTTATATTAGGAGCGGCATTATTTTTTGGTACCACAAGTGATTTAGGTCGCTTTACTGACCTTTATAATGCTTTAAGTGATAATGCAATCGTTGGAGCCATTGCAAGTCCGCTGTTAAGCACCTTGTTTGCAGTTGCATTGCTTGCATCTGGACAAAATTCAACAATTACAGGTACGTTGTCAGGTCAAATCGTCATGGAAGGCTTTATCGAGATGAAAATGCCTACCTGGCTACGCCGCATCATTACACGCTTGCTCGCTATCGTGCCTGTTATCATCTGTGTTATTATTTACGGCGGTAGAGAGGATGCAGTCGAAAAGCTATTGCTATACACCCAAGTCTTTTTAAGTATTCAGCTTCCCTTTGCCATCATTCCTTTAACGATCTTTACAAGTAGTAAAAAGCTAATGGGTGAATTCGCTAACCCAGCATGGATGAAATATTTAGCATGGACGATTGCAATTACGTTAACTATTTTGAACTGCTTCCTTATTTACGGCACATTTGTAGGGTTGTAAAACATCAAAATTGTAGTATTAATACGCAAAATAGAGCTAGCTTAATTTCCAAGATACCCATAGAATTATATACTAGCTAGTTGAGCATTGTGATGCTGTAGCATGCTGGCTTAATTATTGGATATTTTGAGGAGAGAATAATGGTCACTTTTTTATTAGTTATTATTTATCTAGCATTTTTAGGACTCGGGTTGCCTGATGGACTATTGGGCAGCTCTTGGTCTGTATTGAGGCTGGATATCGGTGCCACCACAGAGATGGCAGGGTATATCTCATTAACCGTATCGTCTGGTACCGTCATTTCCAGCTTATTTGCCAGCAAGTTATTACACAAATTTGGTACGGGCAAAGTTACGCTTGGTAGTATTTTTCTTACCGCAATTGCCTTAACAGGCATATCTTTTTCAGATGCCTTCATCTATCTAATCCTGTTAGCAATTCCACTTGGCTTAGGAGCAGGTTGTGTAGACGCAGCTTTATCTAATTATGTTGCCCTTCATTTTAAAGCAAAACATATGAGCTGGTTACATTGCTTTTGGGGTGTAGGTGCGATGACTGGACCTATCGTGATGTCATACTGGTTGAGAAATGGGAACCAATGGCGCGCAGGTTTTATAACCATCGCTATAATGCTTACGATTTTGGTGCTTATTTTATTATTTACTTTATCCTTGTGGAAAATATTTGAGAAGGAAAAGTCTGCTGATGAGGAAGAAGCAAAGGTTGTCAGCAATAAAGAGGCTTTACGAATTCCTGGCGTGAAAATGTTTATGCTCACCATGTTATGCTATAACGGTACAGAAGCGGCTGTTAGCTTGTGGATTGCGACATTCTTAATTGAGAGTAAACAACTCTCACCTGCTTCGGCAGCGGCGCTTTCCTCAATATTTTTTATCGGAATTATAATTGGACGGTTGGTATCTGGCTTTTTATCGACATATGTCTCAAGCAAACACCTTATTCGTTATGGCGGGATCATAGGCTGTGTAGGATTCATTATACTCATTACCCCTGTTCCTTATCCTGCTATGGCTAGTGCCTTATTTATTATCGGTTTTGGTGGCGCACCTGTCTATCCAAGCATAGTACATGCAACACCAGAACGTTTTGGGGAAAAAGCCTCACCAAGTGTGATTGGGCTTGAAATGGCAAGCGCTTATGTAGGAGCTACCTTAACCCCCTTGCTTGTAGGTCTAATCGCCACCCAATTTGGCATGTTTTTGATTCCAATTTTACTCCTATTGCTGTTCATCATTATGTTTATTGCGTCTGAAATGGGAAATCGTGTTTTTCGCCAGCAAAAGCTGAATTAATTCTGAAAACAGCCCGAAGTTCACTCCTTATGCATACTTTGACAAGCTAAGGCACAGGGAGCGCTACGGGCTGTTTTTTTATTAACGTTTAGGCAGTAGCTTCACATACTGATCTGATAATTTCATAAGCTCCAGAATGTAATCGTAGTCACTTCGATATTTTGCAAAGTCTGTAACGGGCTCAAGTGTATTTATTGAGGTTGCTTGTCCGTCATCAAAGCCTTCACCAGGAACAAATAAAATATCATCGTTAAAAAAGGATCCTGTAGGAAGATAATATCTCATCCCCACGACATTATGATCAATATTAAGTAAATCTTGTCCAAAGGCTGTAAATTGTGCATCCTTAAGCGATATACCTAATAAATTGGCTAAGGTAGGCATGATATCCAGTTGCCCACCTGTACGCTCGATCACCTTGCCATGGCTTTCCCCTGGGATATGAATAATAAATGGAATATTAAATCGACTAATACGATCATCATAAGGAATTCCTAGCTTGGCTGTAATTTCTTCTGCCCCTGTCTCCGTTGGCTGGATACCAAAATGATCTCCATAAAAGGCAAGGATCGTATTTTCCCACATGCCCTGTTGCTTCAGACTATTAATCAACTGACCAATCGCATAATCAGTATAGTTGATCGCCATAATATAGTTACCAAGGTTACTTCCCTCTAATTCCGCAGGTAACGTAATTTTACGTTTATCCTGTGGCACAACAAATGGGGAATGACTAGAGGTTGTAACAAATTGAGCATAAAAAGGCTTAGATTGTGCTTGTAGCTGACTTAATTGCTCCATCCCTACTCTATACATTTCCTCATCCGACGCCCCAAAATCGTTAAAATGATCATTGTTATAATAAGGACGATCAAAATATTGATCAAAATTAAGGGCTGGATATAGGCGATGCCGATCCCAAAACTTTACGTCATTGATATGATAGGTTTGCGCTACGTACCCTTTACTTTGCAGTAAACGTGGCAAGCTTGGCAATTGCCGATTACCAAATCCTTTAGACATCGCAACGGTGGCTGTAGGATAAATCGAAGTATTCGACATGAATTCGGCATCTGACGTATTGCCAGTTCCAATTTGCTGATAAACATGAGGGAAATATAAGCCTTCCTTTGCAAGCTGATTCAGCACAGGCGTAATCTCTTGTCCGTCTATTTTCAAGTTAATCGGAAAATTTTGAAAGGACTCCATTTGAACTACGATTAAATTTTTACCTTTTGCAGCGCCAAAATACTGTGCTTCTTTCGCCACCGCATCTGTCTCTATATTTTTGTAGTTATAGCTTGCTTGATGCTCTGCGACCTGCTTCTCAATCTCATGTAAATTTCCTTCAGCAATTAATCGCTCTTCCTCTTGATTACGAAATACTGCATCAAATTGAAAATTAATGAAGCCCACACTTTCAGCGCGAACAAGCTCATTATCGATACTTCGACCTGCCTTGACGTACATACCTGAGGTCAACACACAAATGGCAAGCACCACGCCTATACCTAGCTTCCATCCCCATGTCGGTTTAAAACGGCGAGATGAGAAGGAATAGTTGTCCCCGTAGCTAGATCCAATATCCGAGCGAAAACCAGAGCCAAAGCCCCCATTAAAGCCATAGCTAGAGCGATTTCTTCTATTTAAAAACCATTTAATGATCGCCCATACTGCCAAAACAACAAAATCAGCAAAATATAAAAATTGCTGTGGACGGAGTAACGCGCCAACACTGGCCTTTACTTGAGGGACTTGGTTTAACTCACCCAATACTAAATAAGTGGGCACTGTTCCAAAGTGTGCAAAATATAGGGTTGCCGCAAAAAGTGTAAATGAAATAATAAAATTTAGGCTCCAATATATAACCGCACGTCTGCGCCACTGAGTTGGAATTATCAGCTCGATGGTAAATAAAAGGAGTAACAGCGATAATATGTCACCAGGCATCCCTTTTGCGTGAATACCATCATAAAAGAAATATCTAAGTAATATCACCTTAAACACAATTAGAAGTAATGTAAGCCAAAACTGAGACTTACTTTTAAATAAATTAAAAATAATGTCCATCTCATTTCTATAATAAAATTAACTTTTTATAGTTTCCTATTATAACATGCTCATTTTATTTCTCCACCCCACAATAAATAGATGAATATAGCCATGCTTTAGTTCATTTTTAAATTTTGAGGTAGTGATTGTTTAGACACAACCTATATAAAAAAAGAAGCCTTCTCTTCGCTTACGCGATGGGCTTCTTCTTATATAAATCATATCGAATTTTATTATATTTATTAATCAATTCATCTAAGAACATAGATTGCTCTAATACCCTTTGGTCCATAAACCCGTTTATCTCAGCTAAATGATGTAACTCTACTCTTGCAACTTCTATTTTATTTTTCAAGCCCTCATGCCCTAGCACACGATGCACCTCCCATGAATATTTTAGGAGATGATGCTAAATATTTGATACCTGAGCCTTGTGCATATCATAAAAATTCCCATTAAAATAATAAATGACTATTTCGCTATTAGTGATTAATAGCAAATCCATTGGATTACATTATAATAGAAATAGTAATATATATCAGGAGGATAACTTAGATGGGAAAAACTGCACTAATTATAGGTGCCAGCGGGTTAGTAGGTCAGCACCTTTTGCAAATATTATTACATAATGAAGCCTATGACCATATTGTTGCACTTGTTCGTTCATCATTAAATGAACAGCACTCGAAGTTAACTGAACATATCGTAAATTTCGATAAGCTAGAGGACCAACCTTCTTTATTTGCCGTTGATGATGTGTTTTGCTGTTTAGGGACAACGATTAAAAAGGCTGGAAGCCAAGAAGTGATGTATCGGATTGATGTAGAGTATCCGGTTACAATTGCAAAATTGTCACAGCAGCAAGGCGCACAGCAATTTCTCGTAGTTAGTGCTATGGGGGCAAACCCTAACTCTTCTATTTTTTATTCTCGCATGAAGGGCGAACTGGAGCAGAAGCTCGCAAGACTTGCCTACCCTTCTCTATCGATCCTCCGTCCTGCATTATTACTTGGAGAACGGAATGAAGTAAGAGTTGGTGAACAACTAGGCGCGATTGTGGCAAAAGGGACGACTTGGTTGATGGCAGGGCCTTTAAAGAAATATAAGGCGATTGAAGGCAAGCAGGTGGCACAAGCGATGTATAACCTAAGCCAGCAGAACAAGGCTGGGGTTCATATTTATGATAATAAGCAATTACATGAATTAGCTTTCTCTTTATAAATAAGCAAATTCACTTCTAATTAAACTGTAAAAACAAAAAATAGAGACAATGTGGTTTCTTCTGTTAAAAAGTAGTCACCACAACAAACTTTTTTACGAAGACGAAATCACTTTTGTCTCTATCACCATCATCTCCTATCACCATCGAACAAATTTGACTCTTTTCTGACTGGTATATTTACTTTTGTAATGAAATTTCAAATTTAGAACCAACCTCACCTGCAAATACAATGCGGCCGTTCTCTGGTAAGACAACCTCATTATTACCGCTGACTACGGTGTGATTAATACAAATTCCAGTCTGGTCATAGATAGCAAAGGCTCCATTTGCAGGCAACTGCACTGTCATAACTTTTCCTTTTGCAGTAGCTGGTACTGAAAACCATTTGGCATATCCATCTGCTTGAATGGTTGTTGCAGATTTTTTGCCCGAATAGAGTGGTTTCACCAGTTCCTCACTAGCGTATACATAACCTAAAGCTGTAAGATACTCGCCTCCGTCCTTTTGAGAAAAATGAATGTGCATCGTATCACGTCCGGCAATGCCAGGAATCTGCAATAGATTTTCTGCTTCGTTTGCTCCAATAATTTTATGATTAGACATATACCCTGGATTCTCTTTATTCAACTGAATAGGCAGGATGGATTTAGAATTAAGATAAAGCATGGATGTATATTTCTCATTCACCACATAGTATTTTTTACCATCACGCTTTTTCCATGTGTCTGAAATCTCCTTGGATAATTCATTGGCTGTAAGCTTCTCCGCTTTATATTCTGATGTAGCCACTTGTCCGAGTCCTGGAACGGATATATACGATCGAGACCATAGGTAGGTATGCCCGTTTTTCTCCTCAACAAATTTCAACTTTTCTGTGCCTTTATCGTTAACAAACGTACCATCCGCGGTATATGTGTATTCTTGATCCGGGTTATTTGGAGCTGTTAGCGCGGATACAGTCATTTGTCCGGTGGGATTTATTTTGATCTTCGTAACTGAATTATTTCCACCATACATCCCCGCAAACTCGGAGATTTCTTTAGGCATATCAGCCTTCACAGGTACACCAAATGATTTTTCCGGTTTCCGTTCTTTAATAATGCCCTTTTCTTCAAGTGCGTTAAGTAATAGCTCACTCGCAATGAATTGATTGGTTGTGCTTGCTCCGCCTGAAGAGGTTACGGCTGCAGCCATCTTATATTCCGGAAGTATGACGAGTGAAGAGTGATAAGATAACGTATCTCCACCTTTCGTAACAGCCTTGATGCCATAGTCACTGAATGGGAACAAGTCCACACTATCCCACCCTAATCCGTAAGATATAGAAGAATCACTATCCTCTGGCCACATGCCTCTTCTGTATTCTTTTTGCTCCATGGCTTCTACCGACTTGTTGGAAAGAATGCCTTTGACCTCACCCGTGAAGATTCGTGAAAATTTGACCAGATCTTCAGCAGTGGAATACAAACCTCCAGAAGCAATAACATTATAATTTCCTGTTGGAAGTTGTCCTTCATAATTAGGGGAATAGACTCCTGCCATTTCTGCCGAATTAACCACATCCTGTGGTGTTATCGTATGGTTCATATCCAAAGGCTCCGTGAAATACTTGTGTATAAATGCGGTAAAGTCGAGGCCGCTAACCCTTTCAACCAGAATTTCACCTAACGTAAAGCCGTCATTGCTATAGACTGAGTATGCCCCAGGATCTGCCTTCAGATTTTGATTCGCCAGTTGATCGAGAAACGTATCATGTGAATACGTGTCATTATCTCCATACAATGCGGCATTGCTGGCTGAGGTACCTAGAAGACCCGAAGAGTGATTTAATAACATACGGGGTGTAATTTGTTTGTATCGATTATCTTTCATTGTAAAATCAGGCATATAGTTCACAACAGGCACATCCAAATTGATCTTGCCCTCATCAACCAGCTTCATAACAGAAGCTGTAAGAAACATTTTACTGGTTGAACCAATACCATAGATGGTGTTCGAAGTAAGAGATACCTTGTCATTTATGTCGTTTTTTCCGGTTTGATCGGACACCACAATCTCTCCACCATCAATAAGTGCATATTGCAGACTCGTCGTACCGTACGTCTCAGTCAGTAATTTGGATTTTTCAATTGCAGCATTCTTCGTTTTTTCATAAGTAAGGATATTGTCGTTATTCGTGGCAACGGGTGTGGCAATTGCAGACGTTGGGGCAAGTATCGTCAGCATAAGAGTCACAGCAACGATAGTATTTCTTTTTATCGCTGTCCTCATACTCATTTTTATTTTAGTGTCTTTTACTTTCATTCTTCATCTACTCCTATCTCCATTAATGTGTTAAGTCACCTTAACAGGGGTGCTAAAGACAATGTAACTAATCAAGATGTCCCCCTTATGACTACATTATGAACAGAGAATGAACAGGAAAAAATCTGATTAACAAAAAAGTGCTTGATTGTGAGTGAAAGAAATTTTGTTGCTTCTTCCACTTTTATCAAGCACCAATTTGGTGTAGAGCCCATTTTATCAAATTATATTCTAAGCAATCAGGCTCGATGCTGTTCTTCAAAGCATTATAGTTTATTTATCTAACAACCTCGCAGCAGCAGCATTACTACTCACTTGCTCTGGGCTTTTACACCCAGGGATAACTGCGGTAACTGCCTCATGCCCCAGACACCATGCAAGTGCCCATTGTGCCATATCCACACCTTCTGGTACCTCATGTTGCGCAATACGCATCACTTCCTCCAGCTTCTGGCGTGTGGCTTCAGCATCATGCCGATGACGAACATCATTTTGCTCAAAGGTTGCTCCTGGCTTATATTTTCCACTCAAATAACCACTTGCTAATGGCACACGCGCAAGCACCCCTAAATCCTGACGTTGGCAGGAAGGAAACACAGTATCCTCTGGCGTGCGATCAAGACGATTATATACGACTTGGATTACCTTTGCATTCACACTTGAAGCTGCATCTGTCTGATGTAGATTGTTATTTTTAGCAATAGATAAACCAAGATGACGGATTTTCCCTGCCTGCACCTGCTTGTCCAACATCGTCCATAACTCGTCGTTATCAAACACTTGATCAGGGCCAGAATGGAATTGATATAGATCAATATAATCTGTACGTAAAGCACGTAAGGAAGCATCTAACTGCTGTAAAACATCTTGGGGTGCAAATACGTCTGTACGAGAGAAGTTATAATGAAAGTGATGACCAAATTTCGTAGCAACAACCCAATCCTCGCGCCGACGGCGGTGAAGATAATCACCAATCAAGCTCTCGGATAAATGATCCCCATAACATTCCGCTGTATCAATAAGGTTAATGCCTTCCTCTTTCGCTTGGTCCAAAATAGCATCGACTTCAGCCTGAGAAAAGGAACGCCCCCATTCCCCACCAAATTGCCACGTGCCAACTCCAATAACGGATACCTCAAGCTCCGTTTTCCCTAAACGGCGATAGTTCAATGATAACATCCTCCTTTATGATGGTTTGTTATCATATCATTATAAATGAAAACGTCGTTTACTCAAAAAATCTTATTTCTGGCTCAAGCCAAAATTAATGATTAACTACAAGAGAAGGCACTACGTCAAAAGGGTTGCTTCACTTGCTGTTAAAACTGGATTCATATTATGCAATCTATTCAAGGTAAAAATCCAGTTTTAAAGGCAACCATTCCATTGTTCCACAATCCCTTTTTCCTTCGTTTAGTGTCTCTTTGAGGTTTAACCATTAATTTAAAGCAAAAACCAAAAATAAATGGGCTACCTAATCAGCCAAAGCGCTGCGTTTTATACCACTTATTCCCCTCTCGTCCTGTTATCTTATCCACGATAATGACCCAAAAGGCTTTAACCGATATGACAAGAAACAGTTGGGAATAGGTGAAATAAGATACGCAAGAAACGATAAAGTTTTCAATGTTACTTTGCCCGATATCGGAGGCTAAGGCTAAGTTAATTTGCAGTACGTAGATAAAGTACATCAATGCCCAAGCGATGACGAGATATACATAGACGTCGCTGGAAAATTGAATTGGGCTTTGCAACGCAGGATTAAACAATCGAGCGATCTGGTAGCCAATATTAAACAAGAAAATAATATCTGAAATAATAATCGCCAGCATAAACCAGAAATAACTAGCGGCAAAATAAAGCACATGAAGCTTGATACGCCAGCTTGTACGATCAAATAAATGATGGAAATTGTCCATAATGACATGAAAATTCCCTTTAGACCACCGACCACGCTGCTTCATATATACACTTAGCTGCTCTGGCTCCTGTTGATATGCCTCGGCTTGAGGTGCTAATGCAATCAGCTTGCCCTTTTTCATAATCTCAAAAGAAACTGCCGTATCTTCTGTAATCGCATTTTCATCCCAGCCGCCGATCTCACGCATCAGCTCTGTACTGACAATAAAATTCGTACCTGGAATCGTTCCCACCTGAAATAATTCCCATAAGCCAGTATGATGAACACGTTGAATGGTAACTAACTCTTGATTAATGCATTTTGACAAAAAGTTCTGACCGCGATTGCGTGCCTTGTTACGTCCAAATACTGCTCCGTATAAGTCTGGCTTCTCTAATGCCTTTTGCACCAAAAACATAAGCGCATTTTTTTCCGGTGCTGCATCCGCATCATACACACAAATCCAGTCACCTGTAGTTAGCTTTAATGCATCATTTAAAGCGCCTGACTTCCCGCCTTTTCCAGTCCGCTCTAAAATCTGAAAATTACGATGCTGGTAGCTTGGACGATTTTTAAGCTCCTTTAGCTTAGCAGCCGTTGAATCTGTGCAATTATCCGCAATCATAATGATCTGAACCTTATCCTCAGGATAATTAAGCCGTAAAATATGCTCTGCGGTAATAGCAACCACAATTTCTTCATTATGTGCAGGCACTAACACGGTTACCGTCGGATAATCATCCATGGATTTTGGGAAAATAACTTTACTTTTATTTTGTCTACTCATAAAGCGAATCGCGCCAATCATAATGACAATGGCTTCCGTCACGGCAATCCAAATACTAATAATCGAAAACAGTAATATAAAATCAGTCATTATTTTGCCCTCGATCATATTTACGATACACTTGGGCGCGGAATCTTAATGTCGCAATCGTTAGACCAACAATCGTAATTGCAAAAAAGGAACTCACTGCAATACATAGCGGGATAAACCAATTTAAATAACTCGCCATTACCCCAATTCCTTTCCTAATTAAATGAATTCAGCGATTAAGTCCGTCTCTGTACTTCTCTCTAACGTATTAATGATATCATCTGCGGTTTCATATTGACTAAGCTGATCCGGTTGAAACACAAGAGTGCCTGCGCGAATAACAAGCTTCAAAGAACCACCCTTTAAATCTGTCACAGGCATATCCATCATCGCCCATTTAATTCGATTCGTTAACGCATCTAAAAACTCTGGACGTGTTAATGGACAAATGACAACAAAACGTCCACCATCAATCGAAAATTTATAATCTTCGTATCTTAATTGCTTCTGGATTGTTTCAGATAAATTAAGTAGCAAATCAGAATAACCCTCTGCACCAAGCGATTCCTGAACTAAAGGTAAAAATTCAATTTTAAATAAGGCAATACAGAAATTATATTTATCAGGATAACGTCGTGCTAAATTTGATTGTTTCACAAAAGCATCTGCAAATGCAAGCTTGTTGCCCAGCGCAGTATCTAAGTCAATTTGCGGATTTCTTTGCTCTAAGTTTTCTAAGCGTTCGACAAATTGATGACTACGAATAAAGTACGTTTTAATAAGTGCAGCAACAAGCATATTAGCAGGAATCACTAATAACCAAGTGATCGTTATAACCTCTGAGGGTGCATAGGTCGCTAACCAAACTAAATACAACACAAAATATACAAATATAGAAACCACGGTAACTCCGAAAGGTAAAACAACACCTGCAAGCAATCCAAGCAAAGCTATAACGTTAAAAACTAAATCTAACGGTGTAAAGGCTTGTGTGTTTTGGATATGCCAGAAAACAAAAACCTCCTGTAGCAAGACCAGCATAATAAGTAAAATGTAACCTAGCTGTAAGCCCTGTAGAGGAGTTTGTGGTATAATACTACGTTTAACTTTGACTGGTTCCAATTACTCACCCTCTTTTCTTATAATTAAACATTCTGGCTAATTTCATTCACTAGTAGTTAATAAATTTTTGATAGAGTAAAAAAACAATTTTTATAGTTCTTTGTACCTACAATACAATAGTACGCTCAGAGCAACATAATATCAAATTGAAAAATTATGAAAAAAAATGAGATTAATTTCTGTGCTATGCCACATTTCAACTACCCTTAATCGTAGTACTAAATATAAGGGCAAATCTTCGACGTCGAATAGATTTTAAAATGTAATTCATGTCCCTTTAATATTCTAACAGAGCCGGCTTTTAGTTAAGGAGTGAAGAAATGGATGAAATTGACCTAAATCAAGCTATAGTAGAAGTTTTGCAGGGTGATTTGTCCTTATTTGAAAAAATTATGAGGTCCTATCAGCAACAAATTTTTACGTATTGTTATCATATGTTAGGGCAGCATGCAGAAGCCGAGGACGCCACACAAGATACTTTTATTAAGGCTTACCAAAGATTAGGTTCCTATCAGCCTGACAAATCCTTTGAAGCTTGGCTATATAAAATTGCTTCGAACACATGTATTGATGTTTTGCGTAAACGTAAGCTCTCTAAATACCTCCCATTTCTATATAAAAGTGATGAAACCCATCGCCCTGTAGATCAGGCCATTGAGGAGCATTACTGGGATGAAGCTGTAGCCAAAGCGATGTCTAAATTGTCACCTGAAGAACGTAGCCTACTTATTTTAAGGTGTGTTGAGGATAAAGACTATAAGGAAATTGGGGAAATTCTACAACAAAATAGTAATAATCTTCGAAAAAAGTTTCAAAGGACGGCATCAAAATTTAGAAAACATTATGCTCAAGCTACAGGAGGTAAAGTAGATGAAGGACACTCAAGCTCAAGACCTCAAAAAAATATTTCATAATAGCGATATTCCACAAATTGATGTGACAAACGCTGTTATGACTAAACTAAAGGAGAATAACATGATTAAGCCTAAATCATTTTTCAGAGTGGGTACAGTGGTTGCACTTGGGAGCGTAATGCTTGCTTCCTCTGCATTTGCAGCTTCTCAATTTTTAACTATAGATAACAAAAAAGGCGAAGTGGTATACGAGGAAAAACAATATGAACGTCCTGCGGATTATAGTAAAGATAAGCAATTACGCAGCTTAAAAGCACATCATTTTGGTTCTAAGCTATTAAATCCTGGAGAAACTGCTGTTGTTTATGTAGCTGGTCCAGATAATGAAGGTGAACTTTATAAGGTGAATGGGATGGGAATTGGGTTTTCTAGTCCTGCTGAGTTACGCACAAAATTAAAAGGCTCTGGCGCTACAGTGTTAGATACTGTATTAAAAAAATATAAATATACAGACGGAAGTATTTCGTACAGTCTTCCTTCTTTAAGTGATACAGAGGAAAGTACGCTGATCGCTGAGTTGGAACCAAAGGCGAGACAATCTGACGAACAATTCGCAGTAAAGAAAATCCAACATTCAAGTAAAATTTGGAATGCAACAAGTAATTATGGAAATGGAACGATTAGACTTACACAGATGAGAACCAATGAGAAGATCACATTGAATTTAGATAAAGAAACCTATGAGAAGTTTAAATCAGAGGAACTGCAAATTGGAGATAATAAGGTTATTTATGCCGAATATGATCAAGAACGTACGATGCGCTTTATTACGGAAACAGGTGAAGAAGGTTATCACATCCAGCACTTTTTGACCGTAAATAAAAATAAAATAAACAAAAACGAAATGATCTCTATCGCAAAATTGTATTTGAATGTAAAGTAGGATTAACAAAGACGTATAATGGGACCCTTGTTCAGCTTGAATAAGGACATTGTACGTCTTATTTTTGGTGAGCATTTATGTATACTTTTATTTTATTTTATACATATGTCACATTTCATGGACAAACCTTCGTTAAACCAATTGAAGGAAGGGAGGGAACAAAGGCACCTTGGATATCACAAATGAACAGATTGTTAAGGATGTGCTAGCAGGAGAGAAGGATCAGTTTACGATCATCGTTATTCGCTGT
This sequence comes from Paenibacillus turicensis, assembly GCF_017873435.1. Classification (GTDB taxonomy): domain Bacteria; phylum Bacillota; class Bacilli; order Paenibacillales; family Paenibacillaceae; genus Fontibacillus; species Fontibacillus turicensis. The sequence goes on along the minus strand of NZ_JAGGKG010000012.1, from coordinate 47,991 downwards.
GAGAAATTCATTTTTAATTACTGCTACCATATGCTAGGGGATTATGGGGAAGCGGAGGATTGCACGCAAGAGGTATTTCTAAAAGCTTATCGGGGACTAAGCAGCTATCAGCCTGATCGACCTTTTGAAGCATGGCTATATCGTATAGCCTATAATCAATCAATTGATATGCTCCGTAAACGAAAAGTAATGAAGCTACTCCCCTTTTTATACAAAAGTGATCGGGACAACAACCAAGTGGATCAAGCCATTGATCATAAATATTATAATCCTGCTGTACTATTTGCACTAGCCACACTGTCTAATGAAGAGCGTAGCGTAATAATTTTACGTTGTGTTGAGGATAAAAGCTATAACGAAATCAGTCTTATCCTTAATCAAAGCTCCACTTACTTACGTAAAAAATATCAGCGAGCTGTTGAAAAATTCAGAAAAAACTATGATCGGACGAGGGAGGAAAAACAGTATGCAACCGAACCATCCGGAAGAAGATCTGAAGCTACTGTTTCAAAAGGTTGAGCCTTCAGGAACTACCCTACAGAATCGAATTATAAACCAGATTGAAGCTGAAAAGCCATCATACAAAAAGGAGCGATTTTTAGTGAAATATAAAGTTAGCTTTCTTATCCTGCTTGGTGCATTGTTAACTGCTTCCACAGGATTTGCTGCGGTAAAATACCAGTCTTTGACGAGCGAATCAGGAAAGGTGCTGTTTGAGGAAAAGCCTTTCACACATACTGAAGATAAACGTACCGAAGAGGAATATAACAGAATATCAAGAATGAACGAGATATGGGTAAATAAATTTAAACCAGGTCAACTAGCGTTTATCTATGTTGTGCCAAACAATCCAAATCAAGAAATAGACCTCAAAGGAACAGCACATGAAATAACTAGCTTCAATGAATTGCAAAAAATGGTTAAAATTCCAGATAAGCCTCTTTTAAAGGAGATTTCAGCCAATAATAAATACAAATTTAAAAATGCAAGCGTCCATATGGAACATGGAGTTGACATTTACAAGCTGTCAGACGAGGAAAAAAAGGAGATTGCAAACAAACTCCTAGCAGAAGCTCAAGCTAACGGGCAAGATTATGCTTTAATGCCGGTTCCGTTCAAAGATGACTTTTGGCTTGCAAATATTAATTATGTAAGTGGGAAAAAGGAATTTACATTACAAATTATACATGCTACCTCAGTCTCAGCCTCCACACAAAATAAAAAAAATGTCAGTGAAAAAATCAAGATAAACGGGGAGGATGTCATTAAAAAAACTGACGGTAAAGAATTGATTTGGGCTTATGAGGCACCAAAAGCAAAAACAGCATACGTCTATAGTCTGAGAACTAATAAAGGTGAAGTTTCTGATGAGGAGTTAATTGAAGTTGCAAAACAAATCATTCCAAAGGCAAAGGCAAAAAAATAACAGTGGGTTATAGTTTGTATCAATAAGGAGCTTATTTACTTCTAAAAATGAAGCTAGATAAGCTTCTTTTTCTATGTTTAAAGAAAACTCCCCTTACCCTTTACGCCCGTAGTCCGCCTTAATTTCACCCCACACCTCTGTTTCCCATTTCAATACTTTATTGCTGTAGGTATTGTTGTGAAGCCAGTCAAGTGCGCGATCAACCAAATTCCATACTTCTGCTGTCGTCTCATCACGAACAAGTGTGGTCGCCACTTTTTTATCACGTAGCCATTTAAGTGCTGTTCTAGAATCACTATACACCGTTTTATTGCTGCCTAACTTCTTTAAATAAGCTAATGAATGCACGATTGCCAGAAACTCCCCTAAATTGTTAGTCCCCTTCGCAATCGGTCCTTTTGCAAATAAGACTTCCCCTGTGCGTGTATCTACGCCCTGATATTCAATTGGCCCAGGGTTCCCATGTGTGCCAACATCGACGGAAATGCTGTCATAGTCAATTTCAGCACTAGTTGCCTTACCAGCAGTAGAGGTAAGATGCTTATTAGAGCCCCATTCCCCTGATTTCTCTGCTATTATTGCTGATCCTGCTTTTCCTGTATTACCTCCTGTTTTACTCTTACTCCCACTTGCTGCGCCTTTGCCCCAATGCTTTTTCCAGCCTTCCGCATACGCGTTTTCCGCCTCTTGTTTAGAAGTATACGACTTGAATTTAGCATCTTTGTATCCAGAGACATGCTTCTGACATTCCGCCCAACTCGTATATATACCTGGCTTATGCCCTTCCCAAATAACATAATATTTAGATCCTGCCATAAATAATATTCTCTCCTCTACCTATTCGCTCACATAAAAGGCTGCTCCAAAGATAAATCTAATTGGAACAGCCCCAATTTAAAATGAATTAGACTTTTAAGCCTGAATGACCTTAATTAAGTTCGTATTCCCAGCTTGTCCTAGCGGAATTCCTGCGGATACGACAATGGAATCGCCTTCTTTAGCGTAACCGGTTTTGAATGCCGTTTGCTTTGCCGCCTCAAACATATCATCCGTTGTAGGGTAAACCTCTCCCTGCACAGGGATTACACCAAATAATAAACTAAGCTTAGCTAAAACGTGCTTTTGATGTGTAATCGCAATAACAGGCACATTTGGACGGTACTTCGAGATCATCCGAGCGGTAAATCCACTTTCAGTTGCCGCAACGATTGCTGTTGCTCCAATTTCAAGCGCTGTGCTTACAGCCCCTTGGCTAATAATCTCTGTAATATCTGTCGCATGCTGCTCACGTTTTTTATTAAACTGATTACGATAGTCGATCATGCCTTCCGCTTTACGAGCAACCGCAGCCATCGTGGTTACTGCCTGTACTGGATATTTCCCTGCCGCAGATTCACCAGATAACATAACAACATCCGCACCTTGTAAAACAGCGTTAGATACGTCACTCACTTCTGCTCTTGTAGGACGCGGATTAACCTGCATCGATTCAAGCATATGTGTTGCAACGATAACTGGCTTTCCAGCTAAGTTACATTTCTCAATCATCGTTTTTTGCAGCATCGGCACATCTTCAACTGGGACCTCAACGCCAAGATCTCCACGAGCAACCATAATGCCATCTGAGGCTTTAATGATATCATCTAAGTTATGAAAGCCTTCTTCATTTTCGATCTTAGAATAAATTTGTACATGCTCTGCATTGTGCGATTTTAGAATAGATCTAATTTCCTCAATATCTTCCCCTTTACGTACAAAGGAAGCCGCGATCATCTCTACATCATTTTCTAAGCCAAATTGAATATGCTTAACATCTCTTTCTGTTACACCTGGCAATGTCGTTTTAATCCCAGGTAGGTTAACACCCTTACGTGGCTTCAATACACCACCACTCACAATTTTACAATGGATATCATTGCCTTCCGTAGATAAAACGGTTAGCTCAACTAAACCATCATCAATCAATAGACGATCTCCCACTTTAACGACTTTTGGCATATCAGGATAGTTGACACTAATACGCTCTGCATCTCCTAGAATCTCATCCGCCGTTAAAATCAATTCATGCCCTGCCTGTAGCAAGCATGACTCTTCTTTTAGCTTACCAATTCGCACCTCAGGTCCTTTAATGTCCATCATAATTGGGATAAAGGTATGTAGCTCTTCTGCTGCTTGACGTACACGCTTAATTCTTGCTACATGCTCCTCGAGTTCTCCATGTGCCATATTAAGTCGTCCCACGGTCATCCCAGCCTGAATCATTTGTTTTAGTGTATCTACTGAATCACATGCAGGGCCTAACGTACAAATAATTTTAGTTTTAAGCAAACGTTCCGCCTCCTACCATTTAATATGTAGCCTGTCTTTATCTTACCCAAATGCCGGACTTCAATCAAATGATAAAACTCTCTAAGTCTGTTGAAATAATGTCGTTGTCAATTGATCCTCAGCACATACAAACATATAATAAATCCCTTCATAACCCTCGACTACCTGCTCAAAGTCAACTTGTCCTATAAAAGTCATCTTTTTGCTACAGCATGGACACGTCGGATAATAAGCATCTTGAATCCATGCAGGATGTCCTCCAATTTGAGAATTTGTCCCCTCTAGCATCCATTCTGCGCTATGGTACAGGGCTCTTGGCTGTTGTGCTAATTTAAAGGTTTCTTTTAACGTAAAGGTTATAGCCTCTTCATCCAGTTCTGGTAAATAACTTGGTTTACGATTATATTTACTCCATATCCCTTCACCGTTTTCATTCATTTCCATAAAAATTTCACCATAGGCACTACAGTTAAGACAGGTTTCAATCGTAATGTAGGGATAAGGCCATCCTAGTTCCTTCACGGAAGCATGCTGACTGCCTAGCTCAATCAGCTTCGTTAGTTCCCCACCACACCACGCACAGATATGCTTGCTTGGGGCAAGCAGCTTAAACTCTACGTGATCATTATTATGAAAATGATCCTGTTCTTGTCTCTCAGCATTGTTTTCATTATGATCGTTACGATATTCGATCGCATAATTCACAGGTAAAAATAAATCCTGCCTTTTACCCTCAGCAGTTAATTCCCAGCCTGCTTCATAACTAAATTTTTCTACTGGAATAAACATTTCATTTGCCCAGCTTGGCGGATTGTGACGCCATTGATTAAATTGCTGGACAACCTGATCATCTCCAATCCATGCTAGGGCTAATAAAAGTGCATGTCTCTTATTTTTATCTACCTCAATCTGAGCTAGGCATTGACTACGAATAGAATCAGGAGCATTTCTAAACAAAATGGCAGCATTATAACTTCCTTGTAGCACAAGCAGAAGCATCTCATCGGAAATAATATAGTCACGATAGCAGCTTAAACTCAACAAAATTCTCCAGCCAACGTTTTCATCTCCAAGTAACCACTTCTCTTTTGCGTATTGCTCCATTTCCATCATCTGGCGTCTATCTAATTGTAAATAAAGCTGCTCTTCTGTTAACGGAGCTGGTACATATTTTATAAGTTCATCATAGGTTCTAGGTGTATACATAATTTTAAGTATTTCAACAGGGTTGGTTACCCCTGCATATAAATCAACCGTTTTCCGGTTATCTTCTACATAGCGCATGTGTGCTTCACGCTCGATCGCTTGATAACATGGCATACAATACCCCCCTGTCTTTGCGGCAGTGGTTGGTAAAATTGTTGCAGTACAATCCAAGCTTATACATGGAATCCGTTCAGTCATAATCTCCCCTCTTCCTAATATTCATTTTTTATAGATATCCTGTTTTTATTATCAACTTAAAGGAAAATATAAACAAGAATTAAGAATAGTTTGAAAAAGGGGTTGCATTTTTAAAAGCAATATATTATATTACTTGAGGAGTCAATCATTGATACATCAATCAATCGAGAACAATTAAATTTAATGAAGGGGGTATCTCTTGACCTACTCTAAACAAGATGCAACGGAAGCTTTTGACCAACTGCAATTGCTAAACAAGCAATTAAGTCTAAAGTTTGAACGATGCGCGGGCATCAGTCCATCTCGCTTACATTTATTAATGACTTTATTTGAAGCAAATGAACTGAGTCAAACTGAATTACAAAAGCAGGTGGGCATTGATAGTGCTGCGATTACTCGCCATTTGAAGCAGCTTGAGGCTTCTAATATGGTAACTAGACGTACCAATCCCGATGATAATCGGATTACATTAGTATTACTTACAGAACAAGGTCATCAGAAGATGGAAACCTACTGTTTGGAAAAACAAACCTTTATGAACCAACTATTTTCTGGCTTTAGCGCTGAAGATACTCAAGCATTAACTGCCCTGTTGACGCGATTAATTCAAAATATTGAAAAATTATAATTGTATATTATAAAAGGAGAGAAACATAATATGAGTAAAACTAATGATTTTAACGCAATTGTAACTGGACGTCATTCTGTACGGAGCTATGACCCAACCGTAAAAATTAGTAAGGAAGAAATGACTGAAATTCTAAACAAAGCAATGACAGCTCCATCCTCTACCAACATGCAGCCATGGCGTTTCCTAGTTATTGATAGTGAAGAAGGTAAAGCGAAATTGGCGCCACTTGCTAAATTTAATCAAACCCAAGTAAATACATCCTCTGCGATGATTGCCCTGTTTGGCGACCTTAGAAACTACGATAACTTGGAAGAAATTTATGGTACCGCAGTAGAGCTTGGACTAATGCCACAAGAAGTGAAAGATAGACAAGTTGCAGCACTATCCAACCATTTTGCAAATATCGATCCACAGGTTAACAAAGATACAGTTTTAATTGATGGGGGTCTAGTTGCAATGCAGCTTATGCTAGTTGCTCGTGCTTATGGCTACGACACTTGCCCAATTGGTGGATATGAAAAGGATCAAATCGCAGAAGCATTTGGCCTAGACAAAGAACGTTATGTTCCTGTAATGTTGATTTCTATTGGTAAAGCCGCAGATGCAGGATACGAATCTTATCGTCTACCTGCTGATAAAGTTGCGGAGTGGAAATAAGGAGGCGTCTCAATCCATGATCATTGTTCACGCTAAAATGCAAATTCAAGCTACCGCTAAAACACAATTCTTAGAAGAAATGAAGACGCTACAAGCAGCATCCAGACAAGAACAAGGGAACATTTCATACGAGCTACTTGAACATACGGAGCAACCTAACACGTATATCATGATCGAAGTATGGAAGGATCAAGAAGCGATTACTGCGCATAATGCAAGCAGTCATTTCCAAGCCTTTGTAAGTCAAGCTCCACAATTTATGGCAGCTCCATTGCAAGTACAAGCATATGAGGCATCTAGTTTGCAAGCCTAAAATAGAGTTGATTGAAAATAAACCTTATGATTATTTAGATCATAGGGTTTATTTCTTTGTATGCTTGTAGGTGTAAGTGCTCTTTTATCGTGACGCTCATAAGCAACTTTTAATTTGCCTGTTACGTTATAATAGATGACAAACTTAACAAAGCTTCACCAAGGGGGATCATAATGAATATCAAAAAGAATACTAAAAAGAAAATGTTAGCCCTTACCATGATGGTATTGTGCCTCATACTGGTTAGCGCTTGCTCTTCAATGAATGCGTCCTCTAAAGAGGAGAAACCAAAAACCGATCAAAATCCACAAAATGTCCAAACGGTAAAAAATGAACAAGAACAATCGGAACCCATCAGTCCAGCGACAGCCGAATCTACAACGGTGACGAAAGAGGAAAACCTTTTAACCATCTTCAACAGTAAGCTGGAGGTTCAAGAAAAGGTTGCGGAATTAGTGAAAAACCTGGACGGTGTTGATTTCTCCAAGTTAACAAATGGAGAACAAAATGATGGCATCAACATTATGGACTACTTGGTCAAGCATAGTGATAAAATTACGCCCGACAATTATAATGCGTTGTTCTTTGCAAGCAACAATCAATTTGATGGTGTTCTATCGGAAAGCTATGCCAGCATTGTGGGTCAAGTGTTTATGAAGGATAAGGAAGCAGTCATTATTACACTGGCGAGTATGGAAAATGAAGCCACGCAAAAGCAAGTAATTTCTTCGATTGGCTACAATCTTAGCTATGTGGAATATACCAAAGTAAAAAAAGAGTTAGACGAATTTAAGGAAAGTACACCTTTAGGTGAAAAGGAAAAATCAATCGTGGATCAAATTTTAAAAAAGGTTGAAAATCCTTACTAAACGTAGAAAAGTGAAAAGTATCATTCACGACTCATTACTAAAGCTCCTAAATGTCCATGGGATTAGTCCCTAACTGACATCTAGGAGCTTCTGTTTTTGTTACAAACCAATTTTCGTGCGATTTTCCATCTATTTCTCTTTCTATTTCTCTTTCATTTAATGACTTGAATCACTAGCTGTTGGCGTAAACTCACTGCCATTACTTTCAATGACCTTTTTATAAAAATGGAAGCTATCCTTTTTAATTCTCCGTAAAGACCCTGTCCCATCATTATTTCTATCTACATAAATATAGCCATACCTTTTTTTCATTTCGCCGGTTCCAGCACTCACTAAGTCGATTGGCCCCCAGCTTGTATAGCCTAGAATTTCTACGCCATCCTCAAGCGCCTCTGCCATCTCAGCAAAATGGCCTCGCAAATAATCGATCCGATACTGATCGTGAATCTCTTCCCCTTCTAACGTATCCACGGCACCCAGTCCATTTTCCACAATAAATAAAGGCTTGTTATAACGGTCATACAACTGATTACATGTAATCCGTAGCCCCTTAGGATCGATTGGCCATCCCCATTCGGATGCTTTTAAATAAGGGTTTTCTACAGATGGGAACGCATTGCCCTCCGTCATTTGTGACAAAATTTCTGGGTCGGTACTAATACAACGACTTGAATAATAACTAAAACCAATATAGTCAACTGTATTCTCACGTAAAAGTTGCTCATCCTGAGCTTCCATCTTAATTTCAATTCCATGGTCACGGAAGAAACGTTTCGTATAACCTGGGTAATACCCTTTGGATTGCACATCAATGAAGAAGAAGTTTTCTCTGTCTAGCTCCATCGCACGCCACACATCATCAGGGTTACTGGTATATGGATATACAGCCCCCGCCGCCAACATACAGCCTATTTTCGCCTCAGGAATGATTTCGTGACAAGCCTTTACCGCTAACGCACTGGCAACTAATTCATGGTGAGCAGCTTGGTACAATATTTTATTCTTATCTTCACCTGCCTCAAATACCATCCCTGCACCTATAAAGGGAAGATGAAGCAACATATTAATTTCATTAAAGGTCATCCAATATTTCACTTTATTTTTATAACGCTTAAATAATGTAGTTGCATACTTCTCATATAGCTCAACCATCACTCGATTTTTCCATCCACCATATGTTTTCACTAAATGTACTGGAATGTCAAAATGGCAAATCGTCACGACAGGCTCAATGTTATATTTCAGTAATTCATCAAACACATCATCGTAAAATTGCAGACCTGCCTCATTTGGCGTAGCTTCATCTCCATTTGGAAAAATTCTTGACCAAGCAATAGACATACGGAAGCATTTAAAGCCCATCTCCGCAAATAAAGCAATGTCCTCCTTGTAGCGGTGATAAAAATCAATCGCTTCATGTGAAGGATAAAAATGCTCTGGACTTGGTTCAAATGAGCTTAACGCCCCCATCGCAATTTTCATACGCTCTGGTCCAGTAGGAAGTAAATCAACTGTAGTTAGCCCTTTTCCACCCTCAAGATATGCGCCTTCAAGCTGGTTCGCTGCTGTAGCTCCTCCCCATAAAAAATCACTTGGGAAGCTAGATTTTCGCTGTGCTGCTGTCATAACATCACCCTCCAATTTTATTTTTATTGAACTAAACTCTACCCATATACACTTGCCTGAACAAACCTAATTATTAGATTTACGCAAAAAAGACAAAACCATACCTATCTCAATAGGTAAATGGTTTTGCCTGATTAAACAGTGACAACCCAACATTTGTATGCGTTTACTTCATGCTATCATAACATTTTGACGTGTGCAAGTGGCAGTGCCAGCTCAACTCACTTCGATCCTATATTCGACCTTGGAGCCAATTGCAGTGAGTATATCTTGAAGCTGGAACAGCTGTTCAATATGATAAACACCATGTGCTAACCCTCCACGATATACTCTTTCAACAACCTTTGCAGCTACAAGGGCGGTAATTTCCGCCTCTTTTAGTCCATACAAGTATTGCTGAACATGCACTGCATGATCCCTATTTGCATACCCCCAAGAATCTACCTTGACCGCAAATTGTGGTTTTCCCCCCGCTAGTAATCCCATCATTGCCATAAAAGTACCACGAATAGAACGATATTTTAACAAATTCAGTATACCTAACTTTTTAGATACGCCTAATAAGGCATTAATAAACCTAGAATCTAGGCACATTCGTGTTGAAACTGTAGGGATATTTAACGTCGTAGGTAGCACTTGCTGGTCACTAAAGTTAAAGCGGTAGGCTGTACGCTTACCAAGTTGCTTTCCAAAGTTGACCACCTTACCTTCTGTAAAGCTTGAGACGCTTTTTGATTTGCCTTTTTCAATCACGGTAAAGGTTTTGTTCATTCCACCTACAGTCCATTCCATCGCCGCTTGACCATGTGCTTCACCTAATCCAAGCAAGATGGAAATATCGGTTTGTTTGTTCTGTGAAAAATATTTTTGCGCTTCTAACGCTAACAAATTGGTTACACCTGGTGCGAGTCCAATGCTCAATAAGGCAGTGGAGCCCGATTTAGAGAAATCCTTATCTAACTTCTCTACCTGTTCAAAAAAAGGGTAACTTGCTGTAATATCAACATAATGCGTACCTGTCTGAGCGCATAGCTCAACAATATGTGTATCCTGCTGATCCATACACATCACAATCACGGCAGCCTGTTCCACAACGGCAGGGTCTATCGGTTTCGTAATATCAAGCTGTAAGGATAAAACCTTCCCTTGTGTAGTATCACAATACGTCTTTGCTTTATTTAAATTGCGTCCAGCAGCTATAACCTTCCCAGGAAACCTTTCGCCCAATTGATTACAAATCGTCTGGCCCACCTGTCCATAGCCACCAATGACAACAATATTGTCCTTGTTCATTATCTCTTTCCCCCTTGCTTAAACCTCTAACTATTTATGTATTAATAATTATAGTTTTCTATTCTCACTGTTCCTATCCCACAAACATGGGATAAAAAAGCGTACCCTAATGTTTTCATCAGGATACGCTAATTTAAGTTAATTCAAATGTTCAGTTCTTAATGGAATATTAATTTACATTTTAAATTTAATAATGACTTGTTGAAGATCCTCTGCCATTTTGGCCAGCATTGTAGATGAAGCCGAGATTTCTTCCATTGTTGCTAATTGCTCCTCTGTGCTTGCCACGACATCTTGGATGCTGGATGAGGATTGCTCTGCAACTTCGTGCACATGATGCATGAGGTTGTCCACATTGTTAGCTCCTGCTGCCATTTGCTTCGAGGCTTCACTGACTTGGCTCACTTGGTCTGCCACTTGTCTAATTGCTTGTTGAATTTGACCAAACACTACTCCAGTCTCATCCACCTTGCCTACACCTTCCTTCACCTCATGACTCACGAGGCTCATCGCTTCCACTGCTTCTTCCGCTTCTTGCTCGATTGCGGTCACAAGCTCAGTGATTTGCGCTGCGGATTGATTAGACTGTTCTGCCAAATGGCGGATTTCTGTTGCTACAACGGCAAAACCTTTTCCATGCTCACCAGCTCTTGCCGCTTCAATAGAAGCATTTAACGCAAGTAAATTCGTTTGTCTTGCTATGGAGGAGATAAAACCTATAATTTCAACAATTTCATTTGAGCGCGTTTTAAAGCCTTGAATCGCTTCAGCTAGACTTTCGACTTTTTCACCCACGGCATTCATTTGCTCAACAGCAGCTTGTGCAGTTTCATTTCCTTGCTGTGCTTGGTCATATGTTTGGTTCGAGATGTCTGATACCGTATCTGCCTGAGTCGTTACCGATGCCAGCTGCTGGATCATCGTATTTAACTCTTGGTATGTATCTTGAACCGCATTACTTTGTTGATCCGCACCTTCAGATACCTTTTGAATCGCTAACGCAATATATTCACTTGAAGTGGAGCTTTGGTCTGCGCTAGAGGACAATTCCTCACTAGAGGCTGCGAGCTGCATCACATTTTGATTCACTTGCTCAATCACATGGTGTAGCGACTCTGTCATTTTGTTAAAGGAGTTACTTAATTCGCCTAATTCATCATTACCTTGAAAGTCTACACGTTCGGTTAAATCCCCTTCGCTAATTACAGTAGAAGCATGTTGTAGCTTTCTCATCGGCTTCAGAATCGAGATAATAATCCCAATTACAAGTACACCGCCAATGACTAACGAGGTAATCATCACATACACTAAAGCTCTAAGAATGGAGGAGGCATGCTCACCAACCTCACGCTCATACATTGTGCCGACTATTTTCCAGCCTGTAGTATCACTTGTCTGATAGACTAGATTTTTAACTTCCCCATCAGAAGCAGTAAAAGAAAATGAATCTGCTGGCTTTTTACTCATTCGCTCTACCTGCTCATCTGGAGTCGCTGCTGCTCCCGCCTCTAGGTTTGGATGATATACGATATTACCAAGTGCATCTACAATATAAGCGTACCCATAGTCTCCAATGCTAACGGATTTTACCATCTCCGCTAATTGATCAATACGTACAGATGCAGCTGCAACTCCTCGTCCATCCTCCGTTACTTTCCCAACGGTAACAAGCACATTTCCACTTGTGCTAGATTTATAGGGTGAGCTAATATAGACTTCGCCTTTTTTTTCCATCGTATCTTGATACCAAGGACGTTTTCTCGGATCGTAGTCCAATGCATTTTTTTGAGACTCAGGCGCATTCATGTATAATCCTGTATCTGTGCCTACAAAGGCTAATTCCACTTCAGGATGGATTTCTTTATAATTATTAAGATGTTTTCTTATGAAATCATCATGCCCAACATTTGTATCCTCTACTGGTGTCACATCGCCCGCTGTAAACATTTTGGACATAAAGTCAATTTCTCCCGCCTTCCCCTTGAAGAAGTTGTTAATGACTTCATTTAGCATGGTGACATTGTTTTGTGCACCCTCTTGTAGTTCAGTACTTAGTTTTCCTTTCGATGAAGTATAGCCAATTACCCCTATGGTCAAGGTTGGAACAACCAAAATGAATATAAAAGATAACATTAGCTTGTTTTTAATAGTGAGGAATTTGAGTCTTGTTTTGGGGACTTTTAGTTCCTTTTTCTTATTTACTTTTTTCATTTTCTGACCTCCAAATAGTTTATGTCCCCTCTATATCGACATTTTTATTGTTATATTTAGATCATTTCTAAAAATATAGTCAACTTCACCAAAAGGCAAAAACAAACTATACTAGATAAACAAAAAAAAGAAGCATGCCCAAAATTGAGTAAATTTACTCTTGTTTTTGGAACGAAATTACAGTAGAATAATACTTTAAATTCTAAATTTGATAATAACTTCTTGTAGATCCTCTGCCATTTTTGCTAGCATCGTAGATGAGGCAGAGATTTCCTCCATCGTCGCTAACTGCTCCTCTGTACTTGCCACCACGTCTTGGATACTTGATGAGGATTGCTCTGCAACTTCGTGAACATGGTGCATGAGGGTGTCAACTTTATTTGCCCCTACTGACATTTGCTTAGAAGCTTCACTTACCTGACTAACTTGATCTGCAACCTGTCTAATCGCTTGTTGAATTTGGCTAAACACGACCCCAGTCTCATCTACCTTACCTACGCCTTCCTTCACCTCATCACTCACTAGGCTCATCGCTTCCACTGCTTCTTCCGCTTCTTGCTCGATGGCGGTTACAAGTTCGGTAATTTGCACTGCGGATTCATTAGACTGCTCTGCTAAACGACGAATTTCTGTAGCCACTACTGCAAAACCTTTCCCATGCTCCCCTGCTCGTGCAGCCTCTATAGAAGCATTTAGTGCAAGTAAATTTGTTTGTCTCGCAATAGCTGAAATAAAGCCAATAATTTCAACGATCTCATTTGAGCGAGTTTTAAAGCCTTGAATCGCTTCAGCTAGACTTTCTACCTTTTCACCCACTGCATTCATTTTCTCTACAGCAGCTTGTGCAGTTTCATTTCCTTGCTGTGCTTGGTTATACGTTTTGTTCGAGATGTCAGATACGGTATCTGCCTGAGTCGTTACCGATGCCAATTGCTGGATCATCGTATTTAACTCTTGATATGTATCTTGAACCGCGTTACTTTGCTGATCGGCACCTTCAGACACCTTTTGAATTGCTAAAGCTATATATTCACTTGAAGTGGAGCTTTGCTCTGCGCTTGAAGACAGTTCTTCGCTGGAGGCTGCCAGTTGCATTACATTTTGATTTACTTGATCAATCACATGATGTAGCGATTCCGTCATTTTGTTAAAGGAAGTGCTTAATTCTCCAAGCTCATCCTTGCCCTCATAGTCTACACGTTCAGTTAAATCGCCTTCACTAATAACATTAGAAGCATGTTGTAGCTTTCTTAAAGGTTTTAGGATTGAAATGATAATCCCAACGACAAGTGCACCACCTAATACTAATGAGGTAATAAGAACAATGAGTAGCACTTTTAGAACGGAAGAGGCGTGCTCCGCAACCTCACTTTCATACATCGTGCCGGCAACTTTCCAGCCTGTTGTGTTATTTGTTTCAAATGTTAGCTTTTTGGCTTCGCCGTTTGAGGTTGTGTAGGAAAACGCGCCACTTTGGGACTGATTTAAACGTTCAGCCTGATCATCTGCTGTAGCAGGAGAACCCGCCTCTTGGGTTGGATGATAAACCACATTCCCAGTGGTATCTAAAATGTAAGCATACCCATGATCCCCAATACGAACAGATTTGACTAGCTGAGCAACGAGATCAATATTAACATCAACAGCAACAACCCCTGCGCCATTATTTTCCGTCTTAGAAATGGTGACTACAAGCTGTCCGCTTGAGCTTGATTTATAAGGGGAGCTTATAACGACCTTTCCTTTATTGTCCATCGCAAGCTTATACCAAGGGCGTTGTCTTGAATCATAATCCAATTTATTAACGTGGGACTCAGGTGCGTTCATATATAATCCGCTTTCTGTCCCAACATACGCTAACTCAACCTCTGGATGAATTTCTTTGTAATCGTTAATTTGCTGACGAATGTAATCCTCCTGTCCAACATTCGTATCATTCACAGAGCTAATATTAGCTAAAGGAAGCATACGAGACATCCATTCTACATCTGCCATTCTGCTAGTAAGGAAACTATCTATTGAATTATTAAGCATATTTACACTGTTTTGCGAACTACTGATTAGATCTTTATCAATTTGCTTGCTAGAAGAGTTATAGCCTGCAAAGCCAACTGTTAGCGCTGGAATAATTAAAATAAGTACAAAAGATAAAACTAGCTTATTTTTAATAGATAAAAATTTGGTCCCCTTTCCTTGTTTCATTTTTTTTATTTTTATCTCTCTTTTTTTCTTTTCTTTTTCCACTGTATGACCCCCAGTTAGATTTTTTTCCTTTCTTTCTCTATTATCCCCATTAATGTTTGTATTTTCAAATGATTTCTGGAAATTTCATTTCTATTTCATTTATTGGTATAATTAAACTTCAAGGTTTAAATCAAAAAAACCATCGATATCAGCTAAAGGCTTCTTTTATCCCTAAGCTAATACCGATGGTTTTCGTATTTTGTGTATTAAAAACGTTAGAATCCCTTCAACTCACCTTATTTTGTAGCCGCCACAGAAAAAATAACCGATTTCTCAGCGCTATTCACCAGCACATTGATTGTATCTGCACCCAAGGTAATCTTTTTAGAGGCTAGTGGTCTACCTGCTTCCACCTCTGCACATACGCTGTTAAACCAACGATGAAATGCGATCGCATTATAACCAAAAATCTGATTACCAAAGGTTTCAATCGCTTCTTTATTTCTCGCAAGCGTCCCTTCCCGCAAGTAAACGGTAAATCCATACGTATTATAAGCAGGGTCAACCCACAGTGATACCTCTGGTTCACCTTTACCATTAGCTACTGCTGTTTTTTCTGCACTATCCTTGTATAACCTCACTGTTGTTTCTACGTTATCAAAATTCGTGCCTCGAATTTGACCTGCTTGTAATAACGTGTCATACGCATCCCACATTCGCTGATCTGGGAATTCAACAATCTTTTGCCCACCACCACTTGCAGGTACATATCTTTGTAAGCTTTGCGCTGAAGGTTTTACTGGAATTCGTTGTGATTTATCTGTTAGGCGATTCAAGATCACCAATGCCTCCGCACGTGTCACGTAATTGCCCACCCCAAACTTTGCATCAGGGTAACCTTCCATGATCCCTTTTACTAAAGCTTCAGCGATAAAGCGTTGCTCTCGATCCGATGCGCTTGTAATGTCACCATACGCTTGAGCTAAAGAGGTGCTAAAGGCAGTATCCTCTAAAAATTCAGTTTCTTGTAGCACGTAATATACCACTTCTGCTACGTTTTCGCGGGTCATATCACTTTGAAAATCTGCATATCTATTTTTATTGAGAAAATGAAGATCACTTGCAATATCGATATATGGCTTAGCCCAATATCCTGTCGTTGCTGGCTTAAAATCATAATGACGATAATCCTGCTTTAAGATCGTTTGATTATCTTCACTTAAGGAGGCTAAAAAGGATTTTTGCCAAGTGCGCCCTGTGTTGGGATGCTGATCACTGTATGACAAAATGAGCATTTTAATAAACTGATCCACCTTAATTGGATCTTTAGGGCGAAAACTCCGATCTGGAAAACCATCTAATATGCCCTGATTCACCATCGCATTTATGGTTGCTTCTGCCCAATGATTTTTAATATCTGTAAATGTACTGGAGCCCGCCGCACTTACCTCCTGATCATTACTCAAACCTAGCATAGATGTACTCCACATTATAGTGGAAGCAATTAAAAGAAATAAAACCTTTGTAACACGCTTCATCTATATCCTCCTCACATTAAATGAACCAACATCTGTACGCATCTCATTGTCCCTTATCTCTATTTGGGGACTAATTCTCTATGTATTGTTGATTTGCCACACAAACATTAGATAACCATAAATGAACGAGGATGTGAATAGGTCAAATGAACGTCTAGATCAGAAGCACTGATTATCGTTATTCCAAATAAACTTAAGTAAGTCAAATCTCCTATCAAAAAAATAAAAATTTTTGAAACTCTTATATTAGATATGCGTATTTAACCATCAAGAAGCTAAATAACATTATGTGGAGGAATGAACCTATGTCTATTTTCAAAAGATTACGCGATTTAACGATGTCAAATATAAATGCAATGATTGATAAAGCGGAGGACCCGATTAAAATGACTGATCAATATATTCGGGACATGACCGAGGATTTAGAGGATGCGGAAAAAGCAGTTGCAGCGCAAATTGCAATCGAGAAAAAATTCAAAGCTTTATATGAAGAGCAAGAAGCACTTGTAGCACGTCGTAACGATCAAGCACATACGGCTGCACAAGCAGGGAATGTTGACCTTGCACGTCGAGCTTTGGAAGAAAAGAAATCGGCTGAAGCTAAGCTTAATGAATACAAAACAAGCTATGAGCAAAACAAAGCAGCAGCGGATCAATTACGTGGTAAGTTAGAAGAGATGCGTAAGCAATTAACAGAAATGAAAAATAAGCGTGAAACGTTAGTGGCTCGCTACAATGCAGCAAAAGCACAAACTGAGATCAATAAGGCAATGAGTGGCTTTAATTCCGATTCCGCTTCAGCAGGCTTAAAGCGTATGGAGGAAAAGATGTTGCAAGCGGAAGCTCAGGCTGAAGCAAGCAATGAAATGAGTGCTAAGGGTAAATCACTAGATGATGAATTTGAGGCATTAGGCAAGGATAAACAAGTCGAGGATGAATTAGCAGCGTTGATGAAGCAATATGAGAATAAACAATAATATTCTAATGTTGTGACTACAATAACTAACTATGTATAGATTTATTTAAGATAACAAGGAGAGGTGGCAGATGAAGCCCCCTCCTTCTTATTTGTCATTATTTTGGTGAAGAGGAGCTTAAAAAATGAGCTTAGATAATTTGATTGCGATGTTAATCTGGACAGCAACGGGTTCGGTGCTTTTATTTATTTTGATGTATGTGGATTCACTATTTACGAAGTATAAGGATTTGGAAGAAGTTAAAGCAGGTAATATGTCTGTAACAACCAGACTTGTTTTAAAGCTATTAGCCCAAGGCTGGATTTTAGCTTCATCCATTAGTTCCTCTGCATTTTTGGTTCAAGCCATCGTTGTTTCCGTTGTTTCGTTCTTTATTTTACTTATCATCGAATCGATTACTCGCTATTTACTTCATAAGGCTGCAAAAATTGATTTAGATGCAGGCACTAAGGAAGGTAAGGTTGGATACGGTTTATTTGCAGGTACTTTACACATTGTTGGAGCGTTAATTATTACTGCGATCTAATAAAATAAATACAGCTATTAAAATTTAGTCACAAGTTTATCATCTGAAAGGAAGTTCATTACTATGAGCTTATGGAAACGAATTAATAATCTATTTTCCAAGCCCGCCCCACCTCCAGTCCAAAAAAGTATCTTGTCGTTATCGCCAGGAGATATTTGTGAGGTTGCTTTAGTGACCTATGAGGTGACAGGTCGAGTCCACAATCGAAGTAGAAATGCTGTCATGCTAACATTGCAGGATGGTTCAAGAATTGCTTATTTATATATTGAGGAAAGAGAAACATTACAATATGCATTATATGAGCCCATCGACGGTAGATTAGATACACCAAACGAAGTTCCTACTACGATTGAGCTTGATGATCGCGCCTTTTTTCTTGAAGAAGAGTATGATGGAAACGTGTCGATTGTAGGTAAAACTCCATTTACTCAAAATGGGGAGCAGCATATATGGCAATACCAATCCGATGATTATCGTTTGTTACGAATTGAGTGGCAGCATGGTCGCTTTATGTTATATGAGGGAGAGAAAGTTATCGCCGGTGATGTAAAGATCATTCGGGCCAGCTAGGAGAGGGTTCAAAATGAAGAAAATGTCTTCACTGTCACTGAAATTAATGCTTGTATTCGGACTGTTAGTCTCACTACTTAGTGGCTGTGGCGCACCAAATGTAAAAGAAACATACCCACTAGAGTCTGTCAATCGAGATGGTAGCTCAACCTCATATGTATATCGTGCCGCAAATACGAGTGTACCTGAGGTAGCTTCTGCCCTCATCAGTGAGAAAAAACCTGACCAGGCTTCTCCTGAAAGTACAGAACGAATGTTTCTCGTTTATGGAAGTAAGTATTACCATCTTCAACAAGACCCTAAAAATACAAGTGACACCTTAATTGAAATTAGCTCTAAAGAATATGTAAAAAGAAATTATAGCTCTAGCTTTTTACAAGGCTATTTAGCTTCCTCCTTACTACGTGATTTATTTGATTCACTAGGCCAAGGAGGTAATTATCGAGGGTATACAAGTAAAGATATTTATAAGCCTTCCCAAGGGAATTATCATAAGCCTACAGATGCCGATAAAAAAATAAGCCCACCTCTTACCGTGGAACGCAAAGGCAACATATTCCGCCGAGGAAAAGATAGCGATTCGAGCAGTGTGGGTTCCAATGGAAGCTGGTTTAATCGTGATTCTAGCAGCTCTAAGGACCAAAAAGGGAAAATCGAACGTAAAAAGGGTGGCAGCTCATCCTCTGGATGGTTTGATTCCCCTAAAATAAAGAAGCCAAAAACCCGCAAAGGAACAGGGAGTATTTTTAAACGGCGAAGATAAATAGAAGCAAGATAAGTAGAAGATAAATAAAACATGAGCAGAATTTAAATAAAAGCCAAGAACAGGTAATCAAAAAGGTAAGAAAACAAAGTGGACGCTCTTAGCTCAGAGAATCCACTTCTTTTTATATTAACTAGCTATACATTATTCTAGCTATATCATCACTCTATATTTACTTCAATTTCTCTTATTTCATAAAAAGGAAGTGAACTCATGCTTAAGTTAAAATCTTTTCGTTTCTGGTTCTTGATGATAGCCCTTCTTATCGTTATCATTAATGCACTTGGTTACGATGACTATGGTATATTACTTTATTTTAGTAATCCATTTTTATGGATGGTTAACCATTATCCTACTATGAGACAAGCTCACATTCCTATCGGTATTTTTTATGTAACTGAACTTATTAGCTGGTATGGTATAGGTTGGATTATAGACAGCTTAATTCAAAAAGTTAAAAGATGAACTATTGGATATGGAATCGATTAAATGAGGTATTATATTTAAAATACAAAAAAGACTGCCTCTTTATGATTAATAACTGAGACAGTCTTCTTCTTATTTGTTTCTAGTCCTCTAGCTCTACATTATGATAAACCTGCTGTACATCCTCTAAATCCTCAAGCAAATCAATCATTTTCTCAAATTGCGCCTGAGCATCTTCAGCTAATTCAATATAGTTTTGTGGTAGCATTGTAATTTCAGCAACGGTAAACTCAGACACACCTGCATTAGTAAATGCTTGTTGCACGACATGGAACTGATCCGGATCAGCATAAACGATCACCGCTTCATCTTCCTCGATGATATCACGCACATCTAAGTCTGCTTCCATTAACAATTCCAACACTTCATCCGCTGTTTTGCCAACTAAACCAATGACTGCAGTCTGATCAAACATATAACTAACAGAACCACTAACGCCTAGGTTTCCACCATTTTTAGTAAAGGTAGAACGCACTTCAGAGGCAGTCCGATTTACGTTGTTGGTCAACGCATCCACAATGACCATGGAGCCATTGGGTCCAAAACCTTCATATCTCAGTTCATCATAGTTTTCCTCTGAGCCACCTTTTGCTTTTTCGATCGCACGATCAATAATCGCTTTAGGTACGTTATAGGTTTTAGCACGCTCTAACACAAATTTTAATGCTTGGTTCGACTCTGGATCTGGCTCGCCTTGCTTGGCAACAACATAAATTTCGCGTCCAAACTTAGCATATATACGACTTGTATTAGCATCCTTGGATGCCTTTTTTTCTTTAATATTATTCCATTTACGGCCCATACGTATTTTCGCTCTCTTTCAACATTGGATAAATACAGTCTATATTATTATAGCCCTTGCATCCATCTTGTTCAAATGATATATTTCTCTTTCATTAAATGGATAAAATTTGTATATCAGGTAAAACCTAAGTGAAGTCATATATTTATTTAATGAGGTGATATCTAAGTTGGAATTGATTAAAGATCTTGGCATTATTTTCATTAGAATTGTTACCATTTTTCCACTCATGTTATGGGTGACCTTATTTATTATGGGGCGCAGAGCAATTGGTGAAATGCCTGTATTTGATTTTCTTGTTGTGCTCGCACTAGGTTCTGTTGTTGGGGCGGATATCGCTGAGCCTAAAATTCAACATATTCCTACTGCATTTGCGGTACTTGTCATTGGACTTGTACAAAAATTATTTTCTTATTGGGTGATCCGTTATCGACGTTTCGGTAAGCTCGTGACCTTTGAGCCAATCATCATTATATATGAGGGGAAGCTGGTTCATAAAAATTTAAAAAAGTCTAGATATTCAGTCGATAATATTTTTCAATTGTTACGTGAAAATCAAATTTTTGATCCAAGCACAGTGAAGCTAGCCATTATTGAAGGGAGTGGTAATTTAAGCTTTCTAGAGGAGGCACAGGCCAGCACAACAAGTATATCCTATCCGGTCATTCGTGAAGGTGTAATAGAAGAACACATTTTATCTACCTTTGGCTTAGATGTAGTCTGGTTATTTGATCAACTAGAGCAGCAACAGCTTGATTTGAAAAATATTTTTGTTGCCACAGTAGATGATAAGCATCAATTGCATTGCACGAGATATATTGAACCTGAGCATCAGCAATTGCCGCCTATTGCGCATTAATAAACCCAATAATTCCATCTATGAGTATGTATAGATATTTCTTCCATTTTTAAAAAGCATATGCTAGAATTGTGAAGAAGCTAGTAAAATATCATGGAGAGAAGGTCAGTGAATAGACATTACGGTGCAATCTACAAATATATGAAAACGCTCACATTTTCTCAAATGGTTTTTTAAGCTTATTTTATTGGGATAGGGAGGTTTTTGAATGTTTTCATCGTTTCAAAGGATTGGCAAGCTACTCTTATCATTTGCATTACTAGCAAGTATTAGTGTGTACGCTGGTGGCACAACAAGAGCCGCGGAGGAAAATCTTTATTTTCACACTGATGGTAACAAAATTGTGGATGCTTCTGGTAAAGAAGCCGTATTTAATGGACTCAACTGGTTTGGCTTTGAAACCCCCAATTACTCTCCTCATGGTTTATGGACCCGCTCAATGGATGACGTATTAGATCAAATCAAAGAAGAAGGCTATAACTTAATTCGCTTACCTTTCTGTAATCAAATGTTTGACGAGGACTCTGAGCCTAATAGCATCCGGTATGATATCAATGCTGATTTAGTTGGACTAAAGCCGATTGAAATTATGGATAAACTAATTAAAAAGGCTGGAGATCGTGGTATCCGCATTTTCCTTGATCGCCATCGCCCTGACTCTGGTGGACAATCGACATTATGGTACACAAGTGCTTACCCTGAAAGTCGTTGGATTAGCGATTGGGTTATGCTAGCTGATCGTTATAAAGATGACCCAACTGTCATTGGTGCTGATTTGCATAACGAACCACACGGCGCAGCAAGCTGGGGTACTGGTGATTTAGCTACTGACTGGCGATTAGCTGCTCAGCGTGCAGGGAATGCAATTTTAGCAGCCAATCCAAATTGGCTCATTATCGTTGAAGGCATCGAAAAAAACGTACAAGGTAATGATAGTAAATACTGGTGGGGTGGTAACCTAACTGGAGTTCGTAATTATCCCGTACAGCTTAGTGTACCAAATCGTGTTGTTTATTCACCACACGACTACGGCCCAGGCGTAGCATCACAGCCTTGGTTTGATGACCCTACTTTCCCTAACAATATGGCTGCGATTTGGGATGCAACTTGGGGTTATATTAGCAAGGAAGGCATCGCGCCTTTAATCGTTGGTGAGTTTGGAGGTCGCAGTGTGGATACCGTGACAGTAGAAGGTCGCTGGCAAAATGCACTCGTAGATTACATTGGCGAAAACGGATTGTACTGGACGTATTGGACTGTGAATCCGAACAGTGGGGACACAGGAGGATTGTTACAAGATGACTGGGCAACATGGAATCGTCCAAAGCAGGATATGCTTGATCGGATTATGAAGCCAGTTACATTTATCCCAACCAATCCGGATAATGGCGGCGGAACACAACCTGAAGTGATTGAAGTTGCCCCATTATATCTAGTTGGAGATAAGACCGCTTCCACCGGTTCAATTCGCGCTAATTTACAGCTAAAAAATAACTCTAACGTACCTGTTAAGCTAAGTGATGTTACGGTTCGCTACTGGTATACAGAGGATGGAAATTCCGATCAGAACGTTGTGATTGATCACGCTACTGTAGGTAAAACCAATGTCGTAACTAGTGTGGTTCCTGTGACACCAGCTAAACCTAAAGCAGATAAGTATGTAGAGTTTTCATTTCTTGATGGTGCAGGTAAGCTAGCCGTCAATGGCAATAGCGGTGAAGTTCAATTTCGAGTGCATAACACCAATTGGACTAATTTAAATCAAGAAAATGATTATTCCTTTGACCCCACTTCAACTAGCTATGCTGCAAACGATCGAATCACTGTATATTATAAAGGCAATTTGATTTTTGGAATTGAGCCGTAAATAATACAAAAAAGAAGTACTTTTGATTAAGAAATGAAATAGAAAAGGATAGCGAATTTAAAATGTACCCTTTGTAAAGGACATTTCAATTCTTGCTACCCTTTTTTATTTCTATACTTATTTAAGATCAAACAATTTTAAAGCCCCATCCTTTGTGCAAGGGTTAAAATCCAATTGTTCAATAGGAACTCCATGCTTAATTCCATATTGAATGACCTCTTTCCAATCACTTTGATTCGGGGTGGTCTTAAATACAGCATCTTGATAAACCACAAACATTGTATCGTCCGAGAAGAAATGATTATACCAACAGTCTTCGTTAATCGGTATCATATTGTCTTGCAGTTTTTTTAATTGGTTTTTCTACTTGTTTTCCACTTTGATCGGCACGATATAATCTATCGTTACTTTTTCACCTCGACTGGAGGGCTCACAATAACGATCATCTGTATATACCTCACACCAGTAAAAATTTTCATGGTCAATTTGCTTGCCTGTCTTCTCCACCGCTTCCGTAATTAACAAATAAGCAGATTCCACAATATCAGGAACTTGATTTCCCTCTATTTGAATATGTGCTGTTAAGCCACGTGGGATATGCTTTGAATAAAGTCCTTCTGGGATTTCTGTACCAACCTGTACGAAGTCGCCAATGATCAATTCAAAATTGTGCATATCTTTAAAATTGTACATCATCCCGATCCCAGCATTAGCATCAATATCATCGGGGCGCTTCACATCAGATACTACACTAAGTTTTGTAGGCGTATCCCCCTCAAAAAATGCCTGCCACACCTTGCCTGCCTCAAAAAACGAGGTTTCGGTATGCATCCCAATCATAATGCGCTCTTCCACTTCTTTGTAAATAATTTTTTTCATTTCCGCCATAATCCGCTTTCCTCCTATAAATCTCATTTCTAAGTAATTAATCGGAAGAAAAATATTTAAGTTCGCAGTTTCGAGCTTGGCTTCTGATGGGGTAATCCCATGATGCTCCTTAAAGGCACGCGAAAATGCTGAATGCGACTGGAATCCATACTTTATAGCAACATCCAGCACAGAGATATCACTATTTTTTAGATTTAAGCCCGCCAGTGTAAGCTTACGCTTACGCACATAGTCCGCTATACTGACACCGGATATAAATATAAAAATACGTTGGAACAGCGCCGCGGGACTCATCGCAATTTTTGATATTTCATTATAGTCAATTTCACCGCCGTAAAGTATCACCTTCTCAAGATATTGGATTACATCATCAAAAGTTTTACTGCTTTTCATCTATTCACCCTCCGTTATGGCTAGATTAAATGAAATTAAAGCGCATTGCTTTACATCAAGCGTACAGTTTTTGCACAAGGAAGTTATAACAATATGTAAATTGTGCTCCATTTAGAAATTAGCCCATGACAACGATAGGAGTCTGGTAGTTACGATCCAAAAGGAACAATACTAAAAATCCCCTTGCGTTTAACAGTATGGAGTTTAAATGCTTATCCACTCCTCTTCTGTTAAACATAAGGGGATTAAAAATTATGATCAAGCTTACTACTTCCTCTGAGCATTACCTTAATTAAGCCTCATCATTTCATTAGTGATTAACACACACACCAGCTAGCGAACGGGCAGAGGGATTCTGGAGATCGTCTCTTAAAACCAGATTTTAACATTTAACAAATCATTCTAAACAATCTGGTTTTAACAACGACCGTAGGAACCTCTGCCCCGTAGCTTCCACCTTCATCGTGTCAATCACCTAATTCCTCTATGCATTAACCTCAATTAAGCCTCATCATTTCATTAGTGATTGACACCCACCCCAACAAGCGAAGGGACAGAGGGATTCCGGAGATCGTCTCTTAAAATCAGATTTTAACATTTAACAAATCATTCTGAATAATCTGGTTTTAACAACGACCGTAGGAACCCTCTGCCCCGTAGCTTCCACCTTTATCGTGTCAATCACTAATCGGTATGAGCCTTAATTAACTACAACCGCTTAAATTCAATCCAGTCAATCTGTAGCCCTGGCTTAATGAAGTCAAGCTTCATTTCATATGCGCCAGTATCCAAATGAACTTTAACTAGCTTTTGTTTAATCCAACTTCCTTCCGTACCATTGGTTTGGATCGTAACCACCGCTTGATCGTTAAGCGTTAGGTTACACGCACTTTGTGCAAGGAAAAACTCATCTGACATCAGTTGTACATAAATTCGATACTCTCCTGCTTCTTCCACCGCAAATAGGGTTGTCCCTGCTTCAT
Organism: Paenibacillus turicensis; assembly: GCF_017873435.1. Taxonomy (GTDB): domain Bacteria; phylum Bacillota; class Bacilli; order Paenibacillales; family Paenibacillaceae; genus Fontibacillus; species Fontibacillus turicensis. The sequence goes on along the minus strand of NZ_JAGGKG010000012.1, from coordinate 22,397 downwards.
TAGGTCTCACTTTAGCATCTACCGAGATGCTTTGGACTTGCTTAGCTGTTGTTGATTCTAAGCTAGAATTGCCTTTGATCGTAGCAGCTACTTCCTCTGGTTTAAGTGCTCTGAAAAATACAGGCGCCTTCATGAGAAACTCACAAATGTTAATCGCACTACGTTGAAGCTCCCCACGTGTCAAGGAACCATTTTCTAACGATTCCAATGTATTATCGCCCCATACGTTCGTTTCTGCACCATAATTCGTGACTACCTTATACAAATCATTTTGTGCACGCACCATCATATTCGTAAGCTTCCGGTCTGCTGGACCACCGTTGACGACATCGTTCATCACTGCCCACCAGTCTGTCATAACAATCCCCTTAAAGCCCCATTCACCACGTAAAATGGTTGTATTTAAATCGTAATTGGAAGCGGTCCAATGTCCGTTTATTGGATTGTAGGCGGTCATGATGGAGTTCGCCCCACCTTGCTTCACTGCAATTTCAAAGCCCTTCAAATAAATTTCACGCAAAGCTCGTTCAGATACAACCGCATCTACCTTGTTGCGGAATTTCTCCTGATTGTTACCCGCGAAATGCTTCAGCGTAGCATTGGCGCCACCCTTCATAATCCCCCGCGTACAAGCTGCGGCAAAGAGACCAGAAACTAACGGGTCCTCTGAGAAATATTCAAAGTTACGTCCGTTTAAAGGGCTACGACGAATATTTAATCCTGGTCCTAACAGTGCATCGATCCCGTTACGCAACAATTCTTGACCTTCCATCACGTACAAGGCTTCGACTAATTCAACATCCCAAGTTGCAGCCAGCAATGTTCCAATAGATACTTGGGTTGCTTTATGTCCACTATCCATACGAATTCCAGATGGACCATCTGCAGTACAACCAACAGGAATTCCTAGCTTACTCAAACTATCACTCACACCACCAAATGCAGAAGCTGTACCTGGGGTAACAAGTGGGCTACTCATTCCTTCACTACGCACAATGACAGCTAAATCCTCGTCACTTAACTGGGCAATAAATTGCTCCATGCTTACCTTACCTGCGGCTACGTCCTGTAGGGTATATCCTTGGTTGCCTGTCTGCTTAATGTCTTGTGGTAAACGGCTTGTAATCCGCTCAGCCATATCCACCTTACGTGTTGGTACAGGAACAAAGGCGATTTCATATGTGCCATCTTCCTTACGTGCACCTGGCTTCATTCTCGTAAATTCCTGTACTGGCGCCATCGCTTCCTCAAGCTGTTCTACCACTACTAGCTGATCAAGGTTAAACCCATCCTTGCCATCCACCTGAACCTGAGTTGTATTACGAATGCTGTTGCCAACATGGAACAAGTACATACCAGCCTCTAAAACATAAGCAAAAGCTACTCCACTTTCACCGTTATCGTCATACGCCGCCATATTAGATACAGGGAAACTCACAGTGACACGTTGAGATTCACTTGGCTGTAACTCCTTTGTTTTTGCAAACCCAGCAAGTGTTTTTACAGGTCTGCCTAATTTACCTTGTGGTGCTTCATAATAAACCTGTACAACCTCTTTACCAGCATAGGTTGCGCCGATATTTTTTACAGTTGCGGAAACTTCAATCCACTGCTGACCTTCTTTTGCTACCACATGTGCTTGCTCTGTCTCAATTGAAAAATCAGTATAAGATAACCCAAAACCAAACTCATATTGCACCTTTTCTGGGCAAAACGTTTCAAAATAACGATATCCTACATAAATATCCTCTTGATAAAAGTTTCTAAATTCATCCCCATAATTTCGTGTAGAAGGGTAATCCTCGATGGCGTAAGCAATCGTATCTGTGAGCTTGCCGCTTGGAGTTACATCGCCAGCAATGACATCTGCAATTGCATTGCCCCCCTCCATTCCACCATGCCATGCATAAATGACAGTAGGAATATCACGAAGTTCGTCTTCATTTAACCAGCTCATATCTATAATATTGCTCACATTTAGCACCACAATCGTCTGGGTAAAATGAGCACATACCTTTTTCAGCATATTTTTCTCATCGTCTGTAAGTCTATAGCTACCAGGCTCATCTGCATTATCCTGATCTTCCCCTGCTGTCCGACCAATGACCACAATCGCCTTTTGGGATTGCTGTGCCGCATTAGCTACGATCTCATCGGTTAAAGGCATCTCCTTCTGATGCCATGGCTCGGCAGCCCAACCGCCACCACCATTATCAAACGGGTTTTCCTTCACCCATTGCTCGTAAATTTGCGCTAACTGCTCGTTGATCTCAATATCCTTTTTATTACGAAGTCCTTCTAGCAGGCTTGTTGTATGGGTTACATTTACACTCCCACCTGAACCCGTACCACTACGATAATAGTTAATTTGAACTCGGCCAAAGACCGAAACCTTCTCATTTTTTTGAATAGGCAAAACATGTCCTTCATTTTTCAAAAGCACTGCCCCTTGTGCAGCAACCTCTCGACTAAATTCAGCAAATCCCTCTAAGGGTATCCCTAATTTCTCCATACCTTATCTATTCCCTCCTGATGTTTCTTTCAAAGTACTGCTACATCAACAATGATAGCGCATTCTTAAATCAGTATTAGAATTGAATTTAAAGCTAGTTCTCTAAATTATAGCCTTCCCCCAGCAAGCATGTCCATATCACAACTTAATAGAATATCATGCTAAAATTACAGATTTCGAGCATGAGCAACATCATATCCCCCAATAAATGTATATCGTAAAATAATGCTAGGTTCTATACATTCCTATATCTTCTAAAGTAATAAATTGGATTAAAGAGGGCGAGACAGGCAATAACAATAAACATGATAAATGAAAGGGGATCTCCAGCTATCCCTAATTCATCAGCAATAATACCAATTTGATAAGTTATTATTACAGACACAAATAACGAAGTGACTGAAAAACTGATCACCATAAAACCATTTATTATCTTTCTCTTGAAAAAAGCCATTGCAAACAATGAACACACTAACATTAAAATAAATAAAATATAGATCGGCCTAAAGCCTATGTAGGCTCCATCAACAATTCCGTTTACCATTAAAATATTCTCCTTACGGCATCAAAAGTATATACAAAAAAATAGCGGTTATGCACTCCTTTAGCTTTATTTAACAATTAAATATACGGTTATCCCCATTACTATAAAAGGCAAACCAAACAAAAACAAAAATTGAGATTGCTTTACTCTCGACGTCCGATCCTCCTCTGTCTCTTGATGATAGTTAGCTCTAGAACGATCTCCACTTATAAATGAACCTGTGAGTAAACCTGAAATAATCCAAATAACTACACCTGTAATGAAGGTAACATTTAATGCAGTGTCAATATCCTTTGTTAATCTCATAATTGTAATAGTCAGTACACTAACAATTGCGCCATATAGTATTGATTTCAACCTCATCACCCCGTTATAAGTAGTGAGCTATAATATGTCAACTCAATCACTTGTATATTTTCTATGGCCTAACTCCGATAACTTTACTTTAGCATATCACCAATATATTAGAAAATGTGAGATCAAGAGCTACAAGGTGCATAATGGTAATGACGAAGCACATACTAAGATTCAACTACAACTACAAAGGAGATGGCTTCCACTTGGATCAACAACAGCACGAGCCAGATAAGAACCTAGTTAATACAGTGAAAAGGCTGGAGGAAACACCGGTAAATAGTCATGAAGCACAACAGCTGCAACAGGCGCGTAACGATCGTCGTAAGCAAGCCTTGCATAACAGTGATGGAAAATATAAAGAAAATGAGTCTGGAAACTTCCATTAAGTGAATTTCATCAGCCATAAAATTAAGCTTTAAATCTAGACTTTAATTGGACACTCAAACATAATTGAGGCATTAAAAATATTAAAACACAATATTTCATATGAAAAAGAAGCTTCTTCGCCCACATATACGTGGATGTAGAAGCTTCTTTTTGGCTATCCTTACTAAATTAGAAACTCTAGATTTAAAAATTTGAGCTCAAGACCTGATCTTCAAGCTTGCGTTTCCTTACTTCTTCAAGCCTTTCCATACCCAGTTTTCAACCTCTGGCAAGTCAGTACCTTCTTCACGAATAAAGTGGTGGTGTTTGTTCACCATTTCATCCATTTCATTTGCAATTGCAGTATGTGCTTCAGAAGCAGGCAAGCTAAGCACAGCTTCCTTCACGAGGTCGAAGCGGTCCATTTGGTTGACAACACGCATATCAAATGGGGTAGTGATATCTCCGTTTTCACGATAGCCATGTACATGCAAATTATGATTGTGACGATCAAAGAACAAGTCTTTGATTAAGCCTTCATAACCATGGAATGCAAAAATGACAGGTTTATCTTTCGTGAAGAAGCCATCAAATTCAGCATCAGAAAGACCACGAGGATCTAGCTTTTGACTTCTTAATTTCAATAAATCAACGATGTTAATGTATCTAATTTTAAGGTTTGGCAGCTTCTCATTTAAGATGGAGATTGCCGCTAGCGCCTCCATGGTTGGTTCTGTTCCTGCGGAAGCAAATACAACATCAGGTTCAGCGCCATTGTCTGTGCTTGCCCAATCAATAATTTTAAGACCTTTATCCACTAATTCCTGCGCTTCATCCCCATTAAACCATTGTGGACGTGGGTGCTTAGAAGAAACAATCAAGTTAATTTTTTGACGGTCATTCAAAATGGTATCAAATACTGCAAGCAACGAGTTTGCATCTGCTGGCAAATATTCACGAATGTATTCTGGCTTCTTATCTGCTAAGTGGCCTAGAATACCTGGATCTTGGTGCGTATATCCATTATGGTCTTGTTGGAACACGGTAGATGTTGCCACAATATTCAAGGATGGAATTTCTGCACGCCAGCCTTGATCTGTCGCTTTGCGCAACCATTTGAAGTGTTGTGTAATCATGGAATCAACAACGCGTAAGAAAGCTTCATAGCTTGCAAAAAATCCATGTCGTCCAGTTAATACATAACCCTCTAGCAACCCTTCCGCTTGGTGCTCAGACAATTGAGAGTCAATAACGCGACCATAATTAGCTAAAAATTCATCATTAGGTTCAATGATTTCTGACATCCATTGACGTTTCGTAACCTCGAACACAGGTCCTAGACGGTTAGACATTGTTTCATCTGGACCAAAAATTCTGAAATTTTTGTTGTCTTCGTTTTCAACGAGGACATCCTTTACGTATTTACCAAGCACGGACATATCCTGCGCTAATACTGCGCCTGGTTGGCTTGTATCTACAGTGTATTTACGGAAATTAGGTTTTTTCAATTCCTTCACAAGATGCCCTGCATCAGCATGCGGATTTTTACCCATCCGTCTGTTACCCTTTGGAGTCAGCTCAGCAAGCTCTGCTTTTAATTTACCATTAGCCTCAAACAACTCTTCTGGTCTATAGCTGTGCATCCATTCCAACAATGCAGGTGCATATTCCATATGCTTTTGATCTACTGGAATCGGTACTTGGTGAGCACGGAAGGAGCCCTCATTTGGCACCTTATCCCATTCCTTAGGTCCAGTCCAACCCTTAGGGGAACGGAAAATTAGAACAGGCCATGCAGGAATCGTTAAATCGTTATTTTCACGAGCATTTTTTTGAATCGCATGTATTTTTTCAATAATGATATCTAAAGTTTCAGCCATCGCTGTGTGCATTTTTTCAGGCTCGCTACCTTCTACAAAATGAGGGTCCCAGCCTAAGCCTTTGAAATATTGAGTTAGCTCTTCAGTTGATTTGCGAGAAAGAATGGTTGGGTTACTAATTTTGAAGCCGTTTAAGTGTAAAATTGGCAATGCGCAACCATCTGTAATTGGGTTAATAAAACGGTTAGAGAACCAAGAAGCTGCAAGTGGTCCTGTTTCGGATTCTCCATCCCCGATGACAACAGCAGAGATTAGACTTGGATTGTCTAAAATTGCACCAACACCATGAGAAAGAGAATAACCAAGCTCGCCACCTTCATGGATAGATCCTGGTGTTTCAGGTGCGGCATGGGAAGCAATACCACCTGGGAATGAAAATTGCTTAAACAATTTTTTCATACCTGCAATATCTTGTGTAATTTGTGGGTAAATTTCAGTATAGCTGCCGTCTAAGTAAGAGTTAGAGACCATGACTTGACCACCATGACCTGGACCTTCAATATAAATCATATTTAAATCGTATTTATTAATAACACGATTAAGATGAGCGTAAATAAAATTTTGACCTGGAATTGTGCCCCAGTGTCCAATCGGTTTTACCTTTACATCTGATGCCTTTAAAGGCTCCTTCAATAAAGGATTATCCTTCAAGTATAGCTGACCTACTGAAATATAATTTGTTGCTCTCCAGTACGCATCAACCTTTGCCAAATATTCTTTAGATGAGTAATCCAACTTCGGTGCGATCATTGCCATTTCTTCCACCCCTAAACAATTTTTTTTGTAATTTCTTTCCGTTTTCTTTATTTTCAAGTACATCATACCGCTATCAAAATTAAATTCAACCTTTTTATCAATTAATACGGTCCAATTATGTGAAATTTTGAACATAGTATGAAATTTACAGCTATAAACTAGTTTTTATTCCTTTTATTTATAAATTATTATAAATTTTTACTTATTATAGATACACAAAAAAACTAGGGTATTTTCCCCTAGTCTTTTCTAAACCTTGTTTATTATTCTGATGTCTACGTTGTCAAATAATTCTTGCTTACTGCACCGATACAAAGGAATTAAACTTCATATATTTATAATGAAAACGCATATGCGAAAATTCAAATGGTGTTCCATTATCTAAAAAGAAAATACCTTCCATTACGCCTACCGGCTCATTTGGCTCTAACTGTAAAAGCTGCTGATCCTCAGCCTGAGAAGGCTCTGCAAACACGGACAGAAACGACTTCGTTACCGCAAGGTTGTGCGCATCCTCCAAATAATTAAAGATGGAGCCTTCAATAATTTCCTGATTTAAATTTTGCACAATTTTAATCGGAATATAGCCCGTCTCAATCATAAATGGCTGATCATCAAACAAACGTAAACGCACGATTTTATAAACAAAATCATATCTATCTATAAACAAATCTCGTTGTAACTCCTCTGTTGGAGAAATCACCTCAAAGCTGAGTACTTTGACCTTAGGCTTTTGCCCATGCATTTGAAAATTATCTGTAACCCCTAGGTTTGAGCCTTCATAATTGAAAATGGATTCATTTTTAATGTATAAAGGATTGATAAATGTTCCTGAGCCACGTTTTTTAAAAATGATGCCTACGTGCTCCATTTTATTCAAGGCATGTTTGACTGAACTTCGACTCACCTGATATGCTTCACTTAATGTCCTCTCGTCTGGTAATTTCATATCAGGAAATTGCCCTGCGAATATTTTCCTTTTGAGGTCATCCATAATTTTTTTATACACAAACTGCGTCATATCTTACTCCTCTTTTAAGGTCATTTTTCAGTTAACCCCAGTAAACCTAGTTTACCATATCCAATTAGGAGTTAGGTAAGCTTTCAACCGCCGTAAAAAATACATCCAACAATTTTTCGCCAAACTCAGCTTCGACATAAGCTTCAATTTTGTCTAGCTCCTCAAGGCTGTCATACTCCAAGCATGGTCTTCCTTCACTCCATAGCACTCTGCATTGGAATAATTGCTGCACCTTCTCGATGATGAAATCTTGCTCTACAGACTTACGGCTAAGCGACACGAAAAATCATTCCTTTCTTCTTTCTTTGTTTCCTATTTCTTTTGTTCATCGTTTCTGTGTTCATTGTTTTTCTTTCTTGGAAATGAGGGAGAATATGTAAATAATTTATTGAGTAGCTAAGGAAATAAGTTCACTGACCGTCACTAATTGATACCCCTCAGCAGTAAGCTCCTCCGCCAATAGCCGCACTGCCTCAATGGATTGGGAACGATCCCCATAACCATCATGGAAAATTAAAATACTTCCTTTTCTCAGCTTCTTTTTGGTCTGATCGATAATAAAATCTACACCTGGTTGTTCCCAATCCTGTGCCTCATTGTTTACTGCACCGATCGTATAATAACCACGATTCCCAACAAACTGCTGTACCTCATCATTAATGCCAAAGTAAGGCGGTCTAAAAACAGCAGGTTTTTTCCCTGTAATTTGAACAATTCGTTGTTCCATTTTTTCAATTTCAGCTTGAGCTTCCTCTAAAGAAACTGTCGCTAAATTGGGATGGGTATACGTATGGTTTCCAATCTCATGTCCTGCCGCGTGCGCCTCTCTTGCTACCTGCTCTGCGTCTTCTGAAGCATCCATCTGTTGACCTAACATAAAAAAGGTTGCTTTGCCCCCAACCGCACGAAATATATCAAGTAGCTGTCTCGTATATAACGGATTAGGGCCATCATCAAAAGTAAAAGCAACAATCTTGTCCTCTGTAGAAACCTGTTCAAGCACGCTAAATTTAGTTAACTTATCCATTACACTCACCTCGAATTTAAGTTACTCCTATCGCTATGCCCCTACATTATACCGTATCTCACTATGTCAAAAAGTGAATGTTGCCAAACATTTCTTAAATTGTTGAAAAAAAGCCCACCCCGATAAAGGGATGGACTTAGAAATAAGTTAAATTTGTTTTATATCTTACGTGTTGCTACAATGATTTCAAATGGCTGGATCTGCCATGAGACGGCAGTATCTAATTGACGAACTCCTTCATTATCAACTACAGTCCACTTTTCATCTAAAGCAGGCATCTCACACGCAACACCGTTATAGTTTTGAACAAATAGGTACTCGGTATCAGCATTTTCACGCGTAGTTGCATACACGCCATATGGTAATGATACCTCAACCGCCTTTTTCAACTGTAATTTAGCAGCTACATCATAATAAAAATCGCGATAAAACTGCTGCTCAAATCGACTAGCCACATAGTAGGCTTCACCTGTCCCAAAACGGTGACGGGTTAAGGCTGGCTTACCTGCGTAAAAGTCATCGCCGTAAGTCATGATGGCTTCTGCACCTTGCAAAGAAACTAAATCACATAACGTACTACAGAAATAGAAGCCAGTTAGCTTGCCCTTACCCTCCTGCACGATGGGTGCAGCCTCTACGTTAACGATGCCCTGATTCGCCTCATGATCATACAGTCCATCGATTTCATCACTAACTAGACCAACAACATCAGTTAGCTTATGCGGTGCAACACCTCTAAACACAAGATCATTTTCGTCAACAATGCCACTCCAGTACGTTAATACTAATGTACCACCCTGCTCAACAAATGAACGAAGCTTATCCTCAAAGCCAGCCCGAAGCATATACAACATTGGAGCAACAAGCAGCTTATAGTCACTAATGTCACATTCCATATCTACAAAATCGACAGAAATACCTTGCTCTAGCAATGACCGATAATGACGCTGAACCTCTTCAATATACCCCATACCTTGGTTGCGTGGTCCCTGTGAATCCTCGATTGCCCATTTATTTTCCCAGTCATATACGATCGCAGCTTGGGACACTGTTGTTGAATTTGCTACATCTACTACTGACAACTGCTGGAGTAGGTTACCTAGCTCTGTCACTTCTTTAAATACACGATGCTCATTCGAGCTATCATGGGACACAACTGCACCATGGAATTTTTCACTAGACCCACGACTTTTACGCCACTGAAAATATTGCACCGAATTAGAGCCGTGTGCCACCGCCTGCATCGATGATAATACATGCATACCTGGTTTTTTTAGCTTAGAAACGCCTTGCCAGTTCGTCATGCTTGGTGAGCTTTCCATGAGCAAAAATGGCTTACGCTTAATAGAGCGCATCATATCATGATTCATTGCTGTATCGATCGCAATATCGATATCCGGTTTTTTGTGCCATAGCGGGTAATTGTCCCATGAGACGATATCAACGGAATCCTTATACTTAAAGTAGTTTAAGCCATCAAAGTAATACATAAAGTTGGTGGTAACAGGGATGTCAGGATTATAGGTTTTTACCGCTGCAATTTCATGGTTCATAAAATTAAGACTTTGATCGGTTACAAATCTGCGCCAATCTAGGTTTAAGCCATGAGTTGCACTCTCGCCATGTGGGGCAGGAGAGTCAATTTGTGACCAATCAGTATACGTATGACTCCAGAATGTCGTCCACCAAGCCGCATTTAATGCATCCAAAGTACCGTACTTATTTTGAAGCCAAGTCCGAAACGCTTCCTGACACAAATCACAATGGCATTCGCCACCATATTCATTGGAAATGTGCCAAAGCTTGACCGCAGGATGGTCACTATATCGCTTGGACAATGCTGTATTAATAATGCTTATTTTTTCTCTATATATAGGTGAAGTATAGCAATGATTATGACGTGCGCCATATAAATTACGTTGGCGTTCTTTGCTTACACGCAATACTTCGGGATATTTCTGAGCGAGCCAAGTTGGACGTGCACCTGATGGGGTTGCCAGAAAGACAGAAATGCCATTCGAATAAAGGGAATCAATCACATGATCCATCCACTCAAAGTTAAACTTCCCTTCCTCAGGCTCTAATGCAGCCCAAGAAAAAATCCCTACAGACATTACATTACAGCCCGCTTCCTTCATATAACGAATATCCTGTTCCAGCACCTCTGGTTCATGTAACCATTGCTCAGGATTATAGTCCGCACCATGCAAAAGCTGATCTCCAAAAAGATGTGTCTCTTGTGTTCTTGTTTTTGTATTCAATGGGTTCCCTCCACAAATTAAATGTACCTAGTCCAAACAAGTTTAAGATGTCTAACAATGTATAAATATGTGTAAAAATAAAGCCTGATTTCACCTTGATGCATAACACTTAGGATGAGAATCAGGCTATCAAATTTAAAATTAATGAAGATTAAATAATGGTTCGATTTTTAAATTAGTGGTTGACAACTAACCCAAACTAGCGAAGGGACAGGGAGATTCTGGAGAAGTGAAACGTTCGTCTGGTTTTAACAACGATCGGAAGAACTCTCTGTCTCGTAGCCTCCATCTCCATTGTTGTCAACAACTAATTTTATCGAGATCTGTTATTTAACCGAACCAATCATTCCCTGCACAAATTGCTTCTGTAGCAAGAAGAAGATTAATACCGTAGGAATGGTCGTAATTACAATTGCCACCATAATGATGCCATAATCGGGATTATAGGATGAAGCCAAACTCGACACGATCAGTGGCAAGGTTTTCTTTTCCTGCGATTGCAAGGCAATCAATGGCCATAAGAAGTTGTTCCAATGGTTCATGAAGGTTATAATCGCTGCTGCCGCATACGTTGGTTTCATCGTTGGCACATATACTCTAGTAAAAAGCTGGATTTCATTTAAGCCATCCACACGTCCTGCCTGCAACAGCTCACGTGGGAAGGACTTCGTATTTTGCAAGAAGAAAAAGATCATAAATGCTGTCGTCATCATTGGCAAAATAACAGCCGTCGGAGAGTTTAGCAATCCAAATTGACTAAACATCCGGAACAATGGAATCATAATCGCAGCAAATGGCATCATCATCGAGAGCATTAAAACTCCAAATAATCTATCCTTTGCACGACTACGATAAATTTCAAAGCCATAGCCCGCCATCGAGCTTAAGAGCAAGGTTAAAATCGTACCAATCACCGCAATAATTGCCGAGTTCCAAAAGGCAGAACCAAGCGTTGTTGTGTCCAGCAATTTTGTAATGTTATCCTGCAGCATACTGCCAAAGCTAAATTTACCCTTAACAATATCTGAGGAAGTGTTTGTCATGCCAATCAGCATCCATAAAAACGGGAACAGGGAGATGACAGAAACAATAATGAGGAATATGTGAATACCTAAATTCGATAACTTTCTCATTTTTTCTCCCCTCCAATTTTAAGCTGAAGCAAGGCTAAGATCGCAACCATAATTACAATCGCATAAGATACTGTCGCCGCATAACCAAAGTTAGGTGTATATACAAAGGACAAGTTATAAATGTACTGAGAAATCGTCATGGTTGAGTTACCTGGACCACCGTTTGTAATGTTGACAACCTCATCAAATAACTGCAATGTACCGTTCGTTGAAATGATCGCTGTAAACAAAATGATGGGTCTTAACATCGGTACAGTAATTTTGAAAAATTGCTTTGTTTTAGAAGCCCCGTCAATTGAAGCCGCTTCATATACACTTGGGTCAATGCTTTGCATGGCAGAGAGGTAAAAAATCATATTATATCCTGTCCAACGCCATGTAATTGCTGCAATAATAACTACTCTTGCCCATACTGGGTCCATGAGCCAAGCGATAGGCTCATGGATAAGATGGCTAGAAATTAACATTTTGTTCAGTATGCCATCTACAGCAAAGATACTTTTAAACAATACAGCATAAGATACGAGTGATGTCACACAAGGTAAAAAGATTGCTGTACGATAAAAACCTTTAAAACGAAGTTTCGGCAGGTTAAGGAAATAAGCGATAATAAGGCCCAAAAACAACATGATTGGCACTTGTACAACTAGGTAAAGCATCGTGTTTAGTACAGCTTGCTTAAACATCGGATCAGAGAATAGACGTGTATAGTTACTAATACCTGAATATTGATATACAACCCCTTTACCTGACTGGAACGACAACAGCAAGGACTGGACCATCGGATAAAAGCTAAATACTATAATGAGTAAGGAAGGCCATAATACAAATTGCCATCCTATAATATTTGATTTGTTCCATTTGTTACGCATAATTCCACCTGCCTAACTTTTAATTTATTGCACCTGTTGCTCAAACAGCTTTTGAATATTTTCTAAGCTTTTCGTAATATCCGCACCGTTCAAGATGTTAGGCAATTCATTTTTCAACGCGTCTTTTGCTTCTTGTGTGTACATTCCTAAAGAAATACCTGGAACTAATGTTGACCATTTTGTAAAGTCGCTATAAATTGCTTGTCCACCAAAGAACTCTGATTTTTGTCCATAAGCTTCACTTGTGAAGGCAGGCATATAAGAACCAACACCACCATTTTCCTTCAAGAAGCGCTCGTAAAACTCACTGCTTCCTCCGATAGTTTTTGCAAGGAAATCCATCGCTGTGTCTTTGTTTTTGGAGCCATCTAATACGAACCAGCTAGAGCCACCTTCATTGGAAGCATTCGCTGCGCCTTCAACGTTTAATTTAGGGATTGGTGCTACTCTCCATTTACCACTTTGGTCTTTAGCATCCATAATAGAAGCCACTTGCCATACTCCAGATACAACTGTAGCTACATCTCCTGCGTTAAAGCTTCCTACAAATTCGCTCCAGCCTGTAACTGGTTTTGCAATCCCAGAGTCTGCAATCGCTTTGTATACACGAAGTGTTTCAGCCATGACTGGGTTGTTCACAAAGTTACCTTTGTTATCTGCTGTAATGTACCATGAGCCACCAGATTGCAATAAGATCGATGTCAACGCTTCATCGTTAGGATTGATTGTTGCCATATATTTTCCTGTTTTTTCTTTTACAATTTTACCGATTTCAATATACTTATCCCATGTAATGTTCTCTAAGTCCTCAGGTTGGAAGCCTGCTTGCTCTAAGTAATCAGAGCGATAAAACATCCCAGTTACACCGATATCAAACGGTACACCATAAATCTTGTTATCAATGCGAAGAGCATCTACTTTATATGGTGAGAATTTAGTAAAATCGACTTTATCCGTAAAGTCAGCAAATGTATTTGGGTAGGAATTTACATATTTTTGAATGTTAGGGTCATTAACTAAAATGATGTCTGGAAGTCCGTCTTTAACGCCAGAAGCAAGGTTTGTATTTAACTTTTGCTCCAAGTCAGCTTTCGCCATCTCAACAACTTCTAATTCGAAGTCTGGGTGCTCTTTTTTGTACAATTCCTCAGCAATTTTTAGTGCCGCACCGTTAAAGGAAGGGTCCCAAGCCCAAGCAACTACTTTTGTTTTTGCGCCTGATTCCGTTTTAGTATCTTTTCCTGCCTCTTTATTGCCTGACGTATCTGAGCTAGTGGAACCACAAGCTGCAAGTAATGAAGCTGTCAACGAAAGCAATAACAACATCGATAACCATTTTTTCAAAATACACAACCCCTTTTTTCTATAATGTGAAAACGCTTTATTTACTGGTTTGAATTTAATTTTAAATATAATTGCATTCTAAGTATAATAATTATTAGCTGAGAAATAGTAAAAATTTTAGCATTATGAAAACGCTTCTTTTAAAATTTTTAGCAATAATTTTGGATAATAGTATTTTTTATTTATATCCTTTGTTGTTACTGTCTGCCCAATACCCTTCTGCGTAGGCATCGGTTATGATGAAGGTAATAATTAGAGGTAATGGGGTGAATCTATGACTACAGCAAGTACAACAACCTATCGGATTATGATCGTGGATGATGAGGTGATCTTACGATCAGGCATTGTTCATTTATGTAACTGGAGCGACTATGGCATTGAATTTGTTGCACAGGCAGCCAATGGACAAGAAGCGCTTGCTTTAATTGAGGCGCATTCCCCACACGTTGTCATCACTGATATCGTTATGCCCGTCATGGATGGTGTCGAGCTGACTAAAAATATAAAAAAAATGTACCCTCATATTAAAATTGTGGTACTAAGCAGCTACAGTGAATTTAACTATGTACGTGAAGTTTTCAAATATGGTGTAACCGATTATCTCCTAAAACCGAAGGTTTCTGCTGAGGAATTGATTGCTTTAATCCAATCACTATGTAGTGATGTAAATCTACCCGAACTAAGTCATGAACCACCTAAATTTGATCGTTCACTTGTGTTAAGCCAATGGCTGAATCAGGATACAACGCTAGATCCAACCCTAGATGATGCCACAATTGAGGAGTTGAAGGCTCAATTTCCGTTCCCCAATTTTCACATGGTTAAGGCCAGCACAAATCTCATTTTAATGCGGACAAGCTATAACCAAAGCCAAATTGAGCAAATTATACTCCAAAATGCCGAGACGTATTTATCTGAGCTACATTACACGGTTGTTTTTTTAAAAAATGAGATGCTAGTTCTGTCTAACTATGACTTGTCACAGGAGGAACGCGTAAGATTCGCGCTCTCCCAATTGGCAAATGAAATTCAAAACATCTTTAAGTATATTTCCTTTGTAAGCACTCATCCTTTTCAGACATTTGAGGAAATTTTGCCACAACATGAACGAATTACACCGTATTTAGGTAAAGTATTTTATTTTCCAGATCAACCTATCGTGGACGAAGGTAAAATTTCATTAACAGGTGAAAAGGTTGATTTCGACTTAAATACGTTTACAACGATGTTGCGGATGTTTGCCTTAGACGACGCTTGTAAGATGCTAACCTCGTTTTTTGATGAAGTGAAGCAAGGACAAGCCTATGACGATTATAGCTTAAAGCGGATATGCCAAAATATTGTTTACACTGCAACTAGCACACTAGAGCAATACAAACGACTGGAGTCTGGAGGCACCTCCTCTAAGCTAAAGCAATTTAAAAGTATTGATTTAGCCCATGATATCGCTGAGCTAGAGCATGTTATGACGATATTTATTACCGAATTACAATCGGCATCAACCCAAGGAGATCAACAGCATTCTATTCTTCTCCATCAGATATACGAGTATGTACAGGGCAATTACGCCAATGATATTTCGCTCACTGAGATGGCTAATCATTTGCATATGAACTACAGCTATTTGTCTTCTTACTTTAAGCAACGTACAGGTGAAAATTTAACGACCTATATTAATCGAATTCGTGTGGAGCAAGCTAAAAAGCTACTATTAGACTTAAATCTTTCTGTATCTGAGGTTAGTGCGATGACGGGCTTTTCCGAGCATAATTACTTTTCAAAGGTATTTAAAAAGCTTACAGGCTTTACGCCACTTGAATTTCGCAATCAAGCTTTACACTCATAAAGCTATAAAAAACATACGTACAATAGGGTGAAGGTGCATAAGATGCTTCGTAAAAACAGTATTTTTATTAAATTTGTAGCGTTGATGCTGTCAGGCATTATCGTCATTTCTACCCTGCTCGTTTTTGCATCCTCTACAATTTCAGAACGAATTTTGCTGCAACAAGTCATTAAAAGCGCCTCGGCAAACATGAATTTAGTCAAGCATGATTTATTGCGCTATAACGATCAGGTCGTGAATACCATGCTACAGGTAAGCAGTAGCTCTGAATTCAAAAATTACATTACGAAGCCCGTTACCACGACGTTAGAGCATATTAATTTAGTGATTTCATTAGGAAGATATATTGATTTATATAAAGATTATTTAAGTCCTGATAACTCCCATGTTATCGTTTCTTCGCTTCCGGGCATGGGTGGGCGGCACTATTCAAGCAATGCTTTAAAATGGGACAAAATCCCACAGGATATCGTGTCTAAATATATGACGATTGAGGGAGAGATTCCTAACAAAATTTTGTATCACAGCAGTGATAACTTATTTAAAGAATCTGTCACTTATAAAAATTTTATTTTTGCAACTAAACCTTTAATGGATAAAAACGGCTGGATGTACGGTTATGTTGCAGTTGTCATGAATGAATTAAATATTTCCCAAAAATATAGTCCTTATATTTCAAACGGCACCCATATTTCACTTATTACGCCAGAAGGCGTCATTTTATCTAGTAGTAAAAAAGAGCTGATCGGCCAAAAGGACCTTCCACTTTTAAATCTCGCTACTGAGACGAAGGAGCAAGGTGGGGTAAAGTCAGATGCACTACAAAAACAAACCTATATCTCTTATTTTTTACCTGAATTTAACGCTTATCTTGTGGAAGAAATTGATCAGCTTGTTGCCTTTTCACCCTTGTATAATATTTCTTGGGAAATTTTCAAGGTAGTCAGTATTTTAGTTGTTATTAGTATGATTTTTGTATATTGGCTAAGTCGACGGATTACACATCC
This sequence comes from Paenibacillus turicensis, assembly GCF_017873435.1. GTDB lineage: Bacteria > Bacillota > Bacilli > Paenibacillales > Paenibacillaceae > Fontibacillus > Fontibacillus turicensis. The sequence continues at coordinate 5,471 of NZ_JAGGKG010000012.1, read as the reverse complement.
CCTTAATAAGCTAGTGAAAACGATGACTACCTCTAGTGGGAACAACCTTAAGCCACACCCTCTTCAGGAAAGTGGTAGCTATGAAACAAATGTACTAACCAAAGCGTACAATTCACTTATTAAAGAAATTGATGAACATACGGAGCAGCTACTACATGAGCAGCAGGAGCGGAGGAAGGCGGATTTAAATGCTTTACAAATGCAAATCAATCCTCACTTTTTATACAATACATTAAGCTCAATTAAGTATTTGGCTAAAATGCATCGTACCGAAGAGGTGGATCAAACGATAGATAGCTTAATCTCTATGCTACAAAGTACACTTGGCTCAACTGAAGATGTTGTAACCGTGATGACAGAGATTGAAACGTTAAAGCATTATGTATTTATTAACCAAATTCGTTATGGCAATCAGATTAAAGTACATTATGAAATTGGCGAAGGCTGTGAAGATTTACTGATTCCAAAGCTCATTATACAGCCGTTTGTTGAAAATGCTTTTTTCCACGCCTTCCCTGGATCGGTTGGTGGTAATATTCATATTTTTATTACACAACGCAATGAAAAGCTAATTATCGAAATTATGGATGATGGCATTGGCATGTCACCAAATCAACAAAGTGCAAAGGAAAAGAAAAAATACCATTTATCTGGAATCGGTATTCAAAATGTACATGGACGTGTGCAGCTTTTGTACGGGCAAGACTATGGGGTGCAAATCGAAAGTGAAGAGGGTTACGGCACTGCGGTCAAGATTTTGTTGCCGATTATTCAGTCGGAATCAGAGCCAGAGGTTTATAGCGATTATAAAGAAGATTAATGCGGCCCGTTTTTCATAGTCACTTTGTGATAGGACCAAGGGAAGATAATAGAGTAAGGAGCAAAAAGGCGGTAATAGATGACCTTTATCAGATTTTCAGACACGCCCAAGCTTTCCCCCTAGCCTCCTATTCCTCCAATCTCCGAAGATTCACGACTGAATCTTCGGAGACCCCACTTTCAGTAGATTTATCACAACTAGAAATGAGATTAATCCCAACCCATAAGGCTCTGAATGTGCGTCGTGAGTTTATTTGCTGCCTTGTTATGTGTTGTTGTAGACGGATGCCAATCCGCACCAAAGCCATCTTCCGGCAACTGCACCTCAAATTTCATTGTAGTAATATTAGTATCGCCTGTTTCGTTACTATACGCGGCTACCGCTCTCTCTACATAAGGAAATAAACGATCCCCCATAATACCTAACGTACATAATATTTTAGCATGTGGATTGTTAGCTCGAACTTGTTTCAGAAATAAGCTGTACTGCTGTTCATAGTCCGCTTGGCGTTCAGGATGATCCTTGGTGTAAGAGTCATCGTTTGTGCCTAAATTTATGACAACAAGGTCGGGTGTAAATTCATTGAAATTCCAAGCAATAGAAACTGGATTCACCGTTTCATGAAAATATCCCTCAGATTTGGCAACCTTATCATAATAATGCGGCAAAATATGCGTGGTTAGCTTTTGATCATTTTCCGTATAACCCGAAATAATTCCGTATCCACTATAGCTGACCATACTGTAATCCGCGTTAAGCTTTTGTGCCGTCAGATAGGCAAATGCCTTCGTCACATCTTCCGTGCCTGTCGTGAAGGGGCTTTCCGCATGACTTGCATCCACACCATACCCACATGTAATGGAATCACCAATAAATTCAATTTTGCGAGTTTTGATTGGCGTTGCCTTAATCCCATCTATCGCATCCACTTTTATATCTGCTACACCAACGGTAGACATTGCCGCTTCAGACAACTTAATTATCCGAACAGTAACTTGTTTATCCCCATGTTGATTTTCTATCTCATTTTCATCATTAGCAAAAATAGAATACGTTTTCATTTTTTCAGTAACAAGCTCATCTATAACTCGTTGGCCGTTTACTTCAATCGCAATTCTAGCTTCATTAATACCACTTGTTGCGATCTGATCACCAATAATCGTAATTTCAGCCCTTTTCCCGTAAAAAGAAAACTCAATGCCACTACCTGATAAAGCAAGCCATCGTATGTCATGGTGCATATGTGTCCGTCCGATTAGCTTGACGTGTTGTGGAGTAAGTTTAAAACTTTTAAGCATTTCTACTGACATTGTTCAGCCTCCCATTATATTATTTGAATAAATTTATGTTGGAAAAAAGTATCTATTTATGATCACTATTTCTATAATCCAAGTTCTTTTCTTGTTCAGTAAAATCTTCTGGTAATACGATTCGTCTATATAGCTTATCAATTTCCTCCCCAAAGGAGTAAGGAACTGTTATAAACTTAATGTATTTTATTTGAGATTTTGAAATCAAATATTTATTTATATCAGAAACATTATTAGTATCACAAACTAGTAAATTACCGTCAACATTGTGATTAACTAAATATTTATTAAGATAGATACTGCCATCAGTACAGTAAACATTAATAAATATTTCAAATTTCAATAAAAATTTACTAGACTTCTCAATAAGTACATATATAAAATAAATAACCAATAACATCAATAAGTATAAAAATATAATTTCCTTATCATATAAATAAATTTGGAACAACAGATCAGAAGATGTATTAAACTTCATTTCAGGCTTAACATTATTTAATAATGTTTCATTCATGAATAAACCGTGAAATACTGTACAAGAAATAATACAACATGCCCAAATAAATAAATAAGATAGTATTATTACATTCTTATTTAAACGGCTCTTATTAGCAAAATTCTTTATTAATTTTTTTACACTAGGAATCTGCAGAATAGATATTATTAGAACCGTTCCAAAGAATATATAAAGTGTTGTTGCGGCTCCTACAACTTGAGTCACAAATTTATGAATCCATGCTTTTTCGTACTCTTTATCAATACTAGTTAATACTATAGTATAAAGACTTGAACCTAATGTAACTATTATTGCGAAGTATAAATGTCTAATCATTTTCATTCCACTACTAATGAAATTCAGTTCTTCTTTCGATATGAACAGCCTGAACGGATTTATGGCAAGTAATGACCCAGTGAATATAGCAATAATTAATGAACCGATAAAACCTGAGAAGGCAATTGTAGGATGAAAGATCACATCTGATAGTCCCCTTTAGAGTTATTTTGTTTTAAATCTAAATCCCGCCATTTCAATAATTGTTTAGCAAAAAATTTCTAACTCAAATATTTCTACATATATCGCTTCATTCCTCTATCTTTTTTTTCGCAGTTTCTAGTGTTTCGCCCTAGTTATTTCCTTTTACACGAAATGATTCAATATATTGATAAATCTCATCCTCAGGCGTACTTAGCAATTGGACAAGAGCTTCCTTTATAGCTAGAAACTGATTCACTTTTTCATCGATATCCGCAATTTTATCCAATACTCGTTCCCTTAGAATATCCGGTTTAATCTCATCCCCTAATAGTTGCAACACCTCTTGAATTTCTTTTAAGGGGTAACCTAACTGCTTAGTATCCTTTATAAATTTTATCTTCACTAAATAATCTTCAGTATAAAGACGATACCCATTTTCCCCACGACTTGGTTTAGGTAAAATACCTTGCTCCTCATAGTAACGAATTGTCGCTGCCGATAAGCCTGTCTGCTTGGCAAGCTGTCCTCTTGTCATTTTCATCTGTATATCCTCCTCCTTTATCATCGTTATTATTTAAATATTTCGTCCACTTCATAAGCAATATATTATAGGCTCAACCTTGAAAATTAATACTTGACCACTAACCTACACTAGCGAAGAGACAGAGAGATTCTGAAGGTTGTCTCTTAAAATCATCTTCCATCTACAATTATACTTCAATCAAAAGGGCTCAACTTAGAAATTAGTGGTTGACGGGAAGCAAAATAGCGAAGGGGTAGAGGGATGGTGGAGAAGTGAACACGTCCGCCTTTACAGACTGTTTTTCAATCCATACGATCTAATTCAAGAAAATCAGGCTGTAACAGGGGTCGAAGCCACCCTCTGTACCGTAGCTGCTTTCCCCCTGAAGTTAGCAACCACAAGAACTTATAAAACAACAATTATTTATTGTAAAACAACAAAAAAGATGATAAAGTTTTGATGAAAATGATTAAAAGAGATGTTTGCTATCAAACGAGAAACCGTATTTTTAAAGGTGATTGTTTTTTTACTTGCTTTACCTATTTTCGCTTTATGTATTTGGATTGTGCCTCGTATAGGTAGTGACCTAGCAGAAGCCTATCCAGATTTTTGGGTTTATTTCCTGATGGGATCAGCGTACGGATCAGCCCTAGTCTACTTTGCTGCGTTATATCAAGCTTTACAACTGTTAAGCTATATAGACAAAAATAATGCTTTTTCTCATGAATCCGTTCGAGCTTTAAAGCTAATTCGAAATTATGCCTTTATTATAAGCGTACTCTATTTAATTGCTTCCCCATTTTTGTATTTCATTGCTGATCAAGAAGATGCTCCTGGTATTATCGCATTTGGATTAATCATCATTTTAGCCTCTACCACGATTGGCGTATTTGCCGCCGTACTAAAAACATTATTAAAAAACGCAATCGATATGAAAGCAGAAAATGAATTAACGATTTGAGGTGATACTCTTGGCTATAGTTATAAATATTGATGTTATGTTAGCAAAACGAAAAATGAGTGTGACTGAGCTTGCTGATCAGGTGGGCATCACGATATCCAATCTTTCTATTCTAAAAAATGGGAAGGCAAAAGCAATCCGAATTTCCACCTTAGAATCGATCTGTAAAGCTTTAGACTGTCAGCCAGGGGATATTTTAGAATATCGCAAAGAGGAATAAGCCTGTCGAATAGGATAAAGGGGGCAAAATATGAACGCGATCAAGCAACTGTTTCGTTTTGGGATAGCTCAAGCTCTATCTTGCTTATTCCCTGTCGTTATTTTCAGCTCACTGGCATTGACTAAGTATGTCCCTCTTCCCTTTTTGCCTAGATATGATTGGCTGCTCATTATTTGTATACTGATGCAATGGTGGATGGTTCACGCCAAGCTTGAAACGATGGATGAATTAAAGGTCATTTCCCTATTTCATGTTATAGGGCTGGCACTAGAGCTATTTAAAGTACATATGGGGTCATGGTCGTATCCAGAGGAAGGCTTCTTCAAGGTTGGGGGCGTCCCCTTGTACAGTGGCTTTATGTACGCAAGTGTTGCTAGCTATTTATGCCAAGCGTGGAGAAGGTTACACGTAGAGCTTGTTCATTGGCCTTCATTAAGGATAGTTGTGCCTGTTGCTGCTCTTATTTATTTCAATTTCTTTACTCATCATTTCTGGATTGATGTGCGCTGGTGGTTATCTGTGCTCGTCATTATCGTTTTCTGGCGGTCTTCCGTGAATTATAAAGTAGGAGCAATTCCTGTAATGAATTAATTTGAGGTTTGAACAAAAAAAGCGCCTCCTGTATGCTGGGTTCCGAATGGTGTACATTCATTCCCTAATT
>NZ_JAGGKG010000011.1 GCF_017873435.1 Paenibacillus turicensis | reverse complement strand
TTCTTACATGACTTCTCCAACTGCCATTCTGTCAATGAATGAAAACCTGAGAACGAGTGAGCAAACAAGAGAAAATATTAATTTATAGTGGGAGGGATACGGTGACCGAAATTAAATATCAACGCTCAATTCTATGGAAGCGATTTGCGGGAACACTTCTATTTCTAATTATAGGCGTAGTTTTTTTGGTGGAAGGTTATCGAATGCGAGAGCTTCCATTTTTGCTTATGTTACCCCTCTATTTTTTAGGTATAGTATGTTTTTTATTTACGGGTCCACCTTGGCTTTTTTATCTAAAAAGCTTATTTACGTCCCAAAACTGTATCATTAGTTTTAATGATAAGGTTGTTTCCGCATGGGGGAAGGAATTGGAATGGAGCATGATTATTCGTGTAACGGAAAAGGGACCTACGATTGGTAAATGGGGGATGCTAGATTACGAAAGCTGGCTATTTCATTTAAAGGATGGCTCCGTGTGGCAGGTTCCAACGTACCAATTACTTACGACTGGAGAGTGGAAGCAAGCAAGATCGATCATTCGTCAGCAGGTGCATGAACGTGGATGGAAAGCCGTAAGAAAACGCAAAAAGATAAACTTAAAATAAATATAGCTTATATAGGTCCTTTTGATTTGCAAATTACAAGTATGGGTAATAGAGATTATTCCTTTGGTTATAGCCGTTATTTGCATGCGTTTTTAATAGTAGGTTTTTGCAGGACAATGGAACTAAATTGCTGGATTAACGATTAATTTACATAGGATTTATGTTAAAATAGAACGTATGATCTCATGGTGAGAGGGGCTTGTGATGTATTTTGGAAATGATTAAACCACCCACAGAAGTATTGTATGAAAAAGAATTAGCTGCGTTAAGAAATGAAGACAAAGGTGTCAAGCCACCAAATTGGCTGTTGTCCCCTATTTATGTACGAGATTTTATTATTGGACGCAATAAGCCTGCCATGCTGGATGGGGAAGAGGTTGCCATTACTCGAAAATTTTATGGAAATGATGTTTTAATTGAGCGTGCAATTGTGACGTTAGCTGGGAATCGGGGACTTATGCTTGTAGGTGAACCTGGAACCGCTAAAACGATGTTAAGTGAGCTTTTATCTGCAGCGATTTCTGGAACAAGTACAAATACGATTCAAGGTACAGCAGGAACGACAGAGGATATGATCAAGTATTCATGGAATTATGCGATGCTACTCGATCAAGGCCCCTCAGAGCAAGCACTTGTTCCTTCCCCACTGTACAATGGAATGAAGCAGGGTATTTTAACCCGCTTTGAGGAAATTACGAGATGCCCATCTGAAGCACAAGATAGTCTCATTAGTATTATTAGTGATAAGGTGATGAGCATCCCAGAGCTAAGTCAAGGGGTGTTATTTGCTAAACCTGGATTTAATATTATTGCCACTGCAAACATCCGCGATAAAGGCGTAAATGAGATGAGCAGCGCACTAAAACGTAGATTTAATTTTGAAACAATCAAGCCGATTGGCAATGTCAAAATGGAGGCGCAAATTATACAAGCACAAGCAAGTAGCTTGTTAATGTACAGCGGTGTAGAGGCTGAGGTAGATATTGATGTGGTGGAGTTACTTGCTACAACATTTATGGAGCTTCGTACAGGCATGACCAAGGAAGGCTTTAAAATTGATATTCCGCAATCTGTGATGAGTACTGCTGAAGCGGTGTCTGTTTATGTACAAAGCGCGATGACCTCCTATTATTATGATCAAAAATATATAAGCTTAAGTCGACTAGTTCAAAATATGTTAGGTACTGTTGCCAAAGAAAATACTAAAGACCTTCATGTCCTAAAAACATACTTTGCTAAGGTAGTAAAGGAACGGGCAAAAGGCAATGAATTGTGGGATGCGTATTATCAAGAGAGAAAATGGATTGAGCATTAGGAGGTGAACAAGCTTGTGCTTGACCTTGAATTTGACTTTGGCCTTGAACAGTTGAATGAGTTGTTTACACAAGATGTATTTAATTTTGGGCAGGAGGTTGTTTATTTTCCGATCAGGCATCATAGCCCTGCTTGCTCGTATCATTTGTTACAGGTATTGGAGCAATATAATCCAGAGATCGTGCTGATTGAGGGCCCTGAACTGGCAAATAAGCTTATTCCAGTGCTCGCAGATGAAGCAACTAAACCACCTATAAGCTTGTATTATAGCTATCAGAATGAACAAAATCCCAATAAGCGGGCTTCATTTTATTATCCAATGCTACAATTTTCACCTGAGTATGCAGTGCTAAAGCAGGCTAGCAAGCAAGGTATTCCTGTGCAATTCATCGATTTGAATTCTCGTTCCAAGGAGGATGACACGTTAGAAAAGCTAACAAAAACCTCGTTTCAGGATGAGTCCCTACTTGCCGACTCACAATTTATGACCTCCTTATGTCAAAAACTGCATTGCAGAAGTTTTAATGAGCTATGGGAGAAAGTGTTTGAAATTGAAGGGATTACAAAGACACCTACGGCTTTTGCCCAAGAGGTATTTACATATTGTACATTATCTAGGTTGTGCTACACCGATGAGCAGCTACAGGAAGAAGGACATTTAGCTAGAGAAGCCTTTATGCGTAGCTGTATTGCACAGGCCAAGGCGCGTTATAAGCGAATCCTTGTTGTTACTGGTGGCTTTCACACCTATGGATTAGTTCTTCAAGGATCTGCTGATGAGCAACAAGCAGCAGTTCAAGAGAAAGTAACTAGGCAACAAGGCGAAGAACAAATTTACCCTATGGTGTATACGTTTGAGGAAGCGGATCAGTTAAATGGTTATGCAAGCGGGATGCCTTATGTAAACTATTATCAGCAAATATGGAAGCAGTTAAGCGCTCGCAAGCCAATAGAAGTGTTTAAACAAAGTAATTTGTTTATGATTTCAACACTTTCAAAGGAGCTTCGCAAAAATGAAGAGAGTATTTCAACCTCCGATGGCATCGAAGCTTATGCGATGATTCAGGGCTTGGCACAATTGCGCCAGAAGCGTGAAGGTGGAGTATACGAGCTACAGGATGGCATCCGAACTGCGTTTATTAAAGGGGAAGATAGCTTTGCCAACGTAAAGCCGCTGGAGCTTCTAGCGACCTTATTAACAGGCAATGAAATTGGTGAGGTTGCACCTAATGAGTTTATCCCCCCGATTGTGAAGGATTTTAAGGAAAGCTGTTCTAACCTAAAGCTACATATGAAAACAACAGGCCAGCATCGTAAACAACTTGATCTATATAGTAATGAGAAGCATCGTGAGATAAGCCATTTGTTACATTGTGCTAGCTATTTAGACGTTGGTTTTGCCACGAAAAAATCAGGTCCAGATTTCGTTAACTATATCGATATTCATCGAGTGCGAGAAAATTGGACGTATACATATACGTCTTTGGTCGAGGCAAGGCTCGTGGAGTATGCCAGCTATGGGGGAACGGTGAAAGAAGCTGTAATCCGAAAAATGGAGGAGGAGCTTGCAGAAATTCCTTCTCATCACAGCAAAGAGTACGCCAAAAAGCTAATGGAATCGCACCGGATGGGATTAGAAACATTATCAAAATCATTGTTTATAGCGCTTAAGGATGCCTTACTTCAGGATGGTAGTTTTCTCTCATTATGTAGAACGTTGTCTATCCTAAATCATATGTATAGCCATCGAAGCCTGTTAGGGATTTCTGACGAATCATCTTTGGCCCCGTTACTCACACTTGGATATGAGCAGGCTGTCAGCCGTTTGTACCAAATTTATCGGAGTCAACCAGATGAACATCATCAATGTATTCAGGCCTTGAAAACACTAGGTATGCTGGCAAAACGTGATGAGGCTAATTTCGATCAGGAGCGATTGCTTGATGACCTCGCAAGTTTATTACAGTTGCCTGATTTGGCCCCAATGCTAGAGGGAGCATGTATTGCGATTTTAGCGCAGGCGTATCCCATTCGTAGACCAGAGATTGTGGCTAGAGCACGTAGCTACATCTTAGGCACACCTGATAAAGTGAAGTTAATTAGTAGGTATTTACAGGGAGTTTTCGCTACGGCTAGAGATGTATTGCTTTATGATAATGTACTTTTAAGGAGCTTAAATGAGCTGTTTGTAAGCTTATCTCATGAGCAATTTATAGAAATGGCCCCTGAACTACGCTTAGCCTTTACCAACTTTACGGCGGCTGAGGTGTACCTTATTATGAAGCAAATTGCTGGAATGCACCAGGTTGATGTGACGGTGCTTGAGGAAGAAGGAATTAGTGAATCAATGCTGGTTGAAGCGAAGGCACAAGATGAAGTCGTGAGAAGGGAGTTTGCGAAATGGAGCCTGATTTAGATCCACAGCAAAAAGCGATGAATCGCTGGCGTCTTGTTCTTGGTCCACATGCCGATAAGCTGATTCAGCCTGTAGAGGGGGAAGGAGAAGAGCAGAAGCAGAAGGGATTTGTATATCAAGAAATCGATGATGTGCTTTCTTTTTTATATGACAGAGAATATGGCGAAGAGCAAGGGTATCGTAAGGGTGGACAAGGCAAATCCTTACTCACTGTACCTACTTGGATTAGTAAAGTGCGAGAGTTATTTCCTAAAACAACGGTTGAAATATTAGAAAAGCAAGCGTTAGATCGTTATGGTTTAAGTGAATTGTTGTTAGATAAGAAGCTACTAGAGCGATTAGAGCCAAACATGGATCTCCTCAAAAATATAATTCAATTTAAAGGCAGAATGAAAGGTGATGTGCTTCACAGCGCCAAAGAAATTGTGCGCAAGGTTGTTGAAGACTTACGTAGGAAGCTGGAGTCACAGACAAGGGCGAGCATTATAGGCAAAAAAAGCCCCTACAGTCCAAGTCGAGTTCAATCGCTACGCAACTTGAATTTTAAGAAAACCATTATAAAAAATTTAAAAAACTATGATAAGGCTAAGGATCGCTTTGTGGTAGATCGTATTTATTTTGATGGTAGCATTCAGCCCTATAACAAATGGAACATCATCATTGCAGTGGATGAAAGCGGGAGTATGATGAATTCTGTTATTTACAGCTCTGTGATGGCAAGTATTTTTTATCGTATTAATGCGCTAAAAACACATCTTATTATTTTTGACACACAGGTTGTAGATTTAACTGGACGGCTGGAGGACCCCGTAGATGTACTCATGAACGTTCAGCTTGGTGGTGGGACGCATATTACGAAGGCATTAAGATATGGGGAAGGATTGATTGATAATCCTAGCAGGAGTTTATTTATATTAGTGAGCGATTTAGAGGAAGGTTATTCGATCCAGCACATGTATAAGGCATGTAAGGACATTATGGATACAGGCTGTAAACTAGTCGTGCTAACTGCATTAGATTTTGAGGGAAGCCCGGTATATAACGAGCATGCAGCACAAACGTTGACAAACATGGGCGCAAAGGTAGCGGCAATAACGCCCCATGAGCTTGCAGATTGGATTGGCGACATAATTTCATAATTAATTTCATAAGAGTGTTTACAACGCTTACAATCTTATCATTCTATTTAAAGATTATAACTACTATTTTATATAGGGAAGGAAGTCTATGATGAAGTCTATTTCAAGTGATGTCATGGCGATTGTTGAAAAGTTTGCAAGAGAATGCTCGGATGAATATTCGAAGGCGATTGATCGCAGTGATCAGATTGTTGCATATGTTACAGGTGAAACTGAACAATATCCAGATATTTTACAGAATTCTAATACATTCCATTACTATACATTTACACAACTAGAGAAGCTGAGAAACAAGGATGATAGTGAAGTATTTTATAGAGCAGCAGCAGTTGTACTACGTGCAAGTAATAAATGGTCACGAAGTAGCTATAGCTTCTATGATGTTTTCTCCCTTAGTATGGGGAATTCTTTTCATGTGGATAGCTTAGATGGGAAAAGCAAATCCAACGCGCATAAATTTGAAACTCTTTTATACCGCTTAAAGATGATGAGCAAGTATGCTGGAGAGCAAGTGATAGAGGAAGAAATTAAATATAGAATGAAACATCATCAATTTACAGGTAAAGAGCTATGTTGGGTTAATGAAGGTGTAGAGCTGTTAATGCTACTAGATTTATATACTCAGTTAAATGCTGCTGGGACTAACGAACACATCGCTTCCTTACCTTCGTTGCTACAAGCCGTATTACGTGGGGATGAAAATGCACTACAAGCGGAGCTTCATGACTCGATATCCGAAATAGTATTACATCCGTTACCTTTAAAGGATAACGATTCTACCTTGAATCTTTCTCCTGATTTCGTGCAAGCAACTAGGGATCGGCTTCATCAGACCTATTTTCCGAATGCCACTGTGGAGAAAGGGAAGCAGATAGCTAGACATACGTTTGAAAGTGTTTTGCTACAGGTTTCAAGTGCATTGTTATATCGAATGAACCGTTATGGTGGGAAAAAGCTATTTTTGGAGCATAAGAACAGCTTAGATGAGCAATTAATTGTGGCAGTACAAGTGTTATATGACATGTTCCCTTTTGAGATGCGACAAAATTTAATTATGCAAAGAAGTAAATATCAATGGATCAGTAATTCCGATTTTACGGGAATTTTAAATATTAAAGAGCCGTATGAGCTCATTGAAAACTTATTAATCGATTTAGATGCGATCCGTCCTTCATGGGATAATTTACGTAATAAAATCGTTGCGGATGTGAATCAAGCGATACGTGTGCTTCAAATCGTAGGTCATCCGTTTATTAAGCTATTTGTGTACAAAGTGTTAAGTGAACATCATTCAGCAGAAGTACAGCAACAATTAACAGGCACAATTGAGGAGCTTGTATTAGCAGTATTAGAGCATCGAAGAGAGACCACTAGAGTTGGCCCTTACCTTGCCAAATATATTGATGGGAAAGTGACGCTTGACGGCTTTTTAGAATTTGGTGATCGCGATAATGGCTTAGATGGCAAAGGCAACTTATACGATCGTAAGCAAAGGAGAATGTTATTTGCGATCGGATTTTTACCGATGAAGAGTGAACAATTCAGTCGCTTTATGACCTTGTCCATGCACCCTAGTGTTGATCTTACGTTTGTACTTAAGATCTTTAGTGAGGGCTATAAATTCAGTTATACATCCCTATTAGAGCAATATGAAAAACATGATTCAACGATAGATGGTAAGGCGCTAGTAGAAAGTATTTTAATTCAATCCTATGATACTTTTGGAAGTGACCCTGCATTACAAGAACAATATGAAAATGTTGTAAAAAGTCATGTTGATGAGACGCTTGCGCTATATAAGAAGTTAGAGACACAATCGAGACAGTTTATATTGGAATTGTTATTTGCGCAGCGTGACCAATTGCCATTGGAGCAGTTTGCTGAAGTGGTGCGTCTTGGGCTCACGGATTCTTCTAAATCGATCAACAATATAGCATTAATCGAATTTAATCGTAAGCCAGATACGCCATTATTTATGCAGGTGTTTCGAACAGAAAAGAAAGTAACGATCAAAGAAATGGCGTTAAGTGCAATTCGTGGTATGGAGGACAGTAAGGCGGCCTATACTGCATTGTTAAAGGAAAAGCAAAATGAAGTCATGAAGGAATTGCTCACTATTTTATTAGAAACAAGTGATCAAGGGGTTCATGTTGCTCATGCCGCTTTAGGAAGTAGACTGGATGACAAGAAACAGGCGCGTCTAAGCTTTATTCCTGTAAAGCATATGCTAGCCTTACTTGCTCACAATGGAGAACCACTTGACGACAACATTAAATTATATTTGTTAAGCCAATCTTTAGAGTATAGCAGCCAGCCTAATTTAACACTAAAAGAAGTGGCAACCTATGCGGATCAAGCTTCCTTAGCTCAGTTTGCCGCTCAAATTTTACAGCTGTGGATTGGGGAAGGTGCACCTGCAAAGGAAAAATGGGTGCTTTATTTAAGCTGTTTATTTGGAGATCGACAAGTTATGAATACGTTAGGCGATCAAATCAAGGATTGGGCTGAAAATAGTCGTGGAGCGATAGCAGCTGAGGCGATTAAGGCTTTATCGTTTATGCAGGATACTGCGGCGCTAATGATGATCGATCGACTTAAACGGGTAATTAAAAATCGCCAAGTTAAAACTGCGGCTGATGAGGCGCTTCAGCTAGCCGCAGAAAATATGAATTTAACCCAAGCCCAGCTTGAAGACAAACTCATCACCACACTTGGCTTTAATGAGCAAGGGGAGCAGTCTATTAGCTATGGAGAGCGAAGCTTTATTGTGAAGGTATCCTCGGATTTACAGGTTGTTGTTGTCAATGAGGAAACAGGCAAGCTGTTAAAAAGTCTTCCAGCTGCAACACAAAAGGACGATCCAGAGCTTGTTATTCAAGGAAAGACTTATTTGACACAGCTTAAAAAGGATTTAAAAAATATGGTTTCTCTTCAAGCCTTACGTTTAGAGGAATCATTATCTAAGCAACGGTTATGGAGCAAGCAAGATTGGCAGGAATTGTTTGTACACAATATCATTATGCAAAAATTTGCGATTGGCTTAATTTGGGGCATATATGAAGGAGAGGAGCTAGTGGCTACCTTCCGTTATATGGAGGATGGAACCTTTAACACTGTGGATGAAGAGGAATTTGAGTTGCCAGCAGATGCGAAGATTGGTCTTGTGCAGCCACTGGAGCTGGATGCGGAGACATTACAGGCATGGCAACAGCAGTTAGAAGACTACGAAATTACGCAACCCTTCACACAGCTACATCGGGAGGTTTATACAGTAAATGAGGAGCAACAGCACGATAAAGAAATTACCTCAAATTTGCCATCAGGAGATTTTTCACCAACGTCATTCCCGAAGGCACTAGAGAAGTTAGGTTGGTATAAAGGTCCTGCTGAGGATGCTGGCTTCTATTATCTTTTATATAAGGATTACGACGGCATGATTGCTGAGCTAGAATTTAGTGGAACGAGTATTTCTTATTATGAAGGGATGGAGGATATCTCCCTAAAGGCATTACGTTTCTTCAATAATAAAAAGACACGTTATCATTATTTTCAACCCAATGATGCGATTAAGCTTAATTTAGTCCCCCCACGTGTATACAGTGAGACGATGTATGATATTTTGCGTGCTGCTGGTCGCGTATAGCTATAGGAGGGATCTGGGTGGCGAATTCCAGCCTAAAGGGGCAGTTTGATTCATTTATATCACGTTGTGAGGATGAGCTTCTAGTCCGTTACAGTAATAAAGGATTATTTAATCGAGCGAATAAGGACATAAGTAAGGGGCTGACGGTCACCTACCATTTTGATTTGCTAGACAAGGTGAAGTGTGAATTGTCTGATGATACGATCTGTTATTTGACAAATTCATTAGACACTTGGACATGTAGTTGTCCTTCCTCACAGCTATGTAAGCATGTATTAATTTCCATTTTATATTATCGGGAGCACCAGCTTGTAGAAGCTATTTTAGAGGAAAAGGATCAGACAATCGACTTTAGTTGGCTTGTTACTACTCCAATGACTGAATTGCTTCAACCGTATACACCTACAATGATCGATGAGGTAGCCTTTCGTCTACGGTATGACGAGCAGTTAGAGATTACAGCATCCTCTTTACTTACGGTTAAGATGGTGAATAGAGGGATGGAGGTAGCCTATACTCCTGAGCAAGGTAAGATGTTATGTGCATTAAAGGAACGTGAAGGTGAAATAGTTAAACTAGAGGTTCTGCTGAGATATCGGGCTCATCAAGGGATTGATGATTCATCTGCACTTATTGCCCGCAAGGGAATCGTATCCTTTCCAGCAGGATTTTTACAGGGAGGTATGGAATTATTAACAAGTATAGTTTGTAGTGGACTGTCAAGATTACCAGAGGAAATCACAATCCAGCTTGATACGATGGCTGTTCATGCTAGAAGTGCAGATTTACCGAACATTGAACGCGGATTACATTCCATAAAAACCGAGCTAGAGCTTTATTTTGCGTGTCATATTCGTTTTTCAATGGTTATATTATTAGAAAAAATAACAGAAACATATCTAGTGCTAAAGGCTTTACAGCAGCAATCCACTTTGCCAGTGGAGCACCAGCTTGGGGCGAAAGACCTCGCACAATTAACAGGTAGTTTTCGCAGTAAGTACTATGAAGTGCCTAAGCTCCATCTGTATGGACTTGGTGCTGAACCATGGCAAAGCAAATCATTATATAAGGGGATTACGTATTATTTTTATAGTCTAGGGGATGGCCGTATTCACACGTATACTGAATCTCGTCCCATTTATTATGATGATATCTCCTTTGATTATGTTAAGCATTATGAAGCTCATTCTCCTTGGCAGCTTGATTTATCACTGAAGCAGTTCAGTAAATCAGAGGTTTCCTTCACGGGGATGAAGGTGAATGAAGAAGGAAGATTATCCTCAAGCGCTATTGCTAAATTAAGTGTTTTTGAGCGTCAATTGGTTGAGGATATACAGTTTGGAAGTTATGAGCATAAATCAACTGCTACTTACAACAGAGGAACGATCACGTCCTTGTTTACTCGTAAATCTCCATCTTTTGTTTTGTTTCGTGTACTACAAATTAGTGAGAGTTCCTTTAATCAGAGAACTCAAAGTCTCATCATGAATGTACAGCTTGAGGATGAGCAGCATGTGCAGTTTACAATTCCTTTTCAGTCACAATGGGAGAAGGCATTGAAAGTGTTAGAGAGAGCAACCTTCTATGAGAAGCATCGTCATTTTATTGCCTTCGTACGTATAGAGGATGACTTGATTTATCCAATTAGCTTTCTTAGTGGAGGGCATGTCACGAGCCTACTGTTAGACTTATAATTTGGATAACAAGCACCGTCCATTTGCCATATACTAAAGGAGGGGGAAGGCTTGAACCAGAAGGAAGCTTTGATTATTACCATTTATGATTGGTGTCAAGAATTACTGCTACGAGGCATTGATCAGCTTGGGGAGCATGATATTGATACTTTAGAGAAAATGAAGCTACAAGGTACTAGCCTGCATATGGACTTCTTAGTTACGTTGCTTACAAGCCTGATTCAGCATAGTCGTGAATACGTATTTGGTGTAGGAAAGCAGCAGGAGGTTGCACCTATTTATTTTCAAGTTGCCGCTTATGTTCAGCTTCTTCATACAGGATACAAGTAATTGAAAACAGGGCGATACACTTTTCTTTGATGGGAGTTTATTGGCCCTGTTTTTCTTTTATTTTCAGGATAGGGCTAGAGCATCTTGTAAAGAAATATCATATTAAGATAGCATGGAACTAATCCACTTACTTAGGCTGGACAAAAATGCTCAGGTTTACATAGAATTTTTCAGAATTAAATTTAAGCAAAGGAGAAAAGAAATGTCAAAAATTCGTAGGACCAAAACAATTGAAGGGATAAAAGTGCCTGGTTTTATATGTAATGGAGGAAGATACTTCTTTAACTATATTGATGTCTATGAAGATGGCATGGTGAATTGCTGGGAATTAGTAGATTTAGAGGGGCTAACTGAAAAGCTAGATATAGGTTGGCTTGTGCCAAAGGTCCCGCTTGGCGAAGGGATTTCGATCCATGGCTTAGGGTATTATAAACTTGTAGCAGCCGATTGGCAGATGAATAAAACGCGTTATCAGGATTACATTCATGATAAGGTGAGAGAGCTCAACCCTTCCTTTACAAATATTTATCAAATTTCTGATGAAGAAAAAAAGCTTTGGCAGGAACGTCGAGTTAAATATTCACCTTCACCTGAAGATTTCGTAGTGACCCAAGAGGTAGGTTATTCAACTGAGCCAGGGGATGGGTTTACTATATTTATGAAGCATCGTGGTAGAAATTACTTAGTTCGTCTCCTTATTTACCGTCATGATACTGTCATCTGTTATTGCCCTCATTTTGAATTAACGTTTAAGTTAGAACAAATGCGTAAATTGTGGGATGAAGGAGTATTCTTTACCTCAATCAAAACACGCACGCCGATTGTTTGGGATGATTTAGGGATATTGACGGTCATTGATGGGGGTTATGCTTGTGATGTGGAAGAAAAATTCAAGGAGTTTATAGATATTAGTAGCCGAATAAAAGGAGAAAAGTCAGTGATTGAGAAATGTAGGGCAGCTTATTTCAACTATTTAGAATATCCTAACGAGCATTCACGGAGTAAGCTGAAGGAAGCTTATGAGCTTGTTCCAGAGCATCAACGTATGTATTTGGGCGATATGGACAATAAGGATTATGATTACGTACGGATTATTTATCATCCAGAGCAAAAACGTGAAGTATAAAATTACAAAATTAAGAGCGCCCTCTACTTTTATGCAGAGGACGCTTTGTTTATTTTTTAATAAACACCCACTGCATTATACGCATTTGTTACAGAGGTAACCTCAGCGGAGTTTACACCATACAAATCTTTAGCAGATTGGATGGCAGCTACACGCATATCGCTGAAGTTGGAATATACGGTTAAATAGTAGACAAGTGCACGATAATAGATATTTACGGCTTTGTCTCTACCAATTCCCGTTACATTGACATTATGGAAGGTTCCACCTTCTGAAAGTAAATAAAAGGCTTTGTTGTTAATTCCACTGTTAGTGTGAACACCACCATTATCCTGTGAACCCGTGTAAAGATTGCTGAAATGATCTGGTTGACCGTATAAAGTTGGGTTCGATAACGAACGAAGTGCATCTCCTGGAATGTTAGGGGTATAGATCAAATCGCCAAGTAGCCAATTGGTTCCATCAATAGTATTCCCGATGATGTCTGAGATTGATTCATTTAATGCACCAGGTTGACCATAATACTCAAGGTTAGCTGTAAACTCTGTAACCCCATGTGTTAATTCATGACCTATAACGTCTACATCCGCAGAGAAGGCTCTGAAATTAACGCCATCACCATCACCATAAATAATTTGTGATCCTGTCCAAGCGGCATTATTGTAGTTGCGATAGTAATGAACAGTTGATTTAATCTCCATACCTTTGCCATCTAAGCTATTACGATTAAACTTATTTTTGTAGAAGTCATATACTCTTGCTGCATAGGCGTGTGCGTCTACACCAGCGCCATCGGTCCAATTGTTATTGTTAGAGCTTGTTAAAATAGTGCCAGGAATAGAAGTAGTGTTACGCGCAGTATAAGTTGTAATTCCTTTACCACGGGTTGTATCTTTTAGCTGATAAGTAGAGCCGCTTTGTGTAGTTGTAAAAGTTTTTGTATCGCCTAGTACACCTTTACCTGTACCTGTTGCGTTTCCTATTAAACTATATTTTTGTAATATATCACCACTAACCGCATCAATAAAATAGCGATCACGAATGAGTTCAGGATCAAGCGCAGTAACCTCAGTTACATAGGTAAGCAAAAATTTACCATCTAGTTCATAAACATATAGCTTCGCTTCAGGTGCCTTATCTGGTGAACCAAGTGGTCCGTATTGTTGCTCAGAATCGTTATTAGCAATGGCAATAGCTTCTTCTGGCAGCAGCTTCGCCTCAGCACCATTTGCAATTTGTGCGGCATCAGGGAATACCTTACCTAAATACGCTGTCACATTTCCTTGTGCATCAAAGTGTATTGTTTGTTGTGCGCCGTATACAGGAATGTCGCCAACGTATTGTTGTAGCTTATAGTGTTCGGTATTCGTTTGATCATCTTTTTCCGCGGATTGAATTTTGAGCTGTTGCTGAATTTCTGCTCCTAATTGTAAAGTATCTTTATGCTGTTCCAAATAGCTATACACCTTCTCATCTTGAGATAAGCCTTCTGGTGCAACCCATAATTCATCAATAAAGCTAGGAACTTGCGAGGCTTGTGCATGAATTTCAGATGCTCCTGCCGGGGCCAGTGTTGTTAAAAGCAATGCTGTGGTTACAAAGATGGAAGCTAAACGCTTTCTCATAATATCCACTCCTCTTTAATTTTAAGCCTCTTTTTTGTTTATGGCTTTTGTTTCTTTCTGATCAACACAGGTGCGGCAAGCATAAAGGTTTTTTTTATAGCTTAGAGCAATTCTATGAGGTGGTCTTACGAGGTAAACAGGACATCTATAAAGCTGTAGTTACGAGTTATGTTATATAAGCATCACTCCCTTCAAGGTTAAATCATATTTAATATACCTTGATAGTCGGATTATACTTAAAATGGCAGTTTATGTCAATGTAATATTTTTTATCAATTTTATGTATTTAATGTTTTGATTTTTTTTGTTTCAGTTGGTAGTATGCTCACTTTTATATTGACAACGCTTTCATAATTGGATAAGGTAGTAAATAGAATAAGGATTGTTACCGTACTTTGTACGGGCGAAACCTGAGCTAAAACATGGCTGCGGATTTTTTTTCGTAGTATGTTCGTTCAGGTTTTTTTATTTCATTGCACTATAAAAAACAACAGGAGGGAATAAGCATGGCATTAAAAAAAATGAAGCTAAGCTTCATGGTGGCTATTGTGATGACATTGGTTGTTGCAAGTTTCCCAATTCACACAGTTAAAGCAGAAAACAGTAACAGTAAAGGGACGGTAAAGGACATTGTTGCTAACACGTATATAGGCGACGGTGGACCGATGGTATATTCATTTGAAATTGAAGTTAACGATATGACTCCATACCAAGATTTAAAGGCGGGGGATTTTGAAATCACTGGTAATTATGACGGGTATCCTTTAAATAAGGAAGGAAAGATCGCTCAAAATAATTATGAGGATGATGGAATTAAGCTAAGTACTAAAGATAACAAAATTATGTTAGATTTGAAGGCTTTTAAATATCCAGGCGGATATGTATCTGAATTCGAAGTGAAAAATGTAAAATATCCGGAATTATCTTTTAATAAGTCTAAGGTTACTAAAGTAAATACAAGAACAGTAGACGATTTTAAGGCAGGTAGCTTTAAGGCAAGTAATGGGATTGAACTTAAATATCGCCTTAACTTAAGTAAAGCAGCTACACCACAACCGCTAGTAGTTTGGTTGCATGGTGGGGGCGAGGTGGGTACCGATAATTTAAAGCAGCTAACTGAAAATAAAGGTGCTGTGGTCTGGTCAGAGTCTGGTCATGATACTTCAGTATTAGCCATTCAATACCCTGAAAATTACGGCTGGGCGATTTATAAAAATAAAGAGCAACTGCCTATCATGGAACAATATTTTACAGCACAAAAAGAATTAATTCACAAAATGGTAGCAGAGGGTAAGGTTGATAAAAATAAAATTTATGTCGTTGGTGTGTCCAGTGGTGGTGGAGGTGTACTTAGATTTTTGATGCAGTACCCTGATTTGTTTGCTGGTGCAATCGCAATAGCGGCAAAGGATACGGTAGCGGATTACACAGGTTCTGTAGACGTATTTAAACAAGAACTTAAAAATTTAGTTGATATTCCTTTATGGATTATTCATGCTGAAGGAGATCCAACTACAGATAGTCGAACAAGTAAGCTAGCTTATCAGGCATTAAAGGAGTTAGGTAGCACTAAAGTTCATGCTAAATTTTATAGCGATGAAGAAATGGATGAAATGAGACTATATGGTGGGTTGCGCCATTGGTCTTGGGCACCTGCCTTTAATGATACAAAGCTCATCGATTGGTTGTTTGATCAATCTAAATCAGTTCCTTATATTACTGGATTTACAGATGGAAGCTTTAAACCTAATGCAGCAGTGACAAGAGCTCAAATGGCAGCAATGCTAGCAAAAGGGTTGAATTTGAAAGAAATAGACGCGAAACCTGACTTTTCTGATGTAACTAAGAGTTGGGCGCAATCTGAAATTATGCAAGTAGTAAAATACGGTGTGATGAAGGGGATTTCCAAGAATGAATTTGCGCCAGAGCAAAAGGTAACGAGAGCGCAGATGGCTGTCATTGTGGATCACTTGTTAAACACCCAAGGGACTTCTTCAGCTGTAGAAGCAGAATCAACGACGTTTAGCGATGTACCTACAACACATTGGGCAAACATTTCTATTCAAGCGGCTGAGCAAGCTAAAATAATGCAAGGTTATGGGAATGGAACATTTAAGCCAAATGTCGCTATTACTAGAGCAGAGGCTGTAAAAGTGTTAAATCTAGTTTTTCATCGTGAGCTAGCTCAGGTAGGAGATACGCCTAGCTTTAACGATGTTCCTATGGAGCATTGGGCATACAAATATATTGAAGCAGCTGTAAGACCTTAAGTATGAACCCAGCTTAAAATAACTCCGTTTTGAGGTAAAGGAAAAGTTTCTTTATTTCTTACGGAGTTTTTTTCTTTCTACTATATGGGTTATTTATAGCTTATCGTAAACTATGCATAAAAATTAATAAACATTGATAATGGATACATTTACATTTTCCTTTAATAGTTGTTACATAACTAGCGCATACTGTTGTTAAAGCTCATCCTGTTTGTTTTCAAATTTTTTTAAATAGCTTCATATGAAAAATAGAGCATTTTTATGAATTTATGAGCATTTCTAAAAATATATTGAGATTTTGCTGACTAAATATCATTTTTTGTCGTTTTTCTTGATTATTTGCGATGTTTTTTGTATAATCAGCTTTGTTGATTTTTTATATGGAACTTTGAGGAGGTATTAATGTTGGGAAAAGCTTTGATTATCGGCGCCGGCGGCGTCGCTAGTGTTGTAGTGCATAAGTGTTGTCAAAATCCGGACGTTTTTGAAGAGATTTGCATCGCTAGCAGGACCATCGCAAAGTGCGAAGCTCTAAAAAATAAATTAGATGGCGGACAAACCAAGATTTCAGTTGCTCAGGTGGACGCTGATAAAACCGAAGAGGTTATTGAATTAATTAAAAATTTTGGTCCGGATGTTGTCATTAACGTTGCGTTGCCGTATCAGGACTTGACCATTATGGATGCCTGCCTTGCTACAGGTGTTCACTACGTGGATACTGCGAACTATGAACCACCTGATACACCTAAATTTGAATATAAATGGCAATGGGCTTATCGTGAGAAATTTGAAAAAGCAGGCATTACTGCTTTGCTCGGAAGTGGCTTTGACCCAGGTGTTACTGGCGTATTTACTGCGTATGCTCAAAAGCACCATTTTGATGAAATCCATAGTATTGATATCGTAGATGCTAATGCGGGTGACCACGGTTATCCTTTTGCAACGAACTTTAACCCTGAAATTAACATTCGTGAGATTACAGCTAATGGTCGTTACTACGAAGAGGGTAAATGGATTGAAACACCACCACTTTCACATAAAAAAGAATACGATTTGCCTGAAATCGGGCCTAAAAATATTTACTTGTTATACCATGAAGAATTGGAATCCTTGGCGGTGAATATCAAGGGTGTAAAACGTATTCGTTTCTGGATGACATTCTCTGATAACTATCTTAACCATTTGAAAGTACTAGAGAATGTTGGAATGACTTCAATTGAGCCGATCCAATTTAACGGACAAGAAATTATTCCATTGCAATTTTTACAGGCTATTTTACCTGATCCTGCTTCACTTGGACCAAGAACAAAAGGTAAAACAAACATCGGATGTATTATTCAAGGAACAAAAGATGGCAAGCCTAAAACTTATTATGTATACAATGTTTGTGACCACGAAGAATGTTATGCAGAGGTTGGCTCGCAAGCGATTTCTTATACAACAGGTGTACCTGCGATGATTGGGGCTATGATGATCATTAAAGGCATTTGGAATAAACCAGGCGTGTATAACGTTGAGGAATTTGATCCAGATCCATTTATGGATGCACTTAATAAACATGGATTGCCTTGGCAAGAAGATCACTCGCCAACCTTGTTGGATTAGGTGATGGAAATGAATATTGATTTCAGCACTGCACCTACACCTAGTTATGTTGTTGATGAACGATTATTGGAAAAAAATCTTAAAGTGTTAGACTCGGTGCAGCAAGCGACCGGTTGTAGTATTTTGTTAGCGCTAAAAGGATTTTCAATGTTTTCTACATTTCCATTAGTCGGTAAATATTTAAAAGGAGTCACTTCCAGCTCCTTATTTGAAGCCAAATTGGGTCATGATAAGATGGGTAAAGAGGTTCATATTTATGCTCCAGCTTATGTGCCCTCTGAAATGGACGAGCTTCTTGGATATGTAGATCATATGGTGTTTAATTCCTTTAGCCAGTGGCAGCAGCACAAAGAAAAGGTACAAGCTGTTCAGGGGAAAAAAATTGAATGTGGTATTCGGATTAATCCAGAATATTCTGAGCTTGCTACACCACTTTATGATCCTTGTTCTCCCTTTTCACGTATGGGGACTACACTTGCTAACTTTAAGCCAGAAGAGCTTGAAGGCATTGATGGACTGCATTTCCATACCATGTGTGAGCAAAATTCCGATACATTAGAACGGACGCTTCAAGTGATTGAAGAAAAGTTTGGTCAATATTTCTATCAAATGAAATGGATCAACTTTGGTGGCGGTCACCATGTTACTCGTCCTGACTATGATCTAGATACCTTAATTCGTTGTATCAATCACATTCAAGATAAATACGATGTGAAGGTATATCTTGAACCAGGCGAAGCGATTGCGCTTAACACAGGTTACCTTGTAACGACTGTATTGGATATCATGAACAATGGCATGGATCTTGCGATTCTTGATACATCTGCAACTTGTCATATGCCAGACGTGCTTGAAATGCCTTACCGTCCTAACATTATTGGTGGTGGACAACCAGGTGAACATGCTTATACCTACAGATTAGGTGGCTTAACTTGTTTGTCTGGAGATGTCATTGGTGACTATTCCTTTAAAGAGCCACTTAAACCGGGTGATCGTCTCGTATTTTGTGATATGGCACATTACACGATGGTCAAAAACCATATGTTTAATGGCGTTAATCTACCTTCGATTTGTAGCTACAACGACAAGGATGGAATAAAGGTCATTCGTCAATTTGGTTTTGAGGATTATAGTGGACGCTTGTCTTAATTAATCATTTTATGGAATACTTTTATAGGTAATATAAAGTTGGTTGGAGAACATTTCGTTTTCCAATCAACTTTTTTTGATTCGTTTAAACTTGTTGCTATACCTTTAAACTATAATTTTCTATGCTGTGGTATTTATCGAATTTAAATCCAACCTCTGGTATAACACCACAAAATGTGAAACCAAACTTCTCATGAAGCCGACGGCTACCTTCATTCCCTGCTGTAATTACAGATATGATCATATGGGTGAGATTATCTTTTTGAGCCATCTCAATGATCGCAGTCATCAAAGTAGTTGCAACACCTTGATTTCTATACCTAGCTGCTATGTATACCGATAACTCCACGGTGGAATTATAAGCTTCTTTATCCCTGTAGGAGGATAAGCTAGCATAACCTGCGATATGACCTTCAATCTCCGCAACAATTAGGGGATGGTTGTTACAATTATGCTTATGAAACCAATCAGCCCGTTCTTCTAATGTTTTTGGTGCTAAATCAAATGTTGCAACGCCATTTAAAACCTCATAATTATAAATTTCAAGTAATTGGGGTAAATCATCTATTGTTGCTATTCTAATTCTCATTCCTCACGACCCCTTTGAATTTTTATTCATTATCCTACCTATTTCTCTCATAGTAAAGAATAAATTTGACGACAAACATTCGCTCCCTTTAAACTGATTTTAGTACTTGCTTACTATTGCTAAAAAAGGAGAAATCTATGAAAATACTTGTTACTGGCTTTACGCCATTTGGTGGACAATCAATTAATCCCGCCTTTGAGGCAGTTTCTGGATTACCTTCTAGTATAGCTGGAGCAACAATAGAGATTGTACAGCTTGATACGATATTTGGTACAGGTGCATTACAGCTAGAAGAGGCCATGCATCGTTACGAGCCAGATATCGTTTTATGTATTGGACAGGCAGGGGGAAGAGCGGCAATATCGGTTGAATTTGTAGCTATTAATTATCGTGATGCGTCGATACCTGATAACGAGGGAAATATCCCGCTTGCAGAAAGTATTCATGGAAATGGAGAAACCGCTTATTTTAGTAATTTACCAGTTAAAGCAATGGTTGAGCATATGAAAAATAATTATATACCGTCATATATTTCTTATTCTGCGGGTACTTATGTATGTAATGATGTGTTTTATCACTTAATGTACTTGATCCATAGTGAATTTCCAAAGGTACGCGGTGGCTTTATCCATGTCCCATTTGAGCTCAGTCAAGCGGTAAATATGTCAAATGCTACACCTTCCATGTCAATTGAAACGATAACAAAAGGGCTGGAGCTAGCCATTGAAGCGGCGATCATGAATCCAATAGATTTGCAAGTTACAGGTGGAGCAACTCATTAAGTACACCTCAAAGAATGAAACTTACGGAGGTAGTTTCAGACTTAACTCATTTGGTTAAATTTATTAAATAATCTTACCACATATATTGGTAAGTAATGATTATTAGGTTGAACTAAATTTATGGTTCTTCATATAAATTAATGATTGACAATATCCCGACTAGCGGAGGGACAGGAGGATTCTGGAGAAGTGAAACGTCCATCATTGTCAATCACTCAATTTTATTTAGATTCAACCATAGCATGTCATTTTAATAAGATAGGGGCACCATCATGGAAAATCAAGATACTTATCGTTTTCAGGTCAATTTAAGTGGGATGATTAACATTTTATCTAACCACCTCTATAGCAATCCCAAGGTATATTTACGAGAGCTATTACAAAATGGGGTTGATGCGATTACGGCACGACAAGCACAAGCAGATGCGGACTACATAGGACAAATTAACATCGAAGTGAATGGTGTTGGTGCTGGAGCAACCCTTATCGTAGAGGATAATGGTATAGGTTTAAATGAAGCAGAGGTGCATGAGTTTTTAGCGATGATTGGTCAATCGTCTAAACGAGGCGATGATTTTTTATCTAACAATGATTCTTTTATTGGCCGTTTTGGGATTGGGTTATTGTCCTGTTTTATGGTGAGTGATGAGATCGTTATGCTCACTCAATCTGCTAAAGGTGGACCCGCGTTAGAGTGGAGAGGTAAGCCAGACGGTACGTATACGATTCGTAAGCTGGAAACTCCACTATCTCCAGGAACGAAGGTTTATTTGCGTTGTAAAGCAGGATGTGAAGTTTATTTTGATGAGCAAAATTTACAAAACTGGCTTTATTATTATGGTGCTTTATTACCTTACCCTATTATTTTGCGTGGTGAGGAGCATACGAGACAGATTAATCCCAAATCACCAGTATGGGTTAAGGAGCCACTACAAGCCCGCAATCATCGTGAGGAAGTGCTGGCATTTGGAGAACAGTTGCTTGGAGAACGTTTCCGTGACTTTATTCCACTCCAAACTTCATCTGGACGTACAGGGGGCATTGCGTTTATATTGCCACATGCAGTGAATTTGAATGCGAAGCGGAATCACCGTGTTTATTTGAAGCATATGCTTGTATCCGAGGCTGCTACAAATATTTTGCCTGATTGGACTTTTTTTGTGAAATGTCTAGTGTGGACAGATGAGCTTCAGCCTACGGCTTCTAGAGAGCATTTTTATGAAAATGAAAAATTAGAGCAGGTGCGTGAGGAGCTTGGTGATGCGATTCGTAAGGAATTAATTTCGATGGCGGAATATAATCCCGAACGATTACAAGCCATTATTCATTTGCATGCATTATCAATGAAGGCGCTAGCTGTGGCTGACCCTGAATTTTATTCTATTATTCACGCTTGGTTACCATTTGAAACTACGTTTGGGACAAAGTCCTTGGGCGACTTAACCTCTGAGCATAAGCATATATATTTTACTGCTACCCTAGATGAATATCGTCAAATTACACATGTGGCATCCGCGCAATCGATGCTTGTTGTAAATGGTGGCTATATCTATGATGCGGAGCTATTGTCTGCCTTGCCTTTAATTAAGCGAAATATTCAGGTGGAGAGATTGTTACCTGAGGATGTGTCCTTGTCCTTTACGGATGTGACGGCAGAAGAAAGAATGCAGTTTTATGAGGCGACCCGCTTTGCAGATAGTGTATTACAAAAGTTTCGTTGTCAAGTTCAGCTTAGACGCTTTAAGCCTGAGGATATTCCAGTGTTATACACGTTATCGGAGGAATCCGCTAGTCTTCGCTCGCTTGAGGCTGCGAAAGAAACAACAACAGATGTATTGTCGTCTGTGCTTGGATCATTAGGTGCTTCTTTTAAAGATTCTGCATATGCAACTTTGTATTTTAATTTGAACAATCCTGTTGTGGATAAAGTATTTCATTCTACGAATCGAAATATGATTAGTGCAGCAATTGAAATGCTGTATTGCAATGCCCTGATGATGGGACATTATCCGATGAGTCGTCAAGAGATGGCGTTATTAAATCAAGGAATTGTACGTTTTATTGACTGGGGAATGAGTGTAAATCAGGAAGGTGGAGAAAATTAATATGAACTATGCTGAAATGGACTTTGATGAATTAATGGAAGAAGCCTATAGCTTGCCCGATGGGAAAGCAAAACTGGACATATTAGAGCAAGCAGTGCGTGTTGCAGATGCTGCTGGAGATATCGAACAAGGTTTTGAAGCTAGAAGTGAAATCGTGGAATTTGGGAGCTTTCATGGTTACCCAATGAAGGCGTTAGTCGCATTTTCATGGCAATTAGGTCAATATGATAAAAACCCTGAGCTTTTTGATGAATATTCATTATTGTGGTCTTACAAATGGGTGCTTGATCGCATTACTTCCTTTGCTGACATTAGTCGCACACAAATTGATAATCTGTTAGCAGATATGAAGACAAGATATTTAGCTTCGGGTTACAGCGACCGTTCTTATCATTACTATAAGGCACATACATTTACAGAATTTGGTGAGCTGGAAGCTGCGCAAGCGGAGTGGGATATTGTAAAATCGATGGAACGTGATGATATGAGCGATTGCTTAGCTTGTGAGCAAAATAGATTAGTTGAGTTCATGTCTAAGCTAGGTGATGACGAAGGGACAATCGCTGCTGCTGAGCCAATCCTTCATGGTGGGATGAGCTGTGGTGAGGTGCCACATGTTACGATTAGTAAAGTATTATTCCCATTGCTTCGTTTAGGACGTAAGGAGGAAGCAGATAAATTACAGCGGAAGGGCTACAAATTAATTAAAGGGAATCGAGACTTTTTATATCATCAAGGAGAACATGTAGGTTACTTAACGTTAACTGATCCGATTAAAGGGTTAGAAGTGTTTGAGGAGTACATTACTTCTTCTATGGATCATGAAAATCCATTAGATGTGATGATTTTTAATGCGCATTCCGCTAACTTGTTTAGTAGACTTGCAGAAGAAAATATCAATTACCAAATTAAATTGCCTACAGGTCATCCATGTGAGCATTTAAGTAGTGATGTGCAAGCCTTGTCACGATATTTCAAGTCGCTAGCGCTTGCCACTGCTGAAAAGCTAGACCACAGAAACAAAAATAGTTACTATGTAACACTAGTTGAAAAATTATCCACCTATCGCTTACAATAATACTGATTGTACACTTTTAAAAAGTCCAACTTCTTATTAAGGAGCTTGGACTTTTTTTCAAAGTAAAACTATCAAGAAAAGAAGGGAACCCCATGAGCAGTTACTTAAATGAAATGGACTTTGATGAACTGATGGATCAAGCGTTACGTTTACCAGATGGGGATGCAAAGCTTGCTTTGTTAGAGCAGGCGGTTAGAGTGGCAGATATGCGAGAAGACATTGAGCAAGGGTTTAAGGCAAGGGAGGAAATGGTAGATTTATGCAACTTTGAAGGATATCCTTTAAAAGCATTGGTTGCTTTTTCATGGCTCGTAGGGATGAAGGATAAATATCCTGAATTGCTTAGTGGTTATTCATTATTGTGGAAATATAAATATATTTTAGGTAATATTACCTGCTTTCCGGAGGTTAATCGAACACAGATCGAAAACTTACTTGAGGATATGAAGCTTCGTTTTGCTGCTGAAGGTTATAGTGATCGAACCTATTATTATCATAAAATGATAGTTTTAATTAATATGGGTGATCTAGAAGAAGGAATCGAATATTATAAGCTAGTGCAGACGATGGAAAGGGATGAAATGAGTAATTGTCAAGCATGTGAACAAGCCTCGCACATAGTTATTCAAGCAATATCAGATAATGATGAAGGAATATTACACGCAGCGGAACCGATTCTTACTGAGAAATTAAAGTGTGATGTAAGTTTACAGACCACGATTCCATTGGTGTTATTGACATTGTTACGTTTAGGACGAAAGGAAGAAGCAGATGAATGGCAACGTAAAGGTTATAAACTAATAAAGGGAAGTCGAGACTATTTATTTCAGTTTGGGTTACATATAAGATATTTGACTTACACTGATCCTATTAAAGCATTGGAGATATTTGAGGAAAACGTGGTTCACTCATTAAACCAAGAGGACCCTGAGAATATCATGTATTTTAGTGCCTTCGCGTCAAAATTGTTTTCACGTCTAGAGCAAGAAAATATACAATTTGATGTGCGACTTCCTTTGGAGCATCCTTGTTTACATCTAAGTCGTGAAGTAACCGCATTGGGGAAATATTACAAAAATATAGCGTTGGACTATGCGTATAAATATGATCAAAGAAATGGGAACCATTATCGTTCAAATGAGATATTAGAGTTATGCCAGTTCTCCGAGCTAAATAATGATTCGATAAACCTCTAACATTTATTAAAAGTCAAATTATTTTCTATTGGAGGGAGTTTATGGGCAGGTCAAGATGGATAATGGCTGCATTAGCAGTAATGACAGTACTAGCTGTCGTTGTAATTTGGTATACGGGTGTTTTTGATAAGAAGAAGGAAGAATCCTTTGTTGTAAAGGATATATCAGGTGATTCATCCCTATTATCACAGGTAAAAATAAATGGCGTATTGCGAAATGGAAAGCAAGCAACCTCCTTTGATTGGATCGGGCATGAGGTGAAGGCAACCACACAATATTTTCGTAAGCAGCAGCCAATCTCATTAAGACCCTATACATTAGGTGATAAATTAGGAGTTGGCGATAAATATTATACAGTGTATGGGGAACAAAATTTTGAGATTCTAGAAGAAGATCAAAGTAAAGAAGGTAAGGGGCAGACTCGAAGTGCAGTAGTGCCGTCCTCTCTAGCCTATCAATTGGGGAAAGTTAAGGATGACAAGCTGGCAAATACTAAGTTCACCAATCCGCTAGAGTATGGTTTAACGGATGTCGATGATAAAATGTATTTTATCGTGCCTAATAATGCAGCATATGCGGGTATAAATAGCATTTATCAATTAGATTTTAAACAAAAAAAGGACGAATCCAGCTCACGTAAGCTTGCTACAATTGATTTAAAGGAGAATGCACTTTTAACTCAGAAAGAACAACCGAGAAATATTGAGGTTTTGGGTTTAGAATCGGTTGGTAAACAATTGGCAGTTGTTATGTCTAAGGATGGAAAACTAGTTATTCAAGCTTATGATAGCGTTTCCGGTAAAGAGACAGGGATGGTTGAAGTTAAGGATGTATATTTACAAACTGATCTAAACGATATTGTCGAAAATTCGTCTTTAGAGGGAAAAACAGTTGTGCAGTCCTATGGCTATAACACTTATCGAGATGAGGACAATGGTGTATTGAATTTGAGCTTTAATCTCTTGACAGCGGGACAGAGTAGTCGAGATGTATTATTTGTAACTATAGATATGAAACACAACGTAAGCTTGCTATCAGTTTTGAAGTCATCTTTTAGCAATCCAAGGGAATCAGCGACTGATCTTATTGGTGTTCGGCAAGTGGCTTACATACAAAATCATTTATATCTTATTCGTATGGAGCATGAGCAGACAGAAAATCAAGAGGTACAAAATGATCAAGTACAAGACGTGGAACAAGCTACCGAGGTTAAGGCAAAAGAAGGCTACAGACATTTGTATGTATATGTGTATAATGCGTCGGGTTTAGTTTATAAGGGTGAACTAGTGACCTCAATGAATGATGATTACGTTTCATGGCTAGAAGATACAGAAGGTTATCATTCTGGGAAATATCGTTTTTATGAAGACTGGAAAATCACTCGAGTATCCAAATAAAACTCAAACTTTTTTACCATACATCATTATATTTAAAGAGAAGAGGATGATAACATGAAGCGCACCATTCAAGTGTATCACTATGATGCTTTCTCAAACGTTCCGGACAAAGGCAACCCAGCAGGAGTTGTTTTCGAAGCGGACCATCTAAGTGAAGCTGAAATGCAGCAGATAGCATATGAAGTGGGGTTTAACGAGACCGTCTTTATATTAAAATCTGAAACGGCAGATGTTCGGCTACGTTATTATACACCAGGTCATGAGATTAATCTTTGTGGACATGCAACAATGGCAGCGCTTTATGGCATGAAGAGTCGTGGTTTATTAGAGGGGAAGGACGCCATCACAATTGAAACAAAAGTAGGTGTACTTCCGATTCAGTTTGAGCGAGATGGTGATACATTACTTATTGAAATGAAACAGGACCAACCACGTTTTGTACCATTCAAAGGTGATATAGAGAAGCTTGCAGGTGCGATTAATTTGACTGCAGATGATGTAGACCTAAGTAAGCCAATTGTATATGGAAGTACAGGTACATGGACTTTGCTAATCCCTATAGGTCATCTGAGTGCTTTTGCCAAAATGAAACCAGATTCCTCCCAGTTTCCTAATATTTTGTTAGAAAACCCTAAAGCATCGTTACATCCCTTTTGCTTTGAAACTCGTGATACTGATAACATGATGCATGCGAGGCATTTTTCTTCACCATATTCTGGGACAACAGAGGACCCAGTAACAGGCACTGCCTCTGGGGTCATGGGAGCATATTATTTAAACTATGTCGATCAAGAGGCGAATGAGATTCAATTTGTAGTTGAGCAAGGGCATGAGATGGGAAGAGAGGGAAAAGTTGAAGTGAAGGTAAGCCGCAATCAACATGACATGGACGTTACAATTCGGGGAACGGCTGTTTTTGTTAAAGAGATGAGCGTGAAAATAAAAAAATAGATATAAATTCGAATAAAGGAAACTTATAGGCGTTTGTAATCGTTGTTATATTGAATGCTATTTTTACTATAAAAGGAAAGAAGGCAATCAATATGAAGAAAAATTCTAATCTTAAAAAAGCTGTAATGCTAGCAAGTGTAGTTGTTTTTGGTACAATTTCCATTAGTGCAGCCGTACAGGCAGCGTCATTGCCCACTGCTCAGCAAATGAAGCCATCAGGAATTATTATTACGCCCTTTTCAGTGTTTGATCCTACTTTTAAGAGTTTAGAAAACGGTTCTGCAATCATTACAAATAAAAAAGATGGCAATATTACGATTAGTGTTGAAACCAATGCAAAATCTAAAGTTTCAACTGTTGGTCTAAGCTTTGTTCTACAAAGATGGGATGGTTCTGTATGGCTTGATGTATATTCTAGTGGGGCTTCTACGAAATCAAATGCTAGTTATCTTATTGCTACTAATGATAGAAAAGTATCTACTGGATATTATTATAGAGTTAAATCTAAACATTGGACGATTAAAGATGGTGTAAAAGAGCAAGGGGAAAGAGTGACAAGCAGTTATTTGGTAAATTAATGTATTGATGCTGTAAGTGTTTGTCGATAAGAGTTGTCAACCTAAGATGAGTGTGATAGTATGTTATAGAACCAAATAGACACACTTACTAACATGGATTGTTACTGAAATATCAGGCAAAACCATAAACAGGCACCATGTGTCGGTTTGGGTTTTGCTTTTGCTTTTTATAGAGTCTAGAGGTAAGCGTTTTTTCATACTACAAATAGTGTTCTAAGGTGATGGGGATGAGAATAGCCAAAGTGTTGAATAACAACGTCATTACTGTTATTGACGATCAACACAAAGAATCAGTGATAATGGGTAGAGGTATAGCTTTTAAGAAGCAGCCAGGGGATGAGATTGAAGAAGAGCGGATCGAGAAAATTTTCACTTTAGAAAATCGTGAAGTTTCTCAAAAACTCATGACTTTACTTTCTGATATTCCCATGGAGTATATGGATATATCTGATGAAATTATCCAATATGCGCAAGGTGTTTTAGGTGGGAAACTTCATGATAGTATCTATATCTCTCTAACAGATCATATTCATTTTGCAATCGAACGCTATCGGTTAGGTATGGAAATTAAAAATGCCCTCCTCTGGGAAATAAAAAGAATGTACCGTAAAGAATATGCGATTGGCGTAAAAGCGTTAGGGATTATTACAGATAAATTAGGGGTAACACTTCCTGAAGATGAAGGCGGTTTTATTGCGTTACATCTTGTGAATGCACAACTTAATGTGGAGATGCGGGATACAGTAACGATGACGAATATTGTTAAAGATATTATCAATATCGTTAGAAGATCGTTTGTTATAGATTTAGATGAAGAGTCTCTAAGCTATTATCGTTTTTTAACCCATTTAAAGTTTTTTGCGCAACGAATTTTATCAGGTACTCCAAGCAGCAACAAAGAAACTGACAACTCCTTGCATGATATGGTTAAGCAACAATACAGCTCATCCTATGCTTGTGCAGAGAAAATTAAAGATTATGCTCAGAAAATATATGGTCGATCTTTATCCAATGAAGAAATGTTGTATTTGACGATTCATATAGAGCGTGTAGTTAAAAGTGAATAACAGGATTGTAACCGAGCTTATGGGCAAAACCTGAATGTTTATTACTGCAAACGTGACGTTTGAGAGTAATTAAATATTCGGGTTTTTTTAATGGGGAATTTTAACTTTAAACTTAAATTGATGGTGCAGGAGGATAAAAAGATGGATAAAGTAAAGTTGTCTAAAGACATATTAACTATGGTAGGTGGCGAAGAAAACGTAGATCAAGTGGTACACTGTATGACCCGTCTTCGTTTTAACTTGCATGATGACAACATTCCGAACAAAAAGGAAATTGAAAAATTAGATGGTGTCATGGGCGTCATGCTTAATGGGGGACAATACCAAGTTATTATTGGGAATGAAGTAGCTGGAGTATATACGGAGTTAATGAAGCATATGTCTCCAGCATTTACTTCCAAAGGTGAAACTCGTTCAGAGGATAAGCCTAAAAAAGCTAAAAACCCAGTTAGTGGCGTATTAGACTTTATTTCAGGCATGTTTACCCCAATCTTACCAGCGATTACTGGAGCAGGTATGATTAAGGGGATTTTAGCCATTCTAGTTGCGGTTAATTGGATAGAAGCTACAGGCTCTACTTACAAAATTATGGCGGCAATTGGGGATGGGGCATTTTATTTCCTACCTATCCTGCTAGCAGTAAGTGCCGCTCGTAAACTGGGAAGTAACATGTATATTGCAGCAGGGATTGGAGCAGCGATATTGCATCCAGACATTACTGCATTATTAGGAGCACCTGAACAGGCAACATTCCTTAATATTAATGTTATCTCTGCTGTTTATTCTTCATCTGTTATTCCAATTGTTATCGCAGTTTGGTTAGCATCTTATGTTGAAAAAGCGATCGACAAAGTAACACATGCTTCCTTAAAGCTTCTTGTAGTTCCAACAGTAACTATGTTAGTGATGGTTCCTATTACCCTAATTGCTGTAGGACCCATTGGTGTTGTTGCAGGTAATGGTTTAGCGGACGGTATTTCTTGGCTGTTTAACAATGCAGGATTATTTGCAGGCTTGCTAGTTGGGGGTACATTCTCCTTGCTAATTATTACAGGTATGCATTATGCGTTAGTACCTATCATGATCGGATCTATTGCTACTCTTGGTTTTGACTACATGATTCCTCTTATGGCAGCGGCAAACCTTGCACAAGCTGGAGCGGCATTTGGCGTGTCATGGAAGAGTCGTAATTCCAAAACAAAAACGTTAGCATTTTCTACAGGTATTACTGCTGTAATGGGGATTACTGAGCCAGCTATGTATGGTGTTAACATGAAATTTAAGAAGCCATTTATTGCTGCGTTAATCGGTGCCGCAATTGGTGGTGCATTTATGAGTACATTTGGCACTAAAGCTTATGTTATGGGTGGGTTAGCTGGTCTTCCTGGTATTGCGATGTTTATTGGCCCGACACTTATTTACGCATTAATTGGTCTGCTAATCAGTTTTGTAGCAGCGGCAATAATTACTTATGTAATTGGTTTTCAAGAAGATGAAGTCGAGGCTGTAGTAACTGAAGTGGTGGCGGAACCAACTGTGGATGCTAAAAATGCTGATATTTCAATCGAGCTAGAGGCTTCCGTAGCAGATGAAGAAATTTTTAGTCCTATCGTTGGAGAAGTAAAATTATTAAGTGCAGTTCCCGATCCAGCATTTTCTGAGGAAATTATGGGGAAAGGTGTTGCGATTGAACCAAGCGAAGGTCGTGTTGTAGCCCCAGTAAATGGTACAGTGTTCTCCGTATCTAAAAGTGGTCATGCCATTGGTATCGTTAGTGATAAAGGTGCAGAAATGCTAATCCATATCGGTATCGATACAGTAAAATTAAAGGGACAACACTTTACTCCACATGTTAAAGCAGGGGCACAAGTTGTGGTTGGAGATTTACTTATGGAGTTTGATCATATCGCCATTAAACAGGCTGGTTATGAAATTATTACACCTGTCATCATTACAAATATTGATCAATATAGTGCGTTAGAGCAAAATCAGGTCATTGAAGTAAAACAAGGCGAACCTTTGTACAGCCTAAAAGCATAAGGCTTTAGTGGAATGATAACGTTCTAATCAGTCAGGTGGCTATGGAGAGATTTTGATCTGTAGCTATCTGACTTTGTGTTTTTAAAGTGCTAAGGCGTTATTTTTTTATAAAGTAAGAAGAAGCCCAGCAAAGAAATACGCTGGACCTTGTTTGCAAAAATTTATTGATGGAACGAGCAAATTTTAGTAAATGGGATAATAATACGTTGAGCTTTATCATCTGCAATTTCAAGTGAGCTGTTGTGGACTGCAATAAGTGTACCCTCAAATTTATATTCCTTCGTCTGAACTGTAATAAATTGATTTACCGCTCCTAGCAATTTTTGCCTAGTTTCATAGTCGGGGAAATGGGTGGAAGCTAGTTTTTTTTCAAGATGGTCAACACGTAATTTTAAAATTTCAAATGAGGTTTGAAGAATTCTAATTCGTATACGAATAGGTGAATTCAATAAAAAACGAAATAAACCCATTGTAAATCCCCCCTTTATTTAGTATTGTCCTAGAAAAAAAGGACTTAATATATTATATGTTGGTAGATTGATAGAAAATTGTATAAACATCATTATTTATAATTTAGGGCATCCTTACAGTGTAGTCCCTTCAATTGAGTTGCTGTTTGCTTCTAGTTCTTGCAATATGATAGTATTTGTGTATGGTGCTTGAGTATCATTTTAATAGGGAAGGGAGGACTTACATTGATAAAACACGTTGTGTTTTTTAAGCTAAAGGATGACTCAGCTGATAGTATTGAACGTACAGCAGCTGTTCTAAGAGGGCTTGAGGATAAAATTGAGCAACTGCGCAGCTTAGAGATTGGTCAAGATATACTTCGAACTGAGCGCTCTTATGATATTGCGCTTATTGCTGTTTTTGAATCTTTAGAAGATTTACAAGCCTACCAAGTGCACCCAGAGCATCAAAAGGTGATCACTTATATGAATGATGTACGTGAAAGCTCCATTGCGGTTGATTTTGAATTTTAATTTGCTGGACAGGGGCTTGTTGCTAGAGTAAAGCTACATAGGACTTTTCGCATATCTTATAGGAAAAAAATAGTTTATCTTTTATAGTGTCGAGACAAGCACGACTTGCTTATAATACATTAACGATATAGGCGTTAGCCCTGATAAGGGATAATGTCAACTAGGGAGAGATGAGACATGAGTCAAGAAAATCAAGAAGTTCAAGTAAACGCTGAAGTAGAACAAAAAACAAAAAGAAGTAAAGGCTGGGTTTGGGGAGCAGCAATAGGAACTGTTGTTGGCTCTGTAACGGCATTACTGCTAGCGCCTAAGGCTGGTAAAGAAGTTCGTAAGGATATTGCCGTTGGTGCACGTAAAGCAGGGGAAAAAACTACTGAGGTTGCACATAAGGTAGGAGAGCAAACGGTACAGATTGCAGGTAAAGTAAAAAATACGGCAGACGGTCTTGTGCAGGACTTCCAAAACTGGCGTTCTGGCAAAGAGGAAGAGGCACCTGTTGTTACTGTATCCTCAGACAGCACTGAAGCTGCCCAGCCAGTTATGTTAGGCATTGCAGATGAAGCTGCACCTACAATTGAAGATGTTGTTGTTGTGGAAAGTGTAGAAGAAACAAAAGAAGAAAAATAATAATGCTAAATAAATAATTTATATGGGGGAGACCTGAAATACGGGTCTTCTTCGTTATGTTTATAAAGAAGGGGTTACTATAGGTACATTTTAGCTTGTACACACATATAGTAACACAATGAATCATTTGCGCAGACTCGGATTCAACTTTATGTATAAAGGAAGCGGTATGTTCGTGGAGCAAGCAATTGCGGTATTAGACTCGGGGGTAGGGGGCCTTACAGTTGCCAAAGAGGTCATGAGACAGCTTCCTCGTGAAAAAATTATATATTTTGGTGATTCTGCTAGAGCACCTTATGGACCTCGCTCGTCACAAGAAGTAGCACTATTTACAGAGCAAATTGTTGATTATTTAGTCCAATACAATCCTAAAATGATCGTTATTGCTTGTAATACGGCTACGGCAGCAGCATTAAATATTATTAAGGCTAAGCTAGATGTACCTGTCATTGGCGTCATTCACCCCGGTGCCAGAGCTGCAATTAGCACAACGAAGACTGGCAAAATTGGTGTGATTGGTACGATTGGGACAATTATTAGTGATGCCTATTCTATAGCACTAAAGGAAATCAATCCAGCTATTGAAGTGTACAGCCAAGCTTGTCCAGCTTTTGTACCTTTAGTTGAAAAAGGTTTATCAGATTCCCGTCAGGCATTAAAAATTGTAGAGGAATCTTTAGTACAAATGCAGGGAAATCCGATTGATTGTTTAATTCTAGGATGTACACATTATCCCTTTTTAAAGTCAAAAATTAAACAAGTGATGGGGGCAAAGGTAACATTAATTAGCTCTGCGGATGAAACAGCGAGGGAGATTAGCGTGGTTCTCCATCAAAAAGGACAATTAGCATCAGGCGATCATATCCCAGTTCATCAGTTCTTTTGTAGTGGAGATGCAGAATTATTTAAGAAAATTGCTATCTCGTGGCTTGGTGATCAGATCAAAATTACGCCAGTTGTATGGCAAGTGCCGGAATGTTTATAGCTGTAATTAAATAAGGATCGTAACCTTTGAAGTATATCTTCAGAGGTTTTTTTCATTTATTATAAATAGTGAGCTTTTTTAGGCTCAACATAGTAATCAGTGCTTGACAATGTTTGGGGTGGGAGGCTACGTAGCAGAGAGTGGTTTCAACCGTTTGCCTATTGTCAAACACTGATTTTAAGGTTGAGCCCTTTTTTATAGATTAAGATTGTAGGATGAACTTTGTTTACTTTGGAGGTATATAAATGCAATGGATCGCGATGCTTACGATGTTAATTGATCATGTTGGCGCCATTTTTTTTCCTGGACAAGCGGGGTTAAGAATAATTGGTAGAATTGCTTTCCCTATTTACGCATATGCATTAGTTCAAGGCTATCAATACACCTCCTCTCGTCCCAAGTATATACTGAGATTGATTGGACTCGCGCTTGTTGCCCAGCTCCCATTTCAGCTTGCCTTAGGTATTAGAGGCTTAAATGTTATTGTGACATTGTGTTTGAGTTGTGTTTTGCTACACCTTTTGGATAAGTTTAAAAGCACCACGCTTGCTATGGGAGTCACTGTTGCTTTTGCTATCGTGATGGAATGGATACCGATGGATTATGGCGCCTACGGCTTATTTCTTGTACTTATATTTCGTTATTTAAAATCATGGGAGATGGTTTTGGCACATTTGGTACTGAATTTGATCTTTTG
This sequence comes from Paenibacillus turicensis, assembly GCF_017873435.1. GTDB lineage: Bacteria > Bacillota > Bacilli > Paenibacillales > Paenibacillaceae > Fontibacillus > Fontibacillus turicensis. The sequence goes on along the minus strand of NZ_JAGGKG010000011.1, from coordinate 111,638 downwards.
GTGGTCTCATGGCTGGTTTATTCAGCTAGCAAGCATCGCTCCAACGATCGTTATCGCCTATGGGTCGTTGCTGTGGCATAAGCTGGAACAAAGGACGACACCTCGCTGGTTATGGAGGGGGTTTTATCCTGCACATTTGTTGGTCTTGGCGATGATTTCATATTTCTTGCGGTAAGTAGGAACTAGAAAATAAGAACTTGACAACATAAGAGGGATAGTTGCTGCGTTCCAGCGAGTTCTTACGACCGTGTTAAAACCAAATTCCCTTGATTGGAATATTAATATTGGTGGAATTTGGTTTTAAAAGACGCTCTTCAGAATCTCTCTGTCTCTCCGCTCATGCGGGTGTTGTTGTCAATTACTTATTTTAATTAGAGCTACTTACTTAAGCAATTCATGAAATAATTCATTCATGCTTAAGAATGAGAAAAATATGTCAGGATAAAAAAGGGGGAAGGGAGAATAAGTAATTGAAATCTGCGAGGGCAGAGGCTGCGTTCCAGCGAGTTCTTACTATTCATGCTCAGGAAGGGGATAAATGTGTCATGAATAAAAATAGGGTAGTGGAAGTAAAGGATGGATATCGCTATCAGGATTTAATTACTCATATTGAGCAATTAACAAAGCTATATCCTTGTTTACACTTAACGTGGATTGGTCACAGTGTACTTGGAAAAAGAATTCCTGCATTACAATTAGGGACTGGAGCTGAGCAGGTACACATTAATAGTGCGGTGCATGCTAATGAGTGGATTACAACCCCGCTTTTGCTAAAATTTATGGAGGATCTAGCTAGAGCGTGGTGTGACGGAAAACCAGTGAGCCTAGCCTTACTTTCTCGAATTTCGATTTGTGCAGTTCCTATGGTGAATCCTGATGGTGTGGATTTGTCCCAAGATGGCTGGAATGAGGATACAACTGATTTGCCACTAACTAAATGGAACCAAGGAAAAAAAGACTTTTCGCATTGGAAAGCAAACATTCGTGGTGTTGATCTTAACGATCAGTTTCCTGCCTATTGGGATGAGGAGGTTGCCCGAAGAGGAGTTCATGCTCCTGCCTCTCAGGATTACGCTGGAAAACATGCACTTAGTGAGCCAGAGGCGGTTGCATTAGCCAGATTAACGATAGAAAAGAACTTTGCTAGGGTATTATCAATGCACACACAGGGCAAAGAGCTTTATTGGAACTATAGAGGCTTAGAGCCAGCCTATAGTAGTGAGTTTGCAGAGCGAATGGCTGAAGCTGGGGGCTATAAGGCAGTTGCTTTAGCAGGAAGTGACGCAGGTTATAAGGACTGGTTTATTGCTAAATTTAAACGTCCAGGCTTTACGCTTGAAGCAGGAGAAGGCGTTAACCCCTTACCATTGACACAATTTGATCACATTTATGAAGAAATTGAACCTATTTTGCTGACATTTGTACAGGGCTAGTTGTGGCAAACATGGGTCAAAGGTTGGATAAGTATTGCAGGATAGGACACGTTTCTTTACAATAGTAATGATAGCTAGCCCAACTTTTGTGATAGGAGAGAAACGTGATGAGTATAAAAATTACCCGCAATGCGGCAAAGGTTATAAAAAAAGAATTAGATAAGGAAGAAAATAAAGGTCTAGTGCTTAAAGTGTTTATCACTCATGCTCATGGGGATCATGCCCATTATGGTATGGACCTAGTGAAGCCAACTGATAAGGATCATGTCGTTTCAACAGATAAAGAGATTGATGTTATTTATGATCCAACACAAGATTTGCTTGAAGGTGTAAAAATAGACTATTTGTATTTCCCAGAAGAGGGTTTTGTGATTACGAATCCTTCTAAAGGAAACCATGGCGATCATTAAAGCCTTGGCAAAAAGAAGGGATTAATAATGGCAAACGATATACGTATATGTGATAAATGCAATTTTATCCGTTTAAAAACGATGGTTCCTAAGCTGCAAAAAATGGCGCCTGATGCTGAGATTAAAATCGGATGCAAATCCTATTGTGGACCTTGTGGAAAACGCGCTTTTGTATATATAAATGGAAGATATGTTAGTGCACCTACAGAGGACGAAGTTATTGAGAAGGCAGCGCCATTTGTGAAGAAACCAAAACCTTTTAACCCTTTAAAGGATGAATAAAAAGGTAACATATAGAAGATGAACTATAAACAGAGGTATCCCCATATTGGCCATAGAAATGGTTGTAGTGGGATACCTTTTATTTTGGTGTAAAGTTCTTATTTAATGACGTGGGGGCAGTGGACCTAAAAATTGTAGGTACTGACACTCGATACGACCATTAAACAATTTACGTCTTTTGTCTGCCTTGCGATTAAAAATCTTTTCAAAATGCTCTGTAGGTGTAATCGCAAAGAAAGACCAAGTTGGTAATTCAGCAGTTAATCTGCCTAATTGTGTAATGAGCTTGCGTACCTCCCGATCATCACCAATACGTTCTCCATATGGAGGGTTGGTAATAAAGCAGCCATAGTCCCCTTCAGGTTGGACTTGGATGGCTGGAATGTTCAAGAATTTGATTTCCTTACCGAATCCAGCACTTTTTGCAGAAGCTTGAGCGATTTCAATCGCTGCTGGATCAATATCGCTGCCTGTAATGTTAAGTGGAATATCATCTTTAACAAGATCAAACGCTTCTTCGCGTGCTTGCTGCCATAGCTGTTCAGGAATGACAGACCATTGCTCAGCATTAAAGGTACGACGCAAGCCAGGAGCGATATTCCATGCAATCATGGCAGCTTCGATTGGGAGTGTCCCTGATCCACAGCATGGATCATAAAAAGGACGTGCAGGGTTTTGATTCCAACGGCTTAGCATAATAAGTGCCGCCGCCATCGTTTCTTTTAATGGTGCCTCTAAAGCATGTTTACGGTAACCACGCTTATGTAGAGAAGGACCTGTTGTGTCCAGCGTAATGAGTGCCTGATCCTTGAGTAAATTCACCTCAATGACATATCTTGAGCCAGTTTCGTCAAACCAATCGACATGGTGTGCAAGCTTTAGCTTCTCAACTACGGCTTTCTTTACGATCCCTTGACAAGCAGGAACACTGCTTAGCTGAGATTTAAGAGAACGGCCTTCTACTGGGAATTCTCCATCCTCAGGAATCCATTCCTCCCATGCAATCGCTTTGGTTCCTTCAAACAATTCATCAAAGGTTAAAGCCTGAAATTGGGCCATTTTAATCAAAATACGATCAGAGGTGCGTAGCCATAAATTACAACGACAAATGTCAATTAAGTCACCTGTAAAGTTTACGCGTCCATTTTCTACAGCAGTATCGTGATACCCTAAATCCTTTAGTTCACGTGCGACTACAGCTTCAAGTCCCATCGGACAAGTAGCAATTAAATTGTATTTTCCAGACATAATGATAGAATCAACTCCGTTTAACTTGTGGGAAAGACATAAAAACCATACAATTCAGTATAGGACAATGTTCACGTATATACAATCGAGAGGAGCAATATTTATGAAAACGCCAGAACAATATGGCGATGAATTATATAAAAAGGATGAGATGCTGGAGCAGGTGAGAGCCTCCATTGTTGAGCAAGGCATTAATGATGTATCGATCACAGCAAGCTATGGTCGATTGCTTACGATGCTTGTTCGAGCTAACTCTGCATCAGCCATTCTTGAAATTGGTGCGTTAGGTGGCTACAGTGGGATCTGCCTCGCTCGAGGACTTAAAACAGAAGGACAAATCGTGTCCCTAGAAATAAGTGCTGACAATGCTAAGCTTGCTCATAGCAACATGATTAAGGCGGGTTATGGAGACATTGTTACGTATCATATTGGCCCTGCTTTAGATAGCTTGGAGAAGTTAGCCCAACAAGGGAAAAAGTTTGACTTTTTCTTTATTGATGCAGATAAGCTCAACTACCCTAACTATTTGGAGTATGCAATCTCACTGGCTAACCCTGGTGCAATAATTGCAGGAGATAATACTTTACTACGTGGCAGAACCTTAAATGAGGATAAAAATGGTCCTGCTGTACTTGCCATGCGCAAGTTTAATGAAATGATCGCGCAAGATGAGCGGCTGATGAGTGCCTTCTTGCCAGCGTATGATGGGTTAGCCTTAGCTTTAGTTAAGTAGGATGAGGATGAGGGCGTATCGTTAACAAAAAAATCGTAAATTAAGGAATTGCAAAAAATTTTATTTACGAGATATAACTTGTTAACGATACCCCTTATAAGGAAGAGGGGATTAAAAAGAAAAGCAAAGCCTAATACACAGCCCTATCTTCCTAATGCATAGCCGCCTCATTATGCTTGCCGTAGAGCTTCATACGCGCCCATAACGTATTTCCAAGCAATAATATGCCTGAGATAATAAATATCCCTTCAATGCCAATGTATACCGCCAGAAAACCACCTACAAGTGAACCTAACATATTTCCTAGTGCCAACGTGCTGGCGTTAAAGCCAAATGCACGACTTTCCATGCCATCTGGGGTGTAATGCCGAATGAGTGCATTCACACTTGGCAACAAACCACCCATGAAAATTCCCATAATGAGTCTAATTAACAGCAGCTGCCACACGGTGTTCACAAATGCTTGAGGAATTAACGAGGCGGCGGCTCCAATCAAACATATAGTTAGAATGCGATGCGCACCAAGCTTATCGCTTACCTTACCAAGGAACGGAGAGGCAATCATGTTGGAAAGACCTGTAACAGCGACAGTAAAACCTGCCCATAAAGCCGCATTTTGATCAAGCCCATGAAGTTTTTCAACATATAAGGGGAGAATGGACATTGGACTAACCATAGCAAATTGAAGTAAAAAAGTGATCGTAAACAATACAATAAGTTGGGGTGTCTTATTAAGTTCACGAAAACCTGCAATCACACTGACCTGTGGTGTATGACTAGCTTCCTCACGATCAAAATTTTCTTTAACGAAAAATAAGGCGAGCAATGAAGCGATTAGGATTAACGCACCTGTAATATAAAATATAGGACGATAACCGATATAGCCGGCAAGTAATCCCCCAATAAGTGGACCAAGAATTGTACCCGCAACCGAACCAGACTGCACCGTTCCCATAGCAAAGCCCATACGATCTTCAGGTGCAGAGCTGGAAATTAGAGACACTGCCGCAGGATTAAAACCCGATATGACGCCATTTAAGAGTCTTAGCCCAAGTAAATGCCATGGTGCTGTAGCAAGACCCATTAATGAGGTGACAATTGCCATACCAAAGCCAGAGCGTAACAACATTACTTTGCGCCCATATTTATCTGATAGCTTGCCCCACAGTGGTTGGAAAATAAACGAGGTCGCAAAATTCGCCGCAAATATCGCACCTGCCCATCTTGTAATATCTTTTTCATTAAAAACGTTCAGGTCTTTAGCTAAATAGAGCGATAAAAAGGGGATAATCATCGTAATACCTGCATTAACGAGGAAAAGTCCAAGCCATATAATGGCCAAATTCAATTTCCATGTTTTCAAAATAATTCACTTCCTAGGTGTCATAGTTTTGTCATGTTCTCATTGTCAATGATGGTTGTTACTGTCTTTCAAAAAGGGCATAATATAAATTAGGCGAAATTATGAATATTGGAGGCCTTTTAGCATGTCAATGTCAACTCATAATCATTTTATTGCAGCATGTCATAAAGAGCAGGTTGATCAGATTCCAGTCTGGTATATGCGTCAGGCAGGCAGATACGATCCTGATTATCGTAAAATAAAAGAAAAGTACACATTACTTGAAATATGTAAACAGCCTGAGCTTGCGGCGGAAGTAACGATGATGCCTGTTAAAAAGCTTGGTGTAGATGCGGCAATTCTTTATTCAGATATTATGAATCCTGTTGCTTCTATCGGAATTGACTTCGATATTGTAAAGGACGTTGGTCCTGTTATACATAATCCGATACGCTCTAAGCAGGACGTTGATGCCTTAAAGCCAATTCAGGTGGAGAAGGATTTAGGACATATTTTAGAAACAATATCTATATTGGATCGTGAGCTTGATGTGCCTTTAATTACATTTGCTGGTGCACCGTTTACGATTGCAAGTTATTTAATTGAAGGACGTCCTTCTAAAAATTATATCCGAACAAAAACGATGATGTACAGTCAGCCACAAGTGTGGCATGCCTTAATGGACAAGCTTGGAAGTATGGTTGCCGAATATATGAAAGCCCAAGTTCGTAGTGGTGGTAAAGCGTTACAGCTATTTGATAGTTGGGTAGGTGCCTTATCGCCTCATGATTTTGAACTTTTTGTGTTACCAACAATCACTTCTATTTTTGCCGAACTTTCTGAGCTTGATGTACCTAAAATTTATTTTCCAGGAGTTAGCTCTGGTGAGCTACTACCCTCTTTAAGTCACTTGCAGGCAGATGTGATTGGACTTGATTGGCGAGTATCAATTTCTGAGGGGCGCCTTCGTACAGGCGGAGCGTTTGCAATGCAGGGGAATTTGGATCCGTATGTGCTAACTGCACCTATGGATGTAATAAAAGATTACGCAAAGCGTATTATTGATGATGGTATTAAGGAGCCTGGCTTTATTTTTAACTTAGGACATGGTTTGTTCCCAGAAGCGTCTTTGGATAAGTTAAGAGAGCTTACTGAGTTTGTTCATTCTTACTCTAGCAAAGTGTTAAAGGGGATATGATCCCAATCATAACGAAACAAATTAAGATATAACCTATCTGGTTGACGATGTATTTTTGTTGATTCATGAATAAAATGAAGCTTGGAGGAATGAATTTGAGTACAAAAAATAGCGAAAAAATAGGCGTTTTAGTGATGTCCTATGGGACTCCTGTTAGTATGGATGAGATTGAATCATATTACACACATATCCGCCGAGGGAATCCACCTACCCCAGAGCAGCTGCAAGATTTAACTGATCGATATAAGGCGATTGTAGGTGGTGTTTTCCCGCTAAGAAAAAATACTGATGATCAAGTCCAGGCATTACAGGATGCTTTAAATCAAAAAATGAGTGAAGCAGATATTTCATTTAAATGCTTTCAAGGTCTGAAGCATGCACCACCATTTATTGAAGATGGCATCAGTAACATGCATGCAGAGGGAATTACTCAAGCCGTTGGTATCGTATTAGCTCCGCATTACTCCATCATGAGTGTTGGAAGTTATATTAAGCGTGCTGAGGCACGGGCCAAAGAACTAGGCATCACGATGAGCTTCGTCCATAGCTATCATTTACATCCAAGCCTAATTGAGGCACTTGCTATACGTGTGGAAAGTAAGCTTGCTTTATTTGCAGAAGCAGGAGCATTACGGGATGATGTGAAGGTGCTGTTTGGTGCACATAGCTTGCCTGCAAGAATACTGGAAATGGGTGATCCGTACCAAGATCAGTTGCTTGAAACGTCAAAAGCTGTTGCTGAAAAGGTAGGTATTCATAATTGGCAATTTACTTGGCAAAGTGCAGGGCGTACAGCAGAGCCATGGTTAGGTCCTGATATCCTTGAGACACTTCAAGAATTAAGTACTGAGCAGGTTGAAGATGTGCTTGTTGCTCCAGTTGGTTTTGTTTCTGATCATTTAGAAGTACTTTATGACTTAGATATTGAAGCGAAAACTGTGGCTAAGGAGCTAGATATGCGTCTGATGCGAATTGATTCGCTTAATACAGACCCTTTATATATGGAGGCATTAAGCGATACCATAATAAAGATATGGGAGAAGGAATTATAAATAATGGGTACTGATAATGAGAGTCGCAATATAGTTATTATTGGTGGGGGATTAACAGGTCTTAGTACGGCATTTTATATTAAAAAAAGTTATCAAAATAAAGGGATTGTACCAAACATTACAATCGTGGAGGCATCTAATCGTTTAGGTGGCAAAATTGAGAGCTTACATAAGGATGGTTTTGTGATTGAAAAAGGTCCCGATTCCTTTCTTGCTCGAAAAACGGCAATGATTGAGCTAGCGAAGGAGCTAGAAATTGATCATGAGCTCGTTTCGATGAATCCAAATGCCAAAAAGACCTATATTGTTAAAGATAAAAAGCTTCACCCGATGCCAGCAGGACTTATTTTAGGCATTCCAACGCAGTTATCTGCTTTTTTAAGCACAGGGCTTATTTCTTGGCCAGGAAAGCTTAGAGCTTTGATGGATTTTGTCCTTCCACGTAAAAAGGGTACAGAAGACGAATCTTTAGGTGCTTTTATTTCTAGAAGACTAGGACCAGAAGTGTTGCAAAATTTAACAGAGCCATTATTAGCGGGCATTTATGCTGGAGATACCCACCATCTAAGCTTAAAGGCAACCTTTCCGCAATTTGGTGTTATGGAGCAGCAACATGGTAGCTTGATTAAGGGAATGTCTTCGGGGAAAAAGACCCCAACCCCTATGGAGACACATACGGGTACAAAACGGAGCATGTTTTTAACCTTCCGTCAAGGATTGCAAAGTCTCATTCATGCGCTCATTCATGATCTTGCGGATACAACTGTGAAGTTAGAAACCAAAGCAACAACGATCCATGAGTTAGAATCTGGATATCAGGTGGAAACCGATCAGGGTGAAATGTTACCTGCAGATGATGTTGTCATTACTACACCAGCGTTTGCGGCATCTTCTTTATTAAATCCATACATCGATGTTACAGTGCTAGATCAAATTAATTATGTTTCCGTGGCGAATGTTGTGTTAGCTTTTGATAAAAGTGATCTTCAAGGCTTATTTGATGGATCAGGTTTTCTTGTTCCACGAAAGGAAGGACTTGATATTACAGCTTGTACTTGGACAGGGGTAAAATGGCTGCATACTTCACCTGAGGATAAGATGTTATTGCGCTGTTATATTGGCCGATCCGGTCAGGAGCAAAATGTATTTTTGCCAGATGAGGAGTTAATTGCGCTTGTTCGTCGAGATTTAAAAGGTTTAATGAATATTACAGCAGAGCCACTATTCACTGAAATTACAAGATTACCAGAGTCTATGCCACAATACCCTGTAGGCCATGTGGAGAAAACAGCTCAGCTTAGAACACAATTGTCAGCACGATTGCCACATGTACACATTACTGGCGCTGCGTTTGACGGCGTGGGCTTACCCGACTGTATCCGCCAAGGAAAAGAACTGGCAGAGCAGATGGCTAATCAGCTATAAGCATAAGTAGAGTGAGTAGAGAATAGGTCATAGGCTGTTAGAACTAGAGAGGCAATTGGTAATGAACAATTATGTTCATTATTGATTGCCTTTATGCGTGAGAGTTCTACTTATGATCAAGAATTTGATATAATATAGACTCAGTCTTAAAACATGAAGTAATTTTAGGGTTAAAGGGGTAATCTGATGCAGACATCAAGAGCAGAACGAAATAAAAAGAAAAAGAAGATGGATAACTCTCTGCAAAATAAAATATGGGTCACACTTAATCTTTCTTTGATTACAGCAATTATGTTTCTTGTGACTTATTTTCTAGCTGGCGGAGAAATATTTGGGAAAACTAGAGCGGACTTTATCAATGGTACGAATTCTCAAAAAATAGAGCAACCACAAGCCAATGTACCTTCAAATACTTCCCAAAACAAATCATCAGGCAATAGTGATCTTAACTCAAACAATAAGACAGAAGAGACAGCTGTACCTGAACAAGAGGAAAAGAAGGAGGATCAGCTTTTATTTCATTTTGCTGGGGATACGATGTTTTCTGGACGTGTCGCTGAAAAGTTAAAAATTGAAGGCAACGATTTTCCTTTTCAGCATGTTAGCAGCCTTTTTCAAAATGACGATCTTAGCGTGTTAAATTTAGAATCACCAATTACAACAAGAGGGACAAATGCAGAAGATAAGCAATATGTTTTTGAATCCTCTCCAGACATTACACCTTATATGGCTAAAGCAGGCATTGATGTCGTGAATCTTGCTAATAATCATATATTAGATAAAGGGAAGGATGGCTTGCTAGACACCTTTTCACATCTGGATGACAACAAAATTTCTTATATTGGTGCGGGAAAAAATAAAAAAAGTGCGTATACACCGATTTATGTTGAACGTAAGGGAGTCAAAATTGCTTTGCTGGGCTTTAGTCGTGTGTTGCCTAAGATGGAATGGGCGGCAGGCACGTTTAGTGCTGGTGTAGCTGAAATGTACAATCCGAAGCTAGCCCTTGAAGCAGTGGAAGAAGCGCGCAAGGAAGCGAATCTTGTTATTGTGGTTGCCCACTGGGGACGTGAGCGTGTAACGAAGCTTGAAGATCATCAAAAGGATCTTGCTCATGCTTTAGTGGATGCGGGCGCTGACCTTGTTGTTGGCAGTCATCCGCACGTGTTACAAGGGATTGAGCAATATAAGGGGAAATGGATTGCATATAGCTTAGGTAACTTTATATTTACGAAAAGCAAGACCGTGGAGACGTGGGAAACTGCTGTGCTACAAGTAAAGGCAAATAAGGACGCAATTGTTTCAACGAAGCTGATTCCTTATGTAACGGGAATTGGGCAACCTATTCCAATGGAAGCAGAACAAGCGCAAAAGATGTTTAAACGAGTAGAGGGCCTATCACCGGGCGTTACTATTAATAATGATGGTGATGTGCAATCCACCTCTGGAGGAAACAATCAAGCTGATAGCAATACGAATAATGATAATACAACTAACACGATTGATAACTTTGACATCACACCAGATGACTCTACAGATTCAGATTGATTGGAAATAGATAAAACCATTCATTTTGGAGGTGTTTGCTAATGAACAACCTGTGTGTGGCACATCGAGGTTATTCAAGCTTAGCTCCTGAAAATACAGCGGCGGCGATTTCACTAGCCATGTCATTTCCTTATGTACAATGGGTTGAGGTAGATGTACAATGCAGTATTGATGGTGTACCTTTTCTCATTCATGATTATACCCTTGGACGCACTACTAATGGGCGTGGAGAGGTAAAGGACAAGACATGGGCAGAATTACAGCAACTAGATGCAGGGAGCTGGAAGGGAAAAGCCTATCAAAATGAACGGTTGATTTCTCTTGATCAATTTTTGGACTTAATCTGTGGACGACTACAAGCAAATATTGAAATTAAGACGCATAATAACTTATATCCTGGAATTGAAGTCAAAGTGATCGACGCTATAAAAAAGAGACAGATGGAGCACGATGTAGTATTAACTTCATTTGATGCAGACAGCTTGTCTAGAGTAAAAGAAATTGATCCCTATATGCCAACGGGATTAATTATAGATAGTAATCCTAACGATTTGTTGTTACGACTACAGCTTTTAAAATGTTCGTTTTTGTCTATTAACTATCGCCATGTTGACGTAGCCCTTATTGAAAGTATGAGAAGTGCAGGCATAACTATAATGGCATGGACGATTGATGATAAAAAAAGCATGATACAGATGAAGGATTTAAGTCCCGATATTATGATTTGTACAAATGAGGTAGCACTATGGGGAGAGGTTTTTCAAAACTAATATTGATTACTTAAACTTTAAATGGGAAGTGACGACAATTGAGTTCAACAATTGCAAATGTATATTGTGTTGGAAGAAATTATGCACTACATGCACAGGAATTAGGAAATGACATCCCTCAGGAGCCGATGATTTTCTTAAAGCCGTCCCATGCGATTGCCTCAATGAAGGGGAATGTGGTGCAGCTCCCTCATGGCGTAGGTGACATTCATTATGAGGCAGAGTTAGTAATAAAAATTGCTCGTCCTTATGAAAAAGGGATGACGGTCAATGAGCTTGTTGATGTAATGGCGTTAGGAATTGACTTTACCTTACGTGACGTACAATCTGGGCTGAAGCAAAAGGGACATCCTTGGTTAAAAGCTAAAGGATTCCTACAGGCAGCACCAATGACTCATTACATTGCTTTTGATGGTGTGGAAGATGTGAAGAAGCAGGATTTTAAGCTACAAAAAAATGGAATACTTGTGCAGCAAGGAAATATTTCAAATATGATTTTTTCTTTACAGGACATTGTTGATTATATTGGTACAAATTACGGCTTAGGTGTCGGCGATCACATTTTTACAGGTACACCAGCAGGCGTAGGTGCGGTTCAACATGGTGACCATTTAGAATTAATATACGGTGATAACTCCTTAGGAGATTGCCATATTTCAATTGAGCAAAAGTTATGATCCTTAAGTTTGTTGTTGGTGCACTTGGGGCTATTTTTATTTCAGTTTTGGCATTTTGGAAAGGATCCTTATCCTTTTCAGGTATGCTTGCTGCGATAGTGATGGGCACTATTTATTATGGAGCTGGTAACAGCTTTTGGTTTGGGCTTTTGTTGTTATTTTTTATTACGTCGAGTCTTTTCTCTAAATTTAGAGGTGAACGTAAAGAAGAATTAGAAAAGTCCTATGCCAAGAGTAGCCAAAGAGATGCCATTCAGGTATTTGCCAATGGTGGTTTAGGGATGGTAGCTTGTCTAGCCTATGCCATTTACCCTCTTGATTTCTTTATTTTGTTTTTTGTGGGGAGCATGGCTGCGGTTACCGCAGATACTTGGGCAACGGAGTGGGGAGGACTAAGCCGCTCACAGCCGATCTCCATTGTAACGTTCCGTAAAGTACCTGCAGGTACTTCTGGAGGGGTTTCTCGATTAGGAACGTTAGCAACGTTTGTTGCTGCTACGATGATTGGTATAGCTGGTTACTTGCTGTTGTTATGGACAAACATGAATTTATCTAGTTTATCAGAGCTATCTGTGCTGCAATGGCTGTTGATCGTTGTTATTTCAGGTGTTATTGGTGCTTTTGTGGATTCATGGTTAGGTGGAACGGTTCAATTCATGCAACAATGTACTGTTTGTCATAAGGAAGTAGAGGTAGAAGTCCACTGTGATACTGCAACGGTACATCTGCGGGGTTGGCGGTGGCTTAACAATGATGTCGTTAATTTAATAAGTGCAGCAATCGCCGGTGTAGTTGCTTGGGTACTGTACTATATCGTAAGCTAGTTACTACTAGCTAATACATTGAATCGCTTTAAGCTTGCATATTGGTTGATCCAAAATTTAAGAAGAGTCTAAGTCTGTTGTACAGAGTAGGAGATTAATGTGAATATATTAACAATTGAGCAGGTTAGCAAAAGTTATGGGGAAAAGGTGTTATTTGGAGATGTTTCCTTTGGAATGGATGAAAACGATAAAATAGGTGTCATTGGGGTAAATGGTACAGGTAAATCGACTTTTTTACGTGTTATCGCAGGTTTAGATGAACCTGATTCGGGTACTATTTCCATTAATAACGATGTGCGTATTAATTTCCTTCGGCAAAACCCAGACTTTGATCCTGAATCTACAGTATTGAAGGCTGTTTTTGAAGGTGGAGATCATTCGTTGCAGGTTGTGGCATCCTATATGGAGACGATGGAGAAGCTTAAGCTTAATCCCGATGATGCACAGCTACAAAAGGATATGACAACCTATAGCACACAAATGGATGCTTTACAGGCTTGGGGATTAGAAAGTGAAGCTAAAAGTATTTTGTCCAAGCTAGGTATCCAAGATTTCACGCAAAAGATGGGGAGCTTGTCAGGTGGACAGCGAAAAAGAATAGCCCTTGCTTCTGCACTTATTTTACCGTCGGAATTGCTCATTTTAGATGAGCCTACCAACCATATTGATAATGCCTCGGTTTCGTGGCTTGAGAACGTATTGTCGCGTCGTAAGGGCGCCTTGCTTTTAATTACGCATGATCGTTATTTTTTAGATCGTGTATGTAACGTCATGTTAGAAATGGATCAAGGCAGACTATTCCGTTATGAAGCAAATTATAGCCGTTTTTTAGAGCTGAAAAGTGAACGAGAGGAACGGGAGGCTTCTTCTGAGCAGAAGCGTAAAAATCTATTTCGTACTGAGCTTGCTTGGATTCGTCGAGGTGCTAAAGCTAGAACCACCAAGCAAAAGGCGAGAATTGATCGTTTTGAGAAATTAAAAAATGAAAAACATGAGTTTAAGACAGATCAGTTAGATATTTCTGTTGCTTCTACAAGACTTGGCAAACAAATTATCGAGATTCATGACTTACATAAGGAAATCGCAGGTAAAATCCTTATAAATGGATTAACGTATATTGCTGTTCCAGGGGATCGAGTTGGCATCGTTGGACCAAATGGTAGTGGCAAATCTACGTTGTTAAATATGATTGCAGAACGTATTAAACCTGATGCAGGTGAAATTATTACAGGTAGCACTGTGAAGCTAGGTTATTTCACACAAGAGCATCAAGAGATGGATGGAAAGCAACGTGTGATTGAATACATTAAGGATGAAGCTGAGGTAGTGACCACTGCAGATGGCTCTAAAATTACGGCTGCACAAATGCTGGAGCGCTTCTTGTTTTCACCCACAATGCAATGGACCCCGATTGAGAAGCTGTCAGGTGGGGAGAGACGAAGATTATATTTATTACGTGTGTTAATGTCTTCGCCTAACGTATTGTTGCTTGATGAGCCAACAAATGACCTTGATATTGGGACGCTTACTGTATTAGAGTCCTATTTGGATGAATTTCCTGGTGTAGTGTTTGTTGTGTCTCATGATCGTTATTTCTTAGATCGTACCGTAGATAAAATTATGGCGTTTGAGGGTAAAGGTAACATTGCGGTGCATGTCGGGGACTATTCTGATTATGAAGAACGTATACAATCGTCTGTAAAGGAAAAGGAAGCTACACAAAAAGCGGAAGCATCCACCAAGACACCAAAAGCAGATACTTCCCCATCTAGTGGCACATCAACAGTAAAATTAAAATTTAGCTTTAATGAGCAACGTGAATATGAGCTTATCGATGAGCAGATTGAGCAAGCTGAGCAAAAGATCGCGCTTATTGGGCAAAATATGGAGCTTGCCGCAAGTGATGCGATGGAGTTGTCTCGCCTGATGGGAGAGCTATCCCAAGCAGAAGCAGAGCTAGAGCATCTGATGGAGCGTTGGACTTATTTAAATGAGTTGGCAGAGCAAATTGAGCAACAGAAAAAGCAATAGCTTAGCTACAAATAGTTGATTAATTTAAAGGTTGAGTATTGTGAAATTTTCAAAAAAGATGACAAACAGGTGTCATCTTTTTTGTTGCATAATTACAAGCTCATTAAAGAAGCGGCACAATTAATACTTAATTTTAATTTAATAGATACCTTTATATTTTATGAACCTTGCCTGTATCACCATCAACGATTATTTTATCACCATCCTGCAATAATTCGGTTGCATTTCCACAACCTAAAACCGCCGGAATATTGTATTCCCTTGCTACAATGGCACTATGGGATAATGGGCCTCCTGTATCGGATACAACAGCTCCTGCCAAAACAAATAAGGGAGTCCATGATGGATCAGTATAACGACAGACTAGAATATCTCCCTGCTGCATTTTATCAAATTGTTGTATCGATAAAATTTTCTTCACTTGTCCTTGTGTAATTCCTCGATTACCAGATATGCCTGTCAATGTATTTTCATCCTCAAGCTTTCTGCAATAAGATAGGCTGTTCCACAATGTTTCATTTTGAGGGCGGTTTGTTTTTCTGAGCTGGATGGTTTGTTTAATTTTATGAACGTAATTATTGTTCTGACTGTTATTAATGTTGTTACTTTTGTTTTCATTGTGAATGTTGCTAGGCAATGCATATACCTCCGCCAACGTTAAAAACAATATATGGTTAGGTTGTTCAAAAATATGAGGAAGTAAGGTGGTTAGTCGGAAAACCATTTTACGTGCTAGTCCATAACACATTTCGATTAAATAAAGACTTTGTTCTCGATGAATATGGTATGCTCTTATGGTTTCTATTTTTTTTAATAGCTTAGCGGATTTTTTTGTAGAATAGCGTTTTTCAATCATTGATACAATTTCGTTGTACTTGTTGTTGCTTGATACATATTTGTCAGACTGCATAACAATTTTTGTTAATGAGAAAAGGGAGGTTATATCCTCGTTCCATGACACCGAGCTAAAGGCATAATAACTACCATTTGATTTCCATCCGAATTCATGAAGAAATTGCTGTAGTTGTACCCAGAATGAAGGATAACTGATTTGGATTGCTGTTATATGTTCATTTTCTATTACTTCCTGATTGGTTATGAAAGCCTCTAATTCAGCGTTATCTTGAATGTAACTAGTAAGCTTACTTAAAGCCGCATTCATTTCCCATGTTTTATATTGTAAATTACTTAATAGATCATATTCATTTAGGTTTTTGTCTATTTTATGTAACGTTCTCTGTAGTAGCTTAGAAACAACAACAGAAGGGAAGATGTTGTAACGAAACCGTATATAAGCTATTTTCTCTGATAACATCATAATGTGCTGTAGTTGCTCCACCAATGCTGTGATCGATAGTTGAGTAATGTCAGTGGAGGCTATGCTTTCTAATTCGTTTGTGATATTTTGGAATTCGTTATTTGTAATCGAGGAATTAATATTGTAATTGATAAAGCTATGAAGCAAAAAAGGTATTTTAACAATTTTAAATCTCAGATGTACCCTATCAGTGGAAAATGAAATAATACCTTCGTCATTCATTCTTAATCCACCATCAATTGAAATTCCTAGATCTTGCAAAACTTTAGATTTTGCTTTATCAACAATATCGCAAGGCTCTACATCTAGAGGATAAAGTGGAGTAGGGAAATGCTCAATCCAATTGTTTAATACTGCCATTTGTGATTTAGTTAGTATAGAGGGTTGTGGTTTGGTTGAATTTAAGGTTGTAATTGGACGTGATTGCAATATATATAATGTGTCTTTACAAATGGCCCATTCAATATCCTGAGGAAATCCATAATATTTTTCTATTTTTAAGCCCAACTCAAAAAGTTCATTTGCTTGCTTTTGTGTGAGACAAAATTGTTTTTTTTGCTCTGTTGTTGTAGTAATCTCCTGAATGCCTGACTTGCCATAAACGATCAAAAGCTCTTTCTTACCTAATGTTTTACTACTTAGGCGATGCTTACGTTTATTATAAATATAAATATCTGGCGTTACTTTTCCTGAAACTATTGCTTCACCAAGTCCCCAAGCTGCATTAAGCATCATTTGATCCCTATTTTGATTGATAGGATCAGCAGTAAATAGAACACCAGAGACTTCACTTTCAACCATTTCTTGAATAACTACTGCTAACAAAACATTTGCTGTATCAAAATTAGTTTGTTTTCGGTATGAAACAGCACGGATTGAATAGAGGGAAGCAAAGCATTTTTTAATCGCGATAAAAAGTTCTGTTTCACCAAGTACATTAAGGTAAGTTTCTTGTTGACCGGCAAAGCTGGCTTCAGGTAAATCCTCAGCAGTGGCAGAGGAACGCACGGCAACTCTTTTTTTTTGTCCAAGTGAGGCATAACATTGAGCAATTTCTTGTTCAAGCTCAGGTGGTAACTGTCCAGATATTATCTTTGCTTGAAGCTCATCGCCTCTTAACTTTAGATGGTCAAGGCTGTTATGTTTCATAAATAGATCAAATGCATTTACTGTTAGGCAAAAGCCATTTGGAACTGGGAAACTCGCCTTTAGCATTTCACCAAGGTTAGCTCCTTTACCTCCAACGCTAGAAATATCCCCCTTACTAATGTCCTGAAGCATTTTGATATATTTCATAATTTAACCTCCTACTAAGATAGATTTATTTATGATTCCGATTTTAGTGCAGTCTGCTTAAAGCGAAGGACGAGAGCAGATGTAATGATGCCTCCCAAGGAGAGGACAATCATGCCAACAATGAAATATCCTAGAGAATAATTTAGTGAATATTGAAATGAAATAGTTCCGATGCTCCCACCAAAATTGCGAATTAAATGAGCGGTGCTATTAACGCCAGCTGCATCTTCCTGTGTACAGAATGCGATATAGCCTAACAAAACTGACATTAAAATGCCAGAGCCAAGGCCTAATAATAAGACAGCTAATGAGAAAATAATGCCTATAAAGGAGCATCCTGCAAAGCAGATTAACCAGCTAATTAATATGACAATACGGTTAGGAGTCTTAATTAAACCACCTAATCCGCTCCCAACTCCCATGAAAACAACAAATATTTCCAGATAATTGCCAGAGCTATTTGCATTTAAGTTCAAAGAAAACTGCATAAAGCTAGGCAGATAGACAAGACACACATTATAAAATGCGCCTAATAAAAATGCTTGAAGGCATAAGTTTTTTAATAAAGAATCAGTCATAAACTGTTTCGGAAGTAGTGTGACGTTCATTTTTTTTGGTTTCCTTAATAAAAAGAGAAGAGAGAGAATCCCAAAGGTAAGCCATAAAAATCGTTGATGGTAAGCTTGCTCAATACCTACAGCAGTCAAGAGTACTGCAATGATCATTATCAAATGCTGTCTAATTGGGAAGGGAATTGAGGGTAGGTTAGTAATGTGTTTTGGAAGATTTCTAAATACAAATAAGAAGCTAAGTAATTGGATGGGAATTAGAAAATAAAAAATAGCTTGCCACGAGAAAGCTTGGGGTAAATAGCCTCCGGCTAAGCTGCCTAATCCACTAAATATGATTTGTACAATAGCAAAGGACGCAAAAATAGAGGTATATTTATCCTTTTCAAAATATTCATTGATGATTCCGTAAGTCGCAGGAACTACAGCTCCAGCGCCTATACCCATAATGATTCTTGCGATGACAAGCTGGAGCATGGACGTACTGAACAGGGCAACTAGTGTACCTATACCGAATAACAGAGATCCGATGCTAAAGTTTTTTAAGTACCCAAATTTATGACACAATCCACTAGAAAGGATAATAACAGAGGAGGACGCTAATATATAGCTACCATGAATCCATGAATAAAAATCAATGGATCGAAATGTGGTGCTGATGACAGGTAATGCACTGCTAAAATACGTTTGCAAGATGGTTGAAACTCCCATGCATAACAGTAAGCCAATAATAATTTGATATTTTCTGGAACTATTCAACGCAAAACACCTCTTTCCAGAACAGTATATCACTATCTGTGAAAAAGTTAAATATTTTTCATAGCATAATTAAAAAAATTATAAATATTCTAAAAGCATCTTTTCAACCAATGCATACCAATAATCAAAACCTACACCAATTTTATCTTTATGTGCACATAATACGGCTAACATCGCGACTGCGGATGCTAATTGTTCATCAGTTGAGGAGAGAGAGGTACCTTGTTTTGTCCATATGGTACGTAATTGCTGGATGAAATCTAAATTGTCCTCAGCAGTTACAGGATCATCATTCCAAACCAGCGTTTCTAATAAGCCTGTGTGTGAGTCAGTATAAAACTTGTTTGAAGCTAGTTTCCTTAAAATTACATTAGCCAGATCTGTAAAAAAAATCTTTGGAGATTGTTGCTCAGTTTCGATTATCATTATAATTTTTTGACGAATTCGATTTTTTTCATCACGTAAAATTTCTTCATATAGCGATTCTTTATCCTTATAAAATGTATAAAAACCACCCAATGAAATGCCAACTTGCTTCGTTAATTGTTGTATTCTAAAATTTTTAAAGCCTTGTTCTCGGAACATCTGCATGGCTATTGTCTTTATTTTTTGTTTTAGCTCTTTACGCTCATTTTCGGTATATGGACGGCCCAAAAAATCAACTCCCGCTTAATTATAGCTATAACATCATCTTGAGCTATGATACCTTTTGAATACTAGCACGTCAACTTTATATTTACAACACTAGTTCACGATCGGGTTCCTTCTGTGCAAAGTTATTTTAAAAGTTTTTTTATTAGTTTAAGCTTATTTCCGTAAGGCGGAAAAGTAACTCTAATGTCAAAACGTGTGCTTTTTTTCAAAATACTTTTGGAGTGTGTAAAAAGTTCAAAACTATATTTCCCATGATAAGCGCCCATACCTGAATGCCCAACACCACCAAAAGGCATATGATGATTTGCAATATGTGAAATCGTGTCATTGACACAGCCACCGCCAAAGGAAACTTGGTTTAGTACTTGTTTCTCTATGTTTTTATCCTCCGTAAATAAATATAAGGATAGTGGTTTAGGATGCTCCCGAATCATTTGAATTGCATCACTCATTTTGTCATATGGCATAATGGGAAGTAGGGGTCCAAACAATTCATCTTGCATAGCTTTGTTCTCCCAGGAAGAAGCTTTTATTAAGGTGGGTTCTATAAACAAAGAATCCTTCTGAGAATGTCCACCGTATAAAATATGATCTTGCTCCTGCTCAATAATCGAAACTAATCGATTAAACTGACGCTCATTCACAATTTTTCCATAATCTTTACTGTCCGCCGCAGAGTTATTATAAAATTGATTAATCACAACTTTTATTTTTTTAACAAGTTCATCATATATGCTACTGTCTACTAATATATAGTCGGGTGCGATGCAGGTTTGTCCCGCATTAAGAAATTTTCCCCAGACGATACGTTTTGCAGCCAAATCAAGATTGGCAGAGGAGTCGACAATGGCGGGGCTTTTTCCGCCTAATTCTAAAGTGACAGGAACCAAGTTTTTTGCGGCGGCTTCCATTACAATTTTCCCTACTGGAACGCTCCCTGTAAAAAAGATATAGTCAACGGGCGCATGGATGAGTAAAGAAGTTTCATCTCGCCCACCTTGAATTACGCAAATATATTCTTTTGGAAAGGTTTCTAGTATAAGTTGTTCAATAACGGCAGATACATGTGGTGTGTTTTCAGAAGGCTTCAGAATGACACAATTTCCGCCAGCGATAGCCCCAAGTAGAGGTTCAATTAACAACTGGAGGGGGTAGTTAAACGCCCCTATGATTAGAACTGTTCCATAAGGCTCCTTAATAATAAAGCTTTTAGATGGTTGAAGATGGAGGGGGGTTTTTACTTTTTGTGGTTTTGCCCACTTTTTAAGGTTTTTTATTAAAAAGCGAATACTGTGATAAACAAATCCAATTTCTGTGACATAAGCTTCAAATTCGCTTTTTCCTAAATCCTGATATAATGCATTCATGATTTTATTTTCGTAACGATGAAGCACATCATTGAGCTTTTTTAGCTGTTCTATCCGAAATGAGACACTTTGGGTAGATCCTGTATAATAGTAATCTTTTTGTAGCTTTAAAAGACGATTTAGGTTTTGTTCATTTAACTGTTCCATTTTTTCTCCTTTCGTGAACGGGTGGATTTAGACTTAAATACAGTCACGCTCCAGAAGTTCTGTCAGTTGTTTAAGTAACTCTACAGCAGGTTTTAAGGACAAGGAATAGAATCGCTCTGTTCCACGTTTCTCCATATGAACCAAGTCTTGCTCCCGTAAAAGCTTGAGATGATGGGAAACGGCGGGTCTGGATAATACGGACTGTTCTGTAATCTCGCCCACGGTTAAAGCGTCATGCTTGCTAAGTAGTAATAAAATATCTTGACGATGTGTATCTGCCAAAACTTGAAAAACTGGAATACACTTACGGAAATGTTCTAACGCTTCTTTAGCCATAACAACCTACCCTTCTAAATGTTTAAACATTTAAACGTATTGATATTATAGTAAATTATCTCTTGCTCATAGTCAATACTTAAGAGTTGAATTAAGCATTTTTGAAAAATTATCTGACCATAAAGAAAAAAGCCTGCACAGTAGTAGTGCAAGCTAATGGTGAAAGCTAATAGTACTATTTGATATACTCTAATCCCTGTAAATAGGGTCTTAACGCTTTAGGAATATAAATGGATCCGTCCTGCTGTTGGTGATTTTCTAGCAAAGGGATTAAAATTCTTGGTGTTGCTACAGCGGTATTGTTTAACGTATGACAGTATTTAGGTTTACCATCTGTATCTAAATAGGCGATATTTGCTCTACGAGCTTGAAATTGTAGCAAGTTGGATGAAGAGTGGGTTTCGCCATAAGCTTGACGGCTTGGCATCCAGGTTTCAATGTCATATTGCTTATATGTTTTTTGCGACATATCTCCACTACAAACGGCCATCACGCGATAAGGTAGCTCTAACAACTGTAATAGCTCCTCAGCATTCTCGGTAATTTCCTCATGTAACTGCTGAGATAACGTTATATCATCCTCACAAATAACAACCTGCTCCACCTTATTAAATTGATGTACACGATATAGCCCACTCGTATCTCTGCCTGCTGAGCCCACTTCACTACGGAAGCAGGTAGAAACTGCAGCGACCTTGATTGGTTGTGTTACATCTAGCTTTTTACCACTAAAGTAGCTAATTAAGGGGACTTCTGATGTCCCGACTAACCAATAATCTTCACCCTCCAAGTGATAGGATTGATCTTGTCCTAAAGGGAAAAATCCAGTATTCACCATCGCTTCAGTTTTGACCATCAGTGGGACTTCCATAAATTCAAAGCCTTTATTCATAAGCAGATCAATCGCTAACTGTTGGACAGCACGATGTAATCTAAAGCCCATTCCCGTTAAATAATATTGCCGACTGCCGCTTGTTTTGGTCCCACTTTGGATGTCAATCATTTGGTGTATTTCGCCAAGCTCAACATGGTCTCTAGCTGGAAAATCGAAAGCAGTAGGTTCTAAGTAATGTCGAAGCTCCACGTTATCCTTATCTGATTCTCCATTTGGGGAGTCTACTGAAATGATATTAGGGACTAGCAGCATTAAAGCTTCATATTGCTGGTTTGCTTCTTGCCAACGGACTTGTGCGTGCTCCAATGCTTGCTTGTTTTGCTTCATCGTGTGTTTAAGCTGCTCCGCTTGGTGATTGTCTCCACCTTGAATGGCTTGATGAATTTCATTCGTGAGCCTATT
The DNA here is from genome assembly GCF_017873435.1 of Paenibacillus turicensis. GTDB lineage: Bacteria > Bacillota > Bacilli > Paenibacillales > Paenibacillaceae > Fontibacillus > Fontibacillus turicensis. The sequence goes on along the minus strand of NZ_JAGGKG010000011.1, from coordinate 88,922 downwards.
ACGTGTTGCTCTTAGCTGCTCTAGCTGTTGTAAATGAGCAATTCGGTGTTGATTTGTCTTGATTAATTCTTTTACAGATAGCATAATTCCTTTTGCGTTAGCACTATGTTGTACTTCCTCCGCATGTGCTTCAATCCATTTGATGTCTAACATGTAGCAACACTCCTCAAGTTAATTTGGTCCTAAAAAAACACAAAAAACGCCCTCGTCTTTATGGGACGAGGAGCGCTTAACTCGCGGTGCCACCCAATTTGGTCTATTTTAGATTTAAAATAAACCCGCTTTGGTCTGCGATAACGGGCAGTACCGGTTAACTTGGAGGAAACTTATACAAAAGGTGTAACTAAGCCTTCCCTTAACGAAAACGCCTCAGAGTTGGATGCTCTTCAGTGGCATAATGAAGATATGTTTAAATTATTATTTGCTATAATATCAGAACTAATTCAAATATGCAATATTGACTATAATTATGATTCAATTTTAAAATTAGTACTTGGCACTAACAAACACTAGCGTAGGGCTTCCATAAGTGCCAAGCACTCATTTGGTTTTGAGTCGTAATTACCTAGCCTTCAACATAAGCAGCAAGCAATTTAGTTGTGTTAAAAATCGCTTCCTTATGTGTACGCTCCATTGCATGTGAAGCATGGACGCCTGGGCCAATGAGAGCAGCACGGATGTTGTGACCGCCATGTAATGCAGCTGTTGCATCTGAGCTGTATCTTGGATAAATATCGACGACATAAGGGATTTCAAGCTGTTTTGCTAGCTCGATTAGCTTGCTAGTCATCTCATAATCGTAAGGACCACCAGAATCCTTGGCACAAATTGAAACATCAGTTTCCTTACAACTTAAATTGTCACCAATCGCGCCCATATCTACTGCAATCATTTCATGTATGCCTTCGGGAATCCATGCTGTACCATGACCAACCTCTTCATAATTAGAGATAAGGAAGAGAAGATCATGCTGAGGAACCCATCCCTCACGTTTGCTCGCTTCAAGTAAACCAAACAATGCAGCTACGCTTGCTTTATCGTCTAAATGACGAGATTTAACATAACCGCTTGATGTAAATACAGGTCTAGCTTCAAAGCTGATGTAATCACCTACACTAATTCCAAGTGAAATTACATCCTCCTTGTTATGAACCAACTCATCGATCCGAATCTCCAGATTTTCTTCATCACGTTTGTATTCACGTGCATCAGTATAGACGTGAACAGAAGGATGCTTAGACAAGATGGTTCCTGTATATACACGGCCATCACGGGTATGGATTTGGCAATATTCATTTTCAATGCTATTCATCATAAAGCCACCCACAGAGGTTAACGATAATGTGCCATGTGGTGTAATCGCTCTAACCATTGCGCCTAATGTATCAACATGAGCACTAAGTGCAATTTTGCGTGAGGAACTTTTCCCTTTTAAGCTAAGGATAGCGCCACCCTTTTCATTTTGAGAAAAAGATATACCAAGCTGATCTGCTTCCGCCTTAATTTTTTTCATAATATCATGGGTAAATCCGCTTGGGCTTGGAGTATCTAGTAGTACCTTTAAAAAATCAAGAATATATTGCTCATTGATTGTTATAGCCATAATAAGAACAAACCTCCTAAGATAAAAAAAGAATTATTGAACAGGCTGATCGTCTTTTGGTTCTTGTTCAGTAGGGGGAGTTTCCTCTTGCACTGGTAATGTATACCCAGTTACCTCTTGAATATGTACTAATTGACTTTTCAGCGATTTTACTTCTTTTTGCAAACGATAACCCCAATAAATACCAAAAGAACCAACAATAATACCGCCTAATAAAGTACAACCCAAAATAAGCAAAATAAGAGGGAGGGATACGGTTCCAAAAAATAAATTTACGTTAACAGGATTCACGTTCATCACAGCAAAAATAGCTGTAATTAGCGCAAAGATAAGCGCAAAAATCAAAGACCATTGAATTTTCATAAATGTCACCGCCTATTGGTGTATGTGTAAAGGATAACCGCTGATCAGTACATGATGAACATGTTAGATCAGCGGTTGGTTGTTTCATTACTTGCTTAATTGCTCCATTTGATCTAGCAACTCTTCAAACACACTCATTGCTTCACGAATTGGCTCAGGAGAGGACATGTCTACGCCTGCTTTTTTCAAAATGTTGATAGAGAAGTCACTGCCACCACTCTTTAGGAAGCCTAAATAACGATCAACAGCTGGTGTGCCTTCTTCTAAGATTTGCTTCGAGAAGCTAGTTGCTGCTGAGAAGCCAGTTGCATATTTGTATACGTAAAAGCTGGTGTAGAAATGAGGGATACGTGCCCATTCCATTTCGATGTCCTGATCTACAACCATGTCTGAACCATAGTACTTCACATTAAGGTCATAGTAGATTGAAGATAATGCTTGTGGTGTTAAGGATTCACCCGATTCTGCACGCTCATGAATCAGCTTTTCAAATTCTGCAAACATCGTTTGACGGAAAATCGTAGTCCGGAATTGATCAGCATAATACGTTAACAAATACATTTTTTGCTTCGGATCCGTTGATTTTTTGAGCAAATAATCCATGAGCAAGGCTTCATTGGTTGTCGAAGCTACTTCCGCTAAGAAAATCGTATATTGTGCATCACGATACTTTAAATTTTCATCAGAGAAATAGGAGTGAAGCGCATGACCCATTTCGTGGGCAAGTGTAAACATGCTATTTAAGTTATTCTTGTGATTAAGCAAAACATAAGGGTGTGTGCCATACGCGCCCCAGCTATAAGCCCCAGTACGTTTCCCTTCATTTTCATATACGTCAATCCAGCGCTTATTAAATCCATCACGAAGCACCTTCAAATAGTTTTCACCTAATGGCTTTAAGCCTTCTTCAATCATGCCTTTAGCTTCTTCATAAGTAATATCCCATTTATATTCCTCAACTAATGGCGCAAACAAGTCATACATGTGCAATTCATCCACACCAAGTAGCTTCTTGCGCAATTTCATGTAACGGTGCATCAATGGCAGGCTTTCATGAATCGTGTCAATGAGGTTGGTATATACCTCTTTAGAAATATTGTCACCGTAAAGGGACATTTCTAAGACAGAAGGGTACTTGCGTACTTTAGAATAAAACATATTTTTATTTACATTTGCACTTAACGTTGCTGCAATTGTATTTTTTTGCTTCGCATACGTTGCATATACAGCTTTAAACGCGCGCTCACGTACTTCACGATGAGGGCTCTCTAAAAATTGAATGTAGCTACCATGAGTCAATTCAACCTCTTTGCCATTTTCATCTTTGATTTTAGGGAATTTGAGATCCGCATTGTTAATCATGCCAAAAATGCTTTGAGGTGCTTGAGATAAGTTGCCAACCTGTGCAAGCAAGGCTTCTTCTGTTTTGGTTAAGATGTGAGCCTTTTCACGTTTAATTTCTTCTAATGTAAATTTATAATCTGCTAACTCTGGATTTTGAATAAAGGCGTCTAGCTCATTTTCGGGCAAGGATAAAATTTCTGGTGTAATAAAGGATAATGCTTCGCTAATTTCCACGCTTAATTTTTTCGCTTTTTCTACGAGTGCCTGATATGTAGGGTTGGTTGTGTCCTCGTCATGATGAAGGTGAGCATACACATATAAGCGCTCAATTTGTAGTGATAACTCATCCTCTAATTCAAATACTGCTTTTAAATTTCCAGCATTGTTTAGTTTTCCCTCATACTTAGAAGCATCAGAGTAAGCTTTTTTTAATTCGTTGTAGCTTTGATCCCAAGCTTGTTGATTTTCAAATAGATCCTCTAGTTTCCATGTGTTCTCTTGTTTAACCTCAGAACGTTTTAAAGTACTCATTGTCGTCCTCCTTTGTTTAGGTAGCTTATTTTGAGACATTGTAGCGCTAGATGTCATTGCTGTAGGTAGACTAGGCATCGAAGATGTTAGCACACTGCAACTAAGCATTAAAGCTATAATAGCTACGTTATTCATTACTAGGAGCTCCTTTTAGCTAAATTAGCCCTAGTTTGTCCTTTTATTGTACATAATATTTCTGTAGAGGTAAAAGTTTCTTCTCGTTTTGTTTTACAAGGTGAATAGTGTATATATAACCATAATAAATGCAGCGGCAATCATAAATACTGCCGCAGTTGCTAGTCCTCTTTTAAATTTAGGGTGAACGCTATTTTTAGTCATCAGCAATATAGCCCCTAATGCAAAAGAGGAAATTGTAAATATTACAAGATTAGAGCTGTCCATATTTCACCTCTTAAATATTTTTAAAGGCTTCCATAATTTCTTCCCATTCTGCTTCACGTTCTATGTAATGTTCTTTAGGGAAACGATTTTTAGCCCATTCCATCATGGCAGGGCGGCTTAGGAAATTGTGGGTTTCCTCGCCCCATTGTTCAGAAATTTCTCTTAATACGATGTATCTGCCCTGAACCTCTACTGTCATCATATTCCACTTATCTTTTTTATATATTTGATGTTTTTTCATCATCGCGTACGCCAACCTTCTTCATTATATTGTGTTGTCTTTTTTAAGAGTACAATCTTAAGAAATGATACCTTAGCCATGACGGGAAAGCAAATAAAACCTTAGGTTTGTCCATTAAAAGTTCAGGTCTATGGAACTGATTAAAAATAAAAAGAGAGAAAAATGTCACATTGCATTGTCCAAAGTCATAGAGTATAATATGGTTATTCACCAATGATGGTGATTATTTTTAGGAGGTTGTTCATTTGAAAGGTACAGTTAAATGGTTTAACGCAGAAAAAGGTTACGGTTTTATTCAAGTTGAAGGCGGCGAAGATGTATTTGTACACTTCTCAGCTATTCAAGACGAAGGCTTCAAGACATTAGACGAAGGTCAAGCCGTAGAATTCGAAATTACTGAAGGTAACCGTGGTCAACAAGCTGCTAACGTAATCAAATTATAAGATTATTTCCTGACTAAGGATGACTTATAAAATTTGGTTCTAAGCATGATATGAAAGACACAGCCAGGAGGCTGTGTCTTTTTTTGAGATATATGTGATTTTGTTATCATAACACGCCGTAGAAGAAGGGGATAAGGAATGAACTGGACAATCGATCAGGTTATAAGACTAAGAATGGCTCGCCAAGGACTGTTACACCCTTTAACAGAGGTTACTAACGAGGAAGCTTATCTCTCTATGTTTAAATCACTTCAGCCTGTTGCACCCGTTTTTTTTGGCCGACCTGGTGAGCCACCTTCCCTCGTGCATCGTACAGTTTTTAATGATTCCAATATCGCTTTCTATTTGCGTGAGAAGCATGTGATTGTAAAGTCAAGATTTCAAGATGGACGAGTGGCCTACGTAACGGAGGATGATTTACAGTTGTATGCCACTGCATTTCGAAAAGTGCCAGCACAGATGAGTCAGGTTCACGAGCAAGTGTATAAAGCTGTTAAACAGTCTGGAGGCTTGACTAAGGATCAGTTAAAGGAAATATTACCTTATACGGCAAAAGAAATTGGTGCAGCACTACAGACTTTACAACAAGCCTTTTTACTTGTGGAAGAACAGGTTGACAGTGAATGGGAAACGGGATGGCTTGATTTCACTGAGCAATGGTTTGAAATTCCAACAGATGAGATAAGTCGTCTTAAAGCGATCGAAGAGGTTTTACTCCGCTTTGTTGAAGTGATGGTTTTTACGGATATGGAGCAATTTAAAAGCTGGAGTGGGTTTACAGCTAAAACGATAAAGATAGTCGTTGACAGTGCACTTCAGACGGGAAAGCTTATGGCAACCGAGGTAGAGGGAATAGGAGAAGGGTGGATGTGCGCCACGGATTTTGAACGATCTAGTAAGGACATTGCGCAATCGCCACTTCACAGTGTAATTATGCTGGACAAGTCTGACTTTTTAGTTCGAGCTCATTTATCACAATTAAAGAAACGGTATAGCGGGAAAGAAGTATTACAATATTTATTGATTGATGGGCAGTTTCAAGGCGCTGCGTTAGGACATTGGCGGATTGGACCTCATGATGTAGAAGATATTATCGTTGATCTTCCTCTGGAGGAAGCAGCGTCCCGAAAAAATGAAATTATCAATGCAGTTACATATGGATACCCTCCTGAATTTAGCAAAATTAAAGCGTATAATGGAGTTGTGATTTAGTTTATTTGTGCAAAAAGTTAGATCATATTATAATATAAGCGCTGATGTCTGTTTATGGACATTTAGATTATATTGTTAACTACACCTTGGAGGCGTGCCCTAGTGTTTGAATTTGAGCAAAGCCACAATAAAATACCTCGTGAACCTTTTCGGCTGATGAGTCGGGTGTACAAGTTTATTTTACCGGATGTTCGCAAGGAACTAGATTACTGGAAGCATAATGCTGCACAAATTCCTGATCCCGAATTAAGAAAGCAAGCGTTAGCTAGCATTGCTACTAAGGAGTTTCATTGCCAAGGAGGCAGTGTGTATGCAGCCGCAAATTTGGCGAAACGTCATGTTTTGATTCCTTTAATCGTTGCTTTTCAAAGCATTAGTGATTACTTAGACAATTTATGTGATCGCAGTACTTCAATGGACCCTGATGATTTTCGATTATTACATCAAAGTATGCTAGATGCGGTAGACCCTAACAGAGAGCCACAAGATTATTATGCTTTACGTGAGGAAAAAGAAGATGGGGCTTATTTGCTATCTTTAGTTGAAGCTTGTCGGCTAAAAATTGCTGAGCTACCTAGCTATGAGACAGTTAAGCCTTATATTGTTGAATTAGTATCGCTATATAGCGATCTTCAAGTGTATAAGCACATTCATCCTAATGAACGTGAAGCTGCTCTGTTGAAATGGTGGGAAGATAATAAATACCGTACACCTCATTTACAATGGAATGAGTTTGCAGCAGCGACAGGTTCGACATTAGGTGTCTTTATGTTGTTTTTAGCTGCGAGCAGTAAGACATTACTTGACACAGACGCTAAAAAAATATTTGATAGTTATTTTCCTCATGTATGTGGATTACATATTATGCTTGATTATTTAATTGATCAAGAGGAAGATGAGATTGGCGGCGACCTCAATTTTTGTAGTTATTACGATTCACGAGAATTGATGATACAACGAATTACGATGATCATTGAAAACGCTAGACGTGATGTTGTTGCTTTACCAGCCTCGTCATTTCATGTCATGATTATAGAGGGCCTTGTTGCTCTATATCTATCAGATCCAAAGGTAAGTCAACAAAAAGAAATACGCGACGCCTCAAGAAAGTTAATGAGAAAAAGTCCGCTTATGCGTTTGTTTTTTTTCGTTAACAGTCGTTGGATTCGCAAACATATATAAATGCTATAGGTTTTAAAGGTTACAGCTTAAATTTTAGGAGGAATTCATATGTCACAAATTAAAAAAATCGCAGTACTTACAAGCGGTGGAGATTCTCAAGGGATGAACGCAGCTGTACGTGCTGTAGTGCGTAGCGGATTATATTATGGCTTAGAAGTTTTTGGTATTCAACGTGGATATCAAGGCTTGCTTAATGAAGATATTTTCTCTATGGACATTCGTAGCGTGGGTGACATTATCCAACGTGGAGGTACAATTCTTCAATCTGCGCGTTGCCTTGAATTCAAAACACCAGAAGGACAAGCTAAAGGTGCACAAATTTTACGTGATCGTGGGATTGACGGTTTAGTTGTTATTGGTGGGGACGGTTCATATCATGGTGCAGAAAAGCTAAGTAAGCTAGGAATTAAAACGATGGGTCTTCCAGGTACAATTGATAATGATATTTCATGTACAGATTATACAATTGGTTTCGATACTGCGGTTAGCATCGTAGTAGATGCAGTCAATAAGCTACGTGATACAATGTCATCACATGAGCGTGCTTCTGTAGTTGAAGTTATGGGTCGTCATGCAGGAGATATTGCTTTACATGCTGGACTTGCTTCTGGCGCTGAAACGATTCTTGTACCTGAGATGCCTTATGATTTAAATGAGGTAGCTGATCGGATGAGACAAAACTTTGATAAAGGTAAACGACATAGCATTGTTATTGTTGCAGAAGGTGTATGCTCAGGGGAAGAGGTGGTTAAGGCGATTAAATCCCGTCAACCATCCTTGGAGCCGCGTGCGACTGTATTAGGACATATTCAACGTGGTGGATCACCAACTCCATTTGATCGTAACTTAGCAAGCCGTCTAGGAGATTTTGCTGTACGTAGCTTAATTGCAGGCGAGTCTAATAAAGCTTGTGGTATGATTGGCGGACAAATGATTTTGACGGATATCGAAAAAGTGGTATCTACGAAAAAAGAATTTGATGTAGAGCTATACGAATTGGCTTCACGTCTTTCTCAATAATGATTCATTTCTAAGCGTATTACTAGATTAAAAATAAAACAGGCAGTCACTTTTGAACTGAATCCCATTTGTTGTTAGTGTATAACAATTAGGGTATGCAGTACTGTGAATGCCTGTTTTTTGTTGATTTTTATTTTGTTAAAAGTTAAGAAGGAGCATTCTCTGTTTCGGTTCTACGTTGAATTTTCTTCAAACGATATAATAGGAAAACTGCGGCGATTGCTAGACCTGTAATGAGGCCAATCCAGTAACCGTAAGGGCCATTTGACGTATAGTTTGCTAATACATAACCTAGAGGTAATCCAATAATCCAATACGCTACTAATGTAATCCAAAACGTGCTGTTGACATCTTGATAACCACGCAGCACACCTTGTGTTGGGGTTGCGATGGCATCTGAAATTTGAAAAAAGATCGCATAAATTAAAAAGTGTTGAATGAGGTCGATCACATCAAGCTCTGTGGAATAGATCGAAGCAACCTCATAATTAAAAGTAAGTAAAATAAGTGCAGCGACGAGTGAGAATCCAATAGCTGTAAATATACCTAATTTAGCATATTGCTTCGCATCTTTATGACGTGATGCGCCTACCTCATATCCAACCAAAATCGTTAAGCTGAGACAAATACTTAGCGGGAACATATATAATGTACCAGAAAAATTGTTGGCGGCTTGATTGGCTGCGATCGTTGCAGTATCAAATTGACTCATAAGTAACGTGATCGCGGCAAAGATTGCTGTTTCAAAAAAGATGGCAAAGCCCATAGGCACGCCTATTTTCATAATTTCTTTACATTTTGTCAGTGACAGCTTATAAAATTTATGAAATACACCGTAGCTTGAGCAAGCAGGATGCTTATGGACGATAACAATTGCAATGATGAAAATACACCAGTAGGTAAATGCGGTTGCTACGCCAGATCCAATCCCACCTAACCTAGGGAAACCTAAATGTCCAAAAATCAAGACGTAACCTGCGCCAACATTTAGTGGTAAAGTTAATAAAGTGATCGCCATAGAAATCTTCGTTTGCCCAAGTGCATCAATAAAGGAGCGGAGTACAGTGTAACCAAACAAAGGAAATATACCAAAAGCAAGTGCAGTTAAAAAATAATAAGCGATATGATGTACCTTTGGATCTAATCCCATATAATTTAGGATGGGACTTACTGTAAATATTCCAACGAGTAATACGCTTAAGCTTACTCCAACCGCTAACCATAAAGCCTGAAAAACAGAATAACCAACTTTTTCCCTTTGCTTCGCGCCAATATAACCTGCAACGATTGGGGTAATTCCCATTAAAATTCCACTGATGCCAGTTTGTATTGGTAACCACAAGCTAGATCCAATTGCCGCCCCAGCCATATCCTCTTTACTGACATGACCTGACATACTGGTATCAATAAAAGCCATTAACGAAAGCGCTGTTTGTGTAATAAAGATCGGAATCATAATATGTAGAAATTGTATGTACTTTTGCTTTAACGTATAAGTTTGCCTCATTGTAAAACGCTCCATTTCTTATCCATATAAACAGCCGCCCCCTTCAAGAAATAAAGGAAGCGGCTTTAAAGCAAAAACATTTGTTCTTCGTATTAATGTAAAAAGCTACTGCTTTGATGTCTGCAAATACTAAAATGAATAATTTCAAGTGCGTCATCTGGTTCTAAAATCGTAAGACCATCACGCAAGATGATTTTGGAGTTTAGCTCATCTTCGTTCAAGAAGGGTAACATATCAGGGAACCATTTCATGACAATTTGGTGCAGTTTAACAGTCTCTACCTCCATATAAACCACCCTTTCCACCTTAGAATCATTCACATCTAGAATCATTCTTGCAGAGAGATAGCTGATGAGTAGGGTAAAGCATAAATTGCATAAGGCTATTATAACATATGAAATGTAAATTGAAATGGTTGTTTCACTGATTTATACAATGTAAAAAATGTATTATTTATCCTTTTCGGAAAGAACCCATAATTCCCACGGTTTCCACAATGTTAACAAAAGCCTTTGGATCACTTTTAGTGATGATTTCTTTTAACTCTGCTAATTCATATCGGGTCGTTACTGTCATAAGCATATCCTTTTCCTTATGGGAAAAAGCACCCTCTGTTTTAATTAGAGTAACACCACGTGGAATTTTTAACAGGTGTGATAACATTTCCTCAGTCTGGTCTGTCACAATAAACACCGTGATTTTAATATGACTGATGTGGATGAGATCGATGACCTTTCCCGTTAAATAAATGGATACCATAGAGGCTAATGCTGTATTCCAGTTTCCTTCAAGATACCCCGCTGCCAAAATGACAGACGCATTTAATGCAACCAGCACATTGCCTATTGGGAAATCACGATATCTTGTAATAATGGAGCCAATAATATCGAAGCCCCCTGTAGATCCACCCACTCGAAATGAAATTCCTGCCCCAAGTCCTACCAGGACTCCACCAAATACAGCTGACAAAAAGGTATCGTTCGTTAATAAGTTGTCAGGAGTAGGAATGATCGCAATGAACCAAGTTACGGTCGCGACAGATAAAATGGTTAGTCCAATAAATCTTTTGCCAAGAAAAATAATACCTGCAATCAACAACGGAACATTATATAGCAAATATAATAAGCTTAAATCAATGGGAGTAAAATAATTGGTTAACATCGATAAACCGGAAACCCCACCACTAAGCAAATGATGCGGAACTAAAAATAAGTTAAAGCCTGCAGCTATAAATGCTGCCCCTAAAATTATCGTAATGATTTTCCTAATTTCTTTGATCAATTGTGATTCACCTCACAGAAAAATTTAAAAGTAGACGCTTATGTTTGCTGGTGTTCCTTGATTGTTATGTGCTATAATGTTTTAGATATTCTTGAGTACGTGAAATTTTGACAAAATATAGTACCGCTAATTACAGCGGAATGAAATATTGGAATTTGATAAAGGAAATCAAATGCCCTATGTAAACTTTATAGGCTATTTGGATAGTCTATAAACATTCCAAGCGCTACTTAAGAATACATTCAAGAAAGTGGAATGTCCACTACGATAGAAGGAGTATGAAAAATTTGAACACATTTGCAGAATTCGGCCTAGAGCCAAAGGTGCTACAAGCAGTTACAGAGCTAGGATTTGAGGAGGCAACTCCAATCCAGGCGAAATCAATCCCGTTTGCGATGAAGGGACATGATTTGATCGGACAAGCTCAGACTGGTACAGGTAAAACTGCAGCATTTGGTCTACCTCTGATTAACAAAATTGCAAAAGAGGAAGATAAGATTGTTGCTTTAATTATGACACCAACACGTGAGCTAGCGATTCAGGTCGCTGAAGAGATTGGAAAGCTTTCTCGCTTCAAAGGAATTCGTTCGCTTCCGATTTATGGTGGACAAGATATCGTCCGTCAGATTCGTGCTTTGAAGAAGAAACCTCAGATCATTATCGGTACACCAGGACGCTTGCTTGACCATATTAATCGTAAAACGATTAAACTAGAAGATGTACAAACTGTTGTCTTAGATGAAGCAGATGAAATGTTGGATATGGGCTTCATGGAAGATATTCAGTCCATCTTGAAGCAAGTTCCTGAAGAACGTCAAACGATGTTATTCTCCGCAACGATGCCAGCAAACATTCGAAAATTGGCAGACCAATTTTTGAAAAACCCAGAGCATGTCTCCGTTATTCCTAAACAAGTCAGTGCACCACTGATTGACCAGGCATACATTGAAGTACATGAACGTCAAAAATTTGATGCGTTATCTCGTTTGCTTGATATGGAATCACCAGATCTAGCGATTGTTTTTGGTCGCACAAAACGTCGTGTGGATGAGCTAGCAGAGGCATTACAAAAACGTGGTTACTCCGCAGATGGCTTGCATGGTGACTTGTCTCAAAATCAACGTGATAACGTAATGCGTAAATTCCGTGATGGCAGCATTGATGTTTTGGTAGCTACAGACGTGGCTGCGCGTGGTCTAGACGTATCAGGTGTAACGCATGTTGTTAACTTTGACTTGCCACAAGATCCTGAGAGTTATGTACACCGTATCGGCCGTACAGGTCGTGCAGGTAAAGAAGGAGCAGCTTGGTCCTTTGTTACTCCAAGAGAAATTGATCATTTACACTTTATCGAAAGAATTACCCGTCACAAAATTACGCGTAAACCACTTCCTAGTATTGCGGAAGCGATTGAAGGGAAGCAACGTATTACGGCAGAACGTATTCTTGAGCTTGTTGAAGTTGGTGAGCTTGGTGAATACAAAGGTATGGCGATTCAGCTCCTTGAGCAATATGATTCTGTTAATTTACTTGCAGCTGCATTTAAGCTAATTACAGGTGATAAAAACGAAAAGGCAAATATCGAGCTAACACCAGAAGAGCCAATTCGTGTGAAACGTCGTAACCCAGATATCCGCTCCAGCGGACGTAAGCCAAGTGGCTATGGTAATAACCGTGGAGGTAGCTACCGTCGTGACAATCGTGAAGGTGGAAGCCGTGGTGGTTATGGTAGTGGTAAAGGCGGATACAATCGCGATAATCGTGAAGGCGGACGTGATAACCGTGATAATCGTGAGGGTGGACGTGAATATCGCTCATCTGATCGTAAGCCTCGTACAAGCGGAAATAGTAATGGTGGAGAACGTAGACCACAAAAACGTTCAGAAAATACACCTAAGTAATTGTGCATAGAAGCTTAAACTTACATTGTAAGCTTGAGCTTTAAATAACGATAGAAAGAAGACGCAAGTAGAGGTGCTTGTGTCTTCTTTCTTATGATTTAATTAGCATCATTTTAGTAAAAAAATGACTAAAATAGTTGGTGGATGATTGTTGATTCATGTATAGTAGTATAGTAGAGATATATAAATATCTGTGAGGGGAGAAATTGTACTTGGAACCTAAAGGAATGATGGGTGGATTTTATAAAATCACCGAATGGATTATGAGAATATCGGGCAGTAACCTACTTTGGCTTATTTGTTCATCTCCGTTTTTATTTTTCCCGATAACATGGTTGTTTGCTCCAACTGCGGATAAAGAGATTTTAGGCAGCCAAACTTTATTTTTTATGGCAATTTTGGCACCGTTTACACTATTCCCAGCTACCGCTGCTTTGTTTTCAGTTACTCGGAAATGGGTGATGGGTGAAGGGGATGTTGGTGTTACCAAAACTTATTTTAAAGGGTACAAGGAAAACTATAAGCAAAGCTTTTTAGGCGGTATTTTTTATACATTGCTAATCGTAATCATGATTATTGATTATCGTGTATATATGAATCAATTTAAAAATTTACAGCTTCTTGGTATGATTATGCTCGTTTTTTTAATTGTATTATTTGTGTCCTTATTTAACTTTTTTGGTTTGGTAGCGCATTACCATTTAAAAGTATCTATTTTACTTAAAAATTCAATTTTGTTAACGATTATTAATCCATTTCGCGTACTTTCCACGGTGTTATGTACAGTGCTGTTAGGTTTTCTAACCTATCGCTTTCCATGGTTGATTTTGTTTGGATTTGTAAGCTTAACCGCATTTGTTGCTTTTTATAATTTTTATCTTGGCCATAACAAGCTACAAGAAAAGGTCCAAAAAATGCGTGAAGCTGAGGAAGAAAAAGCAGAGACTAATGAAACAGAAAATTCGGATATTGAAGAAAACAAGTAAGTTTACATTTAGTTAACAAAGTTCTATAATAGATTTACGTCCTGCGATGTACGTTTCGGTTTTATGTTATTTTGAACCAATGACTTTATCTCGGGAGACTTATATTGCAATAAATGACGAAAGGCCCTATCTATATGATGAGGGGACTTCGAAGCTTGTTGCCGCGGTCACCCACCTGCTATGCAGGTTCGAGATAATATAACTGGACGGCATAGGCGGGTCCTATTATGTAATTAAAAGCAACACTTTGTGGGCTCAAGTGATGGGCGTATGGGGTGTTGTTTTTTATATTTTAAATGGTAACTAGTGTTTTGCTTTTGTTTGTTTGAAGATAATGGTAGACTATATAATTATAAAATATATTCTTCAAATTAGTGTAAGGTGACGAAGGAGGAAGAACGGGTTGTCATTTAAGAGAGTATTAACTGGCATTATTCGGAGTCAGGAGGGAACAAGCGACCGCGCTAAGGTTCCAGAATTAAAAACAAGATATTATCAAATGAGTAGAGATCGAATGTGGGAGGAAGTTACTTCTGTTTTGAAAAAAATCCCAGGCTATAAGGTTACACATGAGGTTGAGTCTGTGGGGGAAATTATTTTAGAGAAAAAAACGAAGTTAGGAAGAACGATGGATGTTACCGTATCTATCATTTCGACAGGTCCAACACGCACTGCCATTGATATTTATTCAGCAACCCGAGGTTCTTTTGGTGATATGGGTTCAAATTACCGCGTTATTTTACACTTATTTAGAGTTTTAGATAAGAAGTTTTCATCCTACAAAGTGTCTTAAGTGATCATTGTTATAAACAAAGCGAGTAGGGATTTGTTCTCTACTCGCTTTCGTCTTTGATCTTAAATTTAAATTTCTTTAATGATTATTTAGGGCTGCTTGGTTTTGGTTTTTGAGTAATTAAGTTTAAGCTAACAGCTTTTTAACCACATGAATTGGCTCATCATAATTAGGATGGTCAGCCATTTCCTTTAAGTATTCTACATATTGAATTTTGTTATGTTGGTCGATAACAAAAACAGCTCTATGGTCTAACTTGAATTCATCAATTAGTACACCATAGGCTTTGCCAAATTCATTATCTTTATAATCAGAAAGTGTGATCACAGATTCAATACCTGCTGCGCCACACCAACGAGCTTGAGCGAATGGCAAGTCAACACTAACGGTTAGGATAACAACTTCCTCACCAAGATCAGCTGCTGCTTGATTGAAACGACGTGTTTGAGCATCGCATACGCCTGTATCGAGAGAAGGCACGACACTGATTAATTTGATTTTTCCTTCATAGTCTTTCAGGGAAACTTCAGTTACGAGGTCTTTGTTAAGCTTGAAATCTGGTGCTGTATCCCCAACCTTTAATTCTGGTCCAATAAGTGTAATCGGATTTCCCTTAAATGTTGCTCGAGCTTGTGTCATTTTTATTCTCCTCCTAAGCGTTGTATAATAAATTTGATACAATTTTAATTATAAGCTTTTTAAAATGGACTTGTCCAATGATTGACTTACAGAAAGGATAGATTACATGATTTTTATTCGGTACGAAAATTGGAAAAGCTATATCAAATATTACCCAATTACATGTATATTGTTACTTGCCAATGTGTTGGCGTTTATTTTTTTGACGATGAAAGGTGGATCAACTGATCCATACGTATTGCTGCAATATGGTGCGCTGACGAATATTCCCCCAGCAGATCAGGAATGGTGGCGTTTGATCTCAGCAATATTTTTGCACCAAGGATTTCAGCATTTATTTTCAAATAGCTTTTCGATCTTAGTTTTTGCCCCACCATTAGAGCGATTAATGGGAAGCTTTAGATATTTGTTGCTTTATTTAGGTAGTGGTGTGGTGGGGAATATAATCACCTTAATGTATTATCAAACATTAGACAGAGCTGCGTTGTCTACTGGGGCTTCAGGCGCAGTATTTGGGGTTTATGGCGCGTTTTTATTTATCGCCTTATTCCAGGGGATGAAAATGGATGAAACCTCACGCAAGACATTATACAGCCTTTTGATCTTTGGTATTGTTTTTTCATTTATTATGCCAAATGTAAACTGGATGGCGCATTTAGGTGGGTTGGCTGGTGGATTCCTTATTTATGGATTGTTTAGTAAGCGAATTGCTGGGAGGTTTTAAATTAGTAGCTGACAATGAAGGGTGGAAGCTGCGAGACAGAGGGTTCTTTCGATCGTTGTTAAAACCAGCTTCCTTTTAGTATAAGGTAGAAGTTAGAAGCTGGTTTTAAAGACGAACGTTTCACTTCTCCAGAATCCCTCTGTCCCTCCGCTAATGTGGGTTGGTTGTCAACTACTAATTTAAGGGATGAAACATATAAAATAAAAAAACGTACACATGTAGAGCTAGCCTCATCTCCTTATATGGTGTACGTTTTTTTTATGTGCAAAATACAATTCGATTGATGTAGTAGTTGGCAATAGGGGGTGGAAGCTACGAGATAGAGGGTTCTTTCGATCGTTGTTAGAACCAGCTTCTTTTGATTGTAAGTTAGGGGTAAGAGGCTGGTTTTAAATACGAACGTTCCACTTCTCCAGAATCCCTCTGTTCCTTCGCTAGTGTGGGCTGATTGTCAACTACTAATTTAAGGGATGAAACATATAAAATAAAAAAAACGTACACCATGTAGAGCTAGCCTCATCACCTTATATGGTGTACGTTTTTTTTATGTGCAAAATACATTCGATTGATGTAGTAGTTGGCAATAGGGGGTGGAAGCTACGAGATAGAGGGTTCTTTCGATCGTTGTTAAAACCAGCTTCTTTTAATTGTAAGTTAGGGGTAAGAAGCTGGTTTTAAAGACGAACGTTTCACTTCTCCAGAATCCCTCTGTCTCTTCGCTAATGTGGGTTGGTTGTCAACTACTAATTTAAGGGATGAAACATATTTATCTATCATGGAGGTAACTGATGTCCAAAGTAATGTATAGGAAGTTAATGGTTGAAGATTGTGAACTAATAAATGATATGAATCCATCGCAATTTATAAAAAGAGCATGGAGAGAAGTAGATGGAAAACGCAAGTTAGTGGACATAAATTATCAAGATTCTGATTGGGCTAATGGTTACAAACACCATTTTAATAATTTGAAAGCAACTGTTTTGAGTGATGGCGAAGCTATAGGCGCTTTTGATGAAAGCAACAAATTAATAGGATTCGCAACAATAAACCGTGAGTTCTTTGGTGAAAAGTATAACTACGTTTTATTAGACCAGTTATTTATATCATTAGAGCATAGAAATAAAGGAATAGGAAAAAAATTGTTCTTAAAAATTGCAGAAGTAGCCAGAGAATGGAAAGCAGATAAAATATATATTTGTGCTGGTTCTGCTGAAGAAACAATTGCATTTTATTTTGCGATTGGTTGTAAAGAGGCGATAGAAATAAAAAAAGAACTATATGAGAGTGACCCAAGAGATTTTCAATTGGAGTTTTCCTTATAATTCTTTAAATACTACTACTCAACTTCAATTTCCTTTACCGTTTCCCCTGCAATGAGCATAGGCTGATAATAGGTTTGATTAGGCAAGTCTTTTTTGCCTTGAAGGCTTTTAATAATCCAGTCTGCGGCATCACGACCCATCTGCTCCTGCGGATGGGTTAAGGTCGTTAGCTTGGTGCTTGCATTTTTAGCAATGTAGGAATTGTCTTGACCGATAATGGACAGCTCATCTGGAATGGAAATGTTGAGGCTCCTACATACATTTACGACTTCTAACCCCACCTCATCGTTATAGCAGACAAGAGCAGTTAGCTCATCACGCTGATCACTTAAGAAGATTTCTAAATTTTTAGACAAATCCAGCTTAGAGGCAGTGTCAAAAGAAAGCACATGCTCTGGTAGAAAACGTAATTTTGCCTCGCCAAGCGCTTTAATGTAACCCTTCATACGATATTTACCTTGCATATCATCCATTTTAGCAATAATTCCGATTTGAGTATGACCTTTTCGAATCAGCTCTTTGGTGGCTAAATAACTAGACTGCACATCATCTAGGCAAAAGAAAGGAACATCTAGCTCCTCGTAGTAAGCATTAATCATAACAAAAGGAACATCTTGCTCCTTAAAGGACAAGTAGTAAGCAATGTTGGGATTATACAAATTACTTTTTGTAGGCTCAATAATTAAACCATCCACACCATAAGAGAGCATCATCTCTAGTGCTTTTTTTTCCTGAGCCATATCGTTATTGGTACTAGCTAACAGTAATGAATAGTTATCTTCGTTTAAACGCCCCTCAATCCCACGAATAATCGACGGGAAAATATAATCGGAAATATAGGTGGTAATGACACCAATCGTTTTTTTGCTCCCGCCCCCATTTGCTTTAGAGCGATATTGATGGCTTACATAAGTACCAGAGCCTTTTTCACTTCGCAAGAATCCCTCGTTAGACAATTCCAAAATTGCCTTACGTACCGTTTGCCGACTAACATTATAGCTTTCTTGTAGGGCTAACTCCGTGGGGATCTGTTCACCTACTTTATAGGTTCCTGATAAAATATTGCTTTTTATATCATCAATAATGACTTGATATTTCGGTTTCATGTCATTCATCATTCTCATCCTTGTTCCTTTAAAATTTGTACGTACATATCTTAACATGAATTGCAAGCAATGAAAACGTTGGGGCCCTTTGATAATAAAACTAATTTTTGCACATAGACATATTTTTAATTCGTTTTATGTATGTATAACTACTACTTTATATTGACAAATGTACGTACAAAAAATATACTATTGCTGAGCATAAGAAAGCGTATTCTTTTATTGTTTGTATAATTAAGGACAAAAGATTAACTAGTATCGCCCTCATTTTTTACTGTATCGTTTATGTACAAACTATGCACAGAGAGGAGGCATACATGATTATGAATCATGTAGGCTTAAAGGAAGCGATAGCTAAGGGAGAAACAGCCTTAGGTATCGAATTTGGATCTACTCGGATTAAAGCAGTGCTGATGGATGACCAATTTGTGACGATTGCATCAGGAAGCTATGAATGGGAAAATTTGTTGAAGGATGGATATTGGACCTACAATCAGGAGGACATTATTACAGGACTTCAAACTGCGTACCGTGAAATGAAGCAAGAGGTTAGTGAAAAATATGGCCTTACTCTGCAAACTGTAGGCGCAATTGGTTTTTCTGCAATGATGCATGGTTATATGGCATTTGACCAGACAGGCAAGCTGCTTGTCCCGTTCCGCACATGGCGTAATGCAACAACAGGTGTGGCGGCAAAGGCGCTAACAGAAAGATTTCAATTTAATATTCCGGAGCGCTGGAGTATCGCTCATTTATATCAAGCAATTTTAAATCAAGAGGAGCATGTGCCACAGATTGATTTTGTTACAACGTTAGCAGGTTACATCCATTGGTTGTTAACAGGCAATAAGGCAATCGGAATTGGTGATGCTTCAGGTGTTTTTCCTATAGATGAAGGTACACATAACTACCATCAAGGAATGGTAGAGCAGTTTGAAGCTCTGATCGCTGATCGTAATTATCCATGGCGTCTACAAGGTATTCTTCCAAAGGTATATCTTGCGGGTGAAGATGCAGGGGCATTAACGGAAGCAGGCGCACGCGTTTTAGACCCATCTGGAGACTTGCAGGGCGGGATTCCGCTGTGTCCGCCAGAAGGTGATGCAGGCACAGGTATGGTCGCGACAAATAGTGTGAAAAAACGGACAGGGAATGTGTCTGTAGGGACATCTGTGTTTGCCATGATCGTGTTAGAAAAGGAATTATCTAAGGTGTACCCAGAAATTGATATGGTGACAACGCCTAATGGACATCCTGTTGGGATGGTTCACGCCAATAACTGCTCTAGTGATTTAAATGCTTGGATCGGCTTGTTCCGTCAATTTGCTGAAAGTATGGGCTACGAAGTAGATGCTGGTAAATTGTATAGCGTCTTATTTAATAAAGCGTTAGAGGGTGACCCTGACGGTGGTGGCTTGCTTAGCTATGGTTATTTATCTGGTGAAAATATTACAGGTATTGACCAAGGTAGACCGTTATTTGTTCGTTCTCCTGAAAGTAATTTCAATTTAGCTAATTTTATGCGAACTCATTTATTTACTGCATTTGGTGCTCTAAAGCTAGGTATGGACATTTTAACTCATAATGAGCATGTGGCGATTGATAGTATTTTGGCGCATGGTGGTTTGTTCAAAACTCCAATTGTGGGACAAAAAATTGTTGCGGCTGCTTTAAATGTTCCTATTTCTGTCATGTCTACCGCAGGTGAAGGTGGTGCGTGGGGGATGGCGCTGTTAGCATCGTTTATGAAAAATAAGGAGCAATCCCAAACGCTAGAGGATTTCCTTGAACATAAAGTGTTTAAAGATGTAGAAGGACAAGAAATTTCACCAGACCCTACTGATGTGAAGGGCTTTGAAGTATTTATGGAGCGTTATCAAGGTGGTCTAGCGATTGAGCAAGCCGCTGTAGATCATTTGCTAGAGAATGGGAGGGAATAAGAAATGCTAGAGCAGCTTAAAGAAGAAGTTTTTCAAGCCAATCTAGATTTGCCGAAGCATGGGCTTGTTAAGTTCACATGGGGAAATGCAAGTGCGGTTGATCGTGAACATGAGTTGTTTGTAATTAAGCCAAGTGGGGTCAGCTATGATACCATGAAACCTAGCGATATGGTTGTTGTTGATTTTGACGGCAACGTGGTAGAGGGGGAGTTAAGACCTTCGTCAGATACACCAACTCATGCTGTGCTATACAAGCATTATGCGGAGATTGGAGGCATTGTTCACACTCACTCCACGTGGGCAACAATATGGGCGCAAGCTGGCCTTGATGTACCTGTGATGGGCACAACCCATGCAGACACTTTTTATGGTGCTGTTCCTTGCGCACGCTTTTTGAATCAAGAAGAAATTGATCGTGGTTATGAGGCGGAAACTGGAAATGTCATCATTGAAACGTTCCAGCAACGTGGACTTGATGTAATGGCGATTCCTGCCGTGTTATTGCATGGTCACGCACCGTTTACTTGGGGGAAGGATGTGAAATCCGCGGTTGTAAACAGTGTTGTACTCGAAGAGGTTTGTAAAATGAATTTGTATGCGCGTGAATTAAACCATTTTGCAAAGGAATTGCCACAAAATATTTTGGATAAGCACTATCTTCGTAAGCATGGAAAAGATGCTTATTACGGTCAGAAATAATTAATATTCAACTTGAAAATCAGGAAGTGACAATAAGCTAACTTAGCGGAGGAGCAGGGAGATGGTGGAAAAGCGAGAGCGTCCGCCTTTAAGGTCGCAATTTCATCATTTCAATATATGTTTTAAAAGAAAATGGGACCTTAACAGCGGTTGAAACCACTCTCTGCTACGTAGCCTCTTACTTCATAGATTGTCAAACCATGATTATTATTAAAAAATAATTTATTAGGGAAAAGAGGATGATTGTTTATGACAGCAGTAGCTAAACAATTTTGGTTTGTTGTAGGTTCTCAAAATTTATATGGTCCTGAAGCGTTAGCAGAAGTAAAAGCAAATGCACAAAAATTGGTAGATTCATTAAACCAAAGTGGTAAATTACCTTATCCGTTAGTATTGCAAGATTTAGCGATTAGTGCTGATAAAATTACGAGCATGATGAAGGAGATTAACTATCGTGATGAGGTAGCAGGTGTAGTAACTTGGATGCACACGTTCTCTCCTGCAAAAATGTGGATTCGTGGTACAAAGCTATTGCAAAAACCATTACTTCATTTAGCAACACAATTTAATGAAAGTATTCCTTGGTCCACCATTGATATGGACTTTATGAACTTAAACCAAGCGGCACATGGCGACCGTGAATATGGCTTTATTAATGCTCGTCTTGGCAAGCAAAATAAAATTGTTGTTGGCTATTGGGAACGTCCTGAGGTACAACAGCAAATCGCAGATTGGATGGACGTAGCGGTTGCTTATAATGAAAGCTTCAACATTAAAGTAGCTCGCTTTGGCGATAACATGCGTAATGTTGCTGTAACAGATGGCGATAAAATTGAAGCGCAAATTCAATTGGGTTGGACGGTAGACTATTATGGCATCGGTGACCTTGTTCAATACGTAAATGCAGTGACAGAGCAAGAAATTGATGATTTGATGAAAGAATATGCTGAAGCTTATGAGTTTGATTATGGAACTAATTCCAAAGAAGCTTGGGAAGCTAGTGTAAGAATCCAAGCAAGCTATGAAATTGCAATAAAGCGTTTCTTGGATGAAAAAGGCTACAATGCCTTCACTTCCAACTTTGAAGACTTACATGGCATGAAGCAGCTTCCAGGTCTTGCAGTGCAACGCTTAATGGCACAAGGGTATGGCTTTGCAGGTGAAGGCGACTGGAAAACAGCAGCGCTTGATCGCTTGTTAAAGGTAATGAGTCATAACCAAAACACAGGTTTTATGGAGGATTACACTTATGAACTAGCTGCTGGACAAGAAGCGATCCTGCAATCACATATGTTAGAGGTAGACCCAACATTAGCCGCCAATAAACCTAAAATTATCGTGTCTCCATTAGGCATTGGCGATCGTGAGGACCCAGCTCGCCTTGTGTTTGATGGTAAAGCAGGTGAAGGTGTAGTTGTTTCTATGGCTGACTTTGGTACACATTTCAAGCTGTTAATTAACGAGGTTTCAGCATTTGAACCAACTGTCCCAGCACCTAAGCTACCTGTAGCACGTGTAATGTGGAAAGTGAAGCCAAACTTCCAAGACGGAGTACAGGCTTGGATTCAAAACGGTGGTGGTCACCACACTGTTGTGTCATTAAACCTAACAACAGATCAAATTATTACGTATGCAAAGCTAGTTAACTTGGAGTACGTTGTAATTAAATAGGTTCAGTTTATTATCAGTACTTGACAGCACCTGGAAGGTGGAAGCTACGATACAGAGAGTTCATACGATCGTTGTTAAAATCAGATCCCTAGATTATATGAAGTTTATAGTTAGAATCTGATTTTAAATACAACCGCTACCGCTTCTCCAGATTCTCTCTGTCTCTTCGCTAGTTCGGGCTGGCTGTCAAGTTCTGATCTAAAGCTTAATCTCCTATCCATTTATAATAGACTAATAATATAAAGTGAGTATCCTAAGTAATCATTATTTTAGGGTACTCACTTTTTTATAATATAAATGTATACAATCAGTCTATTTATAATCCAGGGCACACAGGTTATAACTTCTCAATAGGGAATAATAAAGATAGCTCACCATTTTGGTCTTGAGGTTGATAAAATTCTTGTACTGCTCCTGCTAATGTATATTCGTGATGAGGGAAATAGGCTTCGAGGATATGATTAAAGATTTCTTTATAGGAAGCTTGGTTACATTTGACCACAATGTATTTAAACGAAGGGATAACCCATTTCACCCACCCATCAGGCGCCTCTGCATCATCTAAAACCTCACATCCTGCTAAATATTTACCTTCAGTAGCCCATCTTTCGAACTTTTCATTCACATCACTCATCGCACCCCAAATTCCAGCAATAAGTCCTTCTGAAGTCATTTTTGCAAGATGGCTTATTTCAGAAAATCGACTGTTGGCTTCTTGCCATAATGGTGGTATCCAAATAGCACTGTTACTGGCAAGTCCCTGACCCATTTGTCCAATGACTGTGAACTGCGGTTTAACGATAATATCAATCTTAACCATCACTTGTTTTCCCCCTCAAATTAAGAAATCAAACAAGAACATTTGTTCTATTTTATTTTACTATATAGCGTAGATAATACAAGCATTTTGTAGGTCAGAAATAAAAAAAGAACCGATCCAATAACGAATCGATTCTTTGTGTTTAAATTATAAAAATTTAGATTAATCCCTGTTGTTTACAAAAATTAAGATCAAGCGTAATAGTTCAAGTAAGGACACTAGTGCGGCAGCAACATACGTTAATGCAGCAGCATTTAACACCTTACCTACACCACGCTCATCTTGGTTGGTTGCCAAGCCGTTGCTTAACATAATACGGCGTGCGCGGTTACTTGCATCAAATTCTACTGGCAATGTGACAAGCTGGAACAAGACAGCACAGGAGAAAAATAAAATGCCTAGTCCAATTAATCCTGTAAAGTTAAAAATAAAACCTAAGATTAACATAAATGGTGCAATTCCTGAAGCGAAGTTCACAACAGGGAACATCCGATGACGTGCTACAAGCATTGGATAGGCTTCCTTGTGCTGAATTGCATGACCTACCTCGTGACAAGCAACTGCAATCGCTGACACGGAACGCTCATGATATACTGGCTCAGACAATCTGACAACACGAGCGATCGGATCGTAGTGGTCAGTTAAGCTGCCTTGGATAGGCTCGATAGGCACATCATACAGTCCGTTGGCATCTAACATTTGGCGTGCTGCATCATAACCTGTAAGACCATATTGGTTAGGTACTTCAGAGTATTTGTTAAATGTTCCTTTAACTCTAAATTGAGCCCATAAGGATAAACCAAAAGCTAAAATGATTGGAATATACATTAAGTTAATATACATCTAGGTATCCCCCCATAATTTGTATGAAATTTTAAAGCTATTTTGGATCAATATTAGATTAATAACTGACAAATCAACAATAACAAGCGGAGGGGCAGAGGATGGTGGAAAAGCTTGCGTCCGCCTTTAAGGTTGAATTTTCATCAAATAAATATTCATTCAAGAAAATCGAGCGGTTGAAACCACTCTCTGCACCGAAGCCTCATGCTTCAAAATTGTCAGGCATTAATTATTTATTGAGCCTAGCTTTAGCTAAACGGATTACTATTATTTAATAAAAATTGTAATGCCTCAATACATGCAACACTTTGTGGTGTCAGGTGAGAAAAAGCGCGTTTTGCTTGGTTTGGCTTTAAATTAGAAATTAAAGGCTCCAGTTCCTTCACTTCCTTCTCTAATTGCTGCATGTGAAGCTCAAGCGAGGTTAATTTCTCATTGATTTGCTCCTCAGGGCTCACTTGATTCCATTTAAGTAGCTTTTCCTTAATTTCCTCTAACGTATACTTTTGGGCCTTCATTTGATGAATACGTTTAAGTCGTTTTAAGGTTTCAGAATGATACAGACGATAGTTTTTTTGAGTGCGCTTCTCTGGCGAAATTAGCCCTAATTTCGTGTAATAATCAATCGTCCGCTGACTAATTCCTGCAACTTTTGACAATTCTCCGATTCGATACAATTTCATAACTCCAATATGTTCACCTCATTTTATCCTATATTAGGATAGAATTACGGCTCAATCTTGAAATTAGTTCTTGACCACTAATCCAAACTAACGAAGAGACAGGGCGATTCTGAAGATGGTCTCTTAAAATCAAATTCCATCCATAAATAGACTTCAATAAAAGGAATATGATTTTAACAACAATCGCAAGAACGCTCTGGATCGTAGCACTTCTAACGTTGGCAAGTACTAATTTCTAGATAGAGCCAGAATTATTTTTAAAAATTTAATTTATGTACTTAATCATACTGTAATTATAACTGTACAGTCAAACGTCATACTTTATAAAAAATAGTGGCTTTCTAAAATGTGTGACTATATGTTACATATAATGTTACACAAAGTGCAAATTTACGATTTTTTTTCAAAAACCTATTGTGTTATTGGATATTTTGGTCTTATAATCACCTTATAAATTTTATTGTGTAAGGAAACATGACATTAAGGAGTGGGGTAAATGAGAAAAAAGGTGCTTTTAAGTCTATTTGGTGGTTTAGCAATGTTAGCTTTTCCAATTTCAGCTTTTGCAGCAGAAGGAGAAGTTAACAATACGGTATTAGAAGTTGGCTTGAATTCTTTGTTTGTTTTCCTTGCAGCGATGTTAGTTTTCTTCATGCAAGCTGGTTTTGCTTTATTAGAAGCAGGAACAGTACGAATGAAAAATGCGGGACACGTTGCAGGTAAAACAGTATTGACGTTAGGAATTACCGTAATTGCGTGGTGGGCATTAGGTTTTGGTTTTGCATTTGGCGATGGAAACTCCTTTTGGGGAACAACCGGTTTTATGTTTGGCGGGGCAGGGGATATTGGTTCATTTAGTGTATTTGCCGAAACGTCTGTACCTTTAATTTTAATGTTTTTGTTTCAAATGGCTTTTGCGGCAGTTTCACTCGCAATTGCTTGTGGTGGTATGGCAGAACGTGCAAAGCTAAGTGTTTATATTATTTTTGGAATTATTTTTACTATCGTAATTTATCCGATCGTTGCTCACTGGGTATGGGGTGGTGGTTGGTTAGGTAACCTTGGTATGCAAGATTACGCTGGATCCACAGTTGTTCACTTAACAGGTGCAACAGCGGCGTTAGCAGCAACTATATTGTTAAAGCCACGTCTTGGTAAATATAACAAGGATGGCAAGCCAAACAGTATTCCAGGACACAACCAAGTATTAACGGTGTTAGGGGTTATCATTTTATGGATTGGTTGGTTTGGCTTTAACCCAGGTAGTGCATTAACACCGCTTGGCGATGGATTTTTTGGATATGTGTTGATGACGACCAACTTAGCTGCTGCTGCTGGTGCGGTTGCTGCATTGTTAATCTCTTGGGCTGTAATGGGGAAATCAGACATTCCGAGTATGTTAAATGGTGTGCTTGCTGCACTTGTAGCGATTACTGGAGCATGTGCGTTCGTAGAAGCTTGGGCAGCAGTTGTCATTGGTGCAGTTGCAGGCGTGTTAACCTTCTTCACCTCAAGATGGTTTGATCGTGCAGGGCTTGATGATCCAATCTATGCATTTTCAGTACATGGGATTGCAGGGGTATGGGGCGCGATTTCAACAGGACTATTTGCAACACCGGAGCTTGCTGAGACAACAGGAGTAGGCAAAGCAGGGCTATTTTATGGCGGTGGCTTTGAGCAAGTTGGTGTGCAAGCACTTGGTGTTATCGGTACCTTTGCTTTTGTATTCGTCTTATCTTATGGGATTTTACTAGCGATGAAATACTTTATGGGTCTACGTGTAACTGAAGAGGAAGAAATGATGGGGTTAGACATTAGTGAGCATGGTACGTATGGCTATCCAGAGCAAATGAGCCTTCTTAATTCTCAAATCGTCAGTGGTAACAAAAATCCTGATGTTGGTGCATAAACTATAATAGACTGACATGGAAAAGTGACGGTCCTAGCGAGAAAGGGAGTGCTGTAATGAGTCATTCTATTGCCTCGGCTACTTCTCCCGCCATGCTGAGGATAGCCCGAATGGAAGAACAAGAAAAATTGTATGAGTTATATAAAGAAACACCAATTCAACGGTGGAATCGAAATGTCTCAGATCTGCATGATGCTGTGATGCGAAGAGCTGTCATGTTATGCGAGGAAAAAATGGTACAGGAGGGCTTTGGCCCTCCGCCAGCACCGTATGCCTTTATCGCATTTGGTAGCGCAGGGCGAGAAGAGCAGACTTTGTGGAGTGATCAGGACAATGGATTGGTAATTGGGGACGGGGAAGAAGAGGACCAAGTACGTGATTATTTTCAAGCCTTTGGTGATAGATTAGTACAGATCTTAACGGAAGCGGGATATCCACCTTGTCCCGGCAATGTCATGGTCTCTAATCCAATATGGAGAAAATGCTTAAAGGATTGGGAGAAGCAACTCTGGTATTGGAGTGGGCTACGTGGCTGGGAGCAGGTGAGATATTTAATGATTGCTGCCGATATGCGTTATATTGCGGGGAGTCAGGAGCTTGCGGCGAAGCTAAGCATGGCATTTGCGAAAGTCATTGATCAAGGAGACGAATACGGGGAAGATTTGTCTGCGGCAATTTTACGTAATACACTCAGACACAAAGCGGCCTTAAATGTATTGGGGCAGCTCATTACTGAGCCGGTTGGAGATCATGCAGGTGATTTTGATCTTAAATATGGGTTATATATTCCGCTTGTGAATGCAATCAGATACTTAAGTTTGCAATATGGCATACATGCTTCCTCAACATGGGAAAGAATATTGCAGCTCCATCAATTAGAAGCTGTTCCGATTCGCTGGCTGGAATCGTGCCGTGAGGCCTTTGACACAGCAATAAAGCTTAGATCGATTTCACCTATTCGTCGTGCTGATGGCTCACTGGATGGGACTAATTATTTACCTCAAGTTGTAATTAAGCAAAAGGAAGTACGCTCAGAGCTACGTAACGCACTCGGAACGGTACGGTTAATGTATCGCACGCTACAACGTCAGCACCGCTATGCGGAAAGGAAATGGCTATGAAGGATCAAATGAAGGGGAATGGAGGGTTTTGGGAGGCGTTAAAAGGCGGAGGTTTATCTCCAAAAATTGCTTCTATGTTAGGAGCGCCTAGCGCTCAGCAAATTGCCTTTGTTCGGTCCTTGACGAAGGGTCAACGAAAGCCAGAGACGTTACATGTCCCACTGTTAGAACTGAAGACGGTTGTATTTGATTTGGAAACAACAGGTTTTCATTATCATTATGGGGATGAAATTCTTTCCTTTGGTGCGGTAAAGGTGCAAGGGGAGTTAGAAAGTAATGAACAATTTTATTCTTTAGTTAAGCCTACTTGTACGATTCCTGAACGGATTAGTGAATTGACTGGGATTACAGCAGAATTGGCAGGGGAGGCTCCAAGCTTACTTGAGGCATTAAGAGAATTTATGGCGTTTGTGGATGATCGTGTGCTTATTGCACATGGCAGTGCGCATGATAAAGCCTTTCTAGATGTTGCCCTATGGAAAACAACCAAAGCCCATTTAGGACATCGGGTATTAGATACAATGATGATTGCACGCAAGCTTAATCCCGATTACAGCATTGCTAGCTTAGATGAATGGCTGGATGCCTATCACATTACGATTACAAGGCGTCATCATGCATTAGAGGATGCTAAAATGACGGCAGAGCTTTGGAAGATGTTAATATTACAGCTTCGGGATCGTGGTGTGATTACGTTAGGAGATTTATATGCATATTTGAGTAAATGAGTCAGCTAAAAATATGAACTAGGAAACTTTTTTTCACTTTCAGTCGTCTATTTAACAAATTGCTAAATAAAGGTGAGATTAGATGCTGAAAGTGTTGAAAGTGAGAGTAACCTTCTTGATGATAGTCTTTATTTCTTTGCTCACTGCGTGTGAAGGAGAAGTAAACTTAAGAGTTGCTCCAGTTCATACGCAAAATGACGAAATGGACAGAACTAATTCTAGATACAAAACTTCTAACAATGAAGATTTTAAAGCGGAAATAGCTTTTGACATCGATTCCTATGAGAAGCAATTAGAAGTAAATGAACGTGAAGCGCTGAACGTAGTAAAAAACAACTTAACTGCGTTAGTCACACACGATCAAAAGCTTTATCAAGCAGACTTTGTAAATGAAAAGCTAGCTGATGCCATGAAATATTATTACGGAGAACAATTTCAGTATAAATTTACAGGGATTGATAGTATAGAACGAAATACTAAATATCACATTCAACTGCGTATCACTCTTGTTGGAGAGCGATTGAATCAAGCAACAAATACTTTAGAAGATGTCAAAATGATGTATGCAATTAGTAAAAATAAGCAAGGGGATTGGAAAATTGATACGATTGATTAAATCGCTATCACTAGGTAAAGCAGCTCTTAAAATGAGGAGATTTCCTTATTAGAGGGTTGCTTTTTACTTTTTTTAAAATAGACTATAAATATAATCTTTATTCTACCGATAATAATTAATAGTGTAATATTACAATAGCTCAAAAGTCAGTTAATGCTATTTTTAAAAGGACTATTATTATAGTCCAATTAAAATTTTATGAATGAGGTGGAGTAGATGACAGGGCTAGTAACTCAAGGTATTCATCGTTATGTAGATGAGGTTCAATTGAATATGAAGCGCCGCAATGCTGGGATAATGCAATGGGAGAAGCGATTGACTGGTGAGGAGAATGTGGATTGGAATCAGAAGTTAAGTGGAGTAGATGAACTGGATAAAAACAACTATCTAACTCTTCCTGAGCGCCCTACTTTTAGCAATACGTTGGCGCAGATTCATGCACAACCAAGTTCTAATCGCAAATTGAGTACTCAAGTAGAAGGTGAAACCACAAAAAAAATTAAGAAAGCAGAGATTCAAGCTCCAGTACAAGCCGTTGCAAAAAATAAAAATGAGGCGTTAACTAAAGCTATATTATCCAGAAACTTTATAAGTTCTAATGCCTCAGAGTCAATAGCGTCAAATTCAACTATGTTAGATGTTTTGCGATTACAAAATATGATGACAGGTGTAAATGGTGCGTTTTCAGCATTTCCAGCATATCCGTACACC
This sequence comes from Paenibacillus turicensis, assembly GCF_017873435.1. Classification (GTDB taxonomy): domain Bacteria; phylum Bacillota; class Bacilli; order Paenibacillales; family Paenibacillaceae; genus Fontibacillus; species Fontibacillus turicensis. Next base: position 58,581 of record NZ_JAGGKG010000011.1, on the reverse strand, counting down.
CTCAATTATGATAATTCTCTTTTTAATCATTATTTAAATGGTTATTCTCCTTTTTACACTGTTGCTCCCTCCCTAGATAAGCTATATTAACTATAGTGGAGGGAAGCTTATGAATAAAGACTATCGAATACCACCATCAGAGCTAGCAGTAATGAAGGTGATATGGAATAAGCAACAATGTACAGCAGCACAAATTGTAGATGAAATATCTAAAAGCTCTAAATGGCATTTTCGTACCATTAAGACGCTACTCAGAAATCTCGTAAATAAGCAATTGGTTGGTTACAGTGTCGATATCAAGGATAGTCGAATCTATCACTACTATCCTTTAATTCAAGAAGAGGATTATTTAAAGCAGGAACGAGAACAATTTTTAGAATTATATTATGAGGGCGATGTTGGTACAATGCTCGTCGGTTTTTTAAAGGACAAAGGAATTTCAAGCAGTGAAGCCAAACGTTTAACGGATTTGCTAAAGCTCAAGGAGAATAGTTCGGAGGAATAGCTCTATGTCAGCTGTTTTGCAAATTATATTTTTTAACCTATTTGAAATATCCCTAACAGCATCCATCATCGTGGTGCTTTTAATCTTCTTACGTAGATGGGGGCGAAAGTGGATTACACCTACGGTAATGTCATGGCTATGGCTAATCCTTGTGGTGAAGTTAATTTTGCCCATCCCTGTTCCAACACCCTTCAATGTTGAAAGCTTTAGTGACCCATTTTTGTTTGATAAGCCATATATTAACGAGGCACTAAGTAATGTGGCTGAATCGTGGTATAAACTTGAAACAAGCTGGAGATTAAATACAATCACCTCATTAAGTGACCAAGCCAACCTTGATCCAAGCTCCTTAGACATGGTGGCTAAGATGAAGGCGCGCAATCAAGTAATTAATGGTATCGGGTTCATATGGCTTATGGGTTTTAGTGTTGGTTTGATGAGAATGTGGCGACAACAACGTAAAAGTAAGAGAGTTTATGGTGGGGGAGTCATATGCCAGCATGGCGTAACACTGGAGTTGTTATTAGCTTGTAAACAACAGCTTCGATTAAAAAGGAATGTGAAGTTAAAGGTTTCTGGCACACTGTCTCCTGTTTTAATGGGGTGGCTTAAACCAACTATTTTGTTACCCTATGATTATTTGGATTTATATTCGATGGAGGAATTACGTTATATTTTGTTACATGAGCTCGAGCATGTAAAGCACAAAGATGTAATAAGACATCTTGTTTCGTGTTGGATTGAAATTGTATTTTGGTTTCAACCGTTGATCATGTGGGGAATGAGGCAATTAAGGAAAGACATTGAATTAAGTTGTGATGCTAGGGTGCTAAAGCAACTGAAGACGCAGGAGTGTAGTCATTACGGTCTGCTCCTTATTAAACAAGGACAATACAATGATAAGATGTACCATACATATGAGGCTGGGGTGTACTGGCGTCCTAAACAATCACAGCTAGCAGAGCGGGTAGAAGAGATTAGTAAACAGCTACACCAATCAAGTAAATATAATAAACGTAAAGGGATACGAAATGGTGTTTTCATTATCATTATGGCTCTATTGCTTTTGCCTATAAGTCCAACCTATGCAAATGTTAAACAATATTTTGATGCGACACCAACCTGTTATGTTTTTTGGCTCGAAAACGGGATCAATCCTAAAGCGTTGTCATCGATTGAAACGATGTCCTCACAAATAGCTGGCTTATCTGGTGATGATGATCACATTAAGCTACTAGTTAAACAAAACGTGGAATACAATTGGTTTATTAAGGGGTTAGTAGAGCTATGGCCAATTGCGATGCTACAGGCACAACAGCCAACAGTAATAGCTACACAAAACACGTTAAACCAGCTTGAACATAAAAGGCTTACACATGGACAAGTTGTATTTATGGTTCAGCATCATTATACAACGACAAAGCTTTCTAGCTTTGCAGGTGGGCAAATAAAAGTCGTTAACGTATCAGATTTAAAAGTACAAAAACAGGTAACGGTTTATTAGTGTGAATACTTTACTTCCATTTTGATCATAATTTTCAAATACGGGTATCTTGATAATTTGAAAATGAAATAAAGGAATGGTGCATAAATGAGAAGTAAACAAATCAGGAGCATATCCTCTTTTTTTATAAAGGTGGTTACTGTTTCAACTGTTTTCGTATTAATTTGTAGTCTAGGACTTAACGTTAGCTTGCCATGGGTCAAGGAACAACGTGCATATGCGGCTGACACTAATGTAGTCAAGGTGGGAGAAGCGGTACCAGCTTTTTCATTACAAGGGATAGATGGAAAACAATATAAAATTGGCGGCAAAGCGAAGCAAGGAAATGAAGGAGATGTTGCGCAAAAGCCGGTTTGGATTCATTTTTGGGCTTCATGGTGTGGACCGTGTCAATCTGAGGCACCAGATATTGAGGAGCTTACAGCAAAATATAAAGATAAGCTTGATGCGTATGGAATTAATGCAACCATGTATGATAACGAACAGGATGTTAAAGCATTTGTGGAGAAATATAAGCTTACGTTTCCTGTTTTGAAGGATGAGCAAGGGGATATTTTTAAATTGTTCCGTGGAGCGGCATTACCTACGCACGTTTTTATTGACGGAAATGGGATTGTAAAGGAAATTAAGATCGGTTCACTATCAAAGGAACAGCTACAGGCTAAGCTTGATACGATCGTTAACGATATCAAATAAAGTATATAGGGCGGAGTGGCAATAAATAAGCCTAACTCGTTATCCTTAGGGATATTTGAGTTAGGCTTTATCTTTTTAATCATTTACTTATTTACATGTTAGCCTTCTAATGATTAATAAGCCCTTGACTTACCGAGGAAACATCTTCTAGATTTTCACGTTTTGTTTGTCCAAGTAGGGCATAACGTAAGCTATCCACCAACGCTTCCCAACTGGCTTCAATAACGTTACTAGACACACCCACTGTATTCCATGAGGTAACGAAGTCCCTCGATTCAATTAGGACTCGTACTTTAGAAGCGGTAGCATCTTTATCATCTAATACACGTACTTTATAATCGGATAGATGAATGTCCTTAAGCCCAGGATAATACGTAATTAGCGCTTTGCGAAGCGCATTATCTAATGCGTTAACAGGTCCATTTCCTTCCGCAGCGGTGTACAGGCTATTTCCATCAATTTTTAGCTTTACAAAGGCTTCGGAGACAACAGGGTTGCCAGCCACCTTTTCCACAAGCATTTTAAACGATTCAAATGTAAATAGCTCTTTTAGCTCTCCATTTGCTTCACGAATTAGTAGCTCTAGGGAGGCGTCAGCACCTTCAAATTGATAACCTTGGTGCTCTAAATTTTTAATGTTTTTAATGAGATTTTGTGTGCCTTCTTGATCTTGGGATAACTCAATACCTAGCTGCTGAGCTTTGGACAAAATGTTGCTTTGCCCCGCTAGATCAGACACTAATATACGCTGTTTATTTCCGACGGTTTCAGGCTCAACATGTTCATACGTTCTAGCATCTCGTAAAATGGCGGAGACATGGATGCCTCCTTTATGGGCAAATGCAGCGTTTCCAACATACGGCTGGTTGATAGGCAACGATACATTGGCAACTTCGCTAATATATCTAGCTGTATTTGTAAGCTGAGCTAGCTGTTGTTCAGGAATAACCTCATAACCAAGCTTAAGCTGAAGGTTCGGTATGACAGAACATAAGTTGGTGTTTCCACAACGTTCGCCGTAGCCATTCATCGTGCCTTGAATTTGCTCCGCACCAGCACGAACTGCACTAATCGCATTTGCTACCGCCAATTCACAATCGTTGTGGGTATGGATGCTTAATTTTGCAGTTGTTGCTTGCCCTTTGAGGATGGCTGTAATGTCGTAAACCTCATGTGGCATTGTTCCACCATTGGTATCACACATCACAATATGACTTGCACCTGCTGCCTCTGCGGTTTTCATAACTGCGAGTGCGTATTCAGGATTACGTTTGTAGCCATCAAAAAAGTGTTCTGCATCAAACAAAACCTCAAGTCCATGTTGCTTCAAATAGGCGATAGAATCATGAATCATGGCTAGGTTTTCTTCGAGAGTCGTTTGGAGTGCTGTATGCACATGGAAATCCCACGCTTTGCCTACTAACGATGAAGCCTGAGCCCCTGACTGGATGATGCTGCTCAGATTAGAGTCTAGCTCCGCTTTACTATTTTTGCGTCTTGTATTTCCAAAGGCTGTAATCTTGGCAGACAGACCAAGTTCCTTTACTCGCTTGAAGAATTCAATATCCTTATTGTTGCTCCCAGGAATGCCACCTTCAATATAATGTACACCCAACTGATCTAGCTTCAGTGCAATTTTCAGCTTATCATCAGCTGACAAGCTGATTCCTTCACCTTGGGTTCCATCGCGTAGCGTTGTATCAAAGATGGATAATGCCGTTGACATGGTAGAAGAATCCCCCTTTTGGATGCATTATTATATAAATTTTTATTATTATATCATTTTGACGCTGTAATGTAACACAATCTTTTTTTAATCTTAAATTTAATCCCTATAAATTCTATATGATGTATGGTATTGCTTGCATAGAACCAAACATGTATTCTTATAAGAGGTTACTTTAAGGAGATATTTTCAGGGTTATAAATGAACTGAAAGGTGAGGGACCGGCGTTGAAAAAGGTAGAAGACTATTATCCGACTCGTGGCAGGGTGATACTTCATATTGATATGAATGCTTTTTATTGTTCTGTACACGAGGCCGAGGACCCAACTCAATATAAAGGGAAGCCAACCGCAGTTGCTGGTAGTGTGGAGCTACGTAGAGGTGTCATTGTTACTTGTTCATATACTGCCCGTAGCAAAGGTGTAGCGACAGGAATGACCGTAAGTCAAGGACTGCAAAAGTGTCCAGAGCTGATGGTCATTCAGCCTAATTTTCATTTATATCGTAAATATTCTAGAGCATTTATGGACATCGCTTATAGCTATACGCCACTTTTGCAAGCAATGTCGATTGATGAATGCTTTTTGGACATTACAGGTTCTAAGCAGTTTGGTACTCCCCTCGATATCGCAACTGAAATTCAAAAGCGTGTAGCCACAGAGCTACATTTACCTTGCTCCATCGGCATTGCCCCTAATAAACTACTGGCAAAAATGGCATCGGATATGAAAAAGCCAAATGGAATTACCGTCCTGAGGTTAAGAGATGTACCCAAATTACTATGGCATCGACCTTGTCGTGACTTGTTTGGGATTGGACGGAAAACCGCTGAGAAGTTGACGAAAATGTCTATTTTCACGATTGGTCAGCTTGCCGCAGCCGAAGAAAAGCTCTTAACAGAGCGATTTGGCATCAATGGGATCTGGATGAAGCGCGCGGCAAACGGTTTAGATGACTCACCTGTCATTGAGGAACGTGAAAAAAATAAATCAATTGGTCACACCACAACATTACCCCATAATATTTCACAGCTTGATGACATTAAGCGGGTACTGTTAAATGTTGCGGATCAAGTGGCACGTCGCTTACGCAGACAAAATTTAATGGCAGGTACAGTGCAAATTACAGTAAGAACGCCTGAAATGGTGACGTACACAAGATCACAAACCTTACCACATGTCACAGAAATGACAAAAGATATTTATACAGAAGCTTGTCGCTTGTATGAACGTCATTTTAATGACGATAAGCCGGTTAGATTGTTAGGCATTACTGTTCAAAATTTAGTGCCTAAGGATGAAGTTGCATTACAGCTAGACCTGTTTGACTACGCGAAGCAACCGCAGAAAGAGCAGTTGCTACAAACAATGGACAAGCTACGAGATAAATTCGGAGAGGATGCAATTATGACAGCAGGGATGCTTGGTGATGACCCTTCCGCTTTAATTCGTAACTATAAGGTGAGAGGTACATCGCTGCAACGAGATTTCCTTTTGAAAGAGGAAGAGGATTGATAATAATTATCAGTTGTAATTTTTTGGCATTTGGATTGAAATTGGTCTTTATTTATATTATATTGGGAAAGTACTTGTTTAATATTTAACACGGTTATACCGTTTAATTCAGGAGGAAGAGTAATGGCTAAATATACTTGGGTTGAAAAAGATACTTGCATCGCTTGTGGTGCATGTGGAGCAACGGCACCCGATATTTATGATTATGATGACGAAGGTTTGGCAGAAGTCATCTACAATAATGATGGTAACAAAGGGAACGTTGAAATTCCGGAAGACATGTATGAGGATTTGGAAGATGCATGTGACGGTTGTCCAACAGATTCCATTAAAATTGCGGACGAGCCATTTAACATGGAAGGCTAAGGCTTCTCCATTTTGAGCATAAACAAAGTCAATTTCTGCTTTTTGCGGGAGTTGGCTTTTTTTATTTTTAGTAAAACATTTAGAATGCACCTGTAAAATACCGATATATTAGGAGGGAATGGAAAATGATCGCATTGATTTCATCATTTTTAAATTTTTTGGAGGCATAGATGAAAAACTCAAATTATCTTAAAAAATATGTCGAGGAGCATCCTAAAAATAAAATGTCTTGGTATTTGCTTGGCAAGGAATACGAGGCATCCGGTCAAATAGGTAAAGCGCATTATTGCTATATGAAGGCAGGGGAGGTGTATGAAGCATTTGAATCTACCTCGATTCGTTCTGAGGTGTTAGATGATTATAAGGAAGGTATAGTTGAACAAACTAAACGCAAGGAATCCCAAAGTAAGCTCATTCGGAAGATCGGTTTGCTTTTATTATTTATTTTATTATTGTGGATGCCTTTTGCACATGCCCCAGGAAGTGACATTGTCATGTCAGACTGGGTGGACCAAGGTCAGTTAAGTCAGGATGGTGATTTAGCTGCAGATGTAACATTTTCAGAACAAGAAGAGACAGTGCAACCTACCAAACCTCAAGTATTGATAGAAGGTCCGCTATTTACCGCAAGAGGGTATACGGGAACCGCAAGTCAAAGGATGCAGTTCATTGGTAATTTATTAGATACAAGTGTGGATGGTCCAGAAGCTATTCATGTTTTGGGCATGGGGAAATCAGGGGATTATTGGGTTTGGTCAAAAAATATGCCTGTCGTATACGGAATCGAACAAGATAAGGAAACAGGGGTTACAACACTTCAATCGTATGATGAGCGCTACTGTAAATGCGATGTGCCAAATACAACCAAGCTACAAAAGCAAGCCAAAAAATGGATCAATCGTCAGGAGTCTTTAGCGGTATTAACGACTGCGATTATTTCGTATAAGGAGAGCAAGGGAGAATATCCGACTGATCTATCTGCTTTAACGCAGCCGTTCCCTGACAACTGGTTAGCCGGATCCGATGCGGTGATGGAGCAGGAGTTTGAACCGCTACTACATAAAATAATTGCTGTCGAGCAGAAGGGGAATGGGCAACAAGCACAGGCGGGCAAGGCTGAAAATCACCAAACATCAGCGCAAAGAAACGTTAGCACTCTGTCACAGGACCGACAGTTTGAGCCTGGGAATGGTCCTTATTTTACAAGACCTCTAGAAATTATCGTTGATAAAAAGCTACATCAATTAATGGTTGTGAGTGGTCAGGTTGTGCTCAGAAGCTACAAGGTTGGATTAGGTGGCGCAAAAACACCTGAAGGACAATTTCAAATTAGTGATAAGGTCATAAATCCAAATGGGCGAAGTGATGGAGAGTTTGGCAGTCGGGGAATGCAGTTATCTGACACCAATTATGCGATTCATGGTACAAACGAGCCTTCGAGCATGGGGAAGGACTTATCGTTAGGTTGTGTGCGTATGCTAAAAGAGGATATAGAGGAATTGTTTGATCTTGCCCCAAAAGGGACGAAGGTGACAATAACATCACAATCCTTAGCTTCTTTGCAAAATGTACCCGAGGATCGTTTTGTTCTTAGTAAGAGGCAAGATCAGACTAATCCTAACAAAGTATATCGTTGGTTAAACTAAATTAATTAAAGATCAAAAATTTAACTAAAGATCAAAAGCAGAGCAAATAAAATAACAAGAACACTAAAGATGGAGCTTACCCAAATAATTGCTTTTTTATTGACTTGTGTTTTTTTATGCTGTGAAATCGTAGGTGGAACTCGTTTTACGGACATAATGATGTGCTCCTCCCATTATTAAAGTTGTTATTTAAATAGGTTAAAGTAAAAGTTCTATATGTGCTGTATAAATTCCTTCTCATTCCTTCTATAATAACAACTGGATAATTGACCTAGTTTTTTGCACAATATTGCAGGTTGAACTTTTCTTTTAGTGCATAAAACGCTAAACTAAGAAGAAGAGTCAGCAAGTAGAGAAGAACGGAGTGAATGAAAGCGTGTTGTATCGTCATATTGGTAAACCTATATTTTTTAAATTAAGTCCTGAGACTGCACACCATCTTGTCATTGATGGTCTACATACAGCATCTAAAGTTCCTGGTGTTACTTCTTTACTGAAGGGAATGTATGGCGTTCCGCACACCGATGATATGGCTAGTGATTTATTTGGGATTCATTTTCCTTCCCCAATTGGTCTGGCTGCTGGTTTAGATAAAAATGCTGAAGCTGTAGCAGGCTTTTCCGCCATTGGATTTGGATTTATGGAGGTTGGAACGGTGACACCTAAGGGTCAACCAGGCAATGAGCTTCCACGTTTATTCCGTCTACCACCAGATGAAGCATTAATTAATCGCATGGGCTTTAACAATTTAGGCGCAGATAAAATGGCAGAGACCTTAGGCAAACTAAAACATAGAAGTATTCCGGTTGCAATAAACATTGGGAAAAACAAAGTGACACCTAATGAAGAGGCGCATTTAGACTATGCAAAGTGTGTATCAACGTTATATGATCATGCTGATTTTTTTGTGGTGAATATTAGTTCGCCCAATACACCGGATTTACGCAAGCTACAGCATGGTGATGAGTTGTCTCATCTATTAAGAGTAGTGAAGCAAGAAATTGCTACCCAAGCTACTAAACGTAATACAAAACCTAAAGCAGTACTAGTAAAAATAGCACCAGATATGACGGATGAGGAGCTAAGCTACACCATTCAGGTCATCAATCAAAGTGGTGTGTCAGGGGTTATCGCTACGAATACAACGATCTCACGTGAGGGGCTTAACCATCCATCAGCACAGGAGATGGGTGGACTGAGTGGAAAACCGCTAAAAGAAAGGTCTACTCAAATAATTTCATCCATATATAAGCAAACGGCGGGTAAATTACCGATTATCGGCTCAGGTGGGATATTTACTGCAGAGGATGCTTATGAAAAAATTCGTGCGGGTGCAAGCTTAGTTGAAATCTATACCGCTTTAATTTATGAAGGACCCGAAGTAAATCGTAAGCTTCATCGTGAATTGAGAAAATTATTACAAAGAGATGGCTTTTCTCATATTTCAGAAGCGGTGGGTGCAGACCACCATACTTTGTAGGGCTGTAATAGATAGGGGGCTTAAATATGTTGGACAATCGAGATTGGGATACGTTTTTGTTACCATATGAGCAGGCAGTGGAGGAGCTCAAGGTCAAGCTCAAAACGATGCGTTCCGAGCTTAAAAAACGTGAAGAGTATGCACCAATTGAATTTGTGACAGGGAGAGTTAAAAAAATCTCCAGCATTTTAGATAAAGCAAAACGTTTAGATGTACCCATGGATAAAATTGAAGAGGGCATTGAGGATATTGCAGGGATACGGATTATGTGCCAGTTCGTGGAGGATATTCGTAGAGTAGCAGAGTATATTCGTTTACGCAAGGATTTATCTGTTTTATATGAAAAAGATTATATTACCAATTACAAGGAAAGTGGCTACCGTAGCTTCCATATGATTATTGAGTACCCTGTGCAGACTGCATTTGGGCAAAAAAAGGTGCTTGCAGAAATTCAAATTCGTACCCTTGCGATGAATTTTTGGGCAACGATTGAACACTCATTAAATTATAAGTATCGGGAGAGCTTGCCTGGTGAAATGAGAGAGCGTTTAAAAAAAGCAGGCGAAGCCGCTTATGTGTTAGATAATGAGATGTCTAGCATACGTCAAGAAATTTTAGAAGCTCAAAAAAGCTTTGAAGATGATGCTAATGTGGTTTCCCATGTATTATCTGCGATTCATAAGTTGTACTTCCACCACCTCGTATCTGAAGCGATTGAAGCACAGTCAAAATTCAATCAATTTTGGGAAAATCATGATATGGCAGGGATTAGAGAATTACTAGATGATGTTAAGTCACTCATAAAATCCGTGAAAAAAGTTGATGAACCTGGCGATGAACTATAAGCCGCTATATGTGGCATACTTGGTTTATTTTAATCGAGATCGCGATTACTTTGAATGTCATGAAGTATTAGAGGAATTGTGGTTAGCTGAAAATTATGATCTTCGTTATAAAGGCTTGTTACAAATCGCTGTTGCTTTGTTTCATGTTCGTAATGGTAACATTCGTGGTGGGATTAAAATGTTTAAATCTGCATTGTCCTATTTAGCTCCTTATCCCAAGGAGCTATTGGGTATTAACCTAGATAAGCTAAAGCGAGAGATTGCAGACTATATTAACAAGCTATCTATACCAAGTGTGACTGACTTTTATGATCTAACCATTGATATCATTGACCCTGCTTTGGTGGCGGAGGTGGCTAGAGCTTCGATTGCGCTTCCGCCACATCTACCCCTTCGGACAACATATAAGCATAATAGAAAAAGTGAGTAAAGCATTAGGGATTCCTAGCTTTACTCACTTTTTCTATTATAGCTGTATTAAGAATGATGCGAAGCTTCTTGCTTTATAACTACAGGCTCTTCTTTTTTGGAGCTAAGCACCCAACCAAGTGCAGCAATCAAAATGAGAACTACATAAAAGCTAACCTTCCATGCGGTGCTATGTGCAAATGCTTCTGGTAACCAGCCAACAGCAGGATGAGCAAATGTAATAATTAAGAGCTTAACTCCAACCCAACCTACAATACAAAAAGCAGCAATTTCTAAACCTGGACGAGATTGAAGCAATTTTACGAAGAAGGATGCGGCGAATCTCATAATGACAAGCCCGATAAACCCACCAATAAAGACGACTAAAAATTGACCGCCATCCATGCCACCGATATGAGGTAAGCTCGTTTTTGGTAGGGCAACTGCAAGCGCAACCGCAGCAAGTATCGAATCAATTGCAAATGCAATGTCTGCAACCTCTACTTTAAAAACGGTCATCCAGAAGCTAGACTGCTTCCGACTCTTAGCATGTTCTTCCTCAACTAAGATCCCCGCAGCTTTACGTTTATTCTCAATCACTTTTTTAACAATATGATTCCCGGAAATATAGAGTAGGTATAATGCGCCAATCGCCTGTACCTGCCAAATATCTACTAGATATGAAATGATAAATAACGAGCCAAAGCGGAAAACAAACGCGCCCGCTAAGCCGTAAAATAATGCCTTTTTTCTTTCCTTGTCAGGTAAATGCTTAACCATAATCGCCAGTACTAACGCATTGTCTGCTGCGAGCAGCCCTTCAAGACCTACCAATACGAGTAGAACCCATCCGTATTCAAATAATAACCCTAATCCTGCGTCCAATGTAATCTCTCCCTTATCTTTATAGTCTGCTAGGTCCGTTAACACAAAAAAACCTTTACCATCAAGTAACCCAGTATTGGCATACGGGATATACTTCATGGTAAAGGTCTCGCTAACATGTAGTTCATGTCAATAAAACCGGAGAGTGATTGCTCTCGTAATGACGATTTTATTGTACAGCTACTCCCCTTTACAGGTGAATATTATGTTATTGGAATACTTGCTATATGAGAACAATAAAAGATTTTCTCCAGCTTGTCAATATGATGAATAAATATTTTTGAAAAAGGCTGTCCATGTTACAATAATAATATTGAAAATTTAATAGCGTAGCATTTGCATTTTGTTAAATGCTCCATAGAGAGGATTTTGTTATGTCGGTTTCACTACCAGATGAATTTTTAGCTCGAATGAAAGGATTGCTCAAAACCGATTATGAGTCCTTCCTCCTATCGTATGAACACTCCAAATATGTAGGTATACGAATCAATACACTAAAAGTTGATGTCGAGACGTTTAAGGAAATTTCCCCTTTTGAGTTAAAGCCAATTCCTTGGTGCCCAAGTGGGTTTTACGTTCATGAAGCGGACAAGCCTGGCAAGCATCCGTATTACCATGCTGGCTTGTATTACATTCAAGAGCCAAGTGCGATGGCGCCAGCAGAGGCGTTAGGAGTTCAGCCAGGAGATAAAGTACTTGATCTATGTGCAGCTCCAGGAGGTAAATCCACACAAATTGCCGCCAAGCTACAGGGACAAGGGATGTTAGTTAGCAATGATATCCACAGTGAACGAACTAAGGCATTGGCTAAAAATATAGAGCTTTATGGGGTCCGTAATGCCATTGTACTTAATGAATCTCCCGCTGATCTACGGCAAGCATTTCCCAACTTTTTTACTAAGATAATGATTGATGCGCCTTGCTCTGGCGAAGGCATGTTTCGTAAAGATGAAGGGATGTCAGCAGAGTGGAAAGCAGATTGGCGTAGCAAATATAGTGGAATGCAAAAGGAAATTTTGGTGCAGGCAGTTGAGATGCTTGCGGAATCTGGTACAATTGTATATTCAACCTGTACATTTGCACCTGAAGAAAACGAAGCTATTATGGCATGGTTTTTAAGCCAACATCCAGAATTCTCTGTTGTTCCATTACCGGCTAATCAGGGTTTTGCTGCAGGCCGTCCAGAATGGCTAGATGAATGTGACAATGTAAGCCATGAAGGGCAAATTGCTGAATCAATTAGAAGTCAATTAGTGAATTGTGGGAGATTATGGCCTCATTTAATTGAAGGCGAAGGACATTTTTTAACCATATTACAACGTAATCGATCTAATCAATCATCTGGTAGTGAGATAGACGCTCCGATAACTGGAGAGGAAGAAATTACTGTATACAAAAATAAGCATAGCCAGCATCCACAACATAAAGGTAAAAAACAGGACAAATCAAAAACAGGGGCTATACTGCAAGAAAGTGATGTGCTTGCATTGTGGCAGCATTTTGTGAGCGAAAATCTGTTGAGTCAACCGCAAGGTAACCCTATTTTGTTTGGGGGACATGTGTACATGTCGCCATTACTCCAAGTTAAATTAAATGGACTTCGCACCATACGTCCAGGCTGGTACGTAGGAACTGTTCATCATGGTCGCTTTTCTCCCGGTCATCCACTTGCGACCGCCCTTCGTTGTGACGAGGTGGTTCGTTATGTGGAGTTATCCTTTAACAATCAGGAGGTCATTTCCTATTTGAAGGGAGAAACGTTAACGATTTCGCAAGAACGTATTGTATGTAATAATAACTCCGCACCTAAAGGCTACGTATTAGTTACGATCAATGGTTTTTCTTTAGGTTTTGGCAAATGGTTAGATGGCATGTTAAAAAATGAATACCCAGCAGGCTGGAGGTGGACGTAAGATGGAGGGTCAGCGTAAAAAGCAGGCTCGAATTGATAAAGTATTAGGCAACCTTGGTATTGGCTCAAGATCAGAAATCAAAAAAATGGCGAAGCAAGGTCGAATTACGCTTAATGGTAAAGTCGTTAAGGATAGCGGGACGCAATGCGACCCGGAATGTGATCATATTCAAGTGGATGGTAGTGATATTGTATATCGTGAGTTTATATATTTAATGTTGCACAAGCCAGCAGGTGTAATTTCAGCGACGGAGGATAAGTTTGATAAGACCGTTTTAGACTTAATATCTCCACAGGACCAAGTGTTTTCTCCTTTCCCAGTAGGACGCTTAGATAAGGATACAGAGGGCTTATTATTGTTAACCAATGATGGACAACTTGCACATGACTTGTTATCTCCACGAAAGCATGTGCCTAAAATATATGAGGCAAAGGTTGTAGGTGCTTTGCATCCTGAGCATATTGAATTATTTAAGCTTGGCGTGACCCTAGATGATGGATATGTTACAATGCCTGCGGTTTTAACGATTTTAGAGCAGGGGGATGAGAACCAGCCTAGTCTAATTTCCTTAACGATCTCTGAGGGGAAATTTCACCAAGTAAAACGAATGTTTCAAGCGATTGGCTGTGAGGTTGTATATTTAAAGCGATTGGCTATGGGGAGCTTGAAGCTAGATGAGACATTGCCCAAAGGAAAATATAGAGAATTAACAGAAGACGAGCTTCAGCAGCTACGTGCTTCAAATCAATAAAGGGATAGGAATTGGATGGGAGGTATAAATAGAGATGAACTTTAAACTTGTAGCTATTGATGTGGATGGTACATTAATTACGGATGATCATGAATTGACAAAAGGAACGATTGAGGTCATTCAGCGGTTGTCCAATCAAGGTGTGGAAATCGTGTTATGTACGGGTAGAGCACCTAAAATGGCGATACCTCTAATGGAGGAAATAGGACTAGAGGGTTACGCCATAACACATAATGGTGCAACAACCATTGATGTGAAGTCTGGTGCAATTGTTCACGAATTTCCAATGAAAACAGAAAAGTTTTCAAAATATATTATGTATTGTCATGACAACGGTATACATTATGATATTAGTACAACAAATGAAGTATATGTAGAACAGTTAGCTGAATTAGAGGATTTTAAAAAGGAAATGTATGCGAAGTTTTTAATGCAGCCTAAGCAGCTTCCTTCATTTAACGATATAAAAGAACCGATCGTGAAAATGATGACTGCCGGCACGATTGAGCAAATGGATCAGCTAAGTAAGGACTGGTCAACATGGTCAGACGACTTCAATATTTTGCGTAGTGGTCAATTTTTTGTGGATATGATGGACAGAAATGCCTCCAAAGGAAATGCACTTAAAGCTTTAGCGGATTCTAGAGGGATTCCAGCAGAGCAGGTCATGGCGATCGGGAATTACTATAATGATATTGCCATGCTTACCTTTGCAGGTTTAGGTGTAGCCGTAGATAATGCTCCAGTTGAGGTGAAGGCAGCTGCAAAAGTGATTACGGCGACGAACAATGATGAGGGTGTTAAGCTAGCATTAGAGAAGTACTGCATGAGTTAAAATAGCATTAATGCCACTTCAATAATTATTATTATTTCAATTATTTTAATGAATTGATGGCAATGACAATAGCAATTAAATAGCGCTACTTATGTTCCGTTTATGGGACATAATTGTAGCGTTATTTTGTTTTTAACCTAATAGGGATATAAGTTTGCATTTGTGCCCAGCCTAAAGCGGTTATGACCTCTGGCGGCGTGATAATATGTCCCATTGCATAGTGATTTGGACGAATATCAAGCTCTAACGACTCTAACAAGTCAATGTACTGTAATGCTTCGTTGTACAGCCTTCCATTTTCTCCCTCGTCTCCATCCTTATAGGAGTACGTTAAATAATAACCACCCTCAAAATCAATAATATCGTTACCCCCATGGTCCATATCCTCGGTAAGTGCCCATATCCAAACTAATCCTTGTTGCTGTTCATCAAAATATAAAAAGTCTCTAGGTAAAAAGGAATCTCTAGCACTTGGTTTAATAGATGAAAAATAATCATTAAACTTACCTAAAATACCCGAAGGAGAAAAGTCGAAGTTACTGTCAACAGAAGAGGTAGCTGCTTTAAAAGCGGGCAATGAAACAATCCTGAATTCCAATGTATAACCTCCTTGAAAAACCAATATTTAGTATTTCACAAAAAGCTTATCATATTATGAATTAATGTTAAAGTTATAATTTAGTCAACAAAAAAAGAGCAAGTAGCTAACGCTACAACTGCTCTTTTTGTTTATAAACTATACGTCAAATTATACAAATGCACGAGAAACGATAACGAGTAAAATGAACAACACTAAAATCACGCCAGTGGAAGTGAAGCCGCCGCCAAAAATTTCACCCATGGTTAAATCCTCCCTTATGATTCGAAAATGTTGTTCCCGCTGACTAATCGGGATACCCTATTGTATGTGAGAGAGAATATTTGGTATGGTCAAATATCCCAAGAGCCATCAAAAATAGGCGAAGATAATTTGGGAGAGCTACTGAGAGCATGCTGGGGGCAGTTAGGCCTGCTGTTGCCGTAACCCTTTAGGTAAATGATTTTTAAGCTGTCCTTGACTTGCTTTTCCCCAGCCAAGAGGAAAGGCGTCATCCTCAGAGAATGCAATTGCAACAATACACCAGCCAGTAAGCTTGTCATCAACTGCAATGGTTTCACCATGAAGATATGAGGTCACTTGGCTTGCTCCAAGCACAAGGCAATGAGCTTCGCTTGCCTCACATACCTTCACTGCCATTGCTAGGGCGTGAGCAGGGATGAAGCGGTTTTTACGATATTCACCAAGCTGTAAGCCAGCTCTTGGCAGTTTAAGCTTGTTTAATTGCTTACTTGTTAGACTAAGGTCATTTGTCGTGGGTAAAAAATATAGATGTTCTCCAAAAAGAATAGGTCTACCTTGTGGTAAATGGAAGTGAGGAATTACTTCCTTGGCCCAAGCTGTATAAGCGTCCCATACTGTGGAGAGCTCTTTATTTTGTTTTTCCTTGGTTTTCAGTTGGGACGTCGCTTCATCCTCTTCAGGCTGTCCATTTTGCAGCAATGCGACATAGTGGCCCTCTCCTTGCTCCAGATGTGGCCACACTCTATGCTCCTTAATTAGCATCATATTAGGATAATGATCTAAAATTTGCCGAATCATCTCTTCATTTTCTTGCCTATTAAAAGTACATGTTGAATAAGCCAACATACCACCTCGTTTAAGCATTGAGATAGCATCTTGGATGATCCCCCATTGCCTTGCTGCACATTGCTGAACAGACTCAGGACTCCATTCCTTAATCGCCCCTTCATCCTTACGGAACATACCTTCACCAGAGCAGGGTGCATCAAGCATAATCCGATCAAACGTTGCTGGAAAGCGTGTTGCAAGCTCACTTGGGGCAGCACAGGTTACAATTGTATTTACAATTCCCATACGCTCTATATTTTCCGATAATATTTTTGCTCTTGAAGGGTGGATTTCATTACTAATTAAAACTCCACTTCCTTGCATTTTTGCTGCGATTTGTGTGGATTTACCGCCCGGTGCAGCTGCTAGATCTAGAATCGTTTCTCCTGGTTGAGGGTCAAGTAACTCAGCGGCTGTCATTGCTGAAGGCTCTTGAATATAATATAGTCCAGCGGCATGATAGGGGTGCTTACCTGGTCGTTGGTTGTAGTCATAATAATAACCATCCTCACACCATGGAATTTGCTTCAAATTCCAAGCTTGCTGGAGGAAGGAATGTTCTACAAGTTGGCTATTCATTTTTAAGCGGTTAAACCGCAGTCCATATGTTCTTGGCTCATCATAGCACTTTAAAAATTGTGCGAGTTGCTGATCCCCAAGCATCTGTCTCATTTGTGCTATAAATGCTGTTGGCAACATACCACGAATTGCTCCTCTCATCATAATTTTCCTTTAGCAGTGTATCATATTTTTTTCGATTTAAAAATTAGCTTTTTGAGTAGCACTTAGAGAACATGGATGTTGTCAGTCAGGTATGGCATAATGAAAATAGAAAGTCATTCACGTAAGAAGTTAAAGGAGAACGCTTATGAAATTGTTACAGGCGTTATTTTTCCCTCCAGAGCAGCCGGGAGGGGTATCATCTATGATCCCTTATTTACAGGATCGTTTTGGTCCACCACATTGGGAAATGGAGCTATTTTCTCTTCCTAAGCGAATACGCAACAAAGGCAATCATGATGTGAAATTTGAGACGTTTGATTGGCATGACTATGATTGCCCAATTGTAAAAAAGTATATTCAGACCTATAGAGATTATTATTGGTGGACGAAGCTGAGATTACACCATACTTATGATATTATTCATGCACATCATCCGATTGTTGGTCTTGTAATGAAAGAAATATATCCAGATACACCTGTCATCATTAGCATACATTCTAGTTATGAGCAGGAACTTATTTTAAATGGTAACATTAAGGAAAATGGACTGGAGCATCAGTTCCTAACTTTGATCTATAAAGAGCTAGAGCATCGTTGTGATGCGATTTATACAGCTTCTCATTCGTTTAAGCAATATTTAACTCCTTATGTTAAAAATGGAGATCAGATTGGTGTTATTCCTAATGGCTTTGATGAAAAAAGATTTAAGCCCATCCCACATGAAAATGAGGTCGCTCAGCTCGTAACAGTATGTAGACTTGTACCAGCTAAAGGCTTAGACACACTGCTCAAAGCTTGTGCGGAGTTAAAGAAAAAGGGATTGCCCTATGTGCTTCATATTATTGGTGATGGACCCATTCGCAAAGATTTAGAAGAAATGGCTCAGCAATTAGGTATTTATGATGAGACTATTTTTTATGGATACACACTGCATCCTGAAGAATTTGTTCCTTTTTTTGATATTTTTGTGTTGCCATCACGTGCCGAAGCCTTTGGTTCAGTGTTTGCCGAAGCCGCCCTATGCTGTCTAGCCTTAGTTGGTACAGAAGTGGGAGGTATTGCAGAGCAAATTAGTAATGGTGTAAATGGTTTATTGACCCCTGATGAGGATTATGAAGCCTTATCGACTGCATTAGAGTCATTAATTATTGATCCAGCATACCGATATGAATTAGCACGTAATGGTGCAGATCAAGCTAGAAATCAATACTCGCTTAATCGTGTTGTTCATTTGTTAAAGGAAATGTATTTAAAGTGGAAGTTGTAGTCAATCAAAAATTGTATATAATCTTATAAAGCTTTTGGAATTGCAGGGATTTTATTTGATTTATAAGCGATAAGTAAAACGGTCCACAAAGCGCTAAATAACCCGAAAATCGGATATAGCAAAGAGAGCAGTGAGCTAAATCCAAATTGGCTTGTGATATAACAAATCATTAAAATACAAATGGAAATTATTTTAGCGGAAACAGGGATGTATTGCTTGAGCTGTAAGGTTACACCGTAAATATCTGCAACAAACGTACTGAAAATTTCCATAAAGATAAGGATCACATAGATTAATTGAACGGCATGGCCAAGTTGTCTGGCAATATGGCCCATTGGTATTTCAAATTGCATGATGCCTGGCATTTGAGAGGACAATGCAAAATGTGCGGCAAGCAGCATAAAGCCGATGCCTAACCCACCTAAAATGCCACCCCATATAATAACCTTTCTATTCTCAATCATTCCTCCCATCGGTACGAGTACAGCTTGGGACATAGAGAGGTTAAATGAGGTGTAGAGAAGAGGCGCAGCCCAAATCGATAACATACTAAAATCACTTTCAAGTGTTATAAAGTTAGCGGATTGGGGAGAATAAATAGTGTTGATTATAATCACAAGCGAGATCGTTAGCATAAGTGGGACAACAACCGAATTTAATTGAATAATTCCTTTCATTCCACGGTGTAGCAAAAAAAATGTACTAATAATGGTGATCCATAAGCCTGTCTGATAATACAAGCCTAGATGTTCAGAAAAAACAGAGCCGGCACCTGCTAACATGACGCTGTTTACACCAATTAAGATGATGAGAGTAAAGAAGCTTAGGATTCTGCCGATGTGCACACCAAACAGTTGGCAATTCAAATCCTCATAGGATACTGCTTTTATTTTTTGTGCAAGTAGCATCATTTTTGTTCCAAGCCATATGAATAATATACTAGCTAACAAAATCGTGAACGTACCCCATTTTCCATATTGGGTGAAAAACTGCAAAACTTCTCTTCCCGTTGCAAATCCTGCGCCAACAACTGTACCAATATAAGTAAATGCAATTTGGACAACTTTTTGTGCATTTTTCATAGTTTTCCTCCCTAAAGATGTGCTATATATAGTAAAGGGTATGTTGGACGAGAATGGGACATGACTTAAACTTGTCCCAATTAAAATATATTTCGTAACCTTAACAAGAAATAAAACGTTTATATTTCATACTAGATGTCAGCTTATGCTCCATTATTATATTTATTAACTTTTGGCATTGGCATAGCTGAATTCAGCTTGAGAGCTTTTCCGGAAAGGTGGAATAAATGAATGGGTGTAATTATGTCCTATGTCGCACAATACGGCTATTTCGCCATGTTTGGTTTGCTTTCGTTAGGATTTTTGGGAGTTCCCATTCCCGATGAAACATTAGTAATGGCATTTGGCGGATTTACAGCAAAGGGACATTTTAGTTTTTGGCTTGCTTATTTAGTTACTGTATTAGGCAGCTTATGTGGGATGATGCTAAGCTATACGTTAGGTAAACTAATCGGAAAACCACTGTTACATAAGTATGGTAAGTGGATATGGATTACGCCAAGTCGCTTGGAAAAAACAGAACATTGGTTTGCCAAATATGGCAATTGGAGTGTGTTATTTGGCTACTTTATTCCTGGTATTCGTCAGGTTACCTCTTATTTATCAGGTGTATATCAGCTTAGCTTGCGTGTATACATAACCTATGCCACGTTAGGCTCGATTTTATGGTGTGGTACATTTATGTTTATTGGACGAGCCGTTGGACATCGTTGGCATAAGATTGTTCCGTATTTTTATGGACACAGGCGTTTATTTTATTTCTTATCCATTCTTTTTGTAGTGCTTATCGTTGCAGGTGTTGTATATTGGAAAAAGAGAAAACAAAGCTTAGCTGCTAAAAGTGCAATTTCATAAAATCAGGGAGGATCTAATATGGACAAGTTAAAAGAGAAAATTTTAGCGCATGGGGTTGTGGTTTCAGATCAAGTATTAAAATTAGATGCCCTATTAAATCATCAGGTTGATCCTCAGCTTACAATGGAGATGGGGAGGGAGTTTGCTTCTCGTTTTCGTGATACAGGGGTCACAAGAGTGGTAACTGTAGAATCATCGGGTATTCCAGTAGCTTTTGCCACAGCACTAGAATTAGGCGTACCACTTGTATTTGCTCGTCGCAAAAAAACACTATTGGCAGAGTCTAATATGCTGTGTGAACGCGTACCTTCCTTTACAAAGGGGATCGTGACAGATATTTTAATTTCGCGCGACTATATTTCAGAAGATGATAAAGTATTATTTATTGATGATATTATTGCAAATGGGGATGCAGCCCAAGGACTCATTAAAATTATTGAACGTTCAGGTGCGGAGCTAGTTGGTGCAGGGATTGTCGTTGAGAAGCAGTTCCAGTCAGGTGCAGGGCAGCTTCGTGAGCAAGGAATCAGATTGGAGACTTTAGTAGCGATTGCCTCACTTGAGGGTGGAAAAGTAACCTTTGGTTAAGTGAATGTGAAATTAAAATCAAATATTTAACTCTTTGCAGGCCATCTATTTTTCGTTATAATTAGGATGACTAGGAGGGAGGCATATTGATGGATAATAATAGTGTTGTAGGTAATCATGAATATTTCATAACGAAGTTGCTTGATGCAAAAATAACTTTTGAGCGTGCGCTTGATTGTAAACATACCGAATTTGATGATCTTTATCCCTATATGCTGGAGCATCCTCAGTTTTTCTGGTATAAGCGCTATGTGGCTTGGTCTCAGCTATTAACGATTGCACAAATGTGTGATGATTTATCTATTTCGTGGAGAGAGCAATTTAGCTCTCAGCAAGTCGGTTATATAGAAGAGCGTGTGATGTCTGCAAAGGTGCTTGATTTTTGGTTTGAGAAAAATGATAGTAAAGAACATGCTCAACGTTAATACATGTCATAGAGAACTCCGCTTGAGCTTATGGCGGGGTTCTTTTTTAATACGAGGAGGAACAAGCCATGATTTCTGATGAGCAGTTAAATGAATACCGTTTGTCGGGGGAGAAGGTAAGAGTGATGCGTGATTCACTACCTAGCAACGACGTGCGGGGGATTGTGGTAGCTTGGAATGAGGAGCAGGTTGTCATTCGTAGACCAAATAAAAATGTGATTAAGCTGGATCGCAACTACATCATTCAGCCAGCAAAATTACCACGGGAATTTCCTTTAACCTAATAAAGTTATGCTAAGATGGATAAAAGACCTATAAACCTATTTGAGTTAGGTTATAGGTCTTTCGTTTATACTGCAGAACCTGCAGCCCGAGCTTGCTCCTCTAGCTTTTGCGCATTTAATGCGATTTGACTGAAATCATCGATCGCTACATGTACCTGTTGCTGGCTAAGTTCGATATCTTTTTCGATTTGCGAAATGCCATGTGAAATTTTTTCAATTTCATGTGTAATAGCATCGGTACTTGTTTTAACCTCTGTAATTGAGTTTTGCACCATACCAGATAGCTTTTTCACCTCTTGAGCTACGACATCAAATCCTCTGCCATACTCCCCAGCATGTGCAGCTTCGATTGCAGCATTAAGTGCTAACAAGTGAGTTTGTTCAGCAATTTCCCGGATTGTCCCTACAATACTATGAATCATTTTAGCTTCCTCTTGAAGCGTATGTAGCGTCTCCATATTGGTGCTAGATACTTCAGACATTTTGTTAATGTTTTCTAATAACTCCCGATTGCGATTGACACCAGTGTCTGAGCGCTTACTTAATTCATCTGCCATCTCCTGTAGCTGGGTGACTACACTCGTAATATTGTTTTGACGAGCTGTTATATCTGTTGCGATTTTTGATACACCAAGAATGTGCTCATGATTGGCATCAAATACAGGCATATAGGTTGCTTCTAGCCAGATCGATTCCCCTGTAGCACTTACTCTTTCAATTTTATCTTGAAAGCTTTGCCCCGATAATAAACTCTCCCAAAACTTTTCATATTCAGAACTGTTTACAAATTTAGGGAAACATAAATCCTTGTGCTTGAGTGCATATAATTGTTCTTTCTCATAACCCAGAGTTTGCGCAAAAATATCATTCACATAAACAATTTTGCGATCAAGATCAAAACGAATTAAGGCTAAATTACTTTCCATTGCAGCAATAACTAGTTCATCTGTAACTACATCCATTACAATTCCTCCCATGTTTCTCTAGGCTGTCAGCGAACATCGATTTCTTTTTCAAATATGTGGAGTAAATGTGTGGCATTGATCAAGGATCGATATGGGTTGCATGCCTTTTATCTATTATACCTTGATATTCAATAGGAGATAGCACATTATTTATACAATTTTAGGGCAATTAGTCCTATAAAATTAGCTTGCGAATTACATCATGGGTTCAATATGAACTTGAACAAAAAAGATTTCATGTTTTTCTTTTAACTTATCTTCAATAATATCGGCGATTTCATGACCTTCAATGACGTTTAGCTCCCCAGATACAAAAATAGTGATGTCTAGATGAGTCTGGCTGCCATTACTTCTTCCTTTAATTTCTTTAATTTTTAACACACCTTGTACTTGCGAGATGGTCTGTTTAATATCCGCTAATTGTTTCTTATCAAAACCGTCGGTTAATTGATGTAAGGAGTCGCGTAAGATGTCCCAAGCTGTTTTGCAAATAATAAGACCTACGATAAATGCCGTAACAATATCTAGCCAAGGCATAGCTAGCTGTGCACCTAAAATTCCGATTGCTGCACCAATACTAACTAAGGCATCTGAGAAATTATCTTTAGCTGCGGCCATAAGCGCTTTACTACCAGTTTTAAGTGCTAACCGTTTATTATAATAATACACGCCGCCCATAACAACAGCACAAAATAAAGCCACCAATGCGACCCATGCTTCAGGGGTTTCATGCTTACCTGAAAGTAATATCTTACCTGCATTTAATAAAACCTCAATCCCCACCACTGCCATAATAAGTGAAGCGATAAATGCGGCTACAGTTTCTGCACGGAAATGGCCATAGGCATGATCTGCATCAGGGGGTTTACGGGATATTTTCAAACCAATTAATACAGCAATGGAGGCGATAATATCTGTTGCATTATTTAAACCGTCTGCCTGAAGGGCGTTGGACATAAATAAAATACCGATCGTTAATTTGAAGGCAGATAACGCAATATAAGCAAAAATACTGACCCATGCGCCACGTTCTCCCTCTTTCAACTTCTCATAAGCTTCGTTCACTTTCATTCTCCTCCATACCTTGCGTTCAAATGATATGGTTTATCGTACCAAATGAATTTAATGTGGGTCTAGAGAAACGTTGTGAGTCTAGAGAAATGTTGTGAGTCATAGTAAATATTCTAATCATGATAAAACATTGTTGCACATAGGAAAGATTTCGAATCAGTTTGCTTTGAATCTACTAAAAAGGGTAAACTATGTAAAGAATTAAATTGGAGCGATGATTGTGAAGCAAATGAAACAAAACAAACAACTAAATCAATTGAGTGATATGAATAATATGAAAAAATATACGCAAGTAAAGTCACTATTATTAGTTCTGCTTCTACTGTTGTGTGGTGGGTTTATACTAAACTTTTTGATGCAGCTATTTTCCTTTAAGCTGGAGTTTGGAGCTACATGGGAGTGGGTATATAAGCATATCGGGTTATATCTATGTGGAAGCTTATTCTTCTTATGCTTGTTGCTAGCGTTTGCGGCGATTATACCTAATATATATATTAGTACAGTAGTGGTGTCTTTCATCGTTTTGATCATAGGTTTTGCAAATTATAAGAAGCAGACCACGACAGGTGAACCTTTGTATCCGTGGGACTTCATGCAGCTTAAAAATGCGAAGGAAATGACAACCATAACGCAAGGGATGATTTCACCCATCGCCATTGGCGGGACAGTCGTATTGCTGGGGATTATTGGTTATGCCATCTATAAGTTGCCGACAATACGCATTCGTATATGGTTACGTGCAGTGACACTTGTGATAGCTACATCGCTATTGGGTAGCTTTATTTGGGTTGTAAGCGCACGTCCAGAAGCAATTGCCTCACTCAAATATAACAATATATTTTGGAATCAGAAGGTGAATTACAGTCAAAATGGTTTTTTGTTCGCCTTTACAGGCAATCTCAAGCACAATCTCATGGAGAAGCCAACTGGATACAGTAAGGAAACAATTGAAGCCATTGCAAAAAAATATAGTGAGTTACCAGCGTCACAAAGCTCTAACTCTCTACCTATGGAGGCTAACATTGTCTACATTATGAATGAGGCTTTTTTTGATCCAACTAGGCTAGAGAGCTTGGAATTTAGTGAAGATCCGCTAAAATTTATTCACGATGCTTACCCTAATAAGCGTACAGGTTATTTGCTTTCCCCTGAATTTGGTGGAAATACAGCTAATGTTGAGTTCGAGGCTTTGACGGGGCTGTCGATGAATTTTTTAAATGGTGGGTCGATCCCATATCAGCAGCGTTTAGTTAAAATGAATGCTTTTCCTTCAATAGTAAGTATATTAAAGGAGAGAGGGTACGATGCATTAGCGATTCATCCCTTTGACAAAACCTTTTATCAACGAAATAAGGTTTATCCAATGTTAGGTTTTGATGAATTTATAAGTGAAACTGAAATGAAAAATAATGATCGAATCACACCTAATGGTTATATTTCCGATATGGCAGCGATGAAGGAGGTATTACAGGAGCTTCACTCTGCTAGTAAACCAACCTTTATCCATTTAGTTACGATGCAAAATCACTTTCCTTTTACGAAAGGTTTAAATGGGGACAACTCAATTACGGTAAAAGGGATGGATTCGAAGTTTAAGGATGAAATCGAGACATATGTGCATAGCGCCGCATTGACGGATGAGGCGATGTCTTATTTAGCGAAGGAACTACAGAAAATAGAGCGCCCAACGCTGGTTGTCTTTTGGGGAGATCATTTGCCTGCCTTATCTAATGACATCTATGTGCAAGCGGGTTGGGAAAATAAAGTCAGAATGAAGCACGAAACGACCTTAATGTATATTGCTAATTTTGATATTGGTGAAGAAGAGATCGGTACGCTTAGTCCAGCTTTTCTTGGGCCTAAAGTGTTTAATTTGGCTCAGCAGCCTCTTCCAACCTTCTACAAGCTATTAGATAAGGTGAACTCGGAAATAAGTGGTCTTAGCAACAATGTTATGATTAGTTCCAATGGAGGGGAAATTACCCAGATTACGGATGGTCAAGAAGAACTATTGCAGGACTACAAAATGATACAATATGATATTCTTGAAGGCGAAAATTACGCGGCTGAGCTGTTATTTAAATAATATTTTGTAATAGAAAGGAAGCGTAGCAGTGAATAGTTTTTATCAGGTTGGTTCTGCGATTGCAGGCAGTCAGTTTGTGCTGGAGGAATTACAGAAAACACACGCATTTATAAATAAGCATAGATTACCCGTCCCTATTGAAGAAAACGATTTACACAAGCAAATGATTGGGCTAGAGCGTTATGCAGGAAGTAACCATTTTGAAAAAGCTTTAGTTAAGTATAAGGGAATAAATCAATTATTGTTGACGCTAAGTGTCGTGGTGCTTCTTGTTGTGTTTGGTATAGCTGGAGTGGAATATATGTCACCAGAGCTAGGGGTATGGAAACAGATAATGGATTTTATGTTTAAACATTTTACGTTATCTATGATGATTGTAGGTGGTATATTTGCCATTGTCATTGTATTAGCTGTTGTTCGGGCGATTTATGCTAAAAATATATATGGTAAGGCATTAAATAAAGCTTGGGCATCCATTTATAATTATGTGGAGCGGTCTTAATAGTCTTGATAGAAACTTTAACTACATTGTTGACATACAGCTTAAACCTTTATTTAAATGTGAATTAAATATGAATTAACCTTCTGATCTTGGGACAGGATTGTCCTCTCGTTGGAAGGTTTTTTGTTGTTAGTTAGAAGATAGAGTTGGGACAAGGTTGACACAGTTTAAAGCAACATGTACAATTGTTAAATCGTAATAATTACTATTAAGAAAATCTAATCAGAGAATCCTTTACAGAAACGGAGATGGCTAAGCTATGGAGCAGCAGGCAGTTAAAAAAATCCCGATTACCGTGTTAAGTGGTTATTTAGGATCTGGGAAAACAACATTATTAAATCATATTTTACAAAATCGTGAGGGCCTGAAGGTAGCTGTCATTGTAAATGATATGAGCGAGGTGAATGTGGATGCGAACCTTGTTAAATCGGGCAATACCTTGTCTAGAACAGAGGAGAAGCTAGTTGAGATGTCTAACGGCTGCATCTGCTGTACACTTCGGGATGACTTGCTGCGAGAGGTTCAGAAGCTTGCTAACGAGGGGAGATTTGATTATATTCTCATCGAGTCCTCAGGCATTAGTGAACCCGTACCTGTCGCACAGACGTTTACGTATGCTAACCCTGATTTAGATATAGATTTAACCGCATTAGCTCAGCTTGATACGATGGTCACTGTCGTAGATGCACATCGTTTCTGGAAAGACTTTGCATCGGGAGAAAGCTTGTTGGATCGAAATGAAGCTGTGAGTGAGAGCGATCATCGAGATATTGTAGATCTACTGATTGATCAGATTGAAACGTGTGATGTATTAATTTTAAATAAATGTGATTTGGTAGAGGAGCATGAGCTGCTGAAATTAGAAGGGATCATTTCCAAGCTACAGCCTACAGCAAAGCTCATTCGAGCAACAAATGGTGCCGTTGACCCCAATGAAATTCTAAATACAGGCAGATTCGATTTTGATAAAACTAGTACCTCTTCAGGGTGGATTGCAGAGTTAAGCAAGGAGGAGCATACGCCAGAGACAGAGGAATATGGGATTGGCTCATTTGTCTATCGTCAGCGTAGACCTTTTCATCCTACAAGGTTATATCAGTATTTAAATGATTTACCAGCACAAATTGTACGGGCAAAAGGTTTGATGTGGATTGCAGCGCGTGGAGACATGGCAGCTACCTTTAGTCAAGCTGGACCATCAATTCAATTTGGACCTGCGGGATATTGGGTCGCAGCTATGCCAATGGAGCAGCAACAAGCTTTATTAGCAAGTGAACCAGAGCTTGCCGCACGTTGGGACGAGACCTGTGGTGATCGGCTTACAGAGGTTGTCATCATTGGAATTGAGATGGATCGATCGCAAATTGTGAAGGCGCTTGATGATTGTTTACTTACGGATGAGGAGATGCAGCAGGATTGGAATGAATTTCATAATCCATTACCTTGGTTAGGCGAGGAGTATTTTGCTAGTCAGACATAAAAAAATATGAAGGGAGAAAGAATAATGGCTAAAAAATCAAAGGTTGTAAAGGAATTAAAGCGTCAAGCCTTAGTTACAAAGTATTCAGAAAAACGTAGACAGCTTAAGGAACAAGGAGATTATGAAGCATTACGGAAGCTTCCTCGTGACTCTTCTCCAACTCGATTGCACAACCGTTGCGCTGTAAGTGGTAGACCAAGAGGGTATATTAGCAAGTATAAGATATCTCGTATTGTCTTCCGTGAAATGGCACATCAAGGACAAATTCCTGGCGTTAAAAAAGCAAGCTGGTAAATAATTGCTAGTTACCTACTAGTAATCAGTAATAAAAAACAGTATAATGAGCAATAAGTTTTAGTTTGTTGCCTAGAGTTCCGCAAGGGGATGTTCATGACAACGGAATTTTCCTTGGTCTGGTTCAAGAGGGAACACATAACTAATAGGTTATGACACGGAGGGATAAAAGCCCGGGAGGATAAGCTGATAAGACACAGCTTGCCTTTCGGGTTTTTATCTTTTTTAGCGTTAATGGCGTGTTTAGACTTATTAAGGCGTGTTAAGTATTATAAGTGACTAAAGCATCTTAAAAAGTTTTTGAGGTATCTATATTAGAGAAAAAGGAGAGAGAAATTTGAACAAGACATGGGCATCTGTTGTGATAGCGGCTTTGTTTGAGGTAGGCTGGGTGATCGGCCTAAAGCATGCTACGAGTGTAGTCGAATGGATGGGGACTGCGATTGCGATTGTAGTTAGTTTTTATTTATTAATTGCTTCATCTAAGGTATTACCTGTAGGGACAGTATACGCTGTTTTTGTTGGCTTAGGGACAGCAGGCACAGTCATTGCGGACATTATATTGTTTAATGCCCCCATTCAACCGATAAAGTTAGGTCTTATCGCTGTATTGTTAGTTGGAGTTATTGGTCTAAAGCTAGTAAGTAAGCCTTCAACAGAGGAGGTTGATGTAAAGTGAGTTTTGTATATGTGGTGATCGCAGGATTATTTGAAATGTTAGGTGTTTTGAGCATGAACAAGGTAAACAAGGATCGAAGCTGGAGGTCATACCTCCTTTTAATAGGTGCATTTAGCTTGAGCTTTTTATTTTTATCCTTTGCTATGAAATCAATGCCCATGGGAACGGCGTATGCAATCTGGACAGGGATTGGTGCGGCTGGGGGAACGATTTTAGGGATGGTATTTTATGGTGAGCCAAAAAATGTATTAAGAATTGTATGTATTGCCATGATATTAGGGGCTGCAATTGGTTTAAAGCTAGTCGAATAAAGTTGGATTAATTTAATTTTTAACAAACTAAATAATTTTAAATAACTTTATAAAAGTAACTTGATTAATAAAAATAAGTGTGTTAGTATAAGTTCATGGAAAACGAAACACAACCATTTGAGGAGGAAAATACCATGTCTAAATTAAATATCGGAATTATTTTAGGAAGCACTCGTGAAGGAAGATTAAGCCCACAGGTTGGGGAATGGGTTAAAAAAATTGCGGATGAGCGTAATGATGCTAACTATGAAATCGTGGATATTGCAGAATATAAATTGCCATTACTTGGTGAAGCAGATGCTACTGAGCAAGCTACAAAATGGAATGAAAAGCTGAATACTTTAGACGGATTTGTATTTATCGTTCAAGAATATAACCATAGTATTTCCGCTTCTTTAAAAAATGCATTAGACTATGCGCGTGAAGCTTGGAATAATAAATCCGCAGGGATTGTAAGTTATGGTTCTGTAGGTGGCGCACGTGCGGCTGAACATTTACGTGGTATTTTAGGTGAATTGTCTGTTGCGGATGTTCGTGTTCACCCTGCATTATCTCTATTCACTGATTTTGATAGCAATGGTAAATTTACACCTGCTGATCTTCACCTAACGAACTTGAATGGAATGTTAGATCAAGTGTTGGCTTGGGGCGGCGCTCTAAAAACGTTGCGTTAATACTTAAAAAAAGTTCATAGTATTGAGATATTACCCTCTTTATGGGATGTGGTTCTAGGCCTATGGCTTAGTAAGAGCCCCCGTAAAGGGGGTTTTAATTTTACACTTTACATACCCCTAGGGGGTATAATATAATGGATGAAGAAGGAATGGGGAATACTGTTATATTATTCACTAATTTATACCCCCTAGGGGTATTTTTAAAACTAATATTAGAAAAGGGGTCTAGCGATGAGTACGCCAAAAGCTGAGGCTTGTGAGCAAACCACCCTCCAAATTACAGGGATGACTTGTGCAGCATGTGCAACTCGAATTGAAAAGGGGTTAAAAAAAATAGATGGTGTTACAGATGCAAATGTAAATTTAGCACTAGAAAAAGCAACGGTTACTTTTGATCCTAAGCTAACCAATGTATCAGAGATGGAAGGGAAAGTTGTTCAGCTTGGGTACGATACAGTGAAGGAAGCCGTTGAGTTGCAAATTACAGGGATGACTTGTGCAGCATGTGCAACGAGAATCGAAAAGGGATTAAATAAATTGTCAGGTGTCACAGGCGCAAATGTGAATTTGGCACTTGAGACAGCTCATGTTGAGTATAACCCTGCCATGGTTGATGTCCGAGATATCCAAAACAAAGTAACGCAGCTTGGTTATAAGGCAGAGCCTAAGGAAGAGGTGATGGATGCTGGACAACGTAGACAAAAGGAAATTACAAAGCAAAAACGTAAGTTTTTCATTTCTGCTATTTTAGCTTTGCCATTATTATGGTCAATGGTATCTCATTTTTCGTTTATGTCTTGGATTTGGTTGCCTGATTTATTTATGAATCCTTGGTTCCAGCTTGCGCTTGCCACTCCTGTGCAATTTTATATTGGTGGTCATTTTTATGTAGGGGCTTATAAAGCATTAGTGAATAAAAGCGCAAATATGGATGTGCTGATTGCACTTGGAACGTCTGCCGCTTATTTTTATAGTCTCTATTTAACAGTAGAATGGGCAAGCAATGGGGCAGGGCATCATGGCCCAGATATGTATTATGAAACAAGTGCTGTATTAATCACATTAGTATTATTAGGGAAATTGTTTGAAATGCTAGCAAAAGGACGTACCTCTGAGGCGATTAAGACGTTGATGGGGCTTCAAGCGAAAACAGCACTTGTTGTTAGGGATGGAGTAGAGCAAAGTGTTCCGATTGAGGAAGTAGTTGTTGGGGACATTGTTATAGTAAGGCCAGGGGACAAAATTGCTGTAGATGGTGAAATCATAGAAGGTCGCACTTCTGTAGATGAGTCCATGCTGACAGGAGAAAGTCTACCTGTTGAAAAGCAAACAGGGGATACCGTCATTGGAGCTACGCTCAATAAAAATGGAGTCATCCGTATCGCAGCAACTAAAGTGGGTAAAGATACTGCACTTGCGCAAATTATTAAGGTGGTAGAGGAAGCACAAGGCTCAAAAGCACCAATTCAGCGTATTGCTGATGTGATCTCTGGTATTTTTGTGCCAATCGTTGTTGGAATTGCTATTGTTGCATTTTTAATTTGGTATTTCTTTGTTTCACCTGGTGAGTTTGCCCAAGCGCTTGAAATTGGGATCGCAGTGTTAGTTATCGCTTGTCCTTGTGCGTTAGGCTTAGCGACGCCAACCTCCATCATGGCAGGTTCTGGGCGTGCGGCTGAGTTTGGAATCCTCTTTAAGGGAGGAGAGCATTTGGAAACCACGCATCTAATAAATACCGTTGTGCTTGATAAAACAGGCACAGTGACCAAAGGAAAACCTGAGTTAACAGATATTATTGTTCAAGGTATCGATGAGCAGTCGTTTTTAAGCATAGTTGGCACCGCTGAAAAAAACTCAGAGCATCCATTAGCTGAAGCGATTGTCTCTGGCATTATAAATAAAGGGATTGAGTTAGGTAATACCGATGAATTTGAAGCGATTCCGGGCTTTGGTATTTCAGCGGTTGTAAATGGGCAAAAGGTGCTTGCCGGCACACGTAAGCTGATGACAAAATATAATATTTCCTTTGAAGATGCTTTGCCACAGATGGAGCAGCTTGAGGAATCAGGAAAAACTGCAATGCTAATTGCCATTGACGATAAGTATGCAGGCTTAGTGGCTGTTGCGGATACGATTAAGGAAACATCGAAGGAAGCGGTTGAACGCCTGAAGAAAATGGGAATCGAAGTTGTTATGATTACAGGAGATAACGGACGCACAGCTGCTGCAATTGCAAAGGAAGCGGGGATCGACCATGTGTTAGCAGAAGTGTTGCCTGAAGGGAAAGCAGAAGAGGTGAAGAAGCTGCAAGCACAAGGCAAAAAGGTAGCAATGGTTGGAGATGGAATTAACGATGCACCTGCTCTTGCTATTGCAGATATCGGAATGGCCGTAGGCACAGGTACTGATGTAGCGATGGAAACGGCGGATGTTACCTTAATGCGTGGCGATCTAAACAGCATTCCGGATGCGATTTATATGAGTCGTAAAACGATGAAAAATATTAATCAAAACTTCTTTTGGGCGCTTGGTTATAACAGCATTGGTATTCCTGTAGCGGCCTTAGGCTTGCTAGCACCATGGGTGGCTGGCGCGGCAATGGCACTTAGCTCCGTCTCTGTTGTGCTAAATGCATTACGATTGCAAAGAATTAAACTAGGTAAGAATGGAGCATCTAAGCTTTAAACCGAAATTTTAAACCTCTTTTTTATTTAAATCTACGATACGTGTTCTTGTGTCAGATTTAGATATAAAAAGAGGTTTTCCTTTAAAATCAAACCATAGGCAATTGGAATTGAGATTCCACAGTTTTGAAGTGATAGTTATCGTTGATTTTTAAAAAAATGTTTGCTAGCATGACTAATATATAGCTTTGGAGGTGAGTTCGTCATGAACCATATGCGAATTAACTACTCGGTGCAGTTGATTTAATCTGATAGCAGATTGCACACGAGAGGATTGATATTTGTTATCAGTAAATCCCATCAATTTCATAATTTCATGATTTTTTTTAATTTGATTAATTTGAGATTGATTCAACTGCACCGATTTCTATTGTGAGCTAAATGGCTTATTACTGCACTACTGCAGGTTTGTAGCTGCAGAGGCAGACATAGAAAAGGAGTAGTTTAAATATGAACGAAGTAAAATTAATGCAATTATTGGAATTAAAGCAAAAATGGAAGCAAGCAGAGGCCCAAGCCTTCAGTGGTTGGGATTTCTCATATATTGCAGGACAAATGATAAGCGATCCCTTACCATGGGATTACAGAGATATTGTAACTCAATATTTAAAGTCAGATTATGAGCTATTGGATATGGGGACTGGTGGTGGTGAATTTTTGCTAACACTTGATCATCCTTATCATTTAACTAGTGTGACAGAGGCTTATCCGCCTAATATAGAAATTTGCAAAAATAAACTTGTTCCACTAGGAATTACTGTGCAAGCGATAACGGATGACCACGATTTAGGATTTACGGATGAATGCTTTGATATGATCATTAATCGTCATGAGGCGTTTGATCCTAAAGAATTGTATCGCCTCTTACGTCCAAATGGGTATTTCATTACGCAACAGGTTGGTGGGCTAAATAATGAGGATTTGTCTCGTAAAGTTGGGATCATCACTCCAGAAGGTGACTCTGAACATAATTATTCAGAGCATCATCTAGAAAACAATCTAGACTTACTTCGTAAGGCTGGGTTTAAAGTGTTAGTTTCTAAGGAATGTTATCCGAAGGTTACTTTTACAAGTGTTGAAGCTTTTGTTTATTTTGCAAAAATTATTGAGTGGGAGTTTCCTCGTTTTTCAGTGGAGTCCTGTTTCAAGCAATTATGTGAGCTACAAAATGAGCTTGAAGAAACCGGTTGTATTCTTGGAACGGAACATCGATTCATGATTGTGGCACAGAAGGGAATCTAAATAAAGAGCCAATATAATAGTACAAAAGGATGTTAAAATAAGTAGAAAGCCTATAGCCCCGACTTCTCAAGTCAGGCTGTAGGCTTGTTTTATGTAAGCTTGTTTTATGTAAGCTTGATATGGTAGCTGTAGTGACAATGTCCATCATAAATATTCTGATTCTCAGTTCAATATTCTTCATAAGAACAGTACAATCAGGGAGGTACAAAAGAAAGTCCATCTATGGGTGGACTTGTGAGATATTTCCCTCCATAGGTGGACTTCTATTGTTGGTGCTCTGAACTTAGCCATTCCAATTTGTTATTTGGACACTAGGCTTACAGTTCCGTTATTTTGGTTCCAGTCCACCGTTAGTCCCAGACCCTCCGAGATGAATCGAACAGGCACCAGTGTACGGTTGTTCTGGATAACACTCGCTGTATCCATTTGTAGCTTTTCACCATTTACGGTTGCTGTATTGCTTCCAATCTGGAGTACAAAGGTCTGCTCGCCCAGAACAGCTGTCACTGTTTTCGCTGTTTTATCCCACTTCACGTCTGCGCCCAGTGCCTCCAAGATTGCGTTCACAGGAACCATTATACGACCATCTTGTAGCAGGGGATTCTGATCCGGGAATGTAATGTTTTTGCCATCCAGTGAGACAGTGATGGTTTGTTCTGTAGCTCCAGCAGAACTGTCTGAGCTTCCCTCATTGTCAGATGTAGCGGGCAAAGGTGTCACTTCACGGCCCAGCTGTTCCTGCAGATTAGCAAGGCGGTTAAGGGCAAAGGTTGTTAATGAACCCGATGCCATGGAGCCCATATTCATTCCCCCGCCGCCGAAGTTACCTCCCGGACGAGTTGGCATATTATCGTTGCTGGAAGCTGCACCAGACGTATTATCCCCCGTAGTTGTCCCTGATTGAGCTGGAGGAGTCATCCCATCCGGCGGAGTGCTGCCTTCGAAGCCCTCTGGCGGTGTCATGCCTTCCATACCTCCCGGTGGAGTCATACCCCCGAAACCTTCTGGTGGTGTTCCCATTCCGCCTGCTGCACCTGTGGTTGTAGAATAAGCAATGTTGGATTCAAATTGCTCCACTGTGTAAAACTTGGTCGGGTCTGCTTCAATATATGGATGAATCTCATCTGCTAGGCTTGTAATGCGATCCTGAATACCTTCCATATAGTCGGTCAACTTATTGACATAAGCCAGATATTTCGCTTTGTATTCCGGCACAGCAAGTAAATTATTAATCATTGGGACCTGATCCATACTGATGCCCAGCACAGGCTCGTCTACCGATACATTTGTTGCATTAATATTCACTGCTGTAGTTGTTGTGCTGGTTACAGCAGATCCTGTAGTCGTAGAAGCTGCGGCTTGATTAC
Source organism: Paenibacillus turicensis (assembly GCF_017873435.1). Taxonomy (GTDB): domain Bacteria; phylum Bacillota; class Bacilli; order Paenibacillales; family Paenibacillaceae; genus Fontibacillus; species Fontibacillus turicensis. The sequence continues at coordinate 23,259 of NZ_JAGGKG010000011.1, read as the reverse complement.
GGCCCCTGCCTCCACCACCGGAATAACCGTTAAAGGACATATTGAAATCCCAAGGTACAACGGTAAATTTACCGTTGGCATCGCTGTACAGCATGTAGTTGTGCCCTTTATCTCCGTTGTAGCTGTCGTAATTGCCCAATACAACGTTACCAGCAATATATTGTAGAGCTGAATCAACATCCAGCACGCTTTCAATGTCTCCTTTTTCACCTGTTGGCATATCGTTTAAGGTTTTAATGAATTTTTTGAGTTTGGTCTTATCCTTGTCCGTTCCCAGGTCCTTGGTGATCGTGCTGTAATCGCTGCCTTCTTCGTATTGAAGATAACTTTTTTCATCTGTGTCATAGAGGACGCCATCTTTATAGCTCTCACCGTAATTGCGCTCAAGATAACTGTCGTCTATTGCTTCCACCCCTGTGTAGAAACCAACCAGTTCCCCGTTGACATACAAATTGACGTAATTGGTCATAGGCACATCCATGCCAATACTGCGTAGCGCTTCATAATGGAGCACCTCTCGCATATAAGATGGATCGGAATAATTGTTATTCAGTACCATCTTGTCCAGCCCAAGCAGTGTTTGTGTTTTATCATATTTATCGAATTTTAGCCTGAAGCTGTAGCGGTCAGAATCCTTCATAGAAGCAACCGATCGGAGTGTCATGTTTCCTTTGGTGGAGAAACCAACATTGCTGAGCTTGTTGCCATCCACTTCAACACTCACATTTTTGTAATCCTTATCCATCGGGCTTTCTAGCATGCTCTTCCAATCTGCTTCGTCAATCGTAATTTTCACATCAATCACGTTATCTGTCTGAAAGAGCGACTTATAAGCCTGTGTGACACCTGTGCTTTTTGCTGTTGTAGATATCTCTGCGGCCCATGCCACATTCGGGCTCATAACTAGCCCATAAGAAGAGCCTACCAACGTTACGGACAATGCCGTGACTGCAACTTTTCGTAATAAATGATTCAAATGGTGAATCCTCCTTTTGGTTTTCTAGTAAGCACTGTGGCTTGTAAAACCATGATAGAGGATAAACCTTTAGTGAATCTTAAATTAAATCCCACTTCAAATGTTCTATGTAGATGCTGGTTCTCCGCTTTTTCAACAAGCCTCCTTTTTATATGAAAAATTTTTACGCAACTTAAGTTATACTACTTATATAAAGTTATGAAATGCGGTGGGTTATTTGAAGATAGAGCGTCTGTTGTCGATCATTATTACTTTGCTTAATCGGAAACGTGTACAGGCGAAGGAGTTAGCAGATTCATATGGGGTATCCATTCGTACAATTTATCGGGATATTGATACGATCAGCTTGGCAGGTATTCCTATTGTAACGTATCAGGGTACAGGTGGCGGAATCGGTTTAATTGAAGGATACCATTTAGAGCAAGGCTTGTTGTCAGAGGAAGAGATGAAGGATATTGTCATTGGTTTACAAAGTATATCTACAGTATTGGATGAGAATCGGACAAGCCAGTTGCTTCAGAGATTCCGTCGCCTAAATCGTAATGGGGAACAGGCTTCCTTTGTTATAGATTATTCCGGGTGGAAGGAAGATACGAAGGAAAGTGATGCCCGAAATTTTATAAAGTCTGTAATGGATAACTCCTACATGTTGTCATTTCAATATTGTAATGTAGATGGGGTTAAAAGTGAACGTGTAGTTGAGCCACATACGTTGGTGCTAAAGGGTCAACGCTGGTATTTGTATGCTTATTGCAGTGATCGTCAAGCTTTCCGTTTATTTAAACTATCTAGAATGGAACAGATAAGTAAAATAGAGCAGCATTTTGAACCAAGGGATATTTCAAAAGAGGTGCTTCCGTGGAAGCCTGAGTTTATTCAGCCCAAAGAATCTGTTCCTCCGATATTACTTCAATTTAACAAACGTGCTAAACATATAGCGGAGGAATGGTTCGGACATGAAGCATTGCAGCTACAGAGTGATACAGGGACATATCTTGTCCATGTTCCTTATCATGAAAATGACTGGTTGTATCGTTTTATTTTAGGCTTAGGTGCGGACGTCGTTGTGGTGGAGCCACTCCATTTAAGATATAAAATTCGAGAGTTGGCATTAGAAATTGCAGGTCATTATTTATAAAGAAGATTAAATTAGTTAAGCTAACCTGACACTTTGTTGTCAGCTTACCCTTGCTATACTGTCCCTATCATAAAAGAAAGGGATGGATCAAGATGGAACAATTTTGTCAGAGCTGTGGGATGCCATTACAAGACGAGCATATATTAGGTACAGAAGCAAATGGTACGAAATCGGAGGAATATTGTAGTTATTGCTATCAAGATGGTAAGTTTACTGCGCCTAATATGACGATGGAGGAAATGATTCAAATTGGGGTGTCTGCCCTACAAAGAGATGGAATGAAGGAACAGCAGGCGAGAGGGATGTTAAGTGGTTTTTTGCCTAATTTGAAGCGGTGGCGCAGTGAGAGTGAGGCGTTATCCCCTTTACCATTCAAGCAGTGTGAGCAACCTTCACTAAGGTTAGTAGGTATTTCAGCACGCACAACGAATGAAAAGGAAATGAAGGGAGAGGGCTGTATCGCCAAGCTGTGGGAGCAGTTCTGGGGCGAAGGGATTCCTCATCGTATACCAAGCTATGAAAGTCACCATCCTGTATACGGATGTTATATGGATTATGAGCAAGGGGCAGCAGGAGAGTATACAATTTTTATTGGTGTAAAGGTGGATCCAGCAGTAGAGTTACTGGCAGGATCTGACCTCAAAGAAGCGGTAATTCCAGCGGCTACTTATGCGGTTTTCCAAGCAGGAGAAGAGCACGGCTCTGTTGCTTATGCTTGGCAGCTTATTTGGAAATGGGCGGAGTTGGGACAAGGACAAGGTAAACGGACGTATACTGGTGACTTCGAGGTTTATGAGCAGGGGAAACCTACACTTATTTACATCGCGGTGCAACAATAAATTATAATTCAACAATGAATAGCCCGAACTACTTTCTGTAAGCTCTGAAAAGAGTTTTGAGAGTGGCTCGGGCTTTTTGTTATGATATACTTTGCAAAGAAGGTTAGCTGTAAGAAGTCCAATAGAAATGAGTGAAGCAAATTTGTTTAAAATTATGCTAATTGAAGATGATACAAGTCTATTTAATGAGACAAAGGATCGCCTTGCTGGATGGTCATATGACGTATATGGGGTGCAAAACTTCGGAAATGTGCTTCAGGAATTTATTGAAATTGCCCCAAATCTGGTCGTTATTGATATTCAATTACCACAGTTTGATGGCTTTCATTGGTGTAGACTAATTCGCTCTCATTCCAAAGTGCCGATTATATTTTTGTCTTCTCGTGATCATCCTTCAGATATGGTGATGGGCATGCAGCTTGGTGCGGATGATTTTATTCAGAAGCCATTTCATTTTGAGGTGCTGATTGCTAAAATCCAAGCGACTTTACGCAGAGTATATAACTATAACGCAGACGGTTGGATGGAACTCAAAAGCTGGAATCAAGCAACAGTGGAATATGTGAAAAATACAGTGAGTAATGAGTATGGTGTCGCTACCTTGACGAAAAATGAAATGTATATTCTCAAAATATTAATTGAAAACAAAAATAAAATCGTTAGTCGCGAAGAGCTGATTACTTCACTATGGGATCAAGCTCATTTTGTGAGCGATAATACGTTAACTGTTAATGTGAACCGTCTACGAAAAAAGCTGGAGCCACTCCACCTTGATGAATATATTGAAACAAAGGTTGGACAAGGCTATATTGCGCTTGAAGAGGTGTCCTCATGATTTTGAAGTATTTAATTGAGCGACGAAGCTGGATTTTGTTGTTGTTTGGTTTGCAGGGAATCAGTCTATTGATTGCCTATGTCGATCAAGCACTTTCTTTTTCCTCACTTCTTTATATGGTGGGGTTAAACGTTCTTATTATCGTTTGTTTTTTATTTGTGAATTATTTGAAAGAAACAAGGTATTATAAAAGCCTCTTAACCTGGGATCATACGTATGAGCTAGGGGAAATAGAGGGAAATGCCACTCCTTTTGAACAAATCGTGCACCATGCACTCCAGGAGCAAACGCTACGATACAAACAACAAATACATACAAATGTAGCTTTATTAGAGCAGGAAAAGGATGAATTGTTAGCTTGGATTCATGAGGTGAAGACACCACTCACTGCGATGAGTCTGATGCTAGATCGTGTGGACGATATTTCGTTAAAAAATGAGCTTAGTTACGAGTGGCTTCGTATCCATCATTTACTTGATCAGCAGCTCCACCAAAAGCGCATTCCTTTTATGAAAAATGATTTAGTCATGGGGCTTGTGCAATTAGAGGATGTTTTTCACCTGGAAATTCAAGGCTTACGTTCATGGTGTATAGCCAGAGGGATTGGTTTCGAGCTTGATTTTGAAGTACAGCAGGTAGTTACAGATGAAAAGTGGTTAGGCTTTATTGTGAGACAACTGCTAACAAATGCGGTGAAATATAGTACTGCTTCAGATATTGTGATTCGGAGTTACAAGGATAGGGAAAAGGATAAAGAGATGAATAAGGGGGAGAATGAGGAATCTGTTAAATTAAGTATTTCAGATCAAGGGCGAGGCATATTAGAAAAGGATATACCACGTATTTTTGATAAAGGCTTTACCTCCTCCAATGGACGGCAACAGGGGGATGCGAGTGGCGTGGGACTTTATTTAACAAAACAAGTGGCAGCTGCGTTAAACATTCAAGTGGATGTATCCTCGGTTTGGGGTGAAGGCTCTACCTTTACACTTACCTTCTCCCAAAGAAACAAGTTTCTGAAAGTGAATGGCATGTGACAATAATGTCATGTGCTTTTTTGTTTTGTATGACGAAACGAAGGAAAATAGCAGTGGTTTTTCGTTATGATGTAAGCATAAAGGAGTGATTGTCCGTTATGTTGATGTTAGAGGCTCAAAAAATTTATAAGGAATACGGAAACAAGTTTAACAAGCAAGAGGTATTAAAGGGTATTGATTTAAGTGTAATGCAAGGCGAGTTTGTAGGCATTATGGGTCCCTCTGGCTCAGGCAAAACAACGTTGCTCAATGTGTTATCTTCGATTGATCATGTTAGCTCAGGCTCCATTCAAATTGAAGGGAAGGAATTCACGAGCTTGAAGGAAAAACAGCTTGCAGAATTCCGCAAAAAGCATCTTGGCTTTTTATTTCAGGATTATAATTTGCTAGATACGTTAACCGTGAAGGAAAATATCTTGTTGCCCTTGTCGATCACAAAGCTATCTAAAAAGGAAGCGCTACGTAGGTTTACACGGATTGCCACCCAACTTAGTATTTATGAAATTAAAGATAAATATCCGGCTGAAATTTCAGGTGGGCAAAAGCAACGTACCTCTGCCGCGAGAGCTTTTATTCACAACCCTAGCATTATTTTTGCAGATGAACCTACAGGCGCTTTGGATTCCAAGTCTGCTTCAGATATGCTTGATAAGCTATCAGAAATGAACAAGGAATATCAGGCAACGATCGTGATGGTTACGCATGATGCTGTAGCAGCCAGCTACTGTAGTCGGGTTATTTTTATTAAGGATGGTCAAATATATACGCAAATTAACAAGGGAGAAGAGTCACGAAGTACATTTTTTAACGATATCATTAAGGTTCAGACCGTTTTAGGTGGTGTTCACAATGAATCTGAGTGATCTGATCACCCGCAATCTGAAAAAAAATACGAAAAACTATTATTTGTATGTTTTTGCGCTTATTTTTAGTGTTGCTTTGTATTTTTCCTTTGTCACACTTCGTTTTAATCCTGAGATGGACGAGGTGTCAGGTTCGATTAAAGGTGCCGCTGCGATGAATGCCTCTTCAGTCTTACTGATCGGGATTGTAGTGGTTTTCCTCCTATACGCAAACATGATTTTTATAAAACGGCGGAATAAGGAAATTGGTTTATTGCAGTTAATAGGCTTAACTAAGGGTCGGGTTTTTGCTATTTTGAGTATTGAAAACCTAGTCATTTATTCGGGCTCGTTACTCATTGGAATTATGTTTGGCTTTGTGTTTTCTAAACTAATGACAATGATTTTATTCAAAATTATTCAAGTCAAGCAAACGGTGGAGCTAGAGTTTTCATTTGCAGCTTTAGAGGAAACATTGTATGTATTTGTGGGAATTTATCTCCTCATTATGCTGATGAATTATGTTTTTATTAAGAAGCAAAGCATCTTATCTCTGTTTCAGGTCTCCTCTAAAGCGCAGGCTGTGGTGAAAGAGATGAAGGCTTGGGAAATGGGTTTTGGAGCAATTGGTTTATTGATGATTGGTGGCGGTTATTACTTATCGACAAACATGTTCGCAGAGCATATTAGTAGTATGCAAAGTCTTCTATTTACGATGCTACTTATTCTAGGTTTAGTTATCATTGGAACCTTTATATTTTACAAGTATTCTATCCGCTTTATTTTGAATTTGATTCGAATGAAAAAACAAGGTTATTTGTCTATACGTGAAGTATTGTCCTTGACCTCAGTTATGTTCCGAATGAAGTCCAATACATTACTTTTAACCGTGGTGACTACGGTTTCGGCTCTAGCTATTGGGCTATTATCCCTCAGCTATATCTCCTATTATTCTGCTGAGGCTGTGGCAAAAGCTTCTGTGCCTAATGAATTTTCATTTCGCAATAGCCAGTCTAGAGACCAATTTATACACAAGCTAGATGAGAAGAAAATCCCCTATAAAGAGGTTTTTCGGGAGGGGATTCGAATAAATCTAGATGTTAGCAAGATTGTAGATGGGCGAAGTGTTTTGGCAAATGATGGTGTATTACCGACGGTTTTAATTAGTAATAAGACGATTGATGGTATGGTTTTAGCTAAAGATGAGATTATGCTAACGGGGAGAAGTGATGCGGCACAACGTGTTTTCCCAATTAAAAGTCAAGGTGAAATTAAGGTCATTGGAAGTCAAGGTTCAAGTGTTCTTAAGATGGTGGATTTAAAAAGAAGAACGATAATGCCCAATTATTATACAAGGGGCGCATATGCTGCGGTCGTAAGTGAGGAAACCTACCAGTATATTGTCAAGGAATTAAAGCCCAAAGTAGATGGTAAAGAGGAACGATTACAATATTATGGGATTGATATTACAGATAAAGTAAAGCGGGATGAAGGCAATCAAATTTTTAATTCGCTTGGATTGTCAATCCCTGACTATTCCCAGGAAGAAATAAAGACTGCACAACGCTTGAATATGGGGATGCTGATGTTTATTGTAGGTTTTCTTGGTCTTATTTTCTTAATTTCTTCTGGTTGTATATTATATTTTAAACAGATGGATGAGGGAGAAGAGGAGAAGGCTAGCTATACCATTTTACGTAAGCTTGGCTATACGGAGGAGGACTTATTGCAAGGGATTGTGAGAAAGCAGATGTTTAACTTTGGGATTCCACTTGTCATTGGGCTTTGCCATAGTTATTATGCGATTAAATCGGGGTGGTTTTTCTTTGGAACGGAGCTAAATATCCCGATAATCATTGTAATGGTGTTATATACGGTTCTGTATTCCGTATTTGGGGTGTTGTCCGTGCAATATTATAAAAGATTAATTAGGGCGTCGTTATAACTAAAAAACAGATAGTTATTCTCATTTATCATGGGAATACTATCTGTTCATGAATTAAATATTCATTAGATCTGTAATCATACTATAAAAATACAAAATTAATTTAAATCACTAGCTTCCTGAACCATGACTATGTAGTTTCATAGTACTTGCAGCTATGCTAGTTTGATTCTCTGATGAATCAGAGGTATTGCTAAAAAAAATAGTAACTACTGCAAGTACAATTAAAATAGATTTAACCCACTTTAATTTCATTGATTTTTAACACCTCCATAACTAAAGATTTGTATCTATGCTCTGCTTGTAGTGAGGCATTAGTACGATATTGCTCGAATAAGCACATCGCTTTTACAATAGTATTTTCATTATTAATTTTAATTGCAGATGCCAAACTTTCTAATAGGAAATGTATTCCTTTAATTAATTTATCTTTTTTAAAATAATATAATGCTAACTCTCTAGAGAAATCAGTGTATCGATCTAATGTTAGATAATTGTTTATTCCTTCAAATCTATTTTTTTGCTTCTTTAGACTTAAGTAATCTTTGAAGCGTTCTAGTATACTGTCTATATTAAAATCGTATTTATTGGCTGCCGTTATGATGTAGTATAAACCAACAAAAATTTCATATTCTCTTGCCCCGATATACTCAACATAGTCATTTAAAATTTCTACCCGTCCAGCCATGAGCTGATACAAATAACGATTAGCCTCTGCCCATTCTGAAAATTGTGTTATCACAACCTCTTCTTCTGCCAAAGGATGGACTACCCAATCAATATTTTCATACATATCTACATACTTTAATGCTTTTTCGTAGTCACCTAGCTGATAATAAACATCACCTTGTATGAGATAAGCATACAATATGTAAAATAGAAGTGGTTTTATTGTTGTGCGTTTTTGAGTACTTCTTCCAAACATTTTATAATACTTTGTTGCTTTATCTAATAATGTAGCCGCATGATGTCCTGCTCTCTTCCATCTGCGCAAAGAAAGGTGAATATTTATGACTTCATTAATTGCATCTAATTGATATTCTTCTTCCAAACGTTCCACATAAGGCTCAAAACTAGTGACAACAATTAAGTTATTAACTTGATCTTCAGTTAGTTTTAACATAAACAGACGATACTGGCATAAAGCTAAACGTTCTGAATGTTGAGCACGTTCACTTTCCGAAATACATTCGTATATTATAATTGCGGCTTCTTTTTTATCCTCTAGTCTCAACTCTTCAGCCATATCAAATAATAATGGGATATAGTTTAAATTATCTAGCATATTTTTAACAATTTTTTCGACATAATTTAATTTATCTAGTTCAGCACACCGGCGTAAAAGTGGCCCTAACCTTCGCCAATCGGGACTTTCTTGTTCAAAACATTCCTTTACATAAATATCATAAATATATCCAGCATCACATTGAATTACTTTTATGATCTGATCTAAATATTGCACTGCAATTGGACGTTTTCCATTAATAATATTACTTATCGTTCCAACGTTCATTCCAGTTAATTCTGCAAATTGATTCATAGACACTTGATTATTTGTTAAGAATTCTTGTATATATGTACGAACGGTAGTAGTAGAATTCAAAAGGATCACCCCTTTACAATAAACTCACTATTTTTTCTAACAATAATTTTTATATTATAGAACAGCGGTCTATTAGTCAACTTTTACCAAAAAACGATATTATTAGAATAATGCAAAACTAATGTATTAAAACTAGGAGAATATTAGATTTATATATTTGGTGCGAACCCCAAGCTCACATGAATTCCCGGGTCCTCCGCACCACGCGCCCTACAAGGGATTGTGGCTTTTTTGGCTTTTTTTTGATATGATAAAAGCGCTTTAAAAGTTCCTTCGCACTTTTGTGCCTTAAATCCCTTGTCCCATAAGGGATGAAAAGTGGCGCTGTCGCACTCTATGTGAGTGCGTGGATTGAAATATCGGTCATTGAGCTTGGTGAGGATGGGTCAATCGTCGCACTCTATGTGAGTGCGTGGATTGAATTTAAATAGATTTTTCATTACTAGGGAGAGTGAAACCTTGCTTTATGGTTTTTTGATCTTATTGTTGGGCTGCTTATGCCAAGGTAGCTTTGGATTAGGGATGAAAAAATATCAGCCTTTTTCGTGGGAAGCGTTTTGGACTTTGTTTTCTGTGGTTGGTATTTTGATCATTCCGATTGCTTGGACTTGGCTTGAAGCACCACAATTTTTGACGTACATAATGGAAACAAAGCTAGAGGTATTAGTATTAGCTTCTTTTTGTGGTTTTTTATGGGGCATTAGTGCGATTTTGTTTGGTAAAGCGGTAGATAGTATTGGTGTATCATTGACCTATGGCATAAACATGGGGATTTCTGCATCCCTAGGCTCGCTGATTCCATTAATCCTGTTCGGTGAGATTCCAGTCGCAAGTTCGTTTATAACATTGTTACTTGGCATGGTTGTGATGTTAGGTGGAGTTGGGATTATTACAAAAGCAGGCTTGGATAAAGAAAAATTAATTAATCAGGATGATGATCTGCTGAGACAGCAAGAGCGTGATCAACTTGATCAAGCTAAGATTCAGATGAAGGAGCAAGTTCAAGTGAATTCCGAAGGAAATGCAATGAGAAAAGGGTTATCTCAGGGCATCCTCATGGCTTCTTTAGCGGGGCTTGGTTCTGCGGCGATGAATATTGGATTTAGTTATGCAAATCAGACGTTAGCGATCGCAACCTCGCATGGGGTAAATGCAGTAAATGCTAGTTTAATTCCATGGGTGATCACATTGTCGGGTGGATTTGTCGCTAATTTTGCTTATTCTTTTATGAAATTAATCAAAAATCGAAGCTACCGGGACTATGTTGCAGTGGGGGCAGGGAAAGCGTATGGCAAGGCGCTGGCAACGTCTTTGATCTGGTTTCTGGCACTGGGCTTTTATGCAAAAGCTTCCGTCATGTTAGGCCCACTTGGTGCAAGTGTAGGTTGGCTTACCTTTAATGGTCTGGCGTTAATTGTTAGTAATGTATGGGGACTGCTTGATGGAGAATGGAAAGGGTACGATAAACCAAAACGTTTGCTTCTAATTGGAAATGCCTTCTTAATTATTTCTTGGATTATCGTTGGTATCGCTAATTCCCTTGCATAATGGGTTAACTCTTAAAGCCTGATTACTAAATTTACGGATATAAGTTCGACTGAGTCATTAATAGATCAATGATAATCTAGTTAAGATTAGATTTAGGTATTTAGAATCAGGCTTTAAATGATGTTAATTAGAGTTAATTTAATGATGTTAACTACTCACTTTATACTTTTCTATGGCACCTACAATATTACCATCCATCAGTTTGCTAACTTTACGTACAATTTCGATTGGATCTGTGTTGGCGCCTGACTTTAACCAATGAATCACTTGCTCTAGCACAGCCAATGAATAAAAATCTGCAATAATTTTACGATCCTCTTTACTTACATGACAAGCTGTGCATTCATCAGCTAATTCATTCACAATGCTTATCATCATATGATAAATGACACCATACAAAAAGTTATCAAGATGCTCTCGTCCTAATGAATTAAAGGTGTTGAGGCATATTGTTTTGTTGGTCTGTGTGTAATTAAGTACACTCAAAAAACCTTGCTCCCATTGGGAAAAGCTCCGATATTGCTCTAATCCCTCGATCACTTCAATCTGGTATACCCATCCTAACAGCTCGTATATGTCTTGAAAATGGTTATAAAAAGTATGTCTCGTTACTCCACAATCCGCAGTTAGCTCCTGAATTGTTATTTTATGAAGGGGTTTTGTGAGCATGAGCTTTTTTAACGATCTCGCCAGAGCATTTTTTGTTACGTGAGCATAGCTTGCCATAAGTTACCTCCTAAACCATTTATACTTAGTTCTAGTTTAACAGCCAAATGAAGCTTCCTCAAATATTGCTACGTTATCTTCCTAATTCAACCTATCATTTGGATAAAAATCAATGATCATTATTACGCATTACACAATATCGGAATTATGTGTAATTTTGATACAATCTTATTTATATGTTCATGGCTTCTGCTCTAAGAAGTGGATATAGTGAAATTAATTACTAGATATTGTCCTTTGTTAAATCACTATTTCATTTCAGAGAGGAAGAAAGACAAATGGGAAACTATCAAAGAATTAATCCAGTTGTACAAGAAGGCATCTCTTCAAAAAAAGCTTATTTAGTTGGTGGTGGTATCGCCTCATTAGCTGCCGCAGCATTTCTAATTCGTGATGCTCATATGCCAGCGGGAAATATTCATATTCTTGAACAATCAGACATTTACGGTGGGTCAATGGATGGTGCAGGTAACGCGAAGGATGGTTATAGCGCTCGTGGTGGACGTGAAATTGAAGAGCATTTTGAATGCTTTATGGACTTATTTGGTTTCATTCCTTCTTTAACAAATCCACATCGGACAGTGTTGGATGAATTTAGAGAGCTAAACTTAGAGGAACCAATTGAATCTCATTGCAGATTAGTTGAAAAAGCAGGGAAAACGGCAGATTTCTCTACCTTAGGCTTATCCACCTCTCATGCTTTACAGCTAGGGAAATTAGCGATGTTAACAGAAGAAAAGCTAGGGGCAACGACGATTGAGCAATTTTTTGATCCAACATTCCTTGAAACGAATTTCTGGTACTTCTGGCGTTCGATGTTTGCTTTTGAAAATTGGCAAAGTGTTGTAGAAGTGAAGCGTTATATGGAGCGTTTTATGCATCTTATTTCTGGCATGAACCAGCTTAAAGGCATTTTACACACAGAATACAACCAATATGATTCTTTAATTCTCCCGTTGTTGAAATGGCTAGAGGAGCAAGGCGTGCATTTTGACCTTGGGCATGAGGTTGTGGACTTTGATTTTGACTTTAGCAATGGTGAAACGACTGCAACAGCAATCCATTTAAAAGTGAATGGGAAGCCATCTACAATTAAAACAACGAAAAATGATATCGTAATGTTTACAAATGGTTCGATGACTCAAAACTCTACTAGAGGTGACATGGATCATCCAGCGATCATTAATGACTCTGTAACAGATCGTGGATGCTGGAGCGTATGGGAAAAAATCGCACCTAGATCGTCTCAATTTGGTAATCCAGAAGTATTTTGCGGAGATATTGATAAAACAAAATGGTTATCCTTTACGATCACTTTAACGGACGACAAAATTTTATTCCCATATTTACTCGATTGGACAGGAGATTTACCAGGTATGGGTGGGGTTGTAACGATTAAGGATTCAAGCTGGATGATGTCTTGGACAGCTCCAAAGCAACCACACTTTATTAATCAGCCAGATAACGTCAAAGTATTGTGGGCGTATGGCTTGTTAGTAGATGAAGAAGGGGATTACATTAAGAAAAAAATGAGCGATTGCACAGGGCAAGAATTGTTTGAGGAATTGCTTTATCATATGGGACTTAAAGAGTCCATTCCAGATATTTTAAAAACAACAACTAACGTTATCCCTTGCATGATGCCGTATATTACATCTCAATTTATGCCTCGTGTATTAGGAGATCGCCCAAATGTAGTACCAGAAGGTAGCACAAACTTTGCCTTCCTTGGTCAATTTGCAGAAGCACCTGACGATTGTGTATTTACGGTAGAATATTCTGTTCGTACTGCGATGATGGCCGTATATTCTTTACTTCACCTTGAAAAAGAAGTGATCCCAGTTCATCCAAGTAAATTTGACGTTCGTGTGTTGTTAACAGCGGTGAGAACTTGTCTTGGTAAAAAAGATTTACCACTGGATAAAACACTTGGGGAAATTATTGGGGGAACGGTGTTGTCGAAGCTGCTGTAGATTGATAGAAAGTTGTAGGTTAATAGTAATAGTAATAAGAGAAAATGAAATTGCGCCTGATCATGTTGCAAGTTAATATGGTTGGGCTTTTTATTTTATATATTTTGCTTCCCCTTGTTTGTTAAATATAATGTATACGAGGGGGATAGTTAAATTGAAGATTAAGCTTGAAAAGAGATTAGCTTATTTATACAGTGGAGAATTGGTATCACTCATTATGTTTATACCCGTTAGTTTTGGACTAAACTATGGATTCCCAAATTTGATGTTATACTCATTGTTTTCGTTTTGGACTTCTTTTTTATTGTTGGAGTTTATTTTGCTACAAGGAACGATATATTGGAGGGAAAAGCTTAAAAGATTAAGGAATAACGATACACTTGCAACGCCATTGAAGTTAATTAGACAGCTCACTTTGTGTAAGAGGATAAATATAATTATTATTGGGGCTGGAATATTTGCTTTTGTACTTGATTTCATCAGATGGCATTCGGCATTACCCTCTGGAGGACTCTTATTGGCGATTGGGATATATGTCTTTGCTCTATTAGAATTTATTAATTACTATTACATACAGCTTTCCTATGACAACAGGGCTGATATCAGAAATTTATTAAAAAACCGAAGATTAAAGCGTGCTTGTATAAATAAGGAGATTAAGCGGTGTTTGGGAAAGTGAAAATAAAAATAGAATGAGTTTACTTGAAGCCTTGGTGCGAACCCCAAGCTCACATGAAAAAACCGGGTTCTCCGCACCTCGCGTCCCACAAGGGTTTGTGGCGTTTTGGACATTTTTTTGCTATAATTAAAGCGCTTTAAAAACTCCTTCGCACTTTTGCGCCTGAAAAGCCTTGCTGTGCAAGGGCTGGGAAGGGGCGCTGTCGCACTCTATGTGAGTGCGTGGATTGAAATCACTGAATGATCTGTAATTTGGATGGTCTTGAACTCGTCGCACTCTGTGTGAGTGCGTGGATTGAAATTCTATGGTAAAGGAATACTATTGTTTGGTTTGGGGTCACACTCTGTGTGAGTGCGTGAATTGAAATATGCTAATGCACACGTCAGATATCTTTTTTTGTGTCGCACTGTATTTGAGTGCATGAATTAAAAATCAGGAGAAAATTATGAATAAATCCCCGTTTTCTTTAACTTATTTACCTTTACTCATACGATTGCAATGTCAGCAAACTACTCGTTTGCCTCTTTTTTTAGGCTCAACGATGCATGGAATCATGGGCTGGACGCTAAAGAAATACAGTCCTGAAGCATACTCTTTTTTGTTTGAAAATAAGCGTGTGGGTGGGGGCAAGCAAGATATAGTTAATCCGTATTTTATTGAGCCGCCAAGGTCAAAGTCCCATTTTGAGAAAGGGGAGCTGTTAAGCTTTACATTTGTGCTTGTTGGTAATGGTATTCATTATGCAGAAGCAGTAATAAATGCTTTATTTCAGAGTAAAACATTTGGGATAGGTGCGCAACGAGCTCCATTTATCCTTAAGGACATTTTACATGGCTCTCAATTTGGAGATGTATACAGCGAAGAAGGATTTAATAACATGGCATTGATGCCTGAAAACATTGATTCTCTGTCTAGACATGAACATGCGACTTGGTGTTCGTTACATCTTTTAACCCCACTTCGAATTAGACGTAATGGGAAGCTAGTTGAAGATATTACTTTTCCGACTATAATTCGCAATATTACAAAAAGAATTGGAATGCTAACAGAACGTTATGGAGGTCATATTAACACTGAGCTTGCTACCACTAGCTGTGAATTAGCACAATCAATAGATAGGACGGTTTCAGCTTTACACTTGGGTCAAATGCATCGTTTTTCTAATCGTAAAAATGAATCTATGGATTGGAGCGGAATGCTTGGAGCCTTGCAATTTTCAGGTGAACTGTCTACCTTTATACCATGGCTAAAAGCTGCACAAGTTTTACATATAGGGAGAAACTCTACCTTTGGCTGTGGAAAAATAAATTTGATATTTTTGTAGTAAATAGATTTGAAATTTAATGAGAAATTTAAAATTAATATATTTTGGTGCGAACCCCAGGTTCACATGAAAACCCCAGGTCCTCCGCACCTCGCGTCCCACAAGGGTTTGTGGCTTTTTGAGCGTTTTTTGCTATAATTAAAGCGCTTTAAAAGTTCCTTCGCACTTTTGCGCCTAAAAACCCTTGTCCTGTAAGGGCTGAAAAGTGGCGCTGTCGCACTCTATGTGAGTGCGTGGTCGGGGGCGAAATCAGCATGGAGAGATTGGGCTGAGGCTACCAACTAATCAAGCCACATAGATTTTCTACGTGGCTTGATATTTTTAGTTAATTAAGTTCCGGTATAGTGTTAGAATAGGCATTGTTTCATACCTAGTTTTTAAATCAATATCAAATCTGGTATAAGCTCTGTTAGCTTCAATTTTACTTTCTAATAATACATTTGTACAAAAATGAATCTCCATAAATTCGTTTGCATTAAAACAGTCTTTAATATTTATAAGTATATCTATTTCTTCATCATTTAAACTACCATGTAATCTTTTAGATATTTGCAGTCGATTAACATAGATTATTACAGAATCTTTATCTATATTTTTGTTTTTTGCAGACATTCTATACTTAGAAAAAATATAGTCTGCTAGGTGAAGTAGCTCCTTTTTATGTGATTTATCATATGCAGCAATACACTTTAAACAAAAATGAATTGTGGTATTAAAAGCTAGTTCATTAAAATATGGGTTAAAATTATCGAATGATGTCTGAATCTTATTAAAATTAACATTTACTCCATTTGCAAGGGAGTCAATATTTAATAATGTATAAATACTGTGATTGCATTCGTCTTTTTCTTGATATGAAAGAATAGAAACGCTTTTTGTTATATCCTCATTAAATGGATTTGTGAATTTACTATTGTTATATAGAAATACAATTGTTTGATCCCCAATTACCGCGTTGATAAAGCCATTTCCCTCTGGTAACTTCATCTTTAATTTTGGGAAATCTACATTTTTTGAGGCTCCTATAAGAAGCTCAAAACCATTAATTAAGGATAAACCTTCCTTAGATTCATTGAATATAATCTCTTTATTTATTCCAAAAAACAGGAAGGCTTGTTCTAATTCTTCTATAAATTCAAGTTGCGTTTCCATATCTTTACGGAAGGATAATAAGTCGTCTTCAGCGAAACGAATTGCCGAAATCTCATTGTCTAGTATTTTAATTGATTTTTTTTCAATAAAGCCTATTAGTAATGGAATAATCTTTATCTGTGATAATAAAGAGTGAAAACTTATTAAAGTGATATTTACTTTATTTTCAAAAAATGTAAGATTTAATACATGTTCAATAGTAATTGTGATAGTATTTTGTTCTATATTTACATAAGTATTAAAAGTGTAGGGATTGTGATCAATTTCAATAATGATTGTTGAATCTCTTGATAATGTTGTAATACGTGCTTTATTAAGTGGAACCTGTAGTTTATTTATAACACCATAAACAAAAAAATCATGTTTAAAAATTTCCGATAGGTTACTAAGTGTAGGTTGAATAGTTAAGCTTCTCATATTATATGTGTTAAAGGAGTTATTAAGAAAGGGTCTTTCCTCAATCAAAGATAAAGGTTGATGTTTTTGTTCCTTTAAAAATAATCGACAAATTCTATCAATATTAGTGTTATCTATTGAACGCAATTCAATTTGAGTAGATTTACTTTTTTTAGAGTTACAGCTCCTAATCATATATGAAAGATCTAATGGCAATAATTGTCTATAATATATTTTTTCTTGGCGATTCTGATCAATTTCAACAACAAAAAATATAACTCCACTGTTCTTATAATAGTTTTTTAAATGAGATATTGAGACTCGAAACTGTCGCTCTTGACCAGAAAACGTATTGACTGTTGTTCCTTTAACCTGTACTGGAACAGATCCATAGTAGGATTCAGTTTTTTCGGAATCATCAGTGAATACTTCAATTTTACCGTCAAATGAGATTCCTTTGTCTCCTTCAGGAATTTCTGCTCTTAGCATGTAAGGTTCAGTGTTTACTGCATTTCTAATAGCTTGAACAGCAATGCGTTCAATTGTAGCATTTGATAACTTAGCCATAGAACCTCCTATAATCAAGACTTTCTACTCATAATTATATGATAAGGCATAATTAGATAAAAGAGTTAATCCGTAGTAACTATGTATCATATCTAATATAAGATATAAACAAGAAAAGCTTCTCCTTTACAGGGGAGGCTTCATTTTATTTTAAAGGACTGATGATATGGCAGTAATAAAGCCAACGATACAAGCAAGTATTGACCTCTCGAATCCAGTTGATGAATTAGCACAAGTAATTGCATATGTGATTAGTTCGTCTGTTCCCGAGCTACGGAAGTCCATTCTTGAAGGTCTGGATTTAGAAATTGGGAATGCTTTAGCTTCATTGGAACAAGCGGAGGAAGGTTTACGAAAAGTTATTGAAGGGGGGCGATGAAATTGGAGTTTTCCGTAATCCTAGCAGTGATTACTGCGTTAAGTGGTATGGCTCTTGGCTGGATGGGCAGAACACGCACCATTAGACAAGACGCAGCACAGGATGCTGGTACAGTCACAGCATTACAAACTGACCTTGAATATATTCGACGTGGTGTTGATGATATACGTTTAGATCAGCGAGTGCAAGCGCAAAGACTGGATGCCTTAAGCGAACGTGTAACGCGAGTAGAAGAATCAACAAAGCAATCACATAAGCGACTTGATCGCTTAGATGAGTAGGAAGGTTTGACTTGGACAAAACAAAATATAAAATTGAACGCCGTTATATTACAAAGCGTTCT
The DNA here is from genome assembly GCF_017873435.1 of Paenibacillus turicensis. Taxonomy (GTDB): domain Bacteria; phylum Bacillota; class Bacilli; order Paenibacillales; family Paenibacillaceae; genus Fontibacillus; species Fontibacillus turicensis. The sequence continues at coordinate 4,957 of NZ_JAGGKG010000011.1, read as the reverse complement.
AATACAAGACCAGGCACTCGGTTAAAAACGAGCAGCCCGGTCTTTTTTGTTGCTCACGATACAGGTAATCCAGGAGCTTCAGCCTTAAATCATTTTAACTACTTTGACAAGTTGGTGGGCAGATCAGCATCAGCTCATGTCTTCATTGATGACAAAATGATCTTAGAAATCATTCCTACAGGTACAGGCAGTGAATATGCTGAAAAAGCATGGCACGTACTTTACAATGTGACAACAGATAATGAACGCTTTGGCTACGACAGTAATGACGCAGCATTAGGAATTGAGCTATGTTATGGCTCTAACAAAAACAACAGCATTGATTTCCATGAAGCATACAAACGTTTTGTGTGGTACTTGGCGTACTGCTGTGATGAATGGGGGAAGAACCCCTTTGTACACACATTCCTTCCCACAAACAGTTAGATCCAGCCTGCAAGCGCGATGTCGATCAGGCATTGGCTCTCTATGGCAAGACATTAAAAGACCTACTTAATGATGTGGCAGCGGAACTTAAAGCAGTACCGCAAGTAACATTAGATTTTGTACCACTTGATAAGAGTATAGTTGAGTCGCTGATCAAGGACTATATTTCTCCTGCTTGGTTTGCATATGCAGGTGATCAGGAGGGACAGACTCACTTCCACAACTTAGCCAACAATTTACGCCTAAATGCAGGTCTGCCTGTAAATGGTGTTGTATCACCATTAGCTAAGCTTCACAAGAGTAATGCACAAGGCATCATTTATCGTTGGTTGTCTCCTGCTTGGTTTAAAGCGAAAGAGGCTGGCAAAAACGATGTAGCCAAACAATTAAATGCTACAGCTATGCATTGAGACGAGCTGCTGGATTACCAATAGAATAACTAAATTGAGAGGATGATTTGTATGAATAAAAAAAGATGGCGGAACTATGCACTATGGGTGAGTATCGTGTCACAAGGATTAATATTAGTACAACTAATCGGCGGAGTTACAGGCATGTTTACACTGACGGATATCATGCGTGAGGACATCTTAACAATTGCAAATACGTTTCTCGGATTATTTTGCTCGGAATTGTTAGCAATCCTACTAAGCCAGATAGTGGCGGGTACAACTTATGATATATAACTAATATCCTCAGTATGAATTGCTTAATTGTGACCAAACATTCTCCTATAGAATACTATATATTATAGTTAAATGTCAGCAAGAAACCATCCTTGCTGACATTTAGGGGAATAATCATATCAATAAAGTGTTAACTTAAAGTTGCTTTATTGAAGTAATATATACATTGCATTATAAAATAATCTTAAAAAGGTGGGGAATTCATGATAGAAGTTAGTATAATTTTAGATAATAAAGAGCAGCTTAAAGGCCTTATCGATCCAAATACAGGAGTGGCTTATATACCACTTAGAAGTTTTTGTGAGTATATGGGTTTGAAAGTTATCTGGGATGGTGAGAAAAGAATAGTCAGTGTAGATACAAATTTTTTCAACTAATGTATAGTGATATTTTTCTTGATTTCACTAAATCCTCAAGTAGATAACCATAAGAGATATCGCCGTTATATTTTGTTCCAATATATCGAATTGATCTATTTTCATTTTTGATTAAACACATTGCTTCCAAATGGATTAAATTGATCCACCAAACGGAAACCATATAGTATTTATTTCCGAAACAAAAAGACAGTAATCTAAAAATTTCAGTTTTATTTAGTTTTAGTTGTCGCTCATGGGAATCGACATTACCAGTTGTAAATTGTCTGATCACACCTAAACCTATCTGAAATTTCCCGATAGTAATGTTTGATAAAGTTTTTCTGATACCTATTACTCTAAGTAATATATTTTTAAATAATGATAAGTATTCTATTAAACGAAACCAATTTGGTCTAAAAGTTGTTTCTATAGAATAGATAGACATGACTATATCTATAGGAATATTGTATTCTCTGGAAAAATTCATTATTATTTGTTCATTTCTTTTTGAAGGAGATTTATTTAGTAGATTTTTAATTAAAATAGTGTAACGGTTCATAGTCCTCCCAATAATAACTTTGTTTTTCTGATACTTCTCTTTCTAAATAACCTTTCATTTTATCAACTAAATAAGTATAACTGTAGGTGGATTTATAATCCGTTGTTTCAGAGAATTTTAAACGTATCTCTTCCTGCTCTTTTACTAATCCAAGTATACCTCCTATATCTTTTAAATGCTCTTGTAACATGTCAATAACAAATTTATTGTACTCAGATAGCGTTTCAAAATCTTTATTCAGCGCAATTGCAGTAACTTCCGTTACAGATTTTTGAATTTCCCAATTAATTATTCTTTTAATATTTAGAGTGTCAATTTCACCAGGTTTTATACCTTTTCGAGGCTCTTCTTTAGCTTTTGGAAAAATATTCTTGTATTTTCGTGTTGAAAAAAGCTGCATCGCAATAGTAGCGGAGGTGCCAATAATAGACCAAATGAAATTGGTTAGTATATCAGAACTTAGCGAATCATCCCTGATTATTTTGAAAAAGTAAGAAAATAATCCACCTGAAAAACCTAATAATCCGTATGTAATTACTAGTAGTAAATAAAATATGCGAGCTTTTCCTATTTTTTTTCGAAGTTTGGGATCCAAGAGTTTTGGTTGAAAGAACGCTGTTGATACTGAGAAGAATGAACCTAATAATGGGGCAATAAGACTAAAAATAATTTTGTCTGAAAAAAACAAATTTATCATTAAACCAATTATAAATGGAGCAATAAACATTAAAAAGTATGATTTTATTTTCATAGTCGGATCTTCAGCTTGGACAATGAGATTAAATAGACCAACCTTTCCATTAGGAGTTTTTAAAAATAAAGACATAAGAAAAGAGGTGATGATTGATCCGAGAAGTATTAAGGTTATATCATTGATACTTAATATGAATGACAAATGTTTCCCTCCGTTGCAACTATAGTTATAACAGTATAACAAATAATTACAAATTATACATTTAAATTTTATGAATATTTGTAAAATATTACACAATAATAATTTTCATTTTTATTATGTATAGAAATTAAATATTGAGGAGTTCTTTTATTAATTAACTTTATGTGGATTTACTAAAAAAAGCCGCCTAAGCGACTCTTACTTACTCAACGTATACTCATCTACTTCAAATGAAAGTATATTCTTAAATATTATATAATTCACACGTTTAGTGAATGGCCCTTTGTTATTGTTATGCTTATCAATTCCGTATCTTGCAGGACCAGTTCCATTTTCCTTAGCATCATACCAGTTAATGAAGTCATTTACTTCACTAATGGAAAGATCGAATTCTTTCTCTAATCCAGTTGTCATTGTTACAGTTAAGATAGCGCGATCACCGCCTGGCTCTGGTTGCGGATCTGGATCGGTTGCCTTTGCTTGTGGAGTTGCTGAAGCTTCATTAGATACTATTGTTTCTACTCCATTTACAACGGCTGTAACTTGAAAGTAATATTTTGTTCCGTTAGTTAATTGAGAAATTAAAAAGTTAGAGTATGAATCTTTAGATGCTGTTAAAACACTTGTATACTTATTAGGCTCTGTTCCATATTGTATTTTGTATGAATCAGCATTTTCGATAGAATTCCAATTAAGTTTTACAGAAGAATCCAAGCTAGTTGCAGATAAATTGATTTCTTCTTTTATTCCTAATGTTATCTCAGAGATTGCTATCCATGAACTAGATGCAGTAACTTCAAGTTTTATGCCATTATATAATCCATGATTAACTTTAAAAGGATTTAAAATATTTGCACTTTCAGTAACTGGGCTTGCACTTACAGTATCGCTAATTACCTTCCATTCCTGATCCACTAATCCATAAATTTTATATGTTTGAGCAGCTGCTGGTCTAACACTTGTAGCAACCTGGATAAAATCTAATTCTATTGCTGTTGGAAATTCCAACTCTAAACTACCAACATATTTTCCTGAGTTCCAGTAAGTATCAAGTGATTTGTCAATCGCTCTGTCGGCAGTATAAGGCGGATAGGTAGTATTACCTTTAGCAACAGTTCCTTCGGGTGGAGAAAATCCTAACATTCCATCAATTGTATTTTCCTTCACAATAGTATTTTTCACTTCAGATGCATTGGCATTAAGATTTGGGATGCAAATAAGTAACAAAAACAATAAAAGTGCAACTTTCTTTTTCATAAGTTTTATTCCTCCATATATTAAGTAATGAGTTTCAAACATACTACTAAGGTAATGAACTGTCTAAACAATAATGACTATATCTGCAATTAAAAGATGAAAACCAGAAAAAATGTTTACAGCATATGCCAAATGAACTATACTTAAAGTAAGTCCGAAAGTATCGGTAAATGACCTCATTGGCTAATGCCAGTGGGGTTAATTTCATTTATTATATATATGGGGTGTAGTCATGGGTGATTTTTCTTTTGAAGGGGTTTTATTTTTAGCTGTAAGTCTAGTTGTTTCTTATTTTCTATATATGGAAATAAGAATTCTAATATATTACTATAAGGATGATAAAGAAGAACGAGAAGACCCAATGATGCGTTGTTATAGTTGTGAGGCAGTAATCTCCAAAATGGCCCGGTATTGCCCTGAGTGTGGTCATGACTATGGAGAGAGCCACTGGGAAGTATATTCAACTAGAGCAATAATTCGTAATATAGTAATTCTAACGATTATTTCCTGTGTGGCTCTTTTATTTTCAATATCCTACTTTTATGAAATAATCCCCAACTCCTAATTAGTGGGGATTTACTCATTTACTTTTTTAAGTTTTTGATCAACGTAATAGACGATATTTGTAATAACGGCGCTTGACGAAAAAATTGAACGGGAAAAAACCACAGAAGCATAATGGGACTGACCCCGTAACGTGAGACAAATTAAAACACCTTCAAGAAAATGAAACCATGTCGTAAGATATGGATATAACTTGGAGGTGTTTTTTGCA
>NZ_JAGGKG010000010.1 GCF_017873435.1 Paenibacillus turicensis | reverse complement strand
ATAAAAAATTATCCCCTCAGAGTTTAGAAACAGAGGGGATACAATCATAACGTTTTTTTGTTTTTTAGACTGTCTACTTGACAGGGTGCAGTTCAGTTCTTTTAACAGCGCAGCTCTTTACTTATAAAGCAAGGAGAGAGACTGTTCTGTTGGACTAAAAGCGTAACCTATTTTGCTTATTAGCTAGTCTAAATGGCTAATGCTATTAAGATAAATATTGTGCTGAGCTTCCTTCTATCATTAACCTAAAACGACATGAACGTGGTGTGTGCCTCCATCACCAACAGGCGTAATAATATTTCCTGCAACGTCTTGACCGTTCAACGTCAAGCTTTTAACCCCTTTGCTTACGTGATTAGGATTACTAATTTTGATTACGTATGTGTCACCACGGAATACGCGTGTAATCTGGAATTCCTCCCAAGCTGCAGGGATACAAGGATCAACCTTTAAGCCTTTGAAGTCAGCTTGAATCCCTAAAATAGATTGGGTAATCGCTACATAGTTCCAAGCCGCAGTTCCTGTTAACCAAGAGTTTTTCGCTTCACCATGGCGAACCGCATCTTTGCCCGCAATCATTTGAGAGTATACATATGGCTCTGTACGGTGAATATCACTAATGTCCTCAAGGTAAGCTGGTGCAATTTTAGCATAAATATCAAAGGCACGATCTCCGTGACCCAGCACTGTTTCTGCGATCATAATCCAAGGGTTATTGTGACAGAAAATACCCGCATTTTCTTTATAACCTGGTGGGTAGGTGGAAATTTCACCTAGATTTAAATAATATTTAGAATAAGGAGGCTGCTGCAACACGATACCATATTTCGTATCAAGATGTTTTTCTACAGATTGTAGTGCTTTTGCCGCCTGACCACCCTCTACACCAATACCAGCCATGACACAAATCCCTTGTGGCTCAATAAAGATCTTACCTTCTTCATTTTCCTGACTACCAACCTTATCACCATAGTGATCATAAGCGCGAAGGAACCAATCCCCGTCAAAGCCATGCTCTAACGTAATGTCGGACATTTTAGCGATTGCATTTTCCGCCTTCACAGCTTCATCCTCAAGACCACGCATACGGCAAATTTCTGCATAATCAGGACCAACAAATACAAACAAACCAGCGATAAATACAGACTCAGCGATACGGCCTTCAATGTTTGCTGTCGTTTGGAACGATTCACCTGGTTCCTTCGAGAAGCAATTCAAGTTCAAGCAGTCATTCCAATCCGCACGACCGATTAATGGTAAACCATGAGGTCCCAAGTTATTGGTGACATGCTCAAAGGAACGTTTTAAATGTTCAAATAATGTAGCAGTGTTGTTCGGATTGCTATCAAAAGGCACTTGCTCATCTAAGATGCTTACATCGCCTGTCTCCTTAATATAAGCGGCAGTCCCAAGCACAAGCCATAATGGATCATCGTTAAAGCCGCTACCGACTTCGTTATTTCCTTTTTTCGTAAGTGGTTGATATTGGTGATAAGCACTTCCATCCTCGAATTGAGTTGCCGCTATATCAAGAATACGTTCTCTTGCACGCTCTGGGATTTGATGTACGAAGCCAAGCAAGTCCTGGTTAGAATCACGGAAGCCCATACCACGTCCAATCCCTGATTCGAAATAGGAGGCAGAACGAGACATGTTAAACGTAACCATACATTGATACGGATTCCAAATGTTGACCATCCGGTTAAGCTTATCATCGTTACTTTCAATTTGGTATTTGGATAAAAGGTTATTCCAATAAGCAGCAAGATCAGCAAGGGCAGCATCCACCTGTGCATCGGTTGCAAATTGCTCAATTATCTTAAGTGCTGGTTTTTTGTTAATCACGTTAGGCGCTTCCCATTTTTCTTCCTCGGGATTTTCAATATAACCAAGAATGAAAATAAAGCTTTGCTCTTCTCCTGGAGCAAGGGTGATGTTTAGCGCATGGGAGCCAATCGGAGACCAGCCGCTAGCGACAGAGTTAGAAGCTTGACCTGCGGCAACAACCTGTGGATGCTCAAGACCGTTGTAAAGTCCCACAAACGATTCGCGATCGGTATCGAAGCCATCGATTTTAGAATTGACAGAATAAAATGCATAATGGTTTCGGCGTTCACGATATTCAGTTTTGTGATAGATTACGGAATTCTGAACTTCAACCTCACCTGTACTTAAGTTACGTTGGAAGTTCGTCATATCATCTTGCGCATTCCATAAGCAAAACTCAGCGAAGGAAAATAGCTTTACAGACTTTTCGGTATTACCAGTATTTTTGACAACAAGACGATGTACCTCTGCATTATGCCCTAATGGGATAAAGGCAAGTTGATTGACTGAAATTCCATTACGCTCTCCAGTGATTGAGGTATAACCTAAACCATGACGGCACTCGTAGAAATCAAGCTCACGCTTTACAGGCATCCAGCCTGGTGTCCAAAAATCACCACCGTCATACAAATAATAATAACGACCATTAGAATCTAGTGGAATATTGTTATAACGATAGCGAGTTAAGCGACGTAAACGTGCATCACGATAAAAGGTGTAGCCTCCAGCCGTATTTGAAATGAGTCCAAAAAATTGCTCATTGCCTAAATAGTTAATCCAAGGATAAGGGGTCTCAGGGGTGTTAATGACATATTCCTTACGAGTATCATCAAAAGTTCCGTATTTCATAAATATAAACTCTCCCTTCGTTTGTGAACGCGCGTTTATTTTAATGAAAATTGAAACCAATATGTATCATATTGGTTAACAATCATGAAGCTGTGAACACGATTCTCGAATAATCAATTTGGTAGGAAAGCTCATGGTGCTAAAACTAGTGGATTCATCCTGACATAAACTTATGACCTTGTCTACTGCCGCTTTTGCCATCTCAGCAATAGGTAAACGTACAGTCGTTAGCTTAGGATTAATATGGGAGGCAAGGGTAGCATCATCAAAGCCAACAATGGATACATCGGTGGGTACCTGTAGACCTGATGCATTTAGCGCTTCAATGGCGGCAATCGCCATAGCATCATTAGCGCAAAAAAGGGCTGTAGGTAGCTCACCTCCAGCAATTAGCTGTTCTACAGAGCTGTAAGCGGTTTCCTTAAGGAAGTTACCCTCTAGCACAAACTTATCTTGAATGGGAAGCTCATGCTTTTGCATCGTATCCTTGTAAGCCATATGACGCTCACGGCCAGAGAAAGTATCCATCCTTCCACAAATTATCCCAATATCCTGATGACCTAGACCAATCAAATATTCCATCGCTTCGACAGTACCTTCATAATCTTTTGAATTAATAATAGCGAGGTGGTTTTTATCAAGGTGTTCAGACATAATTTCAGAAATATTATAATCAATAAGTACGAGGGGGGCATCTTGCTGCACCATCTCTGACACCAGATTGATATCATTCTGAATCCCTACTAAAATACCTCCATCTATTCTTTTTTGAGAAAATGCCTGCTTGACCTTATGAAAGTCATCAGGAGAATAGATCGTATGAATTAAAACATAAAAGCCTTGGGCATTCGCCGTATCAACAACAAGATCAACAATTGGTGCAAAATAGCTATTTTGATAAATCCGGCTTGCATGCTCCTGTTCACTCATACTGATGGCAAACAGCCCAATTGTATCTGTACCTTTGCCTGCTAATGCACGCGCAAAAGCATTTGGCTCATATTGATGCTGTTGAATGACCTCTAGCACCTTCTGACGTGTAGCCTCGGGTACATTTGGATAATTGTTAATGACACGGGATACCGTACTACGGGACACCCCGGCTAATTTAGCAATATCTTCGCTGCGCATGGTGATCCCTCTTTCTATAAACGCGCGTTTATAAAGTTATTGTAGATAAGATTTCTATATAATGCAACAATAACTTTTTGTGGGGATCAAAAAGAAAAGAACAGCTTAAGAGCTGTCCTTAGTTGATAATATAAATCTATGATATTGAGGTTATATTGATGATAATAATTCAAATAAGGTGTAATTATTTTTAGATAACGCGCCAAGTGGTATTGTATGTTCTATATAACATTTTAGGAGAGCAGAGAGCCAATCATTATTATAATTCACATGTAATGCATCCCCAATCAGTCCAAAATCATCAGAAATATATCCTGCTAGATCACTTGAACTGGTATAACGATACACCTTTTTGTACACAAGTTCGCGAAGTAAATCAATTTGCTGGTTCGTGATTTCATCTATAAAACTAGTTAGCTTTTTATTAGAAATGTCATCATACACTTTCATCCATTCATCACTAAACTGAGGTTCATCCCGATTATCTAGTAAATCATCGACATGAATAGTACCGAGTGCATGCTCAGATAACAAACGATCCTCTTTAACAAGCTGAATTAATTTGGGAACCAGTTCCTTCGTCATGATAAATACCTCTTAATTTTGTTTATTGTTTTGTAGAAAATGTTCAATGAATTGTACCGATTTTTCTATATTGGTGCTCCCATCACGAATCGTTAAAATGGCTTTGTCTTTATATAAAGGAAGCTCATTGAAGAGCGGGTTATCAGAAACATCAATTCCATAAATATGTTCCTTTTGGTCCTCTTCATTCATTAGCTTGAGCGCTGTTTTTTCATTGACAAGTGACTTCCATCTGCCTTCAACCTCTTCATCTAAGCTTTTAAAAGCACCCATTTTGCCAACCCACTCAAATGTAGTTTGATCTGTAACATAAATATCAGGGCGTTCAGTTGCTATTACTGTAAAAGCTTTTTGCTGATAAGCTAACGCATCTCCTGTTAACCCGTCTTTATTAGCAGGAGGCATATAGTTAACATCTAACTGAAATCGTTTATAGTTAGGAAATTGCTGTAATAGTGCTTTTTCCAAAGCTTCTGTTCCGCTATTTTGCTCGTGTTCCATAAAATTACCAATATATAATAACGATAAATCAACAGGAGGAAGTGCGGCTAGTCTTTTTTGTTCCTCTCTATGATTGAGGTAGGTAGTAAGGGCAACAATAACGACTACAACACTAATGATACTAACGAAAACTTTTGTCTTATGTAGTCTAAAAAAATCACTTGTTTTTTCAGCCTTGTTAGCAAACTTACCATACTTTCTATAGCGTTCTGCACTCATTTTTTCAATTTCAGCTTGTTCTTTGTAGTTAATAATAAATTTATATGCCTTTAGTTGCTGCTCAAAAATTGTTGCCTCTTCTCCAGACTTGCCCTTAGAGCGTCGTAATAACATTTCAAACGTTTTTTCAATTTCTTCTCTGGAAGCGTTCTCGGAAAGACCTAATGTTTCATAAGCCTGCTTTAAGTTCTCCATACCTATTCTCCTCATGTATATATATTAAAGTTAAACAATACCACGCAATCTACTCTACTAATTTCGTTGTGGTCATTTACGTGAGGTTAAGAGTAGCAAGAATTTATTCAGAATGCGTATAAGCATTATTATACTGTGTAATGAGGAGTAAAGGAAACTACGAGAGGGGAAAGTTTAACAATAAAAATAAATAAAACGTAGAGGATTGTTTTATTTATGGTTTGATCAAGTAAATTTAGTGTTGATAATCAACCTAACGCAGCGAAAGGGCAAGGGATTCTGGAGAAATGAAATGTTCGTATTTAAAACCAGATTCTAACTATCAATTTCTTTCAAAATGAGGAATCTGGTTTTAACAACGATCGGAAGAACCCTCTGTCCTGTAGCTCCATCTTCATAATTATCAACACTAATTTTTATTGAAGCAGATTTACAATACTCTACGCATAAACAGTAACATATCATGCCAATAGCCACTATCAACAGTGTTAATCGTTACACCCGGTTCTCCCCAAGTGTGAATGAAATTACCGCTGCCAATATAAATACCGACATGTCCAGGAACTTTGTCATTCGCAAATCGCCCAGGAACTGTGAAAAATATCAGGTCACCCACCTTGAGCTGGTCACGAGATACGGGGGTACCTACATTTGCTTGCTCTCGAGCTAACCGTGGCAAATCACTGCCAAAGTGACTTAATATATGCCGAGTATAGGAAGAGCAGTCAAAGGTTTTAGATTGCTCATATGGAGGGGCGCCAAATTCATAAGGAACACCAAGGAATTTTTTTGCATAGCTTATTAGCTCATCTTGATTTTGACCAATATCTAACACTTTAAAATTTCCGTTTCCTTGCTTTGGACTAACATTTCCGTTATTTAACTTAGCTTTATCCCATGCCTTTACTTGAATTGCCTGCTGTTGTGTATCTGCAACGATATCTGTCTGAAGCAGCTTTGCTAAAGCGTTAGGGGTCATGTATATTTTTTTGTTTAAATAAGTTGGAGCCTGGTCAAGCTGAATTGAACGTCCTAATGACATGGCAAATTTAGAATTAGGCTTCACCGAATACATAACATCAGAGTAACCAATTAGTGCATCTTGTTTGTCCATTTTCATCCGTAAATTTAAGCCCTTTACTGCATCATCTAACGGAATCCAAACCTGATTTTTATTATCAGTATGCAAGTTTGTATTAATTGTGGTTCCAGCAGCAACATTTTTATTCAAAATAACACTTGATCCCTCTGGACGACCACATGAAGCAAGAATCATCGTTAAAATAATTGTGGAAATTAGTGTTTTTTTAGTGCGTATCTTGTTAGCATTAGTCATTTTGAGCTGCACTCCTTCATTTAGACTGTATTTGAAGTATGCAGAAGATCAAAATTTTTATACGTCATTCACAAGATTTAAATATTTTTACGTAAAATGCTTTAGAAAAAGGGTTTAAAAGCTGAGGCGTCTAACTTAATATATAGTGGAGTGGCTAATTTTTTGAAACTAATCATGGGTTATTATAGGAGGAGTAGAAAGGTATGTCGAAATACGAAGCTAAAGAGCAATTGTTCCAAAATGAAAAGGCTATCGGTTTAAGAGCAGGGAAATACGAAGCTGTTATTTTGCCTGAATTAGGTGGTAATTTAATTTCATTTCGTGATGTCGAAAGCGATTACAAATTTTTGCGTGAACCACTAGAAGGACAAATGGATGATTTTAAAGCTCAACCAGGTATTTATGGTATTCCTGTGTTGTACCCGCCTAATCGTTATGAAGATGGGGAATTTCCATGGCGTGGACAGGTTTATCATTTACCGGTGAATGAGGCAGCAACAGGCAACCATTTACATGGATTTTTACATACATCTAAATGGACTGTTGAGCAATTTGGGACTACTGCATCTGAGAGCTATGTTACTGTCACTGTAAAAGTGGATGAGTACCATGAAATGTACCAATATCTTCCTTTTAAATTTACAGTTAAATTAAAATACACATTAAGCGAATATGGTTTGGCACAACACTTATTTGTTATAAATGAAGGTCAAAATGAGATGCCTTGCTTGTTTGCGTTCCATACAGCGATCAATGCTCCGTTTGCTACAGGCTCTGTTGCTAGTGATTACAAGGTAAAAGCAACGATTGGCGAACGCTGGCAAATGAGTGATCGGATGTTACCTACAGGTCAATATCAGCCTTTATCAAAGGAAGAAAAGCAAATGCAAGGAGAAGGCGTGTATCCATTTTTCACGTCTCTTGACAATCATTACACAGCAAAACCTCAAAACGGTCGAAATGTAATGGAGCTTACTGATACGAAATTAGGAGTTACACTTGTGTATGATGTTGGCACTTCCTATAAGCAATGGATGATCTGGAACAACGGAGCAAAAGAAGGATTTTTCTGCCCAGAACCACAAATTAATTTAGTGAATGCGCCTAAATCATCGTTATCAGCTGAAGAAATTGGTTTGTTTAGCTTGCAGCCAGGTGAAGTATGGGAAGAAACAGCTAGGCTTTATGTGAAATAATACAATACTGACCTCTTTAAGTTAAATAAGTTTAAATAAAAAAAGCGTAAACACCATCAAGTTTTCCGTAAACTTGTCGCGTTACGCTTTTTTTATATTTTGGAGCTACATGGATTTACGCCGCCGAATTTCTTCTACAGCTCTTCTTGATGCAGGAAGTGTCTTAATCCCATGAAATTCATCGCGGAATAGTAATGTAGTGCCTTGAATGGAGTGTACCTTGGCTACATTAGCATAGTATTGATTGCTCACGCGACAAAAAGCAGGATCGGCTAACAGGGCTGTAATTTGCTCAGGTGATAACGTCTTTTTTAAACTGTAGTTTTTACCATGAAAACAAACCATACCTTGCGAACCTAACTTAAAGAAATAAGTGTCATAAGGCTCAAGAGCCTCATAAACCGTTTGTTCCTTTAATTCAGCATGCATCATTCCAAATTTCCCCCTTTAGATGATGGATGTAAGCGTTTGCATTATAACATATTTTTTAAAATTTGTGTAGTCAGACTTTTATATTGTTTTGCAAAAAAATAGAAGATGGTATACTAATTATTAGTGATCAGAAGTAGTGTTACTTAAAACCTATTAGGAGGCACACCATGTCAGAACAAAATATTTTATTATTCGTTGGATCTTATGCAGAAAAAGAAGAAGCAGGTGTTCATGTTTATAGTCTTAACTGCAAAGAGGGTACATTTACCGCAGTTGATCAAGCAGCAGGCATGAAAAACCCAACCTTTGTAAATGTCGATGCAGCAAAGCGCAAGCTATATGCTATTGCTGAAACGACCACGGGGTCTGGAGATCGGACAGGCGAAGTTGTAACGTTTGATATTGCAAATGAAGGGCAGCTAACAGAGTTGTCTAGAGCAACAACCATTCAACCTACTGCATCACATGTTCAAAGAGATAGCAATAGCAAATATTTAATTTTCTCAGGATATCATGGTGGAAATGTAGGGTTACTTACAATAGAAGGACAAGGGGAAGCGGGTAAGCTAGTCGATGAGCAAATTCATCAGGGCCATGGTGCAGAACCTTCTAGACAAGATCGCCCACATCCACATTCCACACTTGCAACACCAGACAATAAATATATTTTAGTTGCGGATCTTGGACTTGATTTAGTGAAGGTATATGCATTAGATCAAGAAAACAATAAGCTAATCTTCCATAGTGAAGCAGCAACACCACCAGGGGCAGGTCCTCGTCATATGGCCTTTCATCCGAATGGAAAATTTGTTTATTCGATTAATGAAGTGAACTCTACAATTACAGCATTTGCTTATGATGAAAGCAAGGGTCAACTGACTGCATTGGAAACAGTGTCTACGTTACCAGCAGGCTTTACAGGTGAAAATTTGACGGCTGAAATTGCAATCACACCAGATGGACTTAATCTATACGGTTCAAATCGTGGTCATGATAGCATCGTCCACTTTAAAATTGATACTACGACGGGGGAATTGAGTCTTATCGGTCATGTTTCTACAGAAGGTGGACATCCACGACATTTTGCTGTGACTCCAGCAGGAAAGCACTTAATCGTTGCCAATCGGGATTCAAATAATTTAACTTTATTCACGATTGATGATCAGGGTAAGCCAAGTTATACTGGGCATTCTGTAACTGTGTCCAAACCGGTTTGTGTTCAGCCTATCGTGTTATAATTTGTTTAAGAAGGGGCCTGTGTTTTCTACTTGGTTAGAAAATACAGGTCATTTTAATGTATTTTTCAATTCATTTTTCAATAACATAAATTATGGGGACTTAATTAATCATAAAGAAATTCTTAATATTTCATAAGATGAGATGAATGACTTGCGTTAGAGGGATAAATTGAATTAAGATGAACAGTATAAGAATAAACAGTGCGGAAAAAGTCGATAATTGTCTTTTCTTAATATGTCATTAATGTGTCATTTATATGTTTATTTACATAATTATAGTGAGTAAGGGAGCAGAACAGTATATATGTCCTTTTTTAGAGAGCTTTTTCAGATGTCTGGATTTCGTCGGTTTTTAGCATTGCTGTTCGTAATTGTGGTGTTGTATTATTCACGTAGCATGCTAAACATGTTTTTAATTACCTTCATTCTTACGTATTTAATTAATCGACTGAATAATTTTATTTGTCGTAGATTAGATAAATTTTTTAAGGTGAATCGAAAAGTTATGGTGGCGCTGATTTATACCATTATCGTGACCTTATTAAGTGTAACAGTTTATAGCTACATGCCTGTTATTATTGAAGAACTAAATGATTTAATAAGAATGGTCATTAGCTTTTACGAAAAACCACCTGCCGATTTGCCTGACAATATTGTCATTAACTTTTTAGTGGATTCTCTTAAAGAAATTGATTTATCTGCCTACTTAGGTAGTGGATTTGATTTTCTAATGAAAACCGTAACGGACATTGGGAAATGGAGTATTAACCTGTTTGTTGCTGTTGTGTTAAGTTTATTTTTCTTATTAGAAAAAGAGAAGGTCACTTCTTTTACACAAAAGTTTAGAGAAAGTCGTGCCTCGATTCTTTTTGCAGATCTAGAGTACTTTGGTAAAAAGTTTGTGTTATCTTTTGGTAAAATCATTGAAGTTCAATTTCTGATTGCCTTTGTAAATGCAATTTTGTCTGTACTGTTTTTATGGATTTTCGGATTCCCTAATTTGATTGCACTTGGGATTATGATTTTCTTGCTAGGACTCATTCCTGTTATGGGTGTTGTTATTTCGTTAATTCCTCTATGTGCGATTGCATTTAAAATTGGAGGCTTAATAAAAATCGTTTATGTACTGGTCATGATTGCGGTTGTTCATGCACTTGAAACGTATTTCTTAAATCCTAAATTTATGTCCAACAAAACACATTTACCTATTTTCTACACTTTTTTAATTTTGCTTGTGTCGGAGCATTTCTTAGGGGTGTGGGGACTAATCTTAGGCGTACCGATCTTTATGTTTTTACTTGATATTTTGGATGTGCCAACAGGTCTTCATCCTCCAATTCCTAAGCCTAACTCGGAGTTGGTCATAAAAAATAATGAAGTAGAATAAGGGTAGGTATATAATAGAGCACGTAAAATAGAGCAGAAGAGGCAATGGACTTGTCTTCTTCTGCTCTTTGTTTGGCGCTTTTTAGTGGCAACCTAAATTGAATTGTTAGGTTGATTGTTTGAAAATTGAGGCTTCGGTACAGCATGTTGCCACTTGTGATGGATAGCTCGACTTAAAACATTAGGTAATTTCGCTTTTAATTGCTCTGCTTGCTCATGTGTCATTGATTTATTTAGAACAGCTTGGTTCAAATGCTCGTGTGCAAGTGTAGTTAATCTGTGTATATATTGTTGTTCAGTAATGCCCTTGGACTGAACGATCTGTAGCAAGGTTTTGCCCTGCTTTAGCTCAGCAATCAATGCTTGAGGTTGTATCCCAATCATAGCCGCAGTATCTTTCACAATAAATCCACCACCATGTAACTTGTGATGAGAATGATGCTTAGGATGGATCGGGTGCTGTGGATTTGCATACGCTGGAAACACCAAACTTGATAGGCTTATCATACTCATAAGCATGAATGCAATGAGCAACATAAATTTTGTTTTCTTCATGGATGAGTCACTCCTTTTATACATACCTTGTACAAGGTGGTATGAAATTATACGTAATAGGTGAAAGATAAGGAAGCCGCATAGTGAAGTAATATATAAGAATAAGAAAAGGGGGAGTGAAAAGTGACATTTGGCGCAAGAATGGTTAAAACTGGACTTGCAGTAACGCTTGCACTATACGCTGTAAGCTTATTTGGCTTATCTTCTCCCGTATTGGCTGGAGTTGCTGCCATTTTTGCGATGCAGCCTTCTATCTATCGATCTTGGCGATATTTAATAGACCAATTACAGACGAATACTTTAGGTGCAATTTTAGCCGTGTTTGGGGGTATGGTCTTATCCAATGATCCAATTGCTGTTGGTTTAGTATGTATTGTTGTAATAATGATCTGTCTGAGACTTAAAATGGGAGATACAATTGGAACTACACTTGTCACCGTCATTGCTGTGATGGAGGCATCAGGACAATGGGAATTTGCTTTGACTCGTTTTTCTTTGAGCTTAATTGGAATTTTAGCTGCATTTATTATTAACGTTACGATAGCTCCACCGAAACCAAAAGTGCAATTTAATGCACTTATTAAACAAACCTTTGATCGTTTATCGTTACTGCTTCGTACAGCAATTTCAGATGAGATTAAAGAAACGGTATTCCGAAATGAAAAAAGGGAACTGGAAAATGCAATTATATTACTTGTAGATAAATATAAGCTGATGGAAGAGGAGCAAAAAAAGCTCAAACGGTCTGTTTTCACACATGCAAGACAGCTTGTGGTGTACAAGCAGATGTTAAATACGCTCCGTAAAGGCTTTGATGTATTAGATTCGATTGAGCAGCATTACTTTCAAGCCGTTCGTACACCAGAGCTAAATCAAGCCTTTGATTTACATTTAGAAAAGCTAATTAAGTACCACGAGCATATTTTATGGAAATTTGATGATAAGCTAAAGCCTAACGATCATGAGGAAGCATGGATTGAACACGAAAATGATGAGTTTCTACGCAAAATGTTAGATAAGTATGCCGAAACAAGACATGGCGTTTTACGGTTATCGATTGTTTCTGCTGAAATTTACGAATATGGTCATCAACTGGAAAGACTTGATCGCTTGGCAAGGCACTCAGCTACAGAGTCGTAACAATAGATAAAAAAACAGATGAAAAAACCGTTCTTCCTAAAATGGTGATGGGGTTAGGCCCACATTAACTCATTTTAAGAAAAACGGTTTTTTGACATAAAAAAAACGATGCTTAACATCGAAATTAAGGTTGTTATTTATAAGGAAAATTGGTAAGATAATAAATGGACTGCACAATTAAAAACTAATCATACATTACTATTGTTAATAGTATAACATGCTTATTTTATTGTGTCAAGAATGGGTTTTGAAAATAACAATTGAGGTGTAAACAGTATGGATAAAAATGATCAAGCTTGGCAAGAGGAGCAGCAACGTGTTAATTATGTACAAGATTTGATTGTTTCCAAAATAAAGACGTTGGAGCAAGAAGCTAGTACGATGAGGGATGACGTCGTCTCGATGAGAAAGGATTTTTGGGATGAGGTTACCGTCAACTTTAGTGAGGCAGATGATTTAGGGGAAACCTCTACAAGCTTGCGTCAGCAATCACAAGTATTATCGCAACGCGAAAAAAGTCACCAGCATACTTTTGCCGCATTGGACAAAATGAAACGTCTACAGCAGTCCCCTTACTTTGCAAGAATTGATTTTGAGGAGGAGGGGGAACCAGCAGAAAGTATTTATCTGGGTATTGCTTCCTTGCTTGAGGATGATGATGAACAGTTTTTAATTTATGATTGGCGTGCGCCAATTTCAAATTTATATTATGACAGTGTGCCAGGGCAAACGTCCTATGAAACACCTTCAGGTACAATTTCAGGGGAAATGACACTAAAACGTCAGTTCGTCATTCATAATCGGAAAATTAAGGTGATGTTTGATACTGGAGTTACGATTGGAGATGAGCTGCTACAGGAGGTGCTTGGGCAAAGCTCTGACGCACAAATGCGTAGCATTGTAGCCACGATTCAAAAGGAGCAAAATTTAATTATACGTAATGATCGTAGTCGTCTGCTTGTTGTGCAAGGGGCGGCTGGAAGTGGTAAAACCTCTGCGGCATTACAACGTGTTGCTTATTTATTGTATAAGCATCGGGGAAATCTTACAGCGGATCAAGTTATTTTATTTTCACCAAACCCGATGTTTAATAGCTATGTTTCGTCTGTATTACCTGAGCTTGGGGAAGAAAATATGCAACAATCTACGTTTCAAGAGTATTTGGAGCGACGTCTTAGCAGGGAATTCCAACTAGAGGATCCGTTCGAGCAAATAGAATACGTATTAGCGAATGATGCTAATGAAGCTGAGTACCTGCATAGAATGAGTGGCATTCGTTATAAATCGTCAGTGGATTATCTTCATGCCATTACGAAATATAAATCACATTTGGAGTCTTCAGGCATGATATTCCGCCCTGTTCGTTTTCAAGGGAAGGTGATTGTGAGTAGTGAGGAGATGACGAAGCGTTTTTATGAATTTGACCCTGCGATTACGTTGGCAAATCGTTGTGAATTGCTTAAGGAGTGGATTTTGAAGGAGTTGGCTCAATTTACGAAGGAAGAAGCCAAGGAAGCATGGGTGGATGAGTATATTCAGTATTTAAGTAATGAGGATTACCAACGAGCCTATTCACGTATGCGTCGTAAGCAGCACGGCACTGATATTGGATTTGAAGATTATGAGAGCGAACGTGATATTTTAGCTAAAATGGTTATTAGTAGGCATATGAAGCCACTTCGAAAATGGATTAAAGGGATGCGTTTTGTTGATATTGTGAATTTATACAAGCAAATCTTTAAAAAAACTGAGCTAATTAAAACCTTAAGTAAGGGTAGTCAAGGAGCTATTCCACTGGACTGGACGGAGATTAGTGAAGCAACATTAGAGAAGATGAGCAAAAAAGAGTTGTTTTATGAGGATGCAACTCCGTATTTATACCTACGTGAGCTCGTGTTAGGCTTTCGTTCTAACAATTCTATTCGCCATGTCATTATTGATGAAGCGCAGGATTATTCACCGTTCCAGCTTTACTTTATGAAGAGATTATTTCCGCGGGCTAGAGTGACTGCATTAGGTGACTTTAATCAAGCGATTTATGCCCATTCGTCTGTGCTAGGGCAGTCTGAGCTTATTGGTGATATTTATGGAGAAGATGAGACAGAACTCATCACTCTTACTCAAAGCTATCGCTCCACAAAGGAGATAGTTGAATTTACATCCAAGATGGTTGAGTATGGTGAGCATATTAAGCCCTTTAATCGTGGCGGGGAGAAGCCAGAGCTCTACCCAATGCAAGGAGCAACTGAAATGCTGAATTCCATTAGCAAAAAGCTGACCCAATTGCAACAGCAGGGCTTTGAAAGCATGGCAGTAATTTGTAAAACGGCTGCTGAGGCTAAGGCGGTGCATGATCAGCTTTCTGCACAGCATGAAGCGAAATTAATTAAAAAAACGACGCTTTCCTTTGAAAAAGGGATCCATATCATTCCTGCTTATTTAGCAAAAGGCGTGGAGTTTGATGCCGTGCTTATTTATAACGGCTCGAATGAAAGCTATACACGAGAAAGCGAAAGAAAATTGTTTTATACCGCTTGTACTCGTGCGATGCATTTGCTTCATATTTATTATGTTGGGGAACCAAGTCGGTTTATGCTGGAGGCTTCACCTGCGCATTATAGCATTATAAATTGATGAATGATAGATAAATACGATGTACTACGCATTATGCAATGCATTAGGAATAATTTCGTATTAATAAACCACACTAACCTTTAATAAGTTGATTATCGACTGAATGATTGTACACAGCGTTGTCATTACAATGTAATTAATATTGCAGTTAATATTTACATTGACTATAATTGGCAACATGCTGGGTACATAGAAAGGTTGGCGCTTGGTTATGGATAACAAAAAAGGGGATTTATTTGCACTTGCCTCCATTCCGCTCATTATGACCTTGGGCAATTCCATGTTAATCCCTGTGTTGCCTTTAATAGCAAAAGAAATAGGAATTTCCTCTTTTCAAGTAAGCATGCTGATTACCGTTTATGGCATCGTTGCAATCCTGTTAATTCCTATTGCAGGTTATTTATCAGATCGCTTTGGACGCAAAGTGGTCATTATCCCTAGTCTTATCATTGCTGGCGTAGGTGGTGCGATTTGTGGGGTTGCAGATTGGTTTGCAAATGGAATGGCTGTATATTGGATAATTTTAGGGGGGCGGTTTTTACAAGGCATTGGTGCGGCTGGTGCTTTCCCCATTGTCATCCCTTTAGTTGGCGACATGTTTGAAAGTGAAGAGCAGGTAAGTCATGGCTTAGGTATTATTGAAACGTCAAACACATTTGGTAAAGTGTTAAGTCCAATTCTAGGCGCTTTACTTGGGGCTTGGATCTGGTATGTACCTTTTCTTGCGATTCCTGTCTTGTGTATTATTTCATTAATTCTTGTTATTTTCATGGTGAAGGAGCCAGAGCATAAGGAACCACCACAGTTAAAGCAATTTTTAGGGTCTGTTAAGGCTGTATTTAAGGATAAGGGGCGCTGGCTGTATGCGATTTTTGCTATCGGCGGCATTTGTATGTTTTTATTGTTTGGTGTGCTGTTTTATTTATCTGAGAAGCTGGAGACAAGCTTTAACCTACAGGGTGTCGTAAAGGGACTAGTGCTTGCCATTCCACTTGCAGTATTATGTCTTGCTTCATATTTTACAGGTAGATGGATTGGCGAGAATAAGCCGCTGATGAAATGGCTTGGTGTAATTGGATTAGTGTTAGCTACGGCGGCCTTGTTTGGTGTGAGCCTCTTTAGTCAAATTTATTTTGTAATTGCTTGCCTTGTTGTCTGTGGGCTTGGGATCGGGATGGTGCTTCCTAGCTCTGATGCTTTAATTACCGAGGGGATTGAGAAAAAGCTCCGGGGAACAATTACTTCAATATATAGCAGTATGCGTTTTATTGGGGTTGCTCTCGGTCCTCCTGTGATTTCACTTTTAATGCAGACAAGTCATGCGATTATGTTTAGTGTGATTGGTGCTGTTTCTCTCATCGGTGTGTTGTTGCTGTTGTTTATGGTGAAGCCGGAACCAGACGACAAGGGGGAGAAGAAATCTAGAGGAAACACAAAAGGAAATGCCAAAGGAACTCAAAAGCGAAGTGTGGCGACGTCAAAGCCTCGGCTTCAGTAACGTCGGATCTGCTTTATCATTTCGTTCATGAATTAGTGATCTAACTCTAACTCTAGCTTATGCTTTAAAGTGCATGGGCTGGAGTTTTTTTATTGGTATGCTGGATTTAATTTTGTATAATGGAAGGCGAAGGGAAGTGAATATGAATGATTGGTATGCAATATGAAATTACATTGCCTAATGACTATGATATGAACGTGATTCGTAAAAGGGTAGCAGATAATGGGGCTAAAACAGATGGCTTTCAAAGCTTAATATTTAAAGCTTATTTGATTCAGGATGAGCCAACTCAAAAGACATATGCACCACTGTACCTGTGGAATAATCAAGATGGAATGAATAAATTTATATTTGAAGGTTATTATGACAACATATTAAAATCTTTTGGTTGGCAAAAAATTAAAACCACTGTACCTGCAAAGGTAAACATTCATCACGACCTAGCTAAATGCAAGTATGCTACCATTTCCAAAAAAAATATCGATAAAACAACATCACTTGCCTCTTTCCGTTTTGACTCTGGATTGCAAAATAATAGCGTTTGTCAATTAGTGCTGTATAATCCTGAAAAATGGGAATATGAGGTTGTGGATTTCTATATTCAACGTCCGAGTGATCATTCTGGAGAAATCTTTGAAATTTTGCATATTTCACAATAGTGTTTAACTGTACTGCGATTTCTGCTATTATATTTCGTGAACTGTTTGGTTTAGGTCAAGTTTACATATATCAGGGAGGTTATTAGATTATGAATGCAAAGCAAGCAGCAGGATATCGTGCGGCAGAATTCGTTGAAGATGGCATGGTGATTGGACTTGGAACAGGCTCTACTGCGTTTTATGTTATAGAGAAAATTGGACAACGTGTAGCAGAGGGGTTAAAGGTGTCTGCAATTGCTACATCTAAGGCTTCCGAGGAATTAGCACGTAAAAATAATATTCCTTTAATCGAAGCTGCGGATGTGACGGAGCTTGATTTAGCGATTGATGGTGCAGATGAATTTGATCCAAGCTTAGCCTTAATAAAAGGTGGCGGCGGTGCATTGTTACGTGAAAAGCTAGTTGCGATTAACAGTAAACGCTTTATCGTTATTGCTGGTGCAGATAAACGGGTTGAGCATTTAGGTAAGTTCAAGTTGCCGATTGAAATTATTCCTTTTACGTATGAATGGACCTTAAATCAATTACGTAAAAAATATGATGTGCCTTTTGAAATGCGGATGAACAACGATGAGTTATATGTAACGGATAATGGTAACTACATCGTAGATGCTTCCTTTGAAAAAATCGAATCACCTTCCACTCTAAGTGAAGAACTAAAGGCAATGGTGGGGGTCGTGGATCATGGCTTGTTTGTGGATATTGCTGAGCTTGTGATTGTAGGTTATGACGATGGTAGCACAGAGATTGTTAACAAAAAATAATAGGCTCTAAATAAAAATTAGTGGTTGACTATGTGACCTTAAAGGCGGCCGCTATCGCTTTTCCAACATCTCTTTGCCCCTTCGCTTGTTTGAGGTGTTCTCAACCACTAATTTAAATAAAGAGCCAATATATAGAAGGGGAATTTATACAGGGGAGAAGAAAAGAAATTTTTTCTTCTTTTTTTTGACTTTTTTGTGTTTTTACATAAGGAAAATATAAATGGTTGTTGGAATTAACAATAAATCGCTATGATGTTCCCATCGCTAGAACTAGGGCGTGTCTAAAAAGTCAGCAGGGAGTATATATTGGCGAATTTTTGCTTCATACAAGGCACTTTTTCGCAGGCTTACCGGGGTAAGTCAAGGAAAAGTAACGCAGTAGGAGGCGAAAAGGCGGTAATAGATGACCTTGAGTGAGTTTTCAGACACGCCCTAGTAAAAGGGGGGCTAAAGTATGATATCAGCAGAACACCCATTATCGATCAAAACAAATGATAGAAAGCTCATTACCCATTATGTGCCTTACAGAAAGGTGCCAATCATAGAAAAGGAAATGTGCTGCAAGGAGCTATTAGCTCTTTTGAAAAAAGAGGCAGATATCCCTTGTGTAATTGTAGTTGATAATGAGCAACCATTAGGAATAATTATGAGAGATAATTATAGTCGGCACTTTACTGGCAGATTTGCGGCTGCCTTATTTTATGATAAACCTGTATCCATCTTTGCAGACCTACATACGTTAGTGATTGATCTAGAAATGCCTGTCGTAGACATTATTAATCAAGCGATGCTGCGGGAGGACGAACGTTTTTATGACTGTTTGCTTGTGAAAGAGGGAGAGCACATCCTTGGCGTACTTACTATTCGTGATATTTTAGCCGTAATGCAGCAGCTGCAAAAGAAAGCGGATAAGCATCGAACTGATGTAGTAAAGCAAAGCTATGAAGGAATTCACCAGATCAAGCATACAGTACAATTAGCCGTACAGGAAGCAATGGAAAGTATAAGTTTAACCCATGTTATGAATGAATGGTCAGGGCAAGGCAAGGTCGCCTTGGAGGATGTATTGCTTTCATATCGTGCGGTGGAGCAAAAGATGAAACGACAGCAAGAACAGATCAACGCGCTGATGCAAGCGTTAGAAAATATTGAACAGATGGCAACTTCAATCCGTTTGCTCGCAGATCAGAGTGGATTGCTTGCCCTTAATGCCTCTATCGAGGCAGCGCGAGCGGGGGAACATGGACGGGGCTTTCAGGTGGTATCCCATGCTGTTAAGGACATGTCTGAACAAACCAAACAATTTTCAACTCAAATTACAGGTTTGCTTGTAGAAATTGGGGATAAACTTAACGATACTGTTACATTGTCAGATCAAAGCATGCAGCAAATTAGTGATAGTGCAAAATATATTTCCGCTGGAAGCGAGGCCTTTACGCAGTTACTACAAGCTGCCGCACAGATCGAAGCTAAAACCAATGAGATGTCTTGCTCTGCTAAGGAGGCAGCTCAAAATGCGGTTATGATCGCAGACGAGCTGGAGCAAATGCTTCTTTAAGCTTGTTCTAGCTCAATCTAGCTTAATCTTACTATTCTGGCTTGCTCTAGTTATTCTAAATCCCCATTGTATAAAGCACAATTTTACCTGTACTTTGCCTGCTTTCTATAAGCTGGTGTGCAGCTGCGGCATCTGCTAGAGGCATTTTTTTGCTAATTTTAATATGAAGTTGTCCACTTTCTAGTAGTCTAAAAACTTCTCTAGCGATGCCCTGTAGAGACTCTGGTTGTTCTTTGCGTGTTGTCGCAAAACTAAAACCAAGTACGGAACGACAGCTTGAATGCAGTTGGTCTGTAGTGAGCTGGGCATATGTTCCACTAGAATTACCAAAAACGACTAGACGTCCATAATTACATAAGCATTGCATGCTTTGTGCTGTAATCGTTCCACCCACAGAATCGAGTACGATATGAACACCTTTGCCATTGGTAATCTCCATCACTTTGTCTGAAAATGATTCATCTGAATAGCATACAACGTGATCAGCACCAGCTTCGAGGGCAACTGGATATTTATTTTCATGACCAACAGCCCCAATGATCATATTTGCACCCAATGCCCTCGCAATCTGTATTGCAGTTGTGCCAACACCACCTGAAGCAGAATGAATCAAGACGTTTTCTCCAGCCTTTATTTTAGCGATGTCTGCAAGTAATTTGTAGGATAAGAAGGAAGTTATTCCACATGCGCCAGCCACATCAAATTCAACGAAATCAGGCAGCCCAAACGTTAGATTTTCATCGGCAACAACATATTCTGCATATGAGCCCTCATGTGGAAAGGCTAGTACCCTTTGACCAATAGAAAGTGAGGTGACCTCGTCTCCTATACGTTCAATGATGCCTGCAGCCTCTAATCCTGGAATAAAGGGGGGCGTTTTTTGTCCTTTGTTTCCATACCTTGCTTTAATATCTCCGAAATTCACACTTGTTGATTTGACAGCGATTAAGACCTGCTTTGAAGTCAGCTTAGGGACATTAACATCTACGTATTTCATATGCTCTGTGGAGCCAAACTCGGTGATCTGAATTGCTTTCATTGGATAACTCTCCTTATTTGCTGGAAGTATGCAATCTATGATTTTAATTTACTTGATTGAGATTGACGATACAATAGTAACGTTTTATAATATTAATAAATTCATTAATCAATTAATGTTTATATTAATCAATGGAAGGTGGCTTTTTAATTTGACTTCACAAGGTATCCTTAATGGAGATGTACGTAAGGGCGTTATTGATAAAAATATTTATGGTCATTTCTCTGAGCATCTAGGACGTTGTATTTATGAAGGTATGTGGGTAGGGGAAGATTCTAAAATCCCGAATACAAAGGGAATTCGTAACGATGTTTTGGAAGCGCTTAAAAATTTATCTATTCCTGTGCTTCGTTGGCCAGGTGGTTGCTTTGCGGATGAATACCATTGGAAAGATGGTATTGGTGCACCTGAAAATCGTAAAACGATGGTAAACACACATTGGGGTGGCGTTGTAGAAAATAATCACTTTGGTACACATGAATTTATGATGCTGTGTGACATGCTTGGCTGTGAGCCGTATATTAACGGGAATGTAGGTAGCGGTACAGTGCAAGAGATGGCGGAGTGGGTAGAGTATCTTACATTTGAAGGTATTTCTCCTATGGCTAAATTACGTGCTGAAAATGGACGTCAAGAGCCTTGGAAGATTAAATATTTTGGTGTTGGTAATGAAAACTGGGGTTGTGGCGGCAATATGCGTCCGCAATATTATGCTGATTTGTATCGTCGTTACCAGACCTACGTTCGTAATTATGGGGACAACAAAATTCATCGTATTGCCTGCGGACCTAACGTAGACGATTACAACTGGATGGAAGTACTTATGCGCGAAGCTACACCTTATATGGATTCCATTACGTTGCATTATTATACTGTTCCTGGCCCACGTTGGGAGGAAAAGAGATTTGCGACTGGTTTTGCTGAGGATGAGTGGTTTGAGACGCTAGACAAGGCATTGCATATGGATGAATTAATTACACGTCATAAAACGATTATGGATAAATATGATCCTAACAAACGTGTAGGCTTGATTGTAGATGAGTGGGGAACTTGGTATGAAGTTGAGCCAGGAACTAACCCGGGATTTTTATATCAACAAAATAGTATTCGGGATGCGCTTGTAGCCGGTGCTACGTTGCACATTTTCCATAATCATAACGATCGCGTACGCATGGCGAATTTGGCGCAGCTTGTTAACGTATTACAGGCAGTTATTTTAACCGAAGGCGATAAAATGCTGAAAACACCA
The DNA here is from genome assembly GCF_017873435.1 of Paenibacillus turicensis. GTDB lineage: Bacteria > Bacillota > Bacilli > Paenibacillales > Paenibacillaceae > Fontibacillus > Fontibacillus turicensis. Next base: position 153,654 of record NZ_JAGGKG010000010.1, on the reverse strand, counting down.
ACTTATCATGTGCTTGATATGTTTAAGGTGCATCAAGATGCAGAACGACTTGATTTATCCCTAACTGCTACTAGCACTTATAAGTATGGAGATAAGGAAATTCCAGAGGTGTCTGTGTCGGCATCGATCAATGCAGAAGGAACGATTCATATTAGCTTGTGTAACTTGAATCCAAATACTGCATCTAACGTTTCACTACAGCTACGTGGTGTAGCAACGGATAACGCTAAGATTACAGGAACTACGCTGACAGGTGATACTATGGACGCGCATAATACATTTGACCAAACTGATCGTGTTGCACCTAAAGCATTTACAGCGTTTAAACTAGAAGCAGGAAGCTTAAGCATTGAGTTGCCAGCCATGTCTGTCACTATGCTTGAACTAAAGGCTTAATGCAAAGCAGACAGGAGGGGAGTGCCATGACTCAAGGATGCAAAGGGTGCAGTCCAGAGTTTCAAGTTACAGATGAACGTATTCGGCGTATTCTTGATCAAGCCTCCTTATTTCCGCCTGAACGTTGTGTATCAGATGAACAATATCAAGCGCGTTTGGCTAAATGCGCAGATTGCCCTAAGCTACAGGATGGCATCACATGCTTGCTATGTGGTTGTCTAATTCCAGTTGTTGCGAAATGGAAGGATCGTAGCTGTCCCATGCCAGGAGATAACCGATGGGAAAGTGAGCTAACCAGTTAAATCATAATTAAAGAGCCTACCATTTGTAGTGGATAGGCTCTTTGGTTTAATAACGTTTATTCTTCATAATACGTTTTAAAAGTAATATCCTGATTGTAGTTGCCAAAGCCTTTACCGTACAAAGTAAAGCCACCGACATTTTTAGCATCATGTTCAACAGCAAAACGTAAATTCCAGCTGTTACGGGTTTGCTTTAAATCTTGAAGGCTCGTTTGTGAAATTTGTTGACCATCGATAAACGTACCTTCATCGCTAATTCGTATAATTTTCAGTAAGCCGTATTGATTCGTATTGTCGGACCACCATTTAGGTGTATACGTGCCACGACCGTTTCCAGAGTCACCAGGACTAGTCCAGAAGCCAAGTGGAATATCATTTAAGTAGAAAGAAATATCGGAAGGCCAATTTTCAGCAATGCCAGGTGCTTCAGAGCTAATTTCCATCGAAATTTCAATTTCGGTTAACCGTTGCGAGGACAACACATAGTTTGGAATGTGATATTCTACGAAACCTGTTCCGAACCACAAAATGTTCGCATCTACCCGCTCTGGATCGTAAAAATAACGGGGCTCATCAAATTGACCGATAACTTTTTCTGTTGTAGCCAAGCCACAGGTAGGCTCTACTGCAAACTTCATGTAATGCCCAACAGGAATAGACACTTCATGGAAATGACGCATCGTTGTATTTTGAGTAGGAAATAAAAGCTGAACTCCTTCTACACAAAGGCGATTAATTTTATGCGTACCACCATTAATACGCTCAAGCTTAGATTCGACAATGCCTGCTTCTTGAAGCTTGCGAACATGTGAGGTCACAATTGCGCTACTTATATGTAAATTGGCAGCGAGGTCTTTGTTATTCATAGGCTGTTTAGCTAGCAATTCAATCATTTTGAGTCTAACATCACTAGCGAGCGCTTCATATAAGGGCAGCCATTTTAAATCGGTTGAAGCTTGAATCATGTATCATTCCTCCATGAATTAATAATTGAATTATATCATTAATGAATATATTAATCCAAGCGTTAATAAAAATATGCAAGTGTCAAGGACTATTTTCTAAATAGAGCCTCAAATATGAATCCAAATTTATATGATAAGGATGGTATAAAAAATGGGAACACAAATGACTAAAGTTGCTGTAACACCACCTATGGGCTGGAATAGCTGGGACTGCTATGGAGCTAGTGTAAACGAAGAAGAAATTCGCGGCAATGCAGAGTATATGGCTACCCATCTTAAGCAATATGGCTGGGAGTATGTCGTTGTGGATATCCAGTGGTATGAGCCTGGCGCGTACTCTCATGAATATCGTTCATTTACTGAGCTTGAAATGGATGAATATTCTAGGCTTATGCCTGCGGTGAATCGTTTTCCGTCTGCGCAGGATGGCAAGGGCTTTAAACCGCTTAGTGACTATGTGCATGATCTTGGTTTAAAGTTTGGTATTCATATTATGCGTGGTATTCCTCGCCAGGCAGTTCATAGAAATACTCCGATTTTAGGAACAACGGTTACTACACGACAGATCGCCCATCCGAATTCAATTTGTCCATGGAATACTGACATGTATGGGGTTGATTGTACAAAAGAAGGCGCACAGCAATATTACAATTCATTATTTGAGCTGTATGCGCAGTGGGGTGTTGATTTTGTAAAGGTAGATGATATCGCCGCTTCAAGGTTATACGGCATTCACGATCAAGAAATCCAAATGATTCGTAAAGCGATAGATCATTGTGGGAGACCAATGGTGTTAAGCTTGTCCCCTGGGCCTGCACCAAGAGAAGAAGCTGAGCTGTTAACAGAAAATGCAAATATGTGGAGAATGACGGATGATTTCTGGGATTCATGGCGATTGCTCGCAGATATGTTTGAACGTTGTGAAAAATGGGAAGGGATCAGCGGGGAAGGGAATTGGCCTGACTGTGATATGTTACCTTTAGGTAATATTCGGGTTCGTACTCATTCTGATCATGAACCTAAATGGAGTCAATTTACACAAGATGAGCAAGTGACGATGATGACGTTATGGAGTATTTTCCGTTCGCCTTTATTTTTTGGCGGGGAGCTACGTAACAATGACGAATGGACACTACAGTTAATTACGAATCCTGAAGTCATCAGAGTAACGACACATTCCCAGAAAAATAAGCAAGTGTATCGTACTGATTCGCAGGCGGTATGGACTGCAATGGATGAAGATGGCAGTATTTATGTAGCGATGTTTAACCTTAGTGAGCAAAAAGAGCAAGTAAAAGTGAGCTTCTCTGAGTTAGGATTAGCTGAGCATACGAACTATGCTGTTCGCGATTTATGGCTAAGAGAAGATGTAGGCACGAAATCAGAAGGGTTACAGGTAGAGCTAGCAGCGCATGGAGCAGGATTTTTTAAACTTACATGACCAATCACTATCGCTTTCGTTTAATTAAAAAGGCGTTATTTGCAAGCTCAAAACCTACTTTAGGATAATAGTCCATTGCAGAGGGCGCAGATAACAAAAGCAGTGAAACCTCATCGCCAAGTTGGTCACGTACATGTTGAATGAGGGCTTCACCAATCCCTTGCTGTTGGTGTGACTTAGCGACTGCAAGATCAGATAGATAACAGCAATAGCTGAAATCACTGATCGCTCTAGCCACACCAACTAGCGTATCGTTATCCCAAGCCGTATACAAAATATCACAATGCTTAATCATGTTGTTAATACGCTCTGGCTGATCAAGGGGGCGTTTAATGCCAGATGAACGGAACAACTCAATCAACTGGGGTGCAGTAATTTCTTGTCCTAGCTTATATGTAATCATAGTTAGGCATTCCTCCTTCATTTAGTAAACATTATTATATATAAGATATGATGATGCATATTCTCTGTATTTTTGTCATTTTAAGACTGGGCTTTTAACTTTTCAGAAACTATAATTTGCTCTTGCTTTAGCTCATGGAGTGCATGTAATAATACGTTTTTTTCTTCCTCGTCCTTTGTTTGACTGATTGCAAGGAACAAGCTGATCATATTCGTATTAATTTCATCGAGTCGATCCCATAGCTTTGTGGAGGTCGTGTCACTTTCAACATCTTGGAGGCCCTGAGTGTCCTCAGTATCTTGAATGTGCTTAATTTCTTCGATGGTTTCATTTAAAGTGAAATTAGTATTATGCAGTTGTTTCAATTGTTGAATAATAGCTTGTTGCCATTCTACATCATGAAGCTGCTTTGCATAATTGAGTAAATCAAGGTAATCATTAACTGTCTCATACATACTATAAACGGCTTTAGACATGATGCCAACTCCAATCTTAATTTATATTTACCGAGTATTATACTAGGAATTATCTGAATTGCAAGTGTTAAACTAAAAAGCAGGATTAAGTAGGAGAGCTCTCTACTTCATCCTGCTTGTATTTACTTGAACTTTTTATGGTAGCTATCGCTTATTATATGACAATTGACATTTAATCAATTAAATCAATCGCTTCTTGTGGAACAAAGGCTTCAACACCGTTATAAACGATAACGCCTTGTAGGGAAATCGTTTTACCGTTTAAAATCGCAACGTTTTTGTATATGTGTAGCTCAAGCTTGGAATTCCCTTTGGTAACGATAATTTTAGGGTTTTTAGCGTCGTCAAGGTGCAGTTTGTACGTTGCGCCTTTGGCAGTAAAGGCTTGCTTAGCAGGAACAAAGAGCTTCTTACTTGTTGTATCTAGGTTTAGGTCAAGCACACGTGCCATATATTTAGCAACATCCGTATTTTCAATGACACCAAATGGACGGTCATTGTTAGGCGCATAGGTGTACAAAACAACATCCCCGCCTGTATGTCCACCTGTTGTCCAGCCAATGCCTGCACGTTTACTAATCATCAGACCGATTACATAGTTGAGACTTCCTGCCTTTGCTTTTTTAATGGCCGTGATCTCTTCAACAGTTAGATCTGTAATTCCATAAAAATCCTTCATAACAGCTTGTACATTAGAACGGTCTGCGGTAAGTTGCTTTTCAACACCTTCACCTGTACGTTTAGCTTTTTTAAGTGGATCAATAAAGGTAGAAAGCGGCTCTTCGTCATAGGTGCTAGTTGTTTTCGTATTTCCAATCGTTAACCCGCCATTGGCATGATCGGTTACAGCGATGACCGCTGTTTCAGAATTGGATTTTGCATAATCTAGAGCCACTTTAACTGCATCGTCGAAGGAGAGCACATCACTAATTACGCCAATAGGATCATTTGCGTGAGAGGCCCAATCTACTTTACTACCTTCAACCATTAAGAAAAATCCATCCTTATCCTTGGACAAAACTTCAATCGCTTTTGCCGTCATGTCCGCAAGACTTGGCTCTTTCGTAGCATCTCGATCCATTTCATAAGCCATACCTGCTGGAGAAAACATTCCCCATAGCTTGTTGCTGTTTGAACTCTTCAAGGCTTCTGGTGTTGTAACGTACTCATAACCTAAAGACTTAATCGCATGAACTAAGTTCTCGCCATCTTTACGCCCAGCAGGCTCAAGATATTTGCTTCCACCTCCAAGCACAACATCAATTCCGTTGTATACCTGTTGTTTACTTAATGCGTCGTAATTTTTGCGGTCTGGATAATGTGCAGAGAAATCTGCAGGTGTGGCATGCATGATTTCAGATGTCGCGATAATGCCTGTTGCTTTGCCCGCTAGCTTAGAGGCTTCAAGTATGGAAGCTACCGGTTTTTTCGCATCTCCAGCTGCTTGTTTTTGCAGTCCAGGCATCGTTACTTGATCTGGTAGCACACCCACATAGCCTGTGTGTGATTTGTAGCCTGTAGCAAAAGCGGTTCCTGCAGGAGCAGAATCAGCAATCGCTGCATCTGCTGAGTATGTGCGGACGAGCCCACTTGCCATGGAATCAAGGGTTAACGACGAACCTTTATACCATCTTGCTAGTGTAGTGGCTTCATGGGCCATTCCATCTGGAATAAGTATAATGACATTTTTGATCGGTGAAGAAGCTAAGGGGGTTGTCGTGTTTGTCTCCGCCCAGACAGAGCTATTGCCTGAGGTGCTTACCGCGATTAAGGTAGTTACCCCAAGCATTATTTTTGCCGTACGGGCATAAAAACGGTTTAACATGAATACAGCCTCCTAAATGGTTTGTATTTTTGCATATTTGACTCAAAAGGCTAAAATTAGGTGTTGATTAGAAGTAAGAAGCTACGACGCAGAGAGTGGTTTCAACCGCTGTTAAATCCTGATTTTTTTGAATTATATATTGGTTAGGACAAAAAACAGTCTTTAAAGGCGGACGCTACCGCTTCTACACCATCTCTCTGCACCTACGCTTATTTTGCTTACTTTAATAACCCCTAATTTTAAAAAGTTGAGTCACATATTCAAAAATATTTTAAAGTAACAGTGATTGGGGAGCATCAGCGGTGAGTTAATGGAATGTAAATTTTACTATTTGGTATTTTTATGATACAGTTTCATGCGAGATAGTTGGATAAGAGGTGAAAGGCATGTTAGTTAATGTTTCTTCAAAGGTAGAAGAGGCTTCAATAAAGGAGCTCCTAGAATATGCAGTATTTGCTGATCCAGATGCTTTACAGAAGGTGATGAAGCAATATGCTGAAGATGACTGTATTTTATACGCATTAGAAGATCAGGAGGAGTACGTAGCATTAATTGGTGTGACATCCGCTAAAGACGGCATCATGGAATTAAAGCACCTTGTTGTACGTCCTGACGAACGGATGAAAGGGTATGGACGAGGCATTATTGTGGAATTGCTGTTAGAAGAAAAGCCAGCAGTACTAGAGGCAATAACAGATGATACCACTGTGGATTTTTTCCGCAATCTTGGTTTTCAAATTATTGATTTCATTGATGAGTCTGGGAGAGAATATTATAAATGCATCTATGATGCTGAAAATGAAGAAGATTGATCACTGAGGAAAATTGATAGATGAAGAAGTAAATTAATAAAGGTAGGTTCCGTGAGGGAGCCTACCTTTTTTGACTACAAAATTAGAGTATATGTCATAGGGTTAAATCATCCTGCCATTTTAGCAAAATTACAACGAAGTGCCCATTTGCGTTCTTTACGCTTTTGATATTTTGGCAATGCTCGGTAAATGCCTGCACCTTCTGACCATGCTTGTTTTGCTTTCTCGTTATGACCCATGTCTTTGTATAATTTGCCTAGTAAGTAATACGCCTCGATGGAAGAGGAATTAATTTCACTATATTTGGCCGCATATTGTAGCGCAAGCTCAGGTTCACTTGTTGCAAGTGTTAGTGCTAATTGCAAATAAGGTTCACCGTATTTAACACGATCATTTATAGAGAGGGCTTGACTAATATCCTGCCTCCCCTCTGTAACTAACCCTAGCTTTAAAGCGCTAATTCCCCGATCACTCCAATAATCTGCCGAATTAGCGAGTGCTTGCTCGACACCAAGGAAGATGTCGTAAGCTTCCTGATATTTCTTGCGCTCCATCAGAAGTCTAGCCAGCTCTCGTCTTGCAGAAACGTCATGAGGACTCATCGCAACCTGCTGACGTAGCTTAGAAATTTGCGATAGCCGCTTAAATGGTTTACTTAAACTAGGGAAAATACCAACAAAGCTACGATCTAAAATATAAATAATAAAAAGAACTACAAGGATCGCTAGGATCGGATTGCCGGTTAACCAAGATAATAAGAAAAAGATACCAAGTTTGCTCAAGCTGTAATCACCTCATATAATTTAATACATTTGCTCTAGACACTTATGGGATTATATCACAATATTGTGATTTACATAAATCCCCATCGTGAAGATGCATTCACAAAAAAAGTGGTGTATATTGAAAGTGTAATATAGATGGTGTGGAAGGGATGTGGGCCCATGCATAAGCTCGTATTAATTAGACATGGCGAAAGTAAATGGAATCAAGCTAATCTTTTTACAGGCTGGACGGATGTGGATTTATCCCCAAAAGGCGTACAAGAAGCACAGCAAGCAGGCAAATGGCTCAAGGAAGAGCAGTTTGTCTTTGATATCGCTTATACCTCTTATTTAAAAAGAGCGATTAAAACGTTAGATTATGTACTAGAGGAAATGGACTTGCTATGGATTCCAGTACATAAGACATGGCAGCTGAATGAACGTCATTATGGTGCGCTCCAAGGGTTAAGTAAAGAAACTACAGCACAAAAGTATGGGGAAGAGCAAGTCATGTTATGGCGCAGAAGCTATGATGTGCTTCCACCTGCACTTACGGCAGACGATGAGCGTTATCCTCGTCATGATGTGAAATATAAAGACCTGCCAGATGAGGCTGTACCCACAGCAGAAAGTCTGAAGGAGACCGTAGTCCGCGTAGAGGAATATTGGGAAAAGGAAATCGCCCCACAGATCAAGGAGGGCAAAAAGGTTATTATTGCCGCACATGGTAATAGCTTACGTGCCTTAATTAAATTTTTGGAAAATTTAACTGCGGATGAGGTCATCGATCTTAATGTGCCTACAGGAACTCCTTTAGTGTATACATTAGACGAGCATTTACATCCGATTGAAAAATATTATCTTGGTTCTGAGCAGCACGTTGCACAAAAAATTAAAGAGGTTGCCCATCCAGATAATATCATGGAGTAGTTACAGTGATAGCAAATGTGTAGTAAACGTGATAGTAAAATTCAAAATGAAAAGGAACCTTCGCTGCCACGAATGCTGTGGGAAAAAGGTTCCTTTTTTAAACCCTTTGCTAAAGTAAAGCAGATTAAATGATAAACATAAAGCACATTAGTGGTAGCGCTTTTTTATAGTCTTTACCAGCAACCAAGTAAGCAGAGCCAAACAGAAATCCATAAAAGGCAGTAAATAAACCTGCTTGGATGCTCCCTTTTGAAACGATATGCATAAGTCCCCACGATAAAGCAAGTACAATTCCACCATAAGGTAGCTTCTCATTATTAAACCATTTTTCACATGCACGTTGACCAAAAATAACAATGAGAGAAATCAAAAAAGCCTCAAGGACATAATAAATATATTGAAAGCTAAATTTTAAGACACCTAATCTTTGAAATTCTATCCATGGCTTAAAGCCACCCCAATCGATGTAATGTGCAGTGAGGGACACGACCATACACAGTAATACACCTATGTATTGCCATTTCTTAAACTTACTTGTATATCCCCATAAATCAAATTCATATTTGTTTTTTGCTAACTGAATGAGTAATATCCCGACAGCTAACCACAAAATACTAGTGATGATCCAATGAATGATATGTTGCGTTACAGTAAATGTGTTCATCTGCATTCCAAAAAGAGGTTCAATTACGTTGACTAAAACAAGCTCTAACCCAATTCCTGCAAATGCATATAAAGCTAGATATAAATAATCAAAACCAGTAATTTTCTTTTCCACCATGACAAGCAACCTCCATTACTTTACACATGAGTTGTCTTATTGTATCTAGTTTTTTGTAATATGACTATGCCAAATTTATCACTATGCTCATTATTAAATTATGCTATTTTAATCATATTAATAAAACTATTTTATTATATTGACAGATTTTTGTTATAGGAGTATCATGTAGCGGGTGTTGGTATTAAAGCTTACAATTAAGTTAGAAACAGGGAATGCAAAAAAATACGACAAAAGAGAAAGTGATACTATGGAGACCGCAATCGTAAAGAGGAAAACCCAAGGTGTATTAACGAAATACTTGTCAGGTAGCTCGATGGATTATCGCCAAATTATTAGTTTGTTTATCCCGTTGTTGATTGATCAGGCCTTTATTGTTGGTCTAAATATTTTAAACACATCTATGATTAGCTCCTCAGGCGTAGAAGCAGTAAGTGCAGTCAATATGGTAGATTCTATCAATTTATTTTTACTTAGCGTCATTATTGCTGTAGCAACAGGTGGGACGGTAGTGGTAGCCCAATATAAAGGGAGCCGCAATGATGTTATGGTATCTAAATCAGCAGCAGGAACTGTATCGTCTGTGGCTTTGCTGTCCTTTGGAATCGGCTTATTTATTATCTTATTACATAACCCTTTATTAAATCTTTTATTTGGTCAAGCAGACCCTTTAGTTTTTGAGAACGCTAGAATTTATTTAATAGGCAGCGGCATTTCTTATGTTGGCATCGGGATTGTTGAGGCGGTCTGTAGTGCGCTTAGAGGGATTGGTAAAATGCGTGCTTCCCTTGTGTTGTCGCTCATTATGAACCTGGTATACGTGGGATTAAATATGGTATTTATTCATGGTCTACATATGGGAGTATATGGAATGACCATCTCTGTAAATTTGGCGAGATATCTTGCCGCTGGGTGCGCGATTTATTATTTGATTCGTGTCGATCATAGCTTGCATTTGAAGCTAAAAGAACTGATTCATGTTAATTTAACGATGCTTAAAAAAATTATGTTTATCGGTTTACCGTTTGCGGCAGAGCAGATGTTTTTTAATGGTGGAAAAATTTTAACTCAAATTTTTATCGTTAGTCTTGGTACAAATGCCATTGCAACCAATGCGATAGCGGCTTCATTATCGATGTTATTTCAAATCCCTTCTAACGCACTGATGTTAACCCTAATTACTGTCGTAGGTCAATGTGTGGGACAGAAAAATATAGAGGACGCAAGAAAGTTTATTAGGTCATTTTTATGGTTATCCTCAGGCTTATTGTTGCTAATGGGGCTGCTCTGTATGCCATTTTTCAATACGCTCATTTCATTTTTTCAACCACCACAAGAGATTGTCAGTGATATATTTTGGATTTTGATCATTACATTGATTGGGCAAATTTCGTTATGGTCGATTAGCTTTATGACGCCAGCAGCACTTCGCGCCGCAGGAGATGCTAAATATACATCGATGGTTTCGATGTTAAGCATGTGGTTATTCCGGGTTGTGCTTGGTTATATATTAGGTATTACATTAGGATATGGAATTATGGGCGTATGGGTTGCGATGAATTTGGAGTGGGGCGTCAGGGGATTGTTGTTCCTGCGTAGATATAAAGGTGAGTTGTGGTATCAGCATAAATTAATTGATTAAACAAAAGAGAATGATGTAAAAGAGAGTGTTAGCGGGGTGGAAGGATGAAAAGGTTTGCAGAACAGTTAGGAGAGCCGTTTTCTTTCTATTCCATTTTATCTGAAGGCGCTCCTGTTGCAGTGCGATGTCCGAAGTGTAAAGGTCTAGCCCAAATTATAAAAGTGAAAAGAGATTCTAGTTCCTTTATTCAAGTGCACTGTACACAATGCATGTATGTTCAACGAGAGCAAGCTCAATATCGTTATCGGGCTAGTGGAATATGCGACACCTGTGAACGTTGGTATAACTTGGAGATTAATAATCAAAAGCAATGGGGGCATAAGCATATTCATATCAACTGTCCCTATTGTCATGAGCTAAATCAGACTGTCTTACAAAAAACACAGGTGTCATGCTACTACAAAAGTGATATCAAGCAGGGGCATGATCCTATATTTAATCTGGAATATTACTATAAGGACAACTACCAAGGGAAAGCGGTATGGGCACTTAATTTGGAGCATTTGAACTATTTGATTCAATATATCTCAGCAGATTTAAGAGAGAAGCCTTCTCGTTTTATACACCGCACAGCTTCGTATCGTTTACCCAAATATATGAAGTTAGCTAAAAATAGAGCGGGAATTATCAAGCTGTTAACTAAACTTAGTGAGCAAAAATAGGACTTAAAGTCTTGTTTTTGCTTTTTTTATTTTACAAAAGTGCATTTTTCTACCTCAAAAGACCTATTTTTGCAAAGGCTACTATAATAATTAATAGTTTTTATAGTAGGAATATTTTTTGTTAGAGAGGGAGTATTAAAATGAAAAAAATGTTCTATTCAGCGTTATCGATCATGCTGTTAATTACTGTGATGTTTGCGCAACCCGTTCATGTGGATGCGGCAAATAAAAAGGCGAAAGCGGACAAGACGGTTAATGTTACGGTTACTTTTGTCAGTGCTAAGCTAGTAGAAAATGACCATGTGGGAAACGAATGGGCGACCGAGGCTACAGTGAACGGGAAGGTGATTGCAGAAGGAAAATCCGTAAAGCTGAATTTAAAGCCAAGCGATAGTATCAAGTTAACGGCATATGCAGAGGAACAGGATAAAATCCCTGATTACAATGAAGAAGAGACATCCATTAAAGTATCTTCTATTAAAAAAACGATGAATAAAAAGCTCAAGGTGATTGTGACTGAAAATCGGGGCAGATACTCAGGAAATGAGGCGAAATGGGAGTTTACGTTTAAGATTACAAAAAAATAAACAAATAGATTGGCGGATTTTATGACAGAATTCTTTCAAAAAAATATTATTTCAATACTTTCATTATTTATTTCGATTTTAGTTTATTTATATAGCGTAAGAAACTCAAAGTTAAATAGTTATAATCAAAAAGGGTGTTTTAGTGTCATTCTCATGGAACCGGGTATACGTTCTTATCTATTAAAAAAATATCCTTTTAATGTGAAAATTTATAATTCAGTAAGCTCGGACACTATTCCATTCGAATATAAACTTAGTATTGTTCCTTTAGTAGGAGGTATCAGTAGAGCTCAAATATTCTCAACTTTTGACGAGGAACGCAGTTTGGGAATTAGTAAAACGGGTATTCAAATAGCATCAAGTAAAATAAAAAACCGTTTATCAAAAAAATATGCTCATAGAACAATCACATATTTTTCTTCGTCTCCTATTTATCCGTATTTTACTGCTAGTGGGAAAATAAACAATAATGAATCTAATCATAGGATAAGAATAAATAGATATCACTTTTATATTGAAATTACTGACTTTTGTAATAATACTCAAATATGGTATATATCATTTTCACTTTTACTTAGTGATGACTTAGAAAAGAATTGGGAACGGAATAAAGATAACTCGGTGTACAATTCCTATAAGTTTGATGATATTCATATTGTTTCACCAAAAGATATACCTCAAAATCTTAATCGATCCATAGAATATAATAAATCACTAAAAGAAATAGAAGATCGAGAAGAGGATTCAATTGATTCAAAAGCTCTAATTGAAAATGGATTTAATAAAATGAATTACGAACTACAACGATTTGAAATGAAAGAATATATTCAATTTTTAAGAAAACTTAAGGATGAAAAATATATTAATATATAGGTTAATCAAGATAAGTTATGATCGCTTTTATTCATATTAGTAAATTAGTAAAAAATTATTATAACTTTTCTTTACCTTACTGCTCTTTTGTTTTTGTTCTAATATGGAACTATGGAAAATATTATTCAAAAACAATGGAACAGTAAAACAAAAAGCGAAACCCCCGTCTCTTTTTTCATTCACAATGATGTAAAAATAGAAAAAAATGCGTTAGAGGAGCTTGAACGGCTTCTTACGATAGAACAGCATATCGAACGGCTGAAGCAAGCTGATCCTCATTTTTTAGATCGTAATGCAAAGCTTAGAGAGGTTGCCATTACACCAGACTTTCATAAGGGTGCAGGTATACCGATTGGCACAACGATGTTTACGGAAGGGTTTGTCATTCCACAAGCGGTTGGAAAAGATATTAATTGTGGGATGCGATTTTATACAACGGATTTGAAGGAGGAAGAGGTCAGGGCGCATTTGCCACGTCTTGAAGGGAAGATTAGACACGTCTTTTTTGAGGGCGGACGTGATATTCCGATGACTTCTGTGCAACGTGAGGCAATTTTAAAGAGAGGGTTAATTGGAATACTAGAATCACATGCGCCGCTTAAAAATGAAGGAATATGGAAGTATTATGATGCGAAACAGCAGGAACGTGATTTGTCGAATGTGAACAAGATGGGTTCCTTTATCACCAATGAAGCGTTTGGCTTTGAACAATTTATTGGTACTACGAGCCTAAGTCGGGATGCGCAGATTGGCTCAATTGGTGGGGGCAATCATTTTGTAGAAGTGCAAAAGGTGAAGAAAATACATGACTATGCCATTGCAAATGAATGGAACATTCATGAGGAGCAAATTGTGTTTATGATTCATACTGGTTCAGTTAGTGTTGGTCATCAAAGTGCACTGTATATTAAGGAAATGATGAAGAAAATTTATCCGTCTAACCTAACCCATCCAGAAAACGATATCTATATCTTACCTAAATCAGAACGTTTTGAGCAGGAGTGGCAAGCGTTTTGGAGCCTGCTGCATAATGCTGCTAATTTTGCGTTTGCGAATCGTCTTTTTCTTGGTTTGATGTTATGTAAGTCACTGTCTGAAGAAATTAGAGACTTCCAGTATGAATTGTTGTATGATGCTCCGCATAACTATGTTTGGGAGGAAACGGTGGAGGGAGTAGAGGGTTACTTACATCGTAAAGGCTCATGTACAGCGAAGTCAGCAGAGCAGATGAGTGCCACCCCTTTTTATGCTACGGGTGAACCTGTTATGATTCCTGGCTCCATGGGGGCGCATAGCTTTTTATTAGCAGGCAAAGGAAATCGTGCTAGTCTGTGTAGTGCCAGCCATGGTGCGGGACGACAACGATCGCGAGGAAGCTCACTTCAAGTGGATGATGCCTTGTTCAGACAATTCATAGAGAATTTCACGATTATTAATCCGATAGATCCTAAGCGCCCTGATCTCCGAAACCGCAGAGATATTTTGCAAAAGTGGGAAGATGAACTAAAGAAGGAAGCGCCTTATGCTTATAAGGATATTACGTCTGTCATTCAGTCTCATGTAGACTATGGGATGGCGGATATTGTAGCTGAGATGGAGCCTATTTTTACAATTAAGGGATAGGAGTTAAATAAGGATTATTGAGAACACCACCTGATGAAATGAAGTGCCCCCATAAAGTTAGACATAATCTAGCTTTTGGTGGCAGTTCAGGAATAAGGGGGTGTTTTTGTTTATAGACCTACACAAGTTTTTATTGTTATGATCTATTCATGTTTAAATGATATGAATTGCTTTTTTTAAAAGCTTAAAGGCGATAATAGAAAGCAGGGAATAGCTATGAATAAAAAAATCTTGTTGGTAGATGACGAAAAGGATATTGTTGACCTCATGCAAGAGGTATTGCAGCAAGATGGTTTTCAAATGATTGAGAAAGCCTATACAGGCCAAGAGGCGATACAGCTTTGTCAGGTGTTTCATCCAGATGTTGTTGTATTGGATGTTATGCTCCCTGATCTTGACGGATTAGAGGTATGCAAACAAATACGACAATTTTCATATTGCTCCATCCTGTTTCTTTCCTCCAAAAATGATGATATTGATAAAATCCTAGGTCTTTCCAGTGGGGGCGATGATTATATTACAAAGCCATTTAGCCCAAGAGAAGTTGTATTTCGCATAAAATCGCAGTTACGCCGGCAACAGTATCAGGTTATGCCAACCTTAAGCAGTAGTAATGTACTGACTATGGGTTCTCTTTCTCTTGATAAGGATAGCTGTCGGGTTTATAAGTCAGGACAGGAAATTAACCTGACGGGTCGCGAATTTCTGTTATTGTCTTATTTGATGGAAAACGGTGATAAGATCATTAGCAAAGAACGCCTATATGAACAGGTTTGGGGTGAATACAGCAGCATTTGTGATAATACGATCATGGTTCACATTAGGCACATTCGTGAGAAAATTGAGGATACGCCCTCCAGCCCTAAACAGCTCATTACCATTAAAGGCTTAGGATACAAGTTAAAGAAAAGGACCGATTAGCATGAAAAAGTCTGGCTACCGCAGCAGTTTTCATATTTTCCTTATTTTTTCCTTAATATTGCTTGGGACGATAATTGCAGGAATTATGCTTTTCTATTCGCTGATTACGATTCAAACCACGGGGGGAGAGGCTGTAAAAAGCGATTGGCCTAAAGTCTTTACAGAGAACTTCAAGGATCAGTTTATTTTTACTAATCATAAAGCACAAGTTAAACAAAGTGGAATAGAACGATTGCAGGAAAATGAGATTGGTCTACAGGTGTTAGATCAGTCAGGACAGGAGATATTTAGTTATCAAAAACCGAAACAAGCAAATGATTCTTATTCTAGCATCGAGCTTTTGCATTTAAGTCAAACAAACCAAGCGGGTCAACTAAAAAATAGTGACATCACTACTTTTGTTGGAACGGTAAATGACGGTGGAAAACACTATGCATATGTGCTTTATTTTCCGATGAACGTCTCGAAAATTACAATGTATCTAAATGGTGATAAATTTACAGGCGGTAAAAATATTTTCATTTTTGTGGTGGGTATATTATTTATAGTTGTTTTAGCTTCTGGGATTATATATGGATTTTGGACAAGCAAAATGATGAATAAGCTCACGACTTCAATCAAGGAGATTTCATCACGTAGTTATGTGCCAATTCAGGCTGGAGGGGCTTTTCAGAGCATATACGACAGCTTAAATAAGATGGATACAGAGATTAAAGCAAGCGATCGGCTTCAAGCACAGACAGAAAAAATGCGTGAGGAATGGATTGCAAACATTACCCATGATTTAAAAACACCGTTATCCCCTATAAAAGGTTATGCAGAAATGTTGCAGCAAAATGGGACTACAACAAAGCAACAATGTGATCAATATGCTGGCGTTATGTTAAAAAATGCAACTTATATGGAAACCCTAATTGACGATTTAAAATTAACCTACCAATTAGAAAATGGAATGTTGCCCTTGAAAAGGCAGGAGCAAAATATCGTGCGCTTTTTAAAGGAACTCGTCATTGATATTTTAAACCACCCTGAGTATGAACATCGTACAATTCATTTTGATACTACAAAGGATACAATCTTATTTTCGTTTGACCAAACGTTGATGAAAAGGGGAATTGAAAATTTAATTATTAATGCATTTGTGCATGGGGATGAAAATACAGAAGTCTCCCTGCAAGTTTTTCTTTCTGATTCGATCCTGCAAATTATTGTATCTGATAATGGAAAGGGAATGACGGCGGAGGAGGTAGATATGCTCTTCCAACGTTATTATCGAGGCACAAATACGGAGCATAAGCCGGAGGGAACAGGATTAGGACTCGCCATTGCTAAAAGCATTGTTGAGCAGCAGGAGGGCTCGATTTCCGTATCTAGCATAGTAGGTGTTGGAACTACCTTTCAAATCCAATTTTTAATGAATTAAGGTTACTTAAGGTCGGTTAAGATTGCTTAAGGTTACCTAAAAAATAGATTAAGGTTAGTAGCTTATCATTTAACGATGATAGCTACTAATCTTTTTTTTATGAGGAGGACAAGAAATGCCATGAAAAAATAAACTAAAAATGAAATTAAGGAATGTAACCAAGGAATGGATTGAAAAAATGAAAGGAATATTTCCATAGAAAGTAGGTGTTGGCTTGAAAATAATATTGAAATATATTTTGACGAACGTAAAAGAACGTAAAACGAGAACCGCGGTGATGCTGTTATCAATCCTTCTTTCGACTACATTGCTATTTGTGTCTTTTTCCATTAGCACCTCCTACGAAAGTGCACAACGCAAAATGGCACAAGGTATGGCGGGAAGTGCGACAATTTCTGTCACTGCTCCAAAGGATAGGAACAGCAATCTTGATACAAAAGAGATTCCTTATTTACCCTCGATTGGGGCAAAAGTTCAGATACTAGAGAGTAGCTCTTTGTATCATGAAAAGGGGTATTACGAGACAGTTGACCTAATTGCGGCTGAACTCTCAGAACTGAATCAGATTAATAAGCCACGTTTGTTGGATGGTGGGGAAATTGATAATTTCACTGGGAACAAAATTGTTCTTCCGGATCGATTTACTTCAAAATATGGAATTAAACAAGGGGATTCCATTACATTGCAAATTGGGCGAAGTGGTGTCCAATTTGAAGTTGCACAAATTGCGGCTTACGATACTGTTTTTCTACGGCATACAAGAGGAGCAACGGGGCTTGTACCTGTTTCAACACTGTCTAATCTTTTAGGTCAAAGGGGTGGGAATAGCAAAATTTTAATTAAGCCAGCCCAGGATATCACAACGAATGATTTAGTAAACGAGCTAAAGTTGTCGCTCTCGGATAAAAACTATTCTGTATCCAAGATTGTTAATGAAGCAAAGATCATGTCTGATGCAAGACAAAAGTCTATACCATTTTTTCTGATTAGCTTTTTCTCTTTGACCATCAGTGTTTTTATCATTTACAGTAGCTATAAAGTTATTACTCTAGACCGATTGCCGGTTATTGGGACATTCCGTAGCATTGGTGCGACTCAAAAAGTAGTGACGCGTATTCTTCT
This sequence comes from Paenibacillus turicensis, assembly GCF_017873435.1. Taxonomy (GTDB): domain Bacteria; phylum Bacillota; class Bacilli; order Paenibacillales; family Paenibacillaceae; genus Fontibacillus; species Fontibacillus turicensis. The sequence goes on along the minus strand of NZ_JAGGKG010000010.1, from coordinate 135,706 downwards.
TTTGGAAAGCTTGCTTTATGGGGTGATGGGGGGACTAATCGGCATTCCGTTAGGTGTGTTTATGCTGAAATTGATTTTGCAGGGTATGGGGCATTCGCTTTCACAGGGCATTGAGATCCCTGTTGTTATTTCACCCTATAGTATTCTGATTTCGTTTGCGGTAGCTATAATTGTTTCACTGCTAAGTGCATGGATTCCAGTACGACGGGCAAGTCGCCTTCCAATTAAGGAGGTTGTTCTTGGAACAATACAGGAAACAACAATTTCCCGACGTTTTATTTATGGTATCGGCTTCGTTTTGTTCGTCTTGTCTATATTACTACCAAGGCTTGCACCCAAAAATATGTTATATGTGGCTGGTGGTTTTTCCTTGTTAGGATTTATCGCTGGAACAATACTGATCATCCCTCCCGTTACTAACTTAGTTGCGAGGGGACTTGAACGGTTATATGGCATTATTTTCAGAAATGAGGGCAGGCTTGCGGCAAGGAATATGCGGGATAACAAAAGTATTTCACAAAATATTACATTACTTTTTATTAGTATCTCCGCGGTTATTGCCATTAGTGTTGTAGGGAGCTTTGTCACTACTTATATTAGCGATGTATTTAATGGGGCAGAGTTACAAGGTTTTGCTGACGGACAAATGGAGCAGCAATTTGTGGAGCAAGTAGAAAAGATGGAGGGCATTAATAAGGTACTTCCGCTTTTTGTTTTAAATAATGAAGTGAAGGGGGACGACATTTCTTTTTCACGTCTTGAAGCCACCGACAGTTTAGCATCCTATACTTCTATGTTTGCTATCCATTATTCAGCAGGGAGTATGCAGGAAAAAGAGATCGCTAACTTTGCTACGCAGCGTTCAATTCTATTAAGCGAGGCTAGTATGGACAAGCGAGGTATTTCTGTAGGAGATACGCTCACACTGTCAAAGGGAGACATAACAAAATCTTATGTTGTTGTAGGGAGCTTTAAGTCAAGAGCAACAGATACAGAAGCGGTAATCCCTTCAAGTTATGCTGTCTCTGATTTTGGGAAGAAAAAATATGGATTGTTAGCCTATACTGCAGCTGATCCTGACGCCATTATGATACAAATTCGCAATTTATTTGGAGATACCACAAATTGGAGTAGAACCATAGAGGAATTTAACACAGATGCACTTTCTACTGTTGGCGCTTTTTTGCAGCCGATGCATAGCATGACTTATTTCATTTTACTATTGGCGGCGGTTGGAATTATTAATAATCTGCTCATTAACTATATGCAAAAACGGCGTGCCATCGCAATGTATAAATCTGTTGGATTAAGTGATCGACAAAATATGAGAATGACGTTGATAGAGGGGTTCTCTTCTGGTCTGATTGGTACGGTGATTGCGATCTTGGTTTCTTATCTAGAAATACAGACGATTTTTCTTGTTGCTGGTCCAAAAATATCTATGGAACCCAAACTTGATGCCACAATATTTCTCATGGCTGGGGGAATGGGGATACTGATCACTTTGCTTGGTTCCATCGTTCCTATTTTCAAAAGCCGTCAGATGAAGCTAGTCGAAGAAATTAAATTTGAGTAAATAACAAAGTAAATAACAGAGAAATAACAATTTAAGGGCTTAACCATTTGTGATAAAAAGAGATTGGAGGTTTTTTAGATGAAATCAATATTTGGAGATGTTTGTATTGAAGGAAAGAAGCTGGTGAAAGACTTTGGACTTGGTCATACCACAACAAAGGTATTAAAGGGTGTTACGTTGCAGGTGATGAAGGGGGAATTTGTATCTATCATGGGACCTTCAGGATCTGGGAAAAGCACGTTGCTTTACATTCTTGGTGGATTGGATACCCCAACAGACGGTTCTGTCCTTCTAAATGGTACAGATATTTCCCGCTTTAACGATGAAAAAATGAGCAAAATACGGCGACAAAATATAGGATTTGTCTTTCAATTTTATAATCTTATTCCTAATTTAAATGTGGAAGAAAATATTATGTTACCTTTACTTTTAGATGGCAAGAAAATGAGAGATTACAGAAAACCGCTAAATCATAGTTTAGAGATTGTAGGCTTATCGGACAGACGTAAACATACTCCCCGTGAATTATCTGGAGGGCAACAGCAGCGTGTGGCTATTGCCCGAGCATTGATTGGAAGACCTGAAATTTTGTTTGCAGATGAACCTACTGGAAATTTGGATACCAAAACTGGTGCAGAAATCATGGATCTGCTAACTGAGATTAACAGAGAAAGTGGACAAACGATCATTATGGTCACTCATTCACCAGAAGCTGCAAAAAGTAGTAGCCGAGTCATTACCGTGTGTGATGGAATCATTGCTTAGCTATACCTAGCACAAGGACATCCCCTACTTTTTCTTGCTTAATATTTGATATAATATTGAGAAGAAGTGGGGGAATGGAACTTGAAGCAAACGGTAGGCTTATTTGCACATGTGGATGCTGGCAAAACAACTTTTGCGGAGCAATTATTATATATATCTAGTAGCATAGGGCAAGCGGGTCGCGTAGATCATCAGAATGCTTTTATGGATCGTCATGTGATTGAGAAGGAAAGAGGGATTACGGTTTTTGCAGATCAGGCGCTATTATGCTGGAAAGGAAAAACATATGATTTGATTGATACACCAGGTCATGTGGATTTTTCATCTGAAATGGAGCGAGCCTTATCTGTTATGGATTATGCGGTAGTGCTGATTAGTGCTGTAGAAGGTGTGGAGGCACATACGGAAACGGTGTGGGAGCTTCTTTCTAAACGCCATATTCCAACTCTATTTTTTATTAATAAGGTAGATAGAGAAGGAGCAGATATAAATAAAGTGCTAAGAGGGATTCAGCGGCAATTGACAACAAGGATCAGTGATTTTAGTCATCCTCTTACTGCTGGAAGCTTTTTAGAGACTTGGACAGAAGAACAGTTGGCCTTATTGGCAGAGCAAGATGATGAAATGATGGAGAAATACATAGAAGGTAATTATGATCTACACAAGGACACAGCTTACTTCCGCCAACGCTGGATTGCCAAATTTCAGGCAGGACAGTTATTTCCGTGCTTATCTGGATCAGCTTTGGCTGGGACAGGTGTTGAAATGTTTTTAAACATGCTAAATGCTGTGACGCAATCTAGACCTGAACAAGTACATGGAGCTTCTGCTATGTATAATCAGTATGATCAGTCTTATCAGATTGAAGCTGACCATGAGCCAGCTACAACAGCTCCTTTTGTGGGTAAAGTCTATAAAATTCGTTATGATAAGCAAGGTGTTCGTTATACGTACATGAAGGGGCTTGCTGGTTCCTTAAAGGTGAGGGACACAATAAGTTATCATATTGGCGCAGAGAGCTTTCATGAAAAAATAACAAAAATTGTGCTTGTGCATGGGGAAGAGCACAGGTCTGTTCAATCTGTTGAGGCGGGGGAGTTATTTGCAGTATGTGGATTAACAGCTTTACCTGCGGGGACTATAGTTGGTTGTGAATGTGAACAAAAGAATGCTGTGTTCGAAATAGAGCCCGCCCTTCGTGCGCGTGTCATTATTTTATCAGGAGAGCATTCGCGTATGGTTTGGACTTATTTTTGCAGGTTAAATGATGAAGATCCCGCTTTACAGGCAAGCTGGTATGAAAAAACTGGGGAAATTCATATCGCGGTGATGGGCTTGATTCAACTTGAGGTGTTAATACGGGTTGTGTTAGAGCGGTTTGGTGTTGCGATCGCTTTTGATCATCCAGAAATTATTTATAAAGAAACGATAGCGAGTTCTGTATTTGGTTATGGGCATTTCGAGCCGTTAGGACATTATGCAGAAGTGCATTTAAAGCTAGAGCCAGGAGAAGTTGGTTCGGGAATAGTGGTGAAAAACGATTGTCATCCTGATGATTTAGCGGTCGGGTATCAAAATTTAGTGCTACAGCATGTACAAGAAAGGGAGCATCATGGCTTGCTAACTGGCTCTGCCTTAACAGATGTTGTCATTACATTAATCAATGGGCGTGCACATGTGAAGCATACAAGTGGAGGGGATTTTAGGGAGGCTACTTATCGAGCATTACGTCAAGGCTTAGAAAAAGTAGAATCTATCTTACTTGAACCTTATTATCACGTAAAGATCAAAGCTGAGCTGGATCGAGCTGGTAAAATTATGCAGGATATAAGTCAAGCCCATGGAAAATTTGATCCACCGGATCTAACTGACACTCATGTCATAATAACTGGAATTGTACCCGTTTCCGCTTGGCTAGATTATGGAGTGAAGCTTGCTTCATATACTCAGGGAAGGGCTACCATGAGCTTGAAGCTAGCAGGTTATTTTCCATGTCACGAGCAAGATGAGGTTATTAAGCGTATAGCATATCGAAAGGATGCAGACCCAGAGTATACATCCAGTTCGATTTTTTGTGCAAAAGGTCAAGGCTATTCTGTTCCTTGGGAAGAAGCAGAGGAGCTAATGCATGGATTGTAGTTTTTTCCTAGCAAATAGCCGATTATAATCTCATTCACTTTATCCGCAATCTCATGGTTAATCCCATGACCTACCTGTGGGAAAAATTGTGCGTTCATCTTATATTGTAATAAAGCCTCTTTGCCTCCTAGCTGTGCAAAGGGGTCATCTTCTCCAACCAAATACAAGGTTTTGTCACGGGTTGTTTTGATTTGCTCTTCATTAAAATGTACAATTTTATGATAGCGCATAGCCATATTGTTAAAGCCTTTAAGAATATAGCAGTAATGTTCAAATAGGGTGGGATCATCCGTGAATATTCGGTGATTTGCACCCGTTAATTTTCGTAAAAGTCGAGTTATATTATTTTTAGTCGGAAATAGGGCTTCTGGAAGGAAGACCTTCATCATAACTTTCATACTACCAAAATTACCAATTGGAAGAGAGCCAGCCATGCAAACCAGTTTTATGACTTGATTAGGACGAGATGTAGCGTATTTTTGTGCAAGATAGGTGCCATTGGACACCCCAGCAAGATACACATTTTGCAGTGAAAGAAGTGAAAGAATCTCATCTATCCACTGTACAACGTCAAATGAGGCATTGTAATTTTCGTTCGGACGACTTTTACCTGGTCCACCTATCGTATCCACCGCAATTACTCGAAAGTGTTCCGACAGTGCCTTGGCATTATACACCCACATCAGTGCTGAATTATCGCCGACACCATGGAACAGCACAAGCGGGGGAAGGTGCTCTTTGCCGCACAGTATCACATGTGTCATCCCATAGGAGGTAGTTAAGTCTCGTTCTTCTAAATCTACATTCCATAACTTAAGTAGCTTATCGTAAGAAGACAACACATTTTGTTGAGCTTTACTATTTTTATAAACCTTCATGATTTTCCGCTCCTTGTGGATTAATGTTGTTGGCAACCAACTGTTCTAGGTAATCGTTCCATCGTTCATAGTTAATCCCTAATCCTTGAAAGCAAAATTGAACAACATTCCTCACACTTCGGACTCTATCTTCTACTAGGTTTTGTTTTCCCTCCATGAGTTTTGCGTATTCGAAAGCATTAGCGACAAAGACAGACCAGAAGCTATTTGCAGCTTGATCTGGATTGGTGTCGGGGATAAGTCTCTGTGTTATTCCTTCGGTAATAATACTTGCTAATGTCTCCTTATGTAGCTTGGATTTTAGCACACCCTCATCCCATCCCTCTGCCCCAAACACAGCATAGGCATCAAACGGAACCCGTATATTAAACTGCAAAACACGGGGATTCTCTTCATTGAGCAGAAACATATGATAGCAATAGTAGACTAAGCGTTCCACAGGGTTAAGATCTTTTGATTGTGTAACAATGTCATTGGAGAGGGCATAGCTCTTCTCAAACATGACGGTGAACAGCTCCCTAAATAACTCCTTTTTCGTCTTGTAATAATAATAGAGTAAGCCTTTAGCTAAACCAGCCTCCTTCGCTACCATGTCCATATCTGTACCATGGAAACCAAAACGAATGTAAGTTGTTAAGGCAGCATCAAGGATTTGCTGACGTCTTGCTTCTCGAACTTGTTCATTTTTTTCAGCGTTTCGTGCCATGAGTTCACCTCGATTTATATTGACTTAATTTCAAGTCAATATAAATTATAGACGTTTGAATATATTTCCACAAGTAGAAAATCACATATAAAAATTATTAAAATCATAAGAAAGTCAATAAGAAAATTAAATAGAGCTAAACGTAGGAAAAACCTGCTCGGCTCCATAAAGATTGGGAAGATGTGTCTTAAACTTACTTTTAAAGCATACCTATTAAAGCATAACTATGGAACAAAGGGAGGGAGCTTTAAATGGAATTGAAGGTTGCAAATTACTTTGAATTAAAGCAGCAGCAAAAGGAAATCGAAGCGAAGCTAGCTGTATTAAGGGATGACATTGTGAATTACCTTGTGGAGCAAGGTACATATGAAACCCAGATTGGGGAATACAAAGTGAAGACAGTTGTTCAGCAACGACATGAATATGATGATCAGAAGCTGCTAGACGTATTACCTGATCCTGAATTGTGGCGGTTATTATCTAAGGTAGATAACCAAAAGCTGAAAAGCTTGTTCAAGCTAAAGGTATTGTCTGAGGAACAAGTAGCGCCTGCGCTGACGGTGAAGCAGGTAACGGTATTGCAGGTGGAGAAGGTTTAATGTAAGGTGGTCCCCCATGAACCTACCATCTCAAATTTAATCTATCTGTTCATGGGGGCAAGCCAATTTTTTAATATTTAATCAAGACGTTAGCAAACCTATCAATTCCTCTATATCGCTCCGAATATCATCATTCCCATGCTCAGCTAGAATCCGCTTGAACACAGGTAACGCCTCCTGCAATAACACATAACTAAAATAGTAGTAGCTACGAAAAGCTTGTGTGTCATAACCTATAGCTTCTTCTTCTTCCCATTCAAGCTCATCTTCCTCTTCATCCACAGGCCACAAATATTTTTCATCAAGGAGCATGTCCATCGTCTTCACCGCTGTGCTGGAATCTAAATCCAGTTCTTCAATAGGAATAACCTCAGCAACGACGAGATACAAGTTAATTTCATCTGCGGTAATTTGTTCAGGTTGCTTCTCTCTAAGCTCTTGGAGTAAAACTAGCAACACCCATGGCGTCACCTGCCATAAGGTGCCCTGATGCTCAATAAGTTCACTGATTTTTCGATATTTCATATCCGCAATAAGCTGTGGAATTTCAGTTCCTCTACCATAGGCGGTGGTTAATCGCTGCCAAGGAATACTACCTAATGTGGGGGTCATGTCATGGGTCTCCATTTCTATAGGGATTTATGCGATAAAACTATATCAAAGGTATATATTTTGTTAAAATAATAAATAATTTGCACAATGAAATCAATAGTTTCAGAGGAGGAACTTTACTAGATGATAGATTCCGTCATAATCGAACCAATTACCCTAGCACACCAAGCCGTAACAAATAAACTTTTTGAAATTACAATTAGGGATGCATTTGACCAGGACGGTTTTGTGTATACGGAATCAGAGCTACTGCAAGAAATTGATTTAAAGAAACAAATGGTAGCACAAGCGATTCAATTGGATCAGTCAAACTCTAATGTACATGTACTCATTGCTAAAATCGAAGACAAAATTGTAGGCACTATCTCCTATGGGCCATCTAATCCACTTATTCACAGATTTACGGATGGAGCGCTTGCAGGAATAGGCGAAATAGGGGGACTGTATGTTCTTCCCGATTATCAAAATAAAGGAATTGGCTCAGCACTGATCAAAGCCATGATTCGTTTTTTACATAATAAAGGGATAGAGAAATTCTGTTTAGATAGTGGATATAAAAGAGCACAAAAAAGATGGCTGCACAAATTTGGTGAGCCATATAAAGTTGTTGAAAAAATATGGGGACCTGATAGCGTATTCATGATTTGGTTATGTGAGGTTCAAAAAATGAACGATTGACATTTCCATAGCTTAAGCATATAGTTAAACCACTAACAATTAGAAATCTAACTATTTGATTTGCTGTAAGGAGGAATATCATGATTCGTAAGAACACACCTTATTCGAGTTTATTTCAATCAATTGCAATTAAAGTCAAGCGTAAAGCGGATGAGCAGACTTCACATTTAGGATTAAATGCACAGCAGGCTAAAATGATTGGTTATATTCATGAGCACCAGGAGAAGGGTTTGATCCAAAAGGAGGTAGCGGAACACTTTGATCGTCGGGGTGCTACGATTACAAGTATGCTGCAGGGGCTTGAAAAAAACGGCTATATTGAACGGAAAATTCAATCGGATAATGAACGACAAAAGATGCTTTACGTCTTACCTAAAGGTGAGGAATTGATTGAGCAATTTTATATTAGCTTTGGTAAGGTGGAAGAAGAGCTCACTCAAGCACTAACAGCACAGGAACGAGAAACGTTGTTAAGCTTGCTTATCAAGGTGAATCAAAACCTGTAATCATGTAAACGCAATAGCATATCGCTATTGTTACTCATTTAGTTAGAATTCTAATTGTTATCAATCTAACTATTAAAGTACGAAATGAGGGAGTTAATATGGAAAAAACAGAAGTTTCTAATTTATCTTATTTAAAGGATGCACCGATTCGTAAAGCGATTGTCCATTTATCTGTACCGATGATTATCGGGATGTCAGTAGGTACTTTTTATAACATCATGAATGCGTTTTTTATTGGACTTGTGAATGATACTGCAATGTTTAGTGCAATCACATTAGGTTTACCTATTTTCACTGTATTAATGGCGATAGGAAACATGTTAGGAGTTGGGGGTGGGACTTTTATTACTCGATTGCTTGCTAAAGGGGATGTGAAGGGTTCTGCACGAATTGCAGGATATATCTTTTATAGTTGCATTGGAATTTTCGCTATTATTGCCATCTTGGCACTTCTATTCACAACACCACTGGTTGAGCTTTTGGGAGCAGATGCGCTGACGTTTGATTATACGAAAACCTATATGCTCATGCTTCTTGTAGGTGGAATTACGGTAATATGGAATTTTGCCCTAGAACAATTAGTGCGAGCAGAAGGGGCATCAAAGGAATCGATGTATGGCATGTTTATTAGTATTGTCGTTAGTCTAATTTTGGATGTGCTTTTTATTGTTGTACTCAATTGGCATGTATTTGGTGCGGCATTAGCGATGATCCTTGCTAACCTAGCTTCAACCTTATATTACGTTTATTTTTTACATTTTAAAAGTGAATCGATGCGAGGTTTTCTTCTACCTCATACTATTTCCATCAAGGATCAGCTTGAAATTTATAAAATCGGTGTAGCTGAATTGTTGCAAGCCTCATTTCTTATCGTTACAGCGCTGTTACTGAACAATTTTTCTATGGGGTATGGCGAACATGTAGTTGCCTCCTTTGGCATTGCTTTACGTCTCTCACAAATTCCTGAATTCGTGACGATGGGAATCTATTTAGGATTGATTCCGCTAATTGCATACAATGTATCTAGCGTTAATCTAAACCGGCTTAAAGAGGTATATCGTTACTCAGCATGGTTAATTGGAATTATAGCAGGTGGCTTCACATTGTTAGTCTACTTGTTCAAGGATACAGTAATTGGGTGGTTTACTAATGATCCCAATGTACAGCAGGTTGGGACTTCAATTTTGATAGCTATGCTTGTCTCTGCTATATTTAATGGCTTTGCAGGATGGTTTGGTGGCATTTTCAAAGCTGCGGGAGAGGCGATACCTGCTAATATTATGGCGGTTTGCCAAGGCGGATTATTTATACCTGTTATTATTTTGATGCACAAATGGTGGGGATTAAGTGGGTTGATCTGGTCTACAACCATTACTGAAGTGATTGCATCTGGAGTTGGAGTTGTGTTATTTGTTATTCATTACTATAAGCTAAAAAGTAGAGCTAAAATACAAGCCTCGGCGATATGAGCAAACCATGATATATTAGAGTGAATAACTGGAAAGGAATATTTTACATGACTTATACATCCAGCTTGTATAACATCAATATAATGAAATTAGAGGAGGCGCAAGAGATAGTCAAATGGCGTTACGACTCTCCTTATTCACGGTATGATATGTCAGATGAGGAGGAGGATATTCAAGAACTGATGGATGGTACTTATTTCTCAGCCAAGAATCTCGAAGACGAGTTGATTGGCTTTTTTTGTTTTGGATTAAATGCTCAAATAAATGCTATCAATAAAAAAGTGGTGTATTGTGATCAAACAGCTTTAGACATCGGCTTAGGGCTAAGACCCGATCTGACAGGGCAAGGAAAAGGGAAGGAGTTCTTATTGGCAGGTATTTATTTTGCTCAAAATCAATATACTTTCCAGAAGCTCAGACTTAGTGTAGCGGCGTTTAATAAAAGAGCAATTTCGTTATATGAAAACGTAGGATTTGTAATCACAGGGAATTTAATAAATAAACATAATAAAGAAGTATTTTTCCTGATGGAAAGGGAGTGTGAAAAATAAGAAACAGGTCTTAAAGGAGACGGTAAACGAGCGAGAAAGCTAATTTAGAGTGGGAGGAAAGCACATGACAAATTCAAAAAAACTTGCAGGATTGATTGGACCCTCAATTATTGCGATTACTGCATCAGAATTAATGAACCTTCATATTTGGGCAATTAACATGCCAACTGTAACATACCTTAATGGCATTTTATTGTTTATCGCAGGCCTTGCTATTGTCCGTGCTCACAATGACTGGCAAAGAAATTGGCCTATTGTGGTAACTCTTACAGGATGGTTTGCCATTGTTGGAGGTCTGTACAGAATGTTTTTTCCAGAAGCACAACAGCTCACTGAAAATGTCTCGACGTATATTATTATTATAATTTTGGGGATAATTGGTATCTTTTTGACTTTTAAAGCATATAGCAAATCTAATTAAATATAATTCCATCATAAGCATCACCAAGTGATTGAAAGCTAGATTGCTCCCAATACCACTCATCTGCTCCTTGAGCGTTCCATAACTGTGTAAGTAATGCTGTAAAAGAGGGGGCAATCACTGTACTACTCCCTACTAACGCATGTGTATCCCAGTGGCTATCGTAACATCTGCCTAACCTGTCTGGGTGCAGGTCTACCGTTAAAAAATTACCATCATAAATATCTGCAATAATATACCAATGAGATGAAATATCATATTCGCATTTTTCTCCAACGAGAATCGGGTTTGCAAGTAAAAATTGTTGTTGTGATACAATCCGCACTGCACAATGTGAATCATTAAATAAATCTATCCCGTTACATATTTTATAAAACTCCTTCACATCTTCAGGGAGTAGATCGCCATCCTCTAGTAAGATTTGACTTTGGATAGGGGGATGAATAATACAGTCATTATGACAGGAAATATTTTGAATTATTGATTGAATAGACATGATAGGCCACTCTCCTAACTATTGCTAAATGCTTATATAAATATATTATTGCAATATATAAAATACAAATTTACAAAAGAAACAAAACTAATATATAGTATAATTAGAAATAAATAGTTGTTATATAAGAGGAGGAATATTATGAAACGGAAGAACTTGTTTACAATGATTGTTGCAATTGTTTTGATGCTCACTAGCATTCCTACTATTTTTGCAGCTTCGTCTACCGTAACCATTCCCCAGCTTAACTATTTTGTCCAGTATTCTTTGAGCAATAATGATACCGTTGAATTTAAGTACACGAATTTAAGCGCAACAACGCAAACGGCTGTTTTTCGAATAACTAATGCAGGTTTTAATGATAATTCTACCTCGCAAGTTGCAGGTAAGCTAAAAGGGGAGTATTACCTTGTTTATGCCAATGGAACAAGCTTCAAGTTAGGAGACATTAATGGCACTAAGCTTACAGGCGGTATATTTAATTACTTGAATCAAAATGCATCACTAGTAGTTAAATTACAAAATGTACAAGGAAGCAGCCAGACTGCGTTTAAAATTAAATTTGATAGCCAATAGAAAATAATAAGAGATAGCCCTGTCAGGAGTACGAGAGTATTTTTGACAAGGCTTTTTTTTATTCTTAATATGAATTACGAGTCAGGTCCTTAACCATAAATCAGCCCAGTGAAAAATCTATATTGCTAGTATGTAAATTAAAGTAGGCTATAGCTTGCTGAGAGATATGCTGAGAATAATGAATTCCTTTTGCCAGACAAATTTCTTCTGCATCTTGCTGAAATAAAATTATGCTTTGTTTAATCGCTTGATATAAATCAGCTTCAGTAGCTTTTGTAAAGTAGGCTTTAAGATGCTCTTGTTTATTTGAGGGAACACAATGCTTTACTTTACTTTCCCATGATCCCCAATCTAATGTGTCATATTTGCTTAATAAAAGGTCAACATGTGCATGAAATAAAATATCTATATTTTTGATAAGCTTAAACAGGTCTTTACGAACAAAATATTTCACGAGCATAACCGTATGGAACCAATAAGTATCTATCGAGTTGATTGGATCAGGAATATGATTGTCTGTAGAGTATCCCTTTTGGAGCAGTGTAGCTACATCACCTGTTTTATCAAAAATAATATGTTGGGGAGAACAGCTCTTCAGGTGTTGTCTACACATCCAATCTTCTGGATAAGCTTCATTTATCATAAAGAAATCAAACTGATGTAAACTATTCTCTATAGTTAAAATACTACAAAAATTTTTGAAATGTGCATCATTAAAGCTTTCACTCCAAAAGATGAGAAGCTCATCACATACTTGTGCCATGATGTGAACTATACCTATCTTATGACTTGCGTTGAATAATGTACATAGAAGTTATATTCTAGAATGAAGTATACAAAATGAACTAAACTAACAAATCAATAAATTCAAATCAATAAATTTTGAAAAAATTCAAAAAATGCGTCAAATCACAATGATGCCATGTCATAATCTGTATAATAGATAAATTGAACAAGAAAAGACGATCAAAGATATTTAGACAGTCTTCTTTTCTATGTTTTAGGAGAATAAATGATGCAAAAAAAAGTGGATTTACAAGATGAGTTAGACCAGATACGCGCTAATTTCCAATATGAGTTTATGGCGATTGCGTTAGTTGAGCCAGCAGAGTTTGATTATTTAATTAAATGGAAATACGTATCTGGCAACTTAAATGATCGGTATAAGCAGGTAGTGTTGCGTTCTGGCAAGGGTGTACCCGGTATTGTATTTAAAACGGGAAAACCGATGTTTATTCCCTCTGTGGCGGAATGCATTGAAGCAGATAGCCTATTTAATTATCCAATTATTAATTTTGAGAAATTAACAAGCCTTGTTGCTGTTCCGCTATGGAATGACCAACGTGTCGCAGGCGTCTTGCTTGGTGGGTTTCGAGGTGAGCAGCAAGCAACCAAACAACATTTACAGGACCTGCTGGATTTAGCTCGGAGTGGAATCGGTGAGTTGAATGGAAAGGAGTTAACTACAAGTTGATTTCACACATAGGGAAAGATCAGTTTAATGTCATGATGAGTAAGCTATATGAAAATACGATGGAAGCTATCTTTTTCTTTGATCGTGAGGGAAAAGTGATCGCGATGAATCCTGCTGCTGAGCAAATTGTAGATGAGGATGTACTAGAACGTGTATCTATGGGGGAAGAGCAGGCGATTTGTGGCACGTGCAGAGGCTATACAAGTGAGCAGGAAATACGGACCTGTACCGATTGTTATATGAGTCGTCCAGATACAGCAGATATGAGTTCTTTTCAAGTTTTTTTGCAAACTCAAAATGGTAGGATCGAACCCTTCACCGCTTCTTTTCACAAGCTGGATGATGAGAGCGGAATTCGTGTTCTTATGCTAAAAAATTTAACGGCCCAATACCAGACGCAGGAAAAGCTGTTTCAAAACAAAATGATGAAGCATGTCATTGAGGCACAAGAAAATGAACGTAAACGAATATCTAGAGAATTACATGATAGTATTGCACAAGAATTGATGAGTGCGGTCGTTGATTTGCGCGTGCTCAAATATATGACTCAGGATGAAAGCTTGCTCACAAAAATGCTGCATACCGAAGCAGCCATGACAAGGCTACTAGATGATATTAGACGACTGGCAGTAGAATTACGTCCTGCCACTTTGGATGATTTTGGACTTGTGGCTGCTTTTCGTTCACAGTTTAAACGCATCGAGCAGAGTTATGGCTTAACGATTCATTTTAACTCTGACTTGTTGCATAGGCGGTATGAAAGTGAGATAGAAACGGTTATTTATCGTGTTTGTCAAGAGGCGGTATTTAATGCGATCAAATATGCTCAAGTGGATACGGTGCAGGTAACTTTATTTGAACGTGATCATAAGCTTCAGCTTATTGTAAAGGATGAGGGAATCGGATTTGAGTTAGGCGATACACCCCGAGGTACAGGGCTTGGCTTGTATGGGATGCAGGAACGTACGGAGTTAGTAGGTGGTGTGTTTAAAGTAATTCCTATCCTAGGCAAAGGGACAACCGTTCACTTACAGGTTCCAATTGGAGATGGGAAAGGAAGGAATGATCTTCTTTATGAAAATAGTCATCGCGGATGACCACGCTGTGGTACGAAGTGGTTTTTCAATGATATTGAATTTTCAAGATGATATGGAAGTCATCGGTACAGCGGCAGATGGCGTCGAAGCCTATGAAGTTGTTGAAAAATATAAACCTGATATTCTTATTATGGACTTAAGTATGCCACCAGGTGAAAGTGGATTGATTGCGACTGGCAAAATAAAAAGTGATTTTCCTGATACAAAAATAATTATTTTAACGATGCATGATGACGAGGAATACTTATTTCACGTTTTAAAAAGTGGTGCTTCAGGATATATATTAAAAACAGCGCCAGATGAGGAATTGCTGCGTGCCATTCGAATGATTTATGAAGGAGAAAGATATATCCATCCTAAGCTAGCGAACTCCTTTGCTATGGAGCTCATTAACGATGAAAATCAACCTCATGGGGATGAATTATTTGAGAAGCTATCTATGCGTGAGCTTGAAATTTTGCCTTTGATTGCGAAGGGGTACGGAAATAAAGATATTGCAGAGATGTTATTTATATCTGTAAAAACGGTAGAAGCGCATAAGGCAAAAATTATGGAAAAGCTAAATTTACGAAGTCGTCCCGAGCTTGTGGAGTACGCATTAAAGAAAAAGCTGCTTGATTTTTAAGGGATATAGATGAGGGAGGCCATGAAATGGAAGGGATTTTGTATATTGCCCATGGTAGCCAAAAAGGTGAAAAAAACGAAGCATTACGAAAGTTTGTAGCAGAATTACATGAGCAGGTTGGGAGTCAAATCCCTTATCGAACTGCTTTTTTGGAGCATACAGCTGAAAATATTGAAAATGAAGCAAAGACTTTAATAGCACAAGGTGTGGATCATCTAATTACAGTGCCACTATTGTTGTTTGCAGCTACACATGCACTAAAGGATATTCCAAATGAAATCGAAGCGGTGAGACAAAATCATCCTGAAGTTGCGTTTTATTTTGCAGACACGTTTGGTCATCGGGCAGGAACTAGTGAGATATTAAAAGAGCGGATTGAAACAGCGCTACAAGCGTGGAGAAAGAATTTAAACCATGTGCAGGTTGGTCAAGAGCCTCTTACTGCTGCAAATACTATTTGTCTTGTTGTTTCTCATGGTACGAAACGTTATCCTACGCCACAGCTGCAATTAGAGCAAATTTGTACAAGCTTAGAGGCGCAAGTAAAGATCAAGGTTTTACCCGCTAACATACGGGGACACGAGCCTTTTCTCCCTCTAGCTGTAGAAGCAATGAAGTCCTATGATCACCTTATTGTTGTACCCTTTTTTATGTTTGAGGGACATTTGGTGGATGAAATTACACAAAAGCTACAGAGAGCGGCGTTAGAAAGCAATTTTAATGGACTTACGATTACAGATACCCTCGATTTTGACCCACGCATGATGCAAGACATCGCTTCTGTTATTGTGGAAAGTAGGAACTAGTCATGTATCCTGTGATGTTAAACTTAAAAGAAAAGCAAGTAGTGATTATTGGTGGTGGCAATATCGCAGCGCGAAAAATTGAAAAATTAAGGGAGACAGGCTGCTATATTACGGTGGTTGCGCCTAATTTTGCGGAGGTCATCACAAATGATCCTGCTGTGAAAATCATTCAGGACTATTATAATAAAAAATATATTGCTGACGCCCAGCTTATTTTTGCTTGTACAGATAATAAAGTGGTCAATCAGCAGGTTGTTAATGATGCGACAAAGTGGCAATGGGTCAATGATTGTAGCCAGCAGCAAAATAGCGACTTTTTCAATATGGCTACAGTTGTAAAGGACGATATCGTGATCAGCATTTCTACAATTGGCAAGCAGCCAAGCATTGCTAAGAGGTTGAAGAACGAGCTGCTTGAATTTTTAATTAAGCTACAAAATAGTCAAAATTTAAACAGAGGAAACAACAATGAAAAACATTTAAAGTAGCGCCAATAGCCGCTTTAGATGTTTTTTTAATTTTTATAGCAAGTGAAAAAAAACACAATATTAGGACTTTCCCTAATAGGATTATAGATTCTGATGTGATACCTTTAAATAAACTAAGTGAATAATATCACAATCGGAGGGAAGCACAATGAAACAAAAATTAGTCCTCATAGGTAATGGGATGGCTGGTGTTAGAACGATAGAAGAAATATTAGACCGAGACGCAAACAAATATGATATCACCATCATTGGTGAAGAAAAATATACAAACTATAACCGGATTATGTTGTCTAATGTGTTACAGAAAAAAATGACAGTGGATGAGATCATTACAAATAGCGAGTCATGGTATCAAGAAAATGATATTCAGTTAATTAACCATGATCCCGCAGTGGAGCTAAATACGGCAAAAAAATACGTTGTAACTGCTAGTGGTAAAAAAGTTGCTTATGACAAATGTATTATGGCAACCGGCTCTAGATCATTTATTTTACCAATTGAAGGCGCGCAGCTTAATGGTGTAATGGGCTTCCGTACAATTGACGATACCGAAGAGATGTTAAAGATTGCTCAAAACTACAAGAAGGCAGCGGTAATTGGTGGTGGATTGCTGGGCCTAGAAGCGGCTAAAGGACTTGTTGATCAAGGGATGGACGTAACCGTTATTCATTTGGAAAAATGGTTGATGGAGGTTCAGCTTAATGAGCAAGCAGGAAATCTGCTCAAGGCTGATTTGGAGAAGCAAGGCTTGAAATTTCTCATGGAGACAAAGACCGCGCGCATTACAGGGGATACAAGAGTGACAGGACTAGAATTTGCTGATGGCTCAAGCCTTGAAGCAGATATGGTTGTGATGTCCGTAGGGATTCGTCCTGAAACAACAGTAGCTAGAAGCGCAGGGCTAGAAGTAAATCGTGGTATTGTCGTAGATGATTTTATGCACACTAGCGCACCAGATGTATATGCAGTAGGGGAATGCGCTGAACACCGTAAAACAGTATATGGCTTGGTTGCTCCTTTGTTTGAACAAGGTAAAGTTCTTGCTGATGTATTAACCGATAAGGAAACAGCACCTTATGAAGGTAGCACGATGTACACAGCGCTTAAAATCTCTGGATGTGATTTATTCTCCGCAGGCGAAATAAAGGAAACTGATGAGATCAAAGGAATTGAAGCATACGACGGCTTAGCTAATAGCTATAAAAAGGTATTTGTTAAGAACAAGCAAGTGGTAGGTGTCGTGTTATATGGGGATACAGCAGAAGAAAATCGTTATTTGAAAATGCTGAAGCAAAAACTAGATATTTCTGAATTCACTTCCGTATCATTGTTATCCTCTGGGGATAATTCCGTTAGCGATGATGTAACCGCATGGGCAGACGATGAAACGGTGTGTGGCTGTAATGGGGTTACAAAAGGAACAATCCTTTCTGCTGTACGTGAGAAAAACCTTACTTCGGTGGCTGAAGTGACGAAATGTACAAAGGCTGGAGGTTCTTGTGGTAAATGTAAAGGCTTAATCAATGATCTACTCGTACATGAGTTAGGCGATAAGGTTTCTAGTGGACCAACAGGGATTTGTGGCTGTACAGACCTTTCAAGAGATGAGATTGTATTGCAAATTCATGAAAGAGGCTTAATGACCTCACAGGAAGTATACGAGCAGTTAGCGTTCCGCAATCCAGAAGGTTGTCCAAAATGTCGTCCTGCTATTAACTTCTATTTGAATGTTGCATTTCCAAATGATCATATTGACGAGCCCGCTTCTCGTTTTGTTAACGAACGGATGCATGCGAATATTAACCATGATGGTACATTTGGTGTTATTCCAAGAATGCGTGGAGGTCAAACCAATGCAGGGCAATTGAAGAAAATTGCAGAAGTTGCAGAGAAATATAATATTCCGCTCTTGAAGGTGACGGGGAGTCAACGTATTGGCTTGTATGGCGTGAATAAAGAGGATCTCCCTAAAATTTGGGAAGAACTAGATATGACATCCGCTTCCGCATATGCCAAAGCGGTTCGTTCGATTAAAACTTGTGTAGGTGCTAGCTTCTGTCGTTTTGGTACACAAGACACGATGGGACTTGGCATTAAGCTTGAGGAACGCTTTGAGTTTATTGATACACCTCATAAATTTAAGATGGGCGTATCGGGTTGTCCACGTTCTTGTGTTGAAAGTGGTGTGAAGGATTTCGGTGTGATTGGAGTAGAGAATGGTTTCCAACTGTTCATTGGTGGTAATGGCGGAACGGACGTTAAGGAAGCGACATTCCTAACAACCGTAACTACAGAAGACGAAGTTATCGATATGTGTGGTGCCTTCATTCAATATTACCGTGAGACTGGTATTTACGCTGAACGTACAGCACCTTGGCTTGAAAGAATGGGTTTTGAGCAAGTTCAGAAAGTATTGCTTGATCCTGAACAACGTAAAGTATTAAATGCAAGATTAGATGAAGCTACAGAAGGTAAGCGCGAAAATCCATGGAAAAAAATTGTGGATAGCAAAGAAGCCCAACAAGAACTTTATACAGTGGGGAGAGTGTAAATCATGGTCAAAGAGAAAGTATTTGTTGCTAAACTAGAGGAGTTATTGCCTCGAATTGGTCGAGAAATCATTATTGAAGGAAAAAACATTGCGTTATTTCGTCTGAGTGATGATCGAGTAAAAGCAATCGAAAATCTATGTCCATATACTCAAGCCCCACTAGCAGAAGGAATGGTATCCGGCGAATACGTATTTTGTCCATTACGAGATTATAAAATTTCGTTAATTGATGGTCAGATTCAAGAGCCTGATGAGGGCAGTGTGGCTACGTATGAAACGTTTGTTGAAAATGGCAGTGTCTACGTAGTGGTGTAATTATGAAAAGGACAGGGAAAGTATATTTAGTTGGTGCAGGGTCTGGTGATCCAGAGCTATTAACGTTAAAAGGGAAACGCCTGTTAGAGCAAGCGGATGTCATTATTTATGATCGGTTAGTAAATCCAATTTTACTACACTTAGCTAGCCCTCATGCAGAGTTTTTATATTGTGGAAAAGTACCTTATGCTCATGCGATGAAGCAAGCGGATATTAACCGTAAAATTATTCAACATGCCAAGGAAGGCAAAATTGTAGTTCGCTTAAAGGGTGGCGATCCTTCAATTTTTGGTAGAGTTGGAGAAGAAATCGAACAGCTAGAACGCAACCAGTTAAGCTATGAGCTTGTTCCTGGGATTACAGCCGCCTCGGCAGCGAGCAGTTATGCTGGATTTTCGCTCACACACCGTGATTTTAGTGGACGTGTAACGTTAGCAACCGCGCATAAACAACTCAATGAGATGGATGGGAGTCACTTTGCTCCACTAGTTCAAGGTGGAACATTATGCTTTTACATGGGTGTTGAAAACTTGACGTTAATTTGTGACAAGCTCCAAAGCTACGGTGTTTCTTGGACAATGCCCATCGCACTAATTGAATGGGGAACGTTAGGCAGACAAAAGGTATTGACTGGCACCTTGGAGACAATTGTAGAACAAAATAAGCATTCAAAAATTCAAAACCCTGCTATGATCGTTGTGGGGGAAGTTGTACAGCAACGGAAAAAAAGTAGTTGGTTTGAAGAATTACCGTTGTTTGGCGAGCGTCTCTTGATCATTTCCTCTACTAAATTAGAGTGGCATGAGCTAATTGATTACACTTCACAAGGTGCAGACGTCTGGAATCTGCAGGTTGGAATTAATCGAGATCCACGTTTCGATGAAGTGGCGCATCGCTACTTGACTGAACAAAGCTTCACTAGTGTGATTTATAAGGGTGATACAAAAGATATTAATGCTACGAATGAGATGTTAAAGAAAGCTTATCAGTCCTGGATGCATGAACACCCACTTCCGATTGAATATCAATGCTTGACTCCATTTAGAAATAAACAACAAATTGAGTTATGTCATGTGGTGACAGGATAATTGATTTTTTAGCGAAAATGACCAGATTGTTTAATATAAAGGCTTCTTGGAGGTAGTCCAGGAAGCTTTTTTTCTATGCTTTGATAGCTGCTGTTTATTAATGAGAACGTTCCAAAAATTCAAGGCGATTACCAAAAGGATCATGGATATAAAAGCGTGTAATTCCTTCTTCTGCTCTTGCTTCATCATCGATAACGGGGACATCATTTTCAAGTAAATAGCTGCGTAACTGGCCTAAGCCTTGAACGTGAAATGCGGGATGGGCTTTTTTTGCAGCAACAAAATCGCTTTGAACTCCGACATGGACTTCATGAGTCCCACACTGAAACCAAGCTCCACCACGTTGTTTCAAAGGTTCAGGTTTTTCAAGTTCTGTCCAACCTAATAGCTTATTATAAAAAAGACGAGCCTTTGCTTCGCAACCTTCAGGTGCTGCTAATTGAACATGATCAAGACCATTAAAAGAATAATTCATATCCTCTCTCCTTTGTTTGTTTCACTTAATGAAACATAGTTTCGTTTTATGGTGTTATTGTATATGAATATGTTGTAAAAATCTAGTACTTATTTCCCTTATGTACCTTACAAATGAATAATTATACTTTGATCCTTGAAATAGATTCTTTTAGAGGGAAATAATACTAAATGGCGAATAATGTAGTGTTACTAATTGTAAATTTGATAAATAAATATTAAGAATTAAAAAGACTATAGAGGGGAGAAGTATTGTGCTAGAGGAAATTTTTAAACAGTTTAATGCGAGTTCTTCATTAATATTGGTTGTTACAATTTTATTTTATGTAGTTGCTTGGTTGTACAAAGAGTTTAAATCAATGCTGGAAAAGGATCATCAAAGGAAAGTAGCTTTTGTTCAGAGGCAATTAGATTTATATTCATCTACTGAGGCATCGATTGCACAGGTTATACATAGACCGGGTGATTCAAATGCAATACATAATTTGTACATCAAATTGGGGGAAGCTAGCTCTTATTTTTCTGAAAATTTACGTGAGGTTATTAGAGATTTTTATAAGCAGGGAGATCATAGCATTTTAATGATATTGTTAAGTTATTTGAAGGCAGAATCAGCAGAGTTGTATAAGAAAAAAGTGAAATGGGAAGAAGGGGACAATTCATCTAATTTTATGGACAAAATTATTAAGCTTATGTATCCAATAGCCCCTATGCTCTTAGCACTTTTTTTGTTTTTTGCAGCTTTATATGTATGTTCTCTAGCGTACCTTCAAGTTAATTTGTTTAACGCGTTAAGTGTATATATTACTTTTTTTACATTTGTTCTAAGTGGTAGTATGATTATGATGTTTTTTATTCTTATTGGAAGGCATCAATTCAACAGAATGGTAAAAGGGACTCGAAAACTAATGATGATCGGGGCAATATCCGCCCCATTACTTATTTTGTGGGATATAAGACTTTCGGTTATAACAATGGTTGTACAAATTGTATTGTCCATTATGTTATATAGAACAAAAAGCAAGACATTAATTATATTTTAGAACTGATAACATGAGTAATTTAGGAAGAATTAGGGCATAAGTAAGATGCTAAAGGAATTTACGAATACCTTTATTACCAACAAGTGATAACAAGGGGGACAACAAGATGAAGTTCGCAAAAATACTTTTAACCGTAGGGATCGTTGTAGGATTATTGTCTGGATGTGGTGGTGGGGCTAATAAACCAACTGATAATAAGACAGCAGGGAATAAACCAGCAGAAAACAATCAAACTGCCAACCAGCCTAATAAAGGACAAACAGATGTACAAACCTCTGCTTCTATCGTAAATGAAGCTGCTGCTTTCAAAAAAGCGGTGAGTAAGGATGGAACTTGGATTATTGCGATTTTAAATGATCTGACCATCAACGAGGAAGTGACTGTAGCAGGAGAATTTCATGATAAAGGCCAAGCTGATCGTGAGGTTTACCGTAAAATTGCTTTATATGCCCAAGATGCCAATCACAACATTACAGCTAGCTATGTGCTAACTGTTCCTAAGCTGAATGTGCAAAGCGAAAATTTAAGAATTCAAGGTGGTACGGTTAAGGGGGATGTATATGTGGAAGCAAAAGGTTTTAATTTACACGAAACATCAACCATTGAAGGAAATCTTTATTTTGCCAATGATGAGGTAAAAAATGCGGCCAAGATTGAGGGTAAAGTAACTGGAGCAACAGAGGTTAAAAAATAGAAGAGAATTAAAATTAGTGAATATAAAATCCTGTAGAGTAGTACTACTTAGCGACTACATTGCAGGATTTTTTTATATGTTACGGTATATTAGAAGCTCGCTGTAATTAGTGACAACTTTTCACCTTCCAAATTCGTTTTAATTAATGAATATATTTATGAATTGGAGGAGAAAAATGAAACAACAACGTCCAATTAAATACATCTCTGTATGCATTGTTGCATTTTTGCTATTAACGACTTTTTTACAAGGAGCTAATGCTGTTGAACCTGTGCAAAAGACCTCAACACTATTTAACAAAGCTTCATTTAAGCAGGGAACGTTTGGTTTTGCTAATTTAGATGGGACAAAACTTTTGGTAGATTATCCACAGGAGCAGGAACTAAAATGGTCACAATTAAACATCGCTGTGGGTCACAAAGGACAACGACTTAAGTTAAAATATATAGGGAAACAAAAGGAAGGTAAGAGAAATAACGGTAGACAAACAGCCTATAACTTTGATAACCTTCGGGGTTTAATTTATGAGGTAGTTGAAGGCAAGGCTGAACCTAATGAAACATATTTTATCGTGAAGGATTCTGCCCTTACAGATCGTATGTTAGTGGAATTAAAGTCAATCAACAAAGAAAAGATTACTACTAAGCTGAAGTCCGAGATTGGAAAGCTAAAAAAGCGTGCGGTCAAAAATCTGTGGCCTTTAGAGAATATAAATGGTGTTGGAAAATTGTATTTAGTTGAATTTAAGGCCAAAGGTAACAATATGCTTGCTAGTTTTGCTTTAAAAACAACAGATGGATGGGTGTTTAAGGATTACCCTGCTAAGTTTAAGGATAATTCTGCTTGGCGTATTGATGATAGTGGGGAGATTACTCCAGATATGTTCACTTTTACGTTTGCAGCTCGTACATCGCAGGGGGTTGTCATCGGCGTACAATGGATGGGAGCCGAGGGAGAAAGCACTTCATTTTTAGAATTTACAAAGACGATCAAAGGGAAGAAGGCAAAGAAAGCGAAACTAACCGAACTTAATAATGTTGGTTATGGCCGCTATATGATGCCGATTTAGTCTAAACAATCTAAAAAGTTTAAAGTAACTGTATTTATAATAATTATGAATATATTGATGTCTTGGTTGTCTTAAAAAGATGACTAAAGACATCTTTTTTTATGTTTTATTTTAAACTTTTAATAATGACTAAGGTCTAAATTCTCCGGAATTTTTGTTCTATTGAATACATTTGTAAAATAAATGATAAATTTGTAAATTAAATGATGACTTTTTTGTAATTATGTATTAAAATGATAATGAAGTTAAATTATGGATTTAAAAGGAAGGAGGAAATTGGAAAACGCTTTCTTTTTACATTATACCTCAAACATAGTTTTACAAAAGGATTTATTTTACAGCATTGAGTAGTCATCCTTGTATTCACTTAGGAGCAGAAAGGTGGTTGGAAAGCATCAACTATGCTGGAAGCCGGTTAGTTATCTTTTAATCCAAGTGATCGTCCCTATGAAAGGATTGCTAAAGTAGGGACAAGCTAGAAAAACAGTTTTTTGAAAGGTGCATCCATACTTCTATGTTGTAAATGCTAACATAGAAAACAGTGTTAGATCATCTAAGCTAGTCCTCTCTCGTGATAGTGCAATCTCACTTTGATTTTAACACTGTTCTAAAACAAGTTTTTAAATTAGGAATTTTAATTAAATTATTAGGAGGAAGCGTAATGAAGCTAAGAAGATTAAGGCTATTAATTATGGCATCACTTTGTTTTATGTTAGTTTTTGCTGAGGCATCTACGTATGCAGCAACACCTGAAACGATTTACGGTAATCAAATTGGGACTCATGATGGATATGATTTTGAATTTTGGAAAGACAGTGGAAATGGAAGTATGACCTTAAATGCGGGTGGTGCATTTAGTGCTCAATGGAGCAACATCAACAACATTTTGTTCCGTAAAGGTAAAAAATTTGATGAAACTCGTACACACCAACAGCTTGGTAACATTTCCATTAACTATGCAGCAACATATAGCCCTAATGGTAACTCCTATTTAACTGTATACGGTTGGGCAGTAGATCCATTAGTAGAATATTATATTGTTGATAGCTGGGGAAGCTGGCGTCCACCAGGCTCTGGCTCTAAAGGTTCAGTAACCATCGATGGTGGAGTGTATGATATTTATGAAACAACACGTGTAAATCAGCCTTCCATTAAAGGAAATACTACGTTCCAGCAATATTGGAGTGTTCGCAGAGATAAACGTACAAGTGGTACGATTTCTGTTAGTGAGCATTTCAAGGCATGGGAAGCCCGTGGTATGAAAATGGGCAAAATGTATGAAGTTGCTTTAACAGTAGAAGGATACCAAAGTAGCGGATCAGCAAATGTGTATCAAAATGTTTTGACAGTTGGTGGACCTAGTAATCCAGGTAACCCTGGCAACCCAGGTAATCCAGGTGGCAATGTAGTCAGAGTTGAAGCTGAAAATATGACCAAAGGTGGTCAATACACTAGCAATATTACTTCACCATTTAATGGGGTTGCATTGTATGCCAATAACGATTCAGTGAAATTTAACCACAACTTTACAAGTGGGACGAACAATTTCTCTCTTCGTGGTGCATCCAATAACTCGAATATGGCGCGTGTAGATTTAAAGGTTGATGGCGTTTATAAAGGAACGTTCTATTATGGAGGTAGTTACCCTGCTGTATATACGTTGGATAACGTAAGTACAGGTACTGGCAATAAGGTTGTAGAGCTAGTTGTAACTGCGGACGATGGAACTTGGGATGCATTTATTGATTATTTAGAAATTCATTAATACAGAATTTTAAAGTGGTTAATGGGGTTGTCTAAGAAATCATAACGATTTCTGGGCTACCCCTTATTTTTGCTATTGCCCCTACAGTTACTGTAGGCATTATACTAAGATGAGAAAGGAGAGTGAGCTTTGAAACCGGAGTATACAATAGGTGTTTTTGCAAAAATGACGGGCATTCCAGTAAGAACCCTCCATTATTATGATGAGAAAGGTCTACTGCAACCTAACAGACAAGCAAGTGGACATCGAATTTATGGAACAGAAGATATGATGAGACTTCAAAAAATTTTAAGCTTAAAGTCGATGGGCTTTGCACTAGAAAGTATTAAGGAAGTATTAAATCAGCCTAAGTATGATCTAACCTTTATAGAAACACTTAAAATGCAACAGCAAGCTTTAGAAGCGAATCGCTCACAAATCGAGAAGTCACTTGAAATAATTGCTCGAATGATTACTGTTGTTCAGCAGGAAGAAACGTTAGAGCATGAACTATTATTTAGTTTAATCCGCAATATGTATGGTGAGGACCAGCAGCGAAAATGGGTTGAAGCCCATTTTTCTGAGCATACAGCAGCATCGTTGTTTGATTTACCTACAGAGCTAGCAACAAAAATGGATTTGGACACGGTTCGTTTTGTTAGAGACGTAAAGGCTTTGAAGGCGCATCCAGTAGATTCCCCAAAGGTTGAGAAAATGATTGGAGAATATGTTAAATATGCGCTTGAGTTTTTGGACTCCGATGCCATTGCTAGGTTTCATGATATAAATGAAGAACAATTTGATCAGTTGGATCAACTGGTAGATATGCCATTTAGTGAGGAAGAATTGATATGGTTAGATGCAGCTTTGTTACATTTCACAAGTAAATACGGTCAAATTGTAGATAATAAGTTGATTTGGAAGTATTGATACACCCTATAGACTCGGAGGTGCAGAGATGAGTAAAACAAAACAACTCAACCTATTAATGGATCAGCTTAAAGAGCAAGCAACGTTTAATGGCGGAATTTTAGTCGCAGAGCGTGGGGAGATTTTACTAAATGAAGTCATGGGGATTGCAGAATTTAGTCCTGAGAATAGCCGACCTCTAACGCAACAATCTATGTTTGAAATTGCATCCGTTTCTAAGCCCATTACAGCACTTGGCATTATTAAACTACACCAAGCAGGGAAGCTAGAGTGGGATGATTTAGTATCTAAATGGCTACCAGAGTTACCTTATTCCGATATTACAATCCGTCATTTGTTATGCCATACTTCGGGATTACCCGATTATATAGAGTTATTTGCTAAGGAATGGGATCATACTAAAATTGCAACAAATGAAGATGTATTGCAAATGTTGATTAAGCATCGTCCTGAGCCTTTATTTGCTCCTAATGAGGAATGGATGTACAGCAATACGGGCTACATTATATTAGCACTTCTCATAGATAGAATTAGTGGGTTGTCCTATGGAGAGTTTCTTGCACAGCATATTTTTTCCCCGCTTGGAATGACACGTACTGAGGTGTACAATCGTCGTGCCTCTAAGTCACCTGTCCCAGAAGATTTTGCTTTTGGATACGTTTACCGAGAGGATGTTGGTCATTATGTACTTCCAGATGAGGTTACAGAATTAGATTATGTATATTATTTGGACGGACTACAAGGCGATGGGATGGTAAATAGCACAATTGGGGATTTGCTCAAATTGGATCGAGCGTTATATCAAGATGATTTTGTTGATCAAAAGCTACGTGATCTTATGTTTGCTCCAGTTAAGCTTAATGGTGGTGAATCCTTTGATTATGGCTTTGGGTGGTTGATTGAAAACCACGAGCAGTTAGGCAAAATTGTATATCATAGTGGAGGTTGGCCAGGGTACTCTGCGATGTTTAAACGTTATGTCGATCAGGATTTTACACTCATTATGCTCCAAAATGGAGAACGTGAATATAGATATACGCATGAGCTTATAAACGGTATAGAGCAAATTTTGATGGGACTCCCTTTTGAAGCACCTGCGCCGATAAAAGAGCGTATATTTATTCCGCTATTAGCAGAAAATTATGAATCTCAGCTTGGGACATATCAGTTTAATGCTGAAGGAAAGACCTTGAATGCTATTATTTATGTCGAACAAGAACAACTATATATGAAGCTTTCTAATGAAATGGTGTTAAGACTGCTTCCGCTTAGCCCTACCCGTTATTTTGAGCTACAGACGGCAACAGAGTTAGAATTTGGGGAGCTTCATTGTGGTCAAACTACTCAGTTGATCTGGTATGAGGATGAAACGCAAAATATTGCTAAACGCATAATTTAAACAGGTATACAATCAATTTTAATATTTATTTTCATGATCATACAGAAGAATGAATACGTATACGTAATATTTTTTATTGCGAATACCACATTCTTCTGTTTTTCTATTTAGAGATTACATACTATAATGGTACAATATCTAGATAACAGACTTGGAGGGAATCGGAGATGTCATATGATTTTGATGTTGTTATTGATCGATCGAGCAGTAATGCGCTCAAATGGGATATAGAAGGACTAGGTAAAAGATTTAAATTAGAAAAAGATAGTGATTACTTGCCACTCTGGGTGGCAGATATGGATTTCAAAGCCGCTCCTCATATTATTGACGCACTACAAACAAGCTTAGAGCATGGAATATTTGGTTATCCGACGTTAAAAAAAGATAGTCATGCTGCACTCATCTGGTGGATGAAGGAGCGACATCATTGGGATATTTCTCATGAATGGGTTTCTACAACACCTGGCATTGTACCTGCACTTAATTTTATAATCCGTGCTTTAACGGAAGCTGGCGATGGTGTTATTATTCAGGAGCCTGTATACGGTCCATTCCGCAAAACTGTTGAGGTAAATGATCGTAAGGTTATTAATAATCAGTTAAAGGTTACAGATGGCTATTATGAAATGGATTTTGAGGATTTAGAGGAAAAGGCAAAACAACCTTCTACAAAGCTGCTTATTTTGTGTAGTCCTCATAATCCAGTCGGTAGAGTGTGGCATCCAGAAGAGCTAAGACAGATGGGCGAAATTTGTCAGCGCCATGGTGTTATTGTAGTGTCTGATGAAATTCATCATGACCTTGTTTTGCCTGGGTATAGCCATACCGTTTATGCTACGTTAGGGGAGTCTTTTGCCAACTCTTCTGTTATATGTACAGCACCAACGAAAACCTTTAATTTAGCAGGGATGCAGTGCTCAAGTTTAATTATTCCTAATGCTGAAATTAAGAAGAAAATAGATAAAGAGCTCGAAAAGTCCTCGATTGCCGAACCAAATTTATTTGGCATCATTGCGACGTCAGCTGCTTATTCACCACAAGGGGCTGCATGGCTAGATGCGATGCTGGATTACATCAATGAAACCCTTACATTTATGGACGAGTTCATTAAGGCTAATATGCCAAAGGTCAAGCTGCACAAGCAAGAAGGAACTTATTTGTCATGGCTAGACTTCTCTGCTCTAGGGTTGTCAAACGAAGAGCTAGACAAGAAGCTAAAGGAAGAAGCTAAGGTTCTTCTTAACCCAGGCGTGTGGTTTGGTGAAGCTGGACAAGGCTACATGCGCATTAATCTAGCTTGCCCAAGATCCATTGTGCAAACTGCGTTGGAGCGTATTGCGAAGGTAATCGGTTAAAATAGTGCAGGGACAAGGGCTACAGTTTTCCTCTAATCGGGGATGACTGTAGCTTTTTTTTGTTATGGAATTTTAACTTTGAATGTATTCCTATTCCAACTTATAGTAACACATAGGCTTAAAAAGATAGTATTATAGACTTAAAACTATATAATAATGGGATAAAATACCTAACTATGTAATACCACATATTTTATACATAAAGGGATGATACGAGAGTGAATGCTTGGGAATTTCTTGAGATTAGTCCAACGATGGATGTTAAGGTCATTAAGCGAGCATATGCAAGGAAACTAAGAGATGCACATCCTGAGGATGAGATTGAGGCGTTTCAAAACCTACAAGAGGCATATAAAGCGGCGTTACAGGAAGCTAAATATTTGTCTTCTATCGCAGCAGAGGATGTAGTTAATCAGGATAATAATGTAGATGAAGCTAGTGGGGATGGGGATACTGTCCATTGTGTTCAATCTGAAAGTCACGTCGGGGGTGACGAAGTTGCAGTTACACTTGAGGAAGCTAAAAACGTTCACCATCCAGAGAACGCTGAGAATGCAGAAGAAGAGGAAGATGACACTCAGAAGGTAACTTTTCCTGAATGGTTTATGCATCAAATCCATACTTTGTACCATGATTATAATGCTAGAATCAAGCTGGAAAATTGGCAATATATGTTGTCCTTTGAAGAGGTGCGTGATTTTGAGTATTATTCCATCATTAGTAGGTCGTTATGGGAATACTTAAAGCAATTTAATCAGCTACCACAGCCTATATTGAGACTGCTAGAAGAACAATTTAATTGGTTAGCGCAAAAGGATTCTGTGCATAGCAGTGATGCTGAAGATCACGATTTTTATGACTATTACTATTATCTAGTGACCAGGCCATGGTCTTTTGAGTTCCCAGAATTGCTAGAGTTATCTGAGGATATCAATCCAGATGCGTTTATATTTTATCGAGAAAAAGCAAGACAAGCCTTATCCACAAACGATCTAGAGCAGGCAGAGCATTTTTTAAATGAAGCGCAAACGGTGTATGCTAATGATTTTGATCTTTTACGGTTGTATGGGGAGTATTTAGTACGAACAGATAGACAAAAGGAAGCTAATTTAATTTATGAGCGATTGATTAGAGAGTTCCCTTATGAAGAGTCAGTTATGCTCCAGTACGGTACTTTTTTAGTTGCTGAGAAGCGAATTAAAGAAGCAATGCGACTTTATCAGGACATATTGGCGAAGGACAGTAATTCCTTACAAGCCATGACTGGGATTGCAAAATGTTATCAGCACTATGGTCAACTACAAGAGGCGAAGGATATTTTAGAATTAATAAAGGAAGAAAATCCGTCAGAAGTAATTGCACAAGTGATGTTGGCTGATTTAAATATGAAAATGATCAGTGAAATACGAGGAAAACTAGCATTTGCAACTGATTTGAACAAGCTTAAGTTTGAATTAGCACAGCTTTACTTTGAGACTGATCAATTTGAAATTTGTTGCAATCTGTTGGAACAAATCACAGCTCATGGTGGAGCTAACTCTGCAATTTATTTGTTGTGGGGACAAGCAAAACTCAGCTTAGAGCAATATGAACGAAGCAAAGAATTACTTTATATAGCTAAACAGTTGGCAGAAGAAGAAGGAACGAATGGCTATGACATTAAGGTTGCACTTGGGGAAGTATTATTGGACCTTAATCTATATGAACAAGCACAGCTGCAATTAACTGTAGCGTTTGAAATGAATCCTTTGAACCCTCACGTTAATTATCTACTTGGTAAATTATATTATGAACAGGAACAGTTCGAAACTGCCATATACTATAGTGCAAAGGCAATTGTACAGAATCCCGAGAATTGGCGGTTTTATGTGTATCGTGCACTGTCTCTTTTTAGATTGCAACGTTGGGAGGAGACACTAGAGGATGTGAATTTCATGTTAAGTGAATTCAGATTTTATTCATATGCTTGGCTTATGAAGGGGCATTGTCATATGAACTTACAGCAATATGAGGAGTCGCTAGTTGCTTTTCAAAAATGTATTGATTATCTCCATGATAATTATACATATTTTAATTTGGCTGTTGCTTATGTTAAATTAGACCATTATTCAGAAGCTTTGCTGGCTTTAGACGAATACATGAAGCATTATGACGATATTGAGGGATACATCTTAAAGGGGGATATTTACCGAGCAACAGGAGATTATGAACAGGCTTGGATGACCTATTGTTTAGGTGTTGAACAGAAGCCTACATCCTATATTATTGTACAACGGGCAGTTTACACCTATATGAATTATATTTTTCCAAGGAAAGAAGAAAAGGTACTTGGATGGATGGAGAATATTTTAAAAGAGTATCCTTGGGATCGCTGGATGACGGTAAATATGATCCGTATTTTGCTTAATTTTAAGTCGTGGAAGGAAGCAACGATACTTGCGAGTAATTTTTATTATGAATTAGAAGAAGACGACACCGCCAAGGAATGGGCAAGCTTCTACACTGGTGTAGCGTATTATCATAGAGGGAATGCAGATGAGGCTTATTTTTGGTTGCAATATGCACTAAGTAAAGACCGAGAACCTTTCTCTTTGATCTATAGTAGCATGGCGTGTCTACAATTGAAGAAAAATAAGGAAGCACTAATGTATGCTGAGGAAGCAATTCAACTGGTTACAGATAACACTGAGTATCAGCAAGTTTATGAAGCTGCAAAGCAAGCTAATCAAGGTATGATGAAAAAACTGTTATCTAGATCTGTAATCTCATTACCTGAACTATTTAACCTAGTTTTAATTCAACCTGAAGAACCTAGTGAAATCGAAAAATTTTTTACAACCTTATGGAGGTAGCGATGTTGAAATTTAGTAATCCTGACCCTTTTCAAGAAGATCCTATATACAAGGCATGGTTGTGGTGTTTTGCTATAGGAGTAGGGGACTATAACTATTATGGGCATAGTCATGAAAAAAATTATTTAATTCCTGAAACAGAGGAAGGCCGTTTTATACGAATGAATTCCTTACGTAGGGATTTAAACATTCATACTAAAGAAGATATGATTAGTGCTTTAAATAGACAGGATTGGGATGACCCAAGCGAATTTGATGAAAGAGCCAATTTTTTATCCACATTATCTATGCTAGATCGTAAAAAGTTTGTGCAATCACATGAACAAAATCAATATGAGCATGCAAAATGGAAATGTGTACTAGATAACATGGATCGTATACCCAGAGGGGCAACAATAGCTAGAGAGTATGCCTTCTTTTTACACCTATGTAGGGCAGCAGCTTATTTAAACTTTATTACAGAAGAAGAAGCTTTTCAGTATGCAGTTCGAGTGGGGAAAAAGATGCAAAACAAATTTTCGAGCTGGTTAGAGTTTGGCTTAGGGTATATCGTAGGCTTTCAATATAGACAAGGCTATTTTAGTGAAAATAAAACCAAGGAGACATGGGATAATTTAAAATATTTAATCCACCACCCAGATAGTCTCTGGAACAAGTTGGATTGGTATACGCCACTGGATGTCTAGGTAGTTAGGTACAATATTTACAAATGAGCCCTTATGTTCCCTTTAAAAATTCAAGCTTGCGCCTCACGTTACGTTAGCAGATAAAATAAAAACGTAAGTTATTAGCCTGATTTTCAAAGGAGGAACGCAAAAAATGAACAGAGACACACTTCTTACCATTGCACAAATTGCGGAGCAAGCAGGTGTCACCTATCGGACATTACATTACTATGAAGAGCAAGGCTTGCTAAGCCCGATTAGACATGGTGAAGGCGAGCATCGCATGTATGATTTTGAACAAGTAACACAATTGCAGAAAATCGTGGCCTTGAAATTTTTAGGTTTTTCAATTAAAGAAATTCGTAACATTCTAAAGGCAAACTTATCTGATCAGCAGTGGGCGGACATGCTTGTGGAATTAGAGAAGCAGGTGGTTGCTCAAAAAGAGGGATTAGAGCTTGCACTACAGGCAATTCATCGCATTCAAAGCCTATCCGATTTAGCAGGATCAGAGCAGCTGACAACCTTATTAACCTTTGTGCATGGTATACAGTCTAGTCATCGTCAGCAAGCGTGGCTAGAGGAGGTCAGGGGCAAGGAGGCTGTAGCTGCAATTTTTAAAAAACATGAGCCAGAGACGG
Organism: Paenibacillus turicensis; assembly: GCF_017873435.1. Classification (GTDB taxonomy): domain Bacteria; phylum Bacillota; class Bacilli; order Paenibacillales; family Paenibacillaceae; genus Fontibacillus; species Fontibacillus turicensis. The sequence goes on along the minus strand of NZ_JAGGKG010000010.1, from coordinate 102,424 downwards.
TTCAGGCGATGGATACTTTATATTTAGACTTTGTTGAACGAATTAAACAAAAATGTGGTGAGCCTGTAGATACACCTGAGGTGCAGCAGCTTATTAGTCAATATATGAATGCCCAAATGGAGCTTGTGGGACCGGAAGCGATAGAAGCTTTAGGAGATGTAAATGAGTTGGACATTACACAGCTTGAGGAAATGACAGCAGGGACATCGCCGTTTATGTTAGAAGAAGAGCAGTGGCTTCAGGAAGCGATTGAATATGTCATGAATAAGCAGATGGGGACTGAAACTTCAAGCAATGTGAGCACACATCCACAAGGCTTTAGAAACTAACAAAAAATCTGTACAAGCTTATAAATATGAAGATCCCATTCAAATCATTGATTGTTGATTTGAATGGGTTTTTTCGCTTTAAATACCTGTTATCTCAAAAAGATAAATTTAAGAAACTTGATCATACCAGAGCTTTGCTCATTATAGGTATGGCATGTCAGGAGGTTGAGGAACAGGGAGGTCAGATAGAGATACTATAGCCATTGAGTTTCTGTTATATACAGGTTAAGTAATTGATGACAAAATAAAGTATGGAAACTTAATATTATAAATGGGAGGAACCTCATTTCTATGAAGCATTTTTATGGTATGAGTGAGCTTGAAGTTGGCGAAATTGTTAAGCAATTTGGACAAGCCCATTATGACAAAGTAATAGGTAATCTTGAGAAATACGAGGCGAAGTGGAATCTAACAAACATCCAATTAAAATCAAATTTATCAGCAAACTTAATTTTCACCTGTCATTCAGATCAATTTGGCGATACGGTGTTAAAGATCGGGTATCCAGATAGTCCAGAGATAGTGACTGAGGTAAATGCGTTAAAAGAATACGATGGGGGTAAGTTTTGTAAAGTATACAAAGTGGATATAGAAGCTGGTATTTTTCTGGAGCAACATATTGTGCCAGGGATTGCTTTGCGAGCTGAGCCATCGCTAGATGCTAGACTCTCCGTTTTTAGTGAGTTGTATCAAGACTTACATATTTCATCTAACAAAGCAGAAGCTTATCCAACCTACAAGCAGTGGGTTTACCGAATAACAGACTATATGAGCATACGTCAAGACTGTACTGAACTTTATATGAAAATGAAAAAAGCAAAGGCAATCTTTGATTCTATCTCGTTAGACTACAATAAAAAATTATTACTTCATGGCGATTTCCACCATGATAATATTTTGCAAAATCGTAATGGCGGTTATACCATTATTGATCCCAAAGGCGTAATCGGTGATCCTGTATTTGATACTCCACGTTTTATTTTGAATGAATTTAACGAAAACGATGAAGTTACGCCTACCTTACAGTCCAAAGTAAGTTATATTATTACGACATTAGCCAAGCGACTACATATTCCAAGTCATATTTTAAAGCAATGCCTTTATGTAGAGATGACGATGGCTGTATGCTGGTGTGCAGAGAGTGGCTCAGACCCTATGGAGCTAGCGAGGTTAATGGAAAAGATTGAACTTACAGAGCAAATTATGGATTCTCAGGAGCAGTCCATCGACCAGAAATGACTATGGAGTCCTGACAGATGTGGGAGACTATAAGGGGGACAAATGAAGGCAATTGATGTAAGAAAAGGGGATAAAACGTGACAATAATTGGACTTGTTCGACATGGAATTACGGATTGGAATTTAGAAGGGAAAGTGCAAGGGCATAGTGATATCCCTTTAAATGAGGAAGGGCGTATGCAGGCACAGTTACTGTCCCAACGCATGAAGGGGGAGTCATGGGACTATATTTATTGTAGTGATTTAGGAAGGGCTTTAGAAACAGCTCAATTGATCGGAGAAATAAAAGGCATTGATGTCATTATGGATAAGCGTTTAAGAGAAGTACATTGTGGGCTTATCGAAGGGACGACTGAAGCAGAACGCGTAAAAAAGTGGGGGTATGGCTGGTCAAAATTAGATTTAGGCATGGAATCACAGCAGGATGTCATGGCAAGAGGGATAGCCTTTATCAATGATATTGTAGAGCGGCATCCCGATCAGAGAGTACTTGTAGTGAGCCATATCGGATTATTGGGGTATACATTAAAAAGGCTTATCCCTCATGAGGATATTGGAGAGCATTTGGATAATACATCGGTGACCATTCTAAAAAAAGGGGAGCACAGATGGGAATGTGAGCTGTTTAATTGCACAAAACATTTAGATGGGGGATTAAATGATGAATAACGTAATTCGGATTTTTAATGAAAGCATAGTCCAAAGTAATCTGAATTTTTCAACTAAGCCGCTTTTAGTGGGGGGCTTGGCTATGGAGTACTATGGACTGCGTAAGTCAGGCGCGGACATTGATTTAATTATTACGGATTGTGATTATAAAAGTTTAGCACAGCAGTATCCCGAAAAGACCAAAGATCTGTATGGTGATTTAGGTTTGGTTATAGATAAATTTGAAATATGGCGAAGCATAGCCCATCTCGATTATGATTTCTTTATAAAGGATGCGATTGAAGAGGAAAATATGTTGGTAATCTCAATTGATCGCCTGTTATGGAGCCGAGTATGTGCAATGGATGTTGAAAAATACCGGAACGATCTTTTACTAATTAAAGATTATTATTTTCAAAAATATACGAATCAGAAATACCATCAAGAAGCATTGGTACATGAAAAATCTTATGCTAAGATGCAGGGCGTAATTTTTGGAGGAAGATACGAAGATGATGAGAACGAGGGTTAAAAACCAATGAGGAAGATAGTAGTTGATGGAGCAACCTATTTGTGGAGTTATTCCACCGTTAGAGATTTTTACTGTAAATCCAAGCTGACGTTCATTACTGAAAAAAAGGATGCAAGGTTCATAGTTCAGTTTGTTACAACGGATACGCCAATTTCGGGTAGCCCTTTAAATGAAGGTTTAAGGATGATGAAGGATGAGAAGCAATATCTAGTTAACTTTAACCAACCTAAGTATGTGGCTGAGGTTTTGCAGTATATAATTAATCTGAATTTAGATACGATAGCGAAAAAAGTGCACCAGTTAAATGGCAACAAATTGTTGATTGATATGGGGTATCGAGATTTGGATGGTTTTTTGGTTTAGGAGAGATGTCGCATTAATCCTGTTCCAATGTCGCAAAAGTACATGGAAATAAAGTGTGTAGATACATTATACTCACTTTATGAATTCGATAATGAAAATCATTATCATCTACAAAAGGGGAGTAGTCAGAATGCAAAAAATGATAAAGAAGCAGGGGGCCGAAGGTAAGGGTTACACTGCTCACAAATCACGTTTATTAATGGGTTGGATGTTGGCATTAGTACTTGTCCTAACGGCTTGTGGTGCTGGAGCGGGAACAAATGCTAACAAGGGAACACAACAGCCTGAAGCAGATCCAAGCAAAACAAATTCAACGACGCAGACGGATTCAGCTTTTCCAGTTACCATCAAACATATGAAGGGTGAATATACGCTAACTGAGAAGCCAAAGGTGATTGCTGTACTTGATGTGAAATTTGTCGATCAATTAGTCGCACTTGGTGAGCAGCCAGCAGGTAGTGTAGTATCAGGAACAAAGGATGAAACTTTCCCTGAATACTTGAAGGACAAGCTAGTGGATGTAAAGGTACTAGGTAGTCGTGATGAGCCTAACCTTGAGGCAATTGTGGCTTTAAATCCTGATCTTATTATTATGACGGATTTTCAAGAGAAGATCTACGATAGTGTAAGTAAAATTGCAGATACAATTGTACTTGATTTTTATGAGGATTGGCGAGATACAGCAGTGACAATGGGTAAAATCACAGGTAAAACAACTGAAGCAGAAGCTTTGGTTAAAAATTATGAGGATAAAATTGTGGGGTTACGTTCAAAATTGTCTGCTGAGCTAGGAGATGACACGGTTTCTTTAATTCGTCCAAGAAAAGAAGGCATTCGTGTACATGGTCCTGATCATCGTACAGGAGGTATTCTCTATAAGGATTTAGGCTTAAAAGCGCCCAAATTTGTAACGGATATAAAAGAAGATACTTCTGTTGAAGTTACAATGGAAAAGGTTCCGGATATTGGAGCGGATCGCTATTTCCTACTTTCAGATGCCATGTTTGCTACAGAAACAGAACAACTGACAAGTAGTCCAATATGGCAATCCATCGACGCAGTTAAAAATAATCGTGTATACAATGTAGATACGCAACTCTGGATTGCTTATTATGGTCCAATTGCGGTCAACATGATCGTAGATCAAGCTGCTGAAGCGTTGCTAGGATCGAATTAAAATGGATCATTATCTATCTACTGTTTTGTGGAAGGAATTAGTAGAAGACTATGACATTTTGCTTAGTAAGCCACCTGAGGATAGTGTACGTACAGTTGCTCTTAGTCAATTAAAAGATGACGCAACGTGCCATGAGTATGTAAGCTGGCTTAAAGAATATATTGGTGCACCTGACTTACAGGTTGCTGCTTCGATGCTGATAAAACGATTAGGTTATCTGTGGACAGCACCGTTTATAACTGCGATGACCTTTCATAATGTAAAACTTTCTTTAGATTTAAATCAGAGTTTTCTGTATCACTCATCCTCAATTGTTGATGATGGAGGTACGCGATTTCCTTTTCTAGCGATGGGCGGGCTACAGATAGATGTTAATGCTAAGGATCCTGCTAACGTCAATACCAATACTAAGACTAGTGCTAACACTAATGCCAACGCAGCAGCTATTTCTAGTGATCTGGTGGATAGAGAGATGTGGAGGAAAGAGGTTATCGAAGAGATGTTTGCGGTTCAGCTTGCACCTGTGCTACACACACTTGCTAAGATTGGTCCCGTCTCGAAGGCAGTACTCTGGGAAAATATTATGGTGCGTATCGCCCCGCTGTATTCTGGAAGAGTTGAGGTGGCTGATCAGGATAAGGAACGCGTGCAAGCAGATTTTGCATTTTTAACGCAAACGGCATCGGGAGATTTATTTGGAGAAAGACGTAATCCTTTTACTCGTTTTACAGATCTCAGAGAGGATACTCCAGTGGCAAAAAGCAATCGGATTACGTGCTGCTATTATTATCGGATGTCAGGGGAGTATTGCGTAAAGTGCCCGAAGAAGTAACATATCTAGATTGACAATGAGAATAACTCTCAATTAAAATGACAACAGATGCAATTTTGATGTTATTGTCAGGAGATGAGAGACATGCCACCGCAGGAACAGGAAAGTTTTTGGAGTAATTTAGCGATTAAAACACTTGATGTATATAGCAGTACTTTACCTTCTGACGGTGTTTGGCGTGAAACTGAATTAACTGAAAATGTGTTGCTGCTTGCTAGTGGCGGTGAAGGAGAGCTTGTGATAAATGGTAAGGTTAACCATGTCCAAGCTTCTTTTGCTTGTCATCTGGTTAAAGGGACGTCCTTTACTTTGACTACTAGAGCAGAAAACATTCATTATATTATGATTTTTTATAAGGTATTTTTGATGGTGGAAGACAGCTCGATGTTGAATTTGCAGCAGCGTAACCAGCCGCTGAGTAAATCTTTCCTTCAGCACCCTGTCCTTAGGACGGAGCTATATCAGTCAGCAGAGACTATAGTTTCCAAATGGAGCCATGGTGACGGGCTTGAACGTTTCCATATAAATGCAATGCTACAAGGCCTGTTGTATGAGCTTGTCCTTCAGCATGAACGTAGTCAGGGGAGTCCCGCACCAGACATGGTGGATATTGTGGCTACTTATATCGCAGGACATTATCGTAAGGAGATGGAGCTTAAAGAGCTAGCCGCTCTTGCTGGATGTAGCGTTAGACAGTTGCAACGACGGTTCAAACAACAAAAACAGCTTGCCCCGATGGAATACGTTATTCAGTTAAGGATGGAAAGCGCAGCGCGATTACTCCAATATACAGATGCTCCCATCAGTGAAGTGGCTGAAAAAGCAGGCTATCGGGATGCGTATTATTTTAGTAGGGCATTTAAAAAATATTATGGCGTACCTCCGCAGGTGTATAGAAGTAATGTAGGATATGGCTTGCTACAGAACCAAGAGAGCCATAACCATTACCATAACCGTAACCAAAGTCACCTTGCTTCTTCATATCCTTCAGCACAAGGAACAGTTATTCGTCATATGCGAGGGGAATATCGTGTGACTACTACTCCGCTACGGATCGCGGTTATGGATGTTCAATATGCTGACCATTTACTTGCGCTTGGAATGCCTCCTGCTGGTAGTGTCGGATTAGGGACAGTAGGCTTGGGAAATGTGGGTTTAAAACTAGGAACTAATACGGTTTTGGGGACGGGAGAGTTAGGAGAAGTTCTAAAATTCCCTCAATATATTAGAGAAAAGCTAAATGATACGGAATACCTTGGCACCTATGAAGCGCCAGATCTGCAAGCTGTGGCAAGACTGAAAACGGATTTGATCATATGTACAGAAATGCATGATGCTCATTATGGGGCTCTAAGCCAAATGGCGCCCACGCTGATGTTTAAGCGCAATGAGAGCTGGCAGACAATTTTGAGTTTGTTTGGTGAATTAATTGGCAAGCAAGCAGAAGCTGAGCATATCATTACGGCTTATCATCGCAAAACAGCATTGCTGTCCGAAGAGCTTGCTGAGGTGATGGCAGGAAAAAGTGTGGCTTTAATTCGTCCGCGTGAATCCTTGGTGCGTGTACATACAGCCGCTCATCGGACAGGCGCTGTGTTGTACCGTGATCTTGGTTTACCTGCACCTCTCTTTGTGGCAGATACGTCCGATACCGCTTATCATATTTCGGTGGATCGATTACCTGCTGTCCATGCCAATCACTACTTTTTGCTAAGTAATGAAATGATGCTGAACGGAAGATCGGAAACAGAGCAAAGTGTGCTTGGAATGCTTGATACCGATAAGCAACAGCGTATCTATCAAGTGGATGCGGCAACATGGATTGGCTGTTATGGCCCAACAGGCATTAATAGCATTGTGGATCAGGTGGCGAGGGTGTTGCTGGCTTGAGTTCGGAAGGGCTTCCTATTTCTTTAATAGAATGAGGAAAAGCCTTCCGTTTTTTATTTTTTATAAGAAATGCGAGTATTTAATCTTTATTTATGCTTTCATACTTTAATCCATAGTACTTCGGCCTTTTGCTTATAAAATTATTGTTCGTATATGGAATTATTTAGGTTATTATATTGTACAAGAAGGGGAGGGCGTTATGATTAATGATGAGGAGATACTTAGTGAATTAAACAACAACCATTTAACTAAATTTGATAACATCGTGTTTACCCGTGATGGAGGTAGTTTATCCTATATTGTGTATTCAAATGGGCAACGTTTCTTTCTAAAAATAATACGTCCTGAATTTTTGGATACCGCATTGCAGTCTGTAGATATTCAATTGTATCTATACCAAAATGAGATTCCAGTACCCAAAATCATTTTTACTAAAGACGATAAACCGTATATTAGTATGGAGTATGAGCATGGTAAACATCTTTACATTTTATATGAATATGTTGAAGGTCATGAACCAGATATAAATAATGATGCAGAAAAGATTGGTTGCTTAATAGGGAAATTTCATCGTACGATGCAGAATTACACTGGAGAATTAGTCACTCGCAACAAACCTTACTTTATAGATAGATATATAGAGATATTAAGGAGAAAAAATTATCCTAATGAAAAATTGAAAACCTATATAGAGTATGGGGATTTTTTATGGGAGAAAGTAAAGGATCTTCCCTATGGTTATTGTCATGGTGATCTGAATCGTGGCAACCTTCATCAAACGTCAGAAGGGGATCTGTATCTTTTAGATTTTGATACTTCGTGCAGAGCCTTTCCAATGTATGACATCATGATGGTATGTAATTGTACAGACTATTTTAATTATGACGAAAACGGATTCAAAGAAACTAGGAAGATTTTCGATAGGTTTTTATTTGGTTATTTACAGCATCATACCCTTTCTAAAAGTGAATGGTTTGCATTTAATCATTTAGTTTCTATTTTACATTATCAACTCCAAGCTACCATCATTGAGATTTATGGACTTGATTGTGTAGATGAAAAGTTTATAGATAATCAGCTTAACTGGTTACTAAAATGGAAAAAACAAAGTGAAGTGGAATTAAGTGTACCTGAGAGTGTAGAGAAGCAGCTTAAATAACCACGGACTCAACACCAGAAGAGACGAGAACAGAATGTGAATAATAAATATTGTTTCCAGTAATTAGATAATAAGTAAAAACAGTGAGAACGTTCTACTAAAACTATGATAAAATTAAGAAAGAAGATTTAGGAAGAATTTAAAGGGGGTAGAATAAATGAAATGGCAAGAAGTAAGAGAACTGTTCCCTGATCAATTTGTTCTGGTTTCCATTCTTAATTATCATGAGGAAGATAACAAAAAAATAATAGATGAAGTTGCACCAATTCGTACTATATCAGCAGAAAATGCTAATAAAGAGTTTTTTGAGGCTAAACCAGGGAATATAGTGTACCATACATCAAATCAAGACTTTGTAATTCATCTTCGCCAAGATCCCTTAATGAGAGTGAGACGTAAAAGTAATGAAAATTAACTATGACGGACAGTTAATTACGTATATGAACAATCTGTGCAATGGAGCATTAGCCCTCTGTTAATTAGGTGAATATTGCATATATAAGTATTTAAAAAACACAAGACCCAACCTAAGATACTAAGATAAGGCTATCTGAGGATGGGTCTTGTCTTAGATAGTTCTGATCAATTTGCTATGAGGAGATTTGGTGATTTAAGCGGAATTTATGCTAATATATTTGATATATATTATACTCCCTAAAAGAAAGGTAATATTTCTCAAAATTATCTTATATTCGGGAATTTTCTTATGCCTGATTTGTGCAGGTGGGGCAGCGCTGTGGTTAATGGTATTTACAATACTTATTCCTATTGTATTAGTACCTCTTTTCTTCATATTCGGATTGATATCAGATGTTCGGTATTATAGAGAAATAAAGTTAAGCAGCAATAGCCTAAGACAGTTTGGATATCACAGGAATGATTGTTATCTTCATAATACATATGAATTTTAGGAATGAATACAGTCACAAACGTTTTAGCCAAAGAAGCATCAAAACAATATGAATCTGAATATCTCAATATAGTAAAGGTAATTAAGAAGTAGACATCTTTGAATTTACTGAGGTTGTGATGAGAGCATCGTAGTTGAAATCATATGGAACGAATAAAGGAGGAGACTCAGTGGAAATTGAAAAGTCTGAGATTAATCAAATTCTTTCTTTATTAGGTTACCACAAAGCAAATATTCATTTACTGGGCGGATATTACAATAACGTTTACGAAATTCCCTCAGAAGTACCAATCATTGTTAAAGTTTACAATCGAGAGTTTGATACTGAGGAACTCATTTTGTCTGAAATCGAATGGACTCAATTTCTTAATGAAAATAATGTGAATGTAACGATTCCTATAGCAGTAAATAAAAATTCTTATATTAATCACTTGACTGATACTTTATTTTTTGTTGCCTATCAAAAAGTTGTGGGAATTCACATTGATCCTAGTAGTGAAGAATGGAACGAGAAGTTATTTAATCAATGGGGAAAAGGGATGGGGAAAATGCATTCCTGTTCTAAGATGTACAAAGGTAAGAAGAAACGGCCAGAATGGAATGAACACCAGATTTTCCAGATGAATCTGAATTCAATAGATTCTAGAATTAAAGAGAAATGGGAGAACTATTTAAAAAATATTGAATCAATGAGCCATTCCGAAGAAGTATATGGGATTATACACGGTGACATGACTCATCATAATTTTCTGTGTAATAAAGGTGAGATTACGTTTATCGATTTTGGAGACAGTGAATTTAATTGGTTTGCGTATGATATTGCTGTTGCTATCTATCATGCATCGCAATCCGTTAAAGATCGAGGTAAACGTGATCATTTTGCGTCTCAATTTTTCAAATCATTTATGGACGGATACTCAATGGAGAATTCTGTGACCCAAATACTTCAACATGTAGATTTCTTTATAAACTATAGACATCTATATTCGTTTATTTATCACAACCAGTTCTTGCAAAAAAATCAGTTGAGCGAACCACAGCTTAGGTACTTAGAAGAAATGGAGCAAAGCATAATTAAACAAAATACTTACTTAGGGATTTCGTTAGTATAACAGGAAGTTATAGCATCATTACTATAGAAGCAATTAATGTAAAAGAAATTGATGTTATTATAATCATTAAGAAAGATTAACTGAAAGTTGGAGGACTATATGGATAGCATTATTTTTGATTTGGATGGAACGTTATGGGATTCGAGAGATGTAGTAGTAAAAGCGTGGAATGATGTGCTTAAAAAATATAAAGAAATTAATAAAACATTAACAAAGGAAGATTTCAAAGGCGTAATGGGTCTTCAAATTAAAGAGATTGGGATGAGATTTTTCCCTCATTTAAAAGAGGATATGCAGCAAAAAATATTAAAAGAATGTTGTGAAATTGAGAGTCAGTATCTTACTGAACAAGGTGGAAGGTTGTACGAAAAGCTGGAGGAGACACTTGAAATTTTATCAAAAAAATACAAGCTACTCATCGTAAGTAATTGTCAATCGGCATATATGGAATCGTTTTATAATTTTCACAAATTACAGAGATATTTTGTAGACTTTGAGAATCCAGGAAGAACAGGGCTGTCCAAGGGAGAAAACATTAAACTAGTCATAGCAAGAAATAACTTAACTAACCCAGTTTACGTGGGAGATACTGAGGGAGATCAGAAGGCTGCAAAGTTTGCTGGAGTACCCTTCGTATTTGCCAGTTATGGATTTGGAGAAGTTAGTGATTTTGACTATGAAATTAATAGTTTTAGTGGACTGTTGGAGTTGTTTTAATAAAGTGGTTCTTTTTATAATTTGAATGAAGGGAATGAACTGGATGAACCTCGGTGTCGACTCGAACCTGAATAACAGTAATAACATAAAAGAACCAGCCGAACAGCTCATTGAAATGCTTGGTCAAAGATATGATTCTATGACCGTCCAAGACTTGCTAAAGCCATTTGGGGTTAAGCGTATGCCAAAACCAGATAGTTACTTCAACGATGATATCATTTGGTCTGTGAAATCATCCATACGTATCGATGTATATCGTGTGCCTAAAATTAACGACCTGACAGGTCTAAGTTATACGAATGAAGATGGATGGGTCATTGGTGCGATTCATTTTATGGCGCCTGGAGCAGATGATAGAATAAAGTCTCCATTTTCAGGTAATCTACCTAATGGAATAACTATGGAATCCACACCTGACGACGCAATTAAAGCTTATGGCACACCAGCATTAGATGAAGAATGTGAGTGGCCAGGATTTTCTGGGCAGATTTTGGCATGGCGTAAGTCGGGTATTAATATCGCAATTGAATATGAGGATATAGACAATAATAGAATAATGAGATGCTATACGGCATGTTTAGTTGGTTGTATTGGGGCGTGGAGGAGTGATAATCCGGAGGTTTTTGCGCCTTGAGTTTGAGTGCAAATTAAATAAAATACTATACTATATCGTAGAAAAAGGGCTAGCGTGAGATTTAAATGACGCTGGCTTTTTTAAGAAGGAATATAATTGTACCAAGTATTGGTAGAAGCGGAATTTTACATAGAAATGAGAGATAACGTGAAACAGATTAGAGTATTAATGCGAAATCATAAAGTGAACTTAATACCACTAGGTGTGTCTATGTTAATTTTGCTATATTTTATTTTGTTTTTGGTTCCTTATGCAAGATCCCATGGTTTTCTAAATGGAAATCTTACTCCTGATGATAACGAGGGGTTTATATATGGTCTGCTGAGTTTCCCAGTTATGCTTCTTTATTTGATCTATATTATACTCGCTGAAAGAAAGATAACTTTTCTTAGAAGTATCTTTTATCCATTAATTATAATTAATCTGTATTTTGGGATTTTTTTGTGCCTGATTCGTTCAGGTGGGACTGTGCTATGGTTAATGGTATTTACAATAATGATTCCCATTGTGCTAGTGCCACTTTTGTTTATTTTGGGCTTGGTATGGGATATTCGTTATTGCAGGCAGAATAAGAAGGAGAGAGGATGAAAACAAAACAGATCAAGTTTATCGTTATTACATTTAGCCTGTGCGTCTTCATTTTTACATAAGAAATGTCATCTTGCAAAGAGCCTTGCTTTAGCTTCATTCACGTTTGTTTTGTTGACTGTGCCTTGCGTAATTCTATTTAACTTCTTTGGAAAAAGAAGATTTCAGAAAATGGATTTGTAGTATGAAGGCCTACTATATGTAAAATAACTAAACCGTTTTTATATTCAGGAAAATTATAGGTTTTATCTATATTTAACAAAGACGTTTTATAATTAAAAGTAAGTTAACAAAATTAAAAGGATAGTGATAAGATGGGGATTCATACTTACTTTAGATCGCTGAACGAATTAGAGCGAATTTATCGCTGTCCAGGGAAATTTAAATTTGAGGAGCATAGCGTTGCGGCGCATTCCTGGAAGGTGGTGCAGTATGCCAAAACATTGGCAGATATTGAAGAACGGTATGGTGTGAACGTCGATTGGAAAAAACTTTATGAGATCACGAGTAGCCATGATTATGGAGAGATTTTTATCGGTGATATTAAGACGCCTGTTAAGCATTCTTCAATCGAGCTGCGCAAGCTGATTCAACAGGTTGAGGAAGGGATGGTTCACAATTTTATAGAGGAGCATATCCCAGAGGAATTCAAAAGTATTTTCCGTAATCAATTGCGTGAAGGTAAAGACGATTCGACCGAAGGATTAATTCTGGAGGTGGCTGATAAGCTAGACCAAGTTTATGAAGCATTTGCTGAGTTACAGCGAGGGAATACGGAGAAGGAATTCGTTAAAATGTACCACGATGCACTGGTGAAAATTAAAAATATTAAACTTCATTGTGTTGATTATTTCTTAAATGAAATTTTAACTGATATGGTCAATGAGGAAACGATATCTTCGATCGACATCAAGCGTATTACGAATGAAGCATTAGGGAAGTAAAGAGGGAACAGAAATCGATCTAGGCTTATATATTCTTGTATTTTATAACTGATATGCTGGAACTGAGTATTCATTCCTTGCATGTCTTTTTGGTGTACATAAGTGTTGGGATTTTAAGCGATACAGCTTAAGGATTTGAAGCGAAGACGATACCAACAGCAGATACATAAGAAGCTCAAGTGCCAGGCTTGGGCTTTTTTTAATAATTGGCTGAAACAAAGCTTGACTTATATTACAAATGGGGAACTTTCAAAAGATTGAGCCTGCTGCAATATATTAATAACTAGGTAACTTAGTTCCCATATCTGAAGAGGCTTTTGAATTCGCCAAATCCAATAATAAGTCTACTCTTTTATCTATTGGGCATAGCTAGATATTGACCCGCACGTATCTATCATTGATGGGATGATCCAGTAAATCAATTATTCAAAGTGTTTGCTGATGTTTTGGCAGGATTTTTTTTGATTGAAATTATGGAATTAGCGATCGTCATATTTTTCCATATCATAGTATAATATAAATATGTTTCAAAAGGCTATTTAGATACGATGTGTTCGTTCAATTAAGTGTATTTCTTATATTTATGAACTTCGTGAATATTACATTATGTGAAAGGCTGGAAAATTAATTTTAAAGCAAATAAAAATCCAAAAGAGGGGGAAGTAGTGCAATGAAGTTTAGCTATAAAAATTTTTCCTGTGACACCGAGATTTACTACAAAGATAAGGACATAATAGTTAGATTTTTCGATAAATCAAAAGAACAAGAAGAAGATGACATAATAAATTTAGTTATAGTTGACCCTGGGTATGGCTATCTTTGTTTGAAATATAAAGGAGATGCAGCACTCTTAAGTGGATTCCTAGATGAAGATGTTTTCTCATCAGATGACCTTATAGATGCAACAATTAGTTTTATTGAAATTTTAAGTCCAAATTCAAAGAATACTTATACCCCATATCATATTACACGCTGTAAACAAACCAGTTATATTGAATACAATGGAGAGTACTAATAATAGACTTCAAGAGGTTTGATTTGGCTTATAGTGTTTTGATCTTTTTACATATTTGTTAGCAGGATATTCTAGTTCATCAGATTCATTAGGTTCATTAGTTCCATCTCTCCCTATACACTTTGTGCAAAATGTTGAAATGGAGAAGGAACAATTTTGGAAGAAATCATCACAGGTGAAGTAAGTACAATCCAGAAAGTACTAAATGACTCCCATCTGATGGCTGCTGGACTGGGGGAGGAGAACGTTCCACTATTACAACTAGTGCATTTAAAGGAATAAATAATCAAAATTGATGCTCAGTCTTTAACACAGGTACAAAATCACCGTGATCAATCTACTTCTAGGTTAATTGGTTTCTTAGTCATGTTCCTTTGATTTGCGGTTGTGCAAGGCTTGCGAACATTTATTGATGAATGAGAAAATAATACGCTAACAAGATTATTAAGCGCTCCTGTTGACTATAAAAAATACGTATTGGCTAAGATGACTGCGACCTATTTGTTTGCTGCGGTGCACGTAGTTGTCATTTTATTAGCAGGAAAGTATTTGCTTAAAATTAGTCTAGCTGATAATTTGTTTGCCATTATCATCTTATTTGCTGCTTATTTATTTGCTCTAACTTGCATTACGATTTTTTGTGGTTACAGGTATGCTTGGCGAGGTGATTTTTAGAAAGGATGATAAAACCTCAAGAATTGTATTAAGAATTGTCGGTGTTTTCCTCATTATTAATGGTATATCAAGAGCTTTCATGTTTGAATTATCTTCTTCCCCCAATGTACAAATGCCATATGTTATATTATGTAAATTACATTATACTAACTATTAAGAAAAGCCTAGCTTATGAACAATAGAAAATGACATGTACAAAAATATAAAGAAGAATGGTGGATGAGCAATGGATGTCCATGAAAAAATTAAACATTGGAAGACAATGATTGTATTCAAATCATGAAAACTATTGGGATAACTAAAGGAGCCTATATGATCGACTTTGGGTGTGGTTTTGGACATTACACTTTTCCAGCTCCAATGTTGTTCAAGAAGAAGGTAAGGTTTATGCCATCGACAGAAATAAAAGTATTTTGAAAATGATTGATAATAGAATTGAGGAGGAAAAAATTTCTAATATCTGAAGAATTAGAACGTGGAAGTATTTAAAACTTTAGGAAGACGTAGGTTATACCTTTAAAACATAGCTAATTTAATGCTAAAGTGCTAATTTAACCAATAATAGAATTAGCTCTTTTTAATTATTTCAGCCTCGGATAAGCCTCCTTACGATCAGTTCTATTCAACATTTCATTATATAATAGAGCATAGAAAATAGAAAATAGGTATAAACTGATTCTCGGTAGTTCGTTTATTTATTGGTATTCTGTAGATTGATGAAACTTCGTGAATATATCGTTATATGAAATGGAGAGAAACCGTATATAAAGAACAATTTTTCCATTACCATCAATTAGGGAAGTGGTATATTTTTAAAGACTTTTTAAACAAGTAAATGAAGTAAACGTTACGTGAAAGGATAGATAGAGGTGAATAATATTGATAGAAATCGTCTTAAAGAGGGACTTGGAATTAAACAAAATGAAGATCCATTTGCTGCATTTGAAAAAAATCCAAGCACTAGTATACTATCTCGTATCGGCAAACGAATGCAAACACCAGAAATGGTTCGCAGGGCTATTGAAAATGATAGTAAACCAATTTTGAAAAATATTTCAAAAAAAATTTTAACTCCGGAATTATGTTTGCTTGCACTCAAAAAGAACGGTAGTGACATTCAATATGTGCCAAAAGAATGGTGCGATCAATCTATGTATATAGCCGCTGTAAGTAGCTGTAGTTTTATGCTGAAAGATTTCCCTGACGAAGTCAAAGATTATGAGGTATGTGAAAGTGCTGTTCGTAACGATTTAAGTGTTAATGCATCACAGTGTGCATTACAGTATGTTCCCATTGGCTTGTTAAAGGGTGAAAATGGACGTAGACTTTGTGAAACTGCGGTCAATTCAAACGGGCTAGCCATTTTACATGTGCCAGAGAATTTCATAACTAATGAAATGGCACATAGTGCCATCATCAATTCGATTACAAAAGGATATAAGTATCTTTTTGGCGATATCGTTATAGAAAGAGATGCTTCTGATTGGCCTGTGGGACATATTCCGCGAAAATTTTTGTCACAAAAACTTGTTAACATTTCTGTTAAGATGTTCCCCGCAAGTCTGCTATGCGTGCCCTTGAAGTATGTATCGGAAGAATTATGTATAAATATGGTCAATTTAAATGGGCTTTATCTAAAGTATGTTCCACTAGAGTATAAACAGAGTGAGGCCATCATTGATGCAGCATTATCCGATTCTCCTCTTGCGCTAAAATATGTTCCTAACGAAAAACGTACTAAAGCTCGGTGTCTGGACGCAATCAAAAGAGATCCAAATGTCTTAATTTCTTGGTTTCCAAATGAAATACATGTTGAGTATGAAGCATCCATAGGAGTGAATGATAGTTCATCCATTATCGTCAGCGAAGTTCCTGTTAAGCTCAGTACACCTAAACTTCCTAATGAAAAATCAATTTCCGTTATGGATAACAACAAAGTTATTGTTCATCATTCGGCTCTAGAAGAAAACACGTTACTTAAGACTATTTATTATGTGTCAGATATTCATTTGGAACATCAATTGAAACTATATGGAAAAGAAGTAGATAAGGTGAAGAATAGTGTTCGTAGAAAAGTGTCTCAGCTCGTGTCTTCTGTACCCAGTAATGATCAAGGCATCCTTCTGATTGCGGGGGATGTGGCGGACAGTGTAAAACTTGAGCGTATTTTTTATGAATCTCTTCGTGATTTATGGCACGGTCAAATTATTTCCATACTGGGAAACCATGAGTTGTGGGATGATAATCCCATAGGAACCAAAGAAAATCGTGCTATCGACGAAATAATTGACGATTACCGTCAGACAATTCAAGACAGTAATAACACAGTTATGTTGGAAAATGAGCTATTAATTGTTTATAAAAGACAACAAACTGTGAGAATAGATGAAAAGACCTTGATAGAAGCAGATGCAGAGGAACTAGCGGAACTGTGCAAAGAATCCTCACTTATCATTCTAGCTGGTATTGCCTTCTCAGGACTAAATCCATGTTATAATGCATCGATGGGGCTTTATCGTTCTACTGTTTCGATAGAAGAGGATATTGAACGTTCAAAACGTTTTCGAGAAGTATACAATAAAGTATTAGCTTGCGCCGATTCACAACATGTAATTATACTGACACACACGCCAATGCAAGACTGGTCTAATGATAAATATAATCCAAATTGGATTTATGTTAGTGGACACACCCATCAGAACTCTTTGGTTCGTCTTGATGACGGAACAACGGTTCTTTCGGATAATCAAATTGGTTATATCCGAAAGCGATGGCAGCTCAAAGGATTTACTGTTAGAGGGCGTTATGACCCATTTGAAGATTGGGTCGATGGGGTTTATTCGATAACTCGACAAGAATATGCTGATTTCAATCAAGGTCATGGAATAAATATGAAAGGTTTTAAGCAAAAAGGCAACATCTTTGTTTTGAAACGTGCAGGGATGTATATGTTTGTACTGCAGGATCAACGTCTTTATTTGTTAGCCGGTGGTCACATTCGTATTCTTGAGCATGATATTAACTATTATTACAACAATATGACATTTTACTATGAGCAAGTTAAAGCCAGCTTTGCTCCTTATCGTTCAATTCTACAAATCATTTCTAACGAATTACAGGTATTCGGGGGGAGTGGTTTGATCCATGGCTGCATTGTTGATATAGACTTTTACAACCATATTTACCTGAACCCCTATGATGGGAAAATTGTACCGTATTTTGCAGAGGATATGACTAATAAAATAATATTCAAAGATATGGAAACTATGTTGAAAACATCTCCTGTTCGCCCAAAAAACTCAACAGGTTCTCCATTATTGGAGCAATACAAATTAGCATATTCAAATGGACAAACACCAATATTAGCCTCTCAGTCAAAAAATTCAAACATCACGCTAGCCACTGTTCCGGAAATAGTGCTGGACACAAGTATGTATGAACCCTCACGTATTATGAGGTCTATTCAGTACATCTTTGACCAGAATGTAATCCGTGTTTGGAAGGATAGTATTCTATCTACTAATTTTGAGGAGCATACACTTATTTTTAATAACGAAGAATCACACCTCATTGGTTACATTCGTGATTAAGAAAGTATTGTAAGTCAGCGCCGTATCAAAAGGTGGGACTATCATAGAAACTTCTGATAGATATCTAACTTATTGGTGAGGGATTTTAGGTAACAAATGAAGGAAATAGAAATACCATTACTTTAGTAACCTTTATGAATAAGTAATATCCTTCACATTATCTAAGTATAGTTCTACTATTAATGATGCTTTGACATCACATTCTCTTGTATAAGGACTGAAATATAGCGAAAGTTTCGCTATAATTTAATTTATCATGAAGTCAGATGCTATACTGTTTCCAAAACCAAAGGAGACACCCCATGCCCACCTTTATAGAAAACCTATACACAGGCAACCTACAACCACTGGATATGTATCGCCCCGAAGGCGAAGCATATCATACGCATAGCCAGCATATGTCTACATACATGAATTATTTTCAATCAAACTTGAAACCAGATGATTTCAAAGTGCTTCAAGAAATGTTAGACACGATTGGGGAGTTACATTCAGCACAAGCTACTTCCGTATTTGTTCAAGGATTTAAGACAGGCGCAAAAATGATGGTTGAAGTTTTCCAAGACAAGACGGTTTAGAGTAATAGAGTGAGTGCTTTGATTAAAAGTGAGAATGTTAAAAATAAGCTTCTTTAACAAACTAATACCCATACTTCCTTATCCAAGGAGGTACGGGTATTTCTTTATGTTTGGTATCTATAAATCTCTTGTCCAATCCTCAAGCAATAATCTTCGTCTTCCTCGCATTTTCCGCAGAGCGTTTCGTCAAGGCACTAAGCGGACGCTTCAAGGCTAATGCAATAATCAAACTAATCGCAATAAACACCAGCAGCCAAAATATATCTTTAAGTGCGGTCTCCCACAAAATTCCCCCTACGGCTTCACGAAGTAAGCTAATGGCATAGGTGAAGGGCATAAATGGGTTAAGTGCTTGGAAAAAGTGTGAGGTCATACTCACTGGGAATGTGCCGCCTGAGCTTGAAAACTGCAACACCATGAAGATGATCGCAATGCCTTTGCCGATATTGCCAAAAACAGACAGCAGGGTATAGGTGATCGTTACAAAGACGATGCTCACAAGCAGAGCAAAAAGAACAAACCATATTTTATTTGCTACAAAGGTTCCTAAAATCCAAAAGTCTCCGAGTGTGAGACAAAGTGCTTGAAGCATGCCAATCGTGAGAAAGGTGGCAAGACGTCCGAGAAATAATTCGTGTCCACGAAAGGCTCCACCTGGATTTTCTGCTTCTGCACGTAATAGTGAGATGAGCAGAGTTGATCCAACCCATAGCGACAATACGCCATAAAAAGGCGACATCGCAGAGCCATAGTTCGGAATCGGATAGAGCTCATTTTGCTTAATGTGAACAGGACTAGACAAAAAAGCACTTTCTGCTTCAATATCTCCACGCAGTAGCTTGGCTAACTCCCCAAAATGGTTATCCTTCTCCACTTCTCGTAGTTTATTTGCTGCCTTCACAATGGCACGTTCAAGCTGAGGCAAGTCGCTCCGAACGAGATCAGCAACACGCTTGACGCCTGTCTGGACATCAGACAGATGGTGTTCCACGAAATCTGCGGCTTTAATAATCTGCTGATTGACGTTGGGTAGATCATTTTGAACAAAAGCTGCAGCTTCATCTAGCTTTGTTTTCATCACAGTAAGGTCGTTCTGAAACACTGATCCTACGAGATTAAGCATGTAAATGAAGGCGTTCCCTTTATCCTCTAAGTTTTGTGCGACTTCATGTACCTTGGTTTGAAGCCGGGGCAAATCCTGTTGCAATCGATTCAGATTATCTTGATTTAAGAGAATGCCTTCTTTAGCGTTAGCTATAATTTGTGCAATATTGGGCACAGCACCTTGGTTATCTTCTAGCGTAGAGGAGGATGTGGCTAACAGGGACTTTAACTGATTTCTGCCCTCAGCAAAAGCAGGTGCAATTGTCGTATCGAATGCATCTAAAGTGTTCAGCATGTTGTTATTCGTTTTCATGAGCAGATTGTTTAGTTGTGTGATTTGATTAGCCACTAAATCCGAATTAGAAGAGAGGTTATCAGCATTTTTGCTTAGGGAACCTATTCCTTGTGCTAACAGGTTTAGGCTACGAGATTGGCTGCTTAAATTAGCAAGCTGATCTTGTAAGGGGTGAGAAGGGAGGAAGTCGTTTATCCTACCCAATAATTCACCGACATGGTCAACTATACTCACACCCCTTTGTAATGAAGTCGTTAATTGGCTTAATTGCTGTTGTGTTGGTCTTTTGCTTGGATCTGTGCCCTGTAAGCGAGCAAGCATATCTCCTGTAGTATCTAAAATTTGTTGAGCAAGGTTTAGGTTCATTTTCATAACGGGTGCAATAGAGCTCCATAACTCATCCGTGGAGGTTAGAAATTGTTCTGCATCGCTTGTCATTGCTGTGCCTTGTTGCGTAATTTGACTCATCGTACCAAGGTTTTGCTCTGCCAAGTTTACGATGTTAAGTGCCTTATCGGACTGTTCTAATGCAATTTGAATGGCATCTGTCACTTTCCCGAAGTTCTGATCCACGTCCTTTACATAACCAACGGCTCGCTGAATGATCGGAATTTGCTGTTGAATTGCTACTATATCCGCGGCAGCAGATTCAATTTGTGGGAAATGCTGTTGTATTTTGAGTACGTATTGTGCCGCTTGATTGATTTCAGGTAGCTTTTTTCTCAGCGCTACAATTTTATTAGCTTTTTGCATAATGTCTGGCATTGCTTTGTCCACTTCAATAATCTTTTGCCCAACCAAAGTAATCTGAGGCAGATTTTTTTCCAAGGTAAAGAGACCTTGCTCCATTTTCCGCAAAGTAGGAAGCTGTTCATTTAGCTCTACGCCAGCTTCTTTCAATTTAGCTAATACAGTTTCGCTAACGGTTTTAGTGAAATTTTCGTTAATTTGCGTAGTCAGAGAAGAGACACCAGAACCCGTTATTTTTGGCGCAATCGCATTAATTTTTTCGTTAACGGTGTAGATGACCTCTGGTTTTTGGATTTTGCCATCCACGATACTTATGATTTTGGAAGAAAAGTCTGCGGGGATAAGGAGGCTCGCGTAATAATCTCCCTTTTCTACACCTCTTGTGGCTTCCTCTCGATTAGTAAATGACCAACCAAGCTTATGGTTTTTCATCAGGCTACCCACAAGCTCTTCGCCGATATTAATGTGCTTACCAATGACAGACGCACCTTTATCCTCTGAGGTGACCGCGATTTTAATCCCTTGAGTGTTGCGATAGGGGTCCCAGACCGATTTTATATTTACCCAATCATAAATACTTGGAAGAATCGTAACGGCTAAAATCAGAAAGATCCCTGTGGGCACCTTTAAAATGTGAAGCCAATCTGTTTTATAAATGTGCCAAATGTTGCGCATCGCGACCTCCTGCAAGTAGTATTCGGTGATATTACATAAATATGGTTTTCTTATTGTCATACTAGATCCATCTTTTCATGCACGGGATTTAGAAATAATGGTTACTTTTAGGAAGGTTTTTGAAAGGGGTGAATAGTGAATTATTTAGTGTGGACTATCTCCAATTATGGGCTTCTTTGCATACCATGTAGAAATGGGGTGAGACATTTGCCCCTGTACCATATTGGGATGGGAGGGATTTTGCGATGATTGTGACGATAAACGGAGGGACGCTACAGGAGCCATTGAATTTAACCGAGGAAGAGCAGTCAATATTAAATGACAAAAAAAATAGTTCAGTCGTTTACAATTATAACTCACCACAGGCTGTTGCATTCGAGATGAAGACCAGAGCTAATATTGTAGCAGCTGCAAGGGCACTAAACAGCAGTGGAGCTAAGTTTGCAACGTTTGCAAATACCAAAGGGAACCCGCAATATTGGACCCGTACTGAAAAGGGAGCGTTGCAACTACGCCCAGGTGTGTCTCCCTCAGATGCCATTCAGGATATTTTTAATCAGGGCTCGTTATATGCATTTGAATGTGCAACAGCAACGGTGATTATTTTGTACAAGGGGGTATTGGACACTGTAGGAGCTGACATATTTAACAGAAATTTTGCTCAATTAGAGTTGTACGATTGGAATTATGATCAGGATTTGAAGCTTATATCATCAGATCAAATTGAACAGGCTTTTCCTGGTGATGTGTTATATTTCAAAAACCCCGATGTTGATCCAAAAACACCTGAGTGGCAGGGGGAAAATACTATTTTGCTTGGTCCTGATCAATATTTTGGACATGGAATTGGGATTGCTACCTCTCAGCAAATTATCAGTGCGCTCAATTCGCATAGACGACCAGGGAGTACTACGGCGGCTTATTTAATGAACGATGTGGTTCATCCTGATTTTGAATATTTACGTAGTCTCCGTTGAGCAGCTTTCTAGAGATGGTGGTACGCTGAAAATATGTGACCAAGCTACTCGAGATCATTTAAGACCTCACATGGCGTTTTCTTTTATTTTTATAACCGTGGTTGAGTTTCATTTTTAAAAGCTTTTTATTTCTTTTTGTTGATAAATTTCGGGCTTTGGGTGTCACAGATTGAGGTTGTGGTGCTTCCTCAGACTGTATGGGTTGTGTGGGATCATGTAAAGGAGCCAACTGTCCATAATGAATTAATTGAATTTGCTGTTGACTTAATATATACGGGATACGTTGATCCGTGACCGCCCGCAGCTCATTGAACCCAGCATAATGCTCTTTTGGAGTATGTGTCAGATTCCTGATCATCATTTGAGGGTGTCTGGGATGACACATAATTTCAGTACAACCATCGGGTAACCCATTTAGATGCGTGATTAGGCGTGTTGCTCTTTCAGGTGAGTCATAAGTATCCAAAATTAGATGGTTGGTACATAACCCACTTTGTTGATCGAGGGGTTCAAGGATATTCGGATTTTTGCGATAGGGTAAGTGTAAATTTCGGCAGAATGAGGTTACAATTTGATGAACCATAGGACTAATCATATGAATATGATGATGAGTGTCTATATGGGTGGGAGCTATACCAGTAGATAGCAGCTTATTATATTGACTTAGCAATTCCTGTTTGATGTCCGCTTCAGTCCAATGGTTTTGTTGGGCGGAGAACAAGCCTTTATCATTAATGAGGGAATTCACTTGTGGAAAAGTAGTGATGGGTGCTCCTTCGGTAAGATTGAAATGGAGCCCTACGCCTAATGTAGGCATTTGATGAGCTAAAGTAACGGCTTGTTCAAAGTATGGCATATTGACCATCATAGACGTGCTAGATAATGAGC
Source organism: Paenibacillus turicensis (assembly GCF_017873435.1). Classification (GTDB taxonomy): domain Bacteria; phylum Bacillota; class Bacilli; order Paenibacillales; family Paenibacillaceae; genus Fontibacillus; species Fontibacillus turicensis. The sequence continues at coordinate 78,804 of NZ_JAGGKG010000010.1, read as the reverse complement.
CGTATTGGTGAGCACTTACGATGCCCCGATTTGCTGACTCTGATAAACCAAAATCATCTCCATTAATGATGAGGTATTTTACCAATTAAAAACACTTCCCTTCGAGGGTAAAGATATTGCATTTTATGCTGGACCATTCCCTCAAGTTCTAAGTAGATGTAAAAACACGATTCAATGATGGATTTGGAGCATAGCGTGGTGGTGGATTATTGTAATGAGTGGTGCAGCACATGCAAAAAACCGAAGGCTGCCGCCTCCGGTTCTTTTTGTCATTATTTTTAGTTTGCAATAAATTCTTGAACCCATTCGCCGTTGTAGTAAGCAACTCCGATTTTTGTAAAGTTGGGGCTCAAAATATTTTGACGGTGTCCTGTGCTGTTCATCCAGGCCTTCATCACTTCCTGCGGATTTCGTTGCCCTTTAGCAATATTTTCGCCTGCATACGTGTAGCGAATGCCGTAAGCTTTCATCATGTCAAACGGAGAACCGTATGTCGGGGAGTTATGGTCGAAGTAATTGTTGTTGTACATATCTTTAGCTTTATCAAGAGCCATACTCGCAAGCGCTGGGTCACTCGTAAGCGCCGAAAGTCCAGCCTTTGTGCGTTCTTGGTTAACGAGCGTCACGACTTGGCTAGCATAGGTAGACGTTGAGGAGCTGTTGGCATTTTGGCTATTGTCTGAAGAACCGGTGTTTCCCCCAGAGTTTGTGACCGGTGTCTTGGTTCCTTGATCACTACTAGAATCCGATTTATCTCCATTTGTGTAGTCGATACTCGTATTCGGAATATTAAAGGACATGTTTGTCGTTTCCATACCTTGAATGCTCTTGAACAAATCATTCATGGAAATTCCGAAATTTTGGAATACTGTCAACGTTGTATTATTACCTTCCACAGTACTAGGTGCAGCATAAGCTGATCCTGCTCCTGCCATGACACTAAGTGCAATGACTCCAGTTAATACAGATTTCTTAAAACGCATAAAATGATCCTCTCCTTATTTTGGCCTGCGAGGTTAGCTGACGGGTTCGGGTCAAAGAGCAATCACCCGGTCATATTTATGACTTCACCCCGAAAACATTGGGTTCCCCGTGTTTCATGGAAACTTCGGCCTTATTTAACCACATGAAAAGAGGCAGCATACATCAAATGGTGTGCCGTCTTTCCTGAGGTTTTTTCATGATAACATGGCTCATATTTCGAGTCACTGCATAAAGTTTTCCATTGTACAATCATTTCAGTCTAATTTCATATTCACAATTGTCGTCACCATGCACATTACATTTCACTTCACGAACAGCCACATTACGATTTAAAATTTTGCGGAGTGCCCCCTCCATAATTGCGCCCTCTAGGTCACATACCATCTTTTCATCGTCAACAGGTAGCCCTTTACAGAAGCAATCGTCTACGACTATCGTCATGCCTCGTTCGTTGGATTGGGTAATGGATGGGATGCCTATTTTTAAGTCCTTGAACAGGTTAAGTAACTCATCTACTGTTTTCACAGGTAAGCTTTCACCAATTTTACGTCCAACGGTTAATGTTGTGCCTCTCCCACCCATAGGTAGCCCTTGGTACATACCAATTAAGCGTACAGCTCGGAATAGCTCAAGTGGAACAGAATCTCCTAAAATGGAACGATCGATCGATTTCATATCTTCATATTCAAAATTTTTCATGTTGTTTTCCTCCAATTATGTCTATTTCATAACCTATCCTGATCTAAATTATAGAGTAGGGTACTACCGAAAATTGTGATAGAGATCAAAATCAGAGTGAAGTTCATTATTTATTTTAAATTTTAAGTTTTATAGCAAAATACAATTAATTGACAGTATCTCCCTAATTGGATAAGCTCAAAGCAAATGACCTTGCAGGTAGCGGAAAATAGTAGAGCAAGCTTGTCAGTATATCAATCATGTGTCTGCGTTATTGCGTGCTAGAGAGCACCTCGTTGTCTAAGGACATTTTAATTAGCAAAAAACACTCCAATGCGTTTTGGCAAACAGAGCTAGAGCAAACATTGCTAGATCATCAGGTGGAGCTTGTTATCGTTGCTGGCTTTGCGGCAGAGGATTGTGTACTGTTTACATATAACGGTGCAATCGAGCGTGGGTTTAATACAGTGTTATTACAAAACGGAGTTTTAAGTCAATATCCAGATGTCATTACTGCGACGTATCGAGATCGGAATTTAATTTCGTATCCTGCGGTGGAGTATTTGTGTAATTTATATTTGTCAATTGATCAGGCTAATCATGCGGGTGGAACGGAGTTTGAGTCGTTGTAGATTTAAAAGTATGGTTTGAAAATAGTTTGGGGAAGGGAGTTAACATGATACCTTTAGATAATCAGCTAGCACCATCTGACATATTAAGTTTTGATCTAAAGATTAATATTTCTCATCGATATAAAAATATAACTAGACATCATGGTGAAATTGTTCCAATCATTGATTGGATTTTTATTGTGATTGTTAATGATGAGAAGTGTGATGAAGATGAAGTTTTTGTGATAGACCAGTTTTTTGAGTCATTGTTACATGTTGGAGATTTTCCGATGTTTACCTGTACATGTGGAATTTTTGGATGTGGGGGATATTTCGTAAATGTTGCTCATACCTCAGAGGGGATTACATGGAAAACGGAAAGGACTCCATTTAAGGAGCTTCAACACCAGGAACAACCTACTAAGTTTAATTTCACATGGGAAGTCATCACTAAAGCAACTCAGCAACTTCTTAGTTTACTTGAGGACTTACATAATGTTCACATTGAGCATAGTTTAAAGTTTGATTATGATATTAAGGCTTATGAAAAAATGAATGATGAATTAATTTTGTTTGTAGACTCCAATTAAGCTAATTAATTTAATTATATTCTCAGTCCCTAGCCGTATAGACTCAGGTCGTCATTTAGGAATACAATCTATGTAATAGAGTAGTAGTAACTGTCACTACAGCGCAAGTTATATTTAGTCTCGATATTTTTTATAAGAATCAACAAAGTCATTTAATGCAATATTATTTAATTCTTTTTTGGCGAACACATACGAAGAGGTGTGAATACATGGATATGGCCATCGGCTTAGAGTCTCAGCAAAAGGTTGGCGTTGGACGAACCGCAGAGGTATTTACGTATGGAGAGGGAAAGGTAGTTAAGTTATTTTATGATTGGGTTCAAGAAGATGTGGTTCAGCATGAGTTTAACATTAGCTCGTTGATATATGATAGTGGTGTTCAAACTGCTAAGCCATATGAAATTATTAATCATAATGGAAGATTAGGGATTGTATATGAGCAGGTTCTACCTGGTGTGACACTGGTTAAGCTGATTGGGGCACAGCCTTGGCGACTAAGTAAATATGCTAAATGGATGGCACAACTTCAATATAAGCTACATGCGACAGCTGTTTCTGAAATTCCTTCATACATAAGTGGAGTTAAGGAAGCATTAACTTCAAGAATTAATCACACAGACCTGCTGGAGGAAGCAGAAAAAGAACAGGTTTTACAGCAGCTTAACAAGTTGCCAGCGGAGACGTCATTGTGTCATTTAGATTTTCATCCTGACAATATATTAATAGGTCAAGAGGAGAAGCCTTATATAATTGACTGGACTACATGTGGCGTAGGTTCACCCCTTGCGGATGTTGCACGCACTATACTGATGTTACAATATGGGACAACGCCAACTCAAAAATCTAAATTCGTTGCGATAGTATCGTCGTTTGCTGGTAGAAAGCTAAGACAAGCTTACGAGAAAGAGTATATAAGATTATCTGGACGTACAAAGACAGAGATCGAACGCTGGTTAGTTCCTGTTGCGGCGGGACGATTAGTAGAAGGGATACCTGACTCAGAAAAAGAAACGTTAGTATTACTTATAAAAAAAGGACTAGGGCAGTAATTACTAATGTAATTACCACCCTAGTTAATAAAGCTTATTCAAAACTCATTATTTAGCACTTTGCAATGTCACAGGACTTAACTTCTTGGCAACCGTAGTAATATCGATGCTGGTGTCCCCTTTTAGATAACGATCAAAGAAGGCAAGTGACAGTTGATTGATGCTCTGATGCACAGGTTTTGGTGGTGCTTCCTTAGGATGAAGAAGTGGTGAATATAAATAGAAATCTGTAAAGCTCATATGATTAGCATGATTGATCATGATGGAATAGGCATCTGCACCTGATGTTGCCTTTTTCCGTCTGTCTTTGGATTCTGCCCAAAACTGCTCATAGCTTTCTTTTGAGCGCCCTGTCGTTTTAACGGCTTGATCTAAGGATTGTGTAAACCACTCATCATCGATGCTTTGCTCTGCATTCATTTGCAGATAAGGTTTAGAAAGCCCTTGCTCAGGTACAGGTTGACCATATAAAACACCATCCATGTTCACCGCTGCCTTGATTCGAGGTTCTGTCATCAGCAGTTGTACGGCGGTTGCCCCTCCAAAAGAATGACCCAATGCGCCAATTTGGCTTAGATCCATGTGTGCTGTAAGCTGTTTAAGTTCATTTGATTCAGTACCATTAACTGCTTGATCTGAACCAGCATTCTTAGATTGATCAGATAAATTAGGTGAATTAGATGTTTCAGATAAAGCCGTAAGCGAATCTAACACAAATTGACTGTCCTCCAACCAAACCTTGCTTTTGTCCACATAACTATCAAACCCAGATAAGCTTTCTAGCTTTAGGGAAATGACTGATTGGTCAGGATAAACGACTGCTGCCGCATCATAGGGATGGTCAATGCTCACTACGATATAACCATGACTAGCAAGCTCTTCAACCTGAAAAGTATTTTGATTGCGGAACCCTGTTAAGCCATGTGAAAAAAGGAGAACAGGGTATTTGGCTTGAGCTTTAGCTATCTTAGCATCCTTGTAAGCGTTGCTTTGTACATATTGTAAGTGTGACAATAAAAATGGAGGAATAGAAATCGCATCTCCGACGCCTTCTAGTAATGGAGAGATATGCTCCACATATGGCGCGCGTTGTGCGTTTGAATCTATCTCAGCAGGATACCAGATCTGAATCATCAGTTTACGATAGTCAGTTGAATGAGTTAGATTCGTTGAATCTTTCAAATCCGTTGCATTCGTTGCATCTGCTGTATCCGTTGCATTTGATCTATTCGTATCCACTCTATCCCGATCCTCAAGCATAAAGGAAGCTGTTCCAACCTCATAAGAGCCTGTTGGTGTCTGAAATGAAAATACCGGAAGCACCGAAGGCAATGCGCCTGAAATACTTATGTACAAAATAAAAAATAACGAACTAAAGCTATATTTAATTATCGCTTTTCTAGCTCGTGGCTTAGTGGTTGTTGTTTTCTGTTTATAGTAGGAATATAGCGTGAACACACCTACCAATAGGGTCATTCCATATATAGGGATGAGCTGCCACCGATAACCTTCCACGTAAATTTGGATCCCATTCATTAAGAGGGTGATACCAAAAGCAATGATTTGTACGAGTACATTTTTTCGTAACATGCCTAACAGACCTACAATTAACATGACACTGTTAAGTATCCAAGCAATTAATTCTAAATTTCTCATGAAACCTCCTAAAGTCAATTTATTAATCTATTAAGTTAGATTATTGAAGCTTTTATGTCATTAAAGCTATTATTTTATTCTATCATCTTCGTCATACGAGAGCTAATTTCAACAAATTACATGGATATACCACACTTTTTATTATAAAAATTTACATATAGCCAAAAATCATCCTCTCTTGTTATGATTAGCTATGGAGAACCTATGGACAATCCATGTTGGGAATTTGAGGAGGCAATAGCAATTGGTGCAACTTGGAAAATGGAATACGCTGAGGAATCAAATCTTTTTAGGTTTTGTGCTCGTCATGTGTATCATTCTTATACTTGTAGGCATCTTTATGTTCGATCGTGTTTCGATTCTACTACAAAATAATGTTGAAAAGCATATTCAGCAGACTGCCGTGCAGGCTTCAGGGCAGTTAAGTGCTTTGCTTAAGCAAATCGACATGCTCACGAGCCAAGTTGCCACAGATGCGGCGATTCAGTCTTTACTTGCAAAGGAAGTGAAGGGAGAGAGAATTAGCTTTAATATGCGACAGAAGCTCCAACAGGAGGTTCGCAAGTATGAGGCATATGCGACAGGTATACGTTCGATGGAATTATATACAACAGACCATCGAAGTCTAGTGCCGTTATTAGACATTGATTTAACGAACCGGGTATTTGACAAATGGATACAGGAAGCCAATCAAGCGCAAGGCAAGCTGGTGTGGCTTGGTCTTGATCCACTGGATTCCAATACAGTCATTGCGATGCGACAGGTCAGGCTCATGGATGATTCATTTACCCATGGGGGTTACGTCTTTATAAGAATAGAGAAAAGTTACTTTGCATTATCGGATCGCACCACGACTTCTGGAATGAATACGCAGGAAAAAATGGGATTGTTTGATAAGGCTGGAGGTACGATATTTTCTACACTTGATCACGGTATGAAGTCTGATCAAATGTTCCAGCACAATGGAGATAACATCGAGATTGCTGGGGAGCAATTTATTTTAATAAAAAGGCAATCAGTAGAGACAGGGTGGCCACTCGTTATTTTAACGCCTGTAAGCTATACAACAGAAGGGATTTCTGTGTTGCGAACCGGAATTATTGTATCAGGGTTAGCAGGTGGAATCTTATTTCTTGTTTTGAGCTTTGCTTTATCCACGATGATTACTAGACCCATCCTGAATTTGATTAAGGCGATGCGTGGCGCTAGATTTGGCAATTTAAAATACAATGATAGCTCACCTACAACCGTCGAGTTACAGGAACTAAATTATACGTACAATCAGCTAGTTGACCATTTGAATGAGTTAATCGAGGTCGTATATCAGAAGGAAATTATTCAAAGTCGGACAGAGCTAAAGGCGCTACAGGCTCAGATAAACCCTCATTTTTTGTTTAATACACTGGAAGCGTTTTATTGGGCATTAGACGAAAAGGGAGAAGAGGAATTAGCGCAAATCGTCATTGCCATGTCTGATTTATTTCGTTATGTCATCAATAAAACAGAGGATGACGTCTGGGTTACGATTGGTGAGGAGCTTGACCATGCTGCAAGATATTTGAAAATTATGAAAATGCGAATGCTAGATCGGTTATCGTGGACCATTAATATGGATGAGGAGTACCGACATGTTCCACTTCCTAAGCTGCTTGTGCAGCCGTTAGTTGAAAATGCGATTTTATATGGAGTGGAGCAGCGATATGAGCAAGGGATGGTTCAGGTGGGTGTCCAGCCCTCTTTGCGTCAAGGCTATATTCTAATCACGATTTCAGATAATGGACCAGGGATGTCCTCAGCAATGCTAGATTCTATTCGATTTGCACTACGAGAAGGTTATGTCAGCTCACCTAAAGGAAATGGGGTTGGCATCGTTAATGTAGAGCGTAGGTTGCGACTTTATTACGGGGACAAAACAGAAGGCTTAATTATTCATAGTGAGGAAGAACAAGGAACTACGATTTCATTTGAAATACCGATGACATGATGTCACCTTATGCCGAAAGGGGATCGAACCATGAAACAAATTTTGATTGTGGATGATGAGCCTAGAACACGGGAAGGGATTGCGAAAACGCTAAAGATGTGGGCTTCAGGACGATATGAGATCGTCACCGCTGCAAGTGGTATGGAAGCCATGGCATGGCTGAAGGAGCATGAAGCACAACTGTTAATTACAGACATTAAAATGCCTGAAATGAGTGGGCTTGATCTCGTTGAACAGTTAAAACGGCTTTCCTATACGCCGGTTGTCATTATTTTGTCAGGTTATTCTGATTTTGAGTATGCACGTCGTGCCTTAAAAAATGGGGTGGTAGATTACTTACTGAAGCCGATCGATAAAGGAAAGCTAGTGCAAGCGGTCGAGGGGGCATTAAAAAAGGAAGAATGGAATGAGCAGGTCGATCGGATGAAAAGACTGGTTGATCCTAAATTGCTTGAAGTGATTCATCAGGACAAAACTTACAATTCTCACGTTCAAAAGGCTCTGGATTATATCGATAAGCATTTGCAGGAGCAAATTTCAATGAAACAAATTGCAGATCATTTACATATGAATGCTAGCTATTTTAGTGTTTTATTTAAGGAACAAACCGGAATTACATTTAGTGATTATGTGACAAGACATCGCATTCAAAAAGCAAAAAGACTATTAACGACAACTCATTTGTCGATCTCTGAGGTAGCAGAGCGTGTAGGTTATCAAACGGCGAAGTATTTTGTAAAAGTATTTCGGATGCTAGAGCAGGTAAGTCCAAGCCAATATCGTCAGCAATGGTTAGAGGATGAACAAAAAATCCAATAAAAGTGGTATTATCCCCAATCACTATAACCTTATCGTAGAGACCATACATTGCTAAAATTTGGGTAAGCGGTTTCAAATCCGTTATTCCACAATTTGAAAAAGGGGATGTATAACCTGATGTCAAGAAAAAGCTGGAGTATATTACTTTTAACGTTGTGTTTTGCAATGATTGTGGCAGGCTGTGGGAAAGGAAATAGCGAGGGTAGCAATACGAAAGGCAAAGAAGGTGCATCGGATAGTAAGGTCACGATTAAATTTATGCACCTATGGCCTGAGGGTGTGTCCGCAGGACAAAACAAAATTGTAAATCAAATTATTAATGACTATCAGACTGAACATTCTAACATCATTATTAAGCAAGAAGTATTAGACAATGAACAATATAAAAATAAATTAAAGGTATTATCGTCCTCTAATGAATTGCCAGATGTTGGGGTCACTTGGGCAGCAGGCTTTTTGAAGCCCTATGTAGAGGGCAATCTATTTGCACCAATTGATGATTTACTTGATGGACAGTTAAAAGATAAGTTCGTTGCAGGCACAACAGAAGCCTATGCAATTGACGGCAAAACCTATGCACTTCCGCTAGAGTTTAATATTGCTCCGATTTACTACAACAAAGAAATTTTCCAAAAGTACAATATTGAAATTCCACAAACGTATGATGAATTTAAAGCGGTGATCAAAACGTTATCCGACAACGGGATTGCACCTATCGCGCTTGGTAATAAAGACCGTTGGACAGGATCATTATGGTATATGTATTTAGCTGATCGTATTGCGGGTCAACAAACGTTGGCAGATGCGATTAGTGGCAAAGGCTCTTTCCAAGACGAAGGTTTGCTTAAGGCAGCAAGTGAAGTGCAAGCGCTTGTAGATAGTAATGCATTTATTAAAGGCTTTAATGGACTTTCAAATGAAGAAGGTAAAGCAGAGTTTTTAAATGGAAAAGCAGCGATGTACCTTATGGGAACATGGGAGTTGCCTAACTACACCACCAATGAAGATATTCCTAAGGAATTCCGTGATAACGTAGGTTTCTTTAAATTCCCAACGGTTGCTGGTGGTAAAGGAGATATCAATAGCTGGGTAGGTGGACCAGGGGTAGGCTTATTCGTATCCCAAAACTCCGCTGTGCAAAAAGAAGCGAAGGCTTTTGTTGAATACTTTGTAAGCAAATGGGGCGAGCAATCTGTGACTGGCGCAGGGGTAATCCCAGCTACTAAGGTAGATACTGCAAGTCTTCAGTTACCACAGCTTTATAACGATTTATTTAGTGAAATGAATAAAGCAAGTAGTATTACGTTGTTTGCAGATGTGCAAATGACAGCAAGTGCGGCAGAAACCCACTTAAACATGATTCAAGCGTTATTTGGTAAAGCGATCACACCTGAGAAATTCTCGGAAGAGCATAGTAAGGCAGTTGGCGATTCTAAGTAAAGCGACATGAATTGTAGCTCGAGACATGAGTGTACTTGCTTAGTTTAACTTAGCGCCTATGCATGCTGACTAACGAGAGGAGTCGGAGAATATGGACAAAGTAATGTCCAACAAAAAGATGATTGCGTTATACATTTTGCCTGCATTGTTGCTCATTATGGTGATCGTGTATATTCCTATTGTTTTAACGGGTTATTATGGTTTAACGGAATGGAACGGGATTGGTAAACCTAAATTTTTAGGTATGGAAAATTATATTGAGTTGCTTGGGGACGGAAAGTTTTGGGGGAGTGCTTGGCACTCCCTACTCCTAGCTATTTTCTCTACATTAAGCTTGTTGATTTATCTTGCGGTTGCGATGGTATTAGCGACAAAAATTAAAGGGGCTAACCTGTTCCGCAAAATTTATTTAATCCCGATGCTGTTATCTTCTGTTGCGATTGCTCAGCTATGGCTACGGATGTATCATCCGTCAAATGGGATTGTGAATAGCATTTTGGAGTCGTTAGGCTTTGCAGATCCACCTGCATGGCTGTCCGAGCCACAGCTTGTGTTATTTGCATTGTTTATTCCGATTTTGTGGCAATACGCAGGTTTTTACATTTTGATCTATTATGCTGCTCTTAAAAATATCCCAACTTCCATAGAGGAAGCCGCCAAAATCGATGGAGCTAGCACGCTTCAGATTGCATGGAGAATTAAGCTTCCACTCACGATGGAAGTCATTAAAGTGACGATTGTGCTTGCTGTAGTTGGATCACTGAAATATTTTGATCTCATTTATGTCATGACAGATGGAGGACCTAATGGATCAAGTGAAGTGATGGCATCTTATATGTACCGTACCGCATTTAGAGCGTATGACTTTGGATATGGTAGTGCAATCGGATTTTTTCTATTGGTCATTTGTCTAGTTGTGACATGGGTTATTCGTAAATATACAGCTACAAAAGATCCAATCGAATATTCATAAGGGGGGAGCTTCATGAGACCTGAGGCTGCACTACCGCCTGCGGAGCCAAAGCTGATATCAAGTTCAAATTTCGGAAGCAAAATGAAATATAGTGTGTTGTATGTTATTTTAATTGTTGTTGCAGGCTTACAGCTGTTACCGTTAGTCTGGTTATTCTTTTTCTCATTAAAAAATAATCAGGAGGTTTTTAATTTACCGCCTTTAGCGTTACCAACACATTTTCGATGGGAAAACTATCAAAAGGTGTGGGAAGCAGGCAACATTAGTGTGTATTTCTTTAATAGTGTATGGATCACCGTTGTAGCAACAAGCTTCACCATTATGTTAGGTGGACTAGCTACCTTTGCGATCACTCGGATGAAGTGGAAGGGGAGTTCATTGGCGCTAGGCTTATTTATGGTTGCGATGATGATACCGGTTCACTCCACATTAATTCCATTATTCAGTATGTTTAACCGAATTGGGCTCAAGGATAATCCATTAGAATTAATTTTGACTTATGTCGCGTTTAACATGCCAATTACGATTATGATTATGCTTGGTTTTTATTATGCTTTGCCGAGGGAAGTTGAAGAGGCAGCGGTAATGGACGGTTGCTCTATTAATCGTTTATTCTTTCAAATTATTTTGCCGATGACGAGCTCAGTTATTGCAACGACAGCGATCATTAATATGATCTATAACTGGAATGAGTTTATTTTCGTGAATACGTTTATTAGCTCAGATTCGTTAAAAACATTAACCGTTGGGGTACAGAACTTTATTGGACAATATACGACCGATTGGGGTTCGATTGGGGCAACGCTAATGATTAGTATTTTGCCAATACTTATTATGTTCTTATTCCTTAGCAATCGTATTATGGAAGGAATCACAGCGGGTTCGGTGAAAGGCTAAAAGTGAACCACCAGAGCTAGTCGGGGGACAGCGATGGATTAAATGTAGTATGATTTAGGCTAGAAAGATAGTATGCAGTGAGTAATATAACTGCTACTCCTTTCTAGCTTTTGTATTTTATTAAATATCAATACATATAATCTGTGATAAATGAGGAGCGAGATATAGATATGAAGCTTCACATTGCGATTTGTGATGATGACAGACAATATGCTTCTAAATTAGAAGAGATGTTGACTAAGCTAGCCTCAACGATGGACGGCATTCATTTTCATATTGATATATATGAATCAGGGGAAGCTTTACTTAGAGCAATGAGGCAGGCAGCCTACCATCTTGTTTATTTAGATATGGAAATGCCAGGGGAGGATGGGATTTTTGTTGCAGAGCAGCTTCGCGAGATGAAGTTAAGCATGTTAATTATTTTTGTGACGAGTCATTCCTCTTATATGTATCGAAGCTTTCAGGTACAGCCGTTTTGGTTTTTGTTAAAGCCAATTGAGGAAATAGAGTTACACATTGCGACGAACAAGGCAATTGAACTGTGCAAGCAGCAAAATGACGTATTCACCTTTGCAATGAATCAGCAGATCTATCATATAAGAATAAGTGAAATGATGTACATCACCGTAGAACGTGGCAAAAGGATAATCATTGTTACAGCAAATGAGTCCTATTCCTATTATGGAAAACTAGGGGAGCTTGCTTTACAGCTTGAGCCTTATCATTTTTGTCGCATACATAGTGGTTATGTTGTGAATTGGGAGTTTGTACGTGCATTGGGTAAAAATCAGGTTTTGCTGGCAAACGGTATTGCGCTTCCACTAAGTCGTACTAAAAGTAGTCATGCGCTAAAGTCCTATCATCATTTCATAGAAAAGAGGATGCTAAAATAAATGTGGCCGTTTCTGCTGTTGGTGATCGCCGTGTTAATTTTGTTTTATTTGCCGCAGGGAATTACCTTATATCTCTTTTTACAAAAATTTTTAATTTTAAAGAGGAGTAGGTTGTTTTTTGCAGGTGGCTTAGTGTTATTTTATGTTACGAAGTCTTTAATTGGAGCAAGCCTGACGCCACTGGAATCGGTAATTGTTCACTTTATCGTATATAGTCTGATTACAGTGTTTTATTTTCATGGTCGCTGGCTGCAAAAAATATTTCTAAGTGCTTTTTACACGGTATTTACGGTCATAATTGAACTTATGGTGTGGTTTGGACTTAGTATAGATGGCGTTTCAGGAGCTACTGGAGCTTCTCACATCGTTGGTTTTATAACCGTGGTCATCTTGAGCAATGGACTTTGCTTACTAATGGTCCGTATGTTCCGTGATGCCCCGAATTGGGGTGAGCTTTCAGATAAGGAGTGGGGGATTCTAATGCTCATCCCTGTAATCTCCTTAGTGATGATTATAGTGAGCTTACATGACGTCCCCGTTTTAAATCAACATAACATCGTTTTTGCACATTTGTTATCTTGGCGATTTTTAATGACATTGTTAGGCTTGTTACTCATTAACATTGCCGTCATGCTTGTATACCATACTTTAATCAAACGGGTGAAAAGTGAGTTCAATCATGTATTATTACAACAACAGGTGAAGGAATATAAGCAAAAATGGCAAGAGCATCAGGCGTTATCCACCATGCGTCATGACGTGAATCATATGTTCGCTATACTCTCTTCATGGCTGGAAAATGGACAAGTGCAGCAGGCACAGCAGTTTATTTTGCAATATAAAGCTCAGCATTTAAGACAAGACAATTTCATTGCAAGCGGTAATATCGTGATTGATGCCATCATAAATGAGAAGCTGAGTGTAGCAAAAGGTCATAAAATTGAAGTCCTTACCCACTTTCAAGTGCCACAAGATTTATCATTTAGTGGTAAAGAAATAGAGTTGGCTGTAATCCTAGGAAATGCGCTAGATAATGCAATCGAAGGCGTGCTAAGATTACCCAATCCCAGTAATAGATACATAGATTTAGAAGTGATCTTTAGAGAGGGAATATTGATTATTGCTACAAAAAATCCAGCCATAGATGTTAAGCCAAATGGACAACGGCAAGAGAATACCTCCTTTTTATCTAGTAAACGAAAGTATAAGGAAAGCGGAATTGGAATTAAAAGTATTTGTTATTCGGTTGAAAAACTAAAAGGTAATGTGAGCTTTAAATATATGGATGGACATTTTCATATGATCGTCACGCTGCCATGCTAGTAGGCTAACAAGGTAACAAAACCATTTACGCCATATAATATGTAAATTACGACGGTTTCCCCTAATTGTGAGAAGGTTATGCTATATTGATGATCTTCAAATCATTGGTGTACCTTCAACACGAAAGGGAGGAAGACGATGTTAGTCTCTTTAGTTATGAGCAGTATGATCCAGCTTATTTTATTTACAGTCATTCCATTGCTATATTGGAGCATTACAAAACGCAAAGCAGTTCCCGTAGTCCCTTTTCATAAATGGATAGGTTTGTATCGACCTAACTTTGTCTCTAAAAGGCGGCTTTTTATTTGCTTTATTACGATTTTAGTCACTTACTGTATCGTTGGTTTAGCCATATCTATTTACTTGTTACATCCTAAAGATTTAGCGAATTCACAATTTTATGGTTTAGGTCACGCTGGACTGCTTGCTGTTTTCATCTATTCCTTTGTTCAGACAAGCTTATCAGAGGAAATTTTGTTTCGGGGCTTCCTAACACGAGTGTTTGCAGCTAAATGGGGATTCAACATCGGGAACACCGTACAAGCTATTCTATTTGGTGGACTTCATGGGGTGATGCTGGTTAATCAGGCTGGTTTTTTTTCTGCTCTGATCGTAGTCTTGATTACGGGTGGGGTTGGTTTTAGTATGGGAATGATGAATGAGCGCTTAGCTGGAGGTTCGATTATTCCAGGTTGGGTATTACATGGAGCTACAAATTTTATTTCATCCGTCATGCTGTTGTATGCTTGGATTTAATCACTTACAATGTTCTTAGGATAGCAAGTTGGAGGAAAAGTATGGATTGGAATCATCATATCCGGTTATGGAATGAAGCAAAAGTTAAAATTTTGGATGCTCGCTGGAGGGGAGTAGAGCAAGGGGAGCGTATGAGTCCTTACTTTCTTCCAGCATATGCTTTTATTTTTATTGTTCGTGGTAAGGGGCATATTGAAATTGGCGAAAATACATATGAACTAGAAAGATTTCAAGTGTTTAGTGGTATGAAAGGAATTCCGATACGTATTATTGCGGAGAGCACAGTACAATATTATATCATTTTTTATAGTGTTAAATTTGAGGATAAATCGATTCAAAACGAAGGATCGCTAAGGTTACAAATGGAGTGTGCCTTTCTACCAAATCATCCTTTAATTTTACATGACAAGCTGACGTTGCTTCATGAGCAATGGCAGTTGGCTACTCCGATTCATAGGCTACATGGAAATGTTATATTTCAAGCCTTCGTTTATGAACTGCTGGTACAGTTGCAGACCGACTCAGGTAAGCTAATAAAACCAGACATCGTAAGCCAAGCGATAAAATATTTGGAGCATAATTATTATCGTCCTATCACCTTAGAGCAGTTAGCAGACGAATTGCAATGTAGCACCGGATATTTATCAAGAGCGTTTAAAGCAAAAACCGATACGAGTCCTATCCATTATCTTGGTTTCATCCGTGCATCAAAAGTACAACAATTGTTAATGCAGACAGATGCAACATTACAAGAAATTGCGGAGCAGGTCGGATATTTGGATGCGCATTCCCTTAGTCGTAGCTTTAAAAAGTATAAAGGGTTATCTCCATTACATTTTAAAAATGAGTTACATGTAACAGGTCAGGATATGCCCATACTTAAGACAACATCTGCACTTCAATCTACTTCTCTTTCAGCTTATACTGATATTGATAATCAATATCAAGTGAGTGTGAGAGGGGATCAACACATGTACGGCAAGGTAAAAATTACAGCATTGCTCATGATGATGAGCTTATCCTTATTGTTAGGAGCCTGTTCCACTGGGACACAAAACACCCAAAATAGCGACCGGCCTTCTACGAATAGCAATACGGTAGCTAATGAGGCTCACGAAAGCAATAAAAGCACAGGTGAAACACGAATTGTATCTACCTTAAAAGGGAACGTTGAAGTTCCAGCACATCCACAGCGTGTTGCGGCAGATCAATATATGGGACAACTTCTGAAGTTAGGGATCGTTCCGGTTGGTGTACGTAGCTTTATGCTAACCGAAGCTTGGATTGAACAAGCAGGCTTAACTGAGGTTGTAAAGGGAATTCAGGATCTTGGTGGGTTTCCGATGGATTTAGAAATGCTAACCGAACTTGAGCCAGACCTCATCATCGGCTCCATTGATAAAAATATAGAGAGCTATGAAAAAATAGCAACAACCGTATTTATTCCTTATTGGGAAGGGGAATCGACTGCGGGGCCGTTAGAGAAGTTCCATAGAATTAGTGAAGTATTTGGTAAGGAAAAGGAAGCAGATGAATGGATTAAAGATTATGAGAAGCGTGCTTCAGAAGCACGAGCAAAAATTAAAGGCATTATAAAGGATGGAGAGACCGTATCCATCATTCAAATTGCAAATAAAGTGTTGTATGTGCAAGCCGCTGAAGGTGGAAACTATGGCAGTCCTACGATTTACAAGATGCTGGGGTTACCTCCAACAGAGCAAGCCAAGCAGATAGAGGATGGCTTTGCTAGCATATCCCTTGAAGCTTTACCGCAGTATGTCGGAGATCATATTTTTATATATGGTGCTAAAGATCAGGATGCATCTGAAGTATTAGATAGCAAGGTGTGGAAAAATTTAGAGCCTGTGAAAAAAGGAAAAGTGTATCAGTACGGTTCAATGGGAGATAAAGGCGACGAGTTTGTGATGGAGGATCCTTATTCTCTTGATCTACAGCTAGAGACGATTGTAGATTTACTACTAGACTCTAAGAAATAAATAGTATTTTAAGTTAGCGATAGCGGCGCTCTTCCAATATGAAGGAGTCGCTATCTTTTTACCTACTGATCTAAGAGCATTGAATTGTAGCTGACACGGACCATAGCCCGCTTTTACTCTGGGTTTATTGCTTGTTAAAGCAACCTGCTTTAAGTATCGCCCATACTCCAGCTCCACCGCCTATCAAAAGAACCTCTATTGCCCCCATCCAATGTAGACTCGTGTTGCCGTTAGTGGCTGTAAGCGCGTAAATAAGGTGGTGACCTCCTAACATAATGCATAGGAAGAACGAAATAATTGACAATATTTTTGCGTATTCTACATTGCGTTTGAAAAGCGTGATAATAATACCTACATCAATACCCACATTCCACAATGCAATTTCAGTTTGCCAGCCAATGCTGAGTCCCCATACCGAGTAATTTTGAGCAATATCTGTAAAAAAGACCTGCCATATAAACGCACCTACTGACATTAGCAAAAATAAAAATAAATAATAAAATAAGTATTTTTCTTTTTTCATTTCTATTCCTCCTATCGATTCAAGGTATATATAAAGATCATCCAATTATTTACTTTTTAATTTACAAATTATTGTTCTTGCTTACCATGATAAATGTAATAATAGAAATAAAGATTATAAATGGAGATGATGTTTTGCGATTAGAAGAAGTACTTACAGTGCATGTGAAAATATTAAAAGCAATCCAATTACAAAATAGTGATGGTGATACCGTAGTTATGATAACCTTCACAGGAGAAGCTACGGGTAAATATTTTAATGGTGTAGTCCTCGATGGCGGAGTTGATACGCAGATTATTGGAAAACACGGTGACCGTCATAGCTTATCTGCAAGGTATATGCTCCAAGGTAGTGATAACACTGGACAAAAGTGTGAGATCTATATCGAAAACAATGGGAATTTTAATAAAAACCTATCTGATGGATTATTGTTCAGAACTACGCCTAAAGTAATTACTAATAGTAAGTCTTTATCCTTTTTGAACAGTGATGTTTTGATAGGGGAAGGTTATGGAGCGGAGAATGGTGTAGATATTAAAATTTTTAGAATAATAACAGCTTAATGACAAAAAAATAGATAACAAGACAGATAACAAAAAAACAGAACCCTGAATAGACGACATCCAATAAGATAATGGTTAAATGCTTTGAGTTGCAGATGTCTAGGGTTTTTTTATATTTAGTTTAGGACATATGTCCTTTTAATCCACTTAAAAGTATCATTTAATAGTTACAGATTACAAGACACGTTATAGGAGTGGGGAAAGTGCTAAAGGGAATTATATATGCGATTCTTGCTGGTGCATTTATTACATTGCAAGGGGTAGCTAATGCATCAATTGGGGCACATATTGGAACATGGCAGGCGGCGGCACTAACTCAGTTTACGGGTTTTATTGCAGCAGCATTGATCTTATTGGTAGCTCGTGGGGGGTCTTGGAAGGGAATTCGTAAGGTCAAGCCATTATATTTAATGGGTGGTGCACTAGCGGCGATCATTATTTTTAGTGAAGTGACGGCAATTGGACAGATTGGAGTAACGTTTACAATCTCTGCATTGCTTATAGCCCAATTAACGATGACCTTTCTTATTGATACAAACGGATGGTTTGACGTGATTAAACGAAAGATGGGTGTATTGCATTTTGCGGGTATTGCTCTAATGATTTTAGGTGTTATTGTTTTAAAACTATAGTCGGAGAAGCACAGAGGCTGGGGAAAAGGGAGGTGTTTTCGTTATGAAGGAAGTCCACGATCAAGAACAGCTTAATGGTTACTTAGAGCAGTTTCAGCTAGAAGAGGTATTTCATGCACCATTACGTAGTCACATTACGTTATACAAGCTTAGTTCGGGGGATGTTATATGCTATCAGGGTCAACAATTGGAGCACCTCTATGTGCTTGTACAGGGACGTATTAAAATATACTCCAACTCCCAAGAGGGGCAGTCACTAATTGTTTCCTTTAAATCACCATTAGAGATTGTAGGTGAAATTGAATACATAAGGCAAATCGAAATTATCAATACAGTCGAAGCGGTGACAGAGGTGTATTTAATCGGAATTCCTTATGCTTGGTTAAGAAAGCTTGGCAATGAGCACCCCCCTTTCTTGCGTTTTTTGTTGGATATCATCACACGCAAATTTTATATAAAATCAGATTTTCTTAGCTTTAATCTTATGCACCCTGTAGAGATTAGGTTAGCTAGCTATTTGCTGTCACACGTTTCAGAGGAAGCTGCTATGAATGGATCTTTTGGACATGAAGTCATCGGTCTTGCAGATACGGCAAATTTAATTGGAACAAGCTATCGTCATCTCAATCGGATTGTCGGCAAATTTTGTGAAAAAGGTTTAGTGTCACGAGGGGCAAGAGGGACGATTTATATTCGGGATTTAGAAGGCTTACAGGCGATGGTAGATGGCAAGACAACACCATAATTTAACACCTTGCTATGATATAAAACTTTGCTACAAATATAACACTTTGCTTATGACTAATAAGCATTACTACAGGAGAAAGATTAAAAATTAAGGAGAGAAATTAAAAATGATTACTGGAATATTACTAGCAAGCTTAGCGGGATTATTAGTCAGTGTACAAACTGTGTTCAATAGTAAAGTGAACGTGTACAATAACTCGTGGTCTACAACTACGCTTGTGCTTGGCATGGGTTTTCTAGCCTCCTTTCTGCTTGGTTTCATTACCCAAGGAAGTAGCATGTTCAATCTAGAGGGATTAAAGCTATGGTATATTTTCAGCGGTTTAATTGGAGTTGGCGTCGTCTTTTGTTTAGTTCATGCGATGAAAAATCTTGATCCAACCTTTGCGATCTCCATCGTGGTAACCGCTCAGCTTGGCACCGCATTGTTGTGGGATTCACTTGGCGTATTAGGACTTGAAAAGATCCCCTTTAGCTGGAATAAGCTACTTGGTGTGATGATAATTGTACTTGGAATTGTGGTGTTTAAGCTAGGTGATTTTAGACGTGATCATATTAAAAATCAAGCACCAAGTGCTTAACCTTAACGTATCACGAAGGGCAATGTCAGTTAGGGCAACATCATACAAGAATAGGCCTGCCTAACCGTGCTAAAGTAAATTACAGCGCTATTACAGTTAAGGAGGTAAGAATGAAGCAAGAGAAAAGAACAGTGAAATACGATAGCGATTTACAGCTAGAAGCCTATCATTTTGAAGGTATTATGCAAAAATTCCCCAATCATTTTCATGATTATTATGTCATTGGTTTTATTGAAAAAGGGACTCGTTATTTAACGTATAAAAATAAAGAGTATACCATCCATCCTGGGGATTTACTGCTATTTAATCCCTTTGATAATCATGCCTGCGAACAAACTGATGAACAAGCACTTGATTATCGTTGTCTTAATATTTCTATTGACATTATGCGAAAAGCGGTATTTGAAATTACAGGCCAAGATCAACTACCACAGTTTACTACACAGGTAGTCTTTCGCTCTGAATTAGTTAGCTTACTCCGAGAACTGCATATCATGATCATGCAGGAGGATAACGAGCTACACAAGGAGGAAAGCTTTTTTTTTCTAATTGAGCAATTACTTTTGGAATATACAGATCAACAGATTGGAGCTGGAAATACCGAGCCCAGTCTTCAGATTCAAGCCATTTGTGATTTTATAGAAAATAATTATCGAACAGCAGTTACATTGGATGATTTATGTAAGCTAACAGGATTAAGTAAATATTACTTAATGCGTTCTTTTACGAAGCAAATGGGGATTTCCCCATACAGTTATTTACAGACGATACGGATTAGCAAAGCTAAAAAGCTATTAGAGCAAGGCGTTTTGCCAATTGAGGTCGCTTTTCAAACCGGATTTACGGATCAAAGTCATTTCACAAATTTTTTCAAAAAGTTTATTGGATTAACGCCAAGACAATATATGAATATTTTTAAGTAGCTATTCAAGCGATTAGACCTATAAAGATTTTTTGACTGAAAGGAGTAGAGATGCAAAAGGAAAAAGAGCCCATAGGACATTTACTAGCCCTGATTACAATCTTGATATGGGGAACGACATTTATTTCTACAAAAGTTTTATTACGTGTCATTTCTCCAATTGAAATTTTGTTTTTGAGGTTTGTGATTGGTTTTGTTATTCTATTTCTCATTTATCCCCGTAGGCTAAAGGTGAAGGAAAAGAAGCAGGAGCTATATTTTGTAGCGGCGGGATTATGTGGTGTAACCTTATATTATTTGCTAGAAAATATTGCGTTAACCTACACCTTTGCCTCGAACGTAGGGGTTATTATTTGTATTGCTCCATTTTTTACTGCTATATTTGCGCATCTATTTTTAGAGGGGGAGAAATTAAGCTTTTCATTTTTTGGAGGTTTTATGATTGCGGCTATTGGCGTGTTTTTAATTAGTTTTAATGGAAGTACTCAGCTACAGTTAAACCCTCTAGGTGATATTTTGGCGATATTAGCTTCAATTGTATGGGCCGCATATTCTGTATTTACCAAAAAAATTAGTAGCTTTGGTTATAATATGATACAAAGTACTCGCAAAATCTTTTTATATGGTCTACTATGTATGATCCCTGCTTTATTTATATTTGAATTTAAGCCAAGCTTTGAAGTCCTGTTGGAGCCGGTCTATTTATTTAATATGTTATTTTTAGGCTTAGGCGCATCAGCGCTCTGTTTTGTGACGTGGAATTTAGCAGTAAAAATAGTAGGGGCGATTAATACGAGTCTGTATATATACTTAGTACCCGTTATCACGGTAGCAACCTCGATCATTGTTTTACATGAAAAAATGACAGGTATGGCTATTGCAGGTACATTGCTTACGCTTGTTGGACTATTTGTATCAGAGCGTAGAGGGAAAATGACGAACACAATTATTGCAAAGCAAAATTAATAAAAGCTATGTGCTTTGTAAATAAGTTGCTCTATAATTCTCCTTTGTTCGCTTGTACCTTGTGATTTTCGTTGTTGTTATGAAAAGACCTAACGAAGCTTGATCAGCTTCATCTTCTAAGTTTAAATTTATAATTGATAATACTCAGCATTATTAAGATCTAACGTAAAATTAAAAACTTGCAGTCATAGGCAGCTTTTTAAGCTCTTCCTTTGTCCGCAAGTTTTTTTAAATGAATTTTTGGCTCAATAATCGCAAGAACGGTCTGGATCGTGGCTGCCAGACACTTATCGTTGGCAAGTACTAATTTCTAACCTATTTAATTACCTATTTTATCAGCCCTGCATAACGCAAGCCCTGTGAAATTCCACCCTCATCAACAGAAGCCGTGACATAGTCTGCTAAAGGTAGTAAGTCCGGATGTGCATTCCCCATCGCAATGCCAAGCCCAACCTCATCTAACATTTCTTTATCGTTTAAACCATCACCAAAAGCAACAGCATCCGCAGTAGTGAGGTTAAGCTTGTCTAACATCGCTTTAATTCCCTCGGCTTTTGAACTGCCCTGAATGGTGACATCCACTGCTTTTTCATGCCAACGAATCATCCGCAAATCCTCAGCCATCTCCTTATACAACGGCTCGTCTTCCGCTTTACAATGAAGAAATACCTGATAAATATCAGTTTTTTGCCAAAAGTTCGGGTCAAAGCTTGCTTCCTTTAAATGAAGGGAGCTAAGTGATTCCAGGACAAAGGGGTGCTCTTTTGAATTGGAAAAGTAATCGTCACTTCCCACAAAAACAAGCGCATGCTGGTTACGTTCCGCATACTCAATTAGCTTCTTGATATGCTCTTTGGGTAACATTTGCTTGAACAGTGGTTTCCCTTTATAAACGACATAGGTGCCATTTAGACTAATAAAGGAATGAATATCTAATTTCTGAAGTAGTGGCTCAAAATTAAAGGGTGTACGTCCAGTAGCAATGACAGGTTCAATGCCATTTGCTTTTAATTGTTGAATTGCATCTATTGTATCTTGCGGAATTTCCATATGCTCATTAATTAATGTGCCATCAATATCAAAAAAGACAATTTTATAGCTCATAGTTTAAGTTAAACTCCAATCTTTAGTTGTTTATATTAGTTTACCATGGAAGAAGATATCATGCTGATTACGGCTATTATCGGAATGAAATTTCATCTGTTACTTTATGTGTTTCCATATTTAGTAAATATAATTTTTGTATATGTTGGGGATATTTAAAGGTAATTACAAATGGATGTTTTATTTGCCCTACAAAGACAAAAAAAGAAGGTGACCCGTTTATGCAAGCTTATAATAACTCCAATGCAAACTACAACCCAGGCGATGTCGTTTATGTAATTTATCGTAATCCGCATACACAGGACGTAGCTAATGTACAGCAGGCAGCTGTCATTAATCACCCTGAAAAACCGGGGGAGCTCGCCGTATTTTTATATGAGACCTATTATCCACTCACAGCAGAAATGGCGGTGTATGCAACTGAATCTGAAGCAAATGAGGCATATAGCTATTACTTTGGTGGTGCCGTGGAAGGGAGCTTTCAATGATTGCGCCATTTATGCCACGACTCATTTATTTTGAGCCAGACGCACTGGATTACCCGCTTGGTGTAGAGCTACATGATAAATTTAAAAAGCTGAACGCAGAAATTCGGTATACGACTTCGCATAATCAGGTACGGAATTTGCCTGGTGAAAGTGATCTACAGCGCTACCGGGTTGCCAAATCAACGCTTGTGGTTGGTGTGCGTAAAACGTTAAAATTTGATACGTCCAAGCCTTCTGCCGAATTTGCCATTCCTTTTGCTACAGGGTGTATGGGGCATTGTCATTATTGCTATTTGCAGACGACGATGGGGAGTAAGCCCTACATTCGTACTTATGTTAATGTGGAGGAAATTCTAGCGCAAGCAGATAGCTATATGAAGGAGCGGGCACCAGAATTCACAAGGTTTGAAGCGTCCTGTACGTCTGATATTGTTGGCATTGACCACCTGACGCATACATTAAAAAGAGCGATTGAACATTTTGGACAATCAGAATATGGAAAGCTACGGTTTGTGACCAAGTTTCATCATGTGGATCATTTGCTAGATGCCAATCACAATGGAAAAACAAGATTTCGGTTTAGTGTAAATGCGGATTATGTCATTAAAAATTTTGAGCCGGGTACTTCACCATTAGCACAACGTATTGAGGCGGCAGGTAAGGTTGCTCGTGCAGGATATCCGTTAGGCTTTATTGTAGCGCCAATTTATCTACATGAGGGCTGGAAAGATGGATATTACCATATGTTTGAACGACTCGATGATGAGCTAGACAAAGATGCACGTGATGACATTACGTTTGAATTTATACAGCATCGCTTCACGAAGCCTGCTAAACGAGTGATTGAAAAAAATTATCCGATGACTAAGCTGGAGCTAGATGAGGAAAAACGTAGATACAAATGGGGCAAATATGGCATTGGCAAATATATTTATCAGAAGGAAGAAGAAGAGGAACTGAAGGAACATCTGCATGGCTGTATGAAGAAGTTTTTCCCACAAGCGAAGCTGGAGTATTTTACTTAAAATTACGTGATCGTAGTAAATGAGTAGTAAATGATAGTTCAAATTATAAAAGCAGGAGTGCAGTTCAATCTGGCTCCTGTTTTTTTGTATTTCATTTTATTAAGTATTTTTATTGCTAATTTATTTCCTGAGAAGTATAATAAGTATGAAAAGTACGAAAAGTATGAAAAATATAACTTGTTGTAAAAGTAGGACTCGTGATAAAAGTATAACTTATATCTTTAAATTGGAATTTTATATTATGGATGAATCAAAAACTAAGGAGGCATATCGGTAGATGGTTAAAAATAACACATCACAAGACGGAAAGTTTATGAGCACAGTAAAGGTAGGAGAAAAAGGTCAAATAGTCATTCCAAAGGGTGCGCGTGATTTGTTTGACATTAAGCCGGGAGATACGTTGCTTCTGCTCGCTGATATTAAGCAAGGGATTGCGATCGTCAAAAATGACTTATTTAAGCAATTTGCGAATGAAATTATTCAAGCACAGGAGAATCCAGAGGAGGCTGAATAAATGAAAGCCGTGAACGGGATTGAAATTGTGAATTTAACAAAAACCTATAAGCACCGCGTTGCCGTAAATGATTTGAATTTAGAAATCAAGCAAGGAGAATTTTTCTCTTTATTGGGTCAAAATGGAGCAGGAAAAACAACGACAATTAAAATGCTAAGCTGTTTGCTTACCCCTACAAGTGGAGATGCCTTTTTACTAGGCGATAGTATCACTCGTCATGCAACCGAAGTGAAGAAGAAGCTAAATGTATCCCCACAGGAAACAGCCGTAGCACCTAATTTATCTGTAAAAGAGAACCTTGAATTGATTGCCCGCTTATATGGAAGTGATAAGAAGCAAGCAAAAGTGAAGGCAGTTGAAGCGATGGCAATGTTAGGTCTATCAGAGCGAGCGAAGGATCGGGCTAAGACATTGTCTGGAGGCTTGCAGCGTAGATTGAGTATTGCGATGGCGATTATCACTAATCCGCAAATCATTTTCCTTGATGAGCCAACACTTGGACTTGATGTCAGAGCAAGACGGGATTTATGGAAGGTGATTTCTAGTCTTAAAGGGAAGGTTACAATTATTTTGACAACACATTACTTAGAGGAAGCAGAAAGCTTGTCTGATCGCATCGGAATTATGCATGGCGGGAAGCTACAGGCGTTAGGCACGGTGGACGAATTACTACAACTAACGAAACAAAGTAGCTTTGAGGATGCCTTCCTCATGTTGACAGAAGAAGAAAGTGAGGTGCCAGCGTAATGTTATCAGCACTTGCGACCCGTAATCAAAAAGAACTACTTCGAGACCCGTTAAGCATTGTATTTGGTTTAGCACTCCCTATATTTTTATTATATTTTGTATCTATTTTACAAAAAAGTGTACCTGTGGATGTTTTTAAATTGGAGAACTTTGCACCATCCATTGCAATATTCAGTTTTTCATTTATTTCATTATTTTCAGGCATGTTATTGGCAAAGGATCGAAGCAGCTCCTTTTTAACACGTTTGTTTGCTTCCCCATTATCCTCTAAGGAATATATTTTAAGCTATTCATTGCCGCTGCTGTTTGTGGCATTTTTACAAAGTATCATTTGCTTGACCGCGGCCGTATTTATGGGACTTCCTGTGACTAGTAATCTAATGCTTACAGTTGTGATGCTGATTCCCATTTCATTATTGTTTATCGGAATTGGCTTACTATTTGGAGCGTTGTTTACAGACAAGCAAGTAGGCGGAATTTTTGCAGTATTAGTGCAGGTTGTGGCTTTATCTAGTGGCATGTGGTTTGATTTAAATCTATTTGGTGGCGCAGTACAAGCGATTAGTAATGCCCTTCCGTTTGCTCACGCAGTAGAAGTTGCACGTGCGACAATGGCGGGCAATCTAAGTGCAATCTTGCCACATATGCTGTGGGTGCTTGTGTATACACTTGTTATCTTTGTTGCTGCTGTTATCGTGTTTAAGCGTCGGATGAAGGAAGTATAAGTTAAAATAAAGGAGTGCCTTACATTGAACCATTCTGAACTTACCAAAGAAGCTATTTTAGCGGCCTATCAATTTAGACATGCAACAAAGGATTTTGATCCTAATAAAAAAATAAGTGATGAAGACTTTAAGTTTATTTTAGAAACAGGTCGTTTATCACCAAGCTCTTATGGATTTGAGCCATGGAAATTTGTTGTGGTACAAAACAAGGAGCTTCGTACAAAATTAGCAGAGGTTGCGACAGGAGCAAGAAGACAACTGCCAACAGCAAGTCATTTTGTCGTTATTTTGGCAAGATCACCTCATGATATGAAGGCAAATGCTGAGTATATTCAGTACATGATGAAAGAGGTTCAGCAATTAACCCCTGAGATCATAACGATGAAGGAAGCTACCTATGATGCATTTTTAAAAACTAATTTTGCGATTGAGGACGATCCGAGAGTGATGTTTGAGTGGGCTTGTCGTCAGACGTATATTGCACTTAGCAATATGTTAACTGCGGCGGCATTGATTGGGATTGATTCCTGTCCAATCGAGGGCTTTAACCGTAAGGCCGTCAATGAGTTGCTTATTAAAGAAGGGGTGCTCGACCCCGAGCATTATGGTGTGTCTGTGATGGCTGCTTTTGGTTATCGCGCGAATGAGCCTCATGCAAAAACAAGACAAACCACCGAGCAAGTGGTTACATGGATCGAATGAGGAGCACGACTGACGTTTAAGGCAATAGAAAATAGAATGGGATAAATATCACGAAATCAAATTGTAATTAATAGTAGATAGAGAGGGATGAGTTAACGCTCATCCATTCTTAATGAAGAATAGCTAGAAAAGGATACATGTTCAAATTGATAGACTTCTTAAAATATTGTATGATGAGTGAGGAACTTTGGGGGTAAGCGCTAAAGTTTATATTTGGGATGTGAAAGGGTAACTTAAACGATGAATCCAAAAGCTTTAAACTATACAATGCCTGCTGAGTGGACTCAGCATGAGCGTACATTTATTTCTTGGCCGATCCAAGCCTCGATGGTTTATCCAGAGCAATATGAAGTAGTTTGTGCCAGCTATGCTGAGATTATTACAGCGATTGCGGAATTTGAGCCTGTTACTGTGATAATTAACCCAGATGATGAGGAGCTTGTGCGTTCTTTTGTGAAGCAAGAGAATGTAACTTTATTGCCGATTCAGCATAATGACGCGTGGCTACGTGATAATGGCCCAACCTTTATCCAAAACGCAGAAGGTAAGCTTGCAGGGATCAACTGGAAATTTAACGCATGGGGTGGCAAATATTCACCTTGGGACTTAGATGATGCCGTGGCTCCACAAATTTTGAAGCAAGCAGGTATTACGCAGTTTGATGCACCACTTGTGATGGAGGGCGGCTCCATTCATACCGATGGAGAAGGCACGATTTTAACGACGGAAGAATGTTTGTTAAATACAAATCGGAACCCTGAGCTTAGCCGTGAACAGATCGAAGCTTATGTTAAGGAGTTTACAGGCAGTGACGTCATCATTTGGCTAGAGCGTGGTTTAAGTGGGGACGAGACTGATGGCCACGTTGATAACATTGCTTGTTTTGTAGCGCCAGGAAAGGTCATTATCCAAGTGTGTGATGATGCTCAGGATGAGAACTACGCAATCACTCAGACTAACCTTGCTATTTTGGAGCAAGCGAGGGATGCAAAAGGACGTAAGCTAGAGATCGTGAAGCTACAGCAGCCACCTCGTGTAGATTATGAAGGTAGCCGCTTGACGCTTAGCTATTTAAACTTTTATTTTGTAAATGGTGGCATTATTTTACCTGTATTTGGGGGAACTGCTGCAGAAACAGATCAGATGGCAATGGACACATTAGCGTCCATATTCCCAGATCGCCGTATTCGTACTGTGAACGGAATGGGAGTTATTAAAGAGGGCGGAAACGTCCACTGTACGACACAACAAATGCCTGCTAGTAGATAATACTAACGGAGGGCAGAGGGATTGTGAAGAAGCGAAGCATCCGCATTTAAAGTCTGATTGTTACCTTATACAAACTAAATTTGCTTACAATCATACTTTAACAGCGGTCGTAACACCCTCTACCCTTTCCTCAATACTATTTTAAAGAAGGTGACAGAAAAATCATGAGAAATGTAAAAGTAGCAGCGACTCAAATGAGCTGCTCTAATGATATAAGTGCTAACATTGCGAAAGCAGAAAAGCTCGTT
Source organism: Paenibacillus turicensis (assembly GCF_017873435.1). Classification (GTDB taxonomy): domain Bacteria; phylum Bacillota; class Bacilli; order Paenibacillales; family Paenibacillaceae; genus Fontibacillus; species Fontibacillus turicensis. The sequence continues at coordinate 50,395 of NZ_JAGGKG010000010.1, read as the reverse complement.
CGTGAAGCGGCTGCACAAGGCGCACAAATTATTTTGCTCCAAGAGCTATTTGAAACCCCGTACTTCTGCCAAAAGGAAAAAGCGGATTATTATCCATATGCAACAGAGCTTGAGGAAAATCAAGCGATTAATCACTTTAAAGGCATTGCCAAGGAGCTTGCGGTTGTATTGCCAATTAGTTTTTATGAGAAGAAAAACTATGCACGTTATAACAGTGTTGCCATCATTGATGCGGATGGAGAAGTACTTGGCAAGTACCGTAAGAGCCATATTCCAGATGGCCCAGGCTATGAAGAGAAGTTTTATTTTAACCCAGGTGACACTGGCTTTAAGGTGTGGCAAACGAAATATGCGAAGATTGGCGTAGGTATCTGTTGGGATCAATGGTATCCTGAAGCAGCTCGCGTAATGACCTTGATGGGTGCTGAGTTATTGTTTTACCCAACGGCGATTGGTTCTGAGCCACAAGATGGTTCGATCGATTCAAAGGATCATTGGCAAATGTGTATGCGTGGACATGCTGCCTCTAACTTGATCCCAGTTGTTGCGTCTAACCGCATTGGGAAAGAGGAGGACGAGGACTCCAGCATCAACTTCTATGGTTCATCCTTTATTGCAGGACCACAAGGGAACAAAATTGCGGAAGCTAACCGCGAAGAAGAAACGGTATTAGTGAGTGAATTTGATCTTGATGCGTTGGAATCGCAGCGTATCGAGTGGGGGATTTTCCGCGACCGCCGTCCAGAATTATATCGCTTGATTGCTTCGTATGATGGTGATTTGACGTTTTAATAAAATAAAGCTGGCCAGAGAACGTAAAGTTTTCTGATCAGCTTTTTTGTCTTTATTTTATTTCTTCGGAAACCAAAAAAACTCTCCATTTTCGTTATCACAGCCACTTAAGCTATAGTATTCTTGACCATCTTCATTTTGTTTTGCTCCAATTTTTTTACATGAGGAGCTTGGTCTTTTTAGATCATGACCGTAAGTATCTAAGGAGTTGTCATACGTAAATGTAATGTTATTACCATCGTAGATTAGCTCATAAAAAATAGGATCGCCTTCAATCGTATATTGCGTAATTCGCACCTGATCACGAGCCTTATCTTTTACATTTTTCATAAACTGATCCCACTTTTCAATATTTTTAAGATTATCAAACAAATTAACAACATCGCCATTTTGCACCGCTTTTTCGGCACTATAGGGCACTTTGATTTTGGGAAATGGAGAGTTGTCATCTTGTGGGCTGCTATTGCAGGAAGTAATTAGAGCAAGCGATAAAATAATGAATACATATCTCATTTTTTTTATCATTATTAACACCTCCGTCTATCTGACGCATTACAGTGTAACAATGTTGCTTGTTAGTCGGCGATAAGGGTATGCAATATATTTTATTTCCAGTTTAACAATAGTTTATCTAGCTTATCCAGATCGTTCCCTAACTCCTTCAAGGCACCAAACTCTGCCTCAAGTGTTTGTCGCTCAAACGTGATTTTTTTACTATAATCCTCAGTTTTCAATACGCCTTCTGGAGATGGGGTAGCACGAAACGCAAAGGTAACTTCCCCCGCATTATCAATCATACTAAGCAATACTAATGCATTTTTACGTAGCTGTTGCTCAAAGCGATCATCCGAAAATGAAGGTAAGGTGCTAAGCTCTGCATTTGAACGTGGTTCATAAAATACCGTTACACCATAAGGCTCCTTCGTCGTTTGTAATGCAATAAAATTTTGAATGTAAGTGGGGTAAGGCGTGTTCAGTGAGCCTGCAATTTTAGTTACCTTTGATGCATCCCCAATATAAGGTGTTTTAGCTTGACTTAATAATTCTAAATTGTAATCTGAGTATAGCTTCGTTGGATGCTCTGTTGTATATTCCACCTGCAACCATACAAGCTCCTTACTTTGATCACTGTATATTGCCCTTAATTGAATCTGATTCATAGTGTCCTGATAGGTGACACTTTTAAGCTTCTGCTCTCGATCATACCATGTGCTTTTTTGCTTCCCAAGCAGACTCTCCAAATCGGTAAGCGACTTCAGGATAAAAGGTGAGAAGCGTTCTTCTTGCTCAACTTTAACATAAGGAATATAAGCTCCCTTTGAATAAACTGTATTCATAAAGGCAACAATTCGACCTTCTGAATCTGTTTGATAGCTTAACTCCTCAAATTGATGCTGATACTTCAATGATGCATTGCTTGATACAGGTGTATACAGCTCTGTATGAATGTCCTGTTCATTTTGCCCCAGTGAAATATCATTAATTTTTAGTCTGGAAAAATCATAATCCACTTGGGATGCTTTAATACTTGGTGTAGCTGAGCCCACAAAAATTGTACTAACAATGAGCACGAGACTTATTGCTAACATGCTAATGAGACGTGGTTTACGACTATTCTCCGATTGCATAATGGAAGTTAATCGATCCTTTAAATTATTTTTTTCGGTGCTCATCGTGCCTACAAAAGCGCCAGAAGCTTGCTTAGAAGCCGCTAATGCAATCAGTGTCTCACCATAACCTTGCTTTTGCTGCACATTCATTCCTTTAATGACGGCTTCGTCACAAGATAATTCACACGCTTGATTAAACTGCTTTACTAGCTTATAAATGATTGGATTAAACCAATGTAAGCATAATGTAAGCTGTGCCATCCATTTGAGCCATAAATCACCACGCTTTAGATGGGTAAGCTCGTGTAAAAAAATGTAATCTAGCTGTTGCTCGGTAAATTCACGTTGTGGCAAAACAATGCACGGTTTCTGTAATCCAACCAGCATAGGTGAAGTGATGAGTGGATTTTGAAATACAGGGACATCTAGATAAATCCCTTTCTTTTGTTTTGCTATCGCTAAGGCGGATAATATGAACTCATTTTTTACAGCAACCTGCTGGGTATTTAGTTTTCGTTTAAAACGTAAATAACCGACGATCTTCCAGCTAAACAACAACCCAGCACCTACAAGCCACATTATTGATAGTGTCATCCATAATGTAGATGAGAGGGAGGATACACCTGTTGTGGATGAAGCAGGGGAAGTAACAGAGCTAGTTGGACTAGCAGAAGTAACAGAACCAACAGAACTAGCGGAACCTGAAGTAGCAGGTGTTGGTGTTGTAATTTCCAAAGCCGAAGTGTGCTTATCCTCTTGTAGTTGTCTAGTTTCATTTAAAACAGGCACTAAGGAATCAGAAGCTAAATTTTGCTCTTGCAATGGGCTAAATAACGTCCCAATTATGCTTCCTTCTGGTGCAACTGGAATGACGAGCCGTAACAGTACAATGAGCCAAATGTAATATTTCCAAGTTTGGGTAAGTCTTTTATTAGCTACTTTTTGCACGACATAAATCAATCCCGCAATAACGGTAGCGGCAAGGGATAACGATAAACAGACGATAAATAAATCGCTGAAGTTGTTCACTTAGGACCCTCCATCTTGAAGTATTGACTTAGCTCATTAATGTCCTCATCGCTAAGCTTACCATGCTCCACTAAAGCAGCAACAAGACTTTTAGCGCTGCCTTGATAGAGCTTATCTACCATTTCTTCCATATGGAAGGTAGTGTATTCTTCCTCTGTAATGTTTGCGCTATAGTATAATACTTCACGCTTATGCGCTGTAATGACCTCTTTATCTGTGAGGCGTCGTAGCAGTGTTAGCACGGTTGATTTACCCCAGCCCTTTGTTTGGTCTAGCTCTTTGCGAATATGTAACGAGGAGACTGGTTCTTGCTGTTTCCATAATATACGCATAACCTCGAGTTCCGCATTGGCAATTTTGTCCGCAAGCATAAATACCCCATCCTATCTTAAAATAATTAATTGTGTTAATAATGATTCCGGTTTACAACTGTAGTCTGATGTTAGTTTACAAAAGTAAACTCTTATTTGTCAACCTGAAAAGCGAAGATTCTCGATTCCACTTTTAGGGTAATTACTTTCAGGAGGGATAGAAATGTCATTTGAGTCTAAATTTAAATCGGCAATATTTGGGGGAATAGTCGGAGATGCGTTAGGAGTGCCTATGGAGTTCAGGGCAAGATCAACCTACTATGTTGACGACATGATTGGTTACGGTACATACAATCAACCTCCAGGGACATGGTCGGACGATACCTCTTTAACGATGTGCTTAATTGAAAATTTAATTCATAACCAAGGGCAAGATGAGTTGATGCAAAAATTTGTTGCTTACAAGGAACAGGGCTACTGGACCCCTTATGGTGAAATGTTTGATATTGGCAGAGCAACGGATGACGCCATCTTTCGATATACTCACGGTGCACCTGCTCATCGGTGTGGGGGATCACATGAGAGTGACAATGGAAATGGTGCATTAATGCGAATTGCACCGCTAGCTTTCGTGCTTCAAGCTGAGGACTCATCCGTTAAAATTAAACAAATGGTTGAGAAGTGGTGTGAGGTGACTCATCGTCATGCTCGATCTCATCTTGGCTGTATTTTTTACATCACGTTTCTAATGGGATTAATTCGTGATGATCTTCCAATTAACGCGTTAGAGAAGGCAATTTCGTTCTGCAACACTCATTTACGTACAGAATCTCAATATGGGAAAGAATTTCATCATTATGAAGCCATCTTTAATCAAAGCTTCTTAACTTGGGAAGAAGGGCAAGTGAAATCAGATGGTTATGTTGTTCATTCGCTTGAAGCGGCGTTATGGTGTTTTTTCAAGCATGACAGCTATAAAGGGACCGTATTGGAGGCTGTCAATCTTGGCGAAGACACCGATACGATTGCCGCTATTGCTGGAACGATGGCAGGGCTAAAATATGGGCTAAACGCGATTCCAGAGGTTTGGTTACAAAAATTAGCTCAAAGGGAGAAGCTCACTACATTATGTGATCAGTTTGTAATCAAATACTAATCCTTGGGGCAATATACTGGCGGAAAATATCCACAGGTGGCTTGCCCCGTTTTGTCTGATCACGCGTAATGACGACGACTAGATCAAGGGAGGGGATCACAAAAATATTTTGTCCACCAAAGCCTAAAGCATAATAATAATCTAAAGTCATACTGGTAGTGCGTTGATTTTCACCACTGTGAACTGAATTGCCCCCCGTATTATTGACCCTATCAACTACCTTATCTGCCTCTGGTACATAGCTGTCCACCCACCAATGCCACCCATATTGTCCTCTTCTTGGGGCATTGGTATCTATAAATGGGGTGGTAGCACGCTTGACCTTATCTGCGCTAATGAGCTGCTTGCCTTGCCACTCCCCTAAATTTAGAAATAACTGTCCAAATTTCAACATATCCTCTGGCTTTAGCTTTAAGCCAAAACCACCTGTGTGAAGCCCTTGGGGATCATATTCCCATTCGTAATTGTCGATACCTAGAGGTCCAAATAAATATTGTTCTGCAAACTCTGCTGTTGTACAGCCCGCAGCTTGTGAAATTAGACTTGAAAGCAGCTGGGAGCAACCTGAATTGTATTCCATATATGTACCTGGTGCGTGAGCTAATGGCTGTGATAAGGTATAATCTAACCAATTTGCGGTTTTGATCATGTTAGGAAAGGAGTTAATCCCTTTAAATTCCTGCCATCTAAAGCCAGCACTCATTGTGAGTAGGTGTTTGATAGTGATCTCCCTTTTTAGTGGATCTGGATCATGTTGGAGCTGTGGGAAGAAGGAGGAGATCGGTGTTTCAGGTGGTGGCAGCAAGTCTTTATCCATCGCGATGCAAACTAATGCAGACACAATACTTTTCGTACATGAATTAATTTTAGCAATTTCCTGCTTCAACTGCGATTCTCTGTAATGCTCCATAAGCAAAGTGTTTTGATATGCAATAAGGCAGCTTCTAACCTTTAACTCAGTAAGGTCAAGTACTAAGCTGTTCATTACTGTTTCAAGCTTGGCTGTAATCTCCATATTCGAATTCATTTCATGCTCAACTCCATTTCCAATCTATGTTGTATGTATAGCCATAGTAGAATCTATGTTCATATCCGTACTACTTTTATTCGTTAAACTATAGCTTAGCCAATTTTATATATAAAAAGCAAGCCGCAAGACACCCATACGTTTGATGAGGTCAATACGGCTTGCTATGTTACTCCAGCTTTAATTACTTTAGATTTATTGTTATAAATTATGTTACTCTCATACTAATACGCTTTACGAAATCGGCATCTTAAAAATGGCTAGCTTATTGCTCATACCCATCAATAACAAGCTCAAGCGCACCAGTTGCAGAATCAATTAACAACCCGTGAACAGGAATACCAGCAGGTAGAAGTGGATGTTTTTTCACAATATTAACCGTGCCAATAATTCCTTCTTTTTCATTAGAAAAGCCATGAAGCCATTTTTGTAGCTTAATCCCTGAGTTCTCTAATGTGCTTAGCGTATCCTCAGAGATGCCTCGCTCGCGCATAGAGGAGATCACTCGGTTAGAATCAAGCGCAGCCATACCACAGCCTGTATGACCTACAATAAATACTTCCTCTGCTTTAAGCTCGTAAATTGCAACAAGAACACTTCGCATAACACTACCAAAAGGCTGGGAAATAACAGCACCAGCGTTTTTAATAATTTTAGCATCACCATTACGCAAATTCATTGCCCGTGGCAATAGTTCTACTAGGCGGGTATCCATACAGGTGACAATCGCCATCTTTTTACCCGGAAATTTGTCTGTCATATAACTTTCATATTCCTTGTTTTGTACAAACTGCTGATTGTATTCCAGGATTTCATTAAGGTTGCTCATGGGACTATCCCCTCCTAAATAGATGTAGTAAAATAGTAAAATGTGATAAAACTCATTTCAAAATTTGATTATACGGTTTGTAATCAGTATCATCAAGTAGGGTACATAAATTTTTTTGAGGAGTGAAACGTGATATGGCTATAAATGTTATAGCAGTATGGGATTCTTTTGCGGCTTTATTGTCAAAAATTAGTAGTTATCAAGAAGCTGTTGCTTTAATGGCATGGGATTTAAGAACAGGTGCGCCAAGAAAAGGAGCAGCGCCACGCTCCGAAACAATTGGCTTATTATCTACAGAAGCATTTAAATTGCAAACGTCAGCGGAGATGGGTGGGTATTTGTCCCAGTTGTTAGAAGACGATGCATTTAAGCAATTAAGTGATACACAGCAGCGCATTGTGAAGGATGCAAAGGAAGAATACGATCGTAGCGTAAAAATTCCTGAAGAGAAGTACAAGGAATATGTAGAACTAACCGCAAATTCAGAAACATTGTGGGAGGACTTCAAGGAAAGTGGCGATTTTGTGGGCTTTGAGCCATATTTGACCAAGATCGTAGCGAAGCTTCAGGAGTTTATTGATTACTGGGGTGTTAAGGATACCCGCTATGATACGTTGCTTAATATGTATGAGCCTGGTCTTACGGTAGAAAAGGTCGATCAAGTATTTGGTCAATTACGTGACCGTCTCGTGCCTGTTGTAACTGCGATTAGTGAGCATGGACATAAGCCAGATACAGAGTTTTTACACAACATTTTCCCGAAGGAGCAGCAAGAAAAAGTTAGTTTGTTCCTTTTGGAGCAAATCGGTTATGACTTTGAAGCGGGACGTGTAGACGAAAGTATGCATCCATTCCAAACCACTCTAAATCAAGGGGATGCTAGAATTACGACGCATTACATTGAAGATGATGTTGTGGATGCGTTGTTCAGCTCCTTACATGAAGGTGGACATGCACTTTATGAGCAAAATGTAAGTGATGAGTTAGCGCGTACACCACTTGGTCAAGGAACCTCAATGGGCATTCATGAATCTCAATCTCGCTTCTGGGAAAATATGATTGGACGTAGCCGTCCGTTCTGGGAACGGTACTATGGCGATTTGCAGAAGCACTTCCCTGAGCAATTAAACGAAGTACCATTGGATCAATTTTTCAAGGCGATTAATGCAGTCAAAAACTCCTTGATCCGGATTCAATCCGATGAATTAACGTACAACCTACACATCATCATTCGTTATGAAATCGAAAAAATGATTTTCAACGAAGGGTTGCCAGTAAGTGAGTTACCACGCGTGTGGAATGAAAAATATCAAGCTTATCTTGGCATAACGCCGCCAAACGATGGTGTTGGCGTATTGCAGGATGTGCACTGGTCAGCAGGGCTATTTGGATACTTCCCTTCTTATGCGTTAGGGAATATGTATTCCGCTCAATTTGCGAATACGATGATGAAGGAATTACCTGAGTTTGAGAAGTGGGTAGGAGAGGGCAACTTCGCACCTATTCGTGAATGGTTGATTGATAAAATTTATAAATATGGCAAGAGCCGTACACCATCCGAACTCATTGAAGGCGTGACAGGTGAACCCCTAAACCCTACTTATTTAGCAGACTATTTAGAGCAAAAGTATAAAGGGATTTATGGGCTTTAAGATTTATGGGCTTTAAGTGGATTTTAATTTTTAAAATTTAAAAATAAGGATGTGCTTTCATCTCTAGGATGGAGTACATCCTTTTTTTGTACATAGGATTTGTTTGTGTTTTTGCTCTTTCTGTATATTGTCCTTAAAATCGTGGTATTTGTCCTTATAACGCTTTTAAGATTCGTGGCATATGATGGAGCATTAAATTGGAAATACATCATGATTACTCTAGATTACAGGAGGTGATTGTAATGAAAAAAGGTGTGTTTGGAATTGTGATTGCAATAACGATGCTTGCTACGCTAATTGCGGGTTGTTCGGGAGATAATGGTAAAACCGTAATTCGGTTAGGGGAGGTAACAAGGTCCGTATTTTATGCACCACAATATGTAGCGCTTGAACAAGGCTTTTTTGCTGAGGAAGGCTTGGAGGTAAAGCTGCAAACGACAGCGGGTGGAGATAAAACGATGACTGCTTTGCTGTCAGGAGCCATTGATGTTGCGCTGGTTGGTTCAGAGACATCGATTTACGTATATCAACAAGGAGCCGAGGACCCTGTCATTAATTTTGCACAGCTAACTCAAACGGACGGTACATTTTTAGTGTCTAGAGAAGATATGCCGAACTTTGCATGGGAGGATCTTAAAAATAAGGATTTCCTAGGGCAACGCAAGGGTGGCATGCCACAAATGACGAGTGAATTTACGTTAAAGAAGCATGGAATCAACCCTCAGCAGGATTTGAAGCTCATCCAAAATATCGATTTTGCTAACATTGCGGCTGCGTTTGCATCAGGCACCGGGGCCTTTGTCCAGTTGTTTGAACCACAGGCTTCGATTTTCGAATTAGAAGGAAAAGGACATGTCGTTGCCTCCTTTGGTACTGAAAGTGGACAGTTGCCTTATACCGTCTATATGGCGAAAGCAAGCTTTATTGATAAAAATAAAGAAAGTATTCAGAAATTTACAAATGCGATTCAAAAAGCTCAGAAATGGATTGTACTTCATTCTCCTGAGGAGACAGCAAAGGTGATTGCCCCACACTTTAAGGATAGCGATCCTGTTGTATTGGCAAGTGCAATTAAACGGTATTTAACACAGCAATCCTATGCTGCTACCCCAATGTTATCTGAAAAGGCATGGAACAATTTGCTCGATGTTATGGAAAACGCAGGGGAGCTAAAGGAACGAGTGCCGATGGAAAAGCTCGTTAATAATGATTTTGCTAAAAATGCGGTAAATAGGCACCCATAATATGTCATGGAAGGAGCACGTCAGGATGAATTCTGTTGTTGAAATGAGACATGTGGATCTTGTATATGTCAGTCAGCGTGAAGCAGTTCTGGCGCTGGAAAATATTAATTTAGCGGTAGAGCCAGGTGAATTTGTCAGTCTGGTTGGGCCTAGCGGCAGTGGTAAAACGACATTGTTATCGCTCATTGCCGGATTAATATCTCCTTCCAGTGGAGACGTATTGGTCCATGGCAGAAAGGTAGTAGGCCCTTGTGCAGAGGTTGGATACATGCTACAGCAAGATTATTTATTTCCGTGGAGAACGATTTTAGATAATTGCGTGCTTGGGCTAGAATTAACAGGGAGATTAACACCTGAGAACATCGCTTTTACGCAGGAGTTGCTTGATGGAATGGGGCTGGGAGGTACGGCTTCCTTTCACCCTCATCAACTGTCAGGGGGAATGCGTCAGCGAGTAGCTTTAGTACGGACATTAGCAACCAATCCTGATTTATTACTGCTGGATGAACCATTTTCGGCGTTAGATTATCAGACGAAGCTACAGCTGGAGGATCTTGTTGTAGACATTTTGCAAAAAAGAAGAAAAACCGGCATTTTAGTGACGCATGATTTATCTGAAGCGATTGCGATGAGTGATCGTGTCATTGTGTTAGGCGCAAAGCCAGGGAAAATCCGAAAATCCTTTAAAATCCCTTCTCATATCGCTCAAATTGCCCCGTTTTATGCACGTAAAGAAAAGGGCTTTAATGAGCTATTTCATGAAATATGGGCGGAGCTTGAAGCCGATCATGAGAGGGAGGGCATATGATGGACGGTAATCATGATATAAATCGGGATACGGATGGGCGTCAGGCATGGCTAGATGAGCAATATAACGCCCACATGAGGAAAAAAAGACGTACACGTCATGCCGTATGGTCGGTTCAATTTGCCATATTATTTATTGCTACTGCCTTATGGGAAATTGCGGGTCAGCTAAAATGGATTGATGTCCTTATTTTTAGTTATCCCTCTAAAATCGGCGGACAAATTGTGAAGGATGTTGTGAGTGGGGAGCTTTGGCCGCATTTATTTATGACGGTAGGTGAGGTTGCCGTTGGCTTTATATTCGGGACGTTGCTAGGTACAATTTTGGCAGTGATGATATGGTGGTCACCATTTTTATGTAAAGTGTTAGATCCGTATATGGTTGTGTTTAACAGTATGCCGAAGGTGGCGCTAGGTCCGATTTTCATCGTGTTGTTTGGCGCAGGCTTTACGGCGATTGTTATCACCACCTTATCGATAACGGTCATTGTCACGACATTGGTGGTTTACAACAGCTTTAACGAGGTTGATGTCAATCTGGTAAAGGTCGTTCGTAGCTTTGGCGCAACACGCAAGCAGGAATTTAGAAAGGTTATCTTGCCAGCCTCATTTCCCACCATCGTCTCTACGCTTAAAGTAAATGTCGGTATGGCTTGGGTAGGCGTCATTGTTGGGGAATTTTTAGTCGCTAAAATCGGACTTGGTTATTTGATCGTTTATGGGTTTCAGGTGTTTAATTTTACGCTTGTCATGGCAAGCTTGGTCATTATTGCGATCGTAGCAACGGGGATGTACCAGCTGGTGGTGTATGTGGAAAAGAAGTTGGTTAGGCAGTCGTAGGGGTTGTGGGGATGAGTGAGATTGTGAAGGAGGATAGTGAACAAAAAATTAATATAAAGCGAAGAAATGGGTTTTAAGATGGGATATCCGTCTTAGGGCTCTTTTTTTATGGATTTTTATTTCCTGTAATTTGAAAAACAGGTATACTGGGGTGGGGGATGCTGTATAATAGTTTTTTTAAAGTGGAGGAAATATAGAGAATTTGAGTTATACATAAGTGGGTAGATGTGATGCGAGTGAACTACAATTTGTACTAATCTGAGTGAGTGTTTAGATAATAAACAGAAATTATATATTAGATTTAACTTGAATGGGATGTATGTAAAACTTCGTAAATAGGAAATAGGCAATATCAATTATATGAATAGAGGTTATAAAATGAAAAACGATGTGAGAGATTTTATTTATCTTGATCAGTCTAGGGTTTTGTCAATTGGTTCTCAGTTAATGGGGGGGATTACTGACAGTATTATTGAGAAAGAAGTGAGTGCTAAAACAAATCAAAATGCTTTGAACTTAAAAGGAGGTGTAACCGGGGAAATATCAATCGGTGATGAGACATCCGGATTGATACAAACATTGATAGCTAATGTTCTCAAGACAAAGTTAAATCTTTCTGGAGAAGCCTCACCAAACTTTCTTAGCATTAATTCAAATAATATAGAGAATTCTGAAACTAAAATACTAAGTCATTACCAATTTTCACTTCTTATTGATGCTTTAAAAGAGAATAAGTTGTTGAAAGACCTCGATATTTATAAATCACATGACTGGAAGCCAAGGGGCAAATTATATGAATCACTTAAACCAGGAGATTTTATAGAATTAACTTGTAGAACAAAAATTGAAGATGTTTCTTACTTGGGTAGTGTGGCTTCCGCTTTGGAAAAGTTCATTGAAATGATGAATCAGGTTCAAGCTGCTGAAATGGTAAGAGTTCTTATTAAAGAAGGACATACAGCAGATGAAGCTTTACAATTAATTACTGAGACACCTATCCAGTTTGGGCTTGATTCAATGAAAGGACTTTTTGGTGCAGATTCAAATCCATTAGAGATTAACGCAATAATAAGTCTTATGAAAGAGATGGTCGGAGGAGGTTTGACCAATATTCCACTTCATATAATGGCTCGTTCTAAGTGTGCCTCTGAGAAAGATGTTAAGTTTGTTGGGCCAATCAATGAGTCGTTTTTAATTGACACTAAACAAGATTTATTATTTAAATATGGGTTTTCTCCTGACCAAGATTGGAGACTACTGGCACAGGTTTGTAAAATTCCAAAAGAAGAAAGAAAAGATTCTGTTAGTTTTCCGCAGGTTGCTGAAGGTAAAATAGACCAGATGGTTCAAGGTATGACAGATATGTTTACTCAGCTAAGTAGTCAAATTGGTGTTCACTCTACGGTAGTCTTTCCTAACGTTTCAATAAATGTAATTGCTCTATATAGGTTATAATTTACTTTGCAAACATAGCATTCACGCATCGGACCATTTAGCCCTCAGTCTGCAAAAGCTTGTTCAGAGGAACACTTCGAAATATATCGTCGCCCTATCACATACATTTAACTAAATTGAACGTCAGCAATAAAGGAACTTTTGCAGAAATCAAATGCAAATATTGAATACTTTGGAGGTATATCAAAGTGGAAATTGTAATTGGAATTGTAAGTGGAATTCTGACATCATTTATATTATGGATAATAGTTAAGATGTTTTTATATGTAATAGCTCCTTGGTTTGAATCTATTGTATATAAAGGAGTCCTCATTGCAGGTAGTTGGAAATCTACTGTTCAGTTGACACCAGAAAATTTCAAATGTGAGTTAAGCATTCTTGTTTCACAAAAGGGACATAAGCTTTCAGGAGAGATAATCGCAAGATACACTAATACTTTAAAGGCAGAAGACATTAGAACAAGAAGGCTGAACTTCACTGGTGAGATTATTGATAATAATATTATATTGACTTACAGGTCATCAATTAGGAGCATTACAAGTTTAGGGACGTACTTGCTTAAGCTAGTACGTGGTGGAGAAGAACTTAAAGGTAACATGCTAGCAATAGATGGAATTTCCGGTGAAGTACTTTCATATGAAGATGTAGTATGGAAGAGAGAATAGAATAAAAGGAGTATCTAGTTGGTATATATAAAAATATTTATGTAAAATGCATTGATTAATCAAGGAAGAGATACTATTGGATATCGGGTTAACATCTTTAAAATTTAATTATATAGCAGAAGAAAAGTACACATAGGAAAATAGAATGAAAGACATAAAATGGGAAGTCATTGATTTATCTATACTAAGGAAGGGCGAGGAAGACATCTATAGTTTTGAGATCATTGTGGTTAATGGTTTAATTAAGTTTAGCTTCATGAATGAAGGTTGTTCAGTAAAACCATTAGAAGGAGAAATATATCTATGATAAATAAAAGATTTTTTTTATCCTTCAAAGTTCTAATTCTTTGTACTCTCATAATACTGTCAGGCTGCAACAGTAATTCAATCAAAAATGATCCAAGTAGGTCAAACACTAAAACAATCAGTAACAGCGGAGTGAATCAACAAGCTAAACAAGAATTAGAGTCAAAGCAAAATCCAACTGAAAACATCCCAACTGATAACTCTAAAATAGCCCCATTTTCACTAGAAGACCTAGATATAAATTACAATGGTTTCATATTAAATGATCGTACTCCTCTAAAAGTACTGTCTGCTAAGCTTTCTATTCCAATTGGGAAAGAAACTGAAAATAGTAAGCATATTATATCAGGCAAAAGTAATAATACCAGTTTTATTTGGTTACAAGTCTCCTATCCAAACAAAAATAAAGCAGATTTCCTATTCGATTATTTATACAATGAAACACTTAAAACTGGTCGCATAGTCTCTGTAGAATTAAAAAATATTCCAACTAAAAGAGGCATCGCTGTTGGAGATCATTTAGACAAACTAAAAAAGGTCTATGGAGATAATATGGAACAAACCTATAATGGTGAAGCAGAAGACAGCTACAACTTGAAGATAGAGAACTATGAGATGCGCTTTATTGTAGAAAAAAGTAGTGAAAAGATTAATAAGATTTATGTGGATTTTGATCGCAATCAAGCGATGGAGGAAATGGATATAACGAGTCTCCAGGATTGAAGTTCGAGGATCATAAAAGGCTTCTTAGGGGGAAACAGTTTAATAGAGAAGAGAGGGAAAAACAATTTTGAATTTTCCTGCTCTTCTTTTTTGTCAAACATTGTTCAGTCACTTACTCTTATCATTGCTACAGTGCTATAAATGCTGTTCCAGAAATTTTAACGTATGCTCGTTAATTAAGCGGTGTTGCTCTCTAATATCTGGGGCGAGTGGCTTTAATAGCGGTGAGTAGAGGGGAATATCAGTGAAGCTTAGATGTCCAGCTTCTGGGAGGGTAACCTCAAGTCCCTCCTTCCCTAATAGACGATGGCGTATAATCCGCTCTTTCTCCAAGCCTGTCATTGTTTCTTCTAAACCTTTAATTTCAAGTCCACCATTTAAAATCAGCAGTGGCTTTAGTTGAGTCTCTTCCAGAGCTTTATCAGGATATTCCCCATAAAGATAGCCATCTAGATTGATAGCGACTTTTGCAAATGATGTATTCGTAAGTATGTGTGCTGCCGCTGCCCCTCCGAAGGAATGACCAATCAATGCAATTCGATTAAAATCCATTACACGCGAGAAGGGTGAATTTGGCTCATTGTCTTCAATATGCTGTAAATAATCTAGTACAAATTGAACATCAGCTTGCATCTCTCTAATGATTGAAAGGGAAGCTGTATTATGGGCATTAAAGTTATCAGGCAATCCTTTAAATGCTTGCGTAAATGTAATGTAGCTTTTTTCATCAAATACACTTAAAAATGCTGTACCAGGATGCTCAAGCGCAATCACTATATAACCTTGGCTTGCCAATTCAAGTGCTTGGAAAGTACTAGTAAAGCCGGCACCAAGTTGATTGCCATGCAAGTAGAAAACGACAGGAAGCTTATCAAGGCTACCACTTTTTTTATAGAAAGGAGCAGCGTATTGCGCAGGCAGTTCCAGATGTCGGTAGCTGTTGAGTAATAGCGACCAAAATACTCCATATTCTTGCCTAATTACCTTCGCCCATAAGTCGGCTTGTGGAATATAGGTAGCAGAAATTGTACCTTCATCACTAGCAGGATACCAGATGCGTACATTTAATTGGCGATGGGCCCCATTTGCAAATTTACGATCAGGGTCAGTCAAGGTGTAGTCCATAACACCTACAGAATAAGGCCCACTTGGTTTAGTGAATTGAAATAGAGGCAGTGCACTCGCTATTCCCCAGCATAGCATTCCAGCAAGTAAAGACAGGAAGCTGAGTAAAATTGTTTTAATTCGTTTTGGAGGACATGAAGTTAATTTAGATTTCTTAAATAAGCTATATATCATGAGTGAGATTGAAAAGAGATATACTGGGATCATAGCCAAACGCCAGTTTTCAATAAATATATGTAAAAGCAGTGTTACAAGTAAAATAGCAACAATTATACGTGCTCTAAGTGGACGTAACTGAGAACCTGACCAAAGCACGAGGATCCAACCTAAAATGGTAGTACAAAGTAAAATATATTCTATTAACTTCATGAGTAATTTATTGTCTCCCTTTCATTTTTGCCTTTGTTTTTAAGCTCGCATAGATACCAGACCACATGAAATAGCATGTGAACAAGGATAGCGGCAATAATGCCGAATTTCCAGAAAAGGTATCCACACACAATGGAAACCCATAAATTTCCATATAGCATTACAAAAATTAAAAATGGTGATATAACGAAGCCTTTTTCGACGTATCCAGGTAAATGGGCTAAACCAAATATGATTCCAGTGATAAGAATAGAAGCCCAAAACGCTATAGCTTCAGAGGGAATTAGTTTTAGCACGGCCCACATGGTTAAACTTAGTAACCCCCAACGGAATATTATCTCTTCTACGATCCCACCTGAAGTGATCTGTACCGTAAGACCAAGTTGTTGTCTTAGTTGCTCTGAGGCTTGAACAGAAGTCTTATCCATTCGGTTTCGAATGAATTTATAATAGCTCACAACCCATACCAATCCACATATTATCCCACCGACAGTACCAACCCCCACCTGTTGTAACAAATTGATTAGGATGATGTTCCCATTACCGATACCTTCTAAAAATAAATCTTTAAGTCCGATTTTACTTCCAAAATAAATCCCTGCTGATATGGATAGATTTATAAAAATTGTCATGACCAAAAAGTTTAAAATAAAAAAATTCCTTTCAGAAATGCTGCCTTTTGATTGCGCAATAAAGTCTGCAACTGAGTTTTTACTCATTAGCCATATGCCAGGAAGACAAAGCACAAATAATATTAAAGCAACCACTAAAGAAGAATACATAACATCACTTCCTTTCTTGAAATATAATTAAATTATAAAACCTCCAGTAACTGTAGGTGCAAGTCTTAAAATTTATTATTTTGCAAATATTTAAATCAGATATCATTAGATGGACTTTTCAAGATTAAGATGCTAGATTTCCTTTAATAGAAACAAAATTCACCACCATAAATTACCCATTATAAATAGTTAGGAGATAAACATCATGAAGGATTCTTGGGAACGATCAAGCAAAAAGCTAAATATTAATGATGAGAGCATCAGAACTATGATTAATCAGGTGTTTAAAAATAGACAACTCGTCAAGATTGAAAGAACAGAAACTGGCCTAAGCAGCGGTATTTATAAAGTGCAAGTCGAGGGGATAGCTTCACCTTTCATTTTAAGAATTTCAAATGGTGATGTAGAAGTTGCATCAAAAGAAAAAGCAATAGCTGATAGATTGAGCGGAATTGTACCTGTAGCTGACTACGTTTACTTTGATACAACACGAAATATAGTAGATTATGATTGGTCTTTACTAGAGTGGAAGGAGGGGGTGCTGTTACGAGATATTTTGCAAAAAGGGGATGAACGCCAAATTGTGCAAGCTGCAGATGCTGTTGGGAGTGTGTTAGCTCGCATACATGCTCATACATTTCAATGTTCAGGCTCTTTGGCAGGAGATCTTTCAATCGTTGATCCTTTTACTATGGATACAGATGAGTTTAATTCTTTTATTTCAGAAAGTCTTGATGAAGGAGCAGCTGGCCGTTGGTTAGGAACAGAAGTGACAGAAAAGGTTCGAGCATTTTGTTTTCAGCATAGTTCATTATTGTCTGAAGTTGATGAGCCTTCAGTTCTAGTTCATTCTGACTTTAATGGACTTAATATATTGATGCTGGATCATTCGAATCGGGTTGAAGTGTCGGCCGTATTGGATTGGGAATTTGCATTTGCAGGAAGACGTTATGTCGATATTGGAAATATGCTTCGTTATGAAAATAGTAACTCCTTGTTTGAACGTCATTTTATTCAATCTTACATGGGTTCAGGTGGGTATTTAAATGAAAATTGGAGACTGATCTCTAAACTAGAGGATATCATTGCTTTGTTAGATATATTAAATCATTGTATTCCAGATATGCCTAACAAAATCTCAGATGTAAGAAGGCTTATTATTGGGACGATACAATAAAATTTTACAATAAGATTCAATTGAGTAAACAAGGGTTCCAAACTAATTATGTTTATCTATAGCACAGTTAGGAGACTAAAAGGTGAAAATTATAGTAACGGGTGGAGCAATTATACTAGACGAACAAAATAGGATATTGCTTCAAAGAAGATCCGATTATGGTGATTGGGGACTTCCTGGTGGAGGAATGGGTGCTGGTGAATCTATTGAAGAGACAATGATCCGTGAAGTATATGAAGAAACAGGATTAAAAATAAAAGAATACAATTTATATACCGTATACAGTGGTCCTCGTATGAAGTATAGGTACCCAGATGGGAATGAAGTTGTTTTTGTCATGTTTTTATTTAATGCTAAAGCCGATTTAAATGGGCAAGTTCTTGAGGGTAACAGACTTATTTATAATGATGACAATGATGAATCTTTAAGGCTTGAATTTAAATTCCTAGAAGATATTAATATTGAGGAAATAAATATAGTGCAAAAACCTATATTTGAAGATTTGAAAAATGGTATAAAAACAATATTAAGAACTTGATGCGTAGAATATTTGTTACCATCTTCAATTTCAAGGAGAGAGTAAAAAGACGCTGCGCAAACAACGTCTTCTAAAAATTCTTTTTTGAATTACTTGAATTAATTCTCATTCCAATTGTTATCTCATAAATGGATTTAAACTACGATTTGAATGTTCAAAACTTACCTACCGTTTCTTACGAGCCGTTCGTATAATTGCCTCAATCACGACATCGTAAAGTTGATGTGGTAGATCGTGTCCCATTCCTTCAATCTGCATATATTCAGCGTCTGGAATAGCGGATGCCGTGTCCTCCCCACATGCGGGCACAAATAAGGGATCTTCGGTTCCGTGAATGACCAGTGCGGGTACTTTTACATTAGCCAGCCGTGAACGACGATCACCCGAGACAGCAATCGCAGCAATTTGCCGCCCAACGCTCCCAGGATCATATGCTCGCTTAACCTCCTCTAAAATGAGTTCTTTGTATTGCTCCTCCTCAAATGGATAACCAGTACCTGAAATTCGTTTTGCAAAAGAAAGGCTGTGTGTTAGAAATCCTGCTTCATCCTCAAATGGGTTTGGTGCTGGTTTCGTCATCAACCCCATGACATCTGCAGAAGCTTGGGGAAGAGTTGGATTACCAGAACTAGACATGATTGAGGTAAGCGATAAAACTCGCTTAGGGTATTGACTTGCGACGATTTGAGCGATCATCCCGCCCATTGACCTGCCTACGACATGCGCCTGACCAATGGAAAGGGCATCAAGCAGACCAATACAGTCTCTAGCCATATCATCGAGAGTATAAGGAATTTCCGGCTGTTGCCCAGACATGAGTGTAGCTGCCAAGGCTTCAAAATCTATTTTTTGATTATAATGTGTTGAGTATCCAACGTCACGATTGTCAAATCGAATCACTCGAAACCCCTTCTCTGCCAAACTATAGCAAAAGGTAGAAGTCCAGCGAATCATCTGTGTTCCAAGACCAGCAATTAAAATCACTGCCTCATTATTTTCGTTTCCAAAGCTGTCATAGGCCAATTCTACATTATTCACTCTTAAGATGTTCATCTTCTATATTCCTCCAATTTTTCTGGTACCCTATCTGTTTTTATTCAAATTTATTGCTCAGGAAACGCATCAACAGCCATTTTATGAATATGGTTTCTGATATCTGGTGCCCACGCTTTGATGCTTTGGTGAAAACGATCAGAATCGCCTGCATAGAGAAAGCGAAGAGCTTCTTCATATTGCGGGAAGTTTCCAGCCATGGCTGTCATGAAGTGATGGGTTGCTTCTTGCGCTGCTCTTACTTTTCCTTGTGTGCCTCCAGTTCGTTGTGCTTCATTAATTAGCTTTCTTATGGTTACCGAAGCACCACCTGGTTGACTTTTAAGCCATTCCCAATGACGTGGCAGCAACGTAACCTCACCGGAAACAACACCAAGCTTAGGACGACCAGGGCGGCGAGGAGTATTATCGTTTAGTACTGCATCTGGAAAAATACCAAGATGTTCTTTTAATCCTTCTAATACAGCATCAGTGTCTCCCCGAAAATCAACATCAATTTGTTTTCCAGTTGTATCGTTAAAAATAAGCACCTGCATTAAATCACGTTCTTCCAATGTATCCTTTACACTTGATATAACTTGCTGTAATGAACCTGTTGCAACCATAGATGTTCCCATAAATGCCGTAAAGTTAAAGCTGGTATTGTCATTATTCATCCTACAGTCCTCCTATAAATCTTTCATTAATTATACCGGGGTAAAAATATAAAGTCAATAAAACCCGTGTAAAACTAATTTTGTGCTTATAAGATAAAATTTAAAGGATCATGATTACATATGAAGTGGCATGGACTTTTACAGAAAAAGGTGATAGATTTCCTATAATAGTAGGATGAAGCTAGGAGGTTTTGGAAATTGAAGAAGTGTAGGTGATGTTTATGAAACTAATCAGGGAATGCTTACTTTCGGTATTGAGAAACGAAATATCAATATTAGACTTTGAGCAATGGCTGTATGACAACGAAGATGAACTTGAATATGTTTTAGGGAAAGAGGATTACTTTACACTAATAAACCTCAACTATAAATCAAAATTTGTAACAGATGAGTTGGAAAATTGTCTTATCAGAATTCTTGAATTTCAATCCTATGAGGAATTTAGAATTAAGGATCTATTAACGACGCTGATATATTCAGAAGAGGACGAATTTATTCATTCATGTTCGCAAATATATGATAAATATAGTGAAGGTTATTCTTTTTTTAGAATTATAGCTCTTAAATATATTATTTATGATTTCGATGAACAGTTAGAGGATTTGAGGAACAGAGAAGTCTTTTTAAAGCAAGAAAAACAGGAGATATTAAAGGAAGGAAAGAGACTGCTTAGTTATATTAATGATGGAAGGATAACTATACTTGGTCAGAAAAAATATACTGATTTCAGAGATAAAACTGAAAGAGTTGAAGAGAAATATTACATATGACCTCAAAGGAGGCGCTTTATGAAAACAAACATCTATATGGTTAGGCATGCTGAATCACCGTACGATGAAGGAACGGAGAGAACAAGAGGACTTACGCCTAAAGGCAAGGCCGATATTGAAAAAGTAACAGGGCTACTTATAAATGAAAAAATAGACAAGATTATATCCAGTCCCTATGCTAGAGCAATACTGAGCGTTGAGGGATTGGCGATGCATTTAAACTTACAGGTGGAAACATTTGAAGATCTTCGTGAATTTGACTTTGGGGCAGAAATGATTGAGTTTGAAGAGTTAATGGCTAGTATAAGAGAGGGCTTTAAAAACCCTGATTATTTTTTGCCGGGTGCAGAGTCAAATGCAAAGTGTCAAAAAAGAGCTATTGCAATTTTGGAATCTATTTTAAATGAGCATAAAGGAAAGAAAATAGCAGTTGGGACCCATGGGCTGGTCATGACTTTAATGATGAATTATTTTGATCAAGATTATGACTTTGATTTTTTGAATCAATTAAGCAAACCAGACATATATAAGATGGAATTTGAGGATTTGGAACTAAAAGAGGTAACAAGACTGTGGAAGGAATAGAATTTTTGGAACGAATAATTACTCTGAAGTATAATAAGTTTGATTAGATAATGAGGAGGGTTCTATAATGAGCATCCCAAATGACGAACTTCAAAAAATTTTGAATCATCTTAATGACAAAAATAAAGTTGTGGCTAAGAGCTTCTTATCTTGGTTACTTGAAAACCAATTAGATGATGAGAGCGATTATTTGACAGATCAAGATATTCAGGCAATTGAAAAAGGAAAAGAGGAGAACTCATGATACATATTGAAACCTCAAGATTAATCATTCGTGATCTTATCATAAATGATTGGGTAGATGTGCATGTATATGCATCTAATCCTAAAGTAACAGAGTACATGCTTTGGGGACCAAACAATGAAGATGATACTAAATCGTATGTGAATCAACAACTTAAAAAGCAGCAATCTACAAAGAGAACTGATTTTGAATTGGCAGTCATATTAAAAGAAACCAACCAATTCATAGGTGGATGTGGAATTTATATGAAAGATTTAAATGCTGAGATCGGTTATTGCTTTAATCCAGAATACTGGGGCAACGGCTATGCAAGTGAAGCATCAAGAGCATTGTTAAGGTTAGCGTTTGAACAATTTAAAGTACACAGAGTATATGCAACGTGTCGTCCTGCTAATGTTGGATCCGCACAGGTTTTAAGTAAAATAGGAATGAAAAAAGAAGGTCATTTAAGAGAACATATATGGGCTAAAGGAAAGTTTCATGATTCCTACTTATTTTCCTTATTAGAGCATGAATATAACAAATAATGAGGGGATTGGGCTACTGGCTAGTCAGTAAAATCTTCAACAATCTCGATGACTTCAATTCTACCGTTTATTAATAGCTCAGGAAGCTCATTTTTTACATTTCCCCTCCAGTATTCTCTGGCTTGCTCGATCTTTACAGAGAAGGAAGCTCCGTCTTCCTTAGGTAAAAGTTCTCCGTCTCCTTCAAAATAACTTCCTATCACTCGCAATTTAACAAGCTGTAAGACTTTTCGATGGTATGAGTCAAAAATCTTTTTCCATTCCAAAGCATCTTCATAACTTCTGGTAGCGTATAAGCATGATAATCTAGAAGGGTACTGAGGATATTCTTGCAGCCTAACCATTTCAACAATAACTTCTCTAATCGCCCTAATCGTTTGTCCGACATAACTTACCGCTACATCTGCATCTTCTTTGCTCATCTTCAAGCCCTCATCTGTATAATGACCGTATAGAATCTGGATAAAATCTTCACCTTGGGCATTGCGTCGTTCTTTCTCAAAAAAGAAATGATATAAGGTGTTTTTTTGATTGTCATCAAAGGATATTATCTGTCCAAGCGACATTTTCTTTTTAGTAACTAGGTGATAAGCATATAACTCATTTTCCTCCAACATTTCTCCCTCATTTCAATAAAATTTTATAAAAAATTTTGAATTATTCCTTACTAGAAACAATGAACCCTACGTTTAAAGGCACCCGTTAACGGAAACAGAAGTAACTATACTTCCTATTCGACGTTGTATTTCTAGATTCCTTGAACAACCCATTGTTTAACCCCACTAAATTTAGTACCATGTTAATATTCATTACACCATAATTAGCATTAATCAAAGGATGGTTTAGATGGGGTTTAGAGTCATAAAAACAGCTGTTGCAACCTTATTAGCTATTTTTACAGCAGATGCACTTGGCATTGAAGCGCCTTTATCCGCTGGCTTGCTGGCGATTTTAGGGGTGGATGTTACGCGCAAACGAAGCTTAATGACGGTGTCGTCCCGCTTTTTTGCTTCATTATTAGGGCTGCTAATGGCATTTGTTTTGTTCTATTTTCTTGGCTTTCATTTCTGGGTATTAGCGGTATACATATTAATTGCCTTTCCTATTTTATCGAGAGCTCATTTTAAAGATGGCATTGTGACTAGCTCTGTTGTTGTCTTTCGGGTGTTTGGGGGAGAAGCGCTCAGTTTTCATATTTTGCTAACTCAAGTGGAGCTGTTAATTATTGGCTTGGGGTATGCGACGTTAGTTAATTTTATTTATATGCCTAAAAGTGAAAGTAAGCTCAGACAGCTACGCAGTGAAATCGAGTCGTTATTTGCGGTCATTTTTAAACAAATGGCTGCATCTTTACGTGATCCGTATCATGTGTGGGATGGCAAAGAGTTAATTGAGGCAAGTAAGCGAGTGGAGGAAGGAAGATTAACTGCCCATCGCGTACTGGAAAACCAGATGATGAACCCAGATGAGACGTGGAGTATTTATTTTTACATGCGTAGCCAACAGTTGGAACGTGTAGAGTATATGCTGGAATTGTTGTCTCGTGTTTATCAGCGGATGCCTCAAGGTGAAGTCAATGCGATGTTATTTGACCAGTTAAGTGAAGATGTGCTAAATGAGGTATACACGGGACAAACGGAAGAAATGCTACATGAGCTAGAACAATATTTTAAGAAAATGGAGCTGCCATCATCGAGAGAGGAATTTGAGCTTCGTTCTACCTTATTACAACTATGTAGAGAACTTGATACGTACTTGCAGATTGCAAAAAAGCATAAAAAGCCTGCAAAGGTATTGAAATTGGATCAATCCTTAAATGATTGATGGATAAGTGCTGTTAACAACAAAAGCGGAGTAGAGCCATAGGGAGGAGTCCCTTACGCTTTACTCCGTTTTTTTGCGTTATCCCTACATTTGTTTGTTATATGCGTACATATAGTAAATTTTATAGCCATGTATAAATAGATAGGCACCAACTAAGAGTAAGGTAGACGTCATCTCTGTTCCCATAATAGCAAAGGACAACATTAAAGCACCTAACATAAAGGTCATGAGATCAAATGCTTTAGCTTTCGCAAGATTGTTTATAGTAACGTTACGTTCATCGTTTTGGTTAATTGTATGCTGTTTCTGTAGCTTTGGATTTTTTTTCATTACGTTGTGTGAAATGACATTACCTATTCCAACACCAAAAAGACCACTACCGATTCCAATTAAAACAGAAGGTAGTCTAAGCATAATCCCTTGTGGATCTGGAACTGATTTTATCAAATACAGACTAACGCCTAATATAACAAGACCTAATACTGTGAAAAAATAATCTTTTATACTTTTTCTCATTTTCCATCCTCCTCTTCCTCGTAAATAAATATCTCTTCAATTGACATTCCAAAATATCGAGCAATTTTAAACGCGAGTGTAATGGAAGGGTTATAACGACCATTTTCTAATGAACCGATCGTTTGGCGAGAAACCTCAAGTGTAGCTGCAAGCTCCTCCTGTTTAATTCCTCTTTGCTTTCGTATTTCTTCTAACCGGTTTTTCACGATACACCTCCTTAAATGGAAAGTTTGCTTTCCATACTCAAATCATACTCTTAAATGAAACGAATGTAAAGCTAACTTTCCATGAATTCATTTATTTTTATTTTCTTCAATAATATAAATAGGAAGGATCTGTTCAAAAGCCGATTCAATCTTAAAAATAAGCTTGTCCAGCAGTTATATTACTGCTCAAAAATAAGAACATTTAATTTTATTGTAAAGATAATCAACATTTGCCCATGTCCTGCATACACTTAAGTGAAAGACGTATGGAGGAGGTTCTAAACATGTCATTGAAATATCAAAGTAGAGAGATTATTACGAAAGCGATCTGTGGAAGAGGTCGTAAGTTCTCTACCGTAACACATACCGTTACACCACCCAACAAGCCTGCGAGCATATTAGGTGCATGGATCATCAATCACCAATATGAAGCAGTTGCGGCAGGTGACGGAATTGAGGTTATTGGTACTTACGATATCAACATCTGGTACTCTTATGACAAAAACTCACAGACAGAAGTAGCGAAGGAAACGGTTTCGTATGTAGAAAATGTGCCGCTCCATTTCTTGGACGCCAGACACCGTTCATCATCGGTTGAGGTCTCTGCCGAGGCTACACAAGAACCAAGCACTGTAGAAGCTAGTATTTCTGGCGATGGTCGTGTAGCCATTCGTGTTGAAAGAGAGTTTGCAGTTGAGTTGGTGGCTGAAACAAAACTCAATGTCCTCGTCGTGCCGGGGGGCGACTTTGAAGATAAGGACTTTGATTTTGCTTCTGAGGATGGAGACTATGAGGACTTAGATCCTGATTTGCTCGACGATGAGTTGTAAGTGTAACAGCCGCCCTTAGCGGTGTAGCTTAAGTGATTATAGTCTAATATATGCGGCAGGGGCGGCGTCGTCGAGGGCGGTCGCCCTCTTTTTTTGGAAAAATGTATATTTATTTTGAAAATAAAGTTTGGATGATGGCTTAATACATAAAAGTGAGGGATTACAATGTCGGTGGAAATACCTGCAATAATTTTGAACGTAAAAACTGTCCAAGAGGCCAGCAGGCTGCAACATCTGTGTCAGCAACATACACCGCAGTTACGTGTGTACTCGCTTACCAAAAGCAAATTGCAGTTTTCATTTAAGCATTTAAATTTAGAGAAATTGGTTAAGGGTGTCTATGGTGTCTCGATGGAAACTAATCGTGGTGCATGGATTAATGCCTCAGTTGGGAAAACGGAGATTACAAACCGATTGTCTAAGAGTGGTGTCGCGGTCAATTGGGGAGAAGTGCGGGATTCCAACGATTACTGTCAGTATTACAAGGTGAGCTTGTTTAGATTAAAGGCGATTCAAATCATTAAATTATCCCCTGCACAAGCAAAATTACAAGGTCAGGAGCAAGAAGGAGAACAGATACAAACACAACCAATCTGGACAAATCTAGATCAACCCGATCGTGATTCCAAACGTTGGAGCAAGCTAGAAATGGCGGCGATACGTGCCTGTTACGCCTTGGGTTTGGATACGGGTGAGGTGACGATTTCAATTGCCGAAGACCAGCCTTGTATCGTGCACCATGTTATCCCTTATCCTGATTTAACCGAAGAAAGTACAGCAATTACATTTTTAAATGCGATATCAAAAGTTTTAAGTCACATTGAAAATGAAAATAATGAGTGCGTCAAGCCTGCCCTGCAAATTGGGATGGATCCCGAGTTTATTTTATTTGATCCTAAGCGTGGGAAGGTGGTGCCTGCGGCAAAATTTTTGAATCGGATTGGAAATGCAGGCTGTGATTCGGTGCGGATTGAAGGTAGATTGCGTTTTCCACTGGCAGAGCTAAGACCTGAGCCAGCGCAGGAGCCTAGACAATTGATGAAGCATCTCCTAGGTAGCTTCCGTACTGCCTACAACATGATTAGCGATCGTTCGCTGATATGGCAGGCAGGGGGGATGCCACGACGGGGCTTTTGCCTTGGTGGACATTTGCATTTTAGTGGTGTGACACTTACCCCCGAGCTACTTCATGTACTTGATAACTACTTAGCATTACTTGTATTTGTGCTTGAGGATGGGAGCAGTCTGAAACGAAGACCCCGTTATGGTTTTTTAGGTGATTTTCGGATTAAGGATTACGGTGGCTTTGAGTATCGGACGTTGCCTAGCTTCCTTATTTCTCCACTTGTTACAAAAGGTGTGTTGGCATTAGTAAAATTAATTATGATTCATCACAAAGAGCTTAACCTTCGTCCACTAGCAGATGAAGTGGTGTATGATGCTTTTTATCAAGGGGATCAAGCCGTAATAAGAAAAGTCATCCCCCCGCTTATAAAACAAATAAAATTTCTATCCTCTTACTCTCAATATGAGAAATATATTGACCCATTATTTAAGGCAATTTCCTCTGAGAAAACGTGGGATGAGCAAGCCGATATACGCCAGAGCTGGAAATTAGAAATTATTTTGTAAAAGAAGCCCCATCTTTCTGATATAATAGAGATCTATGGTATCATTTAAGTTCTGATTTTTAGCTTGGAGGGTTATAAGATGGGGAATACATATACTCCAATGATTCAACAATATTTAAGCGTAAAGGCACAGGCACAAGATGCCTTTCTTTTTTTTCGATTAGGTGATTTTTATGAAATGTTTTTTGATGATGCGATCCTTGCCGCAAAGGAATTAGATATTACGTTAACAGGACGAGAAGGTGGCACTGCTGAGAAAATCCCGATGTGTGGGGTTCCTTACCATTCTGCTGAAAACTATATTCAGCGATTGATTGAAAAGGGCTATAAGGTTGCCATTTGTGAACAAGTGGAGGACCCTGCTGCGGCAAAAGGGATTGTGCGCCGAGAAATTATTCGTGTGGTCACACCTGGAACCGTGATGGAAGGCAAAATTGTCGGTGAGCGTGCCAACAACTATATCCTTTGTGTATCGCAGACAGGGGAGACGATGGCGTTAACCGCTTGTGATTTATCTACTGGAGAGCTGTATGTGACCTCTTCGTTTGCCCGTCTCGAATGGTTAAGGGATGAGGTAGGTTTATATGATCCTGCTGAAATCATTGGGGATGCACAGCTTATCGGTTGGCTACAGGAGCAACAATTCGCTTTAGGCAAAACGATCGTGTACACAGCATGGGACAAGCCTAAGGAGGAGCAGGCTCGCCAGCAGTTTGGTGAAGCGGCTTGGACTCGACTTGAAGAGGAACGTAAAGGCTGTATTGCCTTGCTTGTAGGTTATCTGAACGAAACGCAAAAGCGTTCTCTTGGACAATTAACTCAAATTTCTGCCTATGAGCCGGAGCAGTTTATGATTTTGGACCCGTTTACACGTCGTAATCTGGAGTTAGTGGAAACGGTGCGTGAACGTGCTAAAAAGGGAACCTTGCTCTGGCTGCTCGATCATACAGAAACGTCAATGGGCTCGCGTATGTTGCGCCGCTTTATCGATAAACCATTAATGGGGCGTAGTCTGATCGAAGAACGGCAGGAGGCGGTTGCTCACCTCTATGACGCATTTATGCTACGTGAGGAGCTCAAGCTAGCTTTGCAGGAAATTTATGATTTGGAGCGACTTGTTGGTCGGATTGCTTTTGGTAATGCAAATGGACGTGATCTAGTTGCACTTAAGCTGTCACTACGACAAATTCCTGCAATTCGTGCGCTTTTACTAGATTCATCCTCTACAACGCTTAAATCTATCGCCTCCGTAATGGATGAGTGTGAGGACATTGCAGGCAAAATTGAGTCGGCAATCATGGAGGAACCGCCTGTCTCTATTCGAGATGGTGGGATTATAAAGGACGGTTATCATGCACGCCTTGATGAATATCGAGAAGCAGGTCAAAGTGGCAAACGCTGGATTGCAGAGCTAGAGGCGAGGGAGCGCGCGGCAACAGGGATTAAGTCTCTGAAAATTGGCTATAACAAAGTGTTTGGCTATTATATTGAGGTAACTAAATCTAATCTATCAGCGTTGCCAGAAGGTAGATACGAGCGTAAACAGACCTTAGCGAATGCAGAACGTTTTGTTACACCTGAACTGAAAGAGAAGGAAACGTTAATCCTAGAAGCAGAAGAAAAAATGGTAGACCTTGAGCTTACCTTATTCACAGAGCTTAGAGAATGGATTGCAGGTAATATTACACGCTTAAAGCAAGTGGCAGAGCAAATCGCTGAAATTGATGTTTATCGATCCCTTGCGGTCGTAGCGGCAACAAATGGTTATGTGAAGCCTAAGCTGACTGATGGTTACGAGCTTGTCATTGAGCAAGGGCGCCATCCTGTTGTTGAAGCTGTGATGAAGGATGCTGCGTTTATTGCGAACCACAGCCGTTTAAACCAAGAGGAAGGCAACATTTTGCTCATTACAGGTCCAAATATGGCGGGGAAAAGCACCTATATGCGTCAGGTTGCACTTATTACGATTATGGCGCAGATTGGTAGCTTTGTACCAGCTACTCAAGCGACCATTCCGATGATAGACCGCATTTTTACACGTATTGGGGCGGCGGACGATTTGATCGGTGGTCAAAGTACGTTTATGGTGGAAATGGCAGATATTCAAGTCATGACCGAAAAAGCGACAAAACGTAGCTTGATTATTATAGATGAGCTAGGCAGAGGCACCTCAAGCAGCGAGGGGATGGCGATTGCCCAAGCTGTGATTGAATATGTACATGACCATATTGGATGTAAATCATTAGTCTCTACCCATTTCCATGAGCTTGCGCATTTGGAGAGTAGTCTAAAAGGGCTTAGCAACTTTTGTATGGCAGTTCAGGAAAGTGGAGATAAGGTGCATTTCTTGCGGAAGTTAATCCCTGGCGCGGCAGATACGAGCTATGGTATTTATTGTGCAAGACTTGCGGGCTTGCCTGAAAATATTATTGATCGAGCGTATAACCTGTTACAGAGCTTAGAGCAGGCCACTAGTGAGGTGGCAGCGGCTAAAGAACAGACTACAGGTAACAAGGAAGCTGTCGTAGATGGAAAAGAGCCAACACTACTTGAAGCTACAGCCCTGAACGCAGATAGAGGGGAATTGCCATCCTTGGCGAAGGAATCTCAACTTGAGTATGATGCAGTAGCTACAACAGAAGTAACATTAACAGAAGAAAGATCAACAGTAACAGCAACGTCTGAAACCCGCGAAGAGGTGGTTCAGCTCTCTATTTTTGATGAAATAGAGTCACCGAAAAAGAACAAGCCAAATCCGCATGAAGCTGAGTACAAAAAGCTCGTACAGATGGTCAAAAATGCAGACCTCATGAACATGACACCACTGCAAGCGATGCAGCTTGTTAATGAGTTGAAGCAAAAGGTACAGCACTTAAGCTTCTAATTGAATATAGGTTCTAATTAGAAATTAGTACTTGACTCGACTGGAGACTGGTGGCTACGATCCAGAGAGTTCTTGCGATTGTTGTTAAAATCATATTCCTTTTATTGAAGTTTTTTTGGGTGGAATTTAATTTTAAGAGACAATCTTCAGAATCTCTCTGTCTCTTCGCTAGTTTGGGTTAGCGGTCAAGCACTAATTTCAAGATTGAGCCTGAATATTCTCAGTAAATTTGATTAACGTAGGTAAGGAGGATATATATGGCTAGAATTGCAGTGCTAGATGAACATATTGCCAATCAAATTGCGGCTGGAGAAGTGGTTGAGCGTCCTGCCTCTGTCGTCAAGGAGCTTGTAGAAAATGCGGTAGATGCTGGTGCAACGAAAATCGAAGTGACGACAGAAGAGGGCGGCCTTACTCTGATTCGTGTTGTTGATAACGGCTCTGGCATCGAGCCGGAGGATTGTGAGCTAGCCTTTTTACGACATGCAACTAGCAAAATGGCGCATGAACGGGATTTGTTCCAAATTCGTAGTTTAGGCTTTCGTGGTGAAGCCTTGCCAAGTATAGCATCTGTAGCCAAGGTACAGCTTATATCCTCTAGTAATGATACAGGGTTAGGACATATTATTGTGGTCGAAGGTGGCAATCTTAAGCAAAATGAAGATATTGCCGCCCCTCAAGGCACGGATATTACGGTAAAAGAATTATTTTACAATACACCTGCTAGACTTAAATATATGAAAACGATCCAAACGGAGTTAGGTCATATTTCAGATGTCATGTATCGACAAGCTTTAGCACATCCAAATATTTCATTTATTTTTCGTCATAATGGAAATACTTTACTTCATAGCCCTGGTAACGGTGATTTATTACAGGTGATCGCTGCAATTTATGGCATGAATGCGTCTAAAGGGATGTTAAAGGTCGAGGCTGAAAATTTGGATTATACGTTAACAGGATATATTGGACGTCCTGAGCTTACTCGCTCTAATCGTTCCTCCATCTCTTTAATTGTTAATGGTCGTTATATTCGGAATCAAGGTGTACATGCCGCGATGCTAAGGGCGTATCATACGTTATTGCCTATTCATCGTTATCCACTAGCTGTTATTAATTTAAATATGCATCCAACGTTAGTAGATGTGAATGTGCACCCTGCAAAATTAGAAGTAAGATTTAGCAAGGAAGCGGAGCTTAATCTTTTTGTTGAAGAAAGCTTGCGTGCGGTATTATCTAAGCAGGTGCTCATTCCACAGGTGGTCAATCAAAAAATTGGACGTAGCACATCTGTCATTCAGGAACAGCTTCATTTTCCTAGTGCAAATCACGTTACAGAAAATACGATGCCAAATGTGGAAACAAAACAAAGTGCACACGCACCAGAGCATTCTGCACATACTGCATCTAGCCCAGGACAATCACCTCTGCAACAACAAAATAGTTCAAACTCCGATCGAGGTTTTGTCCGAGATCAAGCTACAAGCTACAATGTGAATCCTGTGAATTCACAAGGCAATAAAGGTTCATCAGTTGGGTATACTCCGTCAAGTCAATCTAGCCAATCAGGTCAAGTAGGTAAATCTACTCAGTTTTCACAGTCTCTAGCTCAGAATCAGGAGGCTAGCATTGATCCTAGAACGTCCGAAATGCTGTATATGCCACCAGAAGAACAAGCACAGATGCCTGTTTTCCCAGAGCTATCGCTTATTGGTCAACACCATGGCACTTACTTAATTGCTCAAAATGAAGATGGTTTATACTTAATCGATCAGCACGCGGCGCATGAACGTGTAAACTATGAATATTATTATGAAAAATTTGGTGCACCTGAGGATGCGTCGCAAGAATTGCTCATCCCGATTACGATGGAGTTCACGAGTGCAGAAAGTGAGAAGCTAAAGGATCGCTTAGCCTGGTTCCAAAAAGCGGGCGTTATTTTAGAGCATTTTGGTGGCGGAACTTTCCGCGTAGTTAGTTGCCCATATTGGTTCCCACAAGGAGAGGAAGCCTCTATTATTGAGGAAATGGCGGAATGGGTGCTTAATGAGCGCGCAATTGATTTGGCCAAATTAAGAGAGAAATCATCAACGCTGGTGTCCTGCAAAGCTTCGATTAAAGCAAATCAGAAGCTAACGACGGAGGAGGCTACGACATTAATTCAGCGCCTTGCGGCATGTAAGCAGCCTTATACTTGTCCTCATGGTAGACCCATTGTTGTTTCCTTTTCTAGCTACGATTTGGAGAAGCTGTTTAAGAGAGTTATGTAGTGTAGTGAAGTATTAGCGATGTAACAAATCTTAATTGGGCATTATTGTAAATGTGGAAAGGGGTACGAGCAGTTGGTCATTACAACGGGAAGTGATCCGCTTCCTGAAACGCAGCAGCGTGCAAGAGAGTATGCCGCTAAGCTTGGTGTTACGTATGTAGAACGAGGAAGCTACTCTGTAGCAGGAGTTTCCAAGCAGGCTGGAGGTTGTAGTGTATTAGTCGTGCTACAGCAGGATATTCGTCTATATCAGCCCGACACTGAAATGATGTTTTTCCATCCCAGTATGGCGTTTGTTAGAGCAAAACGTTATTTCAAAGGAGTTCCAGACGTTATGCTCGAAGTGGCAGGAATTCAAGCGGGTGATCATGTTTTAGATTGTACTGCAGGTCTTGGTGCAGATAGTATGATGTTTGCCGTCGGTGTTGGGGAGCAAGGAAAGGTGACCGCAGTGGAGGCTTCTCAGGAGCTAGCAGCATTGCTCTATACGGGGTTAATTACATATACCTCCTCTGTACCTGCGTTTGATGAGGCTCTTGCACGAATTGAAGTGCACCATCAAGATCATCTTAGCTTGTTAAAAAAGATGCCTGATCGAAGTGTGGACGTCGTTTATTTTGATCCAATGTTCCGTCACCCTGTGATGGAGTCCTCCTCATTGTCTCCTCTGCGTAGCTTGGCAAACCATACTGCATTGTCTGAAGAGGCGGTAGCGGAAGCCTGCCGGGTTGCTAGACGAAGGGTTGTATTAAAGGAGAAAAAGGGATGTGGAGAGTTTGATCGACTTGGCTTCGCCGTCCAGATTCGTCCACATTCCAATATTGTTTACGGAGTGATTGCAGTTGACCAATAGAAATAAGCCTAGGTTGCTAGTGTTAGTAGGCCCTACGGCGGTAGGTAAAACAAAATTAAGCATTGAGCTTGCGTCGGCCTTGTCCTGCGAAATTATTTCTGGGGACTCGATGCAGGTTTATCGCAAGATGGATATCGGAACAGCCAAAATAACGCCAGAGGAAATGCAGGGGGTTCCTCATCATTTAATTGATGTGCTAGATCCTGATGAGGAATTTTCAGTTGCTACCTTCCAATCCTGGTGTCAGCAGTTAATTCCTGCGATTGATGAACGTGGACATTTGCCGATGATCGTTGGTGGAACAGGGCTGTATATTGAATCTGTATGTTATAAATATCAGTTCACCGAGGCAGACGCAGATGAGGAATTCCGCCAGGCACAGCAGGCTTTTGCGGATGAACACGGAACGCTTGCCCTGCATGAGAAGCTTCAGCAGGTAGACCCTGTTTCCGCAGAGCGGCTACATCCTAATGATGTGCGTCGAGTCATACGAGCATTAGAGATTTTTCATTTGACTGGAGAGACCTTATCTTCTAAATTAAGCACGCAAAGTAAGGAGTCTCCCTATGACTTATGCTTTATCGGTTTGACAATGGACCGTCAAATGCTATATAACCGTATTGAACAGCGTGTTGACTTAATGATGGAGCAAGGTTTAGTGAAGGAAGTGAAATCTTTACTTGAACAAGGCTATGATCGACGTCTAGTGTCCATGCAAGGCTTAGGTTATAAGGAGATCATTGAGCATCTTGTGGACGGTGTTCCTTTGGATATAGCGGTCGAGAAACTGAAGCGAGATACACGCCGTTATGCGAAGCGACAGCTATCTTGGTTTAGGCATATGAAGGATATTTCATGGATCGATATGGGCGTTCATGAAAAATTCTCACAGAATTATGATGCTGCTCGTGCTATAATAGCAGGAAAGTTTCTAAATGATATTGAATATAATTCTAAACACTAATTGATTTTTATTGGGGGTACGGCGAAATGAACAAATCTATTAATATCCAAGATACGTTTTTAAACCAATTGCGTAAAGAAAATATCCCGGTTACCGTTTTTTTAACAAACGGCTTCCAGATCAGAGGTTTCATTAAAGCATTTGATAACTTTACGATCGTGATTGATAGTGAAGGACGTCAACAAATGGTGTACAAGCATGCAATCTCTACATTCCAGCCACAACGTAACGTTTCTTTGATGCAGGATTCTCAGCAAGAGGGCTAAGCTTGGACTGAGCTAGGCATAAGCTAGAATTTTGAAACTTTTTTGATGTGTAACACGTTTAATTGTATAATACAAGAGGAGGAGCAACCCTGAAGCAGTGGTTGTTCTTTTCTTTCTGGTATTGTACTGCTTGGATAGTCCAAGCGATAAGGGGGTTAGATACGATGACTACAAATAGACCTTCCAGAGTGGAGAGAAATAGTCATTCAGACAAAAAAAGAAGTGGCTCACAACAAGGTGGCAATTCTGGTGGCGGTAATGGCGGCGGAAAGTCTGGAAAGAAAAAGAAGAAGATTACGACCGCTAAAGTGTTATGGACGATGTTTTTTACTGTTGCTTTTGCTATTTTTTGTGCAGTTGCTGGATATTTGTATATTACGGTAAGCGGGGAGAAATACCTGCAAGAAAATGAAGGCAAGTTATTTGTATATGAGACGTCTAAGGTTTATGACCGTGGTGGTACATTGATGGGTGAGTTATCGGTTGAAAAAAGTGAACCCGTCAAAGAGGATGAAATTCCTGATTTACTTAAGAAAGCATTTGTTGCCACAGAGGATCGCCGTTTTTATGAGCATAACGGTGTAGACCTATGGTCGATAGGGCGGGCAGCGGTGAAGGATGTTATGGCACGGGCTATGGTTGAGGGTGGAAGCACAATTACACAGCAGCTCGCCAAAAATATCTTTTTAACCTCAGACAAAACGTTTTTCCGTAAGGCGACAGAGATGTCCATTGCGATGGCACTAGAGCGACAAAAATCCAAGGATGAAATATTGACCTTATATTTAAATCGCATTAATTTTGGTGGTTCTATTTACGGGATTAAAGCAGCTTCTATTCGATATTTCGGAAAATCTGATCTAAAAGATTTAGACCTATGGCAAATAGCGACACTTGCCGCTATGCCTAAGGGACCATCGAAATATAACCCAGTTCGAAATCCAGAGCTATCTCAGCAACGTAGAGGCGTGGTCTTGGATTTGATGCAGCAAGAGGGTTATATCACAGCTGCACAACGTGATGAGGCTAAGACTGTCGTTTATGACTATGTGCCTCCGGTTAAAAATGAAAAATATCTTGCATTTAAAGATTATGTTGTGCAGGAAGTCGAAGAAAAATATGGATTAACAGAGGATGAGCTGAATCGTGGCGGTTATAAAATTTATACAACAATGGATGCTAAAGCGCAGGCAGCGGTAGAAAAGGCGTTTAATCAGGACAGTAACTTTGAGAAAAGTAAAGATGATCAGCAGGTACAGGCTGCAATTACGATCATTAATCACGAAAATGGAAGCTTAGTCGCTTTGTTAGGTGGACGTGACTACCAGCGTAAGGGCTTTAGCCGCCTTAATAGTCAGCGGCAGCCGGGATCAGCCTTTAAGCCAATCGTTTCTTATGCACCAGCACTGGACACTGGAGCATTTCAATCTAGCTCGATGCTTAGCAATGAAAAGCAATGCTTCGGTAACTATTGTCCACGAAATTTACATGGATACTCGAAGACAATTGATATGACCACCGCGATTACGAAATCGGAAAATATTCCTGCGGTATGGCTACTCAATGAAATCGGAGTTAAAACAGGTGTCAAATATGCAAAAGAAATGGGCATTAATCTTGATAAAAATGATAACAACTTGGCAATTGCGTTAGGTGGGTTAACAAAAGGAACAAATACGCTTGAAATGGCAGGCGCCTTTAGTACAATGGCGAATCTGGGGAAATATAATGAGCCTTATTCTGTCAAATCTATTGTAGATCATAGCGGTAAAGAGGTATTTAAGCATAAGTCCGATCCTAAGCAGGTGCTGAAGGAAAAAACAGCTTATGAAATGACTAAAATGCTACAAAACGTAGTTAATGACGGTACAGGTAAAAAAGCGAAACTAGACCGTCCTGTTGCTGGTAAGACAGGAACTACACAACATGGTATTAAAGGATTGAGTAGCAGTAAAAACCGTGATGTCTGGTTTGTTGGGTATACCCCTGAATGGACTGCAGCCATTTGGATGGGCTACGATAAGCCTGACAAAAATCATTTACTTAACGGAAGTAGTGGTCAGGCCGCTGCATTATTTGGGAAGGTAATGAAGGAAGCGTTAGATGGCGTGCCAAGGAAGGAATTCCCTGTGCCTAAAAATATGGAGCCAGATCCTCCAAAAGAAGAGCCCAAAAACACTTCACCAACTAATCTGACTGCAACCTATAATCCGGATACTTCTACTGTTGCGTTGTCATGGACACCAGCAGGGGAAGGGGAAGTGATCTACCATATTTTCAGAAAAGCAACGGGTGAAACAGAATTTACAAATTATTTAGAGTCTAAGACGCCAGCAGCGGAGGATATAAATATTGTAGAAGGCAATAGTTATCAGTATTATGTGACTTTGTATGATCCTGTGACCAACACGGAAAGTGCGCCTTCGAATACAATATCAGTAGATATTGATGTTCCTGAGCCACCTGTAGATCCAGATTCAAACACAAACAACGGTAACCCAAATAATGGATCTGATAATTCTGGAACGCCAACCACACCTGGGACGCCTAACCAAGGAAATGGAAATAACCCTGGTAATGGTCAAAATGGGGGTACAACACCGCCAGAACAAGGGAATGGCAATGGAAACGGGAATGGAAATGGTGGACAGTCTGATGGGGGAAATTCAGACGGAACAGCAATTCCGGATCGTGGAAATAATCCAAATGAATCTGGACAGAGTGGTGACAACCCTAACTCTGATCCACCTACGGGTGGAACGGACGGCACAACAAATACAGGTAATTAAAAGTGAAGCATCGGTATTTCCTTACGAGATAAGGAGGTGCCGATGCTTTTTTAATTTCCATTTTGTGAGTTGCTTTTAAATATGGTAAGCTTGTTATACATTGTGTTGAAAGGGTTTAAAAATATGAAGCGAAAATTTGGAGATCGTGCGAACTGGCGACGAGTAACGAAGCGTCAATTTAGATCTAAGTATGTTGATAATGATGTGTTTACAGGGTATGTGACGTATTACCATATTATTTCTCTACGTGATCCATTATGGAAAACGTATGGGGAGCACACCTTCCGTATCGCTGATAAAGGCTATACGTGGCTACAATATTATCCTAAGGGGGAGCATTATGTTGTTACCTCAATGTTTGACGACCAAGGAGAAATTGTAGAGTGGTACATTGATGTGTGTAAGCATCAAGGGGTAACGGATCAAGGCGTTCCTTGGTTTGATGATTTGTACTTAGATATCATAGTGTTAAATAATCGTAGCGTATTTCTGCTGGATGAGGATGAATTGGATGAAGCTTTAACCAAGGGCATGATTACAGTGAAAGATTATGACATGGCGACGGAAACCGCCAAGCATGTACTTAACCTGATTAAAGCTAAGAAATTTCCATATTTAGACTTATCTTTAGAGCATTACAGTAACGGTTTTATGAATGAAGGTCCCTTCCAGTCAGGAGGTTAATGATGATGAGGGCAATTGAATTTGGAGTCAAAAAACGTCCCAAACGCAAGCGTATTTTAAGTGCGTTAATCATTCTACTTGTTATTGGTGTTTTGTGGGTGTTATACGCCTTGTCTCAAATCGGTAGTGTAATGGGAGACGGGTCGAAGCAATTTTCTAACACAGGGAAAAAGGATGTTGGAATTGTATTGGGTGCCTCACTATGGAAAGATGAGCCTAGCCCTGGTTTAAAAGAAAGATTGGATCAGGCACTAGCAGATTATAAGGCAGGGAAATTCACTTACTTTTTAGTCACTGGTGGATATGATACGCCAGAGTCCAAGTATACAGAAGCTGAAGGCATGGCAAATTATTTGGAGAAGCAAGGGGTATCAAAGGAGTTTATTATCTTAGAAAATAAAGCGACAAGCACTTATGAAAATTTAAAGTTTAGCCAAGCTTTGATGAAGGAGAAGAATTTACAATCCTCCCTCATTATTACGCATGACTATCATGGGAATCGAGCGTATGAGATGGCTAAAAGCTTAAATTATACTTCTCCTAGCTTGTCGATTGTAAAATCCGAGGTGTTAAATTCTTGGTATCATACGTCTCGTGAAATTTTGTCCTATACGAAATGGAAGCTACAGCAGGTAGGATTATTTATCGGAATTATTTAGTTTGTTTATTGTTTATGAATTCTTCTAATAAGTAAGGACGAGAGAGAATACACTTGGAAGAGAAGGTTTCAAAGAGTAGTCTCTCTCTACCCTTAATAAAGAAGGTGATTCATACAATGACAGGGCGTGTTGTAGCTAAAAACGGTTCTGTGGATCATAAACCAGTAGATCATAGACCCTCTAGACAAATTAATGTTGTGTTGCGTCAAGCTGAGACTCCTGTTGTATCTGGAGCTACCGTAGAAGCAGAACGTGCCACCTCAGCCTCGGCGCTTAAGGAACAGCCTTCCCAAGGCATTTTTAATGAGATTCAAAAGGAGCTTGATGAGCTTGTTGGTCTGGAGCATGTTAAAGAATTAACCTACGAAATTTATGCGCTTCTACAGGTTGCCATCATGCGCTCACAAATTGGGTTACTTGCAGACTCGCAGGTGTACCATATGGTTTTTAAGGGGAATCCAGGCACAGGTAAAACAACGGTGGCTCGTATCGTTGCAAAAATGTTTCAAAAGATGGGCGTATTAAGCAAAGGACATCTCATTGAAGCAGAACGAGCGGATTTGGTTGGAGAGTATATTGGTCATACAGCCCAAAAAACGCGAGATTTAATTAAAAAAGCGATGGGTGGTATTTTATTTATTGATGAGGCGTATAGCTTGTCTCGTGGTGGCGAAAAGGATTTTGGCAAGGAAGCCATTGATACCTTGGTGAAAGCAATGGAGGATCATAAAAATAACTTTATTTTAATTTTGGCTGGATACTCCGAGGAAATGGATTTTTTCCTGCAATGTAACCCAGGATTACCTTCTAGATTTCCTTTGCAGCTTGACTTCCCAGACTATAGCATTGATCAATTAATTCAAATTGCGGAAAGCATGGCAAAGGATCGCGATTATATATTGATGCCACAAGCAATTTTGAAGCTTAAGCAATTTTTAATGCGTGAGAAAAATCAAAATGAACGTTTGTTTAGTAATGCAAGATACGTTAGAAATGTCATCGAACGTTCCATTCGGCAGCAAGCTGTTCGGTTATTATCTAGTTATGGCAATCAATCACCAGGCAAGCAAGAGCTTATGACGATTCGGCAAGAGGACGTTAGATTAGAAACGTGATCGCTAGATAAAAGATTACTTCGCTATAAACGCAGCTTCGATATAAAAATATAGTGGTCGGATCTGGGAAATTACAGTAATGTATAGAATTGAAATTTATAAAATGATGCTGTTTTGATACAGATAAGGGAGACAGAGAAGGAAGATGGCTGTATTTGATACAAAAATTGTAGAGTGGATTGAAAAAGCAGAAGTGCAGGTAGAATCGCAATTTCGTGCAGTAGATCGTATAGCTGATCTGAATCAATGGAAGGTCATTGAGGCCTTCCAGAAGTTTCAGGTGAGCGATTTTCATTTTGCAGGCTCAACAGGGTATGGCTACAATGATCGTGGACGTGAGGTGCTTGATTTAGTATACGCTGAAGTATTTGGCGCTGAATCTGCATTGGTACGTCCTCATTTTGCTTCTGGCACGCATACGATTGCAACGGCTTTATTTGGAATGCTACGTCCAGGGGACGGCTTATTATACATTACTGGTACGCCGTATGACACTTTACATAAAGTGATCGGTAAGCCAAACGATGGGACAGGCTCATTGCAGGATTTTGG
This sequence comes from Paenibacillus turicensis, assembly GCF_017873435.1. Lineage (GTDB taxonomy): Bacteria > Bacillota > Bacilli > Paenibacillales > Paenibacillaceae > Fontibacillus > Fontibacillus turicensis. The sequence continues at coordinate 10,081 of NZ_JAGGKG010000010.1, read as the reverse complement.
CATTACATATGATGAAGTGAAGCTAACAGAAGATGGTAGTGTGGATTGGGATGGAGTAGCCTCGAAGCTCACGGATAAAACAAAGGTAATTGGCATTCAACGTTCTCGTGGTTATGATTGGCGTTCTTCATTTAGTGTCGCACAAATTGGTGAAATGGTTGCCAAGGTAAAGCAGCTAAAGCCAGATTGTCTTGTTTTTGTAGATAATTGCTATGGTGAATTTACAGAGGTTATGGAGCCTACACAGGTTGGTGCAGATTTAATGGCAGGTTCACTAATTAAAAACCCAGGTGGAGGACTTGCGGAAACAGGGGGTTACATTTGTGGACGTGCCGAGCTTGTGGAGTTAGCCTCTTATCGACTAACCGCCCCAGGTATTGGTGGCGAAGTAGGTGCGATGTTAGGCACAACGCGTAGTATTTATCAGGGGTTATTTTTAGCGCCAGTGACAGTAGGACAAGCTGTAAAGGGAAGTATATTAGCATCAGCAGTGTTTGAACGTGCAGGCTTTACAAGCACGCCCACATGGGATCAGCCTCGTTATGATTTAATTCAAGCGATTTCCTTTGATAATGCAGAGCAGCTCGTTGCTTTTGTGCAAGGAATTCAGCGTGCAGCGGCAGTGGATGGTCATGTTGTGCCTGAGCCTTGGGATATGCCGGGGTATGAGCACCCTGTCATTATGGCAGCAGGGACATTTATGCAGGGCGGTAGCCTTGAGTTATCCGCGGATGCCCCTGTTAGAGAACCGTATATTGCTTACATGCAAGGAGGATTAACCTACTCCCATGTGAAGTTTGGCCTGTTAACAGCACTACAGAACATGGTCGATCGCCATCTGTTGTAAGTTTTGCTAACATAACTATTGACATGTCAGGATAGTTGACATAGAATAAAAACATGAAAAATAAGTGGAAGGTTGAGAGCGATGACTGACGAAATTCGCAGAAATATGGCATTGTTTCCGATCGGTATCGTAATGAAGCTTACGGATTTAACGGCACGTCAAATTCGTTATTATGAACAGCATGAATTGATTGTTCCGGCACGTACGTCAGGCAATCAAAGGTTGTTTTCGTTTAATGATGTGGAACGTTTATTAGAGATTAAGGGCTTGATTGATAAAGGCGTTAATATCGCGGGCATCAAGCAGGTTATGAATCCGATGAACCGAGAATCGGAAGAAGCAACAGTGATTTCTAAGGACACCGAGGAGAAGCGTAAGGAAATGAGTGATTCTCAACTGTATCGAATGTTGAAGCAGCAGCTAGTTACAGGAAAAAGACCGGGTCAAGTTTCTTTAATTCAAGGGGAACTTTCTCGCTTTTTCAAAATATAAAAAATTCTACCTAGGGAGAGATTTAAGTGGGCTATACAAAAGAAGATATTTTGCGTATTGCAAAAGAGGAAAATGTTCGTTTTATCCGCCTTCAGTTTACAGACTTATTAGGAACCATTAAAAACGTTGAAATCCCGCTTAGCCAATTACCAAAGGCACTGGATAACAAAATGATGTTTGATGGCTCTTCAATTGAAGGTTATGTTCGTATTGAAGAATCTGATATGTACTTGTGTCCTGATCTTGATACGTGGGTTATTTTCCCTTGGGTAACCGAAGATCGTGTTGCTCGTCTCATTTGTGATGTTTATATGCCAGATGGTACTCCATTTGAGGGTGACCCGCGTTACATTCTTAAGCGTGCATTAAAGGATGCTGAAGCGATGGGCTATACTTCGATGATGGTAGGTCCTGAACCTGAATTTTTCTTGTTCAAAACGGATGAAAAAGGCAACCCAACAACAGAACTAAATGACCAAGGCGGTTATTTTGACTTAGCTCCAACTGATCTAGGTGAAAATTGCCGACGTGAAATCGTATTAACCTTGGAAGAAATGGGCTTCAAAATCGAAGCTTCTCACCATGAGGTTGCTCCAGGTCAACATGAAATTGATTTCCAATATGCTGATGCCATTCATGCAGCAGATCAAATTCAAACGTTTAAGCTTGTTGTTAAGACGATTGCTCGTCATCATGGCTTGCATGCTACATTTATGCCGAAACCATTGTTTGGTGTAAATGGTTCTGGTATGCACTGTAACCAATCTCTATTTAAAGGCAATGAAAATATTTTTTATGATGAAAGTGATTCACTTGGCTTAAGTAAAGAAGCTCGTCATTATATGGCAGGTATTATTAAGCACGCACGTTCCTTTGCTGCAATTACGAATCCAATTGTGAACTCATATAAACGTCTTGTGCCTGGTTATGAAGCACCTTGTTATGTAGCATGGTCTTCAAGTAACCGTAGCCCAATGATTCGTATCCCTGCGTCTCGTGGTCTTAGTACACGTGTTGAAGTACGTAACCCAGACCCTGCGGCTAACCCTTATCTTGCACTTGCAGTTATGCTTGCGGCAGGTCTAGATGGAATTAAGAAGGAATTGCCACTTGTTGATCCTGTGGACCGCAATATCTACGTAATGTCTGAAGAAGAGCGTGTAGAAGAAGGAATTCCGAGCTTGCCTTCTGACTTAAAAGAAGCCTTAAATGAATTGCTTCGCAATGAAATCATTACTGAAGCTTTAGGTGACCATGCTTTAACTCACTTCTTCGAGCTGAAAGAGATCGAATGGGATATCTTTAGAACTCAAGTTCACCCTTGGGAAAGAGATCAATACATGACATTGTACTAAAACACGAAATCCCTTGCGCTGTAAGGCGTAGGGGGTTTTTGTTTTTTTGGGAAACGAATGATAACAGGCTTAATAATTTAGTATTCCCAACAAATGCCCAACTTTTATTGTTTTTGCGATAGTATTGCTTCTATTTTGTCTTCATATTTTTCCATGTTCATCGCTTCTATTTTATTGGATACATGAGAATACACATCGGCTGTAATGCGAATACTCCCGTGTCCCAACCTCGATTGTATATACTTTAAATCAACACCAGACTCCATCATTAAGACAGCGTGTGTGTGTCTAAGTGCGTGAATTGGCACTTGTGGTAATCCTGCGCGTTTAAGGATGCGGGATAATGCATTGAATAGAGTGGATTTTGGCATGAAATCACCATTATCTCTACATAATACCAAATTGAGATCATGACGATATTGATCATTTAAATTAAGTTTGTTTCTGTTTTGATATTTAGCATGTTCCTTTAAATCATTTAATAAAGACTGACTTATTTTTATGGTTCGTATTGAGTTATAAGTTTTTGTATCCCCAAGAAGTTGTTCTCCTTCTTTTGCTTGAAAATCTAACGTTTTATTTATGTGAATAGTTCCATTTTTAAAATCTATATCCGTCCATTGTAGTCCTGCTGCTTCACCTTTCCTCATTCCAGTTTCGATTAGCAACTTAAAGAAAATCCAATAGATATAGCCGTATTCATATGATGTTTTAAGAAATAAAGGTATGTCACTAGAGTCAATAAACATTAACTTACTAGAGTTCTTTTCCCCTCCCTTAATAGTAACACCAGTAGTAGGGTTTTTTTCTATTTTCCCTATAATCACAGCTTTCTCTAAAGCAGAATGCATAGTTCTGTGGATTATCTCAACTGTGCTTTTTTTGTACCCACTTAATGAATTTATAAATTTTTGATACATAATAGGTTTTATTTCTTTAAGCATAATATCCCCAAAATAAGGAATGATGTGAAAATTTATATTGTGTTCATGAGATATAAATGTGTTTTTTCTAATTGTCCCTTTTTTATACTCTATTAACCATGATTGCAAATAGTCCTTTAAAGGACTATCATCAACCTCTAGTCCGATCTTTAATTGCCTTTTAAACTCATCCAGAGCGTTTGCTGCATCTGTTTTAGTCCTAAATCCTCTTTGTGACTTTTCTTTCCTTTTCTGTGTAAATGGGTCTTTATAGACGAATCTATATTCCCATCCTGTGTTATGCTTTTTGAATGTAGCCAAGATTATCTCCTCCATATAATTTGTGTAATTATCTATATAAACAGTCAAATGACTGGAGTTATTCAAGGCAATATGTAATGTATTATTTTTTAGAAAGTTGTTCAGTTAGTAATACTAAATTTTCAATCGAAATTTTTAAAGTTGATTTAACATCATCATTCAAGGTTATACCGTTAAATTTAACAACTTGGCTTTTATCTTCCAGTGTATTTAAGAGTGCTTTCATGTCTGTTGCTATATCTATGTTATTAGTGTTTTCATCGTTGTTAGTTACACCTATTAAATGATCTAAGGTAATACCAAAGAATAATACTAAATTTCTAACAGCTTCCATTCTCGGCTCTTCTTTATCATTTTCCCACTTAGAGATCATACCTTTATTTATGGATGTCCCATATTCTTCATTTAATTTGTCAGCAAGTTGACCTTGCGACAATCCCTTGCTCATTCTTAGATTTTTTAACTTTTCACCAAAAGAATACACATTCATTTCTCCCTTACAATTTAGATGCGTCTAAGCACATAATACTATATCAGTTTCGAAACCGCAATAAAAACTAAAAAAAACATGAAAAAAGTTATTGACTTCGAAACATTGCGAGGATATACTGAATCCAAGAAGTTTCGAAAACGATACGAAGGGAGGTGATAAGATGAAGGTTATAAACAGACGACACACCCCTTATACAAAGTTCAAAGCATTTTTGAGCGAGAACGGTGTTAAACAAAGTGACGTTGCTCTTTTGCTTGGTAAGTCAAAGCCAGCATTAAATCAAAATCTCAATGGTACAGGTGGAGATTTTTCGCTATCTGAGGTAAGAAAGATTTGCTTACATTATAAAATAAGTGCAGATGAGTATTTTTTACGTCCTCAAGTTTCGAATACGAAACAAATTACAGCTTAACTGATAGGAGGGGATGAAGTGCTATCAATTCAAATTAATGAGGACGAAGTAAGAAATCTTTGTAAAGAGAGGATAACAAAATTAATAAAAGAGGTTGAGGGAGAATTTGTTTTTTGGGACAGAAAAGAGTTAGAAAAGAAAACGTGCATGAGTTGGCCTTTTATATTGAAATCATTCTTTTATGACAAGCGATTTAAAAAATTCAAAGTTGGAACTAAATGGCTATTTCCAGCTAAAGAAACAAGAGAATTTTTAGAACTATGGTTATCAGAACAAACGAATGGATGAAAGGAGTAAATAAATGAACCAACTAATACCGACTCATTCAAATGACAACGGAAATTTATTAGTAAGTGGTAGAGAGCTTCATGAGTTTTTGGAAGTTGGAACACAGTATACAAAATGGTTTGAAAGAATGGTTGAATACGGATTTATTGAAAATGTGGATTTTATATTGGTTAGTCAAAAAAGACCAACCAATAATCCTAAAAATCCATTTACCGATATTACGGACCACCACATCAAAATTGAAATGGCAAAAGAACTTTGTATGATCCAACGTAATGAAAAAGGTCGGCAAGCTAGAATGTACTTCCTTGAATTAGAACAAAAGTGGAACAGTCCAGAAATGGTAATCAAAAGGGCGCATGAGTTTTTACAGAGGAAAGTTGAATCTCTAACGACTGAAAATCTGGTGTTGCTACAACAAAACAATGAGCTACAACCCAAAGCCACTTATTATGACATGGTCCTGCAAAACAAATCCTTACTATCTGTATCAAAGATTGCAAAGGACTACGGAATGAGTGCAGTATCACTAAACCGCAAGCTAAATGAATTAGGGGTCCAATATAAACAGGGTAGCATCTGGCTCTTATACGCTAAGTACCAAGACAAAGGATATACACAAACATCTACTCATGTTATTGATGCAGATAAATCAAACATCACAACGAAGTGGACACAAAAAGGCAGACTGTTCTTATACGATTTATTAAAGCAACATGGAATATATCCAACTATTGAACGTGAAGATATTGCATAACAAAACCATATGAAAGGAGTAAATAAATGAACCAACTACAAACACAAGATGAAATTATCCAAGTCATAAATTCTTATGTTGAAACAGAAGCAGAAAAGTTATTTCAATCTGTAATGCAGTCGGCAAAACGAGTTGGAGATTTACAATCTGCAATGTGGGAACTAGGAAAACCAAAAAAAGAAGGCACAGACATCGAAAAGATGCTGCACCAGTTGACGTATGAACAATTTGCAAAGAAAGCAAGGGAGATTATTAAAAAAACAACTCAGCTTCCCTTGAGCATTTGAATAACATTTTCATGTTGAGTTTTGTAATTTTTAAATGTCGAGGATAACCAAGAAGTATTTCTGTCATCCTTCTCAATAACTTTTTTTAATTGAAAGTATGCACTATCAAAGAGTGTAAAAAGAGAATTTATTTCATGATGAGCTATCTCTTCGTTTAAATCAACATACAATTTTGCTTTTTCGCACAAAGCAAAAATTTCTGAGAGTTGAACAGAGACAAGTGATTCTTGTTTGTCAGGAGATTTTAAAGTGTCACTACACAAGATATTCGTTTTTTCAAATAACTCATTCACATAGCTAAGTAATATAGTTGTTTTGTTTTTATCTATCTTAATCACCCCCTTTAAGGAAATATTCGACAAAAGGGACAAAAACCCTATTAGGAGGTTAGCAAATGAACCAACAACTACAAATTATCAATCACAACGGACAGTTATTAGCAGATAGCAGAGAGGTAGCAACAATGATTGAGGTAAGGCACTCAAATTTAATCAGAAGTATTACTGGTTACGTAGCGATTTTAGAAAACTCAAAATTGAGTTCTCAGGATTTCTTCATCCCTAGCACTTATAAAGTAGATGGTAATAACAAAGTGTATGACAGTTTCTTGCTTACTCGTAAAGGTTGCGACATGGTGGCAAACAAGATGACTGGTGAAAAAGGCGTATTATTTACCGCCGCATACGTGACCAAGTTTGAAGAAATGGAACAGCAACTCAATCCATTTAACAACCTAAGTCCAGAATTAAAATCCATCTTTATTGTTGATAACAAGGTGCAGAAGCTAGAAAGCAAGATTGCAGAAGTGGAAACAAAGGTAGATACACAAATCACCTTAGATAGCGGACGCCAATATAGATTGCAAAAGGCGATTAAAGTTAAGGTGTGTAGCATTGAGCCAAATAAAGATGAGCGTGGAGAGTTATTTAGACAAATCCATCGTGAGATTAAGGATCGTTGGCAAGTATCGTCTTACAAGGATGTCTTAAAAACAGAATTGCAGGAAGTATTAAATTACATTGCGGCTTGGAAGCCAGTTAAGAAAGGAGCATAACCATGAACCTAACACCAGATGAACAAGCGTTAATTGAGCATTTACGGACGTTAACTTTTTACGAAGTAATAGATGCTACCTTTGCTATAGATAGCGCTATGACGAGAGCAAGACGGTTAGAGGATGAACGTAAGGTTAACAACATCCTAACGCTATCTGTTTTGATTACTAACGCCAGCGAAGCCTACAAAAAAGAAGCATCTATATTAGATCAAGATTGAAAGGAGATTAAAACAAGTGAAAAAAATAGATTGGAAGTCACTAGACATTAAACCTCATAACATTGTCGTTGCCCATACTTCCGAACCTGACTATGAAATGCAAAGGGAAATGTTACTTCAATATGGATATGACACATTCATTGTTTTAGAAGGTTGGCATTGCAGTTGTTACGATTTTGATGAAACTGAGTGGGAAGCTATCGAATACACAAGGGATGAGCTTAAAAAGTTGGCATCAGCTCATTTTTACAAAGACACAGCGTTCTGGAAAGAAGTAACAAAACACATTTAAAGGAGTGATCCCCTTGATCGGCATACATCCCATACACCGTAAGATGGCGGTGATTGCGTACATGTCGATGGATCAAGACGGACAAATAAACATAGATAACATTGCACTCCAGATGTTGCAACCACTATTAAAGCAGAATTTGAAAATGATTCAGCGGCTAGATGAACTTAAATCCTTATCTTATATAGCCTATACATTGAATGATTTTGATTGGCAGCATGATATATGTAGCAGGATCGAAGCATTAGAACGTGATTTGTTTGAGGTCTAAACCAAGTATTCACATAAAATTAGGTGGTGATAGATTGAACGTATTAAGCCTATTTGATGGAATTAGTTGTGGTCAACTAGCTTTGCAACGTGCAGGGATACAAGTTGATAACTACTACGCCAGTGAAATTGATAAATACGCAATACAAGTAACACAAAAAAACTTTCCTAACACTATACAGATCGGGGACGTCCAACAAGTAAAAGGTGACGATTTGCCAAAGATAGATTTGTTAATAGGCGGTAGTCCTTGCCAGGGATTTTCAAAAGCAGGGAAGGGATTAAACTTTGACGACCCTAGAAGTAAATTATTTTTCGAGTATGTGAGGATTTTAAAAGAGGTAAAAACGACATATTTCTTGCTTGAAAATGTAAGCATGAAACAGTGGTGTCAAGACGTTATCAGTGAGTATTTAGGGGTGCTACCGATTGAAATCAATTCATCCTTGGTATCAGCGCAGAGACGAAAACGTCTTTACTGGACTAATATTCCCAACATATCTCAACCAGAAGACAAAGGGATAATGCTAAAAGACATTGTGCATGAGCATTCTGAGGTTGATAGAGAAAAAAGCTACTGCATTGATGCTAACTATCATAAAGGCGGTAACGCTAAACAATATTATGAGAAAAGCAGACGACAGTTAGTACATGTTCCGCTCAACGAATACATGGTCCCATTTGACCAGACTTTACAAATCTTAGACAAGGAAGTGCAGCGTGGCAAAGTGGGCTATTTTAGACAAGATAGTCAAGCTAATAGAGTCTATTACATCCATGACAAAGCAGTAACTCTATGTGGAGACGCAGGCGGTGGAGCCGCTAAGATGGGCCAGTATCTATTTGGATGCATTGCACTAGATAGAGTTGATATAAAACAAAACGGCCAAAGATTTAATGATGGCAACAAGTTTTATACACTTACAACTCAAAATAATCGTGGTGTTTTGATAGAGGGATATATACGCAAACTTACACCGATTGAGTGTGAGAGGTTGCAAACATTACCAGACGACTACACTCAAGGTATCAGCAACGCACAACGCTATAAGTGTTTAGGCAACGGTTGGACAGTAGATGTAATAGCACACATCTTATCACACTTACCAGGAGGGAGTTTAAACAATGACCTTACAACGGCTTGCCGAACGCAAGAAACTACACGATTGGTACAACCGACTAACTAACATGATTGATGTATGCAGATATGACGGTAAAGACGCAACGGACTTAGAAAATGAACGTGATTGGGTGCTAACTGAATTAAGGACGGTGAGAACATGAGCTTAAGCACATTTGTAATCCAGACTGAGAAAGGCGAAACAATCATACTCGATAAGCAGAAATGCAGAATGCAAGTATTTCCCGATGTTGGTCATTATCCCAAATTACAAATTACTAGTTTGGTTGACATTGTGGGATTACGAGATTTATTGATTGATGCTTATCCGCTGGATGTGTTTGTTAGGACGAATCCATGAAGAAATGCGGATGTGGACGGGAAGCAGAGTATGAAGTCTACGAACACAAAGAACCACATTGCGAAAGTTGCTTTAAAGAAGCATTGGAATGCAGTGTGCAAATTTTAGCTAAAAAGATAGATTACTTTGAGGATGGAGGTATGACATGTACCAAACCATTAGGAGAAAAATAAGTAAAGAATTCGCTGACATACTTCTAGCCAAGAAATTAGGTGCGGATATATCAAAGGATGGAAAGTATTTCTTGTTCACCAGTTCGGTTACGAGTGATGAATATGACCGCCAAAGAAGGGAGTTGAAGCGAGAGAATGAAAAAATATATAGCGGAATGCCTAGATATAGTAAGTCCATTGATAGGGCAAACAGGTTCGGACACGCAACGCCTTACAGTTATAACAAAGTTTACGGAAAAAGTAGATTTACTATATGATAACTTGCTTACTTTGCGACAAATAGAAGAAAACCGCTGCGCCAACAGCGGAGATCAAAACTTAAACAAAATTATTAACGACACTATATAACAGATATTAGGAGGTTGTCAAATATGATTAATCCTTTATACCAAAATGAGCTTGATGAAATTGAACA
>NZ_JAGGKG010000009.1 GCF_017873435.1 Paenibacillus turicensis | reverse complement strand
AAACTAAATAACCAGTCGCCAGTGAATTACCGGCGTCTGGCTGCTTAAACTTGTAAGGTGTTTTGATCCCTGTCTCACATAAAGGGGTCAGTCCCTTGATTCCAATTTTGTACATAGCTTGGGTTTTTAATTTTTACTTAATTTTAGTGACTAACTGTAATGTTACCCACAGAAGTTCTCAGTGTGATCGGAGGTCCTCCGCCGTTAAGCTTAACTCCCTCATTATCTATTCCTGTTAACTCCCCTAGCTCGGTAGTCGCCTCTACTTCAGAAGGTAAGGTAGATGGAACCTTTGCAATAAGATTTCCTAGCTCCACCATCGCACTTAAGCTGCTAAAATTAGATTGTTCATTAATACTCATATCGAGCTGACCTGTATTCACAATAATAGAGGAATCACCTGCGATTTGAACTTCCTGAATCTGAATTTCACCAACATCAGCCTGTAGCTGTAAGGAACCTTGTAGTTTACTCATTGTAATATTGCCGACATTGCTATGGATTTGATACGCTGTAACCTGCTCAGGTACATAAATAGTATAATCAACAAGCAATTTGGAAGTCTTATACTGCTTTTGCGCCCAGTCCCATAGATTTTCATCTTGGTTACCATGAGGATGGATCAATAAAGTTAATGTCTCTTGATCAGGTACAAGTGATATCTCTGCTTGCTCAAAAATTTGCTTTATTTTCTCCTTTTCTGCCTCACTTTTGCTTACCCATAACTTTGCCTCCACCTTAATTTCCCCACTTTTGGAAGAAGGCTCAATCGTAATGTTCCCTATTGGATGATTAATGTTCAATGTTGTTGCATTATTTATCGGCTGAGTTCGATTTAGTTCAGTTAATACACCTTGACTTCTCATATCCTTACTCCAATCTGCTCCAGTGTCTTCAATTAAATCTCCAACCTGATGGACGGCATTTTGCGCACCACTCGCTACCTCTTTTAAATTATCCTCTAGCTGGTCACTGCAACCTGATAACAATAGTGTAGAAGCTAGCAATGAAACACCTAGCGTTTTTAAAGAATTCATTTTATTCCCCCTATTTGTGTAAGCCTTATGTATAAATTCAGTATACTCCATTAAACTTAGTTCAGCTTCAACCTCAGGTCTATAAAAAAACTAGACCGTAGTCTAGTTTGAAATTTTATAATTCATTTTAATTCATTTATCTAATTTCTGATGGGCTTTTTCCTGTGTATTGTTTAAATTGACGACTAAAAAAGAAAATATCCCGATAGCCTAACGCATCTGCAACTTCGGTAACATTCATTCCCGCATGTAACAACAAATGCTGCGCACGATCAATTCTAGATTTTATAATGTACGATTGGACAGACATACCGATGATTTCTTTAAATTTAATTGAAAAATATCTTGGGGACAATCCCGCTCTTGCTGCTAAATCCTCAACCTTATGCGGTAATCCAGGATGCTGAACAACATAATTAGAAATTTCATGAATGACCTCTGCAAGCTGGTTACTCACCTTTTTTTCAACCTGTGGTTGGCGTTCTTCTCTCAGTAAGGAAATGAGCAGCTGCTTCAAAATCAGGCGAGCCTCTTCCTCTGCAGCATACGCTTGGATAAGAAATAAGCGAACATAACGTGACAGCATATATTCGAAGTCCAGCGTATCCTCCAAAACTCGATAAGGACTAGGCACCTCAGTCACTGGTTCAGTGACATCAAAATGGATATAGGTTAGCACTAACGGCTTTTGCGGGTTATGGGTTGCAGTCGTATGATCGCCTTTACGAAATAAAAAACAGCTTCCTTTGCCAACAGAAAAAGATTGGCCATTTAGCACAACAGTGCCCTCACCACTCCATACATAAAAAAGATCATAGTTATCTAATGCCTTTTCTCGCTTGCGCCATCTCCATGTCGGCTCACAAACAATTTTGGCAAATGCAGGTTTAAGTACAAATGAAGACGGTGACAGGTGAAGCATATTTTTATCCCTCCGTAAGTAGAGTCCAGACTTGTTATCCATATTATACTCATTTGTACGTTTTACCAAAAGTAACTTTTCAATATTTATTCTATAAAGTATCCATTTCTGTTGATGTAGAGAGTGACGACGATAGATCAAGATGATATAATGTTAGGCAATATAATGGTTGTCGCCTAGTACAACTCACATCGAGAGGATGAGTTTTGAATGAACCCACTTGCGGAGCAGATGAATCATAATCTGAAATCCAGCAATATCCATGTATATGATATGTTGTCTACAATCGGAAAAGAAATTTACTTTCCTAAAGAGGGCATTCTTAATCAGTCTGCTGAAGCAGGTGCTAAAGCAACAAAATTTAATGCTACGATAGGGATTGCCACAGAAAACGGTACAGCAATGTACCTTAATGCGATTCAGGAAACATTATCTGCTTATCACCCAAATGATTTATATCCTTATGCCCCCCCCGCGGGTAAGCCTGCTCTTCGCAAGTTATGGCGCGAGAAAATGCTAACTGAAAACCCATCTCTCGAAGGTAAAGCTTTCAGCCACCCTATCGTTACAAATGCACTAACACACGGCTTAAGTATTGTTGCAGATTTATTTCTGAATGAAGGTGATGTCGTTATTTTCCCAGATAAAAACTGGGAAAACTACGAATTAACATATGCTGTACGTGGTCATGGTACAATTGTCAATTACCCATTATTTACAGATGAAATGAAATTTAATAGTGCAGGGTTACGTGAAGCCTTGCTTGCACAACAAGAAAAAGGAAAAGCGATCGTCCTTTTGAACTTTCCAAATAACCCTACAGGCTACACCCCTGGGGATCGTGAGGCCAATGAAATTGTAGCTGCCCTACTTGAAGCCGCTGAAGCGGGAATTAATGTTGTCGCCGTTACGGACGATGCTTATTTTGGACTCTTTTTTGAGGATACCATTTGCGAATCATTATTTGGTAAATTAGCAGGTTTACATCCGCGTATTTTACCGATTAAAGTAGATGGTGCAACAAAAGAAGAATATGTATGGGGCTTTCGTGTAGGCTTCATCACCTATGCTTGTAATGATAAAGCAGTTGTAGAAGCATTAGAAAATAAAACAACTGGAATTATTCGTGCCACAGTTTCAAGTTGTTCCCATCCTTCTCAAACCTTTGTATTACATGCGTTGCAATCACCAGATTTTGCAGCTCAAAGGGAAGAGAAATTCATTACGATGAAACGCCGTGCAAATAAAGTCAAAGCGATTTTAGATAATGAGGATTATATTAAAGTATGGGACTACTACCCCTTTAACTCCGGTTATTTCATGTGCTTAAAATTAAAGCATGTGAAGTCAGAAGATTTGCGTCAGCATTTGCTGGAACAATACGGAATCGGAACAATCGCTTTAGGAGAATATGACTTACGGATCGCTTTTTCCTGTATTGAGGAAGAGGATCTCGAAGAGTTATATAGCCTGATCTATCAAGGTGTGCTTGATCTGTTGAAGAAATAAGGCTATAGAAAAACCTGAAAGATTACGAAAATCTAATTTAGAGTTTCTTAGTCATTCAGGTTTTATTTTTAATCTATATTTGCAATTCCCCATTGCCCTTCTTTGTTTTTAGTGAATGTAAACATAACACTTGTATTACTAATGACATTATCTGAAGACTTTTCTGCATATCGAATTAATACATTAATTCTTACACGATCATCAATAATAAGCTTTTGAATGAATTCAACATCATAAAACATATATTTGTTTTTTTCTTCGCTAAAAAAGAGTGAATCAAGTGAATTACCTTCATGTATATATTTATTAAAGTTCTCTTTATTTTGATCGATAACCGCTTTAAGCGTGCTATTTAACATATTAATAATCTCATCATTAAAAAAACTTTCTTTATACTGTTCTAAATTAACAGCAACTTGTGGTTTAAAGTTAGTTTTGGTAATCTCTTTGCCTTCTTTTGTTGAGTTATCTAGTAATACTTGTGACTCAGGTTCCTTACTTTTGGGTGAAGAAGGTTGTTCTTTATTTTTATCTACTATGTTTACTTGATTTTTTTGGGTACTCGGCTCTGAGGTATTTAGAGCCTTTTCTGTGCTACAGCCCGATATAAGCAAAGATCCAAATATACAGACAATCAATAATCTAAAAGCTGATGCAGCCATCAAGTATAATCCTCCTATTTATAGCTAAAAACTAAAAGGCCGGTTTTTGTTTATGTCTTTAATGCGAAAAGTTTTTAAACTTAACCGAATGTGTTCTAAGCTTATTCAAAATATAACTAAAGCACACATCAGCTATAATAAAACCAACAGTATTAAGTATAAGATCATCGATATCACAAAATCCTGTTCTTGTTATCCCCTGGATCAGCTCTACAGCTACAATAAGAAGGACAAAGCCTACATATTTTTTAAGCTTGCTAGTCCCTTTAGGTAAAAGCAAAATAGCGAACAAAGCCATCGGCATAAACAATATTAAATTTCCAAGTAGGTTTTGAAGGACAGTACCTACATTTATATTGTGACTTATCAACTCGTTAATGTAGTTAATTATTGTTTTGAATGGAACTAGGTTAGTGTTGTCCTTCATATAGTCAGACCAAGAATCATATTCCCAAGTAGGCCCACCTTTAAACAAAAAGAAATAGAGCAACACAATATAATATATAAAATAGCTTAGTAACCCAAGCCTCACTGCTCTTATCTGTTCTTTTGTCTCAGTAGCCATCCATTTATGAAACTGCTTTCCTATAAAAATACTAACAATATAACCAAACCCTAACAACAGCAAATATTTCATAATATCTGTATTATAACCCGCCACGATTACGATATAACCTGTAAAAACTAAGATAGCTAACGCTATAATGTAAAATATGAGTGCCCCTAGCTTTTTGAATAAATTATTAACATTCATTGCCTAGATAGCCTCCTTAATAATTTCAATATAAACCTTTTTTACTATACTTTATTTTCTAGTTTTAAAAATACGTAACAAACCTTTAACTACGAGTACAGCTAAGACTACAAAAACTACTAATGCAACAGATGTTAAAATTATATTTTCCCAAAGTACAGTCATGTAATAAAACCTCCTGCTTTTAGTTAGTAATCTCTTTTACAATTTCCCCGTCCTTTAACTCTATCACACGATCACACATCGCTGCTACTTCCCTATTATGAGTGGCAATTACAAAAGAAGTTTTATTTGTCTTATTAATTGTTTTTAACAATTCCATTATTTTTATAGTTGTTACAGAATCCAGTGCCGCAGTGGGTTCATCAGCAATAATTAACTGCGGACGATTAACAATCGCACGCGCGATCGCAACACGTTGTTTTTCACCACCAGAAAGTCTTTTAACTTTTTTGCTAATATATTGATTTAATTGCACTTTGGTTAACACTTTTCGTACTAATTGTTCGATCTGCTCCATAGGCACATCCTTATTAAACAATAGGGGTAACTTAACATTTTGAAATACTGACAAATTCTCAATCAATCCAAAATCCTGCCATATATATCCGATTTCCTTATTTTTAACGGTTGAAATTTGCGCATCAGATAGTTCATTTAAAGCTTTACCCTGAAACAAATAAGTTCCTTTATCCTGCTCCAATGCACCACCAATAATGTTTAATAAGGTGCTTTTTCCAGATCCAGATTCACCAATAATGGCTACCATCTCTCCCTGTTCAACCTGCATTGTTATATTTTTTAAAGCAAACCCGTATTCATCATATTGTTTACCCAAATTTTCTAAATGTACTAGTGATTTTTTCACAAATATAACTCCTTATTTTGTACTTAAAAATATTGTCTAGCTTTGTGAAAATAATAGTAATTTAACAAGGTCAGACAAGTCATAATAAATAGGCTCAAACTAAATGTAATAAAGGTATGGCTAAATAAAAAAGAAAAATCGCCTACATATCGTAAGAAAGCCCACACCATTTCTCCTATAATAAAGGCACCGATACAAACTATAAAATTCAAGCACAATAAAGCACGAACCAAAAAAATTCGAGTTATGCCATAGCTTAAATAAATATAATATTGTCCCTTTTTATTATAAAACTCAAGATAATAGAAGCTTCCCAATGATACGATTATAAGAAGTAACAATACAATCAAAGAGGTTATGTTAATAGAAAAATCATGATGAGACACTTTGGCTGAGTTATTTATATTTTCTTCGATACTTCGAATATCAAATAACCCTGTAGGGGTAAGTAGCTCAGATAGCATACTAGAATCATCTACTTCACTTTGAAACGTAACTGTAATTTTATTACTACTATTAACATAAAATAATGGAATTGTATCTTGGAAATGATCAAAAACCAAAATGGTATGATCTCGATTTTGGATATTAGGACTATAGGCTAAATCTAAAATGTAATTATATTCACGAACACCAATTACTTTGATCGTTATCTCTTTTAATGGTTTTAAATTTTTTTCAACAGGAATTTTGTATGCTTGTCCCAATTTATATTTACTATTTAATTCACTAGGAATTATCGCTTGATATATGTAATCATTGTCCCATTTACTACTAAAATATGAGCCCTTAGTAGTTTGATATTTGAACTGCGTTATTTCATCCAAATTCATAAAATTAATTGTAATTTGCTTCCCTCCATTCCTTTCGTTAGTGTAGGCAAACTGTTTATTTGGCGTAATAATGTTAACTCCTTTTGGTAATTTTCGTTGTAATTGTTCCATTTCAGTTGAAATATGATCTTTATCCTCGATGTAATAATATCCTTGAAAAAGTTGCTCCGCGTTAGTATCTTCTATTGTTTGTTTTAAGTGCTTAATTTCAAATAAATGATATAACACTACATGAAGAAGAATAAGTACCACCACAAACTGAAGTAGATGATAAATATACTTTTTTTCACTCTGATTAATATACAACACTAAAAATTCATATATTCGTTTCATTATGTCCCCTTTAAATCATTGTTAGATCTTTAATTACTGGAGATAAATAATTTGAAATAGCTAGTGCAATGCTTACTGATACAATGAGCATCAAAACAATTTCTGATATTAAAGAAGCGATTGTATTAGCTCGTGTATAGCCCAAGCTTACATATATAATTGCTGTATTTTTATTTGTTAATATTAATATTTTTACGTTAAAGATTATATTAACTATAGAGATTATGCATATAATTAACGCAATGATAACACTGCCAGTAACATTTTCTATTTTCGCAGTGAGTATTGAAGAAAAATTAGAACTAATCTCATATTCAGTATCTTGAACAATATTGGATGCATGTTTAATCATACTTGTAATTTCACTGTTTATTAACGGTTTTACTGTCGTTATCCAAATTTCATTAACAGATAATTCGTTGTTAGTTTGTGATAACTTTTGAATTGTATTATAAGGAAATACAGTTTCATATTTGCTAATCCCAATAAATTTAAAGTTCGTATTAAAAATAGGAATTTCATCTCCTAGGTCGAAATTTCTATAATATGTTAAATAATCATCTTGGTTTAAGATAATTACTTGTTCTCCATTCTCTAACTCAGTTGAATTAAAAGGTCTACCTTTTAAAATACTTGATTCGATGGATTGAGGATTTAAAAAAGAATAGTTACCTGAAAAATATACAATATAATTCCCATATATATTTCCTTTTTCATATAGTGATACTTTATTAGCTGTCTCAATCTCCTTTTTCACCCAATCTTGCAGTATCGTATCTAAAGCTTTTATAGTATTTGAGGAAGAAATCCTAGTGACATAAGTCCTTTTAGCAAGACTTAAGCTTTCAAATTTGGATGCACTATTATAAATTTCATGTCCAGTTAGAATCAAAAAAGAAATTGTAAGTGCAAGTGTAAAAATCATTACTAAATACTTATTCCAATTCACAAGAAACCTTTGATATAAAATTTCGATTAAAACTTTTATATTTCTCATTTGACCTCACACATAGGTAGGGTGTGTAATAAAACCTGGAATTTAGTGCTTTAAAACACATCCTAGTAGTAAAAATAATAAAAACATAGAGGAGAGACTAATAAAAATAATAAATCTCTCCTAAATACTTTGTTTAAAGCTTATTCAATTATTTATTAATTATTAGTTATAGTCCCTGATCCAACTAAATAATGATTATCTCCCAGTCTATCATTATTCACAACTCTCAATTTATAATTACTACCCTTAGATAAACCTGAAATCGTTCCAGATTCAGTTTTACCCAATTTCATTTGTACTGATTTAGTAGTAAATCCTTTAAATAATTCAACTGTATATTTATGACCTGAATATCCACTCACTCTAGTTCCGTTATAATTTTCAACATGCGCCGAAGCCTTCACCTTCACAGATGAGCTATCAATCTTAAAACTAGTAGATTCTACTGAATAACGAATATTAAACTCAAATGACTTAGCAACAGATCCCATTAAGGAAAATTCTGAAGGAACATCCTTCCATCTAAAATATTCACCTGTCTCTTTATTCTCATAATCTACACCATACTCAATTTTGATTGTTTTATCATTTTCTTGTGCTGAGGCACTGATGGGAGTAACTAAAATAAATGCCATACATAATGTAACTAACACTGCTAACATTTTTTTGACTTTCATTCTTATTTCCTCCTAGAAAAATAGTATTATTGCAAACAATCTCTCTATATGAATTACTAGACACACCTTCTTTCCATTTATTATTATAAAAGAGATTATTTTACAATATACTAATATGCTAGGATATATATTATTTTTTGTCAAATTTAGACAATGATATAAATGTTTTCATTCATTAAAATAACTTCTATTTACCCTTCTTTAATTTAAACGGAATCCGCCTCCATTTCTTTCCACACTTCATAACACTAAACAATCAGGTCTATAGCAAACAAAACATCGAACGCTGAAAATGACCTCATAAAGCCATGAAGCCCCTCCCCTTTATTTTTCTAAAGTTAAAAATTAAAACAAACTTAATTGTCTCATGAGGATATCTGCCCAATCATCTAAAGGCGTTCTGACATAAACTACGATTGTAATATAACAATTCTTCACACAGAGAGGGGAATAAGTACATGGGAGCAATTGAAGAAAACAGAGGTTATGGTGCTGCTGGTCTTTTTACTAGCACAGGGGTTATTCTCGTATTGTTTATCCTCTTAGTTATCGTTAGCCGCGCATTTGTATAATTCATTACTGATCCAGTAAGGGTTATACCAAAAAAGGTGACTGGGGCTGTCTATAAGACAGCTCCAGTCACCTACTTCAACGTTTACCACATGATTGATCTACCGTTACTCCTCTTCCTCTCTCCACTTTCGAATCCAAGTAACACGAAGAGCAACAATGAATATAAATCCCAAACCAAGTGCAGCCAGTTTAATTGTCAGTTCCCCTACTGGAACAAATAACATTGGCAACCACATGATAAGGCTGATCACGCATAAAAAGGATATAATCACACTGATTACTGTATTTTTCCGCACCCCTTCTGGGATGGGATAATATTGTACCGCAGGCGAATCCTCATGTACTTGGCGTAAGGAGGTTAGCTGTGCCCCAATTAAGAAAATAAACAATAGATACACAGCAAGCCCAAGCCAACTTCCTCCACTCCAGCCAACTAAAAAGGCACCTAATATCCCTAAGCGAATGACGATCGCTAGCAATTCACTACGAATCAACGTTTTTTGCAATAAATATTTGTAAGACAATTCCTTTTTCCAAGGAAGATGTTGCCCTATGCTGGAGAGCCAGACACGATGTACGATCTTTTGCCCTTCAGCTTGGACATCTACAAACCAGCTCAGCACAAGCATCACCCTTGAAGCGGATGCCTTCTCGATCGCAATCAGATTTTCCCATGCTAACCGATGTTTCATCGGAATACGCAATACAACTAAATAGGTTGCGATAACCAAAAGTGAGAAAATAACACTTTTCCAAATTGGTTGCCAAAGCCATACACCTAAAATAAGGATTAGCACACTAAAACGCATCAGTTTAAGTAATCTTCTTGTGGTTTGGGAGATTGTATTGATTTCTTGCCAGTAGCCGTAGCCACTCACACATTTTAAAACAGTAAGTAAAAGTAGCAACAGCCAGATTGGCAACATGTCAATTTTACTAATAATCACCATCGGCCACAAAATAAAGACAATTAAAAATAATCCCACTAGCTTATACACAATGCCACGAATAAAGGTAGGTCTCAAATACTGATTCATTATACTTTCTTGAGGCATCAACAATACAACATCTGCTTCACGTAAATAAGTACGAAAGCTAACATGTGCAATAAATAAAGCCAGCGTAAAAAATACAATAAAGCGAACTGGAAAGTCTGCAGGAAAATGAGTTAAAAAGGTGGTGTACCATGCTGAAAATGTAATTAAGCTGATTAGTAGCAGCACAGCCACACCGCTTTGCATCACATAAGGAAAAAAGGGAAGCACTTTGCCCCAAAAGGCGTGCTTACGTTTTTGATAAAGTGCTTTAAGCTCCATATCTATTCCCCATCCTTAACGAGGGCATAAAACATGTTTTCTAATGTAGCTCCACGCATTCCTGTTTGCTCCCCGATATTTTCAAGCGTTCCTTGTGCTATTACAGCCCCGCGATGCAACACGATAAAGCGATCACAATATCCTTCAATCGTAGATAAAATATGTGAGCTTAGCAAAATAGAGGCGCCTTCATCCCGAATTCGCTTCATAAATTCTAATAATGAACGAATACCAAGGGGATCCAGTCCCAAAAATGGCTCATCAATAATATACAAAGGCGGGCGAGCAACAAAAGCACACATAATCATCACCTTTTGCTTCATCCCTTTGGACAAATGCATCGACAAGCTATCTGCCTTTTCCTCCATACGAAATAGCTTTAATAGCTCCTCTGCTCTTTGCTTATAGGCTTGTTGATCAATTCCATACGCACGTGCTGCAAATTCTAAATGCTCCCGAACGGTCAACTCCTCATACAAAAGTGGAGATTCAGGTACAAAAGCTAACGAGGACTGATATTGATCTGGTGCTTCATTTTTAGTGCTACCTTGGATTAAAATATTGCCTTGATGAGGAGTCATCAGACCTAACACATGCTTCATCGTGGTGCTTTTACCAGCTCCATTTAAACCGATCAAGCCCACCATTTCCCCTGGCTTCACATCAAAGGTCACATCATGTAAGACAGGCTTGCCGATGCTATATCCACCTGTTAATTGCTTTATTTCAAGTACAGGAGTTTCACTCAATGCTGCTTCCTCCTTTATTTTTTATCCTTTAACCATCTTGGAGCTCCTTTATTTTTCCGCTCTAATTCAAGCTCCTTTTTGCTTTTACGTTTATTCGTCGGCTGACTTTGCATGTTACTTCCTTTTTTCTTAGGCTCAGTTTTCGCCTTAGGCTTGGACTTAGGAGTGGATATAGAGCTGGTATTGGCTGATGATTTACGTTGGTGTTCTCCAGCTTCTAACAGTTTCCCATCAAACAATTGACGTGCAGCAATTTCAATGTCTAGCTCTTTAGCAAACTTATTCATAATAAATTGCTCTTGTGGTGTGACGAGGGAAATCACCGTCCCTTTCCGCCCCATTCGACCTGTCCGACCAGAGCGATGAACATAATGATCACTATCAATCGGAGGATCAAAATTAATGACAAGCTCTAGCTCCTCTATATCCAGCCCTCTTGACGCAATATCGCTGGCAACTAATACTTCAATTTTCCCTTCACGGAAACGACGTAAGGTTAAGCTTCGTACCGTTTTATCTGCATCACCATACAATCCACCCGCTTCCAGATTGACATAGTTAAGCTTCGCTTCTACTTCAGCAATTCGATCAACATGATTCACAAATACGATAACACGTTTTGTGTTAGATTGACGCACAAGTCTACGTACATAGTCCACCTTGTCACGCCCATCACATGTGATATACAAATGTGTTAAAGTTGCCGCCGTTTTTGTCTCAGGCTCAATACCAATCTGAACCAAATTTTGCATTTGACGTTGGGCAAGTTGTAAAATTTCGTCATTGATCGTTGCAGATAAAAATAATAGCTGACGTTCTTTTAGCGTACCACGCAAAATATGCTCTAGCTCGGCTTTGCCCCCAAGCTGGAACATTTGATCCACCTCGTCTACCACGATCATTTTTACGGTGTGTAGCTTAAGCTTGCGTAACGCTACGATTTCCCTTATTCGTCCAGGCGTTCCGACAACAAGGTGTGGGTGTAGACGTAGCTTCTCCAATTGTCTTTTAATCGCCGCCCCTCCAATTAAGGGTTGTGACGAAATGCCAAGTGGCTCGCCGTAATTTTCAGCCTCACGCTGAATTTGCATCGCTAGCTCTTGCGTAGGTGCCAAAATAATAGCCTGCAAGCCTTTTTCCTCTGGGTTGATACGTTGAAGCAACGGTAATAAATAGGCAAGCGTTTTTCCTGTCCCTGTCTGAGATTGAGCAAGTATATCTTTACCTTCAAGTGCAGCAGGAATACTCTCTGCTTGTACCTGAGAAGGTGTTGTTATCCCGTAATCTGCAAGCTTGTCTACTAATACATTGCTTATACCTAAGCCTGCAAAAGTGGTTAATGTCATTGTATTCATCCTCTGTGGTCAAAATTTTTAGCTTAAGTATAGTATATGACACTTCATAGAGAGAAACCAAATAAAAAGAAAACAGATTTGGCTAAAGAGCATAGAGGCCAGGTCTGTTTTCATCTAAAGATGCCACACATGTATAAAGTTAATATGTGTCATTCACCAAAATATTTTACTATTTTTTGTTTAACATGCGATAACTTACTGCATCTGCAATCCGTGGAAATAGCTGATACAGCTTGGTTCCGATACTTGCAAGCCTAGGCATGTTTGTCTCGGGTTTCCCAGTTCTAGCAGCCTTTACAATCGCTTTAGCAACCACCTCAGGCTTTAACATCATCCATTTCACATTATTCACGTAATGTCCACTTGGATCTGCAAGCTCAAAAAATGGAGTATCAATCGGTCCTGGATTAATGCTACTCACACTAATTCCATAAGATCGCACCTCTTGTCTGAGGGCATTGGTAAACCCTAAAACTGCATGTTTTGTTGCAGTGTAGGAAGTTGATTTTGCAGTCCCAATTTTTCCAGCAATGGAAGCTACATTTACAATTACACCATTGCGTGTTGCTTTCATATATGGCAAAACAGCCTTAGTGCAACGAACAAGACCTAAATAATTGACGTCCATCATGTCTTCATATTCATCCATTGAAGTCTGCTCGCAGTACTCAAATACACCATAACCTGCATTATTTATCAACACATCAACTCGTCCAAATTGTTCGTATATTTGAGAAAAAACAGAAGCTACCTGCTCATCGTTAGTTACATCTAGTTGAAAAATTTTATGTAGACCTTGTAATTGAGACCCAACCGCCTCAAGCTTGCTTAAAGATCGGGCTGTTAAGATGACAGTCGCGCCTTCTTCTGACAGCAATTTAGCAGTAACGGCCCCAATCCCACTGGACGCCCCTGTAATTACAACCACTTTGGATTGTAGTGACATGTATAAATCAACCTCCTAGTTACGCTCATTGGCAAACTCGTAAGATTAATTTTACCATATAGCTTATTAGGAGACCATGACTTGAATATCTAACTCACCAATGCCATCCATTAACAATGGTACACACAATGCTTTACGAGGACTAAGTCCTTGCGCAGCAGAGCTCTTAATGACTTGTGGTGGTGTAATATCGACAACGATCCCTTGGTTAGATAATAACGTGCTTGCATTACCACTAATCATATTTCCTAGCTCTGAAATTGCACTTTGCCCCATCTCGTCCATTTCAGTTAACACAAAGCCCCCCATCATGGCGGACACGATGCGTAATGCAACGGCTTCCTCTAGACCAAATGTAACCATACCGCTAAAATGACCTGTCATGCCAATCTGTATCCAGATGTGATCTTGTATCGGAACGATCTCCTTCAAGCCAGGACTTCCGGTTGAGGGAGAAACCTGAACAACTTGTTCAATTACAGAGCATGCTGACTGGAGAAATGGATTAATAACTTCTACTTTCATTATCTTGCCCCCTTCGCACTAGGAAGTAACTTATTCATTACAAAAGTCCCATGTTTTGGCTAACCATTATTATACTTTATTCCTATACACAAGTCATTAAAAATGTAAGATTACAAATTTGTAAAAGGGCGCATCATTGCGTTTTTAAGGTGGAATCACCTATAATGAATGAAATCACAGCTTGCTCGGGTAAATTTATATATAGGAAAAGAAAGGAGGGGTTTAGATGAATATGAGTCAATTGGAAACGCTAATTACCATTTCAAAAACGAAGAGTTTTCGGAAGGCTGGCGAACTGCTAAACTTAACGCAACCTGCTGTGTCAGCACAAATTAAAAGTCTAGAGGATGAGTTCAAGACTGTACTTGTGGATCGCAACCAACCCGTCACACTTACAGATCGTGGTCAGGTTTTTCTCGAACATGCAGAGCGTATGCTTGATATTGTTGATCAATTACGGCTGAAATTGTCTGATATGGAGCAAACACCACAAGGTCACATTGTATTAGGCACAACGACATCGATTGCCATCCAAATTTTGCCCCGTATCTTATCTTATTTTCAGGATCAGTTTCCATTAATTAAAACTACCATTCAATCGATGCCTTCATCATTAATTTATCAAAATGTAGAGCAAGGACTTGTCGATATCGGAATTGGGTATTTAATTGAAAACAATCCGCAGGTACTCTCCTCTGTTTTATATTACGATACGTTTGATCTAGCAGTATCTCCGCTACACCCTTTAGCTAAAGAAACGGAGCCAACGTTAGATAGTCTTAAAGATGTGCCGATAATTATGTTATCTCCTGATACTGTAGGCAGACGTTTCACAGATGAATTGTTTGTACGCCACAACATCGAACCTCATATCGTCATGGAATTATCCAGTAGTGAAGAGGTAAAAAGAATGGTTGAGATCAACCTTGGGGTGGCTATCATTTCAAGGCAATCGATTTTACGTGAGCTACGGCAAAATACGTTAAAGATTGTACCTATTCCTGAGCTTGCTGTTACTCATCCTGTTGGTGTGATCTATAAGGCTAGTCGTTACGTAAATTCAGCGATGCAGCAATTTCTTGCAGATTTAAAGGGCATGCCAGAGGATCACTTTACACGAGAATAAAATGTTAGAAGGGAGACATCACCTTGAAATTTGATCTTCATACACACCACTTCCGCTGTGGTCATGCAGACGGGAACATTCGTGATTATATTGAGGCTGGGATTGCCGCAGGATTATCGGTCATTGGCATTAGTGACCATACCCCTTACTTTGGAAGTCAAGAAGAACAACCTTTTCCACACATTACGATGGCTAAGGGAGAATTTGCTCATTATGTGCAGGAGGTGCTTGCACTTAAGGAAGAGTATGCTGGAAAAATCGAGGTTTTACTTGGTATCGAAAGCGACTTTTTTCCAAAACATGCTCAAATATATCACAGTACACTAAGCCAGTACCCTTTTGATTATGTGATTGGTTCTGTACATTTTGTGAGGGACGTTAGTATCTTTAACAAAACAAGATGGAATAACCTCTCTACTGAGCAAAAGATTGCTCACAAAAAGGATTATTACGCCTTGATTAAGCAATCTGCGGAGAGTGGCATGTTTCAAATATTAGGGCATATTGATGCGATGAAGGGGAATTACCCTGCTTTTTCTGAAATTCCTGCCAATGAAGCCATTGATGATGCGCTTGAAAGTATTGCTAAGCATGATGTCGCCATTGAAATCAATACATCAGGCAAAACAAAACTGAGTGGTGGCTGGTATCCTTCCGATGAGATATTAGAACGTGCGTTGAATTTCGGGGTAAATGTTACATTTGGATCAGACGCACATAAACCAAGCCGTGTAGGGGATGAATGGCAACAGGTGGCGGATCGCCTGAAGGAAATCGGCTTTAGCCATTTTGTATATTATAAACAAAAGCAAAAAATTGAAGTTCCGCTTTAATCCATTTTTAAGTTATAGGGCAAAAAAAGAGAACCCTTTCACGTCCGTTCCGTAGGGTTCTAAAAAATAATCTATTCAAAAGGGGGTCATGTGATAAGTTTACCCTGTCACTGTTAGAGACAGATCACAGCAATATTTCATTTGTGTAACAAATGTTAACATTGTGGTTATAAGCTTATCGCATGGGTTCTCCATAAATGGTATTTAATATTTGACTCCGTTTTACCTTCCATCGCCTTAACCATTCCACACTTCTTTAGTACACTTTCTGAGGCTACATTCCCAACCTGGCACCTTGCCTCGATCATACCTAAGTTTAATGCGGAAAAGCCGAAGGACAACACTAGCTTTGCAGCTTCTGTTGCATAACCTTTATTCCAAAATTGTGGCGCAATAAAATAGCCCAGCTTCGCTTGTTTAGTGATCTTGTCCAAAAATTGTAATGAACAGAGCCCAATCACAGAATCTCCTACCACCTGTTCGTGATGATCCACATTAAATTGCTTTGAAGATAACGGAAGAGTAACGGCAAAATGAACATCTCTAAGTCGCTCATAGCTTTCTTCGAAATAGTGAAATAGCTTTGACGGTGTACGCAACACACCTTCTCTAAAATTAATAAATTTTCGAACTCTATCATCTAACATATAATGTGACAATAATGAGGTGTCATCCTCTTCTAATTTGCGTAATATGACTTGCTCACCAATAATGTGCGGAAATGCGGATCTAAGTTGCTTTAGAACCTTTTCCAATGCCTACTCCCCCTGTCCATTTACCAAATAACCAGCATAACGTATAAGATACAAAGGTGATCAGGAACATCCATTTACAAAAAGCAAGCGTGTGCAATAAATTAGGTTTGTTTAAAAAATAGGTCAATGTTTCCTCTAATACATATAGAGGACGATGAAATACATCCCAGCTATTCCATCTTAAGAATCTTCCCAAGTATACCCCGAAGCTGCTAAGCCCAAGCACAATAACTGCAAAACACCAGCCCACTACTTTACCATATAAACGCTCCACGATAAGGTGTACCGACACTAAAGAGATGATCCCTAATATTAATCCTAACAGAGCTACATAAAACAAAATAAATAAATGATTCCAAAAAGGAATCTCCATCCAAAATCGGCTTGTGTCAGTAGGATACCTTACAAAAGGATGCAACATATCCGTAATTAAATAGGTAGCATTAGGATAAAACAACAACCAAATTATTCCAAAAGAGATCATACTTATCATACGTGTTGCTTTTAATTTAATCAAGCTTAGTGCATCAAGAATAATACTCAAAATAGCAGGAATCCATGCTAAAAATGTGTTCCAGATTAAAAATAAATAAGGTGGTTTACTTACACCCGGTAACCTTGTCTCACTTACGATCTTTAGTCCAATCATCGTCGCGATAAATAAAAAGAGATATAAATACAATTTAGCAGGATAGCCAAGTTCCCTCCATTTTTGCATGTTGTAGTTGTCCTCCAAGAAATAAATTCGTTATAGTATACAACGTATTGCTGTACATATAGTTACTATATTTCTGTAATTTGTTATTTAGTTAATTGTATTTTTAGCTGTATATGAACATTGGTAATTGTGTATTACAATTAACTTATCTTTTATCTTTCTAATGAACGATCGTATCATTAAGGTTGAATCTTGAAATTAGTGCTTGACCACAAACCCAAACTAGCGAAGAGACAGAGAGATTCTGAAGGTTGTCTCTTAAAATCAAATTCCACCCTTAAATATACTTAAATAGAGGAATTTGATTTTAACAACAATCGCAAGAACTCTCTGAATCGTAGCTCCCAGCTTCTTCTCGCGGTTAAGTACTAGGTTTCTATTATAAGCTTTATTAAACGGAGAGTGATAGATATGACACCATTTACAAGTAGAGTAGTTGCAATCATTCAAGGTATTCCTGTCGGTAAGGTTACAACCTATGGGGAAATTGCCAAGGCGGCGGGAAGTCCTAGAGCCGCTAGACAAGTTGTACGAATTTTACATAGTATGAGTCAAAAATATAATTTACCTTGGCACCGCGTTGTTAATAAGCAAGGGGAAATAGCTATTAAAAATGATGAGTATACTTTTATGCAGGGTCAGCTATTAGAAGAAGAAGGTGTCACTGTGATCGCTGGTAAGCGAATTCCACTTGACACCTTCTTATACATCCCATCTGCAGTTCATAATGATCAATGCTAAAACTGCTTTAGGAGCTCGGCAATTCGCTCATTAATCTGCTTTACATCTGGTCCTATTGCCTGCTGATGATCAGTAAGCTTATATTTTTGTTTAAGCTGTAAAACTTGAGTTACCCGTTCATCAAGCATTTTGGGTGTAATCTCACCTTGCTGGACTGCATCTGTAAGTGCTTTTGCAACACTTTGGATATTTTCCATTCCATGTCCAATTAACACTACGTTACCACCAGCTTGGATAAATTTAACAGTAGCTTCGCCCATATCATAATGCTCCGTAATCGCTCCCATCGTCATATCGTCGGAAATTACGACACCTGTAAAGCCTAACTCTGCTCGAAGCAGATCATGAATAATGATGGATGAAAATGAAGCAGGAGCACTATTGTCTATCTGAGGCATTAGAATATGCGCAATCATCACCGCGTCAGCCCCCTTAGCAATAGCTTGCTTAAAAGGCACCAACTCAAGCTGTCTTAATCGTTCTATATTATGCTTTACAATCGGTAACCCAATATGAGAATCTACTGAAGTATCTCCATGCCCTGGAAAATGCTTGACGAC
Source organism: Paenibacillus turicensis (assembly GCF_017873435.1). GTDB lineage: Bacteria > Bacillota > Bacilli > Paenibacillales > Paenibacillaceae > Fontibacillus > Fontibacillus turicensis. The sequence goes on along the minus strand of NZ_JAGGKG010000009.1, from coordinate 166,170 downwards.
TGGAATAACATTTCTTTGCTGCAACCCTTTCATCACTGCAATCCCCATCTGACTAACAATGTTGATCTCATTTCCATAAGCCCGATCACCAATGACAGGGTTTTTGGGGTTACTATTTACATCAAGTACAGGTGCATAGTCCATATTAAGTCCAAACGACTGTAGCTGATCACCAATCACTTTACCAATCTGGGTAGCAAGCTGTTCGTTTTTCGTATCCCCTACTTTTTTAGCAGATGGGATTTTTTTAAGCGTCGAGGGCATCCGTGATACTTTTCCTCCCTCTTCATCGACACTCATAAAGAGAGGAACACCTGATTTCTGTTGTGCGTTGAGTTGCTTTAGATCATTTAATAGCTGAACAGCTTCGTTCTCTTTTTTAATATTAGTACTATAGAAAATAAAACCACCCACGTTATAGCTACGTATTAGCTCCTTCGCAGCTTCATCAACCTCTGTCCCATCTATTCCAGCCATAATAAGCTGGCCAACCTTTTCAGAAACAGAAAGCTCCTTTAGCTTGTCCTGGATGGGGTCTTTTTGTGGTTGGTTAGACTCAGTAGGTGAAGAAGGCGTGTCGGTATTATAATTAATATTATGATCCTTTGCTGTATTTCTAGCTGTATCTTGTTCTGTAAAAACACACCCCGTGAGGAGCAATACCATTAGAAAAGTCAGTGATCGTAATCTCATAATCAGCTTCCTATAGATTTATTTTGTTCATTTACTTCATTCTCTTCGGTTTTCTCATTTTTAACATATAGATTTTGATGACAGCTTGGACATTGAATCAAATAAGGTGATTTTTTGTGAATCGTTTCACCACAATTTGCACAAACAACCTTATTGCGTATCTTCATTTGAGTCAGGAAGCTAATTAAGCCTCTTACAAAAATAATAATAGGTCCAAGCAGTAACGTTCCAATAAACCACATCGGAATTGTACCGCCACGCCCTTTAAAATACAGTGCAAAGCCAATTGCATACACAAGAAATAGTAACGCTAAAATAATAGCGAGACGGTTTTTTTTACCTAGATTCATGTTTCGTAGCCTTCCTTCTCAGTTGATGTCTTTACAAGTATAACGCATAATGCTCTTTCATAATCGTAGAATTTATAAAAAAAAGAGTATCCTGTCGGATACCCAATACCAAGCGCTTGTTGTATAAACAGTAGTACACATTATCGATCTGTAAGCTTACTATCAATTTTCCCTTGTAATTCCACCATTCTCATAATAACTGCAGCAGCTTCCGCTCTAGTCACCTTGGCCTTACCATTAAACCGTTCATTGGTTGGCTTTAAAAGTCCTAATTTCATTACCAATGCAACTTCACCACGATGCTTAATCTGTGATATATCTCGTAGCTTAGCTACAGTAGTGTCGTTCTCCATAAATTTAGCGATTTTATTATATTTCAAAATTGAAGCTAACTGTACAGCTAGCTTTTCTCTTGTAAGAGCTTCGTTTAAATTCAGAACCTCTTTATCAGAAATCCACTGACGTTCCAGTGCAAAGCTTGCTAGAGCATAATATTCATGCTCTGGTGAGATGCCAGCTATATCTTGGTTTTGATTATTTATAATGCTACCATAGCTTTGATAATAAGGATTAACTGCTTTTGCAATGATTGACAACCATTGACCTTGAGTCAAAACCTCGTTTGGTTGCACCATCCCCTCCTTAATATCTAACAGATTATACGCTAACAGTATCTTAAGCTGTTTTTCAGCCCAATGGCCTTTAATATCACTAACCTGTGTCAGATCTTCTTGATTTACCGATAACTCTTCATAAACCTTTGTCCATTGTCCTGTAATTGCATCTAAAACCGTATTGTTTTTTTGCTTATCTTTAAATTCTGTCGTATATACTAAACGAATGTCTGGCTCCGAATACGTTCCATTTACGATCTGACTCCCAAAATTTTTATATTGAAGCTGTTGCTGCACAAGCGAAGCGTATATCTCTTGGGCCTTTTCCTTAGATATTTTAATTTTCGGATCCTTTGGCATTTTAGAAAGATTATAATGATTAGAATTATAGGAGATCACGTTCCCCTGATCATCCAAAACTAACGATGCTGCATTCCCTTCAACAACAATGTCATTATAAAAACGTTCAAAGGAATATGTAAATTCCTTTTCATTTTTGGTTGAATGAGTACTATTACGATTAACAAGCTTTAAATTTGTACTTGCATCATTATATAGCAGCTGAATCCATTCGATTGCCTTATTTTTTAATGCCTCCTCTGAAAGTTTGGCTGTCACATCTTTTTTATTCATATCCGGTGCTACTACTCCCAAGCCGATTGTAGGAAACTCCTGATAATAATAATTAATAATTTCACCCGTTAAAACGTCTACTTCTGCTGTCGTTCGGTCTGGCAATGCACCTAAAGAAGTTTGATCAGGACTTTGCCACGTTAAGCTCCATACTTTACGATCTTTATTCCAATAATCGTTTCTAACTGATTGCGTCATTAAGGTGCGATCATCGGGCACCTTGAGTATTTTTTTTACAATATTAGCCGCTTCCTCTCCAGTAAGCTCTACTGAAGATTTTCGTGGTTGAAAAATCGTTTTCCCTTGATCTATCGAAGCATAGGTAATCCCTTGATCAGAAATGAAATTCCCTTCATTATCTAAACTTCGGCCACTATTCGCATCAATTGAAATTAATGCAGTATTCCGATCTAAACCCCATGCCAAAACCCAATTATTAACTTTATTACTGCCAAACACAGGAACATATTTTAATTGGACATTCAGCTTTTCCTCCTGCTTCTTTTTGACCTCTTCTAAGGTGATTTTAGGCGTCGCAGAAGGATAATAAAAATGATCTGATGGTCTAGAAAAGTCTAATAAATCGCCATTTGAGCTTATACTAATTCGGATATATTGGGCATCTGATGGAACCCCATTTTTATATACATCAAATGTAAAGCCGTATTTCATAGGTCCAAACAATGAATCATCAAAGCTACTACCAGTATGATTAAGATGAAGATCATCCAGTTCAATTGAGGAAACTGCCTTTACAATTAATTGCTTCGCTTTTTTTAGCGCCTCTTCTCTATTAAGCTTAGGCGGGTAAAACTCATCATTTTGATAAATGTTGTGGATATATCCTTGAATCAAATCGCCTGTAATTGCATCAACAGAGCTACTAAATCCATAGGTCACATTTTTTTCACTATAGCTCCAATTCATCGTCCATACCATTTGATTTCTAGGTGCAGGATATGAATTGTTTACGCCTAATTCAATAGAGCTTAGCTGTGATTTGCTATTTTTAAGGACTGGAAATAACGATTTAACTTTTTCAATCGCTTCCTCTTGACTTACTTTGACCAACGAGGGATCAGGGGTATTCGTTAATTTATGGAGTGGAGTGTTATCCCCAGCCGCCTCCTTTAATAATTGTTTTGTTTCATCTATAGTCGTATTAGACGTGAAATCTGCTAAAACTAAGCCTTGCGGCAATATAAGAGAGAGGGTAATCGCTAAAGCTGGAACCAGCCTTTTCGCTCCTGAGTTTCCATCTTTTGAACTCAACTTTTCTTCAACCTCCTAAGTAAATTTTCCCATAACATGTCTAGCTTAGTATACTATATAATGTATTATTCGTCAGTGAAGAACTCAGAAACAATGATCTGTTTTAGCTTGTTAAGAATGCGGTGCATATCCACAAGATCTGCTTCGTCCAACTTATAATAAACACGCTCAATCATAAGTTTTTCTATTTTTTCGGATTTTTCTATGAATTTATTTCCATTAAAGTCTAATTCGATGATAGTCTCTCTTCTATTGTCTGGATTAATAGTTCGTTTAATATATTGTCCCTTCTCTAATTTAGACAAAATTTGACTCACAGCACTAGGAGAGACATCCATTAATTTAGATATCTCTCCTGTATTTAAACAATGATGTAGATGTAGATGACGTAATAAAACAGCCTGCTGTCCAACTATATTTTCATCAAATAAACGATGAAAGGCCTTCAACATACTAGTGTGACATTCCATATTTAAATGATTAACTTCCTTAATAAATGAAATACGTTGTTCCTCTTGCATCCCAAGTCCCTCATTATATATGAATTTAGGAAGATTCAATATTCTTCCCCGTATCAAAAATCTTAAGGAACTATTAAAATAATGTCAATCAATCTATATTACTCTGTAGAGGCACCAAAATCAGTTATTGTTAATTTCACATCAAAATCTACTGGAATATTTGCATAAACCTCATCCCAACGATCCTTCACTTTTTTCCACATTTTAGGATTTCTAATACTTAGACATTTTTGAAAACCAATAACATCTGCCTGATATACCTTTTGTGTTTTTTTCATCACGGATTGGATCATTTTTAGGAGGTGTTCCTCAAAAATCTTTTCTGCTTTCTCCTGATTTTGAATCTCAGAGAAATTTTCTTTATCATCCCAGTTTTCAATTAATCGACCATCCGACTTAAGCTCAACATGATAAGAGATATCATTCCCTTTTACGGTACATCTCATTTTACTTTTAAAATTTTTAATTTCATATACAATTTGCTTTCCTCTCTTATTATAGGCTTTTATTAATCCTCCTTTTGTATTTCCGTTAATTAAGTTTATAGTGGCAACTTCATCTTGGGTTAAATTCCCTATCCAATATCCTGTATCTCCTTTAATAATACCCGCACCAGAAAATTCAATATGATCATTTGCTGAAACAATATTTTGCAGTATATAGCTTTGCTTGGAGTTGGCATGTTCATCTAGTTGAGTTAAAGTAAAACCTTTCAAAATTTTGTTTGTCCGAAATGTGTTCCGCGTCATGTCCTGAAGTTTAAAGGCTGGAACTTCCCCAGGATTATTTGTTAGTAATGTTTCCTTAGCATCTCCCTCACTTAAAAAAAGAAGTGCACTAGGACGAATATCATTGTCTCTTAATATAAAATCAGTAAGTTCACCTACTTTGTATTTTTTTAGTGCATCATTTGAAATAACAATCACCTTTAAATGATGACCAATTACAGGCCGATCTCGCCAAATAGAATATTGACGCATAAGTTCAAGAACTGAATTACCTGATATTGTTACATTATTAAATTGTCTTGCATTTCCACTATCCGTTTTTGTTTTACTGCCAAACGCTTTTACAGGAACAACTTGAACTGTAAGTGTGATCTCATCTTTTTTCTGGTATGACTTAGATCCTTTTTCTACGAATTTTTGCTCCAATTCAGTTGGTCTAGCCGCATCTATTGCAATTCCTGCATAAATACTTAAATCTTCGATTTCTTTACTACTCCAGCATCCTGGAAGTAAAAATACGATTGTAGCTAGAATAATAAGCAGTTTATATTTAGGTATATATTTATACATTCTGCTTCAATCCTTTCTTGCGAATAATATAGATTAAAGATAACAAGCAAGGAACTAAGAAAAAGAGGACTATAGCGGCATACCCTATATCATTTCCAAGATTAAACACATCATTAATTCGTTTAGGAATCATCGTAAAAACAAATATGACCGGGATAACCCCTAAAATTGCCCATGTTCGACTGACCTTAAATATCTGAGAGATACCTAGTGATGCATTGAAATAAAAACTACTGAAATTACAAAACATTTGCATAATCCAAATTACTAAAAATGGAAACTCAAAACGTTCAAAAAACAAGCCTGTAATTTCAAACGTCCTCATTAAATCGATGGTTGGCCAAGTACTGCGCATCACCGCGTCTACAGACATCCCACCAATAACAACAATTACAGTAGACAAATAAATGAGCAGGGGAATTCCAATTCCAACTGTCATTGCTTTCATAGCATCCTTTGGACACTCCATATGCCCTACAAGCGTCATAATTACTTCACATCCGCTATAAATTAATATTGTTGATTTCAAGCCTTTAACTACAGGAACTAAACCTTCACTTAAAAGCGGACGTAGGTTATTAATTTCAAACAAATGAAAACTAAACCCATACGCAATCACAAGTACAAATACGCTGATGGGAAAAATAATTTGAAACACACGTGCGATGGAGTTGATTCCTCCAAAAACTAAATATGTTGACACCCAAATAAAAGGAATGACAATCGCCCATGATGGCGTGCCCTCAAGTAAGAAAAAAACCATAATCTCTACTAATACTCTTGCTTCAAAGGCAGCAATCACTAAATAATAAAGGATTAGAAGACTACACAAGGCGCCGCCTGGAATCTTACCCACAATTAATCTTGCATATTGGTAAATGGTAAGGCCTGGAAATTGTTGACTTAATTTCACCATGACGAATATTACGCCTAGTACAACTAGGCCACCCAATAAAACCGACAACCATACATCTGGGGTTTTTACGATTTCCACTACACCTCTTGGTAACGTCAAAATACCTGCTCCAAGAACAGAGTTCGTTAAAAATATGGACGCTTGTGTCGTTGTTATTTTGTCATCTGAGCGCGTGAACATGAAATCCCCCCCAAATATCTACAACTCGCTTATCTTCGTTTTTTGTTTTGTGTTTTCATAAGGTCAGGTCTATTATCCATTAATGAAAGCGGAGCACGAATGTACAAATCCTTCCAGTCACTGATGCGAAACGGTGAAAATGGAGTAACATAAGGCACCCCAAAGCTTTCCAGCTTCGTTAAGTGACTGCATAGGAATAAGAAAAATATAATCGTGCCAAACATTCCAAGTGGTGCAGCAAACATCATGCCAGCGAACCTCAATAGCCTTAGTGTTATTCCTGCACTATACATTGGAATCGCAAATGAGGATATTGCAGTAACCGCAACGACAATAACTAAAAACGGACTCACAATCCCCGCCTGAACAGCGGCTTCGCCAATAATCAAACCACCAACGATCCCCATTGCAGGCCCAATTGGTTTAGGTAATCGAATGCCAGCTTCACGTAAAATTTCAATCGCAATTTCTAAAATCAGTACCTCAACAAGAGATGGAAAAGGAACTCCTTGTCTCGTTTCAATAATCGTAATTGCCAATTCAGTTGGAAGTAGACCTGGATGGAATGAAATAAAAGAAATGTATAGCGATGGCGCCATTAACGATATAAATGCACACAGGAAACGCAACATCCGTAAAAAGCTAGCAGGCAGCCAACGCTCATAATAATCCTCTGGTGATTGCAGAAGCATACTAAAGGTGACAGGAACTATTAACGCAAATGGTGTGCCATCCAATAAAATCGCAATTTTCCCCTCCAAAAGGGAGCTAATTACCCGATCTGGTCTTTCTGTATTTTGTGCCTGTTGAAATGGACTCAAAACGTCATCTTCCACTAATTGCTCAACGTAACCAGCATCCAAGAAAAAATCCATATCAATATTTTTAATTCGTTTTTCAACCTCAGCCAGTAAATCCTGATTTACAATTCCTTTCATATATGCGATAACTAATGTTTTTCGAATTCGCGTACCAACCTTAAACTTTTTCATCTCTAAATCTTCTGTATACCCTTGCCTACGCAACATTGAAGTATTTTCGCTTAATTCCTCTGTGAAACCAAGCCTTGGTCCTCTCAATAGAGACTCTGATACAGGTTCACTAATCGATCTCGTCTTACCACTGGGAACTCCAACCAATAACACTTCTGGCATCCCTTCGATCATTAATGCTGTATAGCCCTTTAACACATACTCATTAAGATCGTCTAACATCGTAATCACATCAACATCTGCAATGGGTAATACTTTGTTTAAAATATATTTATTTAGCTCTTCTGAGGAACAATAGTCCAGTTCACTTTGATCTTGGTACATTAACATTCGCATAACCTGCATACTTATACTTTGTGGATCTAACATGCCATCAATATAAATGAGTGTAGCCTTTATATTCGTTCCCTTAATTATGAAATCTCGAATATTTACATCTCCATTACTTCCTATCGCTTCTCTTACAGCTTGAAGATCCGTATTATAATCACCAGCAAGCGGTTTAGGGGAAGTTGGATGTGCTTGCTGATATCCATAATCCTTTTTATTTATTACAAAGGAACGAACACGACGATAACAATAATAAAATAAGGTTGGAAGAAGAAATGCAGCTGTAGCCTGTGCCCATATTTGCCAGCTAGGAATATATGAAATGATTGTTTTCCACATCTATGTTCACTCCCCACTTCCCTTTAATTATTAAAAATGATTCAGCACATATAAAATGCCCTATTTTTTTACTTTCAATACAAAAAAACGAACCTAGAGCACTTACTCAGGTCCGTTTTTTAATATTTATTTTTTCGTATTTATTTTTTCACATTGTATTATATAAATAGTTTAATAAACCCCATACACTTTACTGTACAGCACATGCTTGACATGATCGAACTCCACTGGAGACAACAAAGCAGGATAACTCATAATGAGTAATGGAAGCTCAGCTTCGCCTTCGCGTAAAGCAGGTTGAGCATAGCTGTAGTTGTTGTTAACTTGAAATCCTAACTTTTTGTATAAACCAATTCGCCGCTGTGCCATCTCTTCATGAGGATGCTCTACCTCTAACACCACGGTTTTATTTAAATCCTTGCGTAAATAATCAATGACTAATTTACTCCCGATTCCACCCCCACGTAACGTTGGATTCACAGCAAGATGCTCTACAAATCTAAAGCAGGAAAATTCCCAGCTAGCAATAAAGCCTTCTATCTGTTTTTTTTCATTAAATCTACCATATAATTGATACAAAGGATTGCTTAATAAATTAAGCTGTCCGTCATAATTCCTGTATTCACTTTTGGGAAATGATTCTGACATTAATTCATATACTTGATCAAACGAAGATTGATCGATTTCTTTCATCAATTGATACAACTTCCTTTCTTTCACCCATTCTTTCTTGATGCTAAAGCTAAAAAACATATTTATTTAAATGGCTCAATCTTGAAATAGTACTTGACTGCTAACCCAAACAACAATCGCAAGAACTCTCTGGATCGTAGCTACCACACTCTAGTCGTTGGCAAGTACTAATTTATAAATAGAGCCAGTTAAATTGTAGCATTATTTCCCCCCATTCTCATTCATCTCTGCTGTAAATGTTATTTTATGTAAATTAACGAATAACCTTCTTTATTTATCGGCAAAGTGTTCTAATAAAGTTTAGTGTACTTCTCATATTTATTTATTTTAATTTCTTACTTTCATTTGATTATATTACCTGCTTTAGCATTTAGACAAAATGTTCTATAATAAGAGCCATGTCGCCTATATATTACCATTATAAAAATAGGCTGAGGGGGATTCTTGCGTTGTCAGATCAATTGTTAATTATTTTCCGAAGTGATATTAGAAATTTAGATGAAATTACTCAAAAAAATTTATATTTTTCATTATATAATCTCATTTATCCGCAATTATTATTTTTATTAAATGATCATGGCCTAGCTGAAGATGCAATTAATGAAGTTTTTATAAAAGCGATGAAATCGGGACCCAAAACAAAACCTGATTCTAATATTAAGGCTTGGCTGAAACAGATTGCTCGTAATACTGCTTTTGATATTTTAAGAAAAAATAAAAAATATCGGCAAGTTTCAGATATAGAAAACGTTATAGATACTAAGAATAGTAAAAGTTTCAATGGAATTACAGAAGATATTGATAAAATGATTGATAATTTAATTCGTACCGAGGCCATTCATACCTGCTTATCCCAAATTAAATGGGAATATCGGGTTGTCTTATACCTCAAATATATTGAAGATAAATCCAGTAAGGAAATCGCCAATATGTTAGGAATTAAAGAACCAGTCATGAGTAAACGACTCAAAAAAGCCAGATCAGCGCTAGCTGAAGTATTAACACAAACCTGGGGGGATAATTAAATGAGCCCTGATAACAATGAAAATCAGCATAATGAGCTAGATAATATGGCAAAAAAGACTGTTCAACGCTTGTATAAACAGATCGAAAATAACACACCTGATCCAAATGCAGCTTGGATAAAAATGCAAGGCCAATTACAAAAAAGAAAGAAAAGATATCAATGGTTCAAAATGAGTTCCGTTGCAGTAGCAATAGCCTGTATTTTTTTAACTGTGGCAATTTTCTCTACTGGCTCAAGCCCTGCTTATGCTTTTCAGCAAATGATACAAATTGTAAAAGATGCTCAGGCGGGAATTATTCACATTATGTATGGGAGTGAAGAAGTCACAGCTCCCCATGATGATGCAAAAACAGCACCACCTCCAGATGTAGCACAAGGTGACGTTCATTCAAGTCCAGTAGAACCTGAAGCGACTCTCACTTTAGACCCTGTCGAGGTGAGTTTGAATGATGCCTTAATGCAAAGTGATGTACCTATTTATATGCCTCAATCACTGCCAGATCAGGTTCAGTTGGATAAAATCGAACTTTATCCAAATGCAGAAGGTATTTACCAAATGGTCAGAATCGAGTATATCCAGTCAAATGGAAATTTGATCTCGCTGACAGAGCGAAAGCTCAATTCACATGGAACACCTTGGAATACCAGTGTGGATCAAGAGGCAGGGAAAGTAACTGCAATACAGATTCAACACAGGGAAGGTATCTTAGTTGAATATGCTGAAGGTGGCGGACGGGTAGAATGGCTTGATCCCACAAATCACTATTTGTTGCAGCTGACAGGAAACTTAAGCTCAGAGGAGCTGATAAAGATGGCGGAGGGTACGTTACAACAAGGGAATACGCAGAAATAATGAGCATGTCTGACAGAGGGATTATTCTTAATCTCTCTGTCTTTTGTTTTTGTTTCATTAATTTTTAACCTAATTAAAGCAATTTCTATTGCTGAATGTAAAACAATTACTTATTATAATTTATAAAGGAACTAAAGGCATAAAATAGGAGATGAGATCTGTTGAGAGATTTAATTATTGATCATTTACATATCGACGCCATTGTAGATTTACTGAAAGCTGCTTTTAGAATGGAAGATTGGGATAAAATGATAATCATCGCTGACAAACTCTACTCAAATGCCGTAAAGCTACAGCAAGAAAAAAGTAGCATTTCCCCACAAACTAAACGACATTTAGTTTATTACTTTGGCTTTAGCCAACTTGCCAAAGGAGTCGCATTACAAAATAAAAAACAGTTTTCAGAGTCAAAAATGCTGATTGAAAAATATAGTGATTTATCTCTATTAGATGATGGTAGCCCTGAGGCAAGAGAAGAGATAATTTTTTTTAGATCATTTGCTAATTTAAATAGATTAGCAGTGAATGTTTTAGAAGGTAACAAACAATATATTGAGACATATGTACAGTTTTTAAAAGAGGCTGATTTTGATGATAAATTAGCAGGAATACTTAATATTATTGAAGCAAGTCTAACACATAGTTTTAATATAGATGATATTCTGACTTCATTTGAAAATGAAATTAACACAGCAATCTCATTTTTAAAAGATAAAAACTCCTCTTATGTAATGAAACTTTTTTACTCACTCGCCTTGTATAACATTAAACATCGAAAGTACACCAATGCAATAAATAACATACTACAGGGTATAGAATCATCAAAGTTATTTAAGGATTCAAACTTTTTCAGAAAGTTTGTTAGCCTATATAAGTCTTTTTCCCATTGTGCTGATGACACTCAGCAGGAACAATTTATGATCATTATGAAGGAAACGCTTAAGAGCGAATTAATAAATGAAAAAAATATTTTTTTTGATTCAGATTTCTACTTTGAACTAGTATTTGATTAAAAATTTTCATGAAAATTTTCCCTCCTGCATATTTATTCTATTAACCCAAGTTCAATACTGCGAAATACTGCGATTTGACAAGGGAATAAATAAATATCTGGATGGAGGAGTTGGATTGAAAAGAAACGGATTTATCTCTAGGTTATGCATGACCTCAGCAATTGTCGGGCTATTAGTCAGCCATTTAACTGGACTGGCAGCAGCCAAAACCCCATCACTTGACACCTCTCCAATCATTTCATCACAGATCACACAAACTAGTGGAGATATTTCTGTCATTGTACAGCTTGGCACCCAACCTGCAGCGATAGGTAAGTATGCAGCCGCTCAAGGGATTCAAAGCTTAGCCAAAACAGCGACCGAAGCTAACGTTCAGACGGAACAAGCACAATTTCTAGAAGAAGCGACCGATTCAGGCTTATCCCTCAAGGTCAATTACCAGTATGATACCGTATTAAATGGCTTTGAAGTTACATTGCCTGCGGAGCAGCTATCAGACCTAGCCAAGCTACCAGGTGTGAAGGCGATTGATGCCAACCGTACTTGGTTCCCGATTCCGATTGAACCTACTGGTGCTGAAAACGATGAATTCCAATATGATAGTAACCCACTTAAACAGATTGGCGCAGACCAAGCTTGGGCCAAAAACCTGACTGGTGAAGGCTTAAAGGTGGGCGTGATTGATACAGGAATTGATTATACACATCCAGATATCGCCCCAATTTATAAAGGAGGTTACGACTCCTTTTATCAAGATGATGATCCTTATGAAGAAGTCCCATTAACAGCTCAAGAGGACCCTTTTAATGTTGGCTACAAAGGGACCTATCATGGTACACATGTCGCTGGTACTATTATTGGCCAATTTGCAAATCAAGAAAGTGAAATCGTACAAAAAGGAGTAGCCTACAACGCGCACCTGTATGCCTATAAAGTGCTTGGCAGAGATTTAGAGCAACCGGATCGCTCCTCTGGTTCATCCGCTCAAGTCATTGATGGCATTGAACGCGCGGTCAAGGATGGAATGGATGTCATTAATTTATCGTTAGGCTCTGACTCTGAGAAAAATGTAAACTCACCTGATTCCATTGCCATTAATAATGCGGTGCTTGCAGGGGTAACCGCGGTCGTGGCAAATGGGAATGCAGGACCAGGTCACTATACGATGGGTTCACCTGCCTCCTCTCAGCTTGCTATTTCCGTTGGAGCGATTACGAGTGAGGAGCAACGTTTCTCCGGTCAGCTTAGTGCAAGCTTCAGTGATAAAGATGGGAATCTAGATGAAGATGAGAATCTAGACAATCTAGATGAAGCTGCGAATCCAGATGACAATGAGCCTCTACCTGAAAATGAAACTACACCTGAAAATGAGATTGCAGCTGAACCCGTTGATTTTAAGCTGTTAGGATGGGAAACTGCAAAAACTGATTTTTTAGCTATTTTGGGAACCGAACAACATGAGGTTGTTTATGTTGGACTTGGTGATAAAAGTGATTATGATAATAAAGATGTACAAGGTAAAATTGCATTGGCTTCAAGAGGAAAGCTTGCTTTCGTTGATAAAATTATAAATGCCAAGCAGCATGGCGCAACAGCGATCGTTATTTTTAATGGTAAAGCCGCCGCAAACCAAACTGATGCCGATTTAACCCCTTCCCTACCTAACCTTGACGGTTTTATCAATTTAAATGTCGGTGACAGCTTTGACTATATTCCTGCATTTGATATCCAAGGGACAGTAGGTAGATCGTTAGCCAATCAGCTTATTGAAAATGAAAATGTAGAGAAGACACTTTCCATCACATTCCCTTCTCATTATGAAGAGGATATCGTTGCAGGGGATCGCCTTGCCGACTTTACTTCATGGGGACCTAATGCCGATGCAAAGCTAAGTATAAAACCTGATATCACTGCCCCAGGTGTAAATATACTCTCTACTTATCCAGCCTACGGGAAAAATAAAGAAGGTGTCTCCTATGCGAAAGCTTATGCTCGGTTAAATGGCACAAGCATGGCAGCCCCTCATGTGGCTGGCTTAGCATTATTGCTGAAGCAACAGCACCCAGATTGGACTCCTTTTGACATTCGGGCCGCACTTGCTAACACCTCTGACCTTTTAAGCGATGAAGACGGGAATCCGTATGATGTATTTAAGCAAGGGGCAGGACGTGCAAATGTTGCAAAAGCAATAGAAACGCCTGCTCTACTCCAAGCGGTTGAACCCATCACAATTTTAGATAAAAATTATAATCGGCAACAAGTGATTAACTACAATTCCTCTACTAGCTTTGGCGTAGTTGGACTAAACCAAGAGCTTACTAAAAAACTACAATTGAAAAATACATCAGCGCAAACTGTAGACTATACTACCTCGATCGAATGGTTTGGTGGGGATGGAGGCATTGATGCTACCCTTTCAGACGGAACAATATTAGCCAATGCACAACAAACGAAGGAATTCACCCTAAACCTCAAAACGCCTAACGAAGCGGCAGAAGGCTTTTATCAGGGACAAATTAAATTAGAAAATCCTCAATTGCCTACACTACATCTTCCGTTTTCAATCTATATTGGGCAAGAAAAACCAAGCACAGGATTTGGAGTTCAAGATTTAGCCCTATCCAAGGAGCTGATTTACCCTAAACGCACAAATCAAGACAAGGCTGAGCTTTCATTTAAATTAAGTGCGGAAAATACTAATTATTATATTTTGGAGATCTTAAACCTTCATGATGAAACGATTGGTTATTATGAAGAAAAATTCACTGACTCACCGACTACCTTCTTTAAGCCAGACACATACACCTATAAAGGCGTAAGTGACGTCTACCACCCTTATGATGAAGAAGGAAAGCCGATATTAGATGATAATGGCAAGCCCAAAACTGCTCACTTACAGGAAGGTCAATACAGAATCAACGTGGTTGCAGCTCAATTGGATGAGGATGGGCAACTCGTGTACGAAGGAACCAAAGCCATCTTGTATAAAGGTTTTATTGCGTTTCGGATTGATCCATCTCCTACCCCTGATTCAGGAGGGAATCCAGGCGGAGAACCAAATCAAGGGGGCAACACAGGTTCAAATGGTAACGGAGGTAGTGGGAGCGGGAATAACCTAAGTTCTCCACCTAAGTCTGAAGCCAATCAAAATGTAACACCAGTTGAAAAAACCGTTATTCCACAAGGGTTTAAGCAGCATGTGCTCGTTGGAGCTAAGGGAAATGCTGAAAGCCATGTTGTTGAAATTACAGCTGCTCAGCTTAAAGAAGCAATAGAAGCCAATAAAGAGCATCTGACGGCCTATATCATACGTGCACCGTTCACGCCAGATAATAAATTAACACAGATTTCATTTTCAGCAGAGCAATTAAAATTAATTACAGCTTTAAAAGAAAAACCACTTCTTGTTATAAGCACAGGAAAGGAAGCTGTAGCTCTTCCATCCACCTTGATAACTTTAGCACCTAAAATTGCGGGACTTAGAATTACACTTGGCACAAATAAGGATGTAACCTTTACAGGGAAAATTTCCAAACAACGTACACTTCTTGGTGATCCTGTCTCATTTAATGCAGAATGGACAACAGCAAACAGCATCCAGCCTATTCAGCTTCCAACAGACTTATTTATTAAACGCGCATGGACTGTAGGAGAGGAGGTTCAAGCAAACCAAGCCGGCGTTTTAGTTCAAGCAGGAAAACAGATTGGGGCAATTCCTTCATTTGTCGAACCTCAAGAGGATCATACTACGATCGTATCCGTCAATCATCCAGGTTGGTCAACGTATGTATTAGCAGGACAAAAAATAAGCTTCACCGACATTTCTACCTCTTGGGCAGAATCACACATTAAAGCGTTGGCACACAAGTTTATTATTGAAGGAACGAGTCAAGACAAATTTTCTCCAGCTGCGTCGTTAACTCGTGCACAGTTTACAGCATTACTTGTGCGTTCACTAGGCTTAAATGCTTCAAATTCAAATTTAAACTCAACTACAGGACCTACTTCAACTATTGGGAAGCAAGTGAGCTTTAGTGATGTCCCATCAACGTCATGGTATGCACAGGATGTAGCAACTGCTTATGAAGCAGGGCTAATTCAAGGTATTAGCGCAACAAAGTTCGCGCCTGATACAGTTGTAACCAGACAAGATTTAGCCGTCTTACTTGCTAGAGCATTGGAACTAACAGGCGTCAAGCTCCAAAACAGTAACCCTAGCCTACACACTTATTCTGATGCTAATGATATTCAAAACTATGCAAAGGATAGCATTAAGCTATTATCACAATACGGAGTTATTGATGGGACCGCCAACAATAAAGAAAAATTTGACCCACAAAAACCAGCCACTCGTGAAACCGCAGCAGGTGCACTTCATTTGTTACTACGTGGAATTAAATTTGTAGAATAATTACGGCTCAACACAGAAATCGGTTCTTCACAATCAATGAAGTAAGAGGCTACGTAGCAGGGAGTGGCTTCAACCGCTGTTAAGGCCCCAATTTCCGATTTTAAGATTGAGTCATAATTATCGCTCTATTAAAAAATTAGTATTTATTTAACCCGAACTACTACGGAAAGAAATTTTCGTAGTAGTTCGGGTTTTTCTTTAGCTAAAACTTAAAACAACTATTGACAATCTCCCCCTCCGCTTATATAGTTAGTTACATGAGTAATTAACCAGTTAGGTGGTGTGGTGATGAGTTTTTTGACAGACGATGGTCGTCCAATCTTTATACAGATCGCAGAAAAAATCGAAAACGATATTGTTGAAGGACGCCTTCAGGAAGAGGCGCAAGTCCCTTCTACGAATCAATTCGCAGCGTTTTATCAGATTAATCCAGCAACCGCTGCGAAAGGCGTCAACTTACTTGTAGATCAAAATATTTTGTACAAGAAGAGAGGGATTGGCATGTTTGTTGCTGAAGGAGCCAAAAATACGTTGATTGAAAAACGAAAAGAACAATTTTATGAGCAATACATTGTCACTATGGTGCGAGAGGCAGCCAAGCTTGGGATTACAGCCAATCAACTGACTGAGATGATCCAAAGGGGAGAAGAACAATCATGACTACCAACGTGATTGAGGTCAAGGGACTGACAAAAAAGTATAAAAAGATGACAGCCGTAGATAATCTTAGCTTCCAGCTCAAACCAAATGTGATTTATGGGTTAATCGGCAAAAATGGCGCGGGGAAAACAACATTATTATCCATGTTAACTTCACAGCTACTCCCCTCTTCTGGCGCAATTTCTATTTTTGGCGAGTCCCCTTACGAAAACCTACAGGTCCAAAATAAGCTTTGCTTCATAAAAGAAAGTCAGAAATACCCCGAGCATTTCTTAATTTCAGATGTACTTGAAATATGCGCTCACTTATATGTGAATTGGGATGCACAATATGCAAGTAAGCTTGTAACGGGCTTTAAGCTCCCCTTAAAAAATAAAATGGGTAAATTATCTCGTGGACAGCTATCCGCGGTAGGCATTGTTATCGGCCTTGCTAGTCGCGCACCCATTACGATTTTAGATGAGCCCTACGTAGGTTTAGACGTTGCAAATCGAAGCTATTTTTATAGTGAGCTTATTGAGGATTATGCCAATTTTCCACGTACCTTTATTTTATCAACGCACTTAATTGATGAGGTTAGCGACCTACTAGAGCATATTTTAGTTATTGATTGCGGCAAGCTTATATTACAAGAAGAGGTAGAAAAGCTACAGCAATCGAGCTTTTATGTCTCTGGTGCAGTCAATCAAGTCAATCAATTTATCCAGCAATACAACTGCCAAACCTTACATTCTGAAACGCTAGGAGATACGATGACTGTGATCATATCTGGTGGATTAACAAAGGAAATGTCTACAAGTGGTAACCTTAATGCGCTCACCTTTGCACCTGTGCCATTGCAAAAGCTAATTGTATATACAACAAGGGCTGTTCATGGCAAAAAAGGAGTGAAACTGTATGAATAATAAAATCAGTGCTGTGCTTCGTATCCATTTAAAGGATAAAGCCACATTGCTTTATCTCCCTATCATTATTTTTTTAGGAAACTTACTCATCGGTTCCATTCTTAACATTTTTCGAGATCAGCCTACCATGAAAAATAGTATCGTTACGATTTATGTTTTTATGTTTGTGATGGGGATTTTAATCATAGGTCGAACCTTCTATTATGCTGTAGGTCTAAGCACGCGTAGACGTGATTATATGATTGCAACCATGATAACATTAATCTCAATCAGTGCTATTTTGTCATTATTTTTTTCATTCATATCCTTATTAGAAAACTACTTTTCCTTTAACTTAGGTGTAATGATTAATGAGTATTCTGACTTAAATAATTTTCCAATCTGGGAAAGGTTTTATTTTAACTTTTGTGTATTTCTGCATATGTTTTTGCTAGGCATGCTAATTAATTGCCTAACTAGAGTATTTGGTAAGCATTTAATTTGGATGCTAGGATTGCTGGTGTTAGGCTTCGCTAATTTAGAGCCACTTCAGGATTTGGCTGTTGCTTTCATTAAAACATTATGGGAGCTCCCCCCTGCCGCGCTATTTAACTGGAGTCTTTTGCTCTCTTTTGTATATGGATGGATTGTTTATCTATTTTTAAGAAGGTTACCTGTTTAAGTTTTAATAAGAATGTATAGAGAGGTGAATGAATTTGACACCCACATTGGAATGTCGTGATATAAATAAAAGCTTTCAAGCCCACCCCGTTTTACAGCAAATTAATGTAACCTTTGAGCCTAACGTCATCCATGGACTATTAGGTGCAAATGGGGTTGGTAAAACAACTTTAATGCATATGTTAGCTGGTCATACCTATCCAGATCAGGGAGAAATCATCGTAGACGGGCAAAATATAATGCTAAATGAAGAGCTTCGCTCACAGGTCGCTTTGGTGAAGGTAGATGATCACATTTGGAGTGAGCATAAAGTAAATGAGATTATGGCGTTTGGCGCATTGCTCCATCCAAACTGGGATACAAAATTAGCAATGCGATTGCTTGAAATATTTGGACTCCCACTCAAAAAGAAATACAGCAAATTATCACGCGGGATGAAATCAATGGTAGGGATTGTGAGAGGACTTGCCAGCCGCTGTCCAATTACGATCTTAGATGAACCCACGTTAGGGCTTGATGCGGATAAACGGGAGCTTTTTTACGATCTACTATTACAGGAATATACGAAGTATCCAAGAACATTTATTATTTCTACTCATCTTATAGATGAAGCTTTTAAGCTCTTTGAAAAAATTACTTATTTAGAAAATGGAACGATCTTAGCTACTATGGACAGTGATACATTTGTACAGCAGGCGAAGCTAATTCAAGGTGATGCACGTTTACTGGAGCAATGGGTACAAGATTCTCATGTCATCCATCAAGAAAGCTTAGGTGGTACGCTCGCCCTTATTTGGTTAGGGGAACTACCACCGGCGTTGACTACCTTACAAGGGCAAGGCGTACAGATTTCAGGCTTAGCACCGCAAAAGCTAGTCCAATATTTAATTAAAATGAACGATCAGGACAGAGGTGAATGGTAATGCTTCCATTAAGAAAAATGATACCCTTATTTGTAATGCAATACCGCAAAGCTTATATAATTTTTTGGGGCATTTTGCTTATTGTAATTACCGACCAATCTTTAGTTCGTGGATTTTTTAGGAGTGAAGGGAGATTAAACGATTCACTCCCTGCTGCCATTACAGCGGTATGGATTTTCGTTTTGGTTACAAGTATTTATAACGCCACACATCTATTTTCGTTAATGATGAACTATAGTGTCACGAGGAAAAGCTACTATAAGACCTTGGTAATCTGGTCGACGATCAGTTGCATTCTAATGTCACTTTTCACGGTTATGCTAGTCTATGGTGTAGTATTCATCGCACCATGGTTAGGTGTACAGCTTGCAGCACCAAGTGCTAATCCTGTAATTATGTTTTACCATTTATTCACAACCTCAATGATTGTTTCGGCATTATCTTTAATTACAGGTGCGTTATTTTACTTTTATCATTTCATTGCAGGTATCGCTAGCCTATTGCTATATTACGCTCTATTTTATCAATATTTATTTCATAATTTTGTAGCCTTAACCCAAATTGATCAGCCTATGTGGATGGAAAATCATCTCATGTTGATCCTGTCCTGTATCTTGTTAGGCTTGGGATGGGTGTTTTACCGCCGTGGTAATGTAAGCACGAAAAAGAAATAATTATTCATCCAGCACAATTAATAAAAAAGCGAACTATCTTTGAAATTCTAAAGGGAACGATCCCTGTTAAAATTTCTTGGATAGCTCGTTTTTTAGTACTACTATTGTTGTTTGTATCGTTTATCTTATTTATGTTTTGCCGCTAACCACTCCATGATTGTCGTGCGTTTACCTCCGATTTCCTTGGCAACCTCATTGTTATACACATAAATCCAAGACCAATGTCCGTCATATTCATAAGGTGTACCATCACTTTTTTTATAAAGACCTGAAGTATCACTCACGTTATCAAATAAAGTCATGTGCGCATCCTTTGCCCCTGCTTTTATTAAGCGATTGTACGTAGAGACCATATAGTCACTTGGTGGAACTAATTTATCTGTTTTCGCAGCCACAAACCACATCGGAACTTCCTTCATTGCAGCGATTTGCTCATCTGTAATTAAGTCATCCTTTAAAGCCTCACAAGCTACAAACGCCGCGGCAAAATAGTCCTTATAATCGCGTACCATCAACATCGTCATGTAACCCCCATTAGAGTCACCACCAATGTAAATACGATCCTGATCAATATCATGATGTTTAGCGACATAATCCTGAATAAGCGACATTAAAGCTTTTTGGTATTTAGAAGTTCCATCTCCAAACCCATTAAAGCCATCCATCCAGAAGGTAGGTGTCTGTGGTGCTAGTACATACGCACCTTTAAAGTATTGCTGAATATCCTTTGAGGCAAAGTTCACGACCTTATTGCCAGCAATAGCAACGGTTGGATCTGTCCCACCTTCACCCATCCCATGTAGCCAAATTATGAGTGGTTTTTTGTCATTCTTTCTTGATTTTTCCTTACCTTTAACTTTCGGTGGCGTATAATCTGCATACGTTAATTGAACACCATCATAAGTGGCCTTCCCTGTCTTGAACTGCTCTACTCCTTTTCTAATTTCACCCTGAGAAGTAGTCACTTTTAAACCGGTCAGCTTATCACGCTTCATCTTAATAGGTTGCTGTTGAGTAATGATATATTTACTTTCCACCCAGTCATTTAAACCTGTTTTAAGATCAAAGTTCATCGCTGAACCTAAAGTTTTATCAGGTGCAATTTCCATCTCAAGTGCTACATAATTTCCACTCTTTTTTACGGGATTTCCGTTATTATCGGAGATATAAGCTTTGGTAACTGTACGGTTTCCTTTTTCAAGTAAAGGTGTACTTAACCTTTTATCACTACGTTCTACATAAACATCAAAAGCATGATTTGAAATTGCTTGCTTAGGCACTGCTTTCCCGACATTAACAATGACTTTGGAAATAACGGGTCCCCAGTCCTCGACTTCAACTACAGTACGATAGCTAGGGGTTTTCTTTTTGCTTTCTTTTGCTTCTACGGCTGGAGTAAAATGAAATGCCATTGTAAAAATAAGTGTACTCGCCATCATAAGCTTGGCGGACTTCAATGTTTTTGTGAACATTAGTCATCCTCCTAATTAATTTAAACTTTTAGTAAACGCTTACACTTAATTTTAATTCTAAACATAGAAAGTAACCTGCACATTATTAACCTTTTTATGGTCAATTTTCATCCTTTATGATCATACTCCCTTTTCGAGCCTTGCGATATTGATGGGGAGTAACGCCATATCCATTTTTAAAAACTCTTATAAACGACTTTTCATTAGGGAATCCATGGTTCATAGCCACATTTAAAATTGACAGATCTGTATTCATAAGATCACGATATGCCTTCTCTAGCCGTAGCTCATTAATATATTGGAATAAGGTCATGCCCGTATGCTTAATAAAAAAACGAGACATATATTGAGGGGAGAGCTGAAAGGTGTGCGCAATTTGCTCTACAGATAAATTTTGATCATAATGTCTCTCTACATAATTTTTTATGGAAAGTAAGCGTTCCCTATGTTTACTAGTTTGAACGGCCTGCTTCTCTTCTTTTCTTATTACAAAATATTTTAGCAATACATAAATAATCTGATACGATAACGCAGTTAAATGAATATGTGCAAACTGATCTCTATGTTGCTTTAAATGAGATACCACGACCGCATTTAGTAATTTACGCAACTCTGCAAAATGTGCCAACCGCCGTTGATCATTCTCTACGATCGAGATACAATCAAATTCAATTGTCTCACTCCCTTGGACACAAGGTTTTATAAAATCATAAGGAATCAAAATGGTAACAGCTTCTCTGTCCCCATTATTCCGAGTTGTAAAAGAATGTAGGGCTTTCGAGTTAATTACTACAATATCTCCAGCGTTAGAGCTGTAATGGGTCCCATCAATATAAATATCATCAATCTTTCCCGATAAAACATAAGATATTTCAACACTGTCATGCCAGTGCAAAGGCACATGAACGGGGCGATTATATTGATGAATAATAATTTTTAATGGTAAGTGATTATCTCTCTGAACTAACTCATACTTATATTGCAACCCTAGCACCCCATCCCAAAAATGATCGATAACTATTTCGTAAATGAAATGTTTTGCTCATAGGTGTTTTGTGATCTATTATTTATTCCTCATCTTCGTTTAAGGAAGACTCGAATTCATCAATTTTACGATTTGGCCCAATAACGACCATAATATCTCCTTCACATATCTGATCCATAGCAGTTGGCGCAACAATAATCCCATGCTCACGATGCAGAGCAACGATACTACAGCCAAAGCGTACTCTTGGATTAAGCTCAGCTAACGACTTGCCATTAAGACAATTTGGCGCTTTCAACTCTACAATGCTGTAATCCTTAGAGAGTTCAATATAATCTAACATATTCGTGGTTACAAGTTGGTGCGCAACACGTACCCCCATATCTCGTTCAGGGAAAATAACACGATCAATACCTAGCTTTTCAAGGGCACGACCATGCAAAACAGAAATCGCTTTGGCGACCACGGTTTTAATCCCTGAGTCCTTAAGTAAGATCGCAGTCAAAATACTTGTCTGAATATCACTCCCAATCGCGACAATTCCACAATCAAAATTACGAACACCTAATGACTTCAATACCTCTTCTTCTGTCGAATCAGCAACAACAGCATGTGTCAGTCGATTGGAAAATTCATGAACCACCTCTTCATTACAATCAATACCCAAAACTTCATATCCTAAATCCATTAGCTCCAACGCTAAACTTGATCCAAATCTTCCTAGACCTACGACCACAAATTGCTGTGTCTTCATGTTCCTTTTTAGACTCCTTATCCTATAATAATTTTACCTTCTGGATAACGAAATAACTCTCGTTCTTTTTTAGGTCCAAGCGCATAGGCTAATGTCAGTAACCCTACTCGGCCTACAAACATCGTTAAGCAAATAAATACTTTACCTACTACTGATAATTCCGTTGTCAGCCCCATAGACAGACCTACCGTCCCAAAGGCAGACATTGCTTCAAACAATATACTTAAAAAAGGAGCGGCTTCCGTTACAGATAATATCATTGCAATCGCGATCACCCAAAATAATGAAAACATTGTAATCGTAACTGCTTTAAAAATTCGCTCCTGTGCCAAGCGATAACGAAATAAAATGACATCATTTTTTCTAGTAATCATCGCTATAACTGCGCCAGCTAATATGGCAAAGGTGGTTGTTTTTATCCCTCCACCCGTTGATCCAGGAGATGCACCAATAAACATTAGAATAATCATAAAAAATTGGGTTGCCTGACGCATACTACCAATGTCTAAAGTATTAGCTCCTGCAGTACGTGATGTAACTGACTGAAATAATGCACTCCATAGCTTCTCTCCCCAAGATAATGGGGAAAGTGTAGCTTTATTCGTAAACTCAAATATAAATATCGTAATAAAACCGATTGCGATCAATGCAGCTGTCATCGATAATACAACTTTAGCATGTAATGACAATCTACGGTTTTTACGATAACTAATCAAATCAGCAATCACGATAAACCCAATACCACCACTTACAATTAGGAACATCACAACGATATTTACGATCGGGTCCCCCACATAATTGGTTAAGCTATGAAATTGTCCAAACAAATCAAACCCAGCATTGTTAAACATAGATACCGCATGGAAAAGTCCAAAATAGATTGCCCTGAGAATCGGCATGTCTACAGCAAAACGTATTGCAAGAAGCACCGCTGCACTACCCTCAATAATTAAAGAGTAATATAACACTTTACGAATAAGTCTTACAATTCCTTCCATACTACCTTGATTCATGGCTTCCTGTAAAATTAGCCGGTCCTTAAGTGATATTTTACGTCTAAATACGAGGGCAAAAAGTGTAGCCATCGTCATAAAACCAAGACCACCGATTTGGATTAAGATCATAATCACAACTTGTCCAAACGTCGTAAAAAAAGTACCCGTATCTCTTACAACTAATCCGGTCACACTCGTTGCTGAGGTTGCGGTAAAAAAAGCATCTATAAAGGCAAGGGATTCACCCGTATGATTCGCAATGGGAAGCATCAATAAAAAAGTGCCAATAAGGATCATGCCACTAAAGCCCAGTACTAACATTTGAGGTGGGGAAAGTTTAAATTTTCTTCGTTGCTTCGTGTGCAAATCATTCACCTCATTTAATTAAAATAAAGCTATCATTATTGCTTTATTTACAGTCTGTGATAAACAGCCCATATGAACTAGCGGAGAGACAGAGAGATTCTGGAGAAGATAGCGGCCGTCTTTAAAACCGGATTGTAACCATTAAATTTCATAATTAAGAATCTGGTTTTAACAAGGGTCGAAAGAACTCTCTGGAACGTAGCTAGCATAGCAAAGTTGCTGTGGAGCACTGGCTTTAAAAACAAGTCATAATTATAGGCTAAAAATGGATTATAAGCTTTATTTTTGCGAAGCTCAAATACAGATTTTAACCAAATATAATGAAATAGTACCAAATGGATTCAAACTTGGCTCGTATTAATATTGAAGCCTAGCCATACTTCTTGTATCATGCATTATTACCGTTTTAAACACTTTATTCCTACTTTAGATTAAACTACAGCAAGTTAAGTCAAAACAAAGGCATCGTATTGAAGTACTATGTGTATACCCTTAGTAGCACCAAGCTGTTCTTTTATGTTATCGTACAATCATAATGTTTATAAGACTTGGAAAAAATTCGATTTAGCAAAGGAGTCATTTCATGTTTACAAAATCAAATCATTCTAATGCTCGGCATAATGTAAAATCAAATAAATTATGGATATGTGCAATAATTGGACTCATTATTTTTGTTTTTGTACAACTTATCCCTAATACATCCTCTGACACGATTGGTGTAAATCAGGCAAGCAAGATCATTACAAAGGAACAGGCAAAACAAGCAGCGATTTCCTATCTCAATACAAATCTTAATATGAAGGATGAAGGGAATCAGATCACTGTTACATACGATAGTCGTCCAGATATTTATGGATATTTATCAAAAGAAGGACTATTAAAAAGTTATGGGGAGCAATATGGACAAAAATTTCCTTATGATGTTTTTAAGGTAAACTTCAAAAACCCTAATGCTGTACTTAAAGCAATCACCGTTGATGTACACATGACAACAGGAAAAGTAGTTGGCTTTGAAAAAATTAGTATAACCAATAATGAATCCAAACAACTTATGCTGCAAATCGATCCTGCTAACGCTAAGTTTCTTTTAGACCGTGAAGGTCCGATGACCGTCGCAGAAAAGGAAACAGCTGCCCTTCCTTATTTAAAGCAATTTGGTTATGAGCCTAATCAGTTGCAGCTTGATAACAATAGTAATGGGCTTGGATTACGTTATCAAGTTAAGGACTACAACATCGGTCAGTCTAAAGCCTATATTGAATTACATTTTGAATATAAAAATGTGTCTTCGATTGAAACTTATTTTGCGCCACCAGCAAGCTACAAAACGTATGTGGATAATCAAACCACTATAGCAAGCTGGCTCACGTATGCAGGATATGGTTTACTGACATTTGTATTAGCCATTCTCGCAATTATCTATAGTGCAAAAACTCGTGCTTATACCTCATTTAAACGTGGTGCATTCCTAAGTGCTTGTTACTTCATATTTTCAGTGATTGGGACTTTAAATATGTTGCCTATTTTAGAGCAAAGTGTATTCAGTCAAAGTGTGCTCATCAAATCATTAATTTTTCAGTTTGGCATTACACTCATTATGTCCTTTTCCATTTATTTTTCTCTTGTAGGTGGTGACGGATTGTACCGTGCTCAAGGGAAGATATTGTGGAAGCAAAGAAATGAAGCCAACTATGGAGAACATGTTTTGCAAGCAATGAAATTAGGTTATGCATGGGCACTTATTTTGCTAGGTGTACAGTCGATTATCTACTTCATTATGGAGCCACTTTTAGGCACCTGGTCATCCACAGATCCAACGCAATCTCCTTATAATATGGTCTATCCATTATTATTCCCATTACTTGCATGGGTAGCCGGCATAGGAGAAGAAGCCGTTTATCGATTATTTGGGATTCCGATGCTTAAAAAGATGTTCCGTAGTACTTTGATCGCTAGCATTGTGACCACTGTGATCTGGGCGTTAGGACATACGTTGTATCCGATTTATCCAATTTATACAAGACCGATTGAGCTTCTCTTTATCGGACTCATATTTAGCTTTATTTTTATAAAGCATGGTTATATTGCAGCCATGTTTGCCCATGTTATTTTTGACAGCATCCTAATGGCATTAAGCTTAATTCTTATGGGAGGTAGTGTGAACTGGATCGCGGGGATATTCTATATGGTGTTACCTGCAATCGTTGCCTATGTGGTTTATCGATTTAATCGTGCTAAGATAGCTAGTATAGGTTAATAACTTTAGTTAGACACTTCGAGACTAATAGAAAAAAGAAGCTGGGATTAAGTCCGGCTTCTTTTTTTTGTAAATTACTGAAGTTGAGTTTTATCTACATATTCCTTAAATTTTTTATATGATTCCTGTATATCATGTATACGAATATCTTGATTATCAGAGTCTCTTATGTTAGGAATAGGCACTACTCCATAATTAGAGATTTGAGATAAAATAGGTACAAAAACTACCTAAATTATTCACCGTCATGCAATGCTTCTAAAATTTGTGTCGCTAGCTTATCCCCAATCGATAATGGACGGAAATCCTCCACGGTCGCTTCTTTAATTTTTTTGAGTGAACCAAAATGCTTAAGCAGCGCTTTTCTGCGTTTTTCTCCAATGCCTGGAATCGCATCAAGCTGTGACACGACCATCGATTTCGCACGTTGCTCACGATGAAATGAGATGGCAAAGCGATGCACCTCATCTTGAATACGTTGTAGCAAATAGAACTCTTGGCTATCGCGTGGCAAAGAAACCGGCTCAGGTGGATCACCAATCATTAACTGTGCGGTTTTATGCTTGGCGTCCTTCACTAGTCCGCAGACAGGGATATCTAACCCCAGCTCGTTTTCAAGCACATCGATCGCGGCTGTAATTTGACCTTTCCCACCATCAACGACAATTAGATCAGGTCTAACCAACCCTTCCTTTAATACCCGCTCATACCGCCTGCGAATGACCTCACGCATCGTCCCATAATCATCAGGTCCTTCAACTGAACGTACCTTGTATTTACGATAATCCTTTTTAGACGGCTTCCCATCGATAAATACAACCATCGCAGATACAGGATTCGTACCTTGAATGTTAGAGTTATCAAATGCTTCAATCCGCGATAATGATTCAAGACCAATATGGCGTCCTAAATTTTCTGATGCCTTTAAGGTTCGTTCCTCATCCCGCTCAATTAAACGGAACTTCTCATCTAAGCTTACCTTGGCATTATCCTCTGCCATCGTAATCAACTGCCGTTTTAAGCCACGCTTCGGTACTAACACCTTGACCCCTAACCATTCCTGTAGCGCAACTGCGCCACTAGCTGGGTCAAGTAAAGCATCTGTTGCTTCATCACCAGACTCCCCTACCTCAGCTTTAATCTGGTCTTCAATCTCAATCCCCTTCAGCTCTGGCAAAATAATTTCCTGCGGAAGTGCTGGATTATCACTGTAATATTGCGTCACATAAGATAAGAAATCACTATAAGCATCACCATAAAACGGAAAAACAGAGGCATGTCGTTCGATCATTTTACCTTGACGCATGTACAAAATTTGTACACACATCCAGCCTTTATCGACTGCAAAGCCAAACACGTCCCGATCCTTGGCATCCTTCATCGTAATTTTTTGCTTTTCCATTAAGGCATCAATACTTATAATCTGATCCCTTAATTCCTTCGCACGCTCAAAATACAATTCCTCAGCAGCTTCATGCATTTTACGTTCCAGTTCCTTCTTGATTTCCTCATGTCCACCACTTAAAAACTTCTGAATCTCCGAGGTGATTTCATCATAACTAGACTGATCAATCTCCTGTACACAAGGGGCTAAACATTGCCCCATATGATAATACAGACATACTTCCTTTGGCAAAACATTGCATTTACGCAAAGGATACATGCGATCCAGTAGCTTTTTCGTTTGCTGGGCTGCATAACCATTAGGATACGGTCCAAAATACTTGGCCTTATCCTTTACGATTTTACGAGTTACCTCCAATCGTGGATGTAGCTCATTTGTTATTTTTATATATGGAAAAGTTTTATCATCCTTTAAAAGTACATTATAACGAGGATAATATTTCTTTATTAAATTACATTCAAGAATAAGTGCTTCCATGTTACTACCAGTCACAATATATTCGAAATCCCGAATATCTGTAACTAAACGTTGAGTTTTACCATCATGACTACCTGTAAAATAGGAACGAACACGATTTTTTAAAATTTTTGCTTTACCTACATATATAATAGTACCTTCGCGGTTTTTCATTAAATAACAACCTGGTAAATCGGGCAACAGAGCTAATTTATGGCGAATACCTTCCATCGCCTTTTCCCGTTCCTCTTCTCGTTCCGCTAACGACTCAGCATCAACAACCTGTTCAATTTCTTGCTCATTTTCATGCTGATTTTCATTGAAATATTCATTCTCATTATCATGTTCATGCTCCATGTTAGTTCTCCCCCTTCCCTGCATTACTTTCTCTATTATACAAACAAACGTTCCAAAATACACATTACTTTGTAATTACAGCAACGAAAAAACCTCCGGACAACTGTACCGGAGGTTTTACTGTTGATTAGCTTCACATCACCATTATTGGTGTTTAGCCACTAATTCCTTCAGCTTATCTTTAGAATTAAGGCCTACTACTTTATCTACTGCTTGACCGTCTTTGAACAAGATCATTGTAGGGATACTCATTACGCCAAAACGGGAAGCAGATTCAGGGTTTTCATCTACGTTTACTTTTGCAATTTTTACGGAATCACCAAGATCACCAGATAAATCCTCAAGAATTGGTGCTAGCATTTTACAAGGTCCACACCATGGAGCCCAGAAATCAACTAGAACTACGCCTTCGCTTTCTACTTCACCATGAAAGGATTGGTCAGAAACGTTAACAATTGCCATAATTAGCACACTCCTTATATATAAGTCTGTCATCTTAGTTTAACCTGTTTAGGGTAAAACATAAATTATATACCGAAAATCCACCCACTATTTTATAAAAGGTGGTTACTTAATTATAGCACATTTTATTTTTAAAGCAACCTCATGACAAGAAGACCAGCTCTTCTGACTTTAATTAAGACCGACGTTTATTGCTACCTTTTATTTGAAGCACATCTACAAATGGGGCAATACGATCCATAATCCGTTGTCCTTTATGGACGTCTTCGCCTTCCTTGTTCGTAAAGGCAAGGTGCTTTTCTAACATGGACAATGAATAATTGGAGGTATAAAAAGTAGGCTTCCGATTCATTCGATAATTTAAAATTGCACCTAAAATATGATCGCGTACCCACGGGTTCAAATTTTCCGCACCAATATCGTCAAAAATCAACAAATCAACTTCCTTCATTAGCTCCGTGGTTTCCTTTAGCTTCCCATTATCCTGCATCATGGACTTCAAATCCTCTACAAAATCAGGCATATAAACAATTGCACCTGTATATCCCGCCTTTGCTAACTCATGCAGCATATAACACATCAAAAAGGTTTTGCCTGTCCCAAAGCTCCCCTCCATATATAACCCTTTGGGGGACAAGCCTTGC
This sequence comes from Paenibacillus turicensis, assembly GCF_017873435.1. Classification (GTDB taxonomy): domain Bacteria; phylum Bacillota; class Bacilli; order Paenibacillales; family Paenibacillaceae; genus Fontibacillus; species Fontibacillus turicensis. Next base: position 136,060 of record NZ_JAGGKG010000009.1, on the reverse strand, counting down.
TCCTTAGTTTGTTCAATATATTGAAATAGCTTATATACAGCGGGACTTCTGTCACGGTCCTTGCCCATAATCTCAACTTCACTATAGCCCTCGCTTAAAGCACGCTCATCCACATAAAAGCTTGTTATTTTTTCCTTGATCAACTGTTCCTTTTCACGCATCACCTGAAGCTGACAAGGCACTTGACGATCTACGATGGTGGAGACACCACCTTGAGCTTCTACACTAATTTTCGTGAAATGCCCAGGGAAATCATTAGGACAACGATCAAGACCAGGGCACTGGCTACAATGCTTATCATCCTTCACACACTGATATAATTTCGCCATATTTAATGTAAGCTGCTTCTCTGTAATTTCAGGATGTTCATTCCTGAGCTTTAACACAAGTGGATCGTTTAACAAGGAGGTTGTTAGCTGCTCTGTTCGTTTGCGTAGCTCCGTATTTTTCATTTGTGATAATAGATCACCTAGTGATTCCATCGTTAGATTCACCTCCTCTGACATTTAGTGTAGCTATTTTAAATAAAGAGTCCTAATTACTGCTAGGACTTTTTCTTCGCCTTTTCAAGCTGCTCCGCTGCCTTCATCATTTGGACAAAATCTTCCTCTGAAAGTTCATTTCCTTGATCTGAGTGCTCAACTACAGGAATATACGGTTTTGCATTTTCCTTCCGTCCTGTATAACCTTTTTTGCTACGTCCTTTATTAGCCCCTGCCTTACCTTGCTCTTGCTTATTTTTTACCTTAGATTGCTCACGAATATAATGAACCGCTTTTTCATACGTATCAATTTGCTTTAATAACATATTTGAAGCAATTGCATCTACAAAATTCCGATTAATTCGCTGATCGCCACCTTGTGTAAGCAGGTTCATTAAATAATGAATAAGTACATTAATAACTTCACCAGGTAAACGATAATTCAAATCAACTTTTTCAAAAATATCCATTAAGTTATCAGGAACAGCACCAGGGAAAAAGGTTTTAAGTAAGCGTGTATAGGGCTCATTGCGAAGCATCATATTATATTGATGAATATCACATTTACTGCGGAATTGCGGAGGAACCTCCACATAATATTCCATTTGTACTGCAACTTCCTCTTGAATTTGCTCCTGTGCTTTTGTTGCACTAGCCTCCTGCTGCTCTGCACGCAAAGACACCACTTTATTATAAGTAACCTCTCGTTCCTCCCGCCGACGTTTCCCTTGTCTAAACTGTACATTCGCTTTATGCTGAAGCACTTCAAGCAGCAAATTGCCATTTGAATCAAATACGCCATCTTCATCAAGCAATCGACATAGATCAGGCGCAGCTAACTCATATTTATGTGCTACATAATTTACCGTTGCCATGCCCTCGTGATTAAAACGTAGGCTTTCAACATAAGTACGATTATGAGATTCACGCGGAAAACGTAAGATAATATCTGCATAATTTAGTTTATTTTCTATTTGACTAGGCTGCTCATTCATTCTTGAAATTGCCGTTTCAGCAATCGCCTGCTCTAATTCATAATCAATGACATGTGTATTTAACTCAAATATTTCATAGAAAGGAACTGAAATATTTTCTTTATTATGTGAAGTATTCCATTCCTCTGGCTCTGCACTAAATAACTTCTCGCGTAAGGACAACAATGCAAATTTGCCTAGCTTGTCCCGCAACAGCAACGTTAAATGTTGTGTTCTAAAAAATTCTGTAGGTGATAACGGAGCTTGAAGCTCATATTCATACATATAATCATCATGCTCTGGAATATATAAACGACTGGTCTGTAGTAGTCCTACTGCCTCTAAACAAGACGCTTGCTCGATTAAAAATTTACGTCCCTTCTCACTAGGCTCTATTCCTAAGGTAAGAAATAATCCTCTTTGCTGCTCAATACTAGAATAGCCCACCTGCTCCATAGGAACCTGCTCCGCCAATACTCGATACAATGCCACCGCAAATGCACCTAACATCGGCTGATAAACCATATTAAGCATTCTAGATTCCAAAGGACCAATACAAAAATCGCGGTACACAAGGTAACGGTGATTTTCTGTGAAATTCAGAATGTGACTCATTCGCACGGCTTTCATCGCCTACTTTCTAACCTTAAATCTGTAACCCATCTAACCTATTCTATCATAAAAATAGTGGCTTAAAAGAGGCTCAACATAGAAATTATTGGTTGAGAGGAAGCAAAACCGATAACTATTTAATTCAAGGAAATCAGACTGTAACAGGGGTCGAAGCCACCCTCTGCACCGTAGCTGCTTTCCCCCTGAAGTTAGCAACCTTGTACCGATACAAAAGAAATTATATAATCTAAGAAGGTGTATCATGAGTTTATCATGATATGACATGTAAATGTAGAGGTGATTATATAATGAACGAAGCAGCCTTAACCCTTGAAGGTTGGTATGCGCTTCATGATTTTAGATCCATGGATTGGAACGCTTGGAAGAGAGCAGATGATGAGGAGCGTGCAGGTGCACTTGAGGAGCTACATACCTTTTTACAAGAGTGGGGTAGCGTCGAGGAAGAGCACAAAGGTAGCTCTGCTGTATATTCCATCATCGGACAAAAGGCAGATTTCGTATTTATGCATCTACGTGAATCCCTAGAAGAAATCAATAAGGTGGAAACCGAGTTTAATAAAACGACCTTTGCTGGCTACACTCATAAAGCATATTCTTATGTTAGTGTAGTAGAATTAAGCAACTATTTAGCTTCAGGTAATGGTAACGATGAGGACCCAATGCAAAATCCTCATGTTAAAGCTAGATTGTTCCCGATCCTACCGCAGTCCAAACATATTTGTTTTTATCCTATGAATAAAAAACGGGATTTAAACGACAACTGGTACATGCTTTCGATGGAAGAACGTCGAGACATGATGCGTAGTCATGGCATGATTGGACGTAGCTATGCAGGTAAAGTGAAGCAGATTATTACTGGCTCGGTTGGCTTTGATGATTGGGAATGGGGCGTAACCTTATTTTCCGACGATGCCCTCCAGTTTAAAAAGCTTGTATATGAAATGAGATTTGATGAGGTAAGCGCTAGATATGGTGAATTTGGCTCCTTCTTCGTAGGGAATTTACTTCATGAACAAGGCTTTGAGGATATGTTAAAGCTATAAATGAAGATCAAGCAAAGTTAACAAAAGGCTATACCTAAGATGATGTCCACCTTAGGCATAGCCTTTTTATATTAGACTTTTTGATTAAGTTATTGTTTAATCCTGCTCTTCATTTTGCTGTAGTGAAGCCAAATAATCTGCCGTTTGCTGGTCACGTTGTCTACTTTTTTCCTTAAGACGTTCAATCGCCGGCAAAATTAAAATATCCACCTCTTTTTGCACTGTATATGCAAAATCGTATTGCTGCATCGATTCAAGGTAGCCACCTAGCTCCATCAGTGCATGATAACGATCCAGCTCTTCTCTCGTCAGCAATCCCCGCACCTGAACACTACAGTGTCTCATCTTAGAGGAATCTGCCTTTTTTCAAAACTAAACCAATACCACCAATAATAAATAAGTAGCGCATATCTACTACCTTTTTCAATTGAGCAGCAATCCAACCTTTGTATTTTTTACCAAATGCTGATGCTACTGCCTCCCCTTTACCTAAGGAAGCTACTGTACCTTTATTACTAAACACAAATTTCTTAAATTCTTTGCCCCGAATTGCCGCAACGACGTTTTGCGCACACACAACACCTTGCTGCATCGCAATTTGCGCTGTAGGCGGGTAAGGACGGCCTTCCTCATTAAACATCAAAGAGTTATCCCCAATAATAAATACATTGTCATGCTCAGGCGCCTGTAAGAAATCGTTGATTTTCACACGTCCACGTGCAGTTTCAAAACCAGCAGCTTCAATCAATCGATTACCACGAATACCACCTGTCCATACTACTGTTGCTGCCTTAATTTCTTCTCCTGTTGCAAGCAACACACCATCAGCAGTACATTCCTTAATTGCTACACCAATTTTGAATTGAACTTTTTTCTTCTTTAATACATCCATCGCATATTCCACTAATTCAGGATCAAAGCCTGGCAAAGCAGTTGGTGCTGCCTCAACATTGTATATATTAACAAGATTAGGATCTACATCATATTCTTTACATAGCTCAGGAATGCGGTCCGCCAATTCAGCAACAAACTCGATTCCACTAAAACCAGCTCCACCAACGACAAAATTTAGACATTCTGTCCGGCTCTCATCCGCTTTATATAAAGCAAATTGATATTCAATATGTTGGCGAATAAAACGAACAGAGTTAATGCTACGAATGGTCATCGCATGCTCAGCTAAACCTGGGATACCAAATGTTTCAGGCTCTCCACCTAATGCAATCACTAAATAGTCGTAAGATAACGTTCCATCCTGCAAAACAACCTTTTTCTCAGCAAGACGAATTTCTTGAACATTAGACTTTACAAGATCAATTTTAAATTCATCTATTAATTTAGAAATAGACACACGCGTATTATCAATGGAATCTGTACCCGCAGCAGGCATGTGAAGATGGGTTGTAAAATAATGATAGTCATGACGATTCACTAATGTCACATCAGCTTCATTATAGTTTAATTCTTTTTGTAGACGTTGGGCAGTTAATATACCACCATATCCAGCTCCAAGAATTACAATTTTAGGTATGGTACTCATTTTAGTTCTCCTTTATGGCTTAAGCCTTCTATATTTGTTGTTTAATAGCACAAAACTTATAGTAAATAATGTGAAAATTAACACACAGGGTTGCACAATAATACTACATCCTATTCAATGGAATAAAATATAATAACGTTTTAGTAGCCAACAACATATTATGCAAAAAAAATCTGAGATATTTATCACAGTTTATTTTAAACAATTTTTGTCTTTCAATCAAAAAATACTGATTTTTTCAACTAAATGTACGTTTTTTGTCACAATGTTTCACACATACATCTGAATGATATCGACTTTTCCACAAAAGATCAAGTCTTTATTTACAGTATTTTTGTATAAATTTCCCTGCTCTAAGGGTGTGTTTTTTATTACCTTTGCAAGTTCTCAACGGATGTTTATAATAAAGTAGAAATGACATTATAAATTAAGCTCATTACAAACCAGTACTTGACAACGACTAGAGGCTAGAAGCTACGATCCAGAGAGTTCTTACGATTGTTGTTAAAATCATATTCCTTTTGTTGAAGTAGTTTATTGGTGGAATTTGATTTTAAAAGACAATCTCCAGAATCTCCCTGTCTCTTCGCTAGTTTGAGTTGGCTGTCAAGCACTGATTTCAATAATCGAGCCATAATTTACTGTTAAAATATATGGAGGTGTTTACTCGTGTCACCAACTCATCCAACTAGCGAACCTACTGATCTGCTTATTATCGGTGGAGGTCCCGCAGGGATGTTCGCTGCTTTTTACGGAGGTATGCGCAAAGCTTCCGTTACATTAATTGAAAGCATGCCACAGCTTGGAGGTCAGGTAGCTGCACTCTATCCTGAGAAATATATTTATGATATAGCCGGTTTCCCTAAAATCACAGGCCAAGAGCTTGTTGATAATTTAAAGGAACAGCTTAAATTGTTTAACCCCGATATCCGATTGGAAGAAAAGGTTTTACAAATTATTAAACAAGATGAACGTCATTTTATAGTAAAAACGGACAAGACTGAGCATCATGCCAGAGCAATCATCATTACAGCTGGCGTTGGTGCATTTGAGCCGCGCAGACTTGATGTTGAACATGCATCTAAATTTGAGAAAGCTAATCTTCATTACTTTATTAGTGATCTTAACCAATTTGCAGGACGCAGGGTTGTTATTAGTGGTGGTGGCGATTCTGCTGTGGACTGGGCACTTATGCTTGAGCCAATCGCAGAAAAAGTCACGTTAATTCATCGCAGAGATAAATTCCGTGCGCATGAACATAGCGTTGAACAATTGCTTGCATCTAAGGTAGAGGTAATCACACCTACTGAAATTACAGCACTTCATGGGGAAGAAAAAATCTCTAGTGTTACATTAACCCATGTGAAAAGTAAAGAAACACAACAAATTGAAGTTGATGATGTTATCGTTAATTTTGGATTTGTATCTTCATTAGGTCCAATTGCAGAATGGGGACTTGATATTGAAGGAAATTCAATTGTTGTGGACTCTCGTATGGAAAGCTCAATTCCAGGTATTTTTGCTGCTGGTGATATTACTACATATCCAGGTAAGCTAGATTTGATTGCCGTTGGTTTTGGTGAAGCGCCTACTGCAGTTAACAATGCAAAAGTTTATATCGATCCTGAGGCGAAGCTATCCCCAGGGCATAGTAGTAATTTGAAGCTCTAATCCGCTATTATTAGGATATAACATAAAATTTAATGTTTTAAAAAAAGGGTATCTTGTTTATACGAGTTCATTCGTACAACAAGGTACCCTTTGCCATGCTGTCCAATTGGCTGTGGACAACTTTAGCCATAACCTGCTTGTCCACAATTCGTGGATACAAAAATTGATTGTATTACTCACACATGCACGTCCTAACCCATTCTTAGTATTTACTAATGAACAATACAAACCTTCTCTGTAGTTAAATTGCGACGATGAATCTCTGCCAATAGCAGTGCGATAAAATCATGATCTAACTGCATTTTATTCGCCATGTAGTAGGATTCGAGCAGCATCTCATCACTCAACATCGCCATTGGTAACACATCCTTTCTTAGTTTACGTTTCAATCATAACAAGATTTATTCAGTAGAACAAGCGTTCTTCTTATCCACATATGCCTGTGGAAATCCTGTGAATAATTTGTTGGTAAGGTTGGCAAATGCTTGTGGATTATAGTGGTATAATGTGGATAAAAGTTATTCACAGGATAGTACTTGTCGGTTTTTGCGTTTAATATCTTGCTAAACCCCTTTTTCTTACAATTATTGCGGTCTAGTATTCACTTCAAAAATCCATATTTTCCCACTTTTGTCTAGTCCATAATCAAATCCTAATTCACCGATACCAGGAAAAGAAGATTCAAGGATACCGATGCATATATTTGTCAGATTCCGCATTTCCTTACGTTTCGAAGCTGCAAACTTTTTACTTCTAAAAGAACGAGTTAGCCCTTCTCTTGCACTTAGTTGTGTCCCACCCTTGCATAAGTTGGTAACAAAAAGTCCTGGTCTTGCCAATCTACCTACCATTGATCGATAAATCCAATTTCCTTCAGGCTGTTTAGCTACTTTAACTCTATAATCAATAGGACGATTATGAATACGTGCTAATTCGATTCCTTGTTGGATCATATATTTCCGTCCTACCTTCACTTTATTTAATGCCCGAAACATCTCATTAAAGTTACGAAAACTTCTCTTCTTCGCAAAATAAGTAAACGTATACACACCCATGTAATACGTTATTTTGATGACACCATATCCACCACCACCCACAAGTGGCTTAATGACAACCATGCCAAATTGATGTAACATTTGTTGCAAATCGTGTTCACTATACATTCGGGTTTGCGGAATGTGAGGTGCTACTTCCCCATGCTGCAGTAATGCTTCCGTTTTGAGCCACTTATTTGCTAGCTGTCTTCCTGCCATTGATCCATGCCCCCTTTCAGCTTTATATCCTATACATACTCAGCTAGGGCAATTTGTTCCTGTATGATTGTCCAAGGCATATGCCTTTTTTGAATTTTCTGAAACCAAATGAATTTTATACGTATTATTTATATAGGATAGGAGCACAGCTATATTTAGAAGAGAGAACTATATTTTATAAATAGGGGGCGCTAAATATTAATGGCAGCAGATTCTTCAACTCACAGCACTAGGAATAATCGTTTCTTTCAATTTTTCATTAACAATCGGCTTGTTGTTTTTCTCCTGATCTTGCTTCTAATTGGTCTAAACATTTTTATCTTTTCAAAAATTTCATTTATATTTAATCCACTTACTGTTTTTATTAAAACGATTTTGTTCCCGATTTTACTCACAGGGGCGCTTTACTATTTGCTTAATCCACTTGTGAATATCCTTGAAAAAAGAAAAATTCCGCGTGTTTACACGATTATTGCTTTATATCTAAGTATCGCACTTCTTATTACCTTATTATTAAACACCGTTATTCCGCTTGTGCAGGAGCAAATTAATTCATTAATTCTGAATTTCCCTAGATACAGTCAGGAAGTGCAGATCCAATTTGAGAGCTTAGTAGGTAGTGACCTATTTGGAAAAATATCAAGCACGAGTGGCTTTGATCCCTCTAAAATTGGGCAAACGGTAGCAGACCAAGCAACCTCATTATTTAACGGTGCAGTTAGTGGTTTAGGCGGATTTATTGGTGCAGTGAAAGACATTATTTTAACGATTGCTACCATTCCGTTTATTTTATTTTATCTATTAAAAGACGGCAAAAAGTTACCTGGCTTTATTTTACGATTTGTTCCTGTAAAGTTTCGTAAACAAAGTGGTCGTGTCATGGCTGAAATGAATGATCAGATCAGCTCTTATATTCGTGGTCAGATTATCGTTAGTATGTGTATCGGTTTATTGTTATATATCGGCTTTTTGATTATCGGAATAGAGTATTCGCTTGTTTTAGCAATTATTGCCGCTTGTACATCGATTGTGCCTTATCTCGGTCCAGCTATTGCGATTACCCCCGCATTAATTATTGCGATCGTAACTTCACCAATGATGTTACTTAAGTTAATCGTAGTATGGACCGTTGCTCAATTTGTGGAGGGAAAGTTTATCTCACCTCAAATTATGGGTAAAACGTTAAAAATCCACCCGATTACAATTATTTTTGTCATCTTAACTGCGGGGAACTTATTTGGTTTCCTTGGTATCATTTTGGCGGTACCAGGTTATGCTGTCTTAAAGGTCATTTGTACACATCTGTTTCACTGGTTCGAGCGAAGAACGCATTTATATGATGAAGAGCCAGAGCTCGTAGAGATGAATGAGAATGAAAACAATGAAGTTGTGCTAGAACCAAATAAGTTAAACGAAATCAATACACCTTAATGAACTTTACTACCTAAGGGGCTGGTTTTTTTGGAACACTATCGACATAGTGTAGACAAGACACTGCAAGTGGTACAAAGCTCTGTATCAGGACTTACAGATGAAGAAGCTTCGGCACGCTTACAAACTAATGGCTACAACGAATTAAAGGGAAAAAGCAAAACACCAATTTGGAAATTATTCCTTGAAAATTTCAAGGACCCTATGGTTATTGTGTTGCTAATTGCTGCGGGCGTGCAGGTTGTTTTAGGTCATCTAATTGAATCCCTCATTATTTTTTTAGTTATTGTGCTCAATGCAATTATAAGTGTTGTCCAAACAAAAAAAGCTGAGGGCTCCCTCGATGCGTTAAGGCAAATGTCTGCCCCTCAAGCCAAGGTCATTCGCAAGGGCGAAAAGAAAACGATACCGGCTAGGGATCTCGTTGTGGGTGATATCGTCTTACTTGATGCTGGAGATTATGTGCCTGCGGATGGACGGATCATAGAAGCGGGTAGCCTTAAGGTTAATGAAGGAATGTTAACCGGCGAATCCGAACCTGCCGAAAAAAATGTGGAGCAGCTTCAAGAAGAGGCTCCCATTGGTGATCGCCTGAATATGGTATTTAGCGGATCGCTTGTTGTGTATGGACGAGGTGTTTTTGTAGTTACAGGGACAGCATTAGATACAGAAATCGGGAAGATAGCTCAGTTAATTGAAAATGCTGAGGCGAAGGAAACCCCGCTACAGCGTAAGCTTGAAGCTTTTAGTAAAAAGCTAGGTTTTTTCATTCTTGGCTTATCTATTCTTATTTTTGCCGTTGAGGTAGGCCGGGTTTGGTTAGTGCAGGGGACAGAAAATATCGGTACATCCGTCATTAATGCGGTAATGTTTGCAGTTGCGGTTGCCGTGGCTGCCATTCCAGAAGCCCTTTCTTCCATTGTGACGATTGTATTGTCTTTAGGAACAAATAAGATGGCAAAGCAACACGCCATTATTCGTCGCCTTCCTGCTGTAGAGGCGTTAGGCTCTACAAGCATTATTTGTACAGATAAAACGGGAACACTCACGCAAAACAAAATGACGGTTGTGGATTATTATATTCCGCATGGAACCAAGGATGAATTCCCTACTAATCCTGAGGAGTTATCCAAAGAGGAGCAAAGGTTGCTACATATTGCGGTGCTTTGTAACGATTCCAATATTAATCAGGAGGGCAAGGAAATTGGTGACCCAACTGAGGTTGCCCTTATTGCCTTTAGCAATCGGATGAACAAAGATTACCGTGAAATTAGAGATCAATTTCCGCGTGAAGCTGAGCTGCCTTTTGACTCGGATCGCAAGCTGATGAGTACCGTGCATACGTTTGAGGGAGTACCTGCTCTATTGACTAAAGGTGGACCTGATGTCTTGTTTAATCGTTGTACAAGGGTATTTATGCATGGTGAGGTCAAGCCGTTAACAGATGAGATTCGTAAACAGTTTGAAGAGCAAAATGAAGCCTTCTCGAAGCGAGCCTTTCGTGTGCTTGCCTATGCCTACAAGCCAATTCAAGATCAAGATCCACTTACGCATGAGGATGAAAATGATTTAATCTTAGTTGGTTTAACGGCAATGATTGACCCTCCTCGTGAGGCTGTATATGGCTCGATTGCGGATGCAAAAAAAGCTGGTATCCGAACGATCATGATTACAGGTGATCACAAGACGACCGCCCAAGCGATTGGTGTTGATATTGGACTTGCTAAACCTGAAGATATCGCTGTCACAGGTAGTGAATTAGATCAAATGTCCGACGTGGAATTGGATGAGAAGCTAGAGAAAATTTCTGTATATGCTCGTGTTTCTCCAGAAAATAAAATTCGTATTGTTACTGCATGGCAGAAAAAGGGTAAGGTTACAGCGATGACAGGCGATGGTGTTAATGATGCACCTGCTCTTAAACAAGCAGATATTGGCGTTGCAATGGGAAGTGGTACGGATGTGGCTAAGGATGCTTCTGCCATGATTTTGACGGATGATAACTTCGTTTCCATTGTCCAAGCGGTTCACGTGGGGCGTATGGTATTTGATAACATCAAAAAATCGATTGCTTATTTGTTTGCAGGCAACCTTGGTGCTATTACCGCTATCTTAGTTGCACTCGTTTTAGGTTGGGTTAACCCATTTACCGCGTTACAGCTTTTATTTATTAACCTTGTTAATGATTCTTTACCCGCTATCGCGTTGGGGACTGAAAAAGCTGAGCCGGACGTCATGGCGCGGAAACCACGTGACATTAATGAAGGTATATTTGCAGGTGGAATGCTTCAAACGGTATTAATTAGAGGTTTACTTATTGGCGTTGCTGTTATTGTCTCACAATACATTGGGCTTGGCATATCACCAGAAATGAGTGTCGCAATGGCATTTACAACGTTGATATTGGCACGCACACTTCAGACATTTACAGCAAGATCCAATACACAGACCATCGTACAGGTTGGGTTCGCAAGTAATAAGCTTGTGCTTGGCTCCATTTTGATTTGCCTCTGCCTTTATAGCGCCACCTTATTGCCTGGGATAAGATCAATTTTTGCGATTCCTGACGCGTTTGGTTGGGATGACTTCCTCATTGCGGGTGGCTTGGCGTTAGGAGCCGTTATTTTGATGGATGTGGTTAAATGGGTGCGTAACCATACTTATAAGCAAGGCTAATTGTAGTGTAGAGAAAGCTATAAAAAGACCTCCAGAACATTAGTTTACTGGAGGTCTTACTTTTAATTAATTAACTAATAACTCATTCATATCAATTGAATTTTTTTCGCTTTCTAGTATCTCTATCATAGGACTATTAATATAAGTTTCACCTTCTTCATTACTAAAATTAATAATAATCTCTACATTTGAATTCTCTAATAAAACACCTAAATCTTCAAATGTGATATAACCTTCATTATCTGAGGTAATATGAACATTCCCTAACAAAGTACCTTCTACATCCCCTATAATCTTAGCCACTATTTTTGCCCCAGGAATAGGTTCTCCATTACTGTCAAGTATTCTAAGCACTGGCTGAACATCCAAAATTTCTCCATTAATTACACTCGTTGAAGGTAGCGTCACAAGCTCTATCACTGTTTTTGGCTTATCGATTGATATTTTAAGAGTGATTGCTTCTTGTTTATTAAATCCTTCAAGTTCAAAATTTAAAGTGTATAATCCTCCATCATCAAATGTTAAAGGTAAATACGCAATTCCTTCATTAAATTTTATATCTTCTACACTAGCATTAACATTCAGTTGATTAGAGTTTGAAGTATGATACTTAGTAATTTTAAGTTTACTGATACCAGTATATAAATTGTCTATCACCTCATCTGCATTATAAACAGATAATGTTACTGTAACTTGGCCACTCTTCATTTCGGTACTATTATCCATTTCAACAGTAAAATATGATGGTAAAGTAGTCAAGCTAAATGTATTTAAATTATCAGATACTGGAACCATTATTGGGATTAAACTTTCACTTAAACCTCCATCTCCCAGCTGACCTCTATCATTCCGTCCCCAAGCCCATATACTTCCATCTGCTTTAACGGCATAACTTGCCGTCTCGCCTCCTGCTACTCCAACAACTTCCTTCATATTCGGTACCTGAACAGGTATCGTTCTGTTTGTTTTTGTGCCGTCTCCCAGTTGACCATATGTGTTCAATCCCATTGCCCACATAGTTCCATCCGTTTTTACAATTTGAGTTGTATCCATGCCTCCAGACATCGTCTTTACACCACTCATGAGCTTCGTCGGTTGAACTATTCTATTATAGTTGTGTGTACCCCAGTACCAAAGTTCGCCTTCCTGTGTCAATGCCATGCCATGAATTGAACCAGCGGCTATACGCTTCACATTGCTTAGTCCCTTAATTTGCATTGCTTTGACTTGGGAATATACACCAGTACCTAGCTGAAGCTCCCAACCATCTCCCCAGGACCATACTGTTCCGTCACTTTTCAAAGCCAATGCATACCGGTTATTAGTAGCGATCTGACTCACACCTGTTAAATCATTAATTTTCTCTGGTTTAACAAGGGAATACCCACCAGGACCATATCCCCAAATCCATACTGTTCCGTCTTGCTTTAGGGCATAACTACTCTTTGAGCCTGCAGTGACGGCTATAACATTTTCCAGGTCAGGTACTTGTACCGGGGTTAACGACGATACCGTATCTCCGGTTCCCAATTGGCCATTAACGTTATTACCCCAGGTCCACACTGTCCCGTCGTGCTTTAACGCCAGGCTGTGCTCTGCTCCAGCACCTACCATCACCATGTCACTTAATCCTTCTACCTGCACCGCTGTCGTTTTATTCGTTTTTGTTCCATCTCCCAGTTGACCTTGCGCATTATCGCCCCATGTCCATACACTTCCGTCTGTTTTTACATGCACAACATGATGACTCGACGTTGCTAGTCCTGCATCTTCTTGAACTACACCTTCTTCAATCCCAATTTTAAGCCACCTCGGTTCGGACCATTCTGACCAAGCTGCCTCATCCTTTACCCGAACCTGTATCTTCAGCGCCTTCCCTCTTGGTAGTTCTTCGTTCACTGTCCATGCATTACTGTCCTGTGTAATTGACTGATTGACGATACCTGTGTCCAACAGGATCTGGTCCACTCCATCCATAATTTGGACTTGGTAGGCTGTGAACACTGTTTGAGCATCATCCTTCTGATTCCAAAGAATCGAAGGATAATTGATATTCGATATAGAAGGTGATGCTTGACTTCCAGTAGGATAGCCTAATGTAACACGAGGTGCACTGTTGTCTAGTACTTTTACCGCTGTTAGACGGTCCGCAATTGTCCCATCTCCCAACTGACCTCTGTCATTCCGTCCCCAAGACCACACACTTCCATCTGCTTTAACCGCATAACTCGCCGTCTCGCCTCCTGCTACTCCAACAACTTCCTTCATATTCGATACCTGAACAGGTATCGTTCTGTTTGTTTTTGTCCCGTCTCCCAGTTGACCATATGTGTTCAATCCCATTGTCCACATAGTTCCATCTGTTTTCACAATTTGAGTTGTGCCCAAACCTCCAGACATCGCCTTTACACCACTCATAAACTTCATCGGCTGGGCTATACCGTTATTGTAAGGTGTACCCCAGTACCAAAGTTCGCCTTCCTGTGTCAATGCCATGCCATGAATTAGACCAGCTGCAATACTCTTCACATTGCTTAGTCCCTTGATTTGCGCTGCTTTGACACGGGAATATTCACCATTGCCTAACTGAAGGTCCCTACCGTAGCCCCAGGTCCACACTGTCCCGTCGTGCTTTAACGCCAGGCTATGCTCTGCTCCTGCCGCGACCATCACCATGTCACTTAATCCTTCTACCTGCACCGCTGTCGTTTTATTCGTTTTTGTTCCATCTCCCAGTTGACCTTGCGCATTATTACCCCATGTCCATACACTTCCGTCTGTTTTTACTCTAATGGAGTGATTCGCACTTGAGTCCAATAGTATGAGTGCAGTTTTTTCTATATATGTTGCTTCTTCTGATGAGTTTTCTGCCTCATCCCTAGCAACAATTTTAATAGTATAGATAGTATTTCGATTTAGATTGTTAAAGGTATATTCTGTATCCCTTGTTGTCCCAACAAATTTAGAGTTGAGATACATATCGTAGCCAACAACCTCTACGTTATCAGTTGAAGGGACCCAACTTATTTTAATTTGTTCATAATCTCTAATTAGTGTTTTTATACTTTCAGGCTTAGATGGTGGAGTTTTATCAACTTTCGCTTCCCCTGATATCGTTTCACTCTCATTAAAGACGTTATCTAAAGCTTTCGCATAAACTTGATGCAGTCCTTCAGTACTAATAATCACAGGTTCTTTATAATCAATCCAATCTGTACTGTCATTGATTTTATATTGGTATTTTTGGAAACCACTATCTGCATCCGTTGAGTTACTTAAAGTAATACTTACAAATTTATTCGTCCATTTTAATGGCTCTATAGTCATTGTTGGTTTAGTAGGCTTTGTAGTGTCTACTTTTATTGTTTCAGTTAAAACTTCAGAATCATTTCGGTTTTTATCTCTAACAAAAGATTCAAAATTATATATTCCTGTATTAGGAAGCGGAATTGGATTAATGTATTCTTCAGTTTCAGAATCATTTACTTTGTAAAAAATTTTATAGACACCTGATTCTTCATCTTTTCCTTCTAAATTATAATGAGCACCAACTCCATACCATTCATTTACTCCCTTAACACCGTCCATATGTGAGCTAATAGTTGGAATTGTCTCGTCTTGAGTACCATTTAAATCTAGTTCTACTGCAGGAGTTACAGTACGATCTATTGTTCCATCCCCGTTGTCATCGATTTGAAGTGTAATTTTTCCGTTTCTATCTGTACCAGAAGTAAAAATAGAATTAGGTGTTACTGGAATGCTATCAAACCTTACTGTTTTTTCCTCTATATCTTCTTCATTTGACCAAATTAAAGAATAGGTCATTTCTCCATATCCAGTTCCTTTTAGACTAACACTATATTTCCCATCATTAAGAAATGCAATTTTGGTTTCACCATCAGTATAATAACTTCCAAAAGGTATATTTTCCTCATAGGTATTTTTTCCAGTTGATCCAAGATGATTACCATCACTATCAACAACACTTAGTTCTACTGGGCACTCTATCTTTAATTTCAAAGTCTTAGTTGATTGTGTAGATTTCCGAATATTCGCCTCCAACTTCCCAGGATTTCCCTCAAGAATATTTTCAATCTGTTTCTGTACATTCTTATTTCCTGGTAATTCAGAATGTTCTTCTTGTATATAATATGTTTTATTAGCTTTAAGTAATCCTCCAACATTGGCACTAATAACTGGAACAGTTCCATCCCCTTGAACTGTTTTCAAATCTGTAATAGACATATCTGGAGATCCTGGATTATTATAGGAATTAAAAGTCATACCACCAATAGTTCCAATCTTATCTCCGATAATATGATATGAATCCACAGTATTTACATTTGTAATAATTCCTAAGTTATCATGAAATTCCTCTGCCTCAGAAAGTAATTTTTTATTTATCCAACTGGTTTCAGTTTCAAAAAATGTTTTTGTACTTTTGTAGTCTTGTATTTTTTCTTTTTTAGGACGTGGATTATTATATGTAATAAATAAATGTTTTGAAATATAATAAGTTTTATTTACTGAAAAATAACTTTTATTAGGTAATAGTTGATAAGCAGATGATATATTTCGCATAATACTTTTTAACTTCTTGCCAACAATAAAATCGTTTAGCTGATCTCCTGTTGCATTACCAGTTTCAAAAATATATGCTGCTTTAGGTGCCCCTAAAAATGGCGTTCCAATAGTTATTAATTTATCAACGTCTTTTCTATTACCTTGATTAAGATATTCAGTTGCTACTACCCCCCCCCATACTGTGAGCAACAATAAATATCTTACTAGAAGGTGATTTCTTTTTCTCCTTATCTATAACATTCTTTAGTAGGCTAGCATTTTTAGATGCACCATTTCTCCAATCATATCCAAAATCAACCACATGATACTTGACATCTAAAAATTTATGTAAAGAATTATAGTATTTGGGCACTGGTAACCCAGCACTTAGTTCTACAATTTGTTCTCCATTACTGTTCATGGCTAATTTTCCTATTTTATTAGTGGCAGCAATCGGGTTTATTGTATCTGGAATCCAAACCTTTTCATTTCCATCATATAATTCTGAAGCCATAATCCCTGGAATTAGAATGACCCGATGTTTATATACATTGACAACACATTCTCCTGTAAAATTAGAAGAATCTAGTGGTGTAATTACAAATTTATAATCACCTTCTTTATCAGCTTTGTAGTCCATTGTATTGCTCTGTTTTGCATCAACATATCTTACATCTATCTCTTTTCCGTTATAATAAATTGATATTTTAGTATAGTGAGAACCATCATCAAAACCATAATGAATTTTTATAGTTTTACCAAACTCTACTTTATATTCATCTGCCCAAACATTAGTGCTAGCATTCACTATAGGTAAATAAGAATTAAAAATATTCAAAAAAATAATAAGTACACAAAATGAGACAAAGATTTTCTTCATAAACAACATCCTTTTCTTTATTTTTCCAACTAATTTCGAATCTTCTAAGATTTATTTATACTATTTTATAAAAAACTAGCTATAATATCTCCAATCACAGGAAATAATAAAAATGAAAGGGTAAATACTACAAAATATCTCCTTGTTATTTTTCTACTTCCTTCTTTTTTTACCATGTATAAATAACAAAAAATATTTAACACTAAAATAGCAATTAAATATACTAATGGAATCCAAATTGGACCTGGATCCCAAACAATAAATGAAGCATTTTTATTACCTATACTCACTAAAACTGCTAATAATAATGAACAACTTATAAATCCACTAATACTACCGAATATTAAAAACAAAACTTTTAGTAGTAATTTCAATTATTAATCCTCCTTTCTATAATCTAATGTGGTAATTATACAAGATACATGAAGTCGAATACTGTCGTAATTTGTAATAAATTATATAATTAGTTCAAGCTACCAACATTTCATGTGACTTCTGAAATCTTTTAATTAGTAAGTGTACTGTGTTAAGTTTAATTCTCTATTATATTTTAGAAAAACCACCTTCCTATTGAGTAATATTTTTACATTTTTTATTAACACGGTACAGTGTTTAAATTGTTTTAATACACTAATTAGTATCTGACACCCCGAACGTCTGATTTTCCGAGGATATAAATTTGTGTTCCTCATAGCGCACACGATCGTATTTCATATACGAAACATGATCTCGTAATATTTGCATTGTAATTTCGTGAACATAGACCACATCCGGATGGACCTCATTAAGCCATTCAAGAAAATACCGGTAGTGCTTCTTATAGTCTGATAAAGTCCGCTCACGAAGCCCTTCCGATTTTTTAACGCTGATCACTAAGTCTAATCCTTGCTCAAACGTCAGGGTGGGATATTCCTGTAGAGTCCTCGCGCCTACTGGTACGCGTCTTTCTCTCTTTTTTAACGACACAAAAAGACCTCCATATACGAAATATTATCGAGATAATACCCGCGGAGGTCGTAGTCCACAACCCGGAAACGAATAATTTAGGGTTGTTAATGTTCAATAATCGGGGTTGTTAATGCGCGTTTTTCCGTTGTAATCCACAACCCTCGTCTATTTAAGTTACCGTAATTCTCGTTACGCTCACGTTAAGATCAACGTAATAAAATCCCCGTTAGATCAACGATTATCAATCGCAAACCTCAGGCTTACCTTCCTCATTCCGCATTTTAAATGACTGTCCACAGCCACAGGAAGCTACTGCATTTGGATTATGAATGGTAAAGCCGCCACTCATGCCAGATTCCTGATAGTCAATTTCAAGTCCGTTTAAAAAACGTACACTTTCCTTATCTACAACGACCTTGACGCCTTTGATATCCATAAATACATCTTGATCACTTTCTTCATTGTCAAGTCCCATGCCATAAGAGAACCCGCTACATCCACCTTCATTAACGCCTAAGCGCAAAAACATATTTGGTGTTTCATCCTGTGCAATCATGTCTTGAATACGTGCTAAGGCACTATCTGAAATATTAATCATTATATAACCTCCTATAATTAAGGCTCAATCTTGAAATCAGTACATGACAACCACCCATGCTAGCGAAGAGACAGAGGGATTCTGGAGATTGTCTCTTAAAATCAAATTCCACCAACTTATTTATTCCAATAAAAGGAATATGATTTTAACAACAATCGAAAGAACTCTCTGGATCGTAGCTTCTATCCGCCAGTCGTTGTCAGGTATTGATTTATAAATAGAGCCAAAATAATTAATCAAGCTTATATTTTAAGTATACTCCTTTTGTCACCCAATAGTAAATGAATGAGCAAATGTGATATTTTACACAGACATACATAATATTCAGCAGTAACATTTGTTGCCCTTCTATGAAATGGAGGTTTATAATAGAATGAGCTTTGGATTTAGGAAACGGAGGTAGCTTGCTAATGTTAACAGTCGAAACAACAGGTATGGATAAAAGAATGGCTGAGATTGTAGAGAAGGTAACACATGGAGAACGATTAAGCCTCGAAGATGGCGTTTATTTATATAAAAGTGATGATCTACTCACCATCGGTCAACTGGCAAACCAAGCAAATTTAAAGAAAAATGGTAAAAAAGTATATTTTATCGAAAATATGAGTCTTTACTTCACCAATGTATGTGAATCGTATTGTGCTTTTTGTAATTTCCGCAAGGATCAAGGTGAAGAAGGGTCCTATACGTTATCTGGTCAACAAATGGTGGATTACGTGAATCAGCATATTCATCCCAACATTCGTGAGTTTCATATCGTAGGTGGACATAACCAGCATGTGCCGTTCCAATATTATGTGGACTCCTTACAAGCATTGAAGGACAACTTCCCAGATGTAACAATTAAGGCTTATACCGCAGCAGAAATTGACTTCTTTACACGCATTAGCGGCTTATCGATTACAGAGGTGCTTAGAGAGCTACAAAAAGCAGGCCTTCAAACCCTCACTGGTGGTGGTGCTGAAATCTTATCAGATCAATACCGTGAAAAAATGAAGGTGGATAAAGCAAACGTGGAGCGCTACTTAGAGGTACACCGCACCGCACATCAGCTTGGTATGAAAACACATACCACCATGCTATATGGCTCAATTGAATCTCATGAGGATCGGATTCGCCATATGCTGCATGTCCGTGATTTGCAGGATGAAACTAATGGCTTTATGGTCTTTATTCCATTATCTATGCAGCCACGCAACAAAAATGCAGGCATTATGCGCCGTAATTCTGCTTATGAAGACTTGAAGACATTAGCGATTAGTCGCTTGATGATAGATAATATTCAGCACATTAAGGCGTATTTCATTAACATTGGCGTACAGCTTACCCAAGTCGCAATGTCCTTTGGTGCATCAGATGTGCATGGTACGATTGTGAAGGAAAGAATTAGCCATGCCGCAGGTGCTTTGACACCAGAAGGCTTAACACGTAAAGAATTAATTTGGCTCATTCAAGGTGCTGGTCGAATTCCAGTTGAGCGTGATACGTTCTATAATGAGATTAAAGTTTACGAATAAAAAGAACAGCTGAGATTAACTTAGAACTTTTTAACTGTGATCTGAGCCATTTAAATTTAAACTTTTTTATACTATAATAGGGGAAAGAAAGGAGTTGAAACTAATGAGTGAAAAAACACATGACCAATTGTATGATGAAGTATTGGAAGTGTTAGATAAACTTCGTCCGTTCTTACAACGTGACGGTGGCGACGTGGATCTCGTAGATGTTGAGGACGGGATTGTAAAATTGAAACTGCTCGGCGCATGCGGCGGTTGCCCAAGCTCCACCATTACTTTAAAAGCAGGGATTGAACGCGCCTTGTTCGAAGAAGTTGAAGGTGTAGAAGAGGTCGTTCAAGTATTTTAATAAATAGCAGGACTCGATAAAGCCGGTATCTCACTACGAGATGCCGGCTTTATTTAGTACAGGCTAATACCAGTATGTGCAGTGAAAGACAGCCGTCTTCAGAGAAACACTAATGTACAAAAAAATGCCCGCCCTCATCAGAGCGGACATTTTACATACCGTATTTTGGTTAAAAATACCTCAACTTAAAATACAGGGACTAACGCACCTTTGTACGTATCGTTGATGAAGGTTTTTACTTCATCGGAAGTTAAAGCCTTCACTAGCTTTTGGATAGCATCAGAATCTTTATTGTCTGGACGAGTTACAACAATGTTTGTATACGGAGAATCCTTATCTTCGATAAATAAAGCATCCTTCGTTGGGTTAAGTCCTGCTTCAATTGCAAAGTTTGTATTGATAAGTGCAAGGTCAACCTCATCTAACTGACGTGGAAGCATAGCCGCATCATTTTCAGAAATAACAAGATTTTTAGGATTTTCTACAATATCATTTTTAGTTGCTTCATTTCCTACACCATCTTTTAGCTTAATTAAGCCTTGTTTTTGTAGCAATAGCAATGCACGACCACCATTTGTTGCATCATTTGGAATCGCAACCTTTGCTCCGTCTGGAATCTGGTCAACAGATGTAATATTTTTAGAATAAGCACCAAATGGCTCAACGTGAATACCTGCAACAGAGACTAAATCAAAGTTGTTATCTTTATTTTGTTGATCAAGGTAAGGTTGATGTTGGAAATAGTTTGCATCAAGCTGTTTTTCAAACAATTGACGGTTAGGCTGATTGTAATCAGTGAACTCGATTACCTTCAAATCCACGCCTTCTTCCTTCAACTTAGGTGCAATAAACTTCAAAATATCAGCATGTGGTACAGTTGCGCCTACTTTGAGTTCCACCGTTTCTGTCTTTGTATTATTACCTGCGGCTGCTCCAGTATCAGAACCTGTTGTACCTGCCTTATTTTCTGCCTTGCTGCCACATGCAGACAACACCAACACAAGTGCTAAAGTTAAAAACGTTAATGTCCATTTTTTCATACTAAGATTCCCCCTAAAAGTGTTTTTAAAATAAGGTTGGTATACATGGTATATGTGGTATATGTGATGTTTCCTTATTTCCATTATTTTCGTGTAAAATGACTTACTAATCGATCCCCTACCATTTGTAGTATTTGTACCAGGATCACCATTAATACAATGGCAACAATCATAACTTCAGATTGATATCTATAATACCCGTAGCGAATGGCAAGATCCCCTAATCCTCCACCGCCAACCATCCCTGACATCGCTGTATAGGATACAAGCGTAACCACGGTAATGGTCATCGCCGCAATAATGCCTGGTAATGATTCAGGTAACAATACTTTGCGGACAATTTGCCAGATCGAAGCGCCCATCGCTTGTGATGCCTCAATAACACCACGATCTACCTCACGCAGAGCAGTTTCAATCAGTCTTGCAAAAAATGGTGCAGCTGCAATGACTAAAGGAACGATGGTTCCTTTTACGCCCATCGAGACGCCAACAATAGAACGCGTTATCGGAATCAATGCAACGATTAAAATAATAAATGGAATGGAACGTAATATGTTAACGACTAGCGATAACACTCTGTAAACCCATCTTGATACCCAGAAATTAGACCTCGAAAGGACAAAAAGTAATACACCAAGCGGTAATCCCACTAAAAAGGTAAAGAGAGCGGAATACCCTAACATTAGCAAGGTATCTGTAGAGGAAGTGCCAATCTCCTCCCAATTTACCTGTGAAAAGTCTAGCCCTTTCATGACTCCATTACCTCCACATCTAAATCACGTTCTCTTAATTTTTGTATCGTCGTATCGATATTACTAGCTTCTCCTTCAAAAGAGACGATCAATTGACCATACGGTGTTTCTTTTATTTTGGAAATTGTACCTTGTAGGATCGCAAAATTTACATTTGTTTCCTGTACAATTTGGGATAATACCGATTCATAAGTGGCTTTACCAAGGAAGGTAATTTGCACTAACCGTCCAGATTTCTCTAGCTCTAAATCACTCCATTTTTCACTGCCACCCTGCACATCACGATGAATGAAATCTTTAGTGACATGATGTTGAGGCTTCAAAAATACTTGCGTGACCGGCCCTTCCTCTACGATATTGCCATCATGGATCACAGCCACTCGATCACAAATGCTTTGAATGACGTGCATTTCATGTGTAATCAACAAAATAGTCAGGTTAAACTTTTTATTAATATCCATCAGTAGCTTTAAAATGGAATCTGTAGTTTGTGGGTCCAAAGCAGAGGTCGCTTCGTCACATAACAACACATCAGGATCACTAGCAAGTGCTCTTGCAATACCAACACGCTGTTTTTGCCCACCAGATAGTTGTGCTGGATATTTATTGCGATGCTCCTCTAATCCAACAAGCTGGAGTAACTCATTTACCTTTTGCTCTATTTTTGCCTTGGGTGTACCAATCAAAGTTAAAGGAAAAGCAATATTGTTAAACACCGTTGCCGACGATAGCAGATTAAAGTGCTGGAAAATCATCCCGATCTTTCGTCTTTGTTGCTGTAACTGCCACTTTTTAAGTTTCGTAAGCTGTATATTGCCAACCCACACTTCACCTTTTGTTGGACGCTCAAGCAAGTTAATACAGCGAATCAAGGTACTTTTCCCTGCACCGGAATGTCCAATGACTCCAAAAATTTCACCTTTATTTACTTTAAGGTTTAAATTGGACAAGGCCGTTGTCTTTTTGCCTTTAGTACCGTAAACCTTAGTCACTGATTTTAGCTCAATCAAAGAAATTTCCCCCTGAAACATCAAAAATTTATCAAAAAACCCTCCGAATTAGATTCGAAGGGTTTAAATTCCTAAATTCTCCTTCTCATCTGCCAAAACCGTATACCTATACGATTTTGAAGGATTTAGCACCATGACACTCTACCTCGTTAAAGCAAAAACAGTAGAATCGGTTGCTGGGCTTCATCGGGCCTTTCCCTCCACCACTCTCGATAAGAAAATATGATGTTGTCTTAAACTTATTTCTGAGTATAGATTCTTTCTCTCATTTTGTCAAAAGAAAAATAATAACAAATTTAGTTATGTTCAAAAGTTAAACTATAAACCATTTTTCTCAATAACCTCTTTATACCAATAAAAGCTATCCTTCTTCATTCTAGCTAACGTTCCGTTGCCATCATCGTCTTGATCGACATATATCATTCCGTATCTTTTTTCCATTTCAGAAGAGGAATAGCTAATCAGATCAATGATGCCCCAAACCGTATAGCCCATTAATTCAACACCATCTAGAACAGCCTCATGCATTTCTTCAATGTGGGACTTGAAATAACTAATACGATAGTCATCCTTAATACGCCCATCCTCATCCACCTTGTCATACGCACCTAGTCCATTTTCAACAACGAACAGCGGTATTTGGTAGCGACTATATAACGTATTTAAAATGATTCTTAAGCCAGTCGGGTCAATTTGCCATCCCCATTCGCTTAGGGGTAAATATGGGTTTTTTACGCCCCCCATCGTATTGCCACTTACCTTTTCCAAGCCTTCACTGTCTTTACTAGCTACAAAAGAATTGTAGTAGCTGAAGGATAAGAAGTCGGCTGTGTAGGTCTGTAATAGCTCTGCATCACCCTCCAATTGCTGGAACTCTATTCCTTTTTCTTTGAAAAAGCGTTTCATATAGTTTGGATATTTCCCTCTAATCTGTACGTCTGAGAAAAATAAATTAAACTCATTATTGCGGTGTGCAGCTAATACGTCATCTGGACTACATGTATGAGGATAATGTAACAAGCTCGTGAGCATACAGCCAATTTTAGCCTCTGGCATAAGCTCATGACCGTACTTAACTGCCAGTGCACTTGCTATAAACTGGTGATGTAGTGCCTGATAAACTGCTTGCTCTACGTTCTCAAAGCGATCAGGAACAATTCCACCATTCGTAAAGGGATGACGAACAATCCCATCAATCTCATTGAAGGTAATCCAATATTTCACTTGATCCTTATATCTATTAAATACGGTCTTGCAGAAGTTACCAAAGAAATCCACGACCTTACGTGATGTCCAGCCTCCGTATTCATTAACCAAATGCATCGGCATTTCATAATGTGATAAGGTGACAAGGGGTTCAATGCCATGTCTGTGCATTTCAGCAAATAATGAATCATAAAACTGCAAACCAGCTTCGTTAGGCTGTGCTTCGTCTCCATTTGGATAAATCCGTGTCCATGCAATTGAAAGACGTAATACCTTTAAACCCATCTCCCCCATTAACGCTAGATCCTCAGGGTAACGATGATAAAAATCAATCCCTCTACGTTTAGGATAATTAGCATCAGATGGATCAATCATCGCTTTTTTAATCTGATTATCATCAATTGCATTTAAACCCTTATAATCATTTTTATTTATATTTTTTTTGTTAATTGCGATATCAGCAGTGGACATCCCTTTACTGTCTTTGTTCCATGCCCCTTCCGCTTGGTTAGCAGCTATCGCGCCTCCCCACATAAATCCTTTAGGAAAAACTCTTTTGGCTTGTTGCATTCCTCTACATCCTCCTTAAATCGACCGATTCATTACTCTTCCAAGATGTATAATCAAATACATCATTTCATCATTAGACATGTCACTGTTAAACTTAGCATGAATATAGCTTTTAATTGACTCAACACATTTTGCTTCCTCAGGATACTTTTCTATGATTTGTGGTAAAAGATCAAATTCTTGTGGCTCAAGCATTTTATTTTCTAATAAACGCTGCACAAAAAATTGAAGATGAGTTAAAAATCGTGAATAATTGATACTCATTGTATCCATTTCCATCCCATAATGTATCTTGATAATATTTAAAATGTCTTTAACTGTATTAGTCATCAGCATAACTTGATTCATGTTGTCATCCGTTTGCTGCGCATTCACTAAATGAAATGCAATATTAGCCGCCTCTTCTTCAGGCAAATTGACATCAAGGCGTTCATTGATGAGAGCTACGCCATATTGTCCAATCTGAAACTCCTGTGGATAAAATTTGCGCACCTCCCAGAGCATCCGATTTTGAATTTGAATGTTAGCTTGTGATCGTTTGACAGCCATATGCAAGTGATCCGTCAAAGAAAGATACAACGTTTCACTCAGATGCTTCGATAAGACTCCTTTAGCATGCGATATGATTTCATCTGTCAATATCAAGTACTCTTTAGGAGTTTCTCTCATCAATGCAACCATCTCAGAGGACATGCCTTCATTTTCAAGGACATAGACCTTTTCAATCTCTGCTGGATTGACCAAATCTCCGGGCTTGCTCTTGAAGCCGATGCCTTTGCCCATGACAATAACCTCTTTTTGGTCTTGTCGCTTTGCTATGATGACACTCACATTAAGGACTTTAACTACTCTCATATCGCTTCTCATCTTTCGTGCACCTCTTTTATATAGATTTACACTACAATACAGTAATTAAAGGCTTAGAGGGTCCTGTTACCCTTTCATTTTGATGACCTAAAACTTCTAAATACTGTGCTGTGTTCGTAATAATGATTGGTGTTGTAACGTCATAACCTGCTTGCTTTATCGCTTCAAGATCAAATTCAATTAATAAGTCTCCATGCTGAATCGTAGCACCTTCTTGGACATGAACCTTGAAATGTTGTCCTTTTAATTTAACAGTATCAAGACCAATATGAATTAACACCTCAACACCCTCAAGTGATCTTAAGCCAATGGAATGTTTTGTTTTAAAAATGGTATCTACTACACCATCAAATGGAGCAACAACTTTTCCGCTTGTAGGTCGAATTGCCATCCCTTTTCCCATCGCTTCTTGGGAGAATGCCTCATCGTTCACTTCAGCCAAAGGAATGACCTCTCCTTCAAGTGGCGCAAATACAACCGTTCTAGTATTAGCTTTATTGACATGATTCACAGCATTTTCTTTATTCGTAACGATTTGTTTGTCTGCTGATGAAGTTGTGGAAACTTGTTGCGTTGCTTCTGTATCAGGATTGTCAAAGCCAATAAAGTAGACTGCAATTGGTGTTACAACAAGTGAAATTGCCAAAGTAATTAAGGCATAAATAAAGTTATTTCCTTCACCTATAAACATAGGAAGTGAAGCTACACCCGGTCCAACTGGAGCGTAAGCTTTTAAGCCAACATACCCAGCAAACGCACCTGCTGTTCCTGCACCAATCATACAGGCAATCAAGGTCTTTTTAAGGCGTAAATGCACCCCATATAGTGCTGGCTCAGTAATCCCAAACAAACCAGAAATACCAGCAGGCAATGCAACTTGTTTTAATTTAACATCCTTAGCCATCATCCATACTGCTAATGCACCAGCACCTTGCGCAATATTGGAGGAAAGCATTGCACTATGAATTAACATTTCATATCCAGGTGATGCCATTGCCGCAAAAATAACAGGATAAAATACTTTGTGCATCCCAAACATTACGATTAATGGCATAAAGATAGAAAGTAATGCTACAGTAGGCCAACCAATTTGATCTTGAATCCAAAATAGTCCTGTGGATACTCCTTGACCTAAATAATTACCTAAAGGTCCTAAAACGATAAGAGACAACGGCGCCATAACGAGAATAACAATTAATGGCTGTAAAAATATTTTTACAGGTTTTGGAGATATTTTACCCGCAAAACGTTCAACATACGACATAATCCATACTGTTAAAATAATCGGTAGCACGGAAGACGAATACGCTACGTTAGGTACAGGTAAACCAGCGAAATAAACGGGTACTTCCCCCCCAAGTAAAGCAATTAACTTAGGATGGACAAGCACACTTGCTAACGCAACCGAAACATAAGGATTTGTTTTAAACTTCAGTGCACTCGTATACGCTAACAATAGTGGCAAGAAATAAAAAGCACCATCAGCAATAATGATTAAAAGCTGATAAATTTGTCCTTCCTTTGACATAAGGCCAAGGCTTGTAACTAATAAAAGTAAAGCTTTAAGCATCCCAGATGCCGCAATCGCAGGAATAATCGGTTGGAAAATACCCGTAATTAATTCAGCAAAGCTACCAAACAAACCTTTAAAGCTACGATCCTTCTTGGTTGTTACTACCACTGTTTCCTTTGTCTCTGGCAACATTTTATTTAATTCATTGTACACATAGCTAACATCATTCCCAACAATAACCTGAAATTGTCCCCCACCATGTAGTGCTCCCATAACCCCATCTAAAGCCTTAATCTCATCAACATTAGGTAGCTTGGTATCCTTTAATTTCATTCTTAATCGTGTTGAGCAATGAATAACACTTTCAATATTCTCGGCTCCGCCCACTTTATTTAAAATTTCTGTTGCCAATTGTTTGTAATCCATCGTTTACCCCCCTAAAAAATTCCAACAAAAAAAGACCTAAGACGGGCAGGAAAGAAGAAACTTCTATCCTCCCCAATCTAGGTCTTGCCTGATTTACAGTAACACGCCTATAATTGGAAAATATTTAATTTCATTAAATAAGGTTGAAAACTTATATACACCGCGGTTTCTAAAGCGTTTTCACGTTTAATATATCATTTCCTTTATGCAAATGCAATACCCTATTCAATTGTTATTTTTTGCATAGCTCAATTATCCTTCACTTTTTTCCACCGTTGATTAGTATATGAAAATGTCGTTAACATCGTTTCACACACCATGTTAAAG
The DNA here is from genome assembly GCF_017873435.1 of Paenibacillus turicensis. GTDB lineage: Bacteria > Bacillota > Bacilli > Paenibacillales > Paenibacillaceae > Fontibacillus > Fontibacillus turicensis. Next base: position 107,791 of record NZ_JAGGKG010000009.1, on the reverse strand, counting down.
CCTTGTTGTAGATCATGCAGATGGGCATCTAAATCCTCTAGCTTTATTTTCCCATATAACGCTTGGTGTCGTTGCCACAAATCATCCTTCATTTCTGAATTCATATAATGAATTTCTGTGTTTCTACGCCGTCTTAGCTCAGATAATGCTTCCTTGTATTGCTCCTTTATCGCAAACAACTTATTACCAAGATCAGGATGTGTTTTCATATAAGCAAATTGTCTAAGCACTGTAAAATACGAAAAATGTGTCTTTACCTTAGAGGTATGAAGATCAAATAATTCATTTAATACAGTACCTAACTTATCTAAAATTGAAAAAACACGGATAAATCCATCCTTATAAAAGAAAACATATCTGGCATAGTCCATCTGCTCCGCGGCATTCATATCCTCTGTTGAGCTTTTTACGACCTTATTTCTGAAAAACGTAGCTGCAAATAAGCATCCCTCTAGCTCATCCAAAGAGGATAACAAGCCACGACACCAAATTTCTAATTTACGAAAATCATGAGAAGGATCTTTGGAATCATTCATTTCTTTTTGAAGCAAATGAATTGTTTCTTTTATACTTAGAAATGTGTCAGCAAGCAAGCCTTCATTTTCCCGAGGAGATTGACCAAGTAATTCACGCAGCATGCTTATTCCCTCATTCCATCATAATTCTCAAAATTCGCCCGCCAGCTTAATACCCACAACAAAGCAAAAACCAATGCGATAGCAAACAAATGAGTAAAAGAAATAAATAGTAACTGGTTGTGTAACAGGCTAAAATACATAATAACACCCGACCCTACATATAACATGGCCGCCAAGGTGACGAAGATACCTAACCTTCGAATGGTTGGGGCATCTGGATGACTCCAAAATGCAAAATGGCCTACTATCGCAACGCCAGCAAACAATAAAATCCCTTCCACCACAGTGGACTCAAATCCATGTGTCAGTAGGCGGCTAACAACAAAATATGCATACATCGTAACAATCAAACAGCCATAGCTAAAAAAATTCGTGGTTATAATTCCAGTAGGAGCTTGGCGCTTACCATCTTCCGTAGTTGCGGGTGACACCTCGATGTAAAGCTTAAAGCTTAATAAAACAGCACAAATAAAGTTGATTAAATCCAAATAAATTCGTGTTGGAATTGGCATCCATGAGATAGCACGTGTTAGAAGGAACATGATAATCGTTAAATACACCAAGTCCTTCCTTACCTTGTTGCTAAGCCAAATGATAATTAAAAGGATACCAACAACAACCGTACTCATTACATTTATGATTTGAGGAAGCTCGAGTAATTGCTTAGGGAAAAGCAAAATAAGTAAAGGTCTCCATACACTTTTCCCTAAAGCTGCACAAAATATTACAATACAGCAAAAAATGCTATATAACCATATGGCTCTGCGGCTAGCTGTACTTTTGCCCATTACTTATGAAGGTAAATTGCTGTAAACTGCAACAGCTTTGTTTAGGAAATCTTCAATTTCTTCCCGTGATTTACGGAACTTATTTACAAAACGAATTAATTCCTTTCCATTGGCGTAAGCCACAAAGCTTGGAATACCTAAAATATTTTGCTCCTGACTGACATCGCCCACCTGCTCAGTATCCACTTCCACTATCGTTAGCTTATCAGCATAATTTTTCTCAACCTCAGGCATAAACGGATCAATAAATCTACAATCAACACACCAATCTGCCTTAAAAACAGCCACGGTTAGTGTAGGTTCGGCAATTTGCTCTTTAAATGCTTGTTCTGATGTTATGGATTTCATATCTGTTCATCCCTCTCTATCACTTTTATTCTTCTAGTCAATCAAAATTGGGAGTGGAAGTCAACTCTACTGGGCATACTAAGCATAAAAAGAAAGTGTGGTCATCATGCAATGGAGTAAACTATTTTTACAGCTTCCTTTGCTTATCGGTGAAACTTTACGTATAAAAAGAGAGTCATGGTCTGACTCCGCCAAGCTCAGACAACAAACATTGAGCTTACAATGGAATGAAGCCTCTGCAAGGACCGTAATTTCAGAGCTAGAGCAGCTCCTAAGTCGTGATCACCTCGAACGAGTGGAAAAGCACATATGGAGTGATGCTGACTTAAGCTTGGCTGAGGAAATTGCCGCTGAAACGGCGAAGGCGGGAATGAGCAACATTACCCGTACCGCTAGCTATCTTAAGTGCTTTCAGCAATATCCCGAGCTACATTGGGCATTTTTAGCGCATATGGTGTCTCGTAATGCAGGCTGGAATATGACTGATTTACATGGCACTTTAATTCAAGATTTTATTACGAAGGAAGATAAGCCTGTATACTATCGTTTTCTAGAGCGAAGTAATGCGCTTATTTTTCAAGATGCCTATCCCCAGCTTCTGCTCTATATGAAAAGCCGTGAGCGTGGCATTAGTCATTTCCATTTACTCCCTTATTTTCATGTGTCACGATTTATGAAGCCGTTCTGGGAACGCTTTTGGATTGATCGTAACAGTGCCTTGCTTACTGTCGCTTTAATCATTAATGAGCAAAATTATATAGAACAGCGCGTCATTAAGAATTCCTATTATCAAAAAAAGGTGAGCAACCAAGCTAAATTCCATTTATTTAGTGTGGGGGGATTTAATCAAACTTTATTTCCGATGATGAATCCCTCTACGGCTATGATCAATCGATTTGCTGGACGCACTGTATCGGAATTTTCAAGCCTACAGGAGCGAATTCAGCTTGGCAAAAATTTATATGCAATTTTAATGGGACTTCAGGATGTGCGTTACGAAGCCCTATATTTTGCGGAGCAGGTTCCGCATACCGGTTCTAGAGCGGATTATTTACCTGAACTGTTCACTTGGGATAAAAAAGAAACGTTGCCCGCTGGACAACGCTTCTACAGCCCAAAGCTGTTACATATTTGGCATGATACTCCATATGAGCCAATTACAAAGGAAGATTGGTTTATCGATCACAAGATGCTACATACCATTAGTCAACCAAAGCTCCCTTTGTTATGCGATATAACGAAGGAATATTATGCGAATATGACAAAGCTTACGTTTGGAAACTCTGTGATATAGCTGAGGCTTAGTCATTCAACCTGTACAACCTTTACCCTCTAGCTCTATACTTGACGCGCATAATTGGACTTACCAGCTTACGGATCAGTCTCGGATAGCTATCCAATTCATCCTTACGAATGACGTTAAGCATGATAAGTAGAATCGGATAAACGATTAATACACCAATTCCCACAAGCATACAGGTTAAGAAAAAGGCTACACGGAAATGCATGATGTGCACCATTTGAATCCCTAGCTGATTTAAACCATAGGTTACACCTGCAAGCACAATTACGCTGATGATTAGGCTAACCCAACGATCGCCCATTAGCTTAAATGGTACAAACTTCTTCATCGCATAAATATTTAAGCAGGTGATCACAAGGAAACATAGTCCTGTTGCAATAATAACACCGTATATACCTAAAGCTGGAGATAACGTATAGTTTCCAATAATTTTAACGATAAGGCCAATCCCTACATGCACCATCGATAAATTAGGTTTGCCAATGCCTAGCAAGATTGAATTACTAGTCATCATTGTAATTTGGAAAATAGTCATTAAGGTTAGCAAGCCCATAATTTCACTGCCATCTAACGTTTTGAACAACAATCCATTTACAGAATAAGAAGCCATTCCTAACATAATAACCATTGGTAATCCTGTTAAAATCGAAATTCTCATCGCTAAAGTTACTTGATTGGTTAAATGCTTGTTATCTTTTCTTGCATATGCCGCTGAAATAACAGGAATCAGCGAGGTGCTTAATGCAATGGCCAAGATAGGTGGAATCCCAGCCACCATCTGTGCACGTGAGGCAAGGTAAGCAAGTGCCTTTTCTGCTTCAAGTTCCCCAATTTGTCCTAAGAGTAGACCTTTTACCATACTTGTATCAATAAAGTTCACCGCACTTACAGCGAGTGAGGTTAATACTATCGGAATCGATAACTTAAAAATACTCATATAAATTTGCCCTAGGGGCATTTTAGGTCCCGGTGAAACCGTATCAAGCATATCTGCTTCTTTACTACGCAACTTCATGGCACAATATAACATAACAGCAAAAGCTCCAACACTTCCGAATACACTACCAAAGGAAGCACCTGCTGCCAGCCATTCATCTGAATAACCTAAATGCAACATAAAGAAGGCTAAACCAATGGCAGTAATGACGCGCAAAATCTGTTCAACAATTTGAGATACACCGGATACAGTCATATTCCCGCGCCCTTGAAAATAACCTCTCATCATCGCAATGGTTGGGAAAATTAACAAGGCTGGTGCAATCGCACGAATCGCTATAGATGCCTGTGGCACTTTAGAATAAGCAGCATAATACGGCGCAGCAATATATAAACCCAACGTAGCAACGATCCCCATTACAACAGAAAAAATTAAAGCCGCATGGTAAATACGCTTCGCTTCATGAGGTTTGTTTAATGCATATTTTTCCGAAACCATTTTACTTAACGTACTTGGAATTCCGCCAGATGCAACAGTTAATAACATTAAATATACATTGTTCGCAATCCCGTAAGCAGCATTTCCTAAATCACCAAAAGCGTGCTCCAGCGGTACACGTTGCGCAATTCCAAGCAACCGAACTAATAACGCTGCTCCAGCAAGTATCAGCGTCCCTTTTACAAATGACTCCTTTTTAGCCAAGGTAATCCTTCCTTTCAACAGTGCCGACCTAGTCACATTGGCTAAGGGGGACTTTGTCTAATAAATCTTATAATTGTTATCAATATTATGATTTAAAAATATAATCTCGAATAATTAACGCAATTCCATCTTCATTGTTGCTTGCAGTAACGACATCCGCTTCTTTTTTCACAGTTTCTTGTGCATTGCCCATTGCAACACCTAGCCCTGCCGCTTTTATCGCTGCCAGGTCATTTAAGCTGTCTCCAACCGCAATCACTTCAGACATTTCAATGCCAAGTAATTCCTTACAAACACGTTCAATTCCCGTCGCTTTATTAATCCCCTTCGGGTTAATTTCCAAATTCCAAGGTGATGAATTCGTAATTTCTAATCCATTTGTATCCTGCAGGGTGGTAATAAGCTGGTGGCGTACCTCTTGATCCTCAGTATTATACCCAAACTTCATCCATTGCTGTGTATCAATAAGTGAATCATCCCAGTTACGTTGATTATAATTCCCCTCAACAGAATAAGCCCAAAACCAAGTGCCTGTCTCTTTTCCCAATTTGACCATTAGCCGAACTAGCTCTTTATCCATCATTTCACGATGGTGTAGCTCATATGGTTTTTTCCATACTTCACTACCGTTTACAGTAATCATTGGTGTACTTAAGCCTAATTGTTCCCCATGTGATATGGCCTCATAGAAGGATCTTCCTGTTGATAAACAGACATGAACACCCGCGTCTATCGCTTTACGTATCCACTCCGCGGTCATAGGTGTTACTTCCTGTTTGTCATTTAACAATGTGCCATCCATATCTAATGCTAACAATTTGTATTTCAAGATGTCGTCATCCTCCGTTCATATGCTGCAAACCCTAGTCAAAAAAATCACATAAGCTTATTCTACCATGAAGCAAAGGAAGCCACCAAGCTTTACTTACATTAACATTCATTTAGAATAGCTGTACCATCAGCAAAATAGCCACTCTCCTTCACCTATTCGTAAAGGAAAATGGCTATTTTCAACATTAGCTATTTATTATGAATCTACAGCTACCGATTTTAACCGACGTCGTTTACTAAACCGTGCAAGTAAACCATGTCGTGGCGATAATATAAACACAAGTGCAAAAATAATACCCGCAACACTTATCATCGCACCTGCAATGGAGGCATCTATCCATTTTGCACTATAATACCCACCTACAGCACTTAAAATTCCAATCAGCGAGCTGTATACGATCATCATCCCTAAGCGATCTGTTAATAAATACGCTGTCGCCGCAGGTACAATCAACATTCCAACAACTAGAATTGCTCCTACACTTTCGAATGAAGCTACTGTCGACAAGGATACTAACCCCATCAGTAGGTAGTGAAATAACATCACAGGGATGCCAAGCGCTGCGGCTAGCGCAGGATCAAACGCGCATATTTTAAACTGCTTATAAAACAACGAAATGACAACTAAAATAATGAAGAGTGTTATGCCTAACATCCACACAGCGGCAGGTCCCATATCATAACCGTTTATAATCAACGTGTTCCACTGAACATATGCGATCTCTCCAAACAATACACAATCTAGATCCAAATCAATTTGTGATGCATTGCGGCTTATAATAATGACGCCAATTGCAAATAAAGCCGTAAACACGATCCCGATGGATGCATCACTTTGTAAGCCTCCATTTTGCAATAATTGAATGAGAAATACCGTAATTAGCCCTAAAATAGCCGCGCCAAGCAACATCAGCATGGAGTCTCTTGAACCACCAATTAAAAAGGCAATAGCTATACCTGGCAATACAGAATGGCTAATCGCATCCCCAACTAACGCCATTTTACGTAAAATGAGAAAACAACCTAAGATGCCACAGCTAATCGCAACGAGGGAGCCCGTTAAAATAATCCAAAAATCACTCATTATAGCTCCCCTCTTTCTACGGTTGATTTCGTGGATACGATCGGTTCGACATCCAATTGACGCTTCAAATCATATCGATGTCTCGCTTGCCTCATCCACTTGAATACCAAGCCTTTGGCTGGAGCAAATAGAAAAGAAAAAGTGAATAACGCTGTTGCTGACAATACGGTAACTGGGCCTGTAGGTAAATTAGAGACACTAGAGCTAATCATCGTCCCCACCATACCTGATAAAGCACCAAATAGACCTGCCAATACAACCATCACACCTAACGTCTCACTCCAATACCGTGCTGCAACTGCTGGGGTAATAAGTAATGCTGCAACCAACACAACACCCACAGCTTGAATGCCAATGACAACCGCAATCACCGTAAATAACAATAACAGTTGCTCTAGCAATGCGACTTTAAAGCCTAATCCCCTAGCAAATGCAGGATCAAAGCAAATCAGCTTAAATTCCTTAAATAACAATGTACAAACCACGATTAACACAAGCGAAATGCCTGCCATTAAATATACATCAGATAACATCATGGATGCGGCTTGACCAAACATATATTTATCTAGTCCACTTTGATTTCCACTTCCGCTATGCTGAATTTTAGTCATTAGCACTACGCCAATTCCAAAGAAAACAGTAAGAACAATTCCTAACGCTGCATCCTGCTTAATTCTAGAAAATTTCGTAATAATATGAATACCTAACGTTGCGATGACGCCCGAAACAATCGCTCCAAGCATAAAAAGCCCCATTGATTTTATTTCTGTTAACATAAATGCAATGCAAATTCCAGGTAAAGCAGCATGGGCTAAGGTGTCGCCTAACAAGCTTTGCTTACGTAAAAAAGTAAATGCACCAATCACACCACTACCTAAGCCTAACAACAAGGAGCCCATTAAAATCCATAACATATTTGGGTCTAACATAAAATTCAAAAGCGTATTCCACATATTCTCACCTCACTTCTACAGGTGCTTCTACAGATGATACTGTGGGTGATACTTTAGGTGATTCTATAGATGGATTTACGACATCACTGAGAATCGCTAATCTACCACCATAGGCTTGTTGCAGATGATCACTAGTGAAGGTCGTTTCTGTAGGTCCCGCTGCTACAATCGTTTTATTGATTAAAATAACGTGGTCAAAATACTCACGTACCGTAGATAAATCATGATGAACGACAAGGACGGTTTTCCCTTGATTTTTAAGCTCATGCAATAGCTGAATAATTGCCTTCTCGGTTGTTGCATCTACACCTGCAAAGGGCTCATCCATTAAGTACAAGCTAGCATCCTGAGCTAATGCCCGGGCAAGGAACACACGTTGCTGCTGCCCACCTGAGAGCTGACTAATTTGTCTACCTGCAAATTCAGCCATGCTTACCTTTTCCAAGCAATCCATCGCTATTTTGCGTTCTTGTGCACCAGGCCGTTTAAACCATCCCAAATGCCCGTACCTTCCCATCATCACAACATCAAGTGCGTTTGTTGGAAAATCCCAGTCGACAGACTCTCTCTGCGGAACATAACCAACCTGCTTGCGATTTTGCTGATACGTGCCCCCAAATATTGAAACCTCCCCGTCCACGACAGGGATAAGTCCCATTGTAGCCTTTAGTAATGTAGATTTACCTGCCCCATTAGGACCCAATATTCCAATCAGCTTGCCTGACGGAACCTTAAATGATACAGATTGAAGCACTGATTTCTTTTGATAAGCTACAGTTAAATTTTTCACTTCTATTGGATATGTTTCCATATTAGTTTCAACTCCTTTTCCCCAGTTATCCGTCTTATATCTTATTTCAAAGCTTCGACAATGGTGTTTACATTATGTTGAACCATTTTAATGTACGTATCTGCATCTGAGCCAGGTTCTCCTAAAGAGTCGGAGTATAGCTCGCCGCCAATCGTGACTTCATGTCCTAATTGCTTAGCGCCTGCAATGACAGCCTCCATTGATTTTGTAGGAATACTAGATTCAACAAACACCGCTTTAATTTTGTTTTCGATTAAGTAATCACGAAGCTCACTTACATCCTTAGAGCCATATTCTGCGGCAGTACTTATCCCTTGTAGCCCCATTACCTTCATGCCATAAGCGTCACCAAAGTAACCAAAAGCATCATGTGCCGTAACCAATACTCTCGATTGTTCTGGAATTTGAGCTATTTTCTCTTTCACCTCAGTATCTAGCTTCTCTAAATCCTTAATGTAGGCGTCTGCATTGTTACGGTATAACTCTGCATTGGCTTGATCGTATTTGATGAGCACATCACGCACCGTTTCTGTAGCGGAAATCCAATGCTTTACATTAAACCAGATATGAGGGTCAAATTCAGTCCCACCTGTATCCTGACCTGAGCGAAGCACAGCTTTATCAATATTTTGCGAAACAGCCGCAACTGGCTTTTGATTTCCTAATTTTTTAAAAATATCGTTGAGCTTCCCTTCCAAATGTAAGCCACCATAAAAAATAATATCCGCTTGATCTAGGCGCTCCATATCGCCATGTGAAGCTTTGTATAAATGGGGGTCCACGCCTGGCCCCATAAGTCCTTTGACCTCTACCTCATCCCCGCCTACTACCTCAACAATATTCGTAATCATCCCTATCGTTGTAACAACATTTATTTTGTTGTCAGCAGAGGCACGCGTTGCTTCACTTCCTGAACTATCCACCTTACTACATGCCGCAATAATAATGAGTGCCACAACGCCTAACGTCATCTTCAAACGCTGAAATGGCCCCTTTTTAACCGGAAGTTGATCCTGATTCATTTAAATCTCTCCTTTTAAAAGTTGATTTATATTTTAGTACAAGCTAATTTTCTTTCTCATAAGACTAAGTTTTATCCTAATGTAAAAATGTTTCCCTAAGGCAAATTTTAAAGCATAGACATACCAAAAGGCAAGAGAAATTTTATATTATCTAAAAAATGTACATTAGCCTATAGACGTAAAGAAAACCCGACTACTCTCTAGAATTCTAAGAATTCAGAAAGTAACTCGGGTTTATTATATTAATTATTTACCTTTTCCTTCTCTTGCTTCAATCCCTTTTTAGGAACACCGTCAAGCCCATATTCTTGATCATACGCATCAAAAATTTTACGAGCGACAGGAGCAGCACTAGTGGCTCCAAAACCACCCTCAGGAATAACTACAGCTACCGCCAGTTTTGGATTTTCGCGTGGAGCAAAGGCGATAAACACCCCATTATCACGCATTTTTCCGTTTGCCCTTTGTTCAGATGTACCCGTTTTTCTCGCGAAGGAGTAAGGGAAACCAGCAAATGCTTGATTTACATTCGTTTCCATCCCACCAATAACAGTTTTCCAATAGGACTCATTAAATTTGACTTCATTGAGTACCCTCGGTTTAAATTCCTCAATTATATTTCCCTCTGAGTCGGTAATTTTCTTCATCAAATGGGGTTGCATTCGTTTACCATGGTTAGCTAACGTTGCTGTATATTGAGCTAATTGCAATGCTGTGTATTTTCCCTGCTGTCCAAAGGATGCATAAACCAATCGAGATAACACTGTTTCAGTTTCGTTAGTGTATTCAAGCTTACCATGATATTCAAGAGGAAGATCAATTCCAGTTGAAACACCCAATCCAAATTCCTTCATGTAATCATCCCATTGTTTAATCCCTTTAGCCCCATACTTTTGATACATCTTTTCCCCAACCATTTTAACCATAAAGGTATTTGATGATTTACGGATTGCATCAGCTGGGCGTAATGAGCCATAAGCATGGGAACCAGAGTTACGTACCTTAGCAGAATTGTTTTTACCAAAATAAGCAACACCGCTATCATTGTAATACGTATTTGGTGTATAAAACCCTTCATTTAAGCCAATTAAGACTGATAACGGTTTGATTGTAGAACCAAGCAACACTGTAGAATCAAAATTATGCCCTGATTTTCCTGAACTCATTGGTGTTACTGTTCCATTTTGATAATTTCCAGAAATTTCCACCCAGTTCTCTGAGGAAATACTACCACTACTCCATACGTTAGTATCATAGTCGGGCATACTTGCCATAGCGATGATGTTACCTGTATCTACTTCCATTGCAACGGCATATCCTGTTTTTGCATTAGGCTGAGTTGATCCAGATACAGCATGGGTACGCACCCACTTAATTTGATCCAAAATCGCTTGCTCCGCAGTCATTTGTACCTTTTTATTTAACGTTGTATGCACATCATAGCCTTTTTCAGGAGGTGTTACATTTGCAACCCCTAAAGCCATGTTACGTGGATCGATGGGCACACTTTTGTAACCATTTTTCCCACGAAGCTGCTCTTGATATTGTAGCTCTAGTCCATCATATCCAACATCTTCAGTTTCCTTATATTGCATTGCAGGATCATCATTTTTACTTGCTTTAATATCTTTATAATATTTTAAATTTGTTGAAGCGTTAGCATATTTTCTTATATAACCCACTGCTTGCACCGCAACGGTATCTGGATCATATTTTCGTATGCCTTCTTCCACAATATCAATTCCAGGAAATTCATTTTTTCGCTCTAAAAAGTAAGCAACCTCCTCAGAATTTAAATCCATTTTAATTCGACGAGGGATAAACCCACCGTTCATGGCGTAGTTCAAGTCCATCGCTTTAATAATTTCTTCTTCTGTAAGTGGTTTTTCTTGTTTGGAACCATATTTGTCAAAAACATCTTTTAGCTTTTTAGCTAACGCAACGGCTTCCTCATAATTTTTTTTACCTGCTTCGGATGCCTGATTATATGAATTTTTTTGTAAGGTCAAATAAAGTGACTGAACCGGAATAGAATATGCTAATTTCTCCCCATCATCCGCTAAAATGGAGCCACGAATTGGAGATAAGGGTACTTCCTTCACACGCATACTCGCTTCTTGTTTCGATAAAGATGGCCCTTCTACAAATTGTAAAATAGCAAGTCGTACAATAATAACGGTAAAAATAGCAAAAGCACTAAAGAAAAAAATGTTAAGTCTTATATTAAAATGACGTTGCATTTGATCTTCTTGTTCGCGTTGATCCTCAGAATAAGCACGCTTCATGATTTTCATGTCCCACCTTCATTAAACTAAAACCTTTTTTACTTTTCTATATTAACATAACGAGAAAGGGAACTGTGAAGTTACAGTGATTACAATTTTGAAAAAAATTTTTGCCTCTCCATAGAGCGAACTAGTAAGTTGTAATTTTTTAAAAGCAGACAGTAACGAAGGAACAGGGCGATTGTGTAGAAAGATTCCCCAAGAATTGGACTTTAACAGCGATTGAAACAACGGTCTGTTCCGTAGTATCCCTCTTTTCCAAAAGAAGTACTATTACTGGTGAAACTAATAAAAATGATTAGATACCTGAAACGAGCTTATCTGCAACATGGGTTTCAGCAAATTTAGGTGGGTTAAACCAGTCTCCACTACTTGCCCAAGTGCTATCTAAAGGAATCCAACGTTTAGACTCAGAAAGATATACTTCATTCCAAGCATGGGGTCCATAACCACCCTTTCCATCATAACCAAGTCCTGTTACTACCTTCACCTGCAAGCCTTGGGATCTTGCCATCACTGCGTATAATCGAGAATAGTCAATACAGACACCACGCTTCGTATCATACGTCATCTGTGGCGTTTGCTCATGCCATATCCCTTTTTCTTCATAATCCTTCACTTTATTGTTGTCATAAACAATTCGTTTACCAACCCAATCATATAACTTACGGGCCTTCTCTTCATCATTAGTTGCACCAGAAGTCACCTTAATCGCTGTCTCCTCAATTGATGTTGAAATATTAGCATCAATGACCTCATACTTACGTTGCCACATTCCATTTAGCTCTTGACCAACAGTACGCGTAAATACAGGTAATTTCTCCTCAATCAGGTTCCCTGCCAACGGCTTAATCACACGATTAGCGACCTCTTGATACGGAGGTGAAGCCTGTACATAATGACTAAATTTACTTTCTGGCATTAGCGTGACCACGATAAACAGAATAACAATAATCACTAAGGAGCGTGCAATCCCGATGACCAAACCGATAACTCCACCAAATACACGACCAAAGCTAGTTAAGGAAGAAGAACTATTAAAACGATGCGTGGCTCCACTAAATACATAACGATGAACAAGCGCTAATACGACACGTATGAGCCAATATATAGCAAGGAAAACAATCGCAAACCGCATGAGTGGGAAATCTCGAATCGCAGTTACAAATGTATACCATGTTTTCTCCCATAATGATAAATCACGCGTTGGAATGACAACATGCTTAACTAACCAGTTCTGAACCACAGGTGCCATCCACATCGTAAGTGGCAGTGATAATGCAATCCCAACCACGGAAAGCACCCCACCACTGACTAATGAAAGTAATTGATTTGCAGACCTAGAAGCTCCACGCAACATCCCTTGCAGAACAGACCCTAACAAGATAAATATAATAATGATCGTTATAAAATTACGCTCCTGTAGACTCTGTACCCAATCTGTTAACATGTGTGCCTCCTACTTTACTTCTTGTTATTTCTCTTCGCCTCTTGAATAAAAGCAGTAATCGTATCATTTACAGACCATTCACCTAAAGATACGCCATGTGATGAGATTTTCACCTTATCATTCCCTGGTTTACCAACAACCTCAAGGTTTTTTGTTGTAATGGTGTACGTCCCATCACTATTTTGTGTCCATTTTGCTTCCTTCGCTTCATTTTTAAGCATGTTCAGCACTTGATCTTTACTTAAGCTTACCGCTTGATCCGTTACGGAGGTTAATGCACCGCTAATGTCCTTGAGTGAAATTCCACTGTAAATAATTATAAAGGCAGCAATGATCAAAACCAAAACCCACTTAATTACAGTCTTTACAAAATTAATAACCATTAATAAGACAACAAGTGCAACCACAATCACAAGCCAATTTTCTTTTAAAAACGTAATCCATACGTCTGCATTCATCTCTACTATAAGCCCCCTTATCAAATTATCCATATTTCATTTCATTTCAAATCTCATAATAGCTTATTATACATGATGCTTATGCATGAAGTCATTTTCTCAGGTCTAAGTTTGTCCAGCGGAGCGTACTAGTTTATTAGAAGACTTAAATAGGAGGTCAGGTTATGAAGATGGCTTTTTGGCTCTATTTTTTTATGTTTTTAGCCTTTTTTGATTTACATGCCGCTTATCCCATTTTAACACCGTATGCCTTATCACTTGGAGCTGCCCCTGCTTTTATTGGCTGGATGATGGGCATCTATGCCCTTACTCATTTACCTGGCAACCTGATTGCCGGACAAGGCGTTGACCGTCATGGGAGCAAAGGATATATGGTTTTTAGCTTAATTACAGCAGGAATTATCCTTTTATTGCAGTCCGCCGTTACAGCTCCTTGGGAGCTCCTAGTTTTGCGCTCTATTAGCGGCTTTGTCCTTGCTTTTTTATCCCCCGCTTGCTTAGCAATGCTTACCTCTCTTTCAAGTCATGCTGCACAACAAGGGAAGCTATTAGCTGGTCATGGCGTCGTGCATACGTTAGCGTCGGTTCTATCCCCCGCGGCAGGCGCACTTTTAGCAGCTAAAATGGGCTTCACCTTGACATTCCAATTTTTAGGATGGTTACTCATTGCAACAGGAATCATCGCCATATTTACAATTAAAGAAAATCGTGCCCTACTTCAGCCTACGACAAACCAAAAAAAATCAGTCCCACTTCAATTGAAAATTATTCCTTTTCGCTATTACGTATTACCGTTAGCCGTGTCATGCGCACAAGGGATTTTATTTTTTGAGCTCCCTTTACAAGCAGGTGGCACCGCTCATATTATGCATACAGGTATTTATTTTTCAATTATTAGCCTTGGATCCTTATTGACGTTATCCTTGCTGTTTTTAAATCATTTTTCTCCCTTTTACAGAGTACAATTTGGAATCCTGGGCATTGCCTTAGCTTTTTTTGCCTTAGCCGCAATACCAGAAATCCCTATGTTAGTCACTTTATTTATGTTAGGTATGGCAAAAGGAATTGTGTTCCCTGCAATGGCTTCCTTGTTTATAGAGCTTAGCGGAGGGAAACGGCTTGGGACTGTATTTTCATATCAATCCATTGCAATGTCGATTGGAGCATTTATTGGACCGATTTTAGCTGGCGTCATCCATGGAAGCTCGTCCCCTTACTTTGTTTCATTTTTCATTCTAATGATTTGTCTCATTACTATCTATCCCGCAAATAATTTAACGACCGTAGGCTCCCACACAAGAGTTTAGGAGATGACCTACATAAAATACCTTGTAACAATGAACATACGGTTAGAGGAGGGGAAAACATGAGCTATATTGATCCATGTGCTCCAGCATGTGGTGCTCCTGCACCAGTTTATGGCTTCTGGACAACAACAGGAACCATTCTTGTATTGTACATCTTGCTTGTCATCATTTTGCGTGCACCTTTTGCATAACAGAGACCCTAAAAACCCCTTGTACGGCTAGCCAATCTGGTTAGTCGTATTTTAATTTCATTAAGTGTAAACTATAAACTATAGTTACCTGACTTCATACTATACGCTTTACAGCAGAGGTGAATAACTTGGACATCACAATCATCGTAGAAGGTAAAAATGATCGGAGCAGGCTAAAGCCATTACTTAGCGACCAGGTTCAGATTTTGTGTACATTTGGCACGCTGAATAGTCAAAAATTAGAAACGTTACGCAAAAAGATTGGAACTCATGACGTTTATTTGTTTATGGATAATGATGCGGCAGGAAAAAAAATTCGAGGTGTGCTTAGGGATGCTTTTCCAGATGCTGAACAGATTTATACAAGACGAGGTTATGCAGGTGTGGAAGGAACGCCTAATGAATATTTAATTCAGCAATTAGAAAAGGCCGGACTAGAGGAATGGATCAACTACCCTCCGCCCGACCTATTAAATTTATAACCAAGTGGTATCCAATACAATGACAAGTAGCATAATCGTTAAATAGTTAATAGAGAATAAAAACACTTTCTTAGCCCATTTATCATTGTCTTGTGAGTTAAAGCCCTTAACCGCCATAACCAACCATAAAACCGACAAAATTTCACCGATAATTAAAAACCAAATACCTGTGTAATTGTATACATACATCAAGATTGGAATTGGGATTAACAGTGCAATATAAGGAAGCATTTGTAGCTTTGTTCTTGGTATTCCCTTTACGACAGGAAGCAATGGGAACCCCGCTGCGCGATATTCCTCTACACGACGAATCCCAAGTGCCCAGAAGTGAGGGGGTTGCCACAAAAACAGCATTGCGAATAACAAAATTGCACCCAAATCAATTTTTCCTGAAACGGCAACGTATCCGATCACAGGTGGCATCGCTCCCGAGATTGCCCCTACAGAGGTACTCCATGTTGATGTACGTTTTAGCCACATTGTATATACGAGCACATAAACGACCATACCCACAATCCCACACACACCTGCTAACCAACCAGAAAATAGGAATAGTGTGGTTAAACCAACAATGCCAAGGATAATTCCATAAGCCAGAACCGTCGCTGATGATATTTTACCTGTAGGCAACGCTCTTTGCTTAGTGCGCTCCATTTTTGTGTCCATTTCACGATCCAAATAGTTGTTAAACACACAAGAAGATGCCATCACAAGCAATGAACCCAGTAATGTCCATAATAAAGTACTATAGTTGATGCTCCAGTGTGAAGCTAACCAGAAGCCTGCAAAAACAGCAATCCCATTGGAACGTAAAATTCCTGGCTTTGCAAGTGCAACAAAATCCCGCCACGTAGCGGAAGAGCCTTGTGACGTTGATGTTAATGACATTGTGGCTGAATCTCCACCAGAATGATAATTAGCATTTTTCGCCATACGTAAACATCCCTCCAAATTTATAAAAAATCCATATCTATTTAGTAGTAATTTTTTGTTGTTTTCATTCTCTTTCTATAAACTTTATCACATCACAAGCCAAATTTGTTTACCAATACTTTGAGAAAATACGATATATGTGTCTATTCGGTGAACAAAAAAACTCCAACCTCAAAGTCACATTGAGATTAGAGCTTTTGTTAAATACATTCCAAAAATCATAGGTTTAAATTATTTAAGGCTCAATCTTAAAATCGGTACTTGACAATAAGCCAACGAAGCGAAGGAACAGGGAGATGGTGGAGAAGCGAACACGTCCGCCTTTAAGGTTACAATTTCATCCATTCAATACATGTTCTAAAGAAAATGGGGCCTTAACAGCGGTTGAAGCCACTCCCTGTTACGTAGCCTCTTACTTTTTAGATTGTCAAGAACCGATTTCTTTGTTGAGCCTGATTTAAATCATTTTTTCCGGCTTCACCATTTGATCAAATTGTTCTTCGGTTAGAATGTTTAATTGAATTGCTGCTTCCTTCAAGGTTAAGTTCTCTTTATGAGCAAGCTTGGCAATTTGTGCTGCCTTCTCATACCCAATATAAGGATTAAGCGCCGTTACGAGCATTAAAGAATGCTGAAGGTGCTGATTAATGATTGGAAGATTAGGTTCTATCCCCTTCGCACAATGCTCATCAAATGAAATCATTACATCAGCTAATAGATTGCACGATTGTAAAAAGTTATAGATGATCACTGGCTTAAACACATTTAATTGGAAATTGCCTTGGCTTGCGGCAAAACCAATACTCGTATCATTGCCTAACACTTGACATACCACCATCGTCATCGCTTCACTTTGAGTTGGGTTTACCTTGCCAGGCATAATCGAGCTACCTGGTTCATTTTCAGGAATGATCAGCTCTCCAAGTCCACTACGAGGACCACTTGCCAAAAAACGCACATCGTTAGCTATTTTCATCAGGTCTCCACTTAACGCTTTGAGTGCACCATGCACATAGACAAGCTGATCATGGCTAGTTAATGCGTGGAATTTATTAGCTGCTGAAGTAAACGAAATAGATAACTCCTTACCAATGCCTTCTGCCACTAATCGTCCGAAGTCAGGATGTGCATTTAGCCCCGTGCCTACTGCTGTCCCGCCAATGGCTAACTCCAATAGCGATTGAGAGCTATGCTGGATAAAATTTTCACATTTATCTAGCATTTCATGCCATGCACTAATCTCTTGACCTAAAGTTAGTGGTGTTGCATCTTGCAGATGTGTACGTCCAATTTTAATGACATCCTCAAATGCTTTTGCTTTATGAGCTAAAGTTTGTTTAAGTTGACGTAGTGCTGGCAATACCTGCTCATAAAGCGCTACGTAAGCAGCAATATGCATCGCTGCAGGGAAAGTGTCATTAGAGCTTTGGCTTTTGTTTACATCATCATTGGGATGAACCTGCTCCTGACTATTCTGGAGCGCGAGCAGTTCATTACTACGCCTTGCAATGACTTCATTTACATTCATATTGCTTTGCGTGCCACTGCCTGTTTGCCAAACGATCAGAGGAAAATGCTCATCTAGCTTGCCTGCGATTATTTCATCAGCTGCATCGGCAATCGCCTGAGCTTTTTCAGCGCTTAGCGTACCTAAAGCTTGATTGGCTAATGCTGCATGTTTTTTAATTTGGGCTAAGCCATAAATAACAGCAAGCGGAATCTTTTCTTCCCCAATTTTAAAATTTTGCAAGCTGCGTTGCGTTTGTGCCCCCCAATATTTATCATTAGGAACCTCTAGTTCACCAAATGTGTCCTTCTCAATACGAAATTCCATAACTCTTCACCTCATTATCTTGGCAGGAAGCCCATTAGATGGCGTACTTCCTTCAATGTTTTTGCTGCTTCCTCTCTTGCACGTTCAGCACCTTGAGCTAAAATACTAGTAAGCTCACCAGACTGACGAATATCATGGTAACGTTGTTGTAATGGCTCAATAAAACCAACCACAACCTCTGCTAATTCTTTTTTAAACGTGCCGTACATTTCTCCCTCATACTTCTTCTCAATTTCAGCAAGTGTTAATCCAGAAAATTGACTATAGATTGCCATAAGGTTACTGATGCCCGGCTTCTCAGCTGGATCAAAACGTACTGCACCACCGGAGTCTGTTGTTGCACGGCTAATTTTTTTGCGGATTAACTTCGGATCATCTAGCAACGTAATATAGCTTCCTGCATTAGGACTGCTTTTACTCATTTTAACCATAGGATCATCTAAAGCCATTACACGAGCGCCAACCTTTGGAATAAATGGTTCTGGAAGAGTGAAATATTCGCCATAACGAGAATTGAAACGTGTAGCCAAATCACGAGTCAGCTCTAAATGTTGCTTTTGGTCATCCCCTACTGGAACTAAATCAGCATTATAAAGCAAAATGTCCGCTGCCATTAGCGCTGGATACACAAATAGTCCGGCTCCGATCGTTTCCTTCCCGGCAGACTTATCTTTGAATTGAGTCATTCGCTCAAGCTCACCCATAGATGCCAGCGTCGTCATGATCCATCCTAGCTCAGCATGCTCCGGCACATGGGATTGCATGTATATTTTAGATTTGGTTGGATCAACACCTGCAGCAATATACATGGCTGCTACTGATTCAGAGCGCTCTCTTAAATCTGCGGGATCTTGAGATACAGTAATCGCATGAAGGTCCACAACCATATAATTACAGTCATAATCATCCTGCAAAGCAACATAGTTTTTTATTGCACCAATATAATTACCAATCGTAATATTACCGCTAGGCTGCGCGCCTGATAATACTTTCTTTTTCATTAGAATATCCTCCTTTAACATATAACTACACAAAACTGTACAAAAAAAACTGAACGCAAAAAAATCCCATCATCCCCGAAAGGGACGTGAGACCGTGGTGCCACCCTTATTCGTCAAATGAAGTCATTCCTAGTGATAGAAATGAACATGTGCCATTTGACCTCAAATGTTCAAATAACGACGAACAAGCCGTCTGGCATACTGTGCTAAAATATAAGTATTCAAGCAGTTGTGCTCAGAACTCCCGAGTCCATTCAGCATAAGGTTACCTACCGATTCTCATCAACCATCGGCTTTCTGACAAAGTACATCCTAAGCTTACTTATCTCGATCAACGTTTTCCAATTTATTAAGTTTTTGATTTTAAAACGCTATACGTTGCTTTTGTTAATGCAATCATAATCGTAGTTTGTCAAAGATGTCAAATCTGATTTTTCGTGACACCAAAAAAGTGTTATGATAAAGCATAAGTTTAAAGATTATGTGGGAAAAGGAGCATCGATATGAACAAAGTGACCAAAGGGCAATGGAATGGTTATGATACTTACATCTTACATAGCCCTGAACTTGAAGTCACGCTGCTACCCCGTTTAGGCAATAATATTATTCGCTTGTGGGATTGTAAACATCAGCGCGATGTGCTTCGCCACCCAGATGAAAATGAGCTGGAGTTTTATTTACAAAAGCCGTATCATTTCGGCATACCGTTATTATTTCCACCTGGTCGAATCAACAAAGGGCAATTTCAGTATGAAGGTCAGCAATATTCATTTGATCGTAATACTGCAAATGACAACCATATTCATGGTTTACACCGTATTCAAAGCTGGTGTGTCAGCGATATTGAAGAAGAGGAAGATAGCTGCGCGATTATCACTGAATTCAATACACAAAATGATGAAAATTGGATGAGACAATTTCCAGCTCCTCTTAAATTAGAAATGACGTTACGTCTACAGGGTTCCGTTCTTACGCAGTCATTTAAAATTACACATTTAGGCGATAAAGCCGTTCCTATTGGTCTTGGACTTCACACTTGGTTTCTTCTCGATGGTGAACCAGAACGATGGCAGATTAAATTACCTTGCGAAGGCATTTACGAGCTTAATGAGGAACAAATACCTACAGGCAACATCGAACCATTAGGCAATCTATCTCTTTTAAAAGAAGGCCTTAACTTAGCTAATCAAAATTTTGATACCCTTTTTCATATCGGCAACCATCCTGCGGAAGCACTGCTTTTACGTGAGGATGGTTATGGAATTAAGTATACTGCCGATGAGGCCTTTAAGCATTGGGTGCTGTTTACAAAAGGGGACATTGATCAGTTTCTCTGTATTGAACCTTATACATGGCTACCTAATGCGCCTAATCTTCCTGTCTCACCACAAATCAGTGGTTTAATTGGTCTTCAGCCACAACAAACAATCTCAGTTTCAACAAAGCTTGAGATCCTATCCGCATTAGAATAATTGAAGAAGAGTGAGTTAAGGATCCCACATCCTAACTCACTCTTCTTTTTGTAATCTAATCCCTTTAACTGTATCTATGCTTCTCGTTTTGCATCTAACCTTCTGTGTAATATTTACCAATATATTTACTCTGTATATGCTGTATATTTTCTCTCCTAAAAACCATACTAACATCACAACAGCAAAGGAGGTGACACACATGGCAAATAACAATCAAGGCGGTAGCCGTACTAACAACCTTGTTGTTCCTCAAGCAAACGCTGCTCTTCAACAATTGAAATATGAAGCTGCTCAAGAGTTAGGCGTTACAATTCCGGCTGACGGTTATTACGGGAACTACACTTCTCGTGAGACTGGATCTCTCGGAGGTTACATCACTAAACGTCTAGTACAAATTGCGGAGCAACAATTGTCAGGTCGTTCTAACCTGTAATTGTCATTACTCCATATCAACATATGAGAAACAGGCGTACTGTGCATAACAGGCGCCTGTTTTTCAATATATATCATTGTTACATCATGATCTTTATTTCAGTGTAGATATACAGCAGGATTTCATTTCAAGAAATCATATCACGAAGTCATATCGTTGCTATATGTATGTTTACGTCCTTGGTATCTTTGAACCATTAAACTTGCCATATTATAATTGGATTCAATAATAGCATCTACGATAATTTTCCCTTGGCGTAACGCAAACTCATAACTAATTTCTCCATGAGTCCAATAATGCTTAAATTTTAATGCATCGATCGCCATCTCACGAAATGTGTTAAATTGCTCTCCATTCAGACCATTTTCCTCTTGCGCTAACATCCCGCCACGTCCTGCAATCGGATTATGCTTAATTCCAAACTTCCCAATCACATTGTTACGAATCTGTATAAATACGGTTCCTGACGACATCGCTTTTAGCTCTACTTCTAATTCCTTAAACACAAGATCAATTTGCCGAGCAAGAGAAAGTTCTGTAGTATTCAAATCACATTCCCCTTTTATAGTTAATTTTACCCAATTGTTAGGTATTAAGACTCATTATATTCCATAATTATACTATCATCAACACAAACTACAAAAATAGGTATATTTTACTGAAAACTGGACAAAAAAAGAGCATATCTCACATAATTGTGGAGACATACTCTTAGGGTACTACATTCTATTTACCACTTTCCTTGGACGCCTCATCTTTTATTGCCTTATCTAATATGACTTGTCCTTCTTGTTCTATTGTTTGAAGTGCTTCATCCATCGATTTTTTGTTGTCCTGAACCAATTTCATCTCTCGATCTACAATCGGCTGGTATTGAGGATAAAAACTTTGTGGAATTTTACTCATGTCTTTTGAAACTGCGCCTTCCAGCTTCGGTTGTAATTTATAGAACACGTCAAGGCTCACACCCTCAAATTCCTTTGAGTAACCCATTCGAGACATTAGTCCGTTATTTAACGATTTTGATTTAACCTTAGCGAAATCCTCGCCATTCACGTATTTAATAAATTCCCAAGCGGCATCAGCATTTGGTGAGTTAGCTCTTATTGCAAACACTTCATTAAACTTAATATTTCGAGATTTTTCTGGCTCCGCCGGATCAATCGGCCCCGCAACGATACCAACTTGAAAAGGTTTATAATCCTTCATTGAATCCTTAGCATTTTTCATCACACTTAATGAATAAGCATTGCCCGTTGTCATTGCCGAACGCCCCATAACAAACAACTGACTTTGATAAAAATCTTCTATGGTCCCCCCCTGGAACGTACCGTCCTTAGGATTGTAAATTACACCCGCATCGATTGCCTCTTTAGCAAGCTGATAGGTTTGCTTCCATGAATCGGTATTTAGTGTAATTTTCATCGTGTCTGTGTTTATATATTTCAAGCCTTGGGTCGATGCGATTTTCATTGCTAAATTATCAATTGTCATCCCATAATCATTGGCAAATCCATAAATACGGGTTTTCTCATCGCCATCAGTGGGAAAACGGCGCGCTAGATCAAGGATTTCCTTCCATGTCATACTATCGTGTGGTACATCAACCCCGTGTTTGGCGAATAAATCTGCATTATAGAAAAGAGCGTTTCCATAAAATGAGGGGGCTAACCCGAATAGTTTACCTTCCCCTTTGTCCTTCAGGATCTCGATCAATGCTGGATAAATATTTCCAATATCATACTTATCTCGTTCGATCAGGGTATTAAGCTCCATTAATTTACCTTCTGCAGCAAATTTCTCATATTCTTCCATACTTAACGCAACGACATCTGGTTGTTCCTTCTCAATGAGATCTGCTAGCGCTTTACTTAAGTCCTGAGTATCTCCCTGATAGATACTATTTGTCGGAATCACTTCAACATCAATATTAGGGTATTTTGACGAAAATACATCACCATATTGAGTAGCAAAATACGCTGCATCCATATACATGATTTTAAGACTAGAGTGCTGCTCTTGTTCCTTGGTTGGTGCACTGGAGCAACCTCCAAACAAAATACCACATAACAAAATCAATAATGACTTACCAACCCATTTTCTTCTCATCATAACCTCCAAGTAATAGCTTTATTTTACTTCTCATATTAAAAAGTAGAAGCCAAAGGGAAGTAATCTGAAGAATCTTGGCTAAGTGCTTGGAAGAGGGTGATTAAGCAGTCTTCGTATCTAAGAAGTTGTTGTGCTAAGATTCTTTGCAGAATAGATCAACAACCATCTTATCTAATTCATATTCCATATTCTAAGTTTGTCAAAATATAAGAGGATTGTGTGAACATAACGAAGTAGTGATTATTTTCACTTTAAAATACAATATTTCCCTTACCTATAAATCTACGATAGCATTTAGTTTTTACTATATAAATAAAATCAAGGTCAGAAATAAACCTCACCCCCTTACATTTCCAGGTTAAGTAACTAGGAATCATAAGGGGGTGGGTTAATTTATAAATAAATTGTCTTTAATTTTCCTCAGTTAACGCCAAGAAATCCTCGACATCTTGAATTGCAAGCTTCATCGCATCTTCCCAGAAATCAGGCTGCGTTAAATCAACGCCAAGATGCTTGGAAGCAAGCTCCTCTACATTCATACAACCTGTGTCCCGCAGCAATGCATCATATTTAGCAGCAAAAGCAGTCCCTTCTCGTTTCGCAATCGCATAAATGCCTGTGCTGAACATATAACCAAACGTATACGGGAAATTATAGAACGGAACACCTGTAATATAGAAGTGAAGCTTAGATGACCAGAAATAAGGATGATAGCTGCTAAGTGAGTCCAAGAAGGCTTCACGTTGAGCTTTCTCCATTAATGCAGAGATTTCCTCCGCCTCTAGTGTTCCTTGTTTACGTAGCTCATAAAACCGCGTTTCAAACAAGAAACGAGCATGAATGTTCATAAAAAATGCAATACTACGTTGTACCTTATCGGCAAGTAAAGCAATTTTTTCTTCTTTAGATTGTGCGTTTTGTACTAAAGCATCTGATACGATCATTTCGGCAAAAGTAGAAGCAGTTTCTGCTACGTTCATCGCATAATCTTGATTAAACATCGGTAGTCCATCCATCAAATATTGATGATAAGCATGTCCTAATTCATGCGCCAATGTGGACATGTTGGAAACCGTTCCCCCAAAGGTCATAAAAATACGCGTTTGCTTACTGACTGGCAGAGAGGTACAAAATCCTCCTGGACGTTTCCCGTTACGATCTTCGGCTTCAATCCACTTTTGATTAAATGCGTGGGTAGCAAAATCAGCTAGTTTTGGACTAAACTTAGCAAATTGCTTCACGATTTCTTTTGCCGCATAGTCATAGGTGGTTTGTCCTGATGTATTGCCAACTGGAGCATCTACATCACACCAGCTTAGCTTATCCACACCTATCATTTTGGCTTTACGATCCATATATTTAATAAATAACGGCTTATGCTTATTAATTACCTGCCACATCATGTTGAGGGTGCCTTCAGACATTCTATTAATGGCAAGCGGCTCCTTAAGCACGTTATCCCAGCCACGATTTTCATATAGCTTTAGTCTGAATCCAGCTAATGCATTTAAAGTGTCTGCACTAAAGTCAGCCGTATCCTTCCATGCCTTTTCCCATTGTACAAAGGTTTCCTCACGCACATCACGATTGGCGTCATCCAGCTTATTCGCAGCTTGACCTACAGATAGCTGAACTTCATTTCCTTGCTCATCCTTGCTTGGGATATGAATGTTGGCTACGATCGTATCATAATGCTGACCCCACGCATGATAACCAGAAACAGCTAAATCAGAAGCTAAGCTTTCCAGTTCAGGAGATAACTTCTCTTTGGCCTCATCCCTTTTTTCAGTTAGGACAAAGGCGATAGGCTTCATTTCTTCCCGTTCCATCCAGCCTTGCCATACGTCATCAGAGGTAAGGAATAAAATATTGTGGAATAAAGTCATCATATTAGAGGCTTGAGCATCCAATGAAGTCACCTTGCCAGATAACTGAACTGCCTTTTTGTCATGTTGATCTTGTGCTGTTAAGCATTCAGTGAAGCTAGAAGCTTCTAAAATTCGGGCTGACACATCTTGTAATTGTTTAATGATGGGATCAAGCAAATAAGTTTCCTCTACAGAGGTAGGTGCTTGTTGATTTTTTAACGTTTCGTTTAATGCTTGAATGTCCTTTTCTAATTGGGCTAAAAACTGCGGAAAGGCTTGACCTGTTGATCCTCCTTCAAACAAGCTATCAAGGTCCCAAGTTAAAGCTACTGGTTCATTTAATTGTGACAATATTATTCATCCTTTCTAAATACCACAGACATGGTTATGATAATGTGGTAATATACATTTTAAATAAAATTCAAACTAAATTAGGAGGGCAATGCTCCATGCCACCATTAAAAATATCTGCCGAAACTGCAATCAAACTTTCAGAAAAGCTGAAGGTGCCCATTGAACATTTAATGCATATGCCTCAACATATATTACTTCAAAAACTTGCAGAACTTGCCAAAGAAACGCCAAGTGAGGGGCAACAAGTTCCAACAGACTCAACAGAAGAGGATAAACAATCATGATTCCTTTTAATCGCGCCTTACCTTACGACATCTTTACGAAGGATGTCTACGTGCCCACCTGTCCATTTTGTGGACAAGAGCAGGTGTTAATTCCAATAAAACCATCTGAAATTCAAGCCGCACATGAAGGCAAAAAAAAGCTCGTTGTTTTTCCTTGCTGTGGTAACAAATTGTTCGTCACAGACAGTGATCAAGATTATTTAATGACGGATACAATTGTTAGACGATAAAACATAAGTACGCATAAACATAATACTATGAATACGAAAAGTCATTGGTTTTGCATTTTTGCTCCACTACTGTCCAACCTTAACAAGTAATGGATAGCAAAAATGCAAACGATTATAGGTTATGACTTCATTTCATCAGGTAACTCATGTCCCCCTGACAGCATATCTTCACGTAATAATGCCCATTGCTCTCTTGAAGCACGAATCATCGCAGCGTCCATGATCTTTTTATCATTAATAACTCTAGAGAACCATTGTACCGCTTCATTATAACGACCAACTCTACGGTTAAGTTCTCCAATCAAATACATCAGACGAGCGTCACTGCCACTAATTCCCTCCAATTCATATACTTTTATGTAAGACTCCAACGCATATTGTAAAAATCGAAGCTCCTGCTCCTTATTATTTTGATAACGATAGAGCCAAGCAATATGATGAAGCAGGCTAGCGATAATACGATCCTTCTCCCCAATCGTTTGAGCACAAAGGAGCGCTAACTTATACGTTTCTAATGCGGATTCCCAATCTCTTTTCCCACTAAAATCTCGTTTAATATAGCGACTACCTATATTTTCTTGATACTTCGCACGTTGCTGATCATTTAAACGATCTAATGAATTTTCTGTGGAGGCAAATCCACAAGACGGGCACACACGTACAACATAAAAATCAGGATTTTCATTATTATAATATCTACAAAAATCAGTATCACTACTTGCTGCACGCTTAAAGCTAGGACGTACTCTAGAAGTCATAAATTCATGTTCACAGCACACACATTTAATTTTAATTTGAAATAATGGTTCCAGCTCCACTTTGTGTCTTCCTCCCAACATTAGTCATGAGCTAAAGAATACAATAATCGGCTTAGGGAGTATTTACAAAATGAAACGCGGGTCCAGACAGCCGTTTAAGTACAATTTCTTTAAGTGATTCCTCCACCTGAATTTGTTCCAGTGCTTCATTCATACAGCTTAACCATGCTTCTGCTCTTTCTGGTGTAATCGGAAATGGCATGTGTCTTGCTCTCATCATTGGATGACCATGTGCATCAGAATACAACGCAGGGCCTCCTAAAAATTGAGTAAGAAACATCTCTTGCTTTTCCATCACAGGGACAATATCCTCAGGAAACAATGGACCTAACAAAGGATGGTCTTGTACCTTGGGATAAAACGCCTCAACTAGACGTTTAATTGTATCTGCACCACCAAGCTGATCATAAATACTGTCACTTTGCTTCAAATTTTCCAACTCCAAGCTCATTTTTTAAATCGATGATGGCATCTCTTCATACATAACCACCAATTTTTTGCTTAAAGCTTATTATATCAAAAAAAAATAAAAGCTCCTAATAGGAGCTTCCACGTATAGTTGTAAATAATATTTTAGTAACTGCTCCAATCCTCTTCACCAGAATGGATATGAGAGGCGCGAATAACATAAACAAAGGCGCATACGAGTAATCCTGCTATATAACTCATATTATCACTCCATTCACATAAATTCTAGGTATCAAGTCATTGCTTCTATAGTCTTATTCTAACACAATTTCGAAATGAATCCACCCTTTCTGTAATCGCTTTCTTAGGTTTTTTTTGTGATGTTTGTCCTCTTTCTCTCATAAGCTTAACTATGACTAGGATGGAGGAATTAAAATGAAATTAAAGCATCTTCAACATATATTGCTCATTTTATTATTATTTATGTTAAGTATTCTTATGTTTTATTATCCAGACTCTACATGGAAATCTGGGGTTCGAGGTCTTGCGATCTGGTGGGATGTTTTATTCCCCTCCCTTTTTCCTTTTTTTGTTATTTCCGAGGTGATGCTTGGATTTGGTATTGTACACTTCCTAGGTACGCTACTGGATCCCTTAATGCGCCCGTTATTCCGTATTCCTGGTAGCGGAGGCTTTATCGTTGCAATGGGCTTTGCTTCAGGTTATCCCATGAGCGCTAAGCTCACTGCTAAGCTACGGAAGGACAATCTCATTACACGAAGTCAAGGGGAACGTCTTGTTTCGTTTACAACAAGCTCTGATCCGATCTTTTTAATTGGCGCGGTGTCCGTCGGTTTTTTTGGTAACCCTAAGTTAGCTTTAACTTTAGCACTCGCCCACTATGGGAGTGGCATGTTACTTGGGGTATTTTTAAGATTTACCACACCCAAAGAAGAAAAAATGAATATGCAAAACGAAGCAGCACGTAAAATTAGTCTCAAGCAAGCCTTTCAAGCCATGCACGAGGCAAGACTCAAAGACGGAAGAAGTGTTGGACTTTTACTTCAGCAGGCTGTGACCTCCTCCTTACAGCTTATGACTGTAGTTGGTGGTTTGGTCTTATTTTTTTCTGTTATACTTGAAGTCCTTACGGTATCTGGTATTATGAGCTATTTAGCCCATGGTTTGGAGTGGATATTAGCACTTATACAGCTACCACCTAATTTAGGCGATTCCTTAATTGGAGGTTTATTTGAGGTCACATTAGGAGCAAAGGCTGCTGCTACAACCGCGGTATCACCAATGCTACAGGCCGCAGTTGCCGCTTTTATATTATCGTGGGGAGGCTTATCCGTACATGCTCAAGTTGCTAGTATTTTAAATGAAACAGATTTAAGATATACCCCTTTTCTGCTTGCACGTCTGATCCATGCTTTTCTCGCTGCATTTATGGTCACTTTATTATGGCGATTTACGATGGGTGCATCTAGCTCATTTATTAATTTAGGTATTCCTGTACTTAATCCAACTGAGTATATGTCCAAATGGGTCATATTTACAACGAGTTTAAGCTGGTTCATGTACATGATTGGCATAATGCTACTCCTTTTATTACTAAAAAAAATGAAGCAAATCATCACAACATTAAAAAACATACAATGAAACATTGTTTTCTATGAAAGAATTGATTATGATCGTTGTAACTAATGATAAGGAGCCTTTAACCTTGAAATATTACGTACTTGATCGTGGCGATGAGCTATCTGTTAATCTTAGTCAAACCTTTCATAAGCTAGCGTTTGAGCATGGACTTAGGCTTGATGCAGAATACCCTGATATCGTTGTATCCATTGGTGGGGACGGGACAATGCTCCATGCCTTCCATACATTTATCGATCGAATTTCCACTACTGCGTTTGTTGGTGTACATACAGGTCATCTAGGTTTCTATGCAGATTGGAAAAGCGATGAGATTCCACAATTGATGAGTCTGATGGAGAGCCATGCAAATGGGGAGCGACCTCGAATCGCATCCTATCCTATTATTCAACTGGATATTATTAAAAAATCAGGTACTTTATCTACCTTATGCTTAAACGAGTTTACAATTAAAAGTGTAGACGGTACCGTAATGGCACAAGTGGATATTAATGATCAAATGTTTGAAATGTTTCGTGGCGATGGCATCTGTGTCTCTTCACCTTCAGGTAGCACTGCCTACAACAAAAGTTTAGGGGGCACCGTTGTTCACCCTTCCATTGAGGCTTTGCAAATTTCCGAAATTGCATCGATTAACAATCGTGTTTTTCGTACAATGGGCTCTTCGTTGTTGTTACCTGCACACCATCATTGTGATATATACTCTCGTAAGGAGCAAAATTTGATGCTGACCATTGATCACCTTAGCATTCCTGTCAACGATCTTATTTCTGTTCGCTGCCAAGTTGCGGAGCAAAAGGTTAGCTTTGTTCGTTATCGTCCATTTCCATTTTGGACAAGAGTACGTAATGCGTTTTTAGATTAAGTGTTGTTTCATGTATGTGTATTCATGGGATTTATGATCAAACACATAGATTCAATTTAGAGAGAAAAGGAAGATACCCATGTTGTTTACAAAGTTTAAAGTAAAGTCTCATGCACTCATTATTGTACTTAGTATAAGTGTATCTTTATTCACTCTGCCTCAAGCGCTTGTATTTGCACAAAATACAACCACAGCTAACAATGTGGAAGCCTCCAGCTCCGAGGAACGAAATAAAGAATTGTCCTTGTTTGAGGAAGTGCTTGATTATTTAGATACTTATAATATTCAAGGTGTTGAGCGAGAGCAATTTGTTGAAAATGCATTAAGAGGAATGGTTTATACACTAGAAGATCCATACAGCGATTATTTTACAAAAGAAGAGCTTCAAGCCTTTCAAGATGGAATTTCGCAATCGTACACAGGCATTGGGGTTACACTCCGCTTTAGAGATAATAAGTTATATGTCACTGATGCGCTTGATGGCTCCCCTGCTAAAATGGCGGGTATTAAAAAGGGAGATATCATTACCAAGGTAGATGGAGAAGCTATAACTAGTAAGGAAGATACGATCCTTATTCAAGGAAAAGAAAACAGCTCCGTTGTTTTAACGATTTTACGTCAGGGCAAACCATTGACGTTCACGATAAATAGAGCTTCATTTTCACTTCCATCTGTTAGAGGACAAATGTTGCCTTCCACAAAGGTAGGATACATCTCTATCGCTTCCTTCTCTGAGCAAGCTGATAAACAATTTAATCTGAAATTGCAAGCACTGAAAAAGGAAGGCATGACTTCACTTGTTCTTGATTTACGAAACAACTTAGGTGGTTATGTGGATGCAGCCAACAATATTGCTAAACAATTTATAAAAAATGGAATTTTAATGTATACATCTGACCAAAGTAATGAGTTATCCCCTGTTAGAATTAGCGGAGGTACAAATATAGGAATGCCCGTGGTCGTGTTAGTAAATGAGCAAACAGCAAGTGCTTCGGAGATTTTAGCTGGTGCATTGCATGATAATGGTGTTGCGGTTACGCTAGGTTCTCAGACGTATGGCAAAGCTCGTATTCAAAATATATTCTCATTATCTAACGGTAGCGCATTAAAACTAACTGTTCAGCGTTACTTAACACCAAACAAAGTCGATTTTAATCATATTGGACTAAGTCCAGATATTGTTATCGATAATAACGCTACAGCGCAATTAATAAGTGGAATGTATAAGGCTGGCGTGAGAAAATTGGAGCTAAGTGGGAGTGTTTATGGCATTGCCATTAATGGTAGCCCATTTGCTGGTGAGCTTGATGTCATCCAAAATGGAAATAAAACGAAAACATATGCCCAAGCCCGTGTGTTGTCCTCCCTAATTCGAGGTGACATAAGCTGGAATAATCAGACACAAAAGCTGATTATTAGGGATAAAAACGGCAAATCCAAAGTATTTACAAAAGCTTCAGGCAATGTGAAATTAATACAGGATGAGGCCTTTATCGAGCTACATGAGTTTCAACGCCAATTTCCAGGGTTAAGCTGGAGTTATCATCAAGACACACTAAAGTTAGCTTATTAGTCATAGCTTAACAATAAAATAACCCGAGTGATCAAGAAATTCTAATAAGAATTTGGAATGATCACTCGGGTTTTCATGTCTATTTTATGATGTTAAAGGTTAAGAAGCTTAAATTTAAGCTTAGGCCTCTGTATTTTCAACTGGAGCCGGAGCTGTTGCATTATTATCTTTCACTCTTTGTAACACAAAATAGGCACAACCAAAATTGCAATATTCGTTAATGTAATCTGTGATTCCGGAAAATGCGGTGTCTCGATTCGCTTTCGGATGGGTGTCACGTAAAAAACCTTTAAGTCTTAGCTTTTCATAACCCCAGTCTCCGATAATGTAATCATATCGGTCAAGAACCTCACTATATTTCTGCTTAAATGCTTCCGGATTCCAAGCTTCGCGATAATTTTGAATTAATTCATATGTTTTATTACCTATTTGAATCAAGCTTTACTCCCCCTGAGCATTATAATCACGATTTATTATAACATAGCTCGTCTTTGAATACGATCATAGACTAAGAATCAGAATAAAATTAGAAATTTTAAACAAACTAAGCTCATTGCTTGTTAAGGAGGAGTTTGGTTTGCGGTCATTGCAATTTAAAGGTACACGTCGTTTTTCTACAAAGGTATGGATTAGTCTTTGCTGTGTAACTGCTCTTCTTGTTGTCTATTTATTTTCAGGCATAGGTGGCGCAAGAGCAGCAGCTCCTGACTTGCCTGTCCAAGCGACCAATAAAGATGACGTATATAAGCAACGTTTAACCTTATATAAAGATATTTCATTACTTACTAATGTCCCTTGGTATTGGTTAGCTGCATTAGATCAATATGAGAGATCGATTACACCTCAAAAAAAAATAAATAAGTCGAGTCATCGCCTAACACAGATCTCTTTTCAAGAACGACAATGGGAAGGAGCATTAAATCCAAATCCTTCTGATCAGAATCCAACAACAATTGCGATGTTTGGTGGAATTGGAATTGATGCAAATGCTGATGGCAAGGCAGATCCGAACAGTGATCGAGATGTGTTATTCACTGTGGCTACCTATTTATCAAAATCAGGATATAATGAAGATGATATTCGAATTTCTTTATGGCGATATTATCAAAAGGATTCTGCGGTCAGACGTATTCATCAGTTTGCCAAAATATATAAGCAATATGGTCAATTAAATCTTACAGACAGTAAATTTCCGTTGCCTTTAAAAAGTATTTATACGTACCGAGACACTTGGGGGGCGCGTCGGGGCTGGGGTGGCTTACGAATTCATGAAGGGACTGATATTTTTGCCCCTCATGGCACACCTGTTCGAAGTGTATGTAATGGTATTATCGAGACCAAGGGGTGGAACCCTTATGGGGGCTGGCGAATTGGTATACGTGATCTTAACAATCGTTATCACTATTACGCACATTTACAAGGCTACAACAAAAAAATTGAAGTTGGCACCATCGTTGAAGCAGGACAAGTGATCGGTTGGGTGGGTAGCAGTGGTTATGGTCCAAAAGGAACGCAAGGGAAGTTCGCTCCTCATCTGCATTACGGCATTTATCGGGATACGGGCTCGCAGGAGTGGGCATTTAATCCTTACCCACTACTTAAACAATGGGAACGACAAGAAAAAATAAGCTTAACGAAGAAAAAGGCTGAAACTACACAGTAGTTCGGCCTTTTTCTTTTATTTTTAAGCGACATTCTTCAGAACCGCTTTGTCTCTTCGCTATTTTGGGTTAGCGGTCAAGAGCTCATTTCAAGTTTGATCTATTCTTCGTATTAAAGTTACCAATCATACGTTTAATGAGTAGTTGATTTGGTTTGGGGAACCTCATTTGTGCCTGAACTACTGCCACTCTCTCCACTTTTTTCGCTTTTGTCAGTTTGCGCTAGTGGTAAAGCAATGGTTGGTGCTCCTGCCCCATTATTGCCAACGGGATTCCCTTTATTGTCATAATAATACATCGGAACATCACCAACAACTAGCAAATAAGAAATCGGAATCTCCGTTTCAACTGACTCTGCCCCCATATCAAAAGGAACAACAACAGCTAACTCTGTTTTCACTCGTAAGTAGACCTCAACTAAAATCATATTGATCCCAGCGTCCTGCCGTCTTGTGTTTAAATCAACCTTCACGTCCCCTTGTGGCTCAATTTTGATCGGGATATTGGGTCCAAAGGAAGCAATCAAAGGACTGCCTAATGCTTGCCCAAGCGGGATATGCTCTGATAATTTGGATACATCCTCTAATGTCTTGCGCACCGTTTTAATCGTATCTGAAGTAATGCGCATATGTGCAGAATAGTTCAGCATAAAACCATTAATTTTGCCCGAGCTATCTTCCTTCCAATCAATCAGGTCGGCGATAGCTGCTTGGTTGGCTACCTGCGCCATAATAGCATCACTAATTGATTTTGTGGCAATTTGCTTCACGCGAATATTGGCTAAATGCTTAATTGGCTCCTTCATATTACGTTCCACGTAACCGATAAATTGAAAAATAAATAAAATAAAAACAGCACTAATTATGAGCCACAGCTTACGTCTACTTACACGAGATCGTCTCTTCCGACTATGCCAGCCTCTTCTAAATCTCATCCCCATGCCCCCTTGATGGCGGTTCATCATCTATACAAGTTATGCATAGCAAGGACAAAAAAGAAGAAAACCCTACCCCATTTCTCACAGCACATTGATGTAGCATGCATTGGAGTAATTTCAATTATCTTTACATCTTTTCAAGCAAGCCTAGCTCAAGACAAAGCGCTAAAGACAATGTTTTTTGTACCGTCCCAAAGTTCACCTTAATATAATCATGGTCGATGGAAATGAGTGTGCCCATGCCAAACTCTCGATGGTTCACGTGCGTTCCTAGAGCTAGCTCTTCACGATGATGGATTAAGCCTTGCGTATCCACAGCTGGACGAATTTCCCCGCCCCCATGCTGAGTGCAATATTGTTTTACACTCGTCATAAATATGGACTCCGCAATTTTGCGGTTCTCCTTAGTCGTATAACTGATTAGCTCCAAATGTGATTTCGCTCTAGTCATTCCAACATAAAATAAACGAGCCGCCTCTTCTATTGTAGATATCCCGCTTCCCTTTTTCCCCGTATCATGTGCTGAGGGAATAACACCATCAATAAGATCAATCATATACACTCGTTCAAACTCCAAACCCTTTGCGCTATGAAAAGTAGAAAAGGTGACTGCTCCAGCATGGGGATGGAACCTCGATTGCTTCATTAACAGTTCTAATTCCTTTAAGCGATTCGCAAAGGCCACCATCGTATCAAGTGGTTCTGCGATTTCTGCTAATGTGTCCAAAATTCCTATTAAGTTTTCTGCGTTAAAGCCTAGACGCTCACTCATTCGTAAAATTGCCTTCTCATACCCTAACCGTTCCCGAATCACTGCGATGGCATGAACAGGAGGCATGTCCTTCATTTGCGTTAACACGTCTCTTACCTCTTCAAGCTGCTTACGTTGGTAGTCCTTCAGCTCCATTTTCGATAATAACGTCTCAAACACAGACTCACCTTGGTTTAGCAACGTCAGTTGCTTCATTTGAGCCTTCGTAAGGTAACCATTAATTTTCATATAAATTTGTTCAAAAATATCAACCCGTTTGTCCGTGAATGTCATCCGCATTAAATTTAAAATATCACTTACAACCCAATGTGAGAAAAATTTAAAGTCGCCATCCTTGGCATAAAAAGGAATGCCTGCACGTTCAAACTGGTTCATGAGCAAAATAGAACTATTATGATTCCGATATAAGACAGCAACCTCGGCGTAATCTCCATTTGCACTATACTGCTGTATTTCTTCAATTAAATAATTGAGCTGATGATAAGCATCTTGACATGTCTTGAGCACAATTTGCTCGCCTACCTCGTTATGTGTAAACATACTTTTATCATAACGTTCTTTATTTCGCTTAATAAACACATTTGCCGCTTGAACAATCGTAGAGGTAGAACGATAATTTTGCTCCATAAATAAAACGTTACAATCGGGGAATTTCTTTTTAAACTGCAACAAATAAGAAGGCTCCGCCCCTCGCCAGCTATAAATCGACTGATCATCGTCCCCAACGACACATAAATTGTGATGCTCCTTCACCAACTGCTCAATAATTGCATATTGCAATAACGATGTATCTTGGCTTTCATCTGTCAGCACATAATCATGTCTAACTTGATATTTATGCAAAAGCACGGGATTCTCTTCTAGTGCATTATAGGCAACCACCAGCATATCATCATAATCCAGCAACAGGGTTGAATGCTGCTCTTGCTTATAATGCTCGTACGCCTTCATCACCTCGAATGCATGAGGAATATTACATTTTACCGTTGCCCACTGGGACATAGGCAGCATTTTGTTTTTTACATAGCTAATGAAGGTGGTTAACTCCTCCATCTGATCCTCTGTTAAATTCTCTTCCGTCATCTCAAAATAAAGCTGTCTAAGGATCATCAATTTGTTAGGCGCATGACTATATTCCTTTTCGTCCATTCTGCCTTCAATCAGCGTGTAGGCTTTACGTTGTTCATATAAATAGTCACGTACAATTTCATAAGCTAGGCTATGAATCGTGGAGAAGCTTGCTGTAGGCAACGTAGGAAAAAACCGTTGAAATCGTTCCTGCATATGGGTAGCCGCCGCTCTACTAAAGGTTATTGCCTTAATCCGATTAGCAGGAATATGGCAAGCTTCAATAAGGAAGCCAATTTTCATTATTAATGTCATTGTTTTCCCTGAACCTGGCGTAGCAAGCAACAACATTGGACCTTCGGTATGTAACACCGCCTGCCGCTGAACTTCATTTAATGCTACGCCTGCTTCATGCTCTAATACTAGCAATTGCTGTGCCTTCGTTATCGTTGGTACATTCATACTATATATAAATCCTTTCAGTTGTTTAACCACATAAAAAAACCTCCAACAGCCTATGCTTCATAACATAAGTGTTGAAGGTTTAATTATATACGATTTTATGTTACATTGCTGCTCTTGTTGCTTTAATAATATCAGTGATTTTTCTAGCATTTTCTGTAATTTCAGCCTTGGAGCCTTTTGTTAACAATCCACCCAAGCCTACAGAATCTACGCCATTTTTAATCCATTCAGCTAAGTTGTCTAATGTTACGCCACCAGAAGCCATAACAGGCATATAAGGCATTGGAGTTTTTACAACGTTAACTAAAGATGGGCCATAGAAGTTAGAAATCGGGAATGCTTTTACAAATGAAGCACCTAATTCCAACGCTTGAACCATTTCAGATACAGTTGTACAGCCAGGTCCATAAGGAATACGGTAACGATTACACATTACAGCTACCTCGCTGCTCAAAGTAGGAGCAATAATAAATTTAGCGCCTGCTAAAATAGCTAAACGTGCTGTTTCGCTATCAAGCACTGTTCCTGCCCCAACTAAAATTTGATCCTTAAATTTATCGTTAATCGCTTTGATTACTTCACCAGCGTTTGGAAGTGTGTAGCTAATTTCTAGTACATCTACGCCACCTTCAAGACAAGCTTCTGCAATTTCAAGACCACGTTCGATGGTTTCTACTCTAACGATGGCCATTGCACCAGTTTCAATAATTCTTTTCTCTACGTCTGGTTTAATCATAATGGTACCTCCACTAATAAAAATTTTGTATTATAGCTTGTAATAGCTAAGCATTTCTTTGATTTTACCTACAGCCTCGTCTTCTAAGGCAGCAACAGGGAAACGCGCAGGACCTACTGGAATACCTGTTAATTCAACAGATTTTTTCAACACGGACGGAATGGTTCCTAGTTTTAATACAGCTCTTAGCTCTTCAATATCATCTTGTGCTTTTTGAGCAGCCTCTAGGTCGCCATTTACATAGTTCTCATAAATAGATACATCAAGCGCTGTGATCAAGTTCGCAGTTGCGGCAATTGCACCTGTAGCACCGATTTTCAAAGCTTTTAAAATTAAGGAGTCGGAACCAGACAACACGACAAAATCTTGTCCTTTTGCAGCTTCGATATAGCCTTCAATATTTTCAAGCTTACCGCTGCTGTCTTTAATGCCGATAATATTGCTCACTTTTGCAAGCTCTCTAACTGTCTCTATCTCTATATTGTTGCCTGTCATTTTAGGAATGTTGTACAAAATAATTGGCGTTTTTACAGAAGCCGCAACAGCTTTATAATGTGCAACTAGCTCTGCTTGTGTAAGAGGGACAAAATGAGGTGTAATCATGGACAATGCATCTGCGCCAAGCTTCTCCATTTTTTGAGACAAAGCAATGACTTCACTTGTGCTGTTGCCTCCTGCACCTACATACACAGGGACTCTTTTGTTTACTGTATCAATAACGATTTTAGCAAAAGAAACCTTTTCTTCTTCAGTTAAAACATGGAATTCACCATTTGTACCAAGAATAAAGATTCCACTTACGCCATCTTTAATTAGCTTCTCAATAAGTTGCTTCGTTGCTGCTTCATTAATCTTCTGATTTTCATCAAAAGGGGTAACCATTGCGGCAATAATTCCTTTTACTTCCATGATTTCATCCTCCTAGCAATTTGCAAATATACAATATCAAGATTTCGATTTACAATCTGTATTTCTGTAATTTAACGATTTAAGCTGTTGTAATTGATTTGCCTAAAGCGCCACCTGGATGCCATTTCACATACTTTTCAGGAGTCAAATTTCTTTCCTCTTGAAGCATGACACTCAAGCTTTGTAAAGCGATAATTTCAGCAACGATAGACGCACGTGGTGGTTTGTTTAATGTATCGCCTTCCAATTTAACACCTGCATGAAGAAAAACATCACCCTCGTTAGCTAACCAAGAGTTTTTATTACCTGTTACGGAAATAATTTTAGCTCCGTTATTTTTCAACGTCTGAACTGTTGCTTTTAATTCCTCAGTTTCTCCACTGTTCGAAATCGCAATTACAACATCGCCTGGAACAACTTGACCTGCAGAACCATGTACCGCTTCTGTTCCATGAAGCTCATAGGTTGGTGTTCCCGTTGATGATAAAAGTGAAGCAATATAACCAGCAACATGTCCCGGTTTACCGATTCCTGTTACATGAACTCGATTGTGATTTTTTTCTGCTTCGAGAATAAGATCACGTGCTTGCTTAATTGGCGCTTCATCAATAGAGCTAATATAAGCCTTAATTTCATCTTCTAAAATATTCAAAAAGTTAGGTAAAGTTTGTTCAGCCATAGGAGCCTCCAAGTAGTCTTTTTTTGTCATTATCTGTGGTCTAAGCTAGAGACAATAATGGATACGTAATGGAATCCCCTGTGAGTCAAATAGACTTACAGGGGACTAATGATTTTGTTATTAAAGATATAGTTTCGCTTTAATTACAACGGTTTAATGAATTGTAGGATGCTATGCAAGATTGTTCCGAATACGTTATAGTCGATGTTCGGGAACGTTGCACCTTCGATACCTAATGTTCCGTATACTGGATACAAAATAGTTGGTAAGAATGCAAGCAATAAACCAACTACGAAGGAACCAGCTACCGCACCTCTCCAACCACCTGTGGAGTTACCGAATACCGCCGCTGTACCACCTGAGAAGAAACAGATATGTGCAGCTGGGATAATAACTACAGGGAACACGCTAGGGAAGGACGCCATAACTACAATCGCTAGCAAACCAGCAGTGTAAGCAGAAATGAAGCCTACAATAACTGCGTTTGGTGCATAAGGGAATACAGTTGGAACGTCTAATGCTGGGCGAGAACCTGGGATATATTTCTCGGAAATAACTACGAATGCAGCTGTAATTTCAGCCAAGAACATACGTACACCAGTCATCAATACGGACATACCTGCAACAAATGTAAATGCTTGTACAAGCGGGAATACTAACCAGTGTTGTGTACCAGCAAGCTCTTGTGTAAACGCTTGACCTGCTTTAAGTGTTGCTACATAGAACAAGATTAACATTACAATCGCAAGACCCATCAAGAAGTCTCTGAAGATGGAAAGCCATTTCGGGAATTTGATGGATTCAGTTGTTTTATCTTCATATTTACTGAAGAGTTTACCGATATAACCAGACAAACCATAACCAAGCATGTTGAAGTGACCAATTGCTTGCTCGTCTCCACCTGTCATTTTACGCATAAACGGTTGACAGAATTGTGGAAGCGCTGCGGACAAGAATCCAAGTAATGTACCACTTACAAGAATCGTTGTAGTACGGTCAAAGCCATGCGCACTCATAATCAATACCAATACGCAAGAGAAGAATAAACTGTGACCTGTTGTAAAGAAGATGTTTTTAAACTTGGTAATACGTGCAAACACTAAGTTTAATACGAAACCAAGAATCAAAGTAAGTGAAACCTCAAAGCCATATGTGCTTTGTGCAAGTGCTGTCGCTGCTTCTGGAGAAGCGATAACCCCTGTAATTCCAAAGCCAT
This sequence comes from Paenibacillus turicensis, assembly GCF_017873435.1. GTDB lineage: Bacteria > Bacillota > Bacilli > Paenibacillales > Paenibacillaceae > Fontibacillus > Fontibacillus turicensis. The sequence continues at coordinate 67,914 of NZ_JAGGKG010000009.1, read as the reverse complement.
ATTGGAACAACTTGTTGAAGTTTTGTAAAGCACCGGTCATTGCACCAGCACCGATACCAAAAATCAAGAACCCGATCAGTGTTTTGGAAGCCCCGGTAAACACTTCTGTTGCGGATTTCTTTTGTAGCACTAAACCGATAAAGGCTACGACACCCAATAATACCGCAGGTGTACTAAGTAAACTAATGATGAAATTCACAAACAATCCCCCTTGCTTAATTTATGTTTAAGTAATTAATTTCCCTTCGAAGCAAGGAATTTTTCCATTGCTGCTTTAATCTCGTTGCGGTCGATAATATTGTTAATTCCGATAATATCGATTTTTAGACCTTTGCTTGAAAGTTCTTCTGCAACGTCGATCAATGTAACAACAGCGTCACCGTTAAAGCCGTTTAAAGCATCTAGTGATCCGTGTTCTACTTCGATTGGAAAATTATTTTCCTTAATAACCTGTTGTGTTTTGATTTTCAACATCAAACTTGAACCTACCCCAGCTCTACAAGCAACTAAAACTTTATACATAATATGTTCCTCCTTATAATTCCTGCGCTTTAATGAAATCAACGACTTCACTAGCATCAGTTGCGTTATCTAAAATTTTGTAAAACTCGTCCATCTCTAGCAGCTCTGCAAGCTCAGACATTGCACGCAAGTGACTGCTGCTATCTACCGCACTTAAAGTAAATACGTATTTAACTGGGTCGTTTTCTCTGTGACCAAATTCAATCGGATTTTCTAAAGTTGCGACGCCGATAGCAATTTCTTTGGTTCCCATCTTGGGTCTAGCATGTGGTAATGCCACATGTTTTGAGATGACGATGTATGGACCGGATGCTTTTGCTGACTCCACCATTGCATCAACATATCCCGGCGTAACTTTGTCATTCTCAACTAGCGCAGAAGCGGATAGTCTAATTGCTTCCTCCCAGTTTTTAGCTGGCACTTTTAGCTTCACCAGTTTTTCATCGACGAGATCATTCAGCATGGGATCTTCTACTCCTTTATCCTTAAAATTCTCTATTTGTGTAAAATAGGATAACAGTTCATTGGCAAGCATAGTTTCTGAAGTGACGCTGGCATGTCTTTTTATAATGGTCATCACTTCATCAATTTTGGGCTGTCTAAAAAATAGATCACCAAGCAAAATATATACTTCCCGAGTAATTTTGTACTTCTCTTTTGGAGTCATTACAGGACTGACTTTAACTATTGGAACATCTATTTTTAAACTTTCCGCTTTGTAATTTGTTGTAAATACGACATCTACCGAATCCGCAAAATTTTCTAGCTCCGAAAACTCAAGTGGTGGCAAAATATGCAGTTCTGGAAATAAATTTATAAGTTCTGCATAAAGAATCGCTGAGCTACCAACGCCATTAGAACATACAATTAATGCCTTCTTTTTCTGCAAAAGATCAAATTCTTTTTTGTTAGAAAAAACCGAGGCAAAATGCATGGTCAGATAAGCTAATTCTTCCTCTTGAATTTCTTCGCCAAACAAACTGACAAAATCTTTAGTGGCGTTATTTACAATGCGATATACCATCCGGTATTCTTCCTTCACCTTGTCACGAAGCGGATTGTAAATAGGAAGCTTAAATAATAGTCTGTAGTAAGCTGGTCTGAAATGAGAATAAAGCTGCTTAAATATTTTTTCTTGGTTGATGAAATAAACACCACTCAAATATTCAAATTTACTCATCATTTTAAGTACAATTTCTGATATAACCTCGCGATCCATTGTAGCCTCTTCATTGTCTCCAACAGAGATACCTAGAATCCATGCACTGATGTACATCACATCATGAGGTTTTATCCATTCGTTGTTATCGTCATACACCGCCAACAACTCTTCTGCGAACTTGTACTCCTTCATCGAAGGCATGACCGCAACACTTGGTATATCTATACATGCTACTGCTCCGTTATTTTTAGAAAACATACGTGCCTTCATAAAAATGAAAATATAGATAAACTCTACTAGGCGATCCTCGACAAAAGTAATTTCATGTTTTTTGATGAGATTCAAGATGATTTTCTTTGATTCCTCAAAGCTATCCAATTTGTATTCTTCAATAAAAATGTCGAATACTCTCGAATTTTCTTCTGCAGCAAGACCATCAATAATTTTTTGAATCAGTACACGTCTGATCTCCATCTCCGAGCCAACCAAGTAATAACCATGAATCCGGTTATTTTTGATGACGACTCCTTTTCGCTCAAGAATTTGAACGAGGTCTTTGAAGTCAAGGTTTACTGTGGAACGACTAACCTTCAAAGAATCAATGAAATGATTAAGTGAAACATCATCCATGTTAATAAAAAGCATCAAATACATGTATTGAATTCGTTCCGCTTTGCTCAAATAATACGTATTTTTAGAATACTTTTGTTCAAGGATATCTTTGATTGCGTCCTTTGTCTGCTTAGGAATAATGGTGTCCTTTTGAGAACCTAGGGATATTAGAGGCACCTTATACGCCTGTAATAAAGCGTTGATTTTTCCCAGTCTGTAAGCAACCTGCCTCTTCGTAGAATGAGTTTCATCTTGCAACCCTTTTGTTGTTACAACAGTGCTGTTCAACAAAATACGAAGAATGGATTCGATCTCCTTATCCATGTGCCGTCCCTCCTTCCTGTCCAATCATGCTGCATCCCTGAGCTTCGTTTCATCCCCTCCTTGACCTTATTGTATGAGAGATATATAACGCTTTCAATTAGAATTGGGTCCAACTTTTGTACTACGACGGGACAAAAATTGAATTCATATATCAAAGAACTACGGCTATTCAAAATTCAGTATGCCCCCCTTCTAAATTGTGTATCCACATTTTAGGTCTGTTTTGACTACAAATACGCATAATGCGATCGATGTCGAATTATATCGAATAATGTCAGTTTATGCAATGATCATGCGGGAAATAAGAGTTTAGGGAGGGTAAAAAACGAAGGAAATGAGCGCTGAGAAAACAATAAAAAAGACACACCATTTAGATGTGTCTCAGGTCATATTTTCAATAATTTAATTCATTACTTTATAATTATTTAAATACTATTCAAGCTTATAATGTCACCTGAATCGGCATCCACACAATGTTCACAATCTAGTTTTGCACATAAAACATATCTCTTTTCTTGTTGATTCCATACGTAAGTAGGGGTTAGTGTTAAATATGGATATAACAACGATATAGCCTCCATTAGGTTGTATTTTAAATTAAAGCCTTGTGGCACTTCTTCTGTTACTTCTTGTGTTGTCTGAGGTAACTCCAACAACTCTAACCACTTAGTACGATCAATATAATTTATAACCTTTAATGTTACGCGATCAAGGATAGCCACGATTTTCCCATCCCCATTTTGCTCTTTTAACAGAATACCTTCAATATAGTTGTTTTTACGTCTTAATGAGCCTAAATGCCATAAACCAGATTCTTTAGGATATAAAGCAGTGCATAGTGCTGTGATCTCAGCAATACACATCTGTTCCTCTTCCTTAGTAATTGGCTGTAAATCAGGATGCTTTTCTTTATTAAGTGCTTGTTCTATTGTGACTTCATACTCAAAGGAAAGTGGAGAGGTTGTAGGCAGTGGCTTAATCTGTTGCTTTGTCCAAATTAAAGGTAAGTTTAACTGTAATCGCTCTGTTGTTTCACCTTCAAACAAAAAAGGGTAGGTAATAGCACCATCATTATTATTACGAACCCAGATTTCCTCGATCCCGTATACTTGACGATGGTTGCGCTGTGCTTGTTCTCTTTGCTCTCCCAACCGTTTGTCCACAGATTGTCCTATAGGCAAGGCAATAAGTTTTACTTGCTTCGCGATAAGCTGTTTTATCTTTGGTAAGGCAAGCGTAAATTCCTCAATCAAAATTTCATCTTGGGCGGGGATATCTCCATAACAGCTAAACATGACTAATTTACAGCTTTGGTCCCATTTAATCTGAACCGATACTCCTAAAATATTAATTTCGTTAATACAGGCCTGTAGAACAACAGAATCTGTGGATAAATGTTTAATTTTATACAGCTTACCTATTTCATTCATAAACTGAACCATGTATTGCACATCATTTCTGCTCAAAGCTTCAACATCAATGTAAGGACCTTGTGCAAAGGAAACTCCACCGACAAAAATAGTAGACTTCAGTGCTCCAGTATGGAAGTCCACCTCTACAACACAAGTTCCTGGTGGATTCCCTTCTTCTATATTAATATCTCCTACCGAACGAGAACGTGGAAACCAAATAAGGTTAAGTAAATAACTTGTTTCCTGTTTGATGGTTATCTCTCTGTGAAGAGTATAGGAGTCAAAACGGTATTTATCTAAACCAAACAAATCTTCAATGCTAGCGATATAGGATTGTATTTTTGGATGCATTAGCTCTCCCCTTGTAATGTAGTTATGTAACGAACAATATTTAAGTTAAAAAAGCTCAAACACGATATATCAGTAAAAACCTTGGTCTGATAAGTATATCTACACTATAAATCGTAGCTTGCTTTTGCTAAAAAAACAAATAGGGCTGTAGCCTCTTACTGCCACAACCCTAATTTTTGATCTAATAAACTTGCTTTATTTTTTCCACCAAGCATCAAATGGTGTTGCCGGAAGCTCACGTTTATGAGTTGTCACAAGGTAACGACGTTCAATGTTGGCTTTTGCCTCTTCTGCAACCGGTTGCCCTGTTAAATATTGATCCAAAATTTCATAAGATAACCCAAGCTCTGTTTCATCCGCTTGTTGTGGCTTATTATCAAGTAAATCAGCAGTAGGTACTTTCAAGTATAAATGTTCCTCCGCACCTAAAGCCTTTAACAGCGCTCGACCTTGCCCTTTTGTTAGTCCGGTCAGTGGCAGAACATCAGCTCCGCCATCACCATATTTAGTGAAAAAACCTGTAATTGCTTCAGCAGCATGATCTGTACCTACCACTAAGCTTCCACGTTCTCCTGCAATCGCATATTGCGCAATCATCCGCATTCTCGCTTTTACATTTCCTTTATGATAATCAGATAATGGCTCAGCGTTACTGTCATTATAAGTACCAGTAAATGCAGTCACACTTGCTCCAATATTAAACACCAAAGATTCATCTGGCTTAATAAAAGCTAATGCAGCTTGTGCATCATCCTCATCATGTTGCGTACCATGCGGCAAGCGTACGGCATAGAAGGTTGCTTCATAACCTTCAGCCCGCAGGCCTTCAACGGCAAGCTGCGACAATCTGCCTGCTAACGTAGAATCCTGCCCACCACTAATGCCTAACACTAATCCCTTTGCACCTGCAGACTTTACATATTCCTGCAAAAAAGTAATACGTGCTTTAAGCTCAGACTCAACATCGATGACTGGCTTTACATTTAAACTACGAATAATTTCATCTTGTAGGCTCATGCTCCATCCATCCTTTATATATATTTTTAAGCTAAATAAAGCTGGTGCTGAATGATATATTGGTAACATGACTCAGGCATTAAATATCTAGGTTCACCCCCACGTCGGAATTCCTCTCGGATATAGGTTGAACTAATCTCCATTGCTAACCCTTTATCGATTAGATGGAACGTATGCCCATCATCTGCATTTCGTAAAATCGGAGATTTACTAATCGCAGCTAACATATTAATGCCATCCCTTGCCATTACAATAAACTTATTTTCTTGAATCAGCTCTTCGGACTTTTTCCATTTGCCTTCGCCGATATCCAGCAGCAAATCCGCACCCATAATAAAATAAATTTCATCATTAGGATATTCATGTTTGAAATGCTCTAACGTCAAATACGTAGCAATTTCCCATGCAGGTTGATCCATTTCATAGCGATCCGCCACAAACTTATCATTCCCATGGATGGCTAGCTCAATCATTTTCCAGCGATGCTCATCTGAGATCGTTAACATTTTGTCTGTTCGTTTACTAGAGCAGGGTAAAAAAATAACTTGATCAAGCTTACAACGATGTGCGATTGTACTCGCTGTCCATAAATGAACGTTCGTAATTGGATCAAAGGATGAACCGTAGATACCGATTTTGCCCATTGTTACTTACACCTCTCCTATGCTTGCAAGCTTGCATTTACCTTTTCACGTACAGCTTCAATTAGCTTCATCTTGTTATTCCAGCATTGCTGGCTAAGGTTAACAGGATACTCAGCAGGATTCAGCATCCGTTTATACTCATCCCATAATACGTCTAGGTTTCCACGTGCAAAGCTTTGAATTTCTGTTAGCTCAGGCAGTTTATATACAAGCTTCCCTTCCAAAAATACAGGAATCTGTAGCTCCACGGCCTCAAAATCAGTCACAAATTTCGCGATATACGTATGCACAGGATGGAACATTTTCAGCTTTTGTTCTACTTGTGGGTTTTCATTAGCAAGTGCTATATAGTCGCCTTCAGACTTACCATTATTTCGGTTAATAATACGATATACCTTTTTAATACCTGGTGTCGATATTTTTTCTGGATTTGCACTAATTTTTATTGTATCTACCATTGTTTCATATTCATTTTCAATCGAGATGAGCTTATACACCGCACCGAGTGCAGGTTGATCATAGGCAGTAATTAGCTTCGTCCCTACGCCCCATACATCGATTTTAGCGCCTTGCGCCTTAAGGTTCATAATTGTATATTCATCTAAATCATTAGAAGCATAAATTTTTGCATTATTAAATCCTGCAGCATCTAGCATTTTACGTGCTTCCTTAGATAAATACGCAAGGTCACCACTGTCTAGACGAATACCACGGAAGTTAATTTTGTCGCCAAATTGTTGTGCCACTTTAATGGCATTAGGTACCCCTGATTTTAGCGTATCATACGTATCCACGAGGAATACACAATCCTGATGGTACTCAGCGTATTTGCTGAATGCCAAATATTCATCCTGATAAGCCTGCACAAAGGAATGCGCATGAGTCCCAGACACTGGAATGTCAAATAACTTCCCTGCTCTTACATTTGAGGTTGCATCAAAGCCCCCGATAAATGCTGCGCGTGTTCCCCAAATTGCCGCGTCCATTTCCTGCGCACGTCTCGTACCAAACTCCATACTCACACCGTCACCAATTACTTGCTTAATTCGTGCTGCTTTGGTAGCGATCAACGTCTGATAATTGATAATATTTAAAACGGCAGTTTCGATTAATTGCGCCTCAGCTAGCGGAGCTTCCACGCGTAAAATAGGGACATTTGCGAACACAAGCTCACCTTCACGTAAGCTGTACACATTGCCTGTAAAAGTAAGTTGCTTCAAATAATCCAAATAATCTTGTTGATAGCCTTCTTCTTTTAAATAAGCAATATCACTCTCGGTAAATTTAAAATCATGCAAATAACGAATCACTCGCTCTAAGCCTGCAAATATCGCATATCCATTTTGAAACGGCAATTTACGAAAATACACCTCAAAGATCGCCTTGCGCTCATGAATCCCGTCTCTAAAATAACCCTCAGCCATATTAATTTGATAACGATCGGTATGAAGTGCCAAGCTATCGTCATTATACTTACCTTGTGGTAGTTCTACTTCAGAAATTTTCATCTTGGTTGCTCCTTCTTCTTATCTAATTTCAGCACCTAATGAGCCTTTAAAATGGCGCAGTGACCATAAATGACCTTCTGCATCAAAGCTAGCAATCGCTTTTTCATGGATTACGATCTCAAAGCCTTTATTATAAGCATCTACTGCGGTATGCAATACACAAATATCACTACATACGCCAACTAAATGAAGTACCTCGATTTTCCGCTCACGTAATCTCAGCTCTAAATCCGTCCCAGCAAATGCGCTGTATCTTGTCTTATCCATCCAATACACTTGTTCATTATTACGATTAGCATCATACACTGCTTGTAATTCACCATATAAATGACGTCCACTTGTGCCTGCAATATTATGAGGAGGGAATAATTTTGTTTCTGGGTGTAACACGTCCCCCTCTTTATGCAAATCAATCGCAAATACAACATAATCGCCTTGAGCGATAAATTGTTTTGTTATATCAACAATTGCTTGCTCAATGTCCTGACCTGGCTGACCACACGTTAACGCACCCTCTGTTGCAACAAAATCATTTGTATAATCAATGTTAATAAGTGCTTGTCTTTTTGCTAAGTTAGAACTGTTAAGGTTGTTATTCGCATTATTGTTCACAATGATTCCTCCTCATTTTAGAAAGCTATAGTTAAGGTACTGAGTAACTAATGCAAAACTAAATTATACTTGAGCTATTTTCATTACTACCTAACGTTTATTATGGTAAATCGAATGGTTGACCGGCACATCCACAAAACGATAAAGCTGTGTTGGCTTTTTAGACGTACGTGTCGTTTTTTCTCCCTTTACCTCTTCAATAAAAGGCAAGGATTTAATTTTTCTAGCAAAGGCTGCATCAAGTGAAATCGCAGAATCATCACTTATTGTGAGCAACACCGCCTGTAATTCAGAATACGTAAACTTTTCTGGTAAAAAGGATTGAGCGACCGTTGTCTCCAGCAATTCACGCGTAATGACCTCGATCGCATCCTGAATGATCTGTCTGTGATCAAATGCAAGGTCTAGCTGTAGCACCTCTTTTACCGAAAATAATTCGACCTCACTAGCATCATCATTGGCTTGGCGCTCCTGTAGCCGATGCTCTGGCACAATTGCATAATGTGCATTCGTTATAATCCAACCTCTTGGATCACGACCTGGTGTATCATATACCCCAAAATGCTTTAAATGAATATTGGTGACCCCTGTTTCCTCCATTAGTTCGCGCTTAGCTGACTCAAATGCCGTTTCATCTGGATTGACAAACCCACCCGGCAACGCCCACTTTCCTGCCTCCATATTAGGTCTGCCTTCACTATCCGTCATACTGCGCTGTATAAGCATTAGCTTCAAATCCATCACAGGTGGCTTAAACTCCTGCTGTTCTGACACAATCGTAAAAATCGCAATGTCCGAGGTGTAGCCGTCTGGTGTTCTATATTTTTTAACATCGTATTGCTGTAATGCCTGCTCGTTAGACAATGAATTTGAACTCCCTTCTTTATTATGATTGAAATGAGCTTCTGAATTTCTAATAACATTTAACCTTTTGTTAATTGTAATTATAGAAGATGAAGAAGGTTTTGTCAATTTTTTATGTGAAAAATAGGCGATTGCCTTTTTGTTGTACTTTATCAATTGGTTAATCAGTTATAATACTACTATCAGTGTCATTTGAAAGGGGCGTTATGATGTTAAGCTACAAAACAAGCGGTCAACCTGCAAATCCTTCTATTCTTTTTCTACACGGTGGTGGACTTAGCGGTAAAATGTGGGATGATGTCACAAAGTTACTACAGGAGCACTATTACTGCATCGTACCCGATCTTCCCGGTCATGGCGATAGTTCCTCCATCACACCATTAACAGCGGATAAATGTGTAGAAGAACTTACTCCTTTTTTATCTCAATACGGACCTGTACATATTGTAGGCTTATCTATGGGTGGTATTTTAGCACAAAAGCTGCTCGAAACTTCTCCAGACTCCATCCAATCAGTAATCATCACTGGCTCTTCTCCACAATTGAGTGCCTTTAAAGTAGCATTGATTAATATGTTAGTTGCACCAACCTATCGCTTCATGTCGTCTAAAAAGATGACGGCTTCCATGATGAAAGGTCTGAGCATCCCTGAAGCTTATGCCTACGACATTGAACTTGATATGGAAAAAGTAACGCCCTCAACTATGCGCGAAATGTACGGATTAATGAAAGAAATAAAAGTCCCCACTCCCTCCACTCATCCTTTGCTAGTTCTTGCTGGAGAACGAGAAGGTGCACTTGTGCGAAACAACGTTCGTAAGCTGTTAGCAGCATTACCTAATAGTAAAGGCGCTATCGTTCCAGGTTTAAACCATGCATGGAGTTATGAAAATCCGCAATTGTTTGCAGAGGTTGTAGAGACGTGGATTGAGGAAGGAGAAGTTCATGAGGGATTAATACGTTTCATTTAAGCGTAAAATCAAGCATCTCAATCAGAAGCAGCCAAGGCTGCTTTTTTTAAGTAATTCTGACTATGCACAATAAATTCAGCGACAACAGGAGAAATGTCTGACTGGTCACGCACGGCAATGACTAGCTCACGGGTAATCGCTGGACGAAGAGGAATCGCTGTAACCTTAGGCAAAACCTCAGGAACGTATAGCTCAGGCAGAATTGTAACCCCAACTCTTTCTTGCACCATAGACAGAATCGTAATGGGGTCCTGCACTTCCAACGTAATATCAGGCACGATACCATGCTCCTGTAGCAAGCTTTTGATTCCAGAATCCTTAACCATGACAAAGCATTTCCCTGTAAGCTGTTCAAAAGTAAGATACTCCTCCTCCTTCAGCGGACTGTAGTTGGAAACGAATACCTTCATTTGATCCCTTAGCAAGGGAAAAGCATGGAACTTCTTATCAGGCACGGTCATAAAAGCTACATCTGCAACAGAGTCCGCAAGCCATGTCTGAATTTCTTCGTTACTTCCTTCAAATAATACAAGCTCTATCTGAGGGAACAGCTTACGAAACGAACTGATAATACCAGGCAAAATCTTTGGAGAAACACTGGAAATGACTGCGATTCGCAGCGTCCCCGCCTCCATTCCGCGTGCAGCATTTGCTTCCTCTCTCATGTAGGATGTAATTCGTAATATATCTCGTGCATGTTTAACCATCCGCTTACCAATGTTGGTGGTTGTAATCCCTCTCCTACTGCGGTCAAACAAAACAATTTCTAATTCCTTCTCTAGGTTATTGATCATTTGAGAAACTGCCGATTGCGTAAAGCCTAAAGATTCTGCCGCTTTCGTAAAATTTTTGTGCTCCGAAACCGCGATCAATACCTGTAATTGCAATAATGTCATGCTTTCACCTCTCCCATTCATTAGTAAATACTAATGTTATATATTATAAACCATAATTTTACTAATCCAACACCTAATCGTATACTTCGATATAAGCAATATGTAGGTAACACTTGTATTGTGAAATAAGGAGGAATTATTCATGCACCCGGATTGGAAAAACATATGTCAGCAATTTATAGAAGCAACCTCATACAAGGTTGGTGATTTAGAAAAAGGTTGGGCAAGCAAATACGACTTCTCTAAAGCACCGCCAAAATATCTCCGATATGAAGACGCACTGATTCACATTCCATTAGGAGTGCCAGATTTTCCAGAGACCATAAATATATGGGAAATTCTCAAAACCCGCCGTACGATGAGGAATTTTATCCATGAATCTCTTTCGTTAAATGAACTCAATCTTCTTCTCTGGGGAACACAAGGAATTACGGCAACACACGATGGTTATGAGCTTCGTACCACACCTTCCGCTGGAGCACTTTATCCAATTGAAACCTATCTGATGGTCAACAATGTGGAAGGATTAGAGAAGGGATTATACCATTTAGATGTAGAGCGGTGGACACTAGAAGGATTAAAACTGGAGGATGTGTCAGAGATTTCCTATCTACTAACTGAGAATCAGGAAATGACGCGCCATTGTGCTGTTAATTTCATCTGGACTGCTGTATTAGATCGAACAGAGGACAAGTATAAAGAGCGTGCATACCGATATATTTTCTGGGATTCAGGCATTGTTTCACAAAATCTACAAATTGTTGGTAGCGGACTAGGGCTGGGCGTAGCCACCATCGGTCATTTGATGGATGAGAACATGAATGATTATTTAGGGATTGATGGAATCAATCATCTATCCATGCTTATGGCGTCCGTAGGACATGTATCAGGACAAGGCTGGGAGCATGACAGGCGGTATAGAAAGTATATATAAACACACCTCACGCTCAGACCGCTATTTCGCAATTATCAAAAATTAAAGATATAATATATAAAGATTTTGATTGCGGAGATCATCAATTAATTGTCAAAGAATAGGTGGAGAAAGCCCCATGAAATTTATTATTTTTGGCGCCAGCGGATTTATCGGCAGTGCACTAACAGATTACTGGTTACGCGAAGGACATGAAGTCCTTTTAGTTGGTCGAAAGGCGGCTGTAACTCTCCAGTTCCCACTTGCCTCCAGCACGACTTGGGCTGAATTAGAAGCAACTCCCGAGCTGGCTGAAGGATCAGATGGCTGGGTCAATCTATCGGGCGCCAGTCTAAATCAACGCTGGAGCCAAAAAAACAAGGACCTCATTATTCAGTCCAGACTCAAAGCGGTAAATGATGCCGGGCGACTTTTACAAAGACTTCACACGAAGCCAAATGTCATCATTCAGGCTTCAGCGGTTGGCATTTATGGCACCTCTCTGGACAAAACCTTTGACGAAAGCTCTCCAGCCAACGTATCAGACTTCCCCTCACATGTGGTGAAGCTTTGGGAAGCAGCGGCGGACGAAGCCTATTCCGAAATCGGCTCACGAGTTGTAAAGCTACGTACCGGCATTGTACTTGGAAATGGTGGCGGCGCCCTCACTATGCTTAAGCTCCCTTATCTGCTTGGTTTCGGTGGGCGCATGGGTAGCGGAAAGCAATGGATGTCTTGGATTATGCTAAGCGATATCATCAAGCTGATAGACTATGCTGTACATCAATCATCGATCGAGGGTCCACTTAATGCTGTCGCACCGCACCCAGTAACGAACGATGAGTTCGGACAGATGCTCGCGCGTGCCTATCACCGTCCACATTGGTTTCCCGTTCCAGCCGCAGTATTGAAGGTTGCGCTAGGCGAGATGTCGGAACTCGCGCTCCAAGGACAAAGAGTATTACCTGCCAAAGCGTTGGAGCACGGCTTTGTGTTTCAGTACCCTGATTTACTGCCAGGATTGAAATCGTTGAAAATACTGAAATGAGATTGAAGTCAGATTGGAATGTGTTTGTTTTGTTCATGTTTCTTCGGTTGTCATGAAAAATATAGTGGCTCGGTTTGAGTCATTTTAAATCTTTATTCTTAACAAACTCATCAAAATCTCCACTTACGTCAATAGCTAACCGCTGCTGGTTATATTTTTCGTATTCAGCTATTGCTAATTTCTCAGCAATTTCATGTGAAATTCCACCTGCATTGCTGAGAATCTCTCGTTCATTAAACTTTAGAAATAAATCTAACTTTTCCACCCAATCCTTCATATACATAAGTGCGTGACGTTCAGCTTGATCTTCTGCATAATCTAAATACATAGTTACAATGCGATTTAAAGATTGTAATTCCTTATCTGTTAAATAATTTTTGGCTACCAAGACATCTACCTTTCTTACTTTATCACCTTTCCAACTGGTTAAGCCCATATTATCCTTAGCTGCACTAGCACGTTCCGCTATTAATTCAGCAGCTGTATGACCATGAATAGCAAAATGAAGCTTATTTTGTACAGTAGCAAAAAACTCCTTAGATATACTTGCATTAGGATCATAATCGACAGATGTTGCATATATATCTGTAATCTTGCGATTAAACCTTTTTTCAGATGCCCGAATATCACGAATACGCTCAAGTAACTCATCGAAATAGTCTTGTCCAAAACTTCTCATATCTTTCAATTTCTCATCATCCATTGTAAAACCTTTGACTAAATACTCATTAAGTCGTTCAGTCGCCCAACGTCTAAATTGTGTTCCTCTGTGAGAGCGAACACGATAACCAATGGCAATGATCATTTCAAGATTGTAGAAAGAAACTTCACGTTCAACCTGCCGTGTTCCCTCAGTTTGAACTATTCGGTTTTTCCGAATTGTTGCTCCTTCTTCTAACTCTGCCTCTTCATAGATATGTTTAATATGCTCGCTAATGGTACTAGCACCTTTCTGGTACAACTCCACAATTGCTTTCTGAGTCATCCACACCGTTCCATTTTCTAACTTCACATCGATCTTTGTATTTCCATCTTCAGTCTGATATATTAAAATGTCGCTATTGTTAACCAATGATATCCTCCCTCTTCTTTACCTGTTCAGAATATAGAATCATATGTTCCTATTTTATCATATATTTGCTGAAAAAATGCACTTCATGAGATCTGTTATTCCTCACAAAGTGCATCAATATTTGACATCATTTTCATAGAAGCAATTCTCAATAAAGCCAATGTAAAGTCTAAATCCTTTTACTCAGGTACCCTAGATTTTTTCTTATGCAAATACCGCATAATTCCCCAAATTATCACAAAAACCTCTATCTTAGTCCTATAAGCTATTCTCTATCACTTCCCCAGAAAAGAGGCTCTCAAATTGAAACCCTTCTCTCCCCCGAAACAGTATTGTTATGCTTACAAAAAGAAGTCCATAGTGTTCTGTTAAATTCATCTCTGACCTCTAATTCCTACGTAACGTTCCCGTGCCACACCTTTGAACGAGAGGTATGAAAGAAACAATACTCTTTGTGAGGGTCTTCCTGATGCAATTCACTGTATCTCTTTAATGCTTTATCCGCTAACCCAGAGTCAGTAGGTCACTTCTCTAAAAAAAGGATGATAACATGTATCATCCCATCCTTTACCTAGACCGCTCATCAATCAATCTTTCTAAAAACTCCGCAAAGCTTGAAGCATACTTCTCAATCAAATTATTCATGAGATCATAACGCATAATCGGAAATTCTCCATGCTCATCTTTAGTAGAAGTATCAAAAAAATAAAGCTCATCGCTGTCTGGCACAAACAAATCCATTCTGTTAGGAAACTGGCTCACCCACCATGCCTCAGCTAGGTTAAGTCTATGCCTGTAAAGAACATCTGCATCATGGTATTCTCTGTGTTCTGGAGCGACAATGGTCAGAATTTCCCCATCACCCAACAGGGCATTACCATAATGAGTTATCCACCAGCGATAAGATGGAGGCAAACGGAAGCCTAGCTCCTCTTCAACTTCCACGATCCAGTTCTCTTGTGCACCATGTCCATTAAACCATTTTAAAGCAGTTGTTGTTTTCATCTTTTCTTCTAATCGCTTATACATAATGTTTACTTCTCCTCCCTTGTTAACTATCTATAAAACCTTAGGTGTCCCCGTATCCCAATCCCCTTCTGTCTCGCTTCCTTCTAAAGATCAAACGGTCCAAAGAGTACCATCTAAGATCATTTTCCTCTTTTATATGAATTCAAAACTCATATTTTTCAAATCTTTTTTTAAGATCAGCTTCAAATTCAATCCATTCCGCATCACACCATAAAGACATCTTCAGCAATTGTGACAGCTTATCCACAGCTTGAGCAGGGTCGTTAATTTCAAGGAGTTGTCCAAACTCCTCATTATCTACATCCAACATTTTTTGCAAGTATTCATCATTAAGACGCTCTTCTTTAAGCTGCTCATATTCTTCTCTTGTCCATGGCTCACAAAAGATTTTTTCGGCTTGAATTTCCCCGTTCTCGTAAAAAGACCACTCAAATATTTCCTCGTTCATATATCCGATCGTCATAACGGGCTCTTCAACAAGCTGGGACAACGTTTTACCTATTTTCTTCACAGTCCCCCATACAAAATAATCGTGGAGCACGCTAATCCAGCTCTCATTCACATTACTTTTACTAATATACATAGTAATGTTAGTCTCTGAAGAGTCATTTTCCCGATTACCTAATACTTGGGCATGACCTTGGCTGAGTACTTTTAATGCTGAAATCGTCTTCTCAAGATGATTTGACTTAATATGCAAGTTGGCAAATGACCTTCCCATAAGCTCCCTCCTCTTATGTGGTTTTTTATTTAACCTGATATAATATTTATTCTATAAATTGCTTCAGACCTATTTCTTATGTTGATTATAACAATCACTTATTTTGAATCTACCTACTTTTTACCTAAATTTTGAGATAATTATATACAAATAAAAGTGCTGATCACACCAATAGACTTAGTTTAGTACAGCGCAACTTACCAGTTGAAACCCTAATAAGAACAACTTACTGGACAAATTGCGTCTATGAGGGATAATTTGGGTATATACATAATTAATAAATAAATTAGGAGGATATTATGTACAAACTTGCTTATATTGTTGGTTTAATGCTAATGTCCCTTTCAATATTGCTCGCTTTTCATTACCAAGATGAAGGCATTCATCTCGTGCCGATTATTACTTTTTTGTTAGGAGTCAGTTGCTTTGTCATCGGAAAATTCCTCTATAGAAAAAATCACGCTGAATCAAAGTTCTAATATGGTATCATGTACTCTATAGGTACTTTTTACCTCAAAGGAGGACTTTGTGTGATGAATACTAAGCTCAGAAAGCTAACCGTTGAAGATCAACCTTATGTATATTGGCATGTGGGTGGTTCCCGCCTCACCTTAAACATTTCACCCAAGGAAGACAAAACAACAAAAATCACACTCATTTTCGAGGCTGATCCACCAGATGAAGAACGGCATACCTTCTGGGCTTTTTATGATATCTCTGCACACAAAAACAACCTACAAACGACCATTCATCTAGGCAAACCAAAGCATATTGCTGAGATCATTCATTATTTACAAAACGAACAACAACAACTTTGGCTCAAAGGAAAGCAAAATACGATCGACAACGCTTGGGAGTTGCTGCAAGCCATGGGTTACTCTGATATGGAGCCAATTTGGATTGAGCAATGGTGATATATATAACGAAAATGAAAGGACTGTTTATATAGACTATGCCAATTTTTTATATGGCTTTTGGAGTATTTACTATTTTGATTGGAATTTTATATATTAAAAAACCTGAATTCGCCTGGAAAATTACTGAGGGTTGGAAACATAATGATGATAACGGACCTAGTGATTCATATCTCATCCTTTCACAAATTGGTGGAATTATTTGTGTAGTTGCAGGTGGACTTTCTTTTATTTATGGTATTCTAACTTTACTTCGAGACACGTTCGCAACTTAAGCTTTTTTTAAAACTTTTTATAGGTGTACATTCATACATTTTGTACGAACGTAATAAATCAATCATTAGCCCTAAACCAACCCCAAAGGAGTTGTTACTATTGGTCTTCCCTATCATAACTATAATTTTTGGACTTATCTTTATTTGGCTAGGTATCCTCAGAATAAAAAAACCAGAATTTGGGTTACATCGTAATGTGCGGTGGAAGTTTAAAAATGAGGTTGAGCCTACTGAGTCATATTTAGCATTTCTTAAATTTGGTGGAATTGTTGTAATTATTGCCGGAGTATTTTTTACATTTTTTGGTATAATGAACTTGCTTCAAGCCATATTCACTTCTCAATAAACTACAATTTACCTAGCAGTGATCAATTATCTTTTTTGCAAAAACAAAAGTGTCAGCTCATTCACAATATCGGCATGCTCCATAGTTAAGGAATGACTTGCCCCAGCAATTAAATGAGTCTCAAGATTAGGGATGAGTTCTTTTGCATTTGCTATTGTTTTTGCTGCAGGATAAATTACTTCTTTATCTCCGATCAGGAGCAAGGTAGGAATATTAAAATCATAAAACTCTGCTTTATTAAATACAGAAGGCATGAGCTGCAAAAGTGGTTTGGCATAACGATAACCCGCGATAACCTGAGAACGAAATACAGGATGTAATGGCTCCCCCTTCCCAGAGAACCACAAAAAAGCATTGTCAATCCACTTCTCCGTGTGAAACAACAATGCAGGATAAATTTTCGCGAAAAATTTCATGCTTATTTTATGAAACGTTCCTGCTGGGGCATAAAGCAACAGCCTTGATATTCGCTCTGAATAAGCAAGAGAAAAATTTAAAGACAAAAATCCCCCCATAGAATGCCCTGCTAAATCTACCTGATTCAACTCCATAGCGTCCAAAACCTCAAGAAGCCACTGATTCGCGTCCTTCCGATTTTTTATGGCTACATTAGGTTTACTTTTACCGAAATCCCCCATAATATCAACCGCATAAATACAACGTTCTTGTGCTAGCTGCTTTATATTGGGAAACCACATTGTACTACTCATGGTCATCCCGTGCAGGAGAACCATCGGCGGCTTACTTTGATCACCAAAGCAAAGTACGTGCGTATCACCAAAGCTTGTATGTATATAACTTGATGTTCCTTCCACTTCAATCATATTTAAACATTTGTCGTAGCAAACATAATATTCTGCTTCAGCCGCTTCATTCTTAAAAATAGATCCCACAAGACACCTCTCTCCTCAGAGCGTTCAACTTTCACAATAAACTAAAAAATATTTACCTTGATCACATTATGTAACTTCAAATAACGAATAACCTATAAAGCATATCACAAACTTACTTAAAACATTGTTACTTTTGTTTCTCATTGGGTAGTTTGGGTAGTTTATTAGACTTAATTATGCAGAGATGTTAAGCATTAAAGTATAGTGGATAGATCTATTTTGTGGAATTTATTAACGAGGGAAATATTCGGAGTTCATAGTTTTTTAATCCTATATATATCTAATTATGATATAATTTAGCATGTACAACTGAACTTGGGTGGGAAGTATTACCTCCGGATTGGAGGTGATACCTATGACATTTTCGTTTTCGGATGTGATGATGATTGGAATGTTTATTCTAGCATTGCTCACTTACCTGAATAAACGAAAATAACCTGCCCAGGTTAGCGCCAAGGGAACAGGTTATTTTCAAACACCAAGTTTGGAGGTATCCCACCCAAGTGTTGTGCTGAGGGCGGTCGGCGGACCGTCCTTATTTCTATCCTTATCTTAACATAAAAATATAATACATGTGAATCCATTTCACTTGATTTCTACATGAATGAAGACATTATTTTGACTCCTATTACTTTTGCTCCATCACAATCTCAACGTCCACTTTGTCCAGCACATTTTCAATATACCCCTTACCCCACTCATACATTGCATCCAAAATCGGCATCAGGCTTTCTCCGTATTCTGTTAGCGAATACTCCACCTTAGGTGGAACAACTGGATAAACTTCACGGTGTACAATAAGGTGCGCCTCCAGCTCACGAAGCTGACTGACAAGCATTCGTTGGGTAATGCCCGGTATAAGTGCCTTCAGCTCACCAAAACGCTTCATTCCCTGCTTCCAAGTGCCATAGGATGAGCATCTTCCACTTCCCGCCTATAATAGCTAACGTTAATTCCTTTTCACAATTGAAGCTCTTTTCATCAAAATGTGGCATATACGATACCTCCCATATTTTATTATCCAATACATTTCTCAGTTCACAGTATACTTTTAGACACTATATGCGATTAAAGTGCGTACTTCTATAAATTTTATATATTTAGTATAGTGAGCATGAACCAAATAGTAAACCATAATCAACCGCAAACATAAGGGTAGAAATAAACATAACTCGGACAAACGCTGTTGAGCTTGATATTCAGTTAAACCACTATAAACTAAGGAGCGTGTATGTAATGAAATTACAATTAGCACTAGATCTTGTTGATATCCAAGGGGCAATCGAAGTTGTAAAAGAGGTACAAAACCATATTGATATCGTAGAGATTGGTACACCGGTTGTCATCAATGAAGGATTGCATGCTGTAAAGGCTGTAAAAGAAGCATTTCCACATTTGACTGTATTAGCTGACCTTAAAATTATGGACGCGGCAGGTTATGAAGTTGGCCAAGCATCTGCGGCTGGTGCAGACATCATTACAATTTTAGCAGCAGCAGAAGACGAGTCCATCAAAGGTGCTGTAGCAGAAGCCAAAAAACTAGGCAAGCAAGTGCTAGCAGACATGATTGCGATCAAAGACCTTAAAGGTCGTGCGGCACAATTAGACGAGTTTGGCGTAGACTACATTTGTGTGCATACTGGTTATGATTTACAAGCTGTAGGTAAAAACTCTTTCGAAGACCTTGCAACGATTAAAAGTGTAGTGAAAAATTCTAAAACTGCGGTTGCTGGCGGAATCAAACTCGAAACTCTTCCAGAAGTAATCAAACAAAACCCAGACCTTATTATTGTAGGTGGCGGAATTACTAGCCATGATGATAAGCAGGCTGTAGCAGCTAAAATGCAAGAGCTTATTAAGCAAGGTTAATTTGGTATGACACACACATCACTCTATTTCAGTCAGGTTATCGAAGAATTAAACAAGACGGCGAATTCTATTCCCGATGAAGCATCCGAAGCCTTACTGAATCAAATGATGAAATCGGGCAAGATTTTTGTTGCAGGAGCAGGGCGATCTGGACTTATGGGTAAAGCCTTTGTAATGCGGATGATGCACATGGGGTTAGACGCTTATGTTGTAGGTGAGACAGTAACAGCAAATTTGGAAAAGGGTGATCTACTCATTATTGGCACAGACTCTGGTGAGACAAAAACACTTATTCCTATTGCTGAAAAGGCAAAAAGCTTAGGAGGCATCGTAGCGGCCGTTACGATTTCACAAGACTCTACGATCGGGAAACTAGCGGATATCGTTGTTAAGCTTCCAGGTTCACCTAAAGAACAACATGAGAGTATATCTCAAAGTATTCAGCCAATGGGTTCCCTCTTTGAGCAGACGATGCTGTTATTTTACGACGCATTAATCTTACGTTACATGACGCAAAAAGGTTTAAGCTCTAGCCAAATGTATGGCAAGCATGCTAACCTTGAATAAAACAAATAATGTAAGCCTAGAAAAGAGATCTCTTATGGAGATGAGCTTTCTAGGCTTTCTTTTGAATCCATTTAGGGGAACGATGAAAGGAATCCTTAGTTATGACATTAGATACAGTACTACAGCTCCGGAAGGAAAAAAAGTACACGGAAGCAAAGGTTGCCATGCTTCAGTTACTTGCTACGGACCCCAATCACGGTGAAAATCATTACCAGATGGCATGGTGTTATGACAATCTTGGCGAGGAACGACTTGCAGTCCCTCACTATATCCAAGCTATCTCACTTGGCTTATGTCCAAGCAGTCTAGAAGGTGCTTATCTTGGTCTAGGAAGTACTTATCGTTCTCTAGGGCGATATACAGAGGCAAAAGAAACCTTCGAGGCGGCTATATTAGAGTTTCCAGATAAAAATAATTTGAAGGTATTTTACGCCATGACCTTGTATAATTTACAAGAGCACAGCAAGGCGATGGAAATATTGCTGCAACAATTAGCAACGTCTAGCAACGATGAATCCATTTTAGAATATAAACAAGCGATTCTTTTCTATTCAGATAAGCTAGATGAGAAGTGGGAATAAACCACATAGATATATAGCATATAAAGGATAAGATTATTACTTAGGAGATATATTAGGAGATGTATACCGATGAAACACCAATCCACGATTAACCACCTCAAGCCCGATTGCCAAAATTGCTTTGGGCTTTGTTGTGTTGCGCTGTATTTTTCTAAGCACGATGGCTTTCCAACCGACAAGCACGCAGGCGTACCTTGCCCTAATTTAGCACAGAATTATACCTGTAGCATTCATGAAAAGCTCTCGGAGCAAGGACTAAAAGGCTGTACCTCCTATGAATGCTTTGGTGCAGGACAACAAGTATCACAGGTGACTTATGGTGGTGGAAATGGCTGGAGAGCACAAGGTGCAGAGCATTCATCTTCTGAACAAATGTTTAACGTCTTCTTAATTATGAGGCAATTATACGAAATGTGTTGGTATTTATATGAGGCACTCTCCTACGACATCCCATCTGCACTTTCTGACGATGTGTATTATCTTCTTAATGAGACGGAAAAAGTCACACTAGCATCTCCTGAAGAGCTACAAAATTTTGACTTATTTGCTCATCATACTAAGGTTAGCATGGTCATTAACCAAGTTACGCAAGTGATTCAAGCCCATACTCGCCAAGTATTAACTAAAACCTCCAACTTTAACGAAAACAAAATAATTAACACCAAGCAAAAAAGAGATTTTATCGGAGCTAATTTAACAAAAAAAGAACTTCGCTGTGCAGACCTTCGTGGATGTCTACTGATCGCTGCCAATTTAGAAGGTGCAAACCTGTGCGGAACTAACTTCATTGGCGCTGACCTAAGAGATGCCAATTTACGAGGCGCAAACTTAACACATACTCTTTTCCTCACCCAATCGCAACTTAACGGGGCTAAGGGAGATAAATATACCAAGCTACCTACTATCCTTTCTTGCCCAGTTCATTGGGTATAAACTCAAGCTTTTTACTTATTAGATATCTATTCCAACCTTGCTTTACTGATAGATGTTATAACCAAGTTGCCCACTAGCCATCGGTTACCGCATACATTCCATCAGCTTGCAGACTGATATTTCTGCAGACCTTTTTTCCATATCCACATTGTTAATGCCGTTAATCCTATAGTAAATACGATATACCAGATCATTTCCAACCATAAATAATCTTGTTTAACAAACAAAATTGGCGCATTAAATGCCATTAATAGTGGCAACGCCCAAGATAATAAATAACGGAGTATTTTGGGATAAATACCTGCCGGCCTACTCGACAACTCACTTAAATACTCTGGTATGGCAAGGAATTTCCCACCACGATCCTTCCAAAACGCCGTCATAATAAATACTTGATTGATCAAAAATAAAAGCCAAGTTGCCACTAAAATAAGAACAAAAAACACAAGCAAGTTAATGAAAGACAAAGAATAGTTTGTCAAAACATATATTTGGACACCTAACGCTATAAGTACGTTCACTAAGCTGGGAAAATCAATACGGTTAAAAGCATAATAGAAAAAGGAATTCACCGGTCTCAGCAACGTATAGTCCAATTCTCCCTCCAAAATAACCTCAGACAAATTTTCGTGTGAAACAATAAAAAACGTATGGTATAAATACGTGATTAAAGAAGCGGTGCTGATTAGCAATAAATAATCATTTCGACTCCATCCTGCAATCACATTACTATATTCAAAATAAATAATCCCCGTTATAATCTCAATTGAGAAAAATAAAAAACCAAATATAACGACAATAAATGAAGTCGCTCGATAGGATAATGCCTCCTGCAAGCTTTGTGAAACCAATGTTTTAAATAGCTTCCACGACATTAGCTCCCCATCCCTTCATATTTTTTTAGTCCTTTTACTAAACTCAAATTATAAATAATTAAAAATAAGACTGCCCAACCAAGACAAATCACACAACTAAGCCATAACTTATTCATATCAAGTTTGCCCTGTAATGCATTCGAATATTGATAACCAACAAGTGAAAAGGGATTATATTGCACTACCGTATAAATAGAATTAGGAAACAAGTTTAGTGGAAAATAAAGTCCACCTAAAATCAAATATAATGCGTTCAAAACAGGTCTTATCGGCCACATTTGAATTAGCCAAAATCCTAACGTACTTATCATAGATATTAATAAAAAAAACATCACAATAATTAATACAGAAAATAAAATTAATCCTAAGAAATAAAGCGAATGATCACTCGTGGTATTTACACTACCAAATGAAACCAAATATATCACAGCAAAAATAACAAGGTAAATACACTTCTGACCCATAAATACAGCAAAAGACTCCTTCAGCAAACTGATAGGCCTAAGCAATAATGTTGATAATTTGCCTGTGCGAATTAATCCCCCTAAACGAACGACATGCTCGAATGAAAATAAGATAGATAGTAAATTAACAACGATAATATAAACTAGCATTTCATTTTCTGTGTAGCCACCAATGACTTGTCCACCATTTGCAGCATAAATTGCTTTCCACATAAAAAATGAAAGGAAAATACTAATTAGATTAGAAATAATGCCTGTAATCAAATTAAATTTGTAGGAGAGCTGAATATTAAGTTGATTCAAAAAAATAACTACATATTTTTTCACTTCATTCCCCCTCCGTCTTTGAAAATCTGTGCAATTATATCCTCAAATTCTGCACTTTTTTTCGTTAAGCTAGAAATAATTTCAGGATGAGGTAACTCATAAAGGATCTCTATAACATGTCTAAGCTCATTTGCTGGAAAAACAATACGCGTACCATCCATTTGCTTGTACCGTTGTAGCTCAGCCGGAATTTTATCACTAAACATAAGCTCATATGTATCCTCAAAAGTAAAGTCCGATTTTAACTGTTGAATCGTTGTATCTTTGACTTTATCCCCATGCATGACAATGACGATTCGATTTGCTAACGTCTCAATATCCTTCATATAGTGACTAGTTAAAATAATGGTCGTTTGATGTTTCTCATTAACTTGCTTTAAAAACGCATGAATATTTTTTTGACTTGTAATATCCAACCCAATCGTTGGCTCATCTAGAAATAAAAGAGCTGGATTATGTATAAGTGCACATACTAGCTCAAATTTGACTCGTTCACCAAGCGATAACTTTCTTACTGGTGTTTTCTTTTTCTTGTCGATATCGAGTAGCAACATCATTTCATTTAATCTTGTTTCAAATATAGCCCGATCTATTTCATAAATCACCTGTAACATATTTAACGTTTCAATTGGGGGTAGATCCCATATTAACTGGGATTTTTGTCCCATTAGCACACCAATACTTTTTAAATAAGCTGCTTCCTTTTTAAACGGTTGAAATTGATTACACCATACCTCCCCCTCAGAAGGCTGTAAAATCCCACACATCATTTTAATAAGTGTTGTTTTCCCTGCACCATTTGGACCAAGAAGCCCTATAATTTCTCCCTTACTCACTTCAAAGTTAAAAGACCTAATCGCGGTCTCCTTAATGGCTTTCCGCTTTCTAAAATCTTTTAAAGAACCTAGAAGTCCTGACTCCTTCTCATAAGACTCGTAATGGTAATGCACATTTGTTAACTTAATCATCACGTTCTCCTTTGTAGTTACAAAGTATAACTTTATTTAAGATATCCAACTATTATTGGGAACTGCTAAAATACCGTTATTAATTATTTGGAAGTTATCCATTCCAGGGATAAGAACTTTAACGCAAAATAAGTTATCAGAAGAATAAATCTGGTTTATATATACATCAAAATTATATTTACTTAGTAATTCAATAATTATTTGTAGGAGGTTCTCTAAATCTAATACTTCAAAATAGTTATTATAATTAAATGAACTATATCTTATATTAAAATCATCGTAATTACATTTAATAGCTTTATAATACTTATCATACTCCGAGAATAAAGCTGAAGTAATAATGGCCTCTTTTTCATTCTGATTATTGTGCATATGATAATGTTGCAATAATTCTAATAGAGTTCTTTCTATTGCATATTCACTAAACAATGATGTACCAGACCCTTTAAAAGGAAGTGAAAATTCCAACTTTTTCAAAAAAGCATAGTAGGTTGGAAATTCAGGATATTTTGTTACATCCAGCAAAAAAATTTCTTCTTCTAAGGTGTTCTGTACTTCATAATATATACCTTTTAACTTTTCGTTTAAAGAATCTGGAGAAACTACATTTACAGTATCTATTGATTTTGTTATGAAGCAATTTCTTA
Source organism: Paenibacillus turicensis (assembly GCF_017873435.1). Lineage (GTDB taxonomy): Bacteria > Bacillota > Bacilli > Paenibacillales > Paenibacillaceae > Fontibacillus > Fontibacillus turicensis. Next base: position 42,577 of record NZ_JAGGKG010000009.1, on the reverse strand, counting down.
AATGTGTAGATAAACTATCGCGTTCAACTATTTCATTTATGCCATGAATAATAGCCTCTTCTTTACTATATCCAGTTGCGCAGCCACTATTTGTTCTATACTTTTTCAAGCCTACTAAATTAATATCTACTTCATTTACTTCACAATTTAAAAAAGAGGGATATTGAAGATAATTATTTTCTTTAGTGATATTTTCATACTTAATAACATTTAACTCTTTTTCATATTGCATTTTATGTAAATAATATATAGGGTAAAATTCCAGCAGTTTTGTATTTGTATTTACTATTTGATTAATAAAGGCTTTTTCACTCGATTGAATACTATTATCCAAATACAATAGGTGTTCAATTGCCTCGAATAATGCACTCGCTAATGCCTGTTTTCCTACTCCTTTACCACTAGAGATTAATTCAACGTTATCTTTATTACTTTTATCAAAGACTGCATATGTACACAATAGGTTATTTTTAGAATTCTTTTTTTGCAAAGAAATATCTACTCCATGCTTTATAAAAAACTGTTCTGCAACTTTAATTGCTTCTTCAACATGTACACTTCTCTCAAAATTTTCCATTAATGTCAACCCCAGATTAAAATTATAAAGAGATTGATATATAAAATATCAATCCCTAAACCATTTATAATTATAATGATTCAATAATATTTTTCTCATTTTTAGAAATGATATTGTTTAAGATTGAAGATAGCTTATCCTCTACTTTAATCATTTCAATAATTCTATCCACCTCTTTTAATTCAAATTGAAATTCTGTCATTTCAGATCTAGCTTTTCCCATATCAGTTTGTCCTCCAAAGATTTATTTAATTACATTAATAACCATACCACCAAACACCTATTTTGTAAATATTAACCTAAAAAGTGTTTGTTATATAATATTTTACAATATAATACTTTTGTGGAGAGTAGAAGAAAAATACTAGAATAGAAATTACATATGTAACTATTTGATTAAGATATTTATACAAAAAAACAAAAGTTTAGTTGAAAATTAATCCAACCAAACTTTCGTTTTTTATTCCCTACTATACTCCCTCTGCCTCAACACCTCATACAACAACACAGATCCCGCCATTGCAACATTCAGCGACTCGGATTGCCCGTGCATCGGAATGATTAGCCCATCATCCATAAGCGCAAGCACCTCCGCACTTAACCCTTTCGCTTCACTGCCCATAAGCAGCCATACGGAAGAGGTAAAATCATAGGTATAACAGTTCACTGCTGCTTGTAAGCTTGTCCCTGCTAATCGTATTCCGTGTGCTTTAGCTTGTGGTAAAATCTCAGCTAATTCCCCCTGCAGCACAGGTAAATGGAATAGCGATCCCATTGTTGAACGGATGACTTTAGGATTGTACAAATCAGCACAGCCATTTCCTAAAATAACACCATCCGCCCCAACTGCGTCTGCACTCCGAATTAAAGTTCCTACATTTCCTGGATCCTGTACTCCATCTAATACAAGCACTAAGCTGTTTTCTTTCGAACACAAACGCTGTAATGTCTGCTCATGATCAAGGCTATTTACCTTATGTATAACAGCAAATACAGGCTGAGGTGACTTCACCTCGGTACACTTCGCTACCACGGCATTAGACACAGCAATCCACTGTACATCTAATCTTGAAGCAGAAAATGAAGCTAACTCCGCAGGAATCCCTGCATCGATATCATAGCAGACACACTCAATGACAGTGGTGGCATTTTTGATCGCTTCCTGTACCAAATGAATGCCTTCCACTATATACTTTTGTTTCTGATCACGATGCTTTTTTTCCAGTAAAGAAGCCCATTCCTTCACTCTGGCATTTTGAGGCGATAATATTTCCATGCTTATCCATTCATCCTTAACTTTTCTATATTCTAATTTAGCCTACTAGCTCTCATTAATTCCGCACAGGCTGAGGTGCATAATACAACTCTAGCTTCGTGAGATCATTTCGCTCGCCAACAATGACAAGAATATCATCTTCAGTTAAACGCTCAGAAGCATCTGGAGAAATATTCATTTTACTGCCACGTTTTATCGCCATGACGTTACAGCCAAATTTCGCTCGAATCTCAAGCTCCTTCAGGTTTTTGCCCACCATCGCTTTAGTTACAGTATGCTCCACAATGCTATATTCATCAGAAATCTCGATATAATCAAGAATATTAGGGGAAATTAAATGGTGAGCAACACGTAATCCCATATCCCGCTCAGGATATACAACCTTGTCCGCACCAATTTTCTTCAAAACCTTCCCATGTAGTTCATTTTGCGCCTTCACAACGATGAGTGGTCCACCCATATCCTTTAAAATTAAAGTCGTTAAAATACTTGCCTGAATATCTTCTCCGATAGCAACAACAACAACGTCAAAATTACGTATGCCTAGTGCACGCAATGCCTCTTCTTCCGTAGAATCGGCAGAAACGGCATGTGTCACGACATTAGATAACTCTTGAACCCGATGCTCATCTGAATCAATCGCAAGTACATCAAATCCCATATTACTTAATGAGGTAGCAATGCTTGAACCAAAACGTCCAAGCCCAATTACTGCAAACTGCTTTTTGGCTGCATGTGCCATTGTCTCACCTACCTAAATACATTAGCTATTATAGTTACTGTAACTTCACTCAATCTTATTCATGCTATTATTCGTTATAGTATACCACAATCGTTGTCGAACTTGAATTTTCAGACTGGAAGCGGGGAACATTAAATACGGGTCAAATTTGATTTCAAGGGAGGAGCTTGAACATGCCAATTACGATGGATCTACGCCAAGCGGTCATTCATAAAATGCATGGTAAAAGTGAAGATGGCTTACGTGAAATGATTGATGGCTCGATACACGCTCAAGAGGCGGCTTTGCCCGGTCTAGGCGTAGTATTTGAGCTAATGTGGGAGGACTTGGCTGAGCCTAAAAAGGAAGCCGTTGTCCGCAAACTACATCATCAATTAGAGGAAATCGATAAGCACTAAAGAACAACCATTGAAATAGTGATATTTGCCCACTATAACAATAGCAAGCTTGAGGCTAGAGAAATGTCTCTAAGCACAAGCTTGCTATTGGTTTTAAATTAAAGATGTAATTAAATTACAATTTAATTTGTTTATAACTTATGGAGCCATTTCTAAAAATTTGGCATCTGGATTTTTTTCCATCGCTGTGCGCATTGCATATTCATTTTCAAACAAGGCAACATAGTTCCCTTTTTTATCCTTCACAAGTGTAGAATTGATTCTGAACTTAGATGGGTCAACTTTATCCGCAACAATCCATCTCGCAAATTGGAATGGCATACGTTGCAATTGTACGTCTACCCCATATTCACCCTTCATCCGGTACTCAAACACCTCAAATTGCAATTGACCTACAACGCCAAGTAACGTATCCTCAAAACCAACCGTTGTGAACACCTGAATCGTGCCCTCTTCGGTAAGCTGATCAATTCCTTTTTGATATTGCTTATGCTTAAGCGCATTTTTAACGGTAACTTTCGCAAAAATTTCAGGTGAAAATGTCGGTAATTCATCAAATACGATTTCTCCACCTTGACTTAGTGAATCCCCAATCCGAAAAATACCTGGATCAAACAATCCAATAATATCCCCTGGATAAGCTTCACTTACAATATCGCGATCCTGAGCAAGAAATTGCTGTGGTTGGGATAACTTAATATCCTTACCTACACGAACATGCTTCACACTCATTCCACGCTCAAATTTACCTGAAACGATACGCAAAAACGCAATCCGGTCACGGTGAGCAGGATTCATATTCGCTTGAATTTTAAACACATAACCCGAAAACTTCTCTTGTGTAGGCTCAACGATTCCTGTTGTGCTCTTACGTGGTTCTGGCTTAGGTGCAAGCTCGAGGAAGTTTTCCAAGAAAGTCTGAACACCAAAGTTATTAACTGCACTACCAAAAAATACAGGTGTCAATTCCCCATTTTTGATTTTTTCCAAATCAAATGGATCACCAGCTACATCTAATAGCTCTAAATCCTGACATAACTGATCATGTAGGAAATCGCCTGCCATCTCACGAATCATTGGATCCTCATAGCCATCTACCTTAGTAACCTGAATTTCATCATGGTTGTCGCCTTGGAACAACTCCACCTGATTTTTCATGCGGTCATATACCCCACACAATTCACGGCCTGAGCCAATTGGCCAGTTCATCGGAATAGAGCGAATTCCAAGCACCTGCTCCAGTTCCTCCATCAAGTCAAAAGGACTACGCCCTTCACGATCCAGCTTATTAATAAATGTAAAAATAGGAATGCCACGCTTCGCACACACTTGGAATAGCTTAATCGTCTGTGCTTCGACCCCTTTAGCAACGTCAATCAACATGACTGCACTATCGGCAGCTGTTAGTGTACGATACGTATCTTCACTAAAATCTTGGTGACCAGGGGTGTCCAAGATGTTAATACGATGTCCATTATAGTCAAACTGCATTACAGAGGAAGTTACAGAAATCCCCCGCTGCTTTTCAATCTCCATCCAGTCACTTGTTGCATGCTTACTTGCTTTACGCGCTTTAACAGAACCAGCAAGACGGATCGCACCACCAAACAGCAGTAGCTTTTCCGTTAATGTTGTTTTCCCGGCATCCGGGTGGGAAATAATCGCAAACGTTCTCCGTTTATCTACTTCCTGCTGTAATACTTGATTCAATGCGTTACTCATCCTCACGTTCCTCTCATTTAACAAAAATCACGTTCTTCTATTGTATCACAAAAAGTCGTCTTTCAAGCATCATTATACTTGAAAGACGACATATAAAAAAATCAACTTTATTTAATTTAATTATCGAGAGTTTTTAATCCAAATGACGTTATCCTCATCTTGACCATTTACTGGCCACCAGTGGAAGCCGTCCTTAGCAAGTAATTCATGAGCCGCATCTGGTCCCCATGAGCCTGCCTCATACAGATCGATGTCATTTGGCGCTTCTGCCCATGCCGCAGCAATTTTGTCTACGAATGCCCATGCAGCTGCAACCTCATCCCAACGGGTGAAATAGGTGGAGTCACCTTGTGCAGCATCATAAATGAGACGCTCATAAGCTTCAGGGGAATTAATACCGATCTGACAGCTTTGACAAAATTCCATCGCTAGCGGTTCGATTTGTGAATCAGAACCTGGCTTTTTCGCGTTAATCTTAATATAAATCCCTTCCATCGGGTTAACACGAATAACAAGCAGGTTAGGTGCAAGGTCATGCTTTTGACGTAAGTATACATTGGTTGGCATCGGTTTAAATTCAACCACGACCTCTGTTGTTTTAACAGGAAGACGTTTACCAGTACGAATATAGAAAGGAACACCAGCCCAACGGAAATTATCTACAAGCACCTTCGCTGCAAAATAGGTTTCCGTATTTGATTCAGGGTTCACTTTATCCTCTTGACGGTAGCCTGGTAATACCTTGTCCCCTTGCTTACCTTCGGAATATTGGCCACGAACAACACTTGCCTTGACCTCTTCATGCGAAGCATATGGACGCAAGGAACGAAGCACCTTCACCTTCTCATCCCGAATGTCCTCTGGGATCAGACGACTTGGTGGCTCCATCGCAATCATCGTCAGCATTTGCAGCATATGGTTTTGTCCCATATCACGCAAAGCACCAGAATGATCGTAGTACCCGCCACGTTCTTCAACACCCACCGTTTCACTTAACGTGATTTGTACGTTGGAAATATGCATATTATTCCAAAGTGGTTCAAAAAAAGCATTAGCAAAACGAATGACCTCAATATTTTGTACCATTTCTTTTCCAAGATAATGATCGATACGATAAATTTCTTCTTCCTTAAACACTTGGTTTAGCTCTTCATTCAGCTTGTGTGCTGAAGTAAGATCATATCCAAATGGCTTTTCAATAACTAGGCGATGCCAACCACTACTGCTCAGCATACCACCCTTTTCAAGATTGAAGGACACACTCCCGAACAGCTCAGGCGCAAGCGCAAGATAGAACAAACGATTGCCAGGGATACCAAATCGTTCTTCCACCTGTTCAGTTAGCTGCTGCAATTCACGATATCCTTCTAAATTGTTTATATCTAGTGACTTGTAAGAAAAATGCTCTGCGAAGGTGTTCCACTCCGAATCATCCTTCACTTTATAACGGCAAAACTCCTCAATAGAGCGATGTACATCATCTCGGAATTCCTCTTGCGAACGCGGCCGTCTCGCCACGCCAATAACAGCAAAATCTTCCGCTAACTTCCCTTCACGATACAATGAAAATATCGCAGGAAAGAGCTTACGGCGTGCCAAATCTCCGGTTGCTCCGAAAATGAAAAATACTGCCCCTGGTGTATGCAGTGATTCTAGATTTTGATTATCAGCCATGGCTCCTCATTCTTTCTATTGAATATTGTGAATAATTATACAATCTCCCTACAGTGATAAAGCTTCTCAGCTTACACAAGGATTGATGTAATTTTAGCATATTCAATTCAAGGATGCTATAAATTAATTACATTTAAGAATAAGTTTCTTCAAGTTTCATCTAATTTTTAGACTAACTTCATCTTTAATTCATCTAATATTCAATCGTTAATAGCGGTGAACCGATGGATACTTCTTGTTTATCAGAATCTGAGCTTTGATGAAGCGCAAGCTGTATATTGATACGTTGTTCACCACTTAATACAGATAAAGGCAACTCCCCAACATGATACGATGAGCTTACCGTATTTCCATCCTGATATTGATCTACCCTAGTTACTTCCTTCCACTGCATTTTCATTAAGGATTCTAGCTTAACTAAAATCAACTTCGTAGGCATTTCATCTTCTCTACCTTTTTTACCGTCTTTACCGTCTATACTATCTTGACCTACATCAGAATTTCTTTTCTCGTCCACCTCTTGATTTAAGTCGATTGGGTTCGCAGAGGACGTCAATTCGCCTTGTATTGCACCATTCCACTGAATGTCAACACCGGCTTCATTTAATATAACACCGTAGCTTCCTTGTAGCTGCTCTAGCTTGGCCAGCCCTTCCTTATTAAAGGCTTCAACTCTAACCATGACATAATATTTTCTATCTGCCTGCTCAGTTAAAGTGAAGGTGCTTTTAACCTCCTTTGTAGCTTGAACAGAAGTATATTGTTGATGTCCTTGAAAATGAGCTGCGGTTGGTGTTGTTAATCCTAGACTATCCGCTAGACTAGCTGCGGCTTCTTGAGAGGATAATGGACTTACCCATGCGCCTTGCCATTTCACCGTGATATGTGCAGAACCTTCTGTCAGTTGTGAACCTACCTTCCATAGTTGTGCCCATTGCTCCTGTGCGAATTCTAACGTCTGATTTTTCTGCGCAAAGACATGATTTTGTTGTTGGTCCAACTGATTAAATAAGAATAAACATACAAAAACACTCAATATCATGACATACATTTTTTTCATAATAAAAACTCCTTCTCTATTCAACCCAATTCATTATCAATCGGATTCAAGCTATAAACCTATCTAATAAATCTAGTAAATCTAGTAATCTATTAAGTAGGTTAACCAGAGAAGAAGCATATTATACGTTACATATTATTTTGTCCATTTTGTTCATTTAATCAAACTATTGGTTTATCCACGTTATATACCTTATTACTCCGCTAATCCATTTTTATAAGCGTAGATAGCCGCCTGTGTGCGGTCATCTACCCCAAGCTTAGCTAAAATGTTAGTCACATGGAATTTAACAGTTTTCACACCAATAATCAGATCATCTGCAATATCTTGATTTGACTTCCCTTGGGCTAACAATCTGAGCACATCCATTTCACGCTCTGTTAATTCCTCATAAGCAGGTGTCTCTGGCTTAGGTTGGCGCAAACGATTCATCATTTTAGAGGCTACCTGTGATTCAAGCACCGATTGACCTCTAGCCGCAGCACGAATGGCCTCCGCAATTTCGGAAGCACGAGATGTTTTTAACAAATAACTGAATGCACCTGCTTCGATTACAGGGTACATTTTTTCGTCATCCAAATAACTCGTCAACACTATAACTTTACAATTAGGATTAAGCTTTAATAATTCACGTGTTGTCTCAATGCCATCCATCCCGTCCATGACCAAATCCATTAACACAACATCTGGCGTATACTCTTGAACAAGACGAATACCTTCTTCACCATTACTGGCCTCACCTACAACCTCAATCCCATCCTCTGTTCCAAGTACAGCCGCAAGACCAATTCTCACCATTTCATGATCGTCTACAAGTAACACCTTGATATCTTCGTTATCGTTCTCCATGCTCCAATCCCCCCATCTCATCACTCATTAAAGGTATCGATATCTCAATACGTGTCCCTTTACCAACTGCAGTTATGAATTGAATTGAACCTCCAACCTCATGCACACGTTCTTGCATCGTGGATAAACCATAGGAGGTCTGTTTTTTATCATCCAGCTCAAAACCAATTCCGTTATCCCGTAACGTTACCTTAAGAACCTCGCCACGCCGATGAATTTTAATTTCCATTTTATCTGCTTTAGCATGACGTAATGTGTTAGACATCGCTTCTTGAATAATACGAAATAAGTGATTTTCAATTCCTTTTCCTAAAGTAAGGTTCTCATCCATTTCAAGCACCAGATCCATTGGAACCTTTGTTTTTAGCTCCTGTACTAAATCCAGTAAGCCCTGCGATAATTCCTTGCCCTCTAAATAAACTGGACGTAAGTGAAGCAATAACGCTCTCATTTCTGACTGAGCAACCGAAGCCATTTCCTCGATTAATTCCACTTGCCTTCTTGCCTTTTCAAAATCTTTATCCATGGTTCTACCTACCGCAGTTGCTGTCATCGAAATGGCGAACAATTGCTGCGATACCGCATCATGCAACTCTCGTGCTAACCGTTGTCGTTCCTCTACAATAGCTGAAATTCTAGCTTGCTCGGCTAACTGAGCGTTATGTGTAGACAACCGTTGTAAGGAGCCCACCTGCTCCTCCCAGCGTTTACCTATCCGCTCCATCTGCTCCGCTAACCTTCCAATCTCATCTTCACCAAGCTTAGGCACGGTTCCCGTCTGATTTCCTTTTTCCCATTGTACAAGAGAAGCTCTCAGCAAATCCACCTTGCGCTTCGCACGATAGGATTGTAGAAAACCACCACCACCACCAATAATAACAATGAGACATAGCAAGGTGATGCCTGCTCTAATCCCTGTTTTCCATGAGGTAGGAGGAATTAAAAAATCATATGTATATAAAATATAAACGACAGCAAGGACAACAACAAACGAAACTAAAATACCCTCCCGCATGCTACGTGATAACATATCCTTTGAACGTTTAACCTCCATGCAGGAGCCTCCTTTAGTAAACTTAGTTTAAATAACCATTTCTAAATAAATTTAATATCAACATCGCCAACTAAATAAGAAATTACAATTTTGACTTTATACTCTTTTTGCTCATATTGCGGTGACTTCCAATACAATCTATTCATCATGCCCGTCGTTTTTTCATCTCTAAAATTCAACTTTCCAAACAACACAAATACCTCTATATCTACACCATAATCCATCGGAATCGTGAGATCCACATCACCAACAATTCCTTGGAAAATTACAATATGGGAATGTTCCTCTTCAATTGCAAGTGACAAATCAATGTCCAGCTCTCCAACAATGTGCCACATGCTAGTGTTACGTAATACCCATGGATCGCGATCCCATTGGATATTAGTCGTAATGCTTTGCTTTTGCGTGTAATTACGATCTGCTTGTACCTTTCTCACTTTAGCAAAATAAAACCCAAGCGAAATCATAATTATAGCTGCCACAAGCATGAAGTTTTTCAACAAAATTAACCCGCTACCAATTGCAACTAAAATATAGCCTTGACGTACATCGTCACCTTTACGGATTTTATAAATACCTAAACCTAATACCAGCAGTGCGACAACACTAAAAAACCCTAAATAGTTTCCGAAAATAATCAGAAAACTAAAAGCAATAAACCCAAACAATAGGAGTTTTTTTGGTTTGTTCATGTCACACCTCCATCTTCTGCAGAAAATACCACTTTGTAAAATTGGCAAAAGCCATCTCAGCGAATGCTGTATGGCTTTTTACCAACTTGATTAGCATAACATATTCCAGGTTTGACGTGTATAGCTGTTATTCAGAAACGTTATCCTTTGATGCAGAGCTAGAAGGATTTAATTTAGATTTTAATGCTTCCAATTGTTGATCTACCTTCATTTGCTTTTCTGCTTCTTCTGGGCTGATGTAAGAAGAGGTTGCAGTGTCACGATATACGATACCGGATACTTCTGCTTCTGCCTCTAATTGCATAATTTTTTCCTCCATACGGTGGAAACCAAGAGAAGCATGGCCACTTTCGATGCTGTTAAGGCTACTTAATTGAGACATTTGCTTTCTAGCCTTCGCCATTTGTGCACGACTAACCAATTCGTTACGTTTATTGCGAAGCTTATAAAACTCATCTTTCATGTCATGCAATTGTTGTTTTAATTCAGCAGCATGTACTTCTGCTTGAGCATGCAATTGACTAAATTCGTTTTGCTTTTGATCATAGTTCAATTTTTCTTCAAGCAATTTACGAGCAACTTCCTCTTGTCCGTTACGAAGAGCAAGCTCTGCTTGGCTCTCACGTTGTGCTGACACCCGAATCGCTTCGTCTAAACGTTGCTTCATACGACGTTCGTTTGCCATTTGCTTAGCCACTGTAACTTCCGCATCACGGATTTCTGCCTCCATGTCACGTAAGTACTGATTTAGCATTACAATTGGATCCTCAACCTTATCCAACATTTCATTAACAGATGCTTTAGTGATATCTTTAATTCTTTTGAATACTCCCATTTTATTTATCTCCCTTCTCGTTCTCGTAGTTATTTAATTTTTTGCGAAGCTCTTTTAGTTCTTTTTCCATTGCTTTTTTCTCAATATCCTTCATCATATCGTCTAGACTTGATGTAGGCTCTTGCCCTGTATTGGGATTAGGATTGGAATATCCTTGGTTATACGGGTTATAAGGTGGCTGTTGTCTAGTGTTGTAATCCTGATTAGGTCCTCCCATATTCCATGGGCCACTTGGACCACCTTGACCTCCTCTTCCTCCCCTGTGTCCCCATTCATTGTAATAAGGATCATTCGGATGACGTGGTTCCTTAGGAACAACTAAGGATGCCAAGAAATAAATAGGGATAGCGGTCCCGCTAGAGAAAATCACGACGAATACCATAATCACTCTCAAAAGCGTTGAGTCCAGATTAAAATAATTCGCTAACCCACCAATTAACCCTGTTACTTTGTTATCATATCTGGAGCGATAAAGCTTATTCATCTTACTCACTCCCCATCCTTCGGCTTAAGCTTCTGCTTCAAGCGACTTAGCTCTTGCTCCAACGTAGACTGAATATTACCGCTAATGTCGTTAAAAAGATCCTCTCCAGTTTTGCGTAAATCTCTAAGGCTACGTGCCTCAAGCTCCATATCAGAAACTCGATCTTCAAGACGTCCAAACATTTTAGGTACATCTTGATTATTTCCCATGCGTTGATTCATTCTTTGCTGAAGACGTAGGGTTTCCATTCTAGCATGGTAATATTGGCGTTTGTTATACACGATTTGATACTCAGTTTTGAGTTCATTAAGCTGAGCCTCTAGCTCTTGAAGTGATTCTAAGCTTTGTGTATACAATCCAGTGTATTGTTCCATTTTTTCTTCATATATAATCTTTTCTTGTAAAGCAAGCTTAGCCAAATGCTCTTCATCGGCTTTTAGTGCCAATAGCGCTTGCTCTTCTCGCTTATCTCGCATCACTTTAGCTTGGTCAACCTGCTGCTTCAAGCCTTTAGTGTGATTGTAATAATGATGATGCAACTTCTCAGCTTCTGCAATTTCCCGTCTTGTCTCATTTAAAAATTGATCTATTAAAGTAACAGGATCTTGGGATTGCTCAAGCTTTTCATTTAAAGTTGCGACTGTAATGTCTCGTACTCGTTGAAACACACCCATAACATCTCATCCCTCCTGACGACTAAACAGCTTTTTAATTCCATTTATATTTTATTAATTAGTAGTTACGTCTACCGTTACTAAGTGCAGATATTCCGTATACAATCAGCCCGATACCAAGCAACGGAACAATTAGCCACGCAAGCTTAGATAGTAAGGATAGAATACCGAAGAATAAAATGATCCAGCCAAAAAATGAATTTCCTCGACGAATCCCATAGTAACCAAGAGCGATCAGCAACAGACTGAAAATGACTCCAAACAAACTTCCTAAAAGCGGGGTGAATTTCCCTATTAAGATCAGTACCCCCATCACAATCAAAACGATAGCAAAGCTATTTGGCTGACTTCTTCTCATTGATTATCACCGCCTTTCATTGTCATCAACCTTATACTCTTATTCTAGATATTTCTTTCACTTTTCAAAACAGACTACAGACGGTTTTTATACTAGACCTAAGTCGAGGTTGATTTTAGTTTTTGCATCACTTTGCGCTTTGAGATACTTTTGATTGTATGATATCCTTATTATAGCTGAGCGGGTAACCTCGCTATAGTTTCGTTTATTTCCACTTAAATAGTAATATTGTTTGAATACTAATGTAAATGTAATTTATGAGTATGTTTGTAGCAGCTAATGATTGGCATTACTTATCGTATTACTTATATTGGAGGCTTGAATCAAATGAATCTCAAAGAAACCGAAATACCAGGCGTTGGCAAGCAATTTGTCGCTGAAGCTCGCAGTGGTGACAAAATCTCGATCGTGATCCATAACGATGGACGACGTGAAATGCAACATTTTGAACATAACAATCCTGAAGAAAGTGCTTCAATGATTACACTTGAGGATGATGAAGCAAGATATATTTCTGCTATTATTGGTGGAATTACGTACACCCCTACTGCACTTGAAAATATTGAAGTCGCACTTGGTGATATTACAATTGAGTGGTATAAGCTAGAGCCACATTATAAATCGATTGGCAAAACGATTGGTGAGCTTCGTGTTCGTCAGCGTTCAAGCGCTACTATTATTGCTGTGATTGAAAAAAACCATACGAAGCATATTAATCCAGGAGCTAATACACTGCTAACCGTAGATGCAACTGTTGTCGTGATCGGAGAGCGGCTCCATCAGCAACAAATTAGACAGATCTTATTAAATGGAAGTGCTTAAAAAAATAAAAATTTCAAAAATTGTCGGGATCATAACAGGTGCAATTTTAGCCGCGGTTGGTTTAGAATTGTTTTTAATGCCTCATGGCATTGTTGTAGGCGGAATGACAGGATTATCTGCGTTGATGTCTTTCTACACTGAAATGAGACTTGGCTTATTTTTATTTATGCTTAACATTCCTTTTATTGTTTTGCAATATCGATATATTAGAACTTCCTTTAACTTATTAACCATTCTAGCTATTTTAGTGTTGTCGACAGGAACCATCCTTCTTCATCCCTTCCCGGCACTATTTGATAGTCCAATCGCTGCGGCGATGAGTGGTGGCATTTCATTAGGACTTGGCATAGGATTGGTGATTCGCTTTGGAGGCCATCTAGATACTGCTGAAAAAGCGGTGGCTTGGATTAATTTCAAATTGCCATTACCAGCGGAATGGTTAATGTTAATTCTTAACTGTAGCATATTAATTTTTGCAGGCTTTTTTTTAGGACTTGAGCAGGCTATTTATTCAATTATTGCTTATTTCTTAGCCTTTGAAGGCATTAAATTACCCTTAAGACATTTTCGAGTAGCAAGAACACTATGTATTGTAAGTGATAAAAGTAATGACATTGCAAATGAGCTGCGACAACGCCTTGATCTAGCGTGCACTCCCATATCCTCAAAAATTAGGGGTGACGCTGAGATAGTAACCTTATTATGTAAGGTTCGGCATTGGGAAGAATTAAGATTACGGGCGATTGTTCAAGAAATCGATAAAGAAGCAGACATCGCGTTATATCAATACAACGCAAATGAAACTACTTCCACTACATCTCCACATTAAAAAAGCAACCCCAATTATGTTGTTGGACTTGGGAATCTCCCCTTGCCCTTCATGATTGAAAGTTGCTTTTTATTTTGTCTTAACACCTACACTGGCATAGCTACATAATGCCCTTCAGAAACCTCTATCAACTTCGAGTGTTCAACACCATAATCGTCATGATTATCGTAATATTCTTCTAGCGTCAACCGACGCTTTTGACTTTCAATTTTAGGATCAGGCACTGGAATTGCAGCTAACAATTTTTTTGTATATTCATGTTGAGGATTGCTATACAGCTCTTCACTTTCCGCCATCTCTACGATTTTACCCATATACATTACTGCAACACGATCACTAATATGCTTTACCATTGACAAATCATGAGCAATAAACAAATAGGTTAGCCCTAGACGTTGCTGTAACTCTTCAAGCAGCTTAACAATTTGAGATTGAATAGATACATCTAAAGCAGACAATGGTTCATCACAGACGATAAATTTAGGCTCCACAGCGAGCGCACGTGCAATTCCTATCCGTTGACGTTGTCCCCCCGAAAACTCATGTGGATACCTTGAAGCAAACGCAGGATCAAGTCCCACCATATCAAGTAATTCCTCCACGCGATATTTCCGTTTCTCTTTACTTCCCCCAAGCTGATGGACATCTAATGCCTCTCCGATAATATCCAGTACCTTTAATCTAGGATTTAAGGAGGCGTAAGGATCTTGAAAAATCATCTGCATATGCTTGCGCATCACTTTCATCTCAGGCGCTTTTAATCGGTTTACAGCGACACCTTGATATAGAATGTCCCCTTGGGTTGGCTCATGTAAACGTAAAATTGCCCTTCCAGTGGTCGATTTCCCACAGCCGGACTCTCCTACCACCCCTAAGGTTTCTCCTTCATGGATATGGAAGCTAATATCGTTCACTGCCTTTAAAATATTACCTTTCCCAAGATTAAAATGCTGACTTAGCGAATTAACTTGAAGGATTGGCTTGGCATGTCCACCCGTGATTACGGTTGGGGTTGCTTTAGGCTTTTTCTTATCATCTAAACGTGGTAAAGCATGAAGTAGCTTTAATGTATAGGGATGCTGAGGGTTTTCGAATATTTCATTCGTACTCCCTCTTTCTACGATAACGCCATCCTTCATTACAAGCACCTGATCACACATACCAGCAACAACACCTAAATCATGCGTAATTAAAATAATTGAGGTGCCAAATCGTTCCTGAATATTTTTCATCAAATTTAAAATTTGTGCTTGAACCGTTACATCCAGTGCGGTAGTAGGCTCATCGGCAATTAATAAAGCAGGTCTACAAGCTAAAGCAATCGCGATCATCACCCGTTGACGCATTCCCCCCGAAAATTCATGTGGGTATTGTTCAAATCTACGCTCACTATCCCTGATCCCAACTAACTTTAACATTTCAATCGCTTCTTTTTTAGCTTCCTTCTTAGATAACTTCTGATGCTTAATTAAGCTCTCCGCAATTTGCTTTCCTATTTTAATCGTAGGATTTAAGGAGGTCATTGGATCTTGGAAAATCATCCCCATATCTTTCCCACGTATCGCTTCCATTTCTTTTTCGGAATATTGCGCTAAATCTTGTCCTAAAAAAATAACCTCCCCGTCCTTCATAAAAGAAGGTGGAGATGGCAGCAATCGCATAATAGATCTAGCGGTCACACTTTTTCCACTACCGGATTCACCCACAATACCGAGTGTTTCTCCTCTTTTTACCTCAAAGCTAACGCCACGTACAGCTTCTATTTCTTGCTCGCGTCCTTGAAATGACACTGTTAGATTTTTCACTTGGAGTATGGAATCCATCCCAAAGTCACCTACCCATAAATAATTTGCAATTGGACATTATATAAATGTAAAAAAAGTAGTATTGTACTTATTATAGATATCTTACTTTATTATAGAGACTGTACTTATTATAAAGAATTACTTATTATAATGATAGCTTGACATAAAAAATAAGCTAAAATAAAATATACTATATCGATCGGAATAATGCAAAACTTAAAATCGAGGAGAATGTATGATGGCACAACCTTCACCGAACCATCGCCAGCACCAGCCTAAATATACAAATTTATTTACTAATAATTATAATAAAGCACTTTTAAATCCTGCGTACAGGTATTTTATATATATTTTAGGGGCGCCTGTCCATCTCTTTATTTTAATCTATTATTTATGGAATAGAAAAAGGGATTCTTATCAAGTTGCAATGGAAGAAGCCACGAACAAGCTTATTGCTTCTGGTTATAAAGAAAAGCTGATCCTTGAGCTTCGAGAGCAGGCGGTAGCTAAACAAAAGTTTTTTAATGAACAAATAGATGAAGCAAAGCAAAATAAAGAAGTAGAACAGCTTGCTACCATTAAACTTAAAGAAAAAGCGACAGAAGAAGTAAATAAGCAGCTTGAATTAAAGCAAACTGAAAAACTGTCGTTGTCCAATACCTTTTCTATTTTAATGAAAACAAATTGGTTTTTCCCAATAAGCTTTATCCCTGGAATTTTGATGTATGCGTTAATTTTCATCTATAGTCAAACTTATTTGAAGTTCATATTTGAACGCTTAGTTATGGCTTTATTTGTAATTCTGGGAGTATCTACACTCGTCTTTACCATTTTGCATTTATCGCCAATGACCCCTGCTCGCAATATTCTTGGTGAAACCGCAACGACAGAACAGATCATGAAGTTTAATGCGATATATGGTTTGGATCAGCCTTATCTTGTTCAGCTATGGCACACTATTAAAGGCATCTTTACCTTTGACCTAGGGAACTCCTTTGCCGGCAATGAAAACGTAACAAGCGCCATTGCTAGGAAATTCCCAATAACGTTAACACTAACGGTCATTTCATTATTTGTCTCGATGCTTATTGCTATACCTGTTGGGATTATATCTGCAACAAAACGAAATACATTTTGGGACTATTCCTTTATGTTTATTGCACTGATAGGATTATCCATCCCAAGCTTCTGGCAAGGGTTAATCTTTATTTTAAACTTTTCAATCAAGCTAGGACTATTACCAGCAACCTACAATCCACAAAATGCATTGTCCATCATAATGCCAGTGATTGTATTAGGTACAGGACTGTCGGCGGCAGTGGCAAGAATGACTCGTTCATCGATGCTAGAGGTTATTAATGAAGATTATATTTTAACAGCAAAAGCCAAAGGTCTTGCTAAACGACAGGTGCTATTGAGACATGTGATCAGTAACGCCATGATCCCCATCATTACCGTCATTGGACTGCAATTTGGGGGCATGTTAGGTGGCTCTGCAGTTACCGAAAAAGTATTTAATATTAGTGGGTTAGGTAATTATATTGTGGATAAGCAATTTATTCCTGATATCCCCGCAGTTATGGGTGGTGTCGTATACACCGCGATTACGATCTCACTAATTAACGTGATTATAGATATTATGTACGCCTTCTTTGACCCTAGAATTAGAGCAAAGATGAAACAAAACTAAAGCAGGTGGGGTTATGTACAAATTAAAATCGTCTCAGGATTATAGCCATGCTACGTTTTCCTTTATTATTTCCTTGGTGCTAACATTAATCCTATTGCTAAACAGCTTTGACTTTGCAACGAATGCAATAAATAGCTTTATGTTTTATTTATTTATTGCTTACGCCGTTTTTACAGTAATTCAGGGAATTATTACTTGGCGTATACGAAAAGACATTCTTATTAAAGGCGAAATAAGCACCTTTACACGCAGCTTAGGTTTCTTACAACTATTAAGTATTTTTACAGCTAATATTTTTGTTGGTGCATCTGGCTTTCAGTTAGTTAAAAAGGAAAAAAATACAGAATACACGCTTGCAGTCTATACATTTCTAACTGGACTATTTGTAATTGGAATTTCAGCTCTAAACTTATTTAAGCCTTATGTATCTAATACGTTTATACCTGCCATGCTTGTCCTTATTTTATTTATGGTATTTCACTTGATTGTTTTATTACTCATATCAAAATTTGTTGTTAATCATTATGCACCAAAATGGATGCTCCCTATCGCCTTCTTGTTAATACTAACCACGATTTCAGGTAACCTATTTGCCTTATTGTTAGGCATTAATTTAATCGTAAAGGTAAAACATAAAGGTGTCGCTGTCACCGCAAAGTGGAAAACGATTTGGGATAAGCTTACAACGAACATTTCAGCAATGGTGGGACTATTTTTTGTCATCTTACTGTTTTCAATTTCAATTTGTAGTCTGTATACCTTTGATTATGATATGGCAATCGTCAATAACTATAGTGCCATTTTACAGCCACCTTCGCTGGCTTATCCGTTAGGAACAGATAATTTTGGCCGTTGTCTTTTCTCTCGGATCATCTTTGGAGCAAGAATTTCATTGATTGTTGGCTTTATTTCTACGCTGATTCCCGTTATTATTGGCGGTATACTTGGCGCCCTAGCAGGTTATTATGGTCGTCATGCCGATAATTGGATCATGCGTCTGTTAGATATTTTGTATGCGATCCCTGGTATTTTGCTTGCTATCGCAATTATTGCTGCATTTGGGGCTAACACTGTCAATTTGATCATCGCATTAAGTGTCGGGGCAATTCCTACCTATGCGAGAACAATGAGAGCCAACGTCCTTATGGTTTCTACGTACGAGTTTGTAGATGCGGCTAGAGCATTTGGCTCCAGCAATTTCAAAATTATTTTTAAGCACATTGTTCCAAACTCGCTTGCGCCAATGATTGTGAAATCTACACTTACCATTGGTAGTGCAGTCATCGCAACAAGTAGTCTTAGCTTTCTTGGCTTAGGTGTAGAACCACATATCCCTGAATGGGGAAACATCTTAAAGCTAGGGAGTACGTATTTAGAAACGAATTCTTATTTAGCGATCTACCCTGGATTAGCCATCATCTTACTCGTCTTATCCTTTAACTTCTTAGGAGATGGACTACGGGATGCACTTGACCCTAAAATTAGTTAACGCCTAACAGTCGGTAATATTTTGTAGCTTGAAATGCCAATGCCTTTGTAACCTTCGGCAGCTTCAGTCTACAAATTTTATACATTGCTTCACAATATAAAAACTATTCGGAGGGAATCATCATGAACAAAAAGTCACTGCTTATGCTACTACTGATCTTCACCATCGTAGTAAGCGGATGCTCAGTTAAAACAAAGACAGATACAGCATCCACAGATGGCAAAAACACGACGAACACAGCAAGTGGCGCACCTATTGACATAGAGCTACTTGGCATGAGCTTGAATCAAGATGATATGAATATCATTCGAGATCAATTAACCAAAAATGGCTTCAATGTGAAGCTGAATATCCAACCAGACTACAGCAGCTTCAAAGCACAAGAGGATGCTGGGAACTATGACCTTTCCCTTTCAGGCTGGACAACCGTCACAGGTAACCCTGACTATGCTGTAAGATCCTTGTTTAAAACAGGCGGAGATTACAGCCGATTAGCTGACCCTGAAATTGATGCTTTGATTGATAAGGCAGCAACTGAAACTCCTGAGCAATATGTAGAGACCTACAAGCAATTAGAGCAAAGACTTGTATTTGATAAAGCGTATATCGCTCCATTGTACATTTCTTTAAAAAGCCAAGCGTTTAACAAAGATATTTTAAATCCAGACAGTGTTCGTTTGTCTAAATCACGTGCGTTAGCATGGGAGCCTATTGACTTTAAAGATACTTCAAAACGTGCAACACAACCATTAGTACTAACTCAAACGCAATCTAATCTAACTTCTCTTGATCCAATTAAAGGGAATGACGGTTCGATCAATCAGCTAAACACAAATATGTATGTTCGCCTTATTAATTTAACGGATGATGATAAAATCACATCTGAAAATTCCTTATCCTACAACTACACCATTGCCGAAGGTAATTCTGAGTATTACTTCTTGTTACGTGACGATATTAATTTCGCTAAAATTGACAAGAAAAAAGCAGTCGATACAGGTGAACGTGTAGGCGCAGACGATGTAGTCTTCTCACTAAATAGAGCGAAAGATAAAAACTCTGTACCTGATCATCGTACCTACAGCTTGCATGAGCACATTAAAAATGTAGAGATCGTAACAGACCTAAGCTCACTTGATAACATCAAACAATCCAATGGCACAGGAACAGTGCGTGAAGCACTTGAAGCAGGACTAAAGGATAAAGTGACTGGGCTTGTTGCAAACAAAACTGATGCAAACAATGCTGCAGGTAAATACCAAGTAATTAAGCTAACTACTACTGAGCCTTTCCCACAAGTACTTAACTATTTGGCTCACCAATCTGCGGGTATTGTTTCTAAAAAGCAAGTCGAAAGCATTAACACTTATGATGTAGCAAAATTTGATGTAAACAAAGACATTCCTTATGGTGATCAAAGCACAGTAACTGAGGGTGCTAAATATAACAACACGTTATATGCAAGTGGTCCTTACATCATGAGCTATAAAAACGACTACGAAGCTATTTTCTTGAAAAACCCTGGTTATCGCAAAGGTACCGATGCAGCAGGTAAAATCGATACTGTAAAGGTTCGCTTCATTCAAGACATGGACAGTGCATTATCAGCACTACGTAGTGGTGAAGTTCATCTTGTTTACGGTGTACCTGAAACCAAATTCGATGTAATTACAAGTGATAGTAAACTTAAATTAACTTCGATTGAAAGCAACGCCGTATCTTACCTCCTATTTAATACAGGAGAACGTCCAGTTGCTAAGAGTGAAAACCTAAGAAAAGCAATTCTGTATTCGATTAATCAAGACGAAATTCTTTCCTTCTACAAAAACAATAAATTCAAAGCCGCATCTACTGTAAGTCCAATCGTAAAAACCGGCAATGAACTTGTTGCAGATGCGAACAAGGTAAAAGAATTTTTGGCAGCATACCGAGCTGAAAAATAATTAACTAGTGAAATAATCAATTAGGCAAAATGAAGCGCTAGCCCAATTGTTTGAATCGTAAAGAGAACCTTAAATCCACTATATAGTGCGATTTGAGGTTCATTTTTTTGTCCCAAGCCTTAATTTAGTCTATGTGATACATAATCTCAGCTTCTGAACACAACAAAAATTCATACTTATTCCACATGTTGTGGATATACCTTATATTTATGTGGATATTCAGTGAGTAAATCCAGCATTTATTCACAACTTATTAACAATCCTCACAAATCCACATCATACTCCATATATATAACTTTATTTTATATTGAAATGTATATAACATGTGCACAATATGTTGATAACTTCTGATTTCAGTGGATAATTATATTTCATAAAATAAACAGTGGTCGATTCTTCCGAAAAATTACCTTTCCTGTTAAACTGGAATTACTGTATAGGCAGACTGGAGTGAATCATTTGAGCATTTTACGGCAAATATTTAATAAAATTGGGGGCTGGCCCCGCAACATCCAACTCTTTTTTCTAGCAAGTGTACTGTGCCAGGTTGGAAGTGGTATGTTCTCTGTTTTATATAATGTTTACATCCAAAGACTTGGTTATAATGATACAATGAATGGCCAGATTGTCAGCATACAGTCATTAGCCACAGCAATTATGTTTATCCCCATTGGTTTGGCTGGTGACAGATTTGGTCGGAAGAAACTACTCATAGCAGGTGCTTTATTCAGCGGTATTGCTTTAATTGGTCGTTCCTTTGACTACTCTGCGAACGGCTTGATCTGGTTTGCTGTGTTCTCTGGCCTATTTGCCGGAGTATTTCAGATATTATCAATCCCTTATCTTGCTGATAGCGTGAAGGAAAATCAGCGTCTCAAAATATTTAGCTACTATTCTGCACTTGTGCTTGCATCTCAGGTTATAGGAAGCCTTGGAGGTGGAGTTCTAGCTGACCTGCTTCATCACACCTTCGGAATATCTGAAGTGTTAGGACTACAGATCGTGTTACTCCTAGGTGGAGCTACGACGCTAATCGCTTTTATTCCTTTACTATTTATTACTGAAACTAAAACCTTACATAGGACAAAAATTGAAGATAAAGTAAATGTAAATAAAGTGCTTGTAAATAAAGAACCTAATGAAAATAGCCTGACCCCAACCAAAGTAAACTCGGATGTTAAAATAACCAAAGATAAAGATTCTCGCTTAATTATTCAATTTGTTACAACCCAATTGTTGATTGGCCTTGGTTCTGGGCTTGTTATTCCTTACCTTAATCTTTATTTCACTAATCGCTTCTCATTGTCCATGAGTGGCATGAGTTTACTCCTTGCACTTGGTCAAATTATGACCATTGTATCTATGTTGATTGGCCCAACCCTAGCTAATAAAACAGGTAATGTACGGGCAGTAGTCATTTTTCAGATCATGTCCCTGCCTTTTCTCTTATTAACAGGGTTCACTAATATACTTTTTGTAGCATCAATCAGCTTTCTGTTTAGACAAGCCTTAATGAATGCAGCCAATCCAATACAGTCTGCAATTTTAGTTGAGCGTATTTCTGACAAACGACGGGGAATTGCCAATTCCTTAATGCAGACGGCATTTATGGTTGGTTGGGCGACGATGGGCCCTGTTCAGTCCTATCTAGTCACAACCTACGGAACTTACTGGGGTTATGCCATCACATTTAGTATTACAGGAAGTCTGTATGTAATCTCATCACTTATGTATTATATAATGTTCAAAGAATCCAAACCTTCTAATACTACATCATCAACACCTGCATCTTGAAAACTGACACTCTTAACTGATGAAATAATGAAATAAAACTCATAGAATAAAGCCAGCAAACGATATTAATCCTTATCTTCGCTGGCTTTTGCAAAATTTTTATAAAGGAGACCTTATGTTATTACTACTTAAAGGCTGTTTCATTGGATTAGCTATTGCTGCTCCAGTTGGTCCTGTTGGCGTAATTTGCATTCGACGTTCACTAGCTCAAGGAGCTAAATATGGTTTTATTTCTGGTCTAGGTGCAGCAACAGCAGATGCTATATATGGTTGTGTAGCCGCATTTGGCTTTACATGGTTAACAAGTCTACTCATAGGCTATCAAGCATGGCTTCAATCTCTTGGTGGCTTGTTACTAGTTCTGCTAGGTATACAAACTTGGTATTCTAAACCGGCTAATCTTAATACTGAAGTTTCAAGGAAAGGTTTGCTTGCAGCTTACGCCTCTGTATTTGCAATTACAATCACAAATCCTATGACCATATTAGCTTTTGCAGGAATTATTGCAGGGGCAGACATCGCCATAGCACATTCTAATCTTGGACCCGCACTTCTACTAGTAGCAGGAGTTTTCACTGGCTCTTTAATCTGGTGGCTCTTTATTTCCTTCACAGCGTCTCGTTTAAGCACAAAAATAAAACCGACATCATTGCTATGGATCAATAGAGCATCTAGTATATTTATTGCATTTTATGGAGTATGGGCTTTTCTATCAGCTTATAATTAAAAAACATGTTAACAACTTTCTTCAATTTCAAATCCTAAATCCTCAATAATTTGATAATCTGTCGTAATATCTTGGCCTGCTGTCGTTAAATAATCTCCTAAAAAGATTGAATTGGCAGCATACAATGTTAAAGGCTGTAGCGTACGAAGATTAAGCTCTCGACCACCTGCCACACGAATCTCTTTGGTAGGACAAATAAAACGAAATAGAGCTAGCACCTTTAAAGCCTTTATAGCTGGTGTATGGCCTGCTTCTTCAAGAGGTGTTCCTGGTATAGGATTCAGGAAATTAATTGGAATGGAATCTGCATCTAGCTCACGGAGTGCATATGCCATTTCAACAATTTCTTGATTGGTCTCGCCCATACCAATAATGACACCAGAACAAGGAGATATACCATATTTCTTCACTTTCTCTACAGTTTCTACACGTTGATCATACGTATGGATCGTTGTAATTGCTGAATAGTTAGACTTACTAGTATTCAAATTATGATTGTAACGATGTACCCCAGCTTCAGCAAGACGTTTGGCTTGTTCTTCCTTGAGAATACCTAGACATGTACAAATTTTGAGGGGCATCGTTTGGCGAATTTCTTTAACTGCTTCCAGTACCTGATCTAGCTCTTTATCTGTTGGTCCCCTTCCAGATGCTACAATACAATAGGTTCCTGCCCTACGTTTTATCGCTTCATGCGCACCTAATAGTAACGTACCCTTATCAAGCAAGCTAAATTTCTTTACTGGGGCTGTGGAAACAATAGATTGCGAGCAATTGGTTATTTTAACAAACCTAAATTTCACTGTAAAGATACTAAATGAAATAATAACTAATATAAAACTAGTGTGTTTTGTAAAACACTTATGTAACGAAATTAAAATATTTGTTTAAGACCGAGAAGTAATAGAAAAGTATTGTAGTATGGGGACATT
Organism: Paenibacillus turicensis; assembly: GCF_017873435.1. Taxonomy (GTDB): domain Bacteria; phylum Bacillota; class Bacilli; order Paenibacillales; family Paenibacillaceae; genus Fontibacillus; species Fontibacillus turicensis. The sequence continues at coordinate 18,151 of NZ_JAGGKG010000009.1, read as the reverse complement.
GAGTAAAATGAAGTATCATAACGTAGTGTAGAATTTAAATTTAAGCATAAAAAAAGCCCATTAGAGAAACTCTCTAGTGAACTCTTTAAATTAATACCGGTGAGAGGACTCGAACCTCCACGGTTTCCCACTCGATTTTGAGTCGAGCGCGTCTGCCATTCCGCCACACCGGCAAATTTTATAATTGCTATACACACCACTTTAGTTTATATAAAATGGTGCGGAAGACCAGACTTGAACTGGTACGATAGTCACCTACCGCAGGATTTTAAGTCCTGTGCGTCTGCCGATTCCGCCACTCCCGCATGTGTAACCGCATTGCTACGCTGTTTTTCCGTAATTCTCCCAACGTACAATATTCGATTCTCGCCGGATACGTTTCGTCATCCTTACGAACAAGGTTTTATTAGCCTTGCGCAGGTTCATTACGGATGTACGTCCGCGGCGACAAAATATATATTAGCACGTCCGCCCCGCACATGTCAACTATGTATTTTAATAATTTATTATTTACAATTATTACCTGTTGGGTTTAATTTGGTGTGCGGATTTTGAGGGTGTCTGCCGCGCCCCATCAGGAACACCGCCTTGGGGTAATACGTCACCACGGTAAAGTGTTATATATTCGTAGTGTTTACGTTATACATTTATATGCGTCTATCTCCACGTAGGATATAGAATCCTGTACGTTGTGTATGTACGACAAACCCGCACCACTATGCCACTCTCCCCGCCCATGTATAAAACACCGTTATACAACGCATATACATTTCCAGTATATTTCGCATAACGACGCGGTTTATCGACTATTCAACTGGTAATTTATACAACGTGATTAAATCCGTTTATTCATCGTTTATACATCGTCAAGCACGTTAACCCCCCGAGTTTATTCCGGTCTTCCGGTCCGAGTCGCCTTGTTGATGCTATGAACTGAAAAGTTTCGGGAGGCTTTGCGTCTTGACCCTCTAGTTGAAAAAATGCGTAAATGTATGATTTTGGGACGCTAATTAGTACGTTGAATAGTACGCATAATCAGCGTCATATCAACGTTTCAAGCTGTTTATTACGTTTATTCTTCTGTTGTGACTGTTGTTTACGTTACTAAATAAGATCGCAAGCTCGAAATAACTCCTCGATGTAGTCATACGATGCCGTTGCGTGCTTAATCCTCGCTTTACCTCTGCGTATATATTCATTTATTTTACGTTGTTGTACCTTATTCAACTCTCTCGTAAAGTCTTTACGTTCCCTCCATCGAAAGAGAGTCCGTCGATCAACACCGCAAGCTTTCGCAATATCTTCTAGGTTCTCCGTTGGACTGGTCGTTAGTAATTCGATTGCTAAGTAATGGCGTATGTCAAGCGGCGTCCTCGGTCGGCCCCGTTTCGGCTTCTTTAAGCGCATCTACCTCATCCTCCAATGCAAATAACGTAGTAGTTATAACGTCGGATAACGATTGAATTAAACTAACTCGATCCTCTGCGTTAGGTATAGCCGCTAACACCGCGCCGATAACTTCGGTAAGTTCTGCGTAAGGTTTCGATATATCTATAGTACACTCGATTAGTCTACGTTGATTCATTAATATTCCTCCGTTTCTGCACGACAAAAAAGCCACGCCGGAAAGGACGTGACTTTATCGTGTATTCTTTTTCTATTCGCCTAATTCTGTTTTAATCTTTAAAATCTCTTTTTCAACGCTTAGTAGTCTTTCTTGAATATCCTTCTTGTACGCTTCAAGACCTTCAATTTTTGTTTTATCTTGGGTTTCTGCAATCTCGTCCTCTGTTTGTTTAATTACTTCTTTGTATCTTGCTGTGTGTACTTCCCGCGATTTTAAGTCCTCAATAAGTTCGTCTCTTTTTGTATTATTAATAATAGGTTGTTGTGGCAATTTAGATTTCCCCTCAAGAATAATTGTCTTTCCTTCTACCGTGAGTCCGGTGCCGGTCGCTTCGGCAATAACCCGAACAGGCACATATGCTGATCCATTAAGAACTACGCCGTCCGTTAGTTTCTTTCCGTCTTGTTCAACCGCGTATATTCCCGTTACTTTAGTTCCTATTAAACTTTTTACGGAATTAGCAAATGCCGGAATAGCACCGAATAACAACGCTCCCACGACGATACCTGTGATAAACTTTTTCAAAGTGCAACACTCCTTAGTTTTTCTTAATTATAGTACGTCGTGAGAAAATTTAACAGACTAAGAGATTGTTACCTGTGCCAAGAGACTACCGTCCCGCGCCCACATTTTTAAGTTTTTTGTTCCTTTGTCGTAAGTCATATTATAGGCCGCCTTACTCTCTAACTCAGACCTAATAACTATACGATTAGAATCCGAAGAAGCCGATCCAAGGTATGAATAAGAGGGAAGCGTTGCCTGCATCGCGGAGATTGTAACGTCTAATCCGCTTCGAATACGCACGTCGTTAGCCCCGTATACCTCTAATTGTTTAGTGGCGTCAGTAAATCCGATGTATGAGCGATACGGCCCGCTGTCTACAAACTCAATTCTACGGTCATTCGTCTGTCCGGTTAGTCCGAGATAGATGCTGTTGCCTACACGGATGTCTCTCGTAACATTAATGTCGGCGTTAGACGTAATACTTCCCCCGATTATCTGCGTACCGCTAATTGTTCCTTGCGATAGCACTGCGCCTTGAGCTGAAACGTCGCCCGACGAGCTTACCGTAAATTTCCCGTTACCGACGTTGATTGATGATCCTACGATTGAGCCGTCAGTAAAGTTCGAACTCTTTATTTCCGCAGAGTTGGCGGTCAACCGATTCATTACGACATTCCCTTGATGATCGACGCGGAAAGGCGCCGAGTTAAAGTTCGCATGCCCCGCGGATAATCCGCCCGTCCGATTGAGTAGGATTATATTGTTCCCGCTACCTACCGATAGCGACTCAAAGTTACCGATTTGTCCGATAATCCGAGGGCCCAAAACTCCGTCAGGCGTAATCGCTGCACTGACCGTCTTCCACCCATCGGTACTAACGCCGAGTCCTGCCGAAGTCAACCGCACTTGACGTAAAGGATTCGTTTTATCCCTCGCTAACAGTCCGCCCTCTTCCGGCCACACTATTTCCGTTTTACTATTCGTAATATCTGCGATTGCCTGTTTCGCGAACGACTCGAACACGTCCGTGCGGATCATGCCGCCGCTCATAATGTCGTGGACAATACGTTTTGACCGATCTAAGTCCGCAATGATATCGGCGAAATCCCGACTCATTACGTTAGACACGACGACTTGGGCGTGTTTGTTTATATCGTAGGGAAACTCGGTAATTTCCGTTATTCTTGCGGTTATATTCGACATTTCCATTTCGGGATCAACGCAATAAACGGTATCGCCGAGATTGGGACGCGTTTCGTCTTCGTCGATTTTGTACAAGTCCGCTTCACTGACGGAAATTTCTAACGCAGGAACTTCGTTTTCGGCGAGGGCTTTGCGCGCTTGTCGGAGTAAATCGTTAACATTCGTGATGTTTTGTTCGATAATCTCGTTGTCATGAAACGGGATGTCCGGCGTTGCCCACATGCCCGCATATTGCGAGACGAGGTAATTCACTTGTAAAACCCCGTTAACGATAGCGCCGGGAATCGCTTCGAGTCTAGCGCGTTCTTCCGCCGTTAATATCGTCGCAGGCTGTCCGATCCACGTTCGATCGTCTTTCATACGTGCGAATAAACGAGTAGTTAACGCAGAACTATCGTCTTTAAACGACGAGCTTATTACGTTCTTGGCCGCTCGGTATTGGTGGCCGTTATCTGCGCCGATCCGTTTACGTACGTGAATAACGAAATTATCCGGTTCAAGCTCAACGTTATACATCCGCACCATATCGTTAAGAGCCGCAAGACAGTTCGTGCGGCCCCAATCTTTGACATCGAATAAATCGAATGTATCGTGAAGGACAAACGTAAAGCGGCCGTTAGTAGCCGCGGTGAGCTTATCCGTTAATTGAGAAATATGTGCGCCGTAAAGCTCCTTAATATACGAAGCATACGGAACTTTATAATCGGTGAGTCGGAACATAACGTGTGAACACGAGATTTCCGCGATTAGTTTCTTTCCGTCGCGTTTCCGAGTGCGCGAATTGATTACGTAATATTGGCCGCGCTCATCCATTACGTGACCTTTAATCGTGATGAGTTCGCGGTATTCTGTGGAGTTCATCGGGATTTGAAACGTCAGCAAATAATCGGAATTGATTCGGCGGCGGCGTTGGATATCGTAGGCTTGCGTGAGTAGGCCGGTTGGGTTGCGTGATCTATCGAATACTTTTAAAAAACCTAATCTATCATCTATACTCATTTAGACAACCCCTCTCGGATAGCTTTGGCGATCATTTCTCGATACTCATCCGCATTTTGTTTGAGCGGACGTTCGAGATATTTCGGCGTCGTTCCGGGCGTTGTCGGATCTTTAAACCGGATGCCCGAAAAGCCGTCGCCGGAATGGAGTTCGTGCGTGATTAGCGCGTAATTTACTCGTTCACCGCTCTTACCCGTTTCCGTTGCGCTATAGAAGACCTCGCCCTCGACAACATCGCCGTTTGTGGTTACGTTTTTTCCGGCGGTCATCCGGAGAGTTCCTTCGTCTAATGGGGCGAAGTCCCGTGATGTTTGAAGTAAACTGTCGGTCGCTTTATCTACTCCGACCCCTGCCGCCTTAATTAGCGCCTCTTTTGATTTATCTATTCCCTTTAAAAACCCACTAAAATCAAATTCTATATTCAAATAAACTCCCCCTTTAGATGATAAAGACGCCCCAACTACTAGAGCGTCTTAATTCCTTGAGTTTGTAATCGTTCAACCGACCTGCGACGTTCATTGTACATTGCTGCTATATCCGCATTATCTTCGAGCGTTACCTCTCCGACAGACATGTCAAATGTGTTGTGTATAATCGTATCTCCGCCGCTATTTGACGGGTTTTGCACACGGATGCCTCCGTTTATTGCGTCCCAAAGTACCGCCTGTTGACGATCGTTTAACACCATTTCGCCGGCATGCGCTTTAACAACGACAGGTTCGTCACCAACGCCCTGTACAATGCCTCCGACACGGAACGATTGGAGTTTCTTACCGTCGTCAGTTTTTATACCGTATTTCTTACGGAGTGCTTCGTTTTCTGCGTTAAGTCTCGCCATTTCTTGCGTGTTCCCCATCGCTTTAGCCGCAACCCAAGCCTCCTTGTTCGAGTTGTACGTAGCTAAATCGTCAGACTCTTGTAACACGGCAACCTTCGCCATTTTTGCGTTATACTGTACGATAAATGCGTCAAGCTCCGTGAGAATTTTCGTATTAGCACGAGCCGCTTCGGATACACGGAAGTCCGCAAGTACCGCCTCTATCGTTTTAATATCGCCACTATATCCGTCAAATGCGGTAAGTAACATATCGTAGAGATTTTCAGTACGTTGAATTTTATCGTCGTATTTCTTTTCCTCGATAGTTCGCTCGTCCGTTAGCGCCTTTTTCTGCGACTCAAGCTCGCGTTTGCGTAAGTCCCGATCGTGTTCGAGGATCATTCGGTCGCGCTCTTTAATCAAGTCTTCGCGCTCTTGGATGCCTTCGGGACCGACAGCAGAGGCGAGCAAGTCGATACGTGCGTTTTTCTCGCGTAATTGTGTTTCGTAGTCAATGTCCGAATTTAGTTCGGCTTCCTTCGCCAACAATTCGTCGATAGCCTTAATTCGCGCGTCATAGTCCGCAAGCGCTGCCTGCTTGCGTTGTTTGATCGCTTCGATCTCCGCCTTTTTAACGGTGTCGATCGATGATTTCTGCGTCTTAACGAGGTCAATCGCAAGCTTCGTCGTTTTCGTTGTGAGGTCTTTGCGCGCCCGATAAACTTCTTCGTCTGCCCGTTTATAAAGCTCCGAATCCTTTGCGTGTCTATCCCGAACTCTCGTCCATGCGTCAAGCTTCATTTGTGCGATTTCCGTTTCGGTCTTGCCGGATTCTTCCATGCGGCGCTCCTCTTTCGTGATCCATTCCGCCGAGAATTCATAACGGGACTTGACGCTATCTTCGCCCAAACGTTTAAGCTGCAAGTTAAGCGTTCGTGCGTCCGCTTGAGACTCTTTTAAAAACTTCGCGTGCTTCTTCTGCAGCTCCTCGTATTTTTTAATCTGCATGTCCGCGTCCCAGTCGTAAAAGTCCGACATGTATCGGATAGTCGCTAAGTCTGCGTCGTACGCTTTCTTGCGCGCCTCTGCTGCGAGTTCTGCGGCTGATTTTCCGGACTTCTGCGTCTTGGCGCCGCTTTTTTTCGCTTTCGCCGGTGATGTATCGTAAAGTCCCTCGCTCCGCGATCCGCCCGATCTCGGTATGTTTCCGCTGCTTAGTTTTGCGCGACGTGCTTTAATATCGTTTAATGAGGCTTGTACTTGGTTTTGCTCCGAGTATAGGCTATTAACCTCACCCATGCTACGGACGTAATTCTTTTCTTGCTGGAGCGTGTTCGCGCTGTTTGTTGTGCTAATAACGTCGAGCATGGTTGCCATTAGTGCTTCGTAATTTTTTATCTGCGCCTCGATTGACTCTTTTTGAGCCTCGGTCGTCCGCTGTAACGACGCTAATCGCTGATCCTCATAATTCAGCGTTGCATTTAACATATCCCTTTCCGCGGCGATCTGTTGGCCGGCTAGTTCGATGTTAGTCACACGCAAACGCCCCTCTGCGTCCATTACCGCATTTAACCCCGGATATGCCGAAGTGAGCGCTATTGTGGCGTCGCGTAACTCTTGTTTTTGGGCCGCATCAAGCGTTTGGCGTGCATTTAGTTGTTCGTAAACCGTTAACGAAGCTTCGAGAGATTTAAGACGCTCGTTGTTCGCCGCCGCCGCAGCAAAGGTTGCGTCTTGCTCCTGTAACGTCGCATTAACCGCATTTTTCGTCGCCTCTTTTAGCGCATCAATCGCTCGTGCCGCCTCCTCGGGCGTTTTAAAATCAAGATCGCGCAACGCGTCGTCGATCTCGTCGATACCTTTTCGTATCTCTATCAACTCGCGGGTTAGCTCAGGGTCTGGGTTACCGGGCTGCGGGTTTGACATATCCGGCATTTTTGCGCGAAGTTCATCCATCTTGGATTGTAAAATCCTGCGCTCGGCTACCAAATCCTCTAGCTGTTTAATATCTTCTCTAGCGTTCTTTAGGTCTGTAGACGTCCAGTTTGCCGCATCTTTCATTTTAGCGTTAAGTTCGCCTTGACTATTTGCGAGGCGCAATACCGACCCCGACGCACTATCTGCCGCCGCTCCATACGCCAAAACTCCGGCAGCTACCGCACCTAAGAGCGTAAGTACAACTCCGATTCCACCCATCGCCGAATTTAATACGACAAACGCCGCGGATAATGCGCCCACTACAGATATAAGCGAGGTAATCGCCAAGCCCGCGGCGGCAGTTCCGGCGATTACTTCTTTATTTTGCGACGCCCAATCGGCGGTATTTTTTATTAGTGGCGTAATAAGCTCCAACACTTCTTGTAGCGCTGGGACAAACGCGCCTCCGATCTCTGCGCGGGCTTGTTTAATCGTATTTGTAAACGTAGCTTGCACGCCGGTATAGCCCGCCATCGCCTCGTCCGCATTACCGACGAACATAGCCGACTCGTTAATCATGCCGTTATAAGCCGCTTGGACCTTGCCGGCTTCTGTTAGTTTCCCCGCGGTCGTGCCGAGAGTCTTAGCATACCGATCGTACATAACGGATAGATTCGTTGTAATCCCCGCCGCGTCCGTAAGCTCCGAATTACCTTGCTTAATACCGCGCGCTGTCTGTAATATCGCCTCATCCCACGATAAGTGAGCTTGACGATTATACGCAGCTGCGTCGGCTGTTGCGATAATAAGGTCCTTCGTCTCCTTGAGCGTTAAGCCTGCGGACAGGTACGTCTTAACCGTCTCGGCGAGCGTTGTTTGGTTGAGCCCCCAACGATTGCTTAACTCTTCGACTAAGCCGATTGACTCGGAAACGTCCACGTTTAACGCCTTACTAACGGCGGTTACGCCGCTGTAGGACATTTGCAACTTGTTTGCCTCGTCTGCGAGACTAGTTACGGTATCAACGATTGATTTCGCCGCAAAGCCTGCGCCAAGACTCGTTAAAGCTGAGTTTAGCCCCGCCATACCTTGCTTAGTCTTATCCGCTTGCTTTTCCGTTTCTTTGAGCTCACGCTCAACCTTTTCGATTTGATCCGCGCTTGCTCCTAGCCTTACAAGCTCCTCTCGTACCGCTTTGATCTGCGTCTCCGTGGGTTTTGCGTTAACCTCGCCGAGCGCTTTGCCGACGCGGCTAACTTGGTCCGCACTTAGTCCGATCTCTTTAAGTTTACCGTTAAACGAGGCGAATTGGTTGCCGGCTTGTTTTGTCGAGTCCTCAAGCGCCGCAAGCCTAGCCGCGGTATTATCAGACGCTTGAATAAGCCGTAACATATTAGCCTCGGTATTTACTAGTTGCTCTTGTAGCTTGCTCTTTTTAGCGGAATCAAACGTCGAAGCGATTGACATTTTTAGCTCCGCCATCTTGCGTTTTTGTATCTCGATTTTTTGGTTAATGTTATCGAGAGTCTTAGTTAGCTGGCCGATTTTCTCGCCAGTATCGCCGATAGCGGCCATATCTGTAGCCGCCTTTTTACCGGCAACGCCTAACTCTTGCGCCTTGGCTTTCGCGCTCTCCATTCCGGAGTTATATGCGCTTAAATCAACCTCGATCTTGGCGCGTATTGCTCCGACGTCTACTGCGTCACTAATGTTCGTCACCTACTTTCATTAAGTTATGTCACTGGAAAGCTCTGCCGATCCGCTTCCCATAGTTACTAAGGTTTGGACGCTTTTCAAGAGTTTACCGAAATTATTCACTCGTAACGTTTCCACAAAAAACAACACTAACTCGTCAAGGGCGGCATTCTCTTCGATAAACTTTTCGTCTAGTCCCGTTAAGACCGCTGTTACGCTAACAACGTCGTTTAGTGCCTTTTCTAGGACTAACACTAAGTAGGCCGAACGTTGTTCTTCCGGCGCCGCTACTACGCTAAGTAAAAGTTGAGGTAATGTTTCAACGGCCTCAAAGAGCTCTCGCCATTTTGCGGGCGTAATTTTACGTACATGTACATTTTTACCGCCGATTTTGACACCCGAGCGTTTAAATAATTGCAAAATCACCACTCCTTATAAAAAGTAAAGCCGACGATTACTCGTCAGCCGTTTTGTTGCCTTCAAATTTGCGTTTTAGCGTAGCATATAAGACCCGCACTTCTGTCGATGAGTTATAGCGGACAAGGCGATGCGCTTCGTCTAAGTCCCCTTTAGTTACTGGACCGCCACTATTCACCAACTCGGTGAGCTTTTTACGAGACGCCCGCCAGTCTTTAGACTTATTATTACTATTCTCGTTGTGTGTGTATCTATCTCTCATGATGATTGCTCTTGCCTCATCGTCCGGATCGCCGGTTTCTGCCGCTTTTTGTTCTAGTTCATTAACATAGTTTAGATTGGGGTACTGGACAAACTCTGCGACGGACTCGTCGTTAAACAAATGGGCAATAGCCGCTTCGTACTCTCTTTTTGCCGTACTGTATTTCGCAATTCGCTCCGGCGAACCCCCCGCCATTACTTTCATTTCTTCAAGTTGCGAAAATGTTGTACCTAACCTCATAGATAGCCCCCCTTTAATTTTGTAACTTTTGAGGAAGTGTTCCCGCATTAATATCCTCAAGATCGGTTTCATCAAGTCGCGCCATATATAGCGGGCTGTTCGTGTGGCGCATTCTTCCTTTTATATCATGTAGCCTATACTCATAATTCCACCCCAAAGCTTTTTTCGTTTTATAGTGAAGCGCATCAACATCGTTGAGGATAGTTAGGACTCGTTGATATTCCTCTGCGTATGCGCGCCCTGCGTCTTTAAGCTTCTCTAATGCGGGCTCTAACGTATCTCTCATAATAGTGTTTGGGTAGTAATCGGTATTCCACGCATCAGCTACCGCTTCTCTACCGTCTACATCATTTGTAAGAGTTAATCCAAGACTTACCTCTGCATCTATTCGTCTATAAGTACGCTCCGCCTGTTGAATTTTTCCGTCTAGCTCCTCGATAAGCGCTACGTTATCCTCGCCCTCAAGTACCGATTTTCGCACAGCCGCGGTATATTCCGCTTTTAGTGCTTGCACTTCCTCGATTGCAGACTTACGTCGATGTTCCAATTCCGCACGTCGTTCTCCAACTGTGTTGTGTTTAGCTATAAAGTCCTCAATCGCCTGAAACTTTTTCATTACTTCTTACCTCCATGTTGTATATTTTTAAAATTAGGTGCTCTAAAAAACGGACTGCTTTTGCTCGCCATCCGGTTAGCTTTGGTCTTTCTTCTTCTATTTCCTCTTGCTGTTCCTCTGGATAAAACTCTAGGTATATATCAGACCCACTCACTACCTCGCGATAAATATTTGACGTATCTGATTCATGGACTATTTCAGTGTTTAGGTCCGGTTCTAACGTTGCCGCAACAAACAAACTGCGGTCAGACGTATGAAAATCTACTATTCCAAAGTAGCCCGCAAATTCAACCATTTCTAACGCAACTTGAACGGCGAGTTCGGGATTGTCACAAGGGCAAACAACCGATGTTGTATAATTACCGTGCTTGTCGTATAATTGTGCGGCGAATAAAGGCTTAATCCCGTTGAGATTAACAAACGTTGCAATAATTAATGGCCGCATGTTATTCCGTATCCTCTTCTTCGTCTTCTGTGCTTGGCTCAACCCACTGAATACGCGGTGTGTCCTTTTCGTCAATCCTCGGATGGCTTAACAGCATACCCTCAAAACCGCCAGAATTCGCTTTATACTCGTATCTCCCGCGTACATTACAGTCGTAGATAACACGTTTAGGCGACAAGCTGCGCTTGAGCACTCGCAACAAAAATTGCGTATTATCCGCCGCAATTTGAGCAAGCGGATAAGCCTCGTAATCAGTAAAACGCCGCCCTAATACTTTGCCGGAGCTATCAACGATAGTGACGTGAGCGCGCGTCTTATCTCCGCTAACAAATACTTGTTGATATACCGTGATTGTCACCCTAAATCAGCCCCTTTTGCATATTTGAGAGTCTAAGTAACGGCAACGCACCGAGTTAATCCCTCGAAATACCTTGCATCGTGTGTCCGTTTTGCTCATCGCCCGAAGCAAAGCACAAGCTGCATCAGCCCCTCGAAAATATGGACAATAGGATTTTGCGTCCGCTCGTCGGTCATACACCCGCTCTCCTCCCTCCATATTCGGTACTCTTTTCGTTGAATTTACACGACTTCAGGCACGACAAACAGCCCGTTAAGGTGTTACATCCTCCGAGCATTAAAGGCGGTAATTTACCGCAATATTTACGTTATTGGTACATTGAATAAACGACGAACAACCCGCTTGCGATCTGATGATATACGATATTGACGCGCAAATATAACACCGTCTTTTTCGTAAGTCGCCGCTTCTGTAAAGTCCGGATATGATCGTCTAATCTTTCGCATGATCTCGCGATCCTCCGTGTAGGCCGCTAATGTGGTCGGGCTAAGTCGCCAAACTGAGTTATTCAACATAATCAGCCCCCGCTTGGACGAAAGTATCGCTTGATACTGGGTAATACTCCGGCCATTCTCCCGCCGCAATCCCCTCTTGAAGAATAAATAAAACAATCCCACGTATTCCTTGTTTCGTAACGCCCCAAGTCCTTAACGGTGAGAACTCTTTACAAACCATTACGGATAATCGCTCAACTAATGCGTAAAACTTTGACTCGTCCATTTTTGCAAGGTTGCTCGGCGCATTGGATACCCTAGTTATATAGGAATCAACTTGTTTAAAAATAGATTCGTCTTCCGCACAATCAAGGACAAAAGGCTCAATCTTTAACGGACGCTTATCATCTGCGTACTTAACAACCGTAATATGTTCATCTTGCGTAACAGTAACGGGCATTTAGATACCACTCCCATTTTTATTTACTCTTTTGTGCGCTTTTACAATATCGTCAATCTGTGCGTCTGTTAACTTTAAAGCTTGGCGGATACTACGTGCGACGTGGGGCAATAAGGCACGGTCCCCTCGCTCAATCGCGCCGAGCATTGGACAAGAGACTCCCGAAGCTCTAGCTAATTCTCCTTGTGACATTCCGAGATTAATACGACAAATACGAATCACTTCCGACGTTAATAACATGGGTTTACCTCCTTTTGTAGTAGTATTTTATTGCTACAAATAAATAATAAAAAAGTAACCACACCGTCAGGCACTCGGCATGGTTACTTATATTAAAATCAAACATATTATGAAAATTTCCCCCGCTTGTTTCTCACTTATTAAATTAATACGTCATTGTTTAACACTTTTTATTTTTGCTAGTGCTCGACTTAAACTTGCCTCGTGCACTCCGATCCGGTCCGCAATATAGCGATTCTTTATTCTATAGCCTCCTCGCAAATCGACGTTGTATCTATCCGTCTCACCTTTAGCATGATCCTCCCTCACTATTTCGATTATGCGATCAATTAGTTTAGATTGCCTCTTAGTAATTGAGTCTAAGTCAAAGTTAGCTCTTCCGAAAATAGTGTAAATTGGTCCGTAGTAGGTAGGCACGACATACCTCGTCTTTCCGCCTCGGCGAACTCGTCGCATTCCCTCAAACTGATTACGATAATACGCCGTACGTGTGGCACTGTTTATATAGCGGACAATTTCTCGCTCTGATCGAGAGGTATCAACCCGCCGGATAGCGTACTCTAGTGCCTTTTGTAGTTCGATCCAATTCTCTTCTACAATTTCCTCCGTAAAAAGTTGCCACAACGTAGGTCGGACGCCGATTATTCTTTCATAGGCACGTCTTAAGTCGTTGAATGTTGGGAGATACCTAGAAAGATAATCCTCATGTTCCGTGAAGTTCTCCACAGTTAAATCAATCCCCGTCCAGCCCTTTATAGCCGCCGAGAACTCCGAAAAAATATGCTCCGGCGTATCTCTGCTTGAGTGAAGCCCGTAATCAGTAAGTGTATATTTAATAGTCGCTAAAAATCCCCTAAGAAGACGTAAGCACCGAAAGGCGACATACATTTCGGGCTTCTCGAATTTCATACCCGTTTGTGAGTTCATATAATCAATGCTCATAGCATCGCGAATTATTGTAAAAACGACACTGTCTCCCGTTTGTTGATACTTTTGGATGGCTTCAATAAACCGCACATTAATCTTCTCCCTAGTAGAATGACATACTATTACGTAACCTTTCGTCACTATCGTTCCTCACCTTCACTTCCGTTCAGGAACTATTAATTAACTGCGTCTATCTCTTTTTTAAATAATAGGCCGCCGAAAATGAAGGAGTGAAACGACTGAATAATGAGGCGTAATGTTTATTATTATTAATTCGTTATTGTTAAATTCGTTATTATTATAATCCTATAAACACGATTAACTCGATTCCTATAAACGGGAATTAAGCCGCCCCGTTTACGGGAATTACCTCTCTTGCGTAAAAAAGTGGCAAGTACATTTTTTTTGTATGCCCATTCCAAGGTATTCTCTTTGTTATAAGTAACCCTTCCGTTTCGAGAAGTTCGCATAATTTGCTTATTCTATCGCCATGTATACCCGTGTCCTCGTGTATTTGCGTTACGGTTGGAAACGCCCACATATAATAATCATTGGATTCGGTCCCATTAACCCACGCATGTAAATACAAGAGAAGAAAGAGCGCGTCTCTCGCGTCGCCCTTTTTGTGTTTCTCCTGTAGAGCGGGTAAGTGTATACGGAATAGGTCGTGATGCGTCGGAGAGTAGCCGCCCCGATCCGCACTTAATACACTGGCTTTTTGTTCGATTGCAATTTTACTCAAACGACGTAATTCACTCATAATGGAACCCCCTCTTTTTTTTGTTGCTCCTATATAGTCTAAGCCGTTTAGGCTCGATTGTTAATCTCGCATTAAAAAAAAGAAAGGGCGTGCCTGAATCACGGAGCCACCCGCGCACCCTTTCTTAGCTATCAATAAATGCGACTAGCCAAACGGAGTTGCCGCTCCGAGTCGCAGGAATTAGAGAAGTTTATACGTCATAATAAGACCGATTCCCCTTGCCTTGTTGTAAGCGAACCCGCTTTCGATAAATAAACCAAAAGGTCCACCGCAGACATAGCCGCAATTTCATCAATAGTCAAATGCCCCGGCACACTAAATAACATTTCCATCGCTTCCGTTCCGCGGCTTACTTGGAGTTCTCTACCAACTCGTTCGACCTTTTCGATCGATAACCACGTCTCTTGCGGGTTCAAATCCGCACGTAGAACCGAGGTGCGTCCCACTTTAATCGCTTTAAATTCGTATCGACCCACTTCACCAACAACGTCAAGACCGTCGTATAACTCTACAACATTTACTATTTCCATACTTGCCGCCTCCTCTCAACTAATCGAGAACTGCGCTAATTAGCAAATCCAGTTCACTTTCAGCGGTAAAAATTTTGTGTAGCGATTGAATAGTCAACGGAGTCTCGAAGTGTACGCCGCGATCCGCGTTCGGATACTGAACGCCGTCCAGTTCAGATAAACGTGTGAGAATCGCTTGTCCCCGCTCGATGTCAACTATTACAACTAGGTTCTCCTTAATTATGAACGCGTCACACCCGTCAATTTTAATTTTCTTCATCGTAAATCCTCCTTAAATTTGAGTTAACAATAGTAAATTAATCCAGTTACCTCTACGTGTGCGGACGTAAAGTCTACCGTTAATAAGTCGCCCGCTACTATACGTCATATAATCGCCTCCTAAAAATGGGTACAGCAAATAATCAGAAAGTTATAGATTTTTCTGTAAATCGATGATATACTGTTTAAGTCAAGATGTTGACTTCTTGTGCATGTTTTAATATTACATCTTTTATTTCAGCATGTCAACATATTGTGCATAAATATTTTCGGGAGGTTTCTCATGTCTATTAGATGTTGTCTAGGAGATATTATGAAAGAAAGAGGTTTAAGCAATAAGGAAGTGGTAGAACTAACCGGCGTAAGTCGTAATACCATAACTTCTCTATCGGCCAACGCCACAAAAAGAATTGACTATGATACATTAGAAGGTTTGTGTAGAGGTCTAAACGTTACTCCCGGCGATTTAATCGAGTATAATCCCGATAGAACGGCCGTAGATTTAAGCGGACTCGAATAATAAACGAAAAAAGAGGCGCAGACCTACGGAATATTCCCGCAAATCTACGCCTCTTTGTCGTCTTCCTACTATTTATACGTCCGAACGCTTATAATTGCTAATTTCCCGTTAATCCTCCGTAAAAACATAGGCTAGATGTCTAGGTTATTTAACGGACTATATTTCGTGTGCTGACCGGATAAGTCTACACCGAAAAGGTTGACATATATCCTCACGACATCTAACGAGGTGTGACCCAATATTTTCTGTAGACTAAAAGCGTCACCACCTTGCATAATATACATTTTACTAAAGGTATGTCTAAACGTGTGTGGCGAAACCCGTACTCCCTTTATACCCGCCTCGGCCCCAATGTTCTTTATTGCTTGCTGAATGCCTCTCCGCTTAAATGGTTTGTTATCAATATTAACGAATACAAAATCGTGTTCTAATAATCCACGATGCGCGACATATTCACGTAGTTGTTCATCTAATTTAGGCGAAAAAGGAACGAGTCTTTCTTTATTTCCCTTTCCTCGAACCTTGATTTGACGCTCTTTCCAGTAAATATTGTCGATCCTAATGCCTTCTACCTCCTCTAGCCTAAGGCCCGTATCGAGCATAAGTAACATTATGACCGCATCCCTAAACCCCGTGAAGGTATTTCGATTTGGGACGGACATTAATTTTTTAATCTGATCCTCTGTAAACGTTTGTATAATCTTTTTTTCTGACTTGATCTCGCGGATCGTATCAAACGGTGAGTCCGTTATGTGACCCTCTGCGCGTAAAAAGTTAAAGAAAGCTCGCCACCCACGAATATACTTGTTCATAGTTGCGTCTGCTTTTCCTTCCCGCTCCCGCTTATCCGTGATTATCTCCATAATGTGTGTCTTCTTAACGTCAATCGGTCGATAAATATGTCGTTCTTTTAACTCTCGTGCTAACATCGTTAAAATATCCTCGTAATACTCGGACGTGCGTATGGATAAGTTACGCTCCTTACAATCACGTAATAACGCGGAGATAGCTGCGTCAAAATCCGTAGATTCAAGGGCGTGAGCTAGTCCGTTAGCGGGCGCTGATATAGCGTTTGTACGGCGAACCCTATTAACATTAGACAACGCAAAAAACGCCTCCTTTCGTAAAATGTACGTTAGGAGACGTTCTCGGATTATATATAGCGTATCATAATAGTATGCGTAATCCTTGCGTTACAAGTACCGTAAAGCCTTACGGATAGTTTAGAAATAGCGCGAACAGAACGACATAATTTTAAGTCCTGTGCGTCTGCCGATTCCGCCACTCCCGCATGTGTAATAAAAATGGAGGCGCCACCCAGATTTGAACTGGGGATAAAGCTTTTGCAGAGCTGTGCCTTACCACTTGGCTATGGCGCCGTATATGGAGCGGACGACGGGAATCGAACCCGCGACCCTCGCCTTGGCAAGGCGATGCTCTACCGCTGAGCCACGTCCGCATATAAATGGCTGGGGATATAGGATTCGAACCTATGGGTGACGGAGTCAAAGTCCGTTGCCTTACCGCTTGGCTAATCCCCAATATATTGTAATCAAAAGGGCGATCGATGGGTTTCGAACCCACGAGTGCCGGAACCACAATCCGGTGCGTTAACCCCTTCGCCACGACCGCCACATCAGAAAAAAATCAACCCAATGATTAGATCATAAGGCTCTGTATTACAATCTTAAATTAATGGGGCGGTCGAGGGGAATTGAACCCCCGAATGCCGGATCCACAAACCGGTGCGTTAACCACTTCGCCACGACCGCCACAATGTAAAGAAAGTAATATTGGCAGGGGCAGCAGGAATTGAACCCACACCAACGGTTTTGGAGACCGTTGTTCTACCTTTAAACTATGCCCCTATAAAAAAACTGGTGGGGGCTGATGGATTCGAACCACCGAACTCGACGAGAACAGATTTACAGTCTGCTGCGTTTGGCCACTTCGCTAAGCCCCCACAATGGTGCCGGCGAGAGGACTTGAACCCCCAACCTACTGATTACAAGTCAGTTGCTCTACCAATTGAGCTACACCGGCATATGCTATTGTATTACTTAAATGGTGGCTTGGGACGGAATCGAACCGCCGACACAAGGATTTTCAGTCCTTTGCTCTACCGACTGAGCTACCAAGCCATATAAGATTATATCTGCAATTAGTTCAATAATGGCGGAGCCGACGGGATTCGAACCCGCGGTCTCCTGCGTGACAGGCAGGCATGTTAGGCCTCTACACCACGGCTCCACATTAAGGTATTGCAATTGCGGGGGCAGGATTTGAACCTACGACCTTCGGGTTATGAGCCCGACGAGCTACCGAACTGCTCCACCCCGCGATATTATATTAAATGGTGGAGATATTAAATGGTGGAGGCTGAGGGGCTCGAACCCCCGACCCTCTGCTTGTAAGGCAGATGCTCTCCCAGCTGAGCTAAGCCTCCAAATAACATATACATTTTATTCTAACATATAACTCACTCTGATAGCAAGTATTTTAATGGTGACCCGTAGGGGAATCGAACCCCTGTTACCTCCGTGAAAGGGAGGTGTCTTAACCGCTTGACCAACGGGCCATAAATGGATTGAATAATAGTGGCGGAGAGAGAGGGATTCGAACCCTCGAGACGCTTGTGACGCCTACACGATTTCCAATCGTGCTCCTTCGGCCAACTCGGACACCTCTCCATATGGCTCCCCGAACAGGACTCGAACCTGTGACAACTCGATTAACAGTCGAGTGCTCTACCAACTGAGCTATCAGGGAATATTATTCATAGATAAATCAAGGTTGTACCTTGAAAACTGAATCCGAAACGAAACTATGCGTTTTACTATTGGATAAGCCCTCGACCGATTAGTACCTGTCAGCTCCATACATTACTGTACTTCCACCTCAGGCCTATCTACCTCGTCGTCT